>CAVYPA010000005.1:0-367822 GCA_963770295.1 uncultured Alphaproteobacteria bacterium
ATCAGAGCAGCAAGGATGAGATAGGCTGGCCCGAGCAAGCTGGCGACGACGAGCCCCAAAATCACAAGCGGCACCCCGCGAGTAAGCGCGCGTACTTTATCCCCTGAGGAGATGTGCGCCCGCGGATCGCGACCAAACTGCCGCGACACGGTCGCACCGACCCAGAGGAGGACGGCAAGAACGGCAGAGCCCTTCGCCGGGCACCGGCCCAGGCATAAACGAGCACCAACATCGCAACGCCGAAAGTCGACAACCCTATGATCTCGGATTTGGCAGTAGTGGCGGGGGACGCCCAATCGGACAACTCCGGCGCAGCCCGGTCCGTAAAGTGCCTAAGCGCAGGCCATCGCATCATCGAAGTGTCTCCTGCTCGGGCTTCAGTGGGGCGGCATCCAGATCCACGTCGGCGGCGCTCCGGCAAACCTGATCGATTTCGCGATTGTGGCGTCGTCGATGCCGTCCGGTCTGAGATAGATGTAGTAGTTGTCCTCTCGATGGAAGATATCGTCTCTGGCGTGTCTCCGGACTGACCAGCATGGTATTGATGAAGCGAACATGCATGTAATGCGGCAACAGCTGCGTGAACTTGTCCAGGCGGGCTTCAAGCACGTATTGATAGGACTGCCTGCCGATGACCTTCAAGACGGATGCGGTGGCATTGCCCTCCGGCGCAAGCGGCACTTCCTGCCGATCGAGTCCGACCTGGACAAACGCGTGCACTGCCGGCGACATGATGTAAATCGGCTTATCGGCGCCTCCCGTGTTCTCAAGGTAGATGTCAACCCGGTAGCGGCCGTCGCCGAGACGGGTGACAGAAGCAATGTCGCCGCGCAATGTCGATGTGGCGAGCTCCTCAAGGGCGGCGAGCTGTTCCCGCCGCTGCTGCATTTGATAGATCTGATAGCGGTTGACACCATAATTCGTTGCCAGGATCAGGGCAAAAATGGCCAGCCCCGCAACCATGACCTTCCCGGCGACGGCCCACAGACTTCTGCCAAGCCGCGACGCGTCGTAGGCAGTAACCGCTGGTGCCGGATCATTTGCCGGCGGAGGCGGGGAAAAGTGCGGTGTCGGCGGTGCCGGCGCGCGCCACTCGGGCGGTCGGTCGATGGCGCTGAGCTCGCCGCGCTCCATAACGAATGTGCGATCCGCACGCTTTGCCCATGCCAGATTGTGGGTCACCAACACCAGGCCGAATGGGGTCTCCTGGCGCAATCTTTCAAGCAGTGCGATGACGTTGCGCTCGGTGTCTTCATCGAGGTCGCCGGTGGGCTCGTCCGCCAGCAGCAGATGCGGTTGGTTGATCAGTGCCCGCGCGATGGCCACGCGCCTCTGCTCGCCGCCGGACAACTCCGCGGGATAGGCATCGGTCCGGTCCTGCAGCCCCGCACGTTCCAGCAGTGTCCGGGCTCGCGAATAAGCGTCGCTGGCATTCAGCGTGCGACCGAGCAGGGCCGGCAGCGCGACGTTGTCAATCGCCTGCAAATTCGGCAGCAGGTTCGGGAACTGAAATACGAAGCCGAATTCGCGGCAGCGCAGGTCCGCCAGCTTGGTTTCTGGAAAGGTCCAGATGTCGTCGTTGCCCAGCATCATCTGGCCCGCGGTCGGCCGCGTCAGTGCGCCGATCATCGCCAGCAACGTGGACTTTCCCGACCCCGATCGGCCGACGATCGAGATGAACTCGCTATCGTCGAACTTGAGCTCGGCGTGACTTACAGCAACGACTCCGGTGGGATAGCTCTTGCGCAGATTGGCGGCATGCAAGATCAAGGCGCCGCCTCCGCTTTGAGCAGGGCGTAGGGCTCCAGACGACCCGCCCGCCAGGCAGGCACGAACGCGCCGACGATGCCGAGAAGCGCGGAGAATACGACCGCCACCACCGCCGCCAGGATCGTCGTCGAAACGGGAGGCCAGGCGAACGGCACGCCGATCGTCTCAAAGTAAAAGCCAAGCGTGCGGGCGAAGACGAGCACGAGGGAGGCGCCGAACGCGAGGCCAAACAGGCCACCGAGGACGGTGATGGCGGCGGCCTCGGTCAGGATGATACGCATGATCTGGCTTGGTCGCGCGCCCATCACTCGTAACTGACTAAGTTCCCGGTAGCGCTCCTGGACGATCGCGGAGAAGAGCAGGCAGATCAGGATCAGCAGCCCCAGCAGCAGCAGCAGGGCGAACACCGCCATACTGCCAAACAGGCTGCCCAGGGCCTGACGCGTCGTTGTGAATACGGCGTTGCCCGTGACAAGCTTGATCCCGGGGATCTGGCCAATGGCGAACATCACCTGCTGGGCGGAGGCACCGGGCGCGAGCTGTAGGAGAAGCGCGGAGACCCGGTCAGGCGCGAGTTCGGGAAGGCAGGCGGCCGGTCCCGACAGGAGGTTATGCCGGTGTGCCGCGATTGCCCTCTCCGCATCGATCACCGGAGCTGGCCGGCCAGGGCCCGACGAGATCGGGATTCCTAAGCCATGACAAATCCTCTGCCATGCTTCGATCAGGCCGTCGAGGGTCGCGAAGCTCACGAAATAGGACTCGTCAAACGGACCGACCCCAGTCCGGCCTAGCCGCGCTTCGACCCGGAGCGGCTGACCGCAAATGGTCAGGCTATCGCCTGGCTTGCTGCCGGTCACACGCTCGCCAACGAGCGCGCCCCCCGTGGTCAGCGCCAAACGCTGGCTCGGGGGCAGCCACGGCTGCACGGTGAAATCGGATGTCGGATCGAAGGCGATGAGGTTGATGGTGCGTCCGTCCACCTGGGCGCGCACGATCCGCTGCGGCGCCACAAGGCCGACGTTGGGAATGGCCCTCAATCGGTCCGCGAGATCGATGTCCAGTTCCTGATCGGTCGGTTGGACGGTCAGAAGCGTACTCGTGATGTTCACGAGAGTGCCTATCGGCACGACCACGATATCGGCACCCATGCGCGAAAAGGATGTCACGACGCCGCCGCGCAGGGCCCAGCCTCCGGTGAAACTTGCAAATGCGACGCCGACGGCCAGCATCACCGCGAGGCCAAGCAATAGCGCACGGAGACGCCGCCGCCCGATATTCTGCGCGGCCAGGCGAAACAGCAAGAACTGGGGGGAGGAACGGCTCACGATCCGGCTCCCCGCATTCAGGTCGCGGTGAACAACACCTCACTCATCGCGGAAGCAGGCCAGGTGGAACGAACGCTTCGCTGGCTTGCCGGTGACATCAAAGGTGTGGACATGCATCTTCATCGGGTCGGACATCAAGCCGACCGTGCACAAGCCCGGTTCCACCGGTTCCAGGGCGGCGCTGCCGATCACGCAGGAGAAGTTGGTCTTGGCCTCGTTCTGCAGAGGAATCTTCCAGCTGATGCGGTACTCGTTGGCGCCAACTAGCTCGCATTTGTCGATCAGATAACCTCGAACGACTGAGCCGTCGGCGGCAATGACGCAGGCCAGCCGGTGTTCGAATCCTGCCATGACGCGATCCTCCTGTGTTAGTCGAAGTTCACACTGTCGTGCAGCGACTGTGGATCAGTTCTTGGGTGTTGCGTGGGACGATCACGCAATCATGGTGGCCACCGAAATTCGGCATATATCCAACCGGCTCCAGCGTATCCTGCGTGAAGACAAAGGTGCCTCCTTCCAAACGCTGGAACCCGCTGAATATCTGAAACACGTATTTGCCATCGTAGCTCGGCGCCATCGTCTGACAGTCGACGCCGACGTTATCGAAGCGCTTGATCGTCTTCCAGGTGTTCGTGTCGATGACGAGCACCGCACTCTTGGCCGGCTTCGGATGCAGCTCGGAGACGAACATCTTCGAGCCGTCAATGGAGAACGCGACATGGAACGGACTGGGCGTGCTACCGGTCCAGCGCGGGTCCTTGACATGCGTGATGCGCTTCCAGTTGCGCGGATCCGTGTCGCTGACATCGAACACGCCCATGCTGTTCTGGCGCGTGTTGTTCGTCATCGTGAAGAATTTGCCGTCCGGGCTGAACCCGCATTCGTGGCCGGAGGTGATCACCTTGTCGAGCGTGATCTCCCAGATTCCATCGGCGATCTTGTCGACAGGAATGTTGTCCTTCGGCGTCCCCTCGGGCGAGGAGATGCAGGCAACCGGCTCCATGCTGGTGCGGTCGATGACGACGCCGCAGGCGAACATCCGCAGTGTCACGATCGAGAAGCGGTTGTGGGGATGATGCACCGTATTGTCGGCCCCGGTGAGGTTGCGAACCGCATCGCCTGGCAGCTGGCCTGTGTAGGCGAGATACTCGCCCATCGGGACCATTTCCCAGTCGAGCTTGTTGCCCTTTGTTCCGCGGTAGTCGTATTTGCCGGTTTCTGGCGCCTGCACCAGCTTCGTAATGCGCACCTTGCCGCCACCGAACCAGTTCTGGTCGAGCGCGCCGTGTGCCTCCTTGCCGTACCAGTCGAAACGGAACGCCGATATGACCTGTGTCTTTGCCGTGCCGCTTGCCCGCGTGAAGAACGCAACGACATCCTTCTGTCCATCGGAGCCGGAAAATCCAGTGCCATCCGGGTAGATGACTGTGTGCACGCCGACGCCGATACCCGTCGTCTCGGCGATGTTCTCGAGCAGGTTCATCTGCCGCCCGTCGAAGCCGAACTCGATAGATCTGGTTGCCCTGTCCCCAGATAGGGTCAAGCATACCGTGCTCCTGCATCTGCGACGGGATGCCGTAGATCAGGGCGTTCTGACCGCCCTGTGTTGTGTTGACGAACTCGAAGCCTTTGCGCGGGTCGGGCGAGGGGAAAGCGGCCAAATGGTGCGCGATGGGACAGGTATCGCCATAGTTCCAGTATTCGATCCAGGCCATCGTCTTGCCGCTGGCAAGGTCCTGCACTTGGGCTCCGCCACCCAACTTAGTCGGCGTCAGCCAGATATAGTCGCCCAGCGACCCGGCCGCCGGCAGGGTCATCTTGTTGAGATCCACGGTGGCGGACGCATTTCCTCCGCCGACGGCGCCATTGCCGGGCGTGGTGCCGGGAGTGCTGCCGGGAGTGCCGCCCGACAGGTTGGGTAAAATCCCGCGCGGTCCTTGTGCTTGGGCCCGCAGCGGGGCAAGCAGGCGCTCGCCCAGGATAACGCCGACGATGCCGGATGTGGCGGCTGCCAATATTTTGCGGCGATTTACCGGGCCGTGCTGGTGAAACAGCCGTCGCGGCATGAGCGTCGGTGTTGCCAGAGGTTCGGTGCTCTGTCCGCCCTTGGGGACATTCGTGTTGTTGTCCGGGTCGGTTCCCATTTGATCTCACTGCCTCCAGGTGTCACGATTTCGAGCAGATGCAGAGTGACAACGAATTCCGAACCTCAACACGACGAGTGGGGAGGATGGGGCTATTCGCCGGCCTGAGCCTCCACGCGGCGTCTCGGTGCAAGGCGCTGCCGTGTGTCTTCCGGGCTGATAGCGTACTCAGGCGCAATCGTCCGCAGCACCGGGAAGCCCCTGGCCCCGAGTAGCATCAGCCAGGTGACGATCACGAAGGGAAGCGTCAGAACGGGCAGTCCGGACGGAGCCAGCACGGTCGCGAGCGCGCCCCACGCGCATGTTGTCAGGAGGGCTCCCAGCGCCGCATAGATGGCGCCCGCCCGATCCAGAAGGACGAAGAACCCGCCAAGCGCAAGAACCGTCAGCGCTGCATTGTAGCCAAGCAGCCCGGAGCGGATGAATGCCTCACTCACACCAAGGAAACAGCCCGCCGCCACGGCAAGGGCCGAACCAGCAACAACGGCTGCAGCAGAAATTCGGGAATTCACGGCGATTGCCGCAACCACCAATATGCCGGTCAGCCAGTTGTCCTGCAGGAAGATCTGAGAGATTCCCGTGCCGATCCCATACAGCCAGGTATCGCCGGCATAGACCTGCGTGCCGCTGGCAGGGTGAAGCGAAGACAGCAACGGATGGGTCGCAGTATGGGGGTCGAGGCCGCTGAACTGGTGCAGGCCAGCGAGAAGCAACAGGGTCGCGACACAGTAAGGAAAGTTCAGTCCTGGGACACGATCATTCCTTATCGCGAAGGCGAACGCCCGCGCGAGAATGGTCGAGAATGCCGCTGCCAGCGCGATGTACAGAACCATCGAGGCGCTCGGCAGGTCGCCGTGAAGATATTCTTTACTGGTGAAGGCGACCATCGCGATGCCGGTCAACGCGCCGTTAAATCCGTACAGGCCATCCCTGACCAGCTTGTTGTCGATGCGTAGAAGCATCGCCGCATAGGTGCTGACCACAGCGCCAAACAGCGCCGCGCCCGCGTAAACGAACGAATTCACGCTGATCGCTAGCAGGATCAGCAGGCCACACAGCGCATTGTTCTGAAATACGACTTGGCCTAGACCCCGCAGCACTGCGTCGATGAAGCCGTCGCCCTTGATCCCCTGCAAATTTCGCAGGTTGCGCAGGTTGGGCATGACGGCACGAATTTCGTCGACGATGGTCGGTCGAGACGCAAGATCGGTCTCGATTTTACTGTGGGCGGTTTGGTCTTCGGGAATCCCGGTTTCCATGCCCGTCTCCTCAGTTATGTGGATGACACTCACATGCCCTGTAGCGCTCATGCCCTGTGGCGCTTTCGGTAGCTTGTAAGAGATGGCAGCGATGTAAAGAGTGTCAGGGTTTTTGCCACCGAGGCGCAAACAGAGCAATCGGTCAGAATCCTGATTTTAAAGTGAGACGTACCCTGAGCAGGTCAATTGATAGACGCCGCTGCTAAAAGGGCTGCTCAACGATTCCCGAAAGGCTGCTCAAAGGACTCATGAAGTTTGAAAACGACGAATTCGGTGGAGGACCGCCAGGCGCATGTCACTCGTGGAAGAACCGCTGACGCCCAAGCCGCGCCACTCACTAACCCTGAGCAGGGTGAGGTGTTGGGGACTGGCATATTTGGTGGTTAGGCCCGACGGCGTGAGATCCTCAGCGTTCTACCATACATGGTGCCGCGCTTGGTGCACGGCTACCATCGATGGTGTTGCACTTGGTGCGCGTCGCAGCGCCCGCGTATCCTACAGGCGAGGCGCGCTGTTCGCGCGGCGCGAGGCGACTGCAAGGCCCAGACATTCTTTTTTGTCAGAGTCCGCAAACCCAATAACCGGGTCAGACAACTGCTGAATCAGGGAAGTTCCTGATACCCAACACTGCGTGAGATACTGTAATTGCCGATTTACACCAAGGAGCCTGGACCGTCCGGCGGAAATTGCGCCACTCGCGGTGCGCAGCTGATAGCACGCAACGGCGTGCACAGCTGTAACGCGGCCGCTCGCCGCCGCGCATGCGCAGGCTGCGGCTCTATGCCGTTCTACGACAGCAGCAAGCCCAAGGACGGTGAAGCGGGATTGACGTCATGGATCTCCTGCTACGAGTTGGTGCGGCTCTGCTTGGGCTATTGCTCATAATCGCTTTCCTGCGATCCGTGTCGCAGGCCGCGGTCGTCAATCGTCAGAGCGGAGATTGGTTGGTGCGCCGCGTCGGCTGGCTCGTGTATTCGTTATTGGCACGCTGGGCACTGAAGCGGCAGAGCTATGCAGAGATCCAGGATGTGCTGGCATGGGTTCTACCTCTATACATCCTTTTGCTCATCATCGTGTGGTTTGGCTTGGTGGAAGCCGGCTTTGCGTTGCTGATCTGGTCGTGCCAAGCCGAGCACAACCTCCTTCAAGCGTTCCTCGCCAGCGGCTCCGCCCTTAGCACACTCGGCTTCCTTACGCCGCCGGATACAGCGGGACGGCTACTTGCCATCTTGGAAGGCGCAATGGGGCTTGGCGTCGTTGTATTTTATTTTACCTTTATTCCCGGATATCAAACAACGATCAAGATGCGGCAGGACAAGGTAGCCTGGCTTTATGCCCGCGCTGGGCCCGCCGTTACGAATTTTATTCTTCTCGAATGGTTTCTGCTTGTCCGGCTCACGCGACTGGAATAGCCTGTGGGAGGATTGGGAATCCTGGTTCCGCAATTTGGCTGAGAACTCAAGCACTGGCGCCTATACTCGCCTTTGTTCCAACTGTTCATCGTCGTCAGAGTTGGCTCACTGCCGCGGCTTTTGCCCTCGATTCCGTTTCATTTTCTCTCGCTACGCTCGAAGCGCCAGGTGCATCGTCGGCAACCGTGTGCCATCGCACCGGCGTCGAAGCCCTGCGCCTGATTACAGACGGGTTGGCGGATTACCAGGTTCGGCGAGAGGGGCTAAGCGGACGGCGACTTGGGCGTCCCGATTTCGATGCCGCTTGCGACCGGTTCACAGCGCTCGGTGCCAAGATGAAGCCGGAGCGCGACGAGTGCTGGCGTCGCTTTGTCGAGCTTCGCGGAGAGTATGACGCCTGTCTTTCAAGACTGACCGAGGTTCTTCTGATACCAGCCAGCGAAGGGCCCTTGCCGCTGCGACGTTACGACACCCGCACTGGCACTGCCGTCGATCATGTTGACGAAAAGGCGGTGTGATGAGATCTGCTGGCAGGCTAAGGAAGCGGCTGATCGGGCCATGGACCGCATGCAGGATGCGGCACACAAAGTGCAGGGGTTCACGAACAGATTGGTGAGCAAGCCGTCCGGTATGGCGAGAAGGCTCAGGAGGCGGCGCAGCAGTACAAATCCTTGGTCGAAAGGTCCCTCCGCGAACAGCCGATGGTGACACTGGCGGGCGTCACCGCGATATAGAGTTCAGCCTTGGCACTGTCTGGAAAAAGTAGCCGACGTGAGCGAAGCCATCATCATTACCATCCCCCACAAGCTCGGCAAGGAAGAGGCCCTGCGCCGGATCAAGCCGGTGCTCGCCAAAGCTTCCGAGAGTTTTCCCGTCCTGAGCGTCGAGGGGGAAGTCTGGTCGGGTGACCGAATGGATTTCAGGGTGCGGGCGCTGGGCCAGGTGGCCGCCGGTAATGTCCAGGTGTTGGACGACAGCCTACGTCTGGAGGTGACCTTGCCCTGGCTACTGCACAAATTCGCGGAAGTGGTGAAGAAGACGATCACCGGGCGCGCACACGTCCTGCTGGAAAAGAAATAGCGCTCGTCCGCCTCAAGTTCAGTTTATGTCTGAGACGATGACGAGCCCTGCGTTCGCAATGTTGCGTTATCGTGGCGCAGTGTGTGCATGCACGCCGTCGCGAACTCTGCTTCTGACCTCGCGCGAGAGCCCCGACTGATGAGCCCATGTTGGTGGGCTTTAGTGGCCGGCGGTGTCAGCGGCCGGCGAACTCTGAGCGAAGACTAGACCGATGCCTTTGTCGTTGCTCACGTGAGGGCGACCCTGCGACTAAGAGCCCAATATCAAGGGCGGACGAGAGGCAATACAGCAGGGATGGTGTGTTGCTCCCCGCGGGACGCCACGCCTGTTACATCCGGCCCCTTCAGCTCTTCGATCTTTCGCTGCTTCCATCGCGTGACGAAGTTTGGCGGCGTTGCGAATACAGCGAGTGCGTGTGCGCTTGACTCACGCCGACGCCCCAGCCTAGCAACGGCCACTGCACCCACCAGACGTTGGGAGTGGCGAACCAGTTGACGCCGAACAGCACGGCCATGCCGAGCACGAAGACGATCACGTGAATGTAGAAGTAGAGGAGAGCTTCAACGTCCCTTGCGGCCCGTGCTGTCTTCTCCTGGTCGTCCATCGAAACTCTCCTCGCCGCGGTCGTAAGTTTCAAAGGACAGCATAGGCCGGCTGCGGTGCGGTTTCCATGCTGCTGACTTATCCGTGATCCCCGGGTCGGCCACCCAGCGCAACATGGGCGAAGCTGCAAGTCGAGCAAAGTAATGTCCGCTCGTCGCCGTCTGCATCAGCGACATGGTATCCATGCCGCATAGCTCAGGCCGCTGAGCGACGCGACCACTACGGTTTCTGCTATCCTCGCCTCTCCGCAATCTCTCGGCACATGTCAGAAAATAAGAGGCCCACGCGTCCTCAGCCTGCGATTGCTGCTGGTTCGAATGGACGAGCTTTATTGCGCGTGTGTCGTCACTTTTCTCTCAGCCAGCCTACCGGGGCCGCCACAGGCGTGCCCGTTCGCCGCGGCGTCATCACGAAGCCGGAGGCCTGCGAAGCCGCGGGATGTGATGCCCCAGCCAGGCATGCTCATCATCATAACTACGCCAAGGCGCTCGACGTGATTTTCCTGTGCGCCCCACATCACGCCGCGTCGCACTGCCACGGCCCGCAACGATTGAAACCCACCGCGATGCGCCGGTTCGCCCGCGCGCCGCTCGCAGCTTGACGGGAGACGACAATGGAAACGACGCCGACCGAATCGCCCAAGCCAAAGGCGAAGGCGAAGCCAAGAGGCAAGCGGGCCCGGCCTACTGCGAGCGCGGTCAAAGTGGAAGACGCGTCGACCGCCTTGGTCGCAACAAGGGGTCGCGGGCGCCCACCCAGAGCGGCTCGCACCGAGGAGATCGAGGAGATCATCCTCGAGAGACTGCGCGACGGCGAAACCCTTCGCGACATTTGCAAGTCAGCGGGCATGCCGCGCGAGGCTTTCGTGCGGGAGTGGGCCGCGGAAGTAGGCGCGCCGTTCGCTGAGTTGTTTCGACGCGCGCGCGAGATCGGGTATCACAAACTGGCGGATGAAATACTCGCGATCGCCGACGCAAAGGACGGCGACCCCCAGTGGGCCCGCCTGCAAATCGACAGCCGCAAATTCATCCTCTCAAAAATGCTGCCGAAAATCTTTGGCGATAAGCTCGAAGTTGAAGCCAAGGCGGGCCTCGTCATCCTCAAGCTCGATGCTGAGGATCTGGCGCTGTGACGACCAAGGAGCCGCCGATTTTCAAGCTGACCGGAAAACAGCGGGAGCTCAACCGCCTCATCGCTGGCCCGGCCACCCACACCTTGGCATGGGGCGGCAGCCGCAGCGGCAAGACCTTCACGTCCTGCCGCGCCGTTGCCATTCGCGCCATGAAGGTACCGGGCAGCCGGCATCTCATTGCGCGGTTTCGCTTCAATCACGTCGTGCAAAGCATTTGGCATGACACTTTGCCCAAGGTGATGGCGACCTGCTTCCCCTCGGTGGAGGTCAAGCAGGACAAGGCGAACTGGTTTTGGGAATTCCCGAATGGGAGTGAAATTTGGTTTGGCGGCCTCGATGACAAAGAGCGGACCGAAAAGGTGCTCGGCCTGGAATTTGCGACCGTGCTGCTCAACGAGGTCAGTCAGATTTCACTGGCCGCACGCAATCTGATTGTGACCCGCCTTGCGCAGAACGTCGAAGGCCTGGCGCTCAAGTGCTACCTCGACTGCAACCCTCCGGTGACGACGCACTGGTGCCATCGACTGTTCATCGAAAAGCGCGAGGGCACGCCACCCTATGCTGCCACTTAAAAACCCGGAGGCCTACGCCAGCATTCAAATGAACCCCGTCGACAACGCAGCAAACCTGCCGGCAACTTATTTGGCCGAGCTGCAGGCTTTGCCGGCGCGCGAGAGGTTACGCTTTTGGGAAGGCCGCTTCGGCAGCATCGGCGAAAACGCGCTCTGGACTTTCGAGGGGATCGAGACCTACCGCAAGTCGGTGCGACCTGATCTGCGCCGGATCATCATTGCGGTCGATCCCAGCGGCACCAAGGGGACCGACGACGGCGATCTCGTCGGCATCGTTGTTGTTGGCTTGGGGCTCGATGGCAATGCCTACGTGCTCGAGGACTGCTCAGTGAAAGCTCCGCCGGCCGTGTGGGGCCGCGTGGTGGTCAACGCCTTCGATAGGCATGCCGCCGATTGCATCGTGGCCGACCAATTTCGGCGGCGCCATGGTCGAAGCGGTGGTGCAGGCCGCCGCTACCGACGCCAAGGTGCGCGTGCGCTACAAGGAGGTGCGGGCTTCCCGCGGCAAGGTGGTGCGCGCTGAACCGGTGGCGACGCTCTACGATCAAGGGAAGGTGCACCATGTCGGCAGCTTCCCTGCCCTCGAGGACCAGCTGATCTCCTTCACCACGAATGGATTTATGGGCGATGGCAGCCCCGATCGTGCTGACGCGCTGATCTGGGCGCTGACCGAGCTGTTCCCGCGCGTCGTCGCGCGACGTGCCGATCGAGCCGGTACAAGTCTTCAGCAACGGCCCGCTGTTTCGGGCTAGTCGGCAAGCCGGCAACGCCGATTTCAACAAGAGGAGAAGCCCGTATGGCTACTAAACCGTCCAAGGCGGCGATCGCCACGCTCAAAGACGATCCATCGCTGGCCCCCGAGTTCGATCAGAAGTATGGCGCGGGCGCAGCCTCTCTGCACCTCAACCAAACCGTCGACCTCACCGAAATGATGGCCGAGCTGCTCGAGGGCCAGGCTGAGCTCGCCGCCAAGTTCGACGAGCTGATCGCTGAGGTGAAGGCACCCAAGCGCGTCCTGCGCGATGAGGACGGCGAAATCATCGGCGTCTTCCAGGACGAGGCGCTGGGCCGTCACATCGACCGCAGTCGTGCTGAGTACGAGGCCGAAGAGCGCGAGCTCCCCATTCTTGGTGTGCGCGGTAAATCATCGTGACGACGACGTCCGCGATCGGTCTCGGCGGCCTCGGTGCGAGAGAGGAACGCGCTTCCCTTTTTGCAGGATGCCTGCGCGCGACAAGCAAACGGACGCCACCGTCCATTTGCTTTCGCGCGCAGGTCGAAAATAAGGCCCCCGCGGTCCCTAATTCCAGGAGAAACGCCAATGCACGACGACGCCGCCGAAATGACCAAGGCGCTCCGCGATTTGCTCAAGCAGGCTCTCGAGCATCAGCGCGAGATCGACGCGAGGCAGGTCAAGATCAACGCCAAGCTCGACGCGCTGCTCGAGCGGACCAGCGCGGCGCTGATCGCGCACGACGCGCAGCTCGCCCAGGCGTTGAGGGAGGCGGAGGCCGAAGATTTG
Source organism: uncultured Alphaproteobacteria bacterium (assembly GCA_963770295.1). Lineage (GTDB taxonomy): Bacteria > Pseudomonadota > Alphaproteobacteria > Rhizobiales > Hyphomicrobiaceae > AWTP1-13. Next base: position 12,820 of record CAVYPA010000005.1, read on the forward strand.
CGGCGTCGAGGCTCAATGTGACCGACAAGCTCGTCGACCTGATGCACACCTTGGTGTTCTGGGCGCTCATCATCGGGCTGGGCGCGCTCTTGATCGCCGGGTGATTCCTCGACATCCCGGCCGAACCCCGTAACGGTATCGCCCGCGGGGCTTGCCGCGCCTTGGGCCTGATCAAGCCATCGGCCGAAGCCATTAGGGAACAGACCCGCAACCGGGTGGCGCTGCAGGGAACGGCACCGCAAGGCGGTGACGAAGGGTCTCAAGCTCTCCAGCCTAAAGTCGGTCAATCCCGACCTCAAAGGGCGCAGCCCATGACCACAAACAGCGATCCGCTCGTGCGCCTCGAACTGCTGATCAGTCATATCGCCGATCTAGTCTGGCCGTCGCGAGACTTGGTGAACGCGTTGCGCCTCAGGGCCAACACATCAAGTATCGAGCGCGGCCACCTTGACTACCTGATCGGTACGACCGACGCGCTCAGTGATCAGCTGGACGCATTTGGTGATGAGGTCAGGGAACTGCGCAGGTCGGTGCCGGACGAAATACCACCGTTCTGACGCGGACTAGTCGGCAACGTGTACGCTGATGAGCGGCACTATTCCGTCAGCAATCCCCGACCCCCGCGACGGGACACTAGCTCGTGAGCAATTGGATCGCCCCGACAGCGGCTACTAGAAAGGCAATTGCAAGCCAGCGGGCGGCATCCAGAAATCTCTTCTTGTCCACATAGCGGCGAAGCCCGAACTGGATCCAGAGGCGCGCAAATAGCCCCCCAGCGCAACCCCATCCACCATCGAATGATGGCTCCAAGGTGCAGCACGAGCATCGTTCTTTTCAATCAAGGCTCAGCCCCCACGCTGAGCCTTTTTGCTTGTCGCCACCAAATTTATTGCGACCGCCAAATCGTAGTGGCGGGGTAGCGGCGTCATGCTGCCGATGCCAACGAACAGGTCTAGATTAGTGCGGCCCGAGCGTTGTTTCCGCGGCTACGTCGGACCAGCTGAAAGCGTAGTGATGCGGGGTACCGCCTCAGTTCGAATTCTGAGCACCCCGGATCAGATCTTCCACCGCCGCAAGGAGCACCCGGTGGGTCGCTGGTTTGATGATATGCGGCACGCCCGGGCAGGCACCTTCCACTCTTGCCCACCCGCTATAGATCAGAAAGGGTATGCCCCGTTCCTTGAGGCGCGCGTAAAGGAGGGAACTGCTACCGTCACCGAGCGAGTGATCCAGGATGGCGGCCGACAGTCCGTCGTGCTCCACGAGAAGCAGGGCGTGCCGAAGGGTATTTGTCGTTGTCACTTCTGCGCCCGACTCTTCGAGGGCTTGCGAAATAGCCATGGCGATAAGGGGCTCATCCTCAACGACGAGAATTGAGCGCCCTGTGAGCGAGCCTTTCATGAGGCACCTTCTCTGCTCGGCCAAGCGCGGCCATGCAGAAGCAGTTAGGCCTTATTCCATCGATCGCGGTCAGGCTCGGAATGTACCCAGCGGGGCGGCCTAGGCCACGCTTCCGTCTTCGGCGGACGCCCAAAAAGAAGGGCACCGATTGTGGTGCCCTTTTTCGCGCCGCAGTTGGGGGAAAGTGGCGGCGCAAGGCTAGCTTATGAGCGGGAATGCGGCACCAGGTCGAGGGCGGCCTGATGCCGCTCATATGGGTTGGCGGCCGTGACGGGGCGTCAGGCTAGCGGCCTCCCCAAGGACCGACCGGTCGCGATCCATAAGGTAGCCGCTATACAAGCGCGGACGTTGTCGGTGGGCCAGAATTCGGAAAGTGCTTAGGTGCCGAGGAGTGAAGGTTCTTGGCTAAGGCGAATTGATCACTCGGACCGGCCGGTAAGTTGGAGTGCTTCGGCTACTTGTTGAGGCGCCCTCTTACGACGACCGTGCTGCGTTGCCCCTTGGAGGTTAGCTTCGCTCGGCGCTTTTTAACATCGTCGAGTGCCTTGCGGTGGGTCGAAAACGAATTTAACCGCTCGCCTCGAACGCCTACGGACCAGCCGTTGCGGATCCGCTCGACTACGAAGATCGTGGTGATCGCTTGCGTGGCCACAAACGAGCGTAGCACAGATCGCGCAGATCAGCGAGTTGCGGTCTGGGCAGGGCGCGCCCTCGGTGCATTCGCAACCATTCTCCCCGTAAACGCGCGCGGGCGCGAGGCCCTACACTAACCCGCTAGCGTCGAAATTTGCCGCTGCCTGTCGACCAAGCGGTCCATTGCTGTCGATGCAGCGGTAGTCGATCGTCCAGCGCTTTGCATTCGCCACGGTGTCACCGCCGCCGATCACCGGATTGAGGTTGCCCGTTTTGGCGCGGGCCCTGATCTCCTCGCCTGGGGTGCTCCTGGCGCGGTCAGCGCCCGCGACACGCCATGGTACAACACGCCGCTGGGCTCTTAGTTGTGAAACAACGACCACGATTTGCCATGCACCAGCTGAAACAACGGCTTTCGTTTTTTTGGATCAGTGTCTGTATGCTCTCCAGCTTCGGCTTCGTGATCGGAACCCCGGCATGCGCCTTCCCCGCGAACGCGAGAGCGCCGACTGCCACAAGAACGATGGCTAAGGAACGCATTTCCGAAATCCTCTCTGCTCGTTAGGAAACATCCCACCGTAACATCAGCTGTCGGTTTTTCTGGCGGGGGCCAGACTCGGAAAGTACTTAGGGTGCTTCTGCCGTAGCGTTCTCGAGGACGCTGAGAGCAGCAATCCCATGATCAAGGCCTATCATGAGGCGCAGCGGCAAAAGCCTACGAAGCATTGAGCCTGGTCGCCTTCGAATAGACGGACGCCCGAAACCTACGCGGGCGTGCGCATACATTCCGCCCTCATACGCGCGCGTGCGCGAGGGCCCGATCGGGGCCCGGTGGCCGCTTCTCAGCCCGCCAATCTCGCCACCGTAGCGTGGTGCACGGCCATCGTCTTGGCGATCGACCGGTAACTTTCGCCGGCCTCGAGGCGCTTGAGGGCCTCGGTCCGCTGATGTGCCGTCAACTTGGGTTTCGGACCGAACCGCACGCCTTTGGCGATGGCAACCTGCCGGCCGGCATTGCACCTGGCGAGGATTCGCTGCCGCTCGTCCTCGGCCATTGCCGACAGGAAGGCGATGAAGCCGCGGCCGATCGGCGTGGTGAGATCCAAGTGCGGCTTGTCGAGCACCTTGATCAGCGCACCCCTGGTGTTGATGCGCTCGATCAGATGCACGCCGTCGAGCATCGATCGCGTTGCCCTGTCCCATTCGGCGACGATCAGCGTGTCACCGGTGCCGAGCTCGTCGATGGCCTTCTCGAGCTCGGGGCGATTGCGCAAGCTCTTGCCGGACACCTTCTCACGAAAGATCACGTCGCAGCGCTCGGCGCGCAAGGCGGCGATCTGGCGATCGAGATTCTGGCCCTGTGAGCTGCAGCGTGCGTAGCCAATTCGGCGCATTGTGCCCTCGTCCACGCGATCCAGATTTATGATCCACCAGAAGTGGCGGGAAATCGGGCGCTTCGCAAGTGGTGCACGAAGAGTAATACACGCGACAGCTTGACCCCACACCAAGTGAAGGCCTCCGCGGAGCGTCGGGGCTTTCGCGTCACCATGACGTTCACTGAGCACAATTTTGTGACCAGTGTGCTGGCGCTGCCGGGCGACCTCGGCGTCCCGCCGTCAACCGCTCGTCACGATTGCCATCACCAGGCGTCGGTGATCGGCGTGCTGATCTTCTTGTTGAAAACTAGCCGTGGCGGCGCAGGCGCGTGAGCCTGAGGAGGAAGGAGCAGCTCGATGAGAGACAATGACGACATCGCCCGGGAGATAGCACAGCGGGCCTCCGTCCAAACTGTCACGAGTTCACCGTCCTCTCCACAACCATAGAACCGCGAAGGCACCGACAGCCGCAAGGATGAAGTGCATGAGCGGCGACGGTAGCAGACCGAGGATGATGCTGATGTGGAAGCCGATGAATGCACCCGCGATTCCCACCAGCGCCGCGGTGATGTCGCTCCGAGTTGTCGTTCCGAGACGGGCTAGCCAGCTCCGGGCATAGCGATTGAAGGTGAGACCCGCGACGATGCCGATCACGAGAATAATCAGGAAATTTGCGAGCGCCGTGCTGCCGATCGCCATATGACCCTCCAAATATCAGGACTGTCGTGCAAAAACTCAATTGAATACCTCATCGGTCGCCGAAGTCGGTGACGAAGCTTTCAAAGTGAAAGCGTCAGTGACAGCGTCGAATCGATAGGAAGGATATCACCATGGCAGACCGCGACATGAGCGGATCGCTCTCAAAAAACCTCCGCAAGGAAAAGCCGTCGCATGCTGACTACGCCGGCTCGTCGTCATCGAGGGCCGGAAGTATTGGCTTAACGGCTGGGTCAAGGACGGCGAGAAGGGCAAATTCCTCAGCTTGTCGGCGAAGCCGGCGGAGGACGCCCGACGACGAGATCCCGTTCTGAACCAGAATGGCGTCGAACGGCGATGCAAAGTCCAAAGTGGACTGATAGGTGCCAGCGGACGAAATCGCTACCGCGATAGCCCGCTGCGCGGGGTGTCATCCGGATGGCGTTGCGACTGTGGGGAGCATCGATAGCGGCGAGCGAGAGCCATCGATTACGGGAGCCATCCTTTACGGGGCGGCAGCCAGATCTTCTTCGACCGTTGAGCATCAGCTACGATGCCGGTCGCGCAGATCGTCACCCTCTATTTGGCGTCAGATTATGAGGACCGCTGTCTTGCAGGAGAACTCCCGTGCCAGGACGCACGTCGCGTCGCCGTCGTACCGTGCACGTCAGTCATTCGCGCTATGCTGGTCTTCACCGTCAGTCACCATCGAGCTCACAACCTCCTGGTGAAATGCATGTGTTGCCGTTTTGCTCAAGTCATTGAAGTCACAAGTGACCCCAGAATTACTTTCCCCTATTTACTCAAGATCCGTGCCAGCACGCTCGGGTTGTGTGCGTGCCTGCTGGTTTCAGATCGGCGACGCCATCACTCGCTTGAAGGCCCCATCAACCTCGTCGCGCGACGTTCCATCCCTCACCATCAGCGCCGGCGTCTCGATCAAACCCTCGTAGAGCCCGCCGCACCGTAGTCGCGCCGCCTCTCGCGATTTCGTCCATTGGCGCTTTTCGTACGCCTGCCGTCGGCGCGTGCGGATAGGGTCGTCATGCAGGCGTCCGAAAACCTACACAATAGCCGACACTGTGCGTCGCGCTCACGAACTGGAAGCGCCTTATTGACGCGGCGGGCGTTGGGACCGGTCAGCATCAAGATTTCGGCTTTGTCGTCGTGACGATCAGCGCCTTCATCTCCCCTTCGACCGGTCCTTCGCCGAAACGGGTGAACATGACTTGCTCGACCGCCTTAGTCGCCTCGCCGAGGCGCAAAGGGTCCGCCATTTCGATGGCGGCGCGCAGCAACGAGCCTTGCACCGTGATCACCGCTGCATCCTGTGCCGAAGTCGCTTTTGCCAGTCGCGCAATCCGATCGACCTTCACGTCCCGAAATCCCACCGCCGTCAGGTCCGCGCGAATGGTCGGCTCGTCGAAATAGGCCGGGTTCACCAGCGTGTGCGGATCGCGTCTCAGAATATCACCGACCGTCTGAGCCGCGATCCATGCCGGAGAATTAGGCATGTTGGCATAGTCGTCCCACAGCACGAACAGGTAGGTGCCGCCGGGTGTCAAGACGCGAAAGGATTCATTGAACGACGCCCGCTTGTCGGGGAAGAACATGACCCCGAACTGGCACACGATCAGGTCGAAAGCGCCGTCGAGAAATGGCAGCTTCATCGCATCGGCCTGCTGCCAGTGCACTCTCTCCATACCAGGCCTGACCTTGCCGCGTTCGATCATTGCCTGGTTGAGGTCCGTGGCCGTGATCGTCACCTCGGACGGAAGTATCCGTGCCAGGGCCTCAGTAACCACGCCGGTGCCAGACGCCGTTTCCAGGACGCGGCGCGGAAGCAGTCCCTTCACGCGATCGGCCACGACCTCCGCATATGGGGCAAAGTTGAGAGGCACGAGATAGCGGTCATAGAATTCCGCCAATGTCCCGGCGAACGCGGCTACCTTGTCGTTGGACATGGATGTCTCCCCAGTTTGCTCACTGAGAGTGTCGTAGCCGCTCCCGTGGAATACGCCGTCGGTCGACGCGCCAGGACGATGTCGATCGCCGTCTCATCGACAGGCTGACCGGACCAAGATATCAGTTCTCGCCTGCAGCAGTGAAATGACTGTTGCACTGCAATGAGCGCGCCGAGGCCATGACCGCTTGGGGTGTGCGCCGTGAAAAGGCGGCACCTTTCCAGTGGGTGCAACTCCCACCCGGCAACCGCTCCAGCCGGAAGCAACCGGAGCAGCTGTGGAGGTAACGAAATGGCTGAAGCCTTCGGTTAGCGTGTCACGATATACGGTGACAGCGCGAGTGTGCAGGCCGTAACGCGAGTGAACGCCGAGCAAGCCTCGAAAAGGTCGATGCGCAGGCCGACCCGATAACCCTTTCGGGGAAGGCTGATACGGGTGGGTTGAGTGAGCGAAAGTGTAAGCCCAACCGCTGCGCCGGGGTAGTGGCGACAGCATGTACACAAGGAAAGTGCACGCAACACGGGGAAGCCCCGGGCGTGGTCAGGGATGACCAACCGGAAGCCCGCGAGGGATAGGCCGGGCGTTGTTTTCTGGGGTGGCGGAGAGGTTCGTTGTACCGAGGAAGCCGGGTAATGCCGGCGGAGGGACGGGACCTCAGTGCCGCAAAATCCAGATCTATTTGGCTACCTCATCCAGCCCCTTAGAGAGTGAACAGGCGCATCTGCGACGACCGCGGGAACAAGTAGGGCCGTTACGGATCGCGTGGAGACCCATGGCAAGGCTGGCGCAACGGTGCGATGCGTTCAGCCCAACCTAGAAGGCGAATTCGCCTACATACAAATATGTACAAAACTTCGATTGCCGCCTTGGCGTCGGCCGATTAATTCCCGTTCGAGGACTTGGTCTGCCGGGGAATTCTTATGCTGACCGAGCTTGTCCTAGCAAACCAAACGAAATGGAGGGACCATTGACAGTCCATGTCACAGCTGCGGAGTTCCGTGAATATGGCAAGGGCGCAGCTTTTCGCGCCCCCTTGACGCAAAGGGAACTATCCGTGTTGAAAATTGCTTCGGAAGGTAGGACGGCGGATGAAATTGCCAGGGCACTGGGCCTGGGCATGGAAACTGTTCGTAGCCACTTAAAGAAGGCAAGAACAAAGCTGGGAGCCCGCAATAGTGCCCACGCCGTGGCTGAAGCCATGCGGCAGCTTTTGATCGCCTGAAGTTCGGAATAATGCTTCCAAGCTCAGGCCTGCCCGCCAGCGAGGATCCCGCGATGGCCATCGTCGAACGCGAACACGACGCCGGCGTCGAACGGGAGGCGCGTGTCGGATCACTCGCGGACCTCCGTTGGCTGTTTGAAACATCACTCGATCTGATTTTCATTACGGACCGTCGTGGCACGTTCACGCATATCAGCCCGAGTAGCGAAGCTATCCTGGGCTATCGACCCGACGAGATGATTGGGCGCAGCGGCGCGGACTTCATCTATCCCGAGGACCTTGATCCCACGCGCGATGAGATGCGCTTGGCGCGCCGAGGCCGGCGTTCGCGCAACTTCGAGGCGCGCTACGTCCACAAGGACGGCCGCGTGGTAACCCTCACTTGGTCGGGCGCATGGTCGGAAGATGGACAACAGCACTCATTGATCGGTCGCGAAGTGACCGAGCAGAAGCTGGCGGAGGAGAAATTCCGGCTGGCGGTCGAGGCATCGCCGGGTGGGATGGTGATGATTGACGCCGCGGGCTCTATCGTGCTCGTCAACGCGGAGACCGAGCGGATGTTTGGTTACGCTCGCGCCGAGCTGATCGGGCGATCCGTCGATATTCTGGTGCCGGCCGATTTTCGCCACCACCATACCGGGCACCGATCCGGTTTCGCCGCTGCCCCCGAAGCACGCCGCATGGGCCTGGGCCGTGACCTGCATGGATTGCGCAAGGACGGCAGCGCGTTTCCGGTGGAGATCGGCTTGAATCCGATCCGCACGCGCGGCGGCCTGTTCGTGCTCAGCGTTGTGGTGGACATCAGCGAGCGCAAGCGCGCCGAAGCGGCCGCCCAGGAATATGTCGCGCGGGAGCGTTTGTACCCGGCTGCGATCATCGCCTCTTCCAACGATGTCATTATTACCAAGAACCTTGACGGGCAGATAAGCGGCTGGAATCCGGCGGCCGAACGTCTATTCGGATTTACCGCGGAGGAGGCCATTGGCAGCAGCATCGACATCATCGTTCCCGACGCCCTGCGCTCCGAGGTACGCCTCATCCTGGAACGGATACGCAAGGGCGAAATGGTCGAACATTACGAGACCACGCGCAAGAGCCGGGATGGGCGGCTGATCGATGTCTCGCTCAGCATTTCCCCGATCAAACTCCCTTCCGGCGAGGTCATTGGCGCAGCCAAGATTGCGCGCGACATCACGGAGAGCAAGAGGGCAAAGCAGGAGCTGCTTGAGAGCGAACAGATGGCGGTGGGAATTATCTCCAACGCGCTCGATGCCTTTATCCAGTTGGACCAGGACGGCGTGGTCATCGAATGGAATCCGCAGGCCGAAGCCATCTTCGGGTGGTCGCGGCAGGAGGCGATCGGGAAGTCGGTGGCCGATCTGTCTCTGGCGGAAATCTACGAGCTGCGCTACTCGCAAATTGTCGAGCGCTTGCAGCAGGCCGACGAGCATGCTACCGGCGAGCGCTTCGTGGTCGCGGCACGCCGCAAGAACGGTCTGAATGTGATGGTCGAAGTGTCCATGACCGCCATCCGGCGTCGGGGCAGCTACATATTCAACGTGTTCGTGCGGGATCTGACGGCCAAGCTGGCAGCGGAAGAGCAGCTCAGGCAGTCGCAGAAGATCGAGGCTATCGGCAAGCTCACCGGAGGCATCGCCCACGACTTCAACAATTTGCTGGCCGCGATCACGGGCAACTTGGAATTGGCGGAACGGGTCATCAGCGACGAGAAGCCGCGTGAGTGGCTCCGCAACGCGCTCGAAGCTGTTGAAATGGGCAAGACCTTCAATCAGCGGCTACTGTCATTTGCCCGCAAGAGCGAACTCGACCCCGAGCGTCTTATCGTCAATTGTCGGATTCCGGGAATAGCTGCACTTCTGGCACGCACGCTCGGCGAGCATATCGAACTGACTACGGACCTTGCTCCCGACCTGTGGCCAACGCTTGCTGATCCAGGCGAGATCGACGGCGCCATATTGAACCTCGCCGTCAATGCTCGCGATGCTATGCCGGAGGCCGGCAAGCTTTTTATCCGGACACGCAACGTGACGCTCGACGTGGACGCGGCAAGCATGGACCCGGATGCTCGCCCTGACGACTACGTCCAGCTTTCCGTCATCGATACCGGGGCGGGGATGTCGCAGGAGGTTCTGCAACACGCAATCGAGCCGTTCTTCACGACCAAGGAGCCCGGGAAAGGCACCGGGCTCGGATTGAGCAGCGTCTTTGGATTCGCCAAGCAGTCAGGGGGGTTTGCCACCCTTGCAAGCCAGGTCGGGAAAGGTACAACGGTCAACGTTTACCTGCCACGTGCGGCGGAGGGTCCCGTGAAAGAGCACACTTGGCTCACCGACAGTAGCCCGCAAGGAGACGGTGAGCTCATCCTTGTCGTCGAAGACGACGATCTGGTTCGTAAGGTAACGTTAGAGCGCTTGGAGGTCCTGGGCTATGCAGTCATCGAGGCTCGGTCGGGTCCTGAGGCGATCGAACGGCTGAAGTCCGACGAACCCATCGCTCTGGTCTTCAGCGATATTGTTATGCCCGGTGGGATGACAGGGCACGACCTTGCGCGCTGGATTCTCGCGGCCAAGCCAGGCGTGAAGGTATTGCTAACATCCGGGTACAACGCCGAACGTGGCCACAACGCGATTGCCCGCATCAAGGTGCTCGCCAAGCCTCATACTTTCACAGAGCTGGCGCACAGCATACACGAGGCACTCGATACTGCACCGGCTCAGGCCGACGTGACCTCTCCTGTGAACACGTAGCCGACCCCGCGCACACTCTTGATGAGTGTCGGGATTTCACCTGGTGGCTCGATCTTACGCCGCAGTCGTGCCACATGCCCATCTATCGTCCGATCGAGCGGCGACCAGTCCCGGCCTCTCAGCATCTGCAATATCTCGTCGCGAGAGAGGACCCGCGCCGGATTCGTGAGGAATATCTCAAGGAGCAAGAACTCGCTTTCGGTGAGATCGAGCAGTGTACCATCGACCTTCCGGACCTCACGTTTAGCGGGGTCCAGGACGCCAACGACGAATGCGTGCTGCTGCTCGGCGCTCTGCTTGGGCGTGATTTCTTCGAGGTGGTAGCGCCGCAGGACACTGTGAATGCGTAGTACAACCTCCCGGATATGGAACGGCTTCGAGATGTAGTCGTCCGCACCATGCTCGAGACCTACCACCCGGTCGAATGGTGCACCTCTTCCCGTGATCATGACGATCGGGATATTGCGTAAGGCTCTAATCTGACGTGCCAACTCGAGGCCGTCGTCGCGGCCTACAGCGAGATCGAGCGTGATGAGGTTGACCAACTCTGCTTCGAGACTGTGGAAGAGAGCCGCCTTGTCTCGGGCTTCCGACACCACAAAGCCCTCTGCTTCAAAGGCCTCACGCAAGACGGCACAGAGCGCAGCTTCATCATCGACGACGAGAATACGGATCGGTGCTGTTTCGCTGTTGCTCGCCACGGATGCGACTTAATTTGAGACCGCAAACTCTAAAGGCCCGTCGTCCCGCGCGTTGTTGCGCCCAGGCGGTCTCGGTATCGGCGCATTCAGTACGCATCGCGCGGTGCCGGCGACGGTGGCAGAGTAACCTTCACCGGCCAACCGACTGCACTAGGGAAAGACCCGAGAAGTACGTGGGGTAAGGACCGACAAGTACGTGGTAAAGCCCTAGCTCACGACCATATCCTACGACCCGCGTCCACAGGGAGGAATAGGCGGATGCGCCACTCCGCGCTCGGATAGGGTTCGGCCAATTGTGCGTTGCATTGATGCTCGTTGCGCTATGTCTGGGGTGGGTCAAAGGCTGTCCTCCGCACCGTGCTTTTGCCGCCTCAAATCCGTGTCCGCAGTACCCCCGATTCCAGGCATGACAGTGATGGACCAGGAGAAGTTACGCTTCGTGCCAGGTCCGAACATGATCGCCCCGTCAAGTCCCTAACGACGCAAGCCCGCTCGCCAGTCGTTTTGCTCAGGCTGGTGGCCAGTCTTAATTCAGGCTTCACCGGTTCGCGGTGATGCCATGTGCGGTGATCTCTGAGACAGGCTCGCGATCGTTGCTGAGGCAGTCAGCGGGAAGTTCCAGGCGGCACCGGACCCCCTTGGGAGCGAGCACCAGGTCGACCGTTCCGGCAAACTCGTAGGGGATCAGGTCGCGAATTGTGCTCATCCCATAGCTGGATTCGCCGGGGACGACGACCGGGGGTCCGCCGATCTCCTGCCATTCGAGGACCAGATTTGAGCGCGGATCGGCGTTCGGGTGTCGGTCCCACCGGACCGACACGCGCCCCTCTTTGGTCGAGAGCGCGCCGTACTTTGCAGCGTTAGTGGCGAGTTCATGGAGCACCATGGCCAGTGCCTGACCCGCCTCGGCCTTCAGTAAGATGCCGGGGCCGTTGATCTCGGTGTTGTTGTGGGTGACATACGGCGCAAGCTCGCGCCGGACGAGCTCTGTCAAGGGCAGGCCCTGCCACCGGCGAGAGCTCAATAGCTCATGTGTTGTTGCCATGGAGCGAAGGCGCCCCTCGATCGCTGTTATGAAATCGTCGACCGATCTCTTCCCTTCCCGGGTGTGGGAGACGACAGCACTGACGGTGGCGAGTGCGTTCTTGACGCGATGGTCGAGCTCGGCATTCAAGATTGTTCGAGCCTCCTCCGCCCGCTTACGCCCGGTGATGTCAATGTTGACGCCAGCTACCCGCTGTGGGCGACCTTCGCTGGTATACGTTATGAAACTGCGCGACTTGATCCAGCGCACCTCGCCGCCAGCACGCACAATGTGATACTCAACGGAGTATTCGCCCAGCCCCTTCCCGAATGCTTTGTCCCGCATGCCCTCCACTCGAGCAACATCGATCGGGTGCGTCCTCGCCCGCCATTCGCTGCGTGTCGTCCGCACTGTTCCCTCAGGTAATCCGTGCAGAGCCGCGTAGCCAGCATCAACCTGCATCATGTCCGTGTCGACATCATAGGCGTAGCTGCCCACGAGAGCCGCCTTTCCCGCTAAAGCAAGTTGCAGGCTGCGTTCAGCCAGTGCCACCTCCGCCCGTTTGCTGATTTGTTTCAGCGACTCCTCCGCCTGCCGCCTTTCCTCAACGAGGGCGGCCAGCAACAAAATTGGGATCGAGATCGCGGGCAGGAATATCTGTAGCGAGAGTACATTCACGTCCGGCGCCTGATTGATGAACGGCCCGCGTCCGATGTACGCATTCGCCAGGGCGATCCCGGCAACGATCAGAAGGGTAAGGCCGGTGCCGCCCACCCCCACGCGGACCGCTGCCCATATCAGAAACGGCAGAGGAGCAAACAGCAAGGCGGGCAGAGTCGAGGGTCCCGGTGAATCCAGACCAAAGACCGGGATACCCACGACGAGCACACCCACCGTGATGAGAGCGAGTTCCAAATAGGCTCTCCGGGTCGCGTGCGCCCCAACCAACTGACCGGCGAACGCCAGAACTATCACAGGAGGGATCGTGATGATGGAGAACACGTTTGCGAGGACCCGCTGACGCCACACGGGCCAGAAGTCCGCGGCCCAACCAGTGAGCAGGAATAGCCAGACTGCCACCGCGCTCGCGACAGCTGTCGCCAGAACCCCTAGTAGGATGAATGCGCCCATGTTGCGGTGGTTGCCGAGCTGAGGCGGAGCGCCGATCAAAGGTCGGAGGGCAAGAGCGGCAAGCACGGCAAGAAGGATGTTGCTGCCGACCTGGCAGAGCATCACTACAAAGGGTACTTCGGGAAGCTGAAAACTGGCGACGACGTGCAGGTGGGCAGGAACCACCCCAAGTAGATACATCCACCAGTAGCGCGGCGGCGCAAGGAGCAGGGCCGCCAGAAGAATAGCCGTCGGTGGCCAGGTCGCTCCGATGCCCGAGGGGGGAAGCCCGAGCTGAATCCCGAATATGCTCCCAGCGTAGTAGCCCGCCAACACTAGGAGCACGCTCAATACGATAGGCATGTGCAAATTGCGTGTGCCAAGCGCGAAGCCCACCAACTCCCGGAGTTGGCTGATCACACGTTCCAACATGACGGTGGCGAGTTCGACAGCGCCAAGCCAGGAATGATTGAGGTTGTCGAAAGAGAACGCCGCCCCCTGGCCCTTCTCGTGAGGCACCCTGATACCTCCCCGTACAGACGCCGCTAACAGCATTTTCAGGCAACACTACTGTTCACTATCGGGTGTTGTCTGTAGATTGCAGGCGCGCAACCCCATCTAGGGTGGTCAAGCGCCTTGGATGCACACTCTCAGGCAAATGCTGCGTCGCAATTGGCGCACTTGTCCGAGGTCAGTTCTGGGTCCTGTGTCACGAGTAACGCCGGTCCAAACGGCGCTGCGCAACTGTACTGGAGATGAAGGTAGGTCCTTCGGGTTCGGCGATCAGGTCGCTGATCCCAAGCCGCCACAAGCTGCTGCGGTCAAAAACCGTGGTGGTGAGCGTTGTGGAAAAGTCGGGACAATGATCCCGGCAGGCATGGTCGAGAGAGGCGAGCGCAAGCGAACCGCTGCAGAAGCGTCGAAAGCTGATTAGTTGCCATGGTCAGCTGGACCACCCGGAGGGATGAAACGGGAGTACGCTGAGGTGCCGCCGGCACAGAGGTCGGCATCGCCTTGGTGCAGTCGAGCCCGTGGATTAGTTTGACCGGAAGTCTTCTGAGCACCCGTATTTGTTGCACGGCTGGTCCTCGCCCCGAAGGGGTGGGGGTGTCAGCTCTTCCTCCGGGATCAGCTCGGGGGATGTCCGATACCGCCCGAGCGGCATCCGGCGTGTAGGCGGCGCGAAGCTCGACCGGGCTCCGGTATGGAACGGGAGAACCTGGCCGGCGATGGCAAGGGAAAAGGCGCAAGTGGCTGCGAGGGCCGTGTCGGGGCAGTGCTAGCGATCGAGGCCTCGCGTCTCGCCCGGAACGGCCGCGATTGGCACACTCTGATCGAGTTCTGTGGATTGGTCGACACCATCATCGTCGACGAAGATGGAATCTGACGATCCTCGCCATCCCAATGATCGGCTGCTGCTCGGCATGAAGGGGACGATGAGCGAGCTTGAATTGTCGCTGTTCCGCCAGCGCTCGCAGGAGGCGCTGCGTCAGAAGGCGCGCCGTGGCGCCCTGGTTCTTGGAGTTGCCGCGGGCTATGTGAAAGTCGGGCGCGACCGGATCGAGAAGAATCCGGACAAGCGCGTGCAGGAGGCCATTCAACTCGTCTTCACGAAATTCGCCGAGCTCCAGAGTGCGCGGCAGGTGCATATTTGGCTCAGAGACGAAGCGATCGAATTGCCCGCCAAATCCCGCCGGGGTGAGGCACACGGCGTCGTGTGGCGGCTGCCAGCCTACAACATCGTGCACAGCATCCTGACCAATCCGATCTATGCCGGCGCCTATGCATTCGGGCGCACGACGAGCCGGGTGAGCGTAGTGGACGGTCGCAAGCGCGTTCGGCGTGGCGTGCACCGGCAGATGGCTGAATGGGACGTTCTGATCAAAGATAATCACGCCGCCTACATCACCTGGGACGCGTTCGAGTACAACCTCAAGGCAATCGCCAACAACGCGACCAGCATGAGCAGCGCGCTCACGCGTGGTGCAGCCCGTGAAGGCGAGCTGCTGCTTCCGGGACTGCTGCGCTGCGGCCACTGTGGTCGCAAACTCCATGTGCACTACGGCGGCAGGCTCGGCCGCTATAACTGCTACGGCGCACGCACGAACCACGGCGCCGAGCGCTGCATCTCGGTGAGTGGCTTGAGCATTGACGCCGCGATCGCCACGGAGGTGCTGCGCGTCTTGAAGCCACTCGGAATAGAAGCCGCGGTCAAGGCGATCGAAGCCCAGTCGACCGAGACCACGGCGGCACAACGGCAGCTGGAACTCTCCCTGCAGCAGGCACGCCATGAGGCCGCTCATGCCCGCCGGCGGTACGATGCTGTCGATCCGGCCAATCGGCTCGTCGCCGGGGAGTTGGAGCGCCGCTGGAACGAGGCGTTGCAGTCTGTCGCGAAGATCGAAGGAGAGATCGCGGCAATGATCGCGCGGCGTGCGCCACCGCTTGGCGAGCCAGAACGGCAGCAACTGATGGTTCTCGGTGCCGACCTCGAGCGCGCCTGGTTGCATCCGGCAGCAACAGCTGCAACACGCAAGCGCATTCTGCGCGCCGCAATCTCGGAGATCGTCGTGCGCCGGGATGGCGCGATCATCCATGCGGTCCTGCACTGGCAAGGTGGCGACCATACGGAGCTGCAGGTGAAGCAGCGGCTTAATGCGGCCGGTCGGCACAATCCGCGCATTCCGGACGACACGATCGCGCTCATGCGCGAGCTGGCCCGACTGATGCCGGATCGCCAGATCGCGCGCCTGCTCAATCGCATCGGCGTCGAAACCGGCCATGGCAATGCGTGGACGCAGGAACGCGTGCGCGGCTTCCGCAACCACCACGAGGTTGCGGGCTCACCGAGACGGCGAATGGGCTGAGCGCGGGCGAGATCACGCTCGAGACCGCAGCGAAAATCGTCGGGGTATGCAATATGACGGCATTGCGCATGCTTCGCCGCGGCGACATCAAGGGCAGACAGGTCTGCCCAGGTGCTCCCTGGGTGATCAAGGCCGCGGACCTCACAGGATTTACTGGCCGGAAGCGATCGGACCCTCCGCTAACACCAAATCCCGACCAGCGGGTCCTTGACTTTCAATGAGTTAAGAGGACGTGCATTATGACTCGTGCCCGCTCGGACACTCCAAGTTGGAAACGACCGCGCGCTACACGCACGTCGCCACCAACCTGTTGCGAGCCGTCACTAGCCCGCTCGATCGGCTGCTGCCGCCGACGCCAGAGACGGAGAAGCCACCGGCATAGCCCGCCCGGCGCGCGTGGACCGTCCCGCTCTGGAGGTCGCGGATATTCTCCGCGACTATGGTGCCGCTTGGCGTGAGGCCATCCGCGGCCACCTGAGCCTTGCCCAGTTGAAGGTGATGAGCGCGATCGAGAGCTGTCGCACGGCAGACCTCGGCGGACACGTTGCGCGCTGCGAGGACTGTGGGCATACCAGCATCGCCTACAATAGCTGCCTTATGGGCTAATTAGGTAATGGGGAGTTCAGGGCTCGATTTTGCATATTTTGGTGGGTTCAACACGATTTCAGCGCCTTTAGCTCCCCATAATATCGCCCCCTCCAGCGAGATCGCTCGCCGGGCGTCGACGACGACGAAGCATGACCAGCCGACTGAATTGAAGGTTTTCGCCGTGTTGCTTCGCCCCGCCACATGCGATGAGCGAGTGATTGCAGCTGTCAACTGCTTCGTCGTTCTGCGGAGGGACAGGTTCGTAATGGGGAGTAGGTATGTCCGAGAAAGGCGACCGCCTCTGACATTCTCAATTCGACTCCCCACAAGTAAACGCTCCCCATAAGGCAGCTAATGGGCGACGCCCATTAGCTGCAGCAATCGACACTGCCCGAAGTGCCAAGCGGCCGCGGCCCGCACGTGGATGGAGGAGCGGGAAGCCGAGCTCCTGCCCGCGCCCTATTTCCACCTCGTCTTCACCCTGCCCGCTCCGATTGGCGATATTGCCTACACCAACAAGGCGGTGATCTACGATCTGCTGTTCAAGGCTTCCGCCGAGACCTTGCTCACGATCGCCGGCGCTCGCGCCATTCGATGAGAGCAGCACTACGCAGGTTGCGCCACAGCGCTGAGCCATCACCCAGCACGTGCCACCATCGATGATGGAGCTTGACGACGATGCGTTTTCAAAAGGGCGGGCAAGCACTTCTTCGTTCGCACACCCTGAGCTCGACTTTCGTACGGCTTGGGCGTGCGACGCCAGTTCCCGCCGCCTGAAGCTCGGCAACCACAAATACGAAAGGACGAGCGCCAAAGTCAGGGTTAGTTCCGATTGGTTCATCAGACATGCCGTGAGCAGTGTACGGAGAAGAGGATTTTGAACGCCGTGATGTGACCCTTGGACTGCTGTTCTTGGACAAGGAACGCCCATGCCGCACCAGCAAGAACCCACAGCCGGATCAGAGGACACCGGCAATCTGATCTTGCTCGCGTTGCTGGCGCTCTTCGTCGGTGCCGGCGCCGGTCTCGCGGGAGCCCTCTTTCGGCTTTCGCTCACTCGAGCAGACGCACTGCGCAACTCTTGGATTGCCTGGGCGTACAACGGCAAGCTTGCCGGCTTCCTGTTCGTCGTTGCTGCCTGTACTGCGGCGGCTGCGTGTGCGGCGTGGCTGGTCCGGCGGTTCGCGCCTCTTGCATCGGGAAGCGGCATACCCGACGTAGAAGCCGTCCTGCAGGGGCGCCTGCAGCAGCCATCGGCGATCTTCCTAATCCCGGCAAAATTCGTGGGTGGAGTGCTCGCCATCGGCTCCGGACTGGCCCTCGGCCGCGAGGGGCCCAGCGTGCAGATGGGAGCCAGCGTTGCGCATCTCTTGGCCAAAGTCTTCAGGTGCAGCTGGCTGGACAGCAGGGCGCTGGTGGCGGCCGGAGCCGGGGCCGGTCTCGCCACCGCGTTCAATGCGCCGCTGGCGGGTGCCATATTCGTGCTCGAGGAATTGTTTCGGCGCTTCGACACCCGCATGGCAATTGCGGCGCTTGGCGCCTCCGCGTCGGCGATCTCGGTCTCACGCATCGTCCTCGGAGACGCGCCGGATTTTCAGGTGGCCCCGCTTGCCTATGCCGCACGCGAGACGATACCGCTCCACGTTCTGCTGGGTGCCGCGGCTGGCCTCCTTGCCGTCGTTTACAACCGCACGCTGCTCGCGGCCCTCGCGGCAGCAGACAGTCTCAGTCGATGGCCAGTGGAGCTGCGCGCAGGGCTGATCGGTGCGGCCGTAGGAGGGATGGCATGGTTCGCACCCGATCTTGTCGGCGGTGGCGATCCGATCACGCAGAATGCATTGAATGGCGCAGGGTCCCTTGCCCTCCTGCCCATGCTCTTCGTGCTCCGCCTCGGGCTTGGTGCGGTGTCGTACGCCGCCGGGACTCCCGGAGGGTTGTTCGCGCCAATTCTGGTGTTGGGAGCACAGCTAGGGCTTTTCTTTGCCCTGCTCTCCCGCCTCGCATTCCCTGATCTCGACATTCAACCCGCAGGGTTCGCTGTCATCGGCATGGCGGCTCTCTTGACAGGCATTGTAAGAACCCCTCTGACCAGCATTATTCTCGTGGTCGAAATGACGGCGAATGTAACCATGCTGTTGCCGATGCTCGGCGCCTGCTTCGTCGCGATGCTTGTGCCCACTCTGCTGCGCGACCCACCCATCTACGATTCCTTGCGCGAGCGCGTGCTGCGCCGCCCCTCGATCCCGCCCTCGGATGTCGGAACTCGGCGCCAGGCGAACTAACGTGACACCGGGCAACGCCTATGGATGACATTGGCGCTCGTCTTGTCATATTCGCGATTGTCGGTCTGGTCTCCGGGCTGATATCCGGCTTGCTCGGGATCGGCGCATCAATCGCGAACTCCTAGGGCGTGGCACTTGGGCGCATAGCTTCAGCCCACGAATATCTCCGGTCGATGCGCTCATCGCTCACGGTGGAACCGCCTCGCAATGGTGGAACGTCGCGAGCCCTAGCAGCAAGACCTCACCCATTGGACGCGATAGATGCCCAAGATGGCAATTCAAATAGCCGCCAGTGAAGAGGCGTCCCGCCAGCTGAAGCAACTTGGCTACTTTAGCTTTGAAACGGACGGTTAAAACTCGATCAAACCATTGCGACGGCTTAGCGCACGAGACCGGCGAAAGAGGACAGGTGGAGCATGCGCGCAATCTCCTTGTTCGTGCGACCGTTGCCCACCAGTCTCACGATGCTCGCCTGCCGGTCACTAAGTCGCTTTTCTTCCTGCATCGGCCAACTCGGTCGACGCTAGAACGGAAATTCAAATAGCCGCCGCCAGTTCTCGTCGGCGACGATAATCATTCCATGACTCACAAACCTTCCGTTCCAAGCATTATCCGCCAAACAGTGTTGCGCGCGCAGGAGTGCCTCTTCTTCGGCCTAAGCAGAGTTTGCGAGTTCGATACCCTCCTGATCCAGTACGGTCACTTGACCACGGTTAACGTGGAAGAAGTAGCGCGGCACCTCGAAGCCTCTCGTAGGCATGAGAAATTTGCGCTGGAAAACTCATGGAACCGTATTCGATCCATCAGTTCAAAAAATTTGCTGCGGTCTCCGTTGTTGCCGTGCGAATGCCATCGCGGGGGCGCAATAGTTCGTAGGCAAACAGCATCGTGGCCAAACGATCTTTGCCGGACGGAGAGGTTGGACTACAACCTCGCCGGTCTTTCCACCCCAGCAGGCGCATGCCTGCGCGAAGAACGGCGCCTTTCTCTTTAGGTCTGCTCTACCTCTACAATCTCGCGCGTCACTACTCTCACGCGGCACGGGGCGGGCTCTCTCGCTACACAACCATCGGTCTTGGCATCGCTGCCGCTTTGGTGCCATTGGCGTAGGTCTTCGCGGACTTTTGGTAGTGCCCAACGTCATCACCCGTGTCTGGGCGCAAGCCATCATCGACAGCCTAGACAAGCGGCAACCCAGCTCGCGAGCGAGCGCTGGAATGCTTCGGCGATTGGCGGGGGCACGGACGGGCGTCGGCACATCGCGGAAGGGCCTGGGCGTGGCAGCGGTCGGAAAGATGCTAAGCGGGCTTGCTGGGGCCGTTTGAAGGAGAGTTGTCGAAAAGGTTGACCCTGGGCGGCCGCAAGGCGGCTCAAGGACCCATCAACAAGTGAGTTTGAAGAAACTCATTCGGTGGCGAACCGCCTGGCGCACCTCACTTATGGAAGAGCCGCTGACCAGGTAGAGCAGCCCAAGGCGCGCCACCCAATTACCCTGAGAAGGTGAGGTGTTTGGGACTGGCTCATTTGGGGGTACGGCCCGATGGCGTGAGATCCTCAACGTTCTACCATCCATGTTACGCGCCCTGACCGACCCCTTCCGTCATCTTTGGGCGCAAGTCCCACACCCGATTGGGAGGCTCCCATGACCAGCAATAGCGTGAAGATCACGGCGGCTCTTCTGGCAGCCGCACTCCTTAGTGCGCCAGCACTACCCCCGGCGGCAGCGCAGACCAAGGCACCCGCAAAGCCACCAGAGTTCTTGTTCGTGCAAACGGCAAAGGACATTGCCTACAAGGATGGTGTCCTGACACTACAGGACGTCTCACCAATGACAGTCTTCTTCTCGGATCGTCCGCAGCGGATTGTGGGCCACGTGCGCAACGATCTCTTCTTGAAAAAATGGGCCGAGGGTAGCAATAGCTTCAAGAGCGATCCGCCCAACGCCGTGCTATCGGTCTTCAATGACAAAACGCCTCCAACAAGCACCGTCGTCGTGCTCAACAATCCCCGCCTTAACGGCAACAATCTGACTTATGATGCGCGGACGCTTAAGGGCGATCTTCCTACAACGGGAATAGAGGGCACATTGTTTATCGACGGCAGTGGTGGAGGCTGGATTAATAACGCCTGCAACCCCAATTCCTCCGAGAGTGGCGACTGGACGTCGGCGGGAGGGGCTTACATGCCCAATTGTTGAGATACACTAAGCTCTACAACGCTACGCGCGCGAGGTCTACGCGACGGCCAGCTTCGGCCTCAGATCGGCGCTGACGGAGGTGTTGTGGGTTTTCGGCATGCAGTTCGTCGTCTGGGTAAAAAAAGGCGGCGTGAATGACCTATATATTTGCAACCGTTTCTAAGTCCCGCCGTCCCCGTGCCAACATGTCTCGCGTTCATCCGTCCGCTCTTCCCCCTCCGCCCGGTATGCTTAGGATTCCGGTGCCAAAGTCACGCTCGTCACTCAGCGTTATTCGATGATCTTCCAGTAGGAGTCCTTTCGGATAACCATTCCGTCGTCACGGAACGTATAAAAGTCGCAGCCTTGGACCCTTACCTTGGTACCCTTTGGTGTCGTCCCCGTTAGTAGCCATTTCGACATGCCGGAGTTTGCGTCTTCATCAACGAAATGCTGCTCGTTGCCGTAGTGCACATCGGGTAGCCCCTCGAAGCGCGTTGCCAATCCCTTGCGCACGTTCTCCTTGCCTTTGTACCGAGTACCCCAGGGTTCTGGCCCTCTCGGCAGTTCAAGCAAGCAGTCGTCAGCAAAGTAGGTCATGATCTCATCAAGGTCGTGTGCGTTGAATGCCGCACAGATCTTCCTCAAAGTCTTTCCGATATCGCTCATTTCTGCACTCCTAATCCATCCCGCCCCAGGTCCTCAGTCTCGCCTGCGGCGCCGCGACTGATCGTCCACCGAATGCTCGATTATGCAATCGGCGTAAGGACCGAGCGCGGCACGGAAGAGCCACCTCTGACCGACCTGGCAATGCTTAACCAATCCCCGGCGGGGAGGGTCTCGTCACCCTACTCGCGTCGGGGCATGGCGGGGAAACGACAGATTTCCGATGTAGGTAGGGCGTCCAAACACGCCCCTTGGCTTCAGGCAATCAGCAAGTCATAGGTGTGCGCTTGCAATTGCGCCTTGGTCACGCCCTGATGGCTTGTGGACGCAATCTTCTGCTGCGGTTATTCGGCCGTCCCAAAGGTCTCCTGGGACGCTTTGGTGGGTTGATTATGGCGCGGATGGACCGCGATGCCGCCGAACGGGTCATTGGTTTGCTAGAGGTCCGTCCCAACGATAGGGTCCTCGAGATCGGTTTCGGTCCTGGCCGCCATCCAACTGCTGGTTGAACGCGTGCCTGCCGGTTATATCGCCGGCGTTGATCCGTCGCTGGAAATGGTCGGGCAAGCGGCAGCGCGCAACGCGACCGCGTTGTGTAGCCGGCGGATTGATTTACGTCACGGTTGGGTCGAAACGCTACCCTTTGCCGATGAGACCTTCGACAAGGCGCTCGCAATCAATTCGATGCAAGTGTGGCTGGATGTGGCCGCGGGCCTGCGGGAGATACGGCGCGTGCTCAAACCTGGCGGCACGATCGCGCTCGGTTTCACGCTGAACTCCGGCCAGCCAAAAGAGGGGGTTGCGGCAACGTTAGCCGCTGCCGGTTTTGTTGAGGCGCGGATCGTGGAGAGGTCGAGGCTTTTTTGCGCGATCGCGACAAAGCCGTAATTTGTAGCACCGAGGCACCGCGAGGAGCACACCCTAGACGCTCCTCGCGCAAGAGCGTGAAGTGCCCCCTGAGGTAAGCTCCTATGCCGCTCGTTCCGACCGGTTGCGCTCAGCGTGCCGCGGCCGCTTGCATGAACTGACGGAGTCCCCCGAGCCAGACCGCAAATCCCAAGGTTTCGAACTGTTTGATCATGCGGTCATGGTCTTCCGGAGCGCAGTCGAACGTCGCCCACCACTCCACGAATGCCGTGTTGGTCTCTACCACCGGCGTCACGCGTATGGTCGCCTGATAATGTTGCACGGGGAACGGTGCCTGATCGCAAAAGGCGTAGCTGTACGAGCGCTCGCAATCGGAATGGGCCAGTAGGATTTGCCGTATGGTTTTCTCGCCATTGCTGAACCGACGAATGCTGCCGACCTGGTCGCCTCTTCTTGTATCCTCAATGATGGTCTGGCCGGGAACGCCGGCCCAGGCATAGTGGTCGAACGGCCGAATGACGGACCAAACCTTGTCGGCTGGGTGGTCCAAGACCGTGCTGTAATATGCTCGCGCCATCTTAATCTCCTTGGCAGTGGTCAATCCTGGACATAGGTCGGCTCTATCCCGACTGCGATCCGTTTCTTGTGGCCAAAGCGGTCTCGACACGACGAGCTGCGAGATTGGACCCGGGATTGGGGTCGCGATCGCAATCCCGTGTGGACTAAACCGTTAGAGGGCGGCCTGACGCCGCACCCCCTCACGGCGTAAAGCCGCTCTGTCTCCGGAACGATGACGCTGCCCTGGCTGATCTTGCCCAGTCGTCGCTGTCGCAGGTGGTCACGACAACCTTGAAGATGGCGAGGGCGGTCTTGCGGATGTGAGGGTCAGGTCCGCCACGCAAGGCGCCGAGACCCTGGCGTCAGGGTCTCGACATTTGGGTCACGCTGCATGTGCTTGTAACACGCGGCGCCCGATGCCCATGATGTCCCGGCGGTCCACTGCGGCAGTGCGGCGGTCGGAGCGCGTATCGGCACGCCCCGCCGTTCGAGCCGTCGGCCGAGGCAGGCTTTGGCTGCGCCTTCGGGCCAGCCAGACGTAGCCCCACCGCCAAGGCCACGGCAGTGGCAGCGCCGGCGAGAAGGATCGCCGAGGCGAGCCGCGCTTGAGCTCGCCGGCACCTCCGCCACGGCCGCCAGCTGGGCCTCAATTGCGCTCCTTTGGTGGCGGCGCAGCTGCCGCCCAAGGCCTCGTTTTTGCCGGAGCTACTGAGAAAGCGCAGCCCGATAGCGCGCGACCGCCGCCTCGACGACCTGCTCCACGTCCTCCTCGAGAAGGTAGCGCTCCGCCGCGAGCTGTCGAGCCGCCGCGCGCACCTTGGCGCCGTAATCGGCCTCGTCCCGATAGCGCTCGGTGAGCGACCGGCGCGGATCGCCTCTCGCCGCGCGTGTTGCCTCGTCCGGCGCAAACCAGAGGGTGAGCCCGTTCATCGGCACGATCTGCTCGGGCGATCCGGTGCTGGGATCGCGTGGGTTCCAGCCGGCATGCGTGCCGACCGGCACGGTGATGTCGGGCAGGCGGATGCCCGCCGTCTCGTTGCCGTCGGCATCCACGGCGGAGACGAGGGCCGGATAGAACGCGCCCTCCTGCGCCGGATAGCGGCCGATGCCCGTGGCCTCATCGCTACCCATGTCCACGGTTCGGATAAAGGGTAGTCGCTGCGGGTCGGGCGGCGTGAAACCGGGCAAACGTATCAACGCGGCGAGCACCTCCTCGCGCTTGACCGCCGTAGCATCGGCAAGACGGGGATGCCGGCTCGGCGGCGGGTCGATGTCCTCCGTAATCCAACGATCGAGATTAACGAGCGCGGCGCGGTGTAGGGGCAGGTAGTTGACGACGTTGAGCGGATAGCGGGCGATCGTGCCCGTTCCTGGGTTGGTACGCGACTGACCGAGGTAGCCCGGGGTATGCTGGGCGCCGGCGAAGAGGTATCTGCGGGTTAAGGGATGCTCGGGGAGGTCGTGCCGGCCCGCCGCGTCGACGTGCGCGAGCGCGGCGTCGCCCCGCCAGTACTCCGCGGCACTGTCGGTGGAGACGATCTTCGGCAGGTCGCCGGCGGCGGCCAATCGGTCGAGCAGCCCGCCCGCGCGCCCGGTCAGCGGATCGGACGTCACCACGTCGGCAAACGGAAAGACGTGGCCCCACAACGGTGTTGTCTGGTTTGAGGGCTGCGCGAAGCGATGATTGAAGGCACCGCGGCGTGCGCCGGCGATGTGCACGTGCAAGCCATCGTAGGCACGGCTGCCGTCCTCGCACCGATTGAGGCCGAGACTCAAGAAGTGCCGCTGCATCCGACCCGTCTGTGAGATGCCGTAGAGGATGAGGGTCCGGAAGCCGCGGCTGTTTGGACTGGCGGGGGAGGGCGTGCGCAGGAACGCCGTCACGTCGCGCGCTGCGAGGAGGCCGAGGCCGGCTACGGGGGCCCGGTCGGTGTCGTAGACGAGCTGGTAGATGCGCCCCGGTTCGAATCCGCCCTCGAGCCAGACGTGCTCGCTCGAGGGCTCTACCGCGCCGGCGGGGGTCTCGTGTGCAAAGCGCCACTGCGCCCGCGGAATCAGGGTGTCCTCACCATCCTCCCAGTCGCGGACGAGGAGACGCGCGCTGAGCTGCTCACCGGCCGCGGCCGGCAGCGGCCGATGGATGCGGTCGGCGAGAAGGCGGGTGGTGCCACGCTCGTTGGGCCGCATCTCGACCATGGTCTGGCCGCCAATGGGGTCGCCACCCCGCATGGCCGAAGGTGCGGCGAGGCCTAAGAGCTCCGGGCTCGGGTAGACGTCCCATTGCCAGCCGATGGAGGCGACGCTGTAGCCGCGGGCGAACAGGAAGCCGTCGCCCGGATCCGCCTGCGGCCCCACGGGTGCGTCGGGCGGCGCGCAATTCATCATGGCAACGACGCGGCGACGGCCGCGATTGGGGAGTTCAACGATGCAGCGGCCGTTCGCTCGCGAGGCGTCGAGTGGCTGCAGCAGGCAGAGATCGGTCGTGAACTCGACCAATCCCGAGGCAGTGCGCGGCGCCAGCTTTAGGTCGCAGATGCTGGCGTTGGCCGGGTGGATTGGATCGACCGCGAAGTGTGCCGTGCCGTCAAGCTGCTCGTAGGCGCCCACCGCACCGAAGCGCCGGGCCCCGGCATAGGGGACGCGCGAGGTGATTTCAAACCTCATGAGCGGCATTGCAGGGCCTCGTTGCTAGACGCGCGAACACGGGTCCCAATGATGCGGGATCGAGCTCGCGCCCACAAGCGCCCCCCGGGCGCCGGAGCGCGCCCGAGCGCGCCCGAGGGCGGCCCGCGGGGGGCCACACGATGCCTCTTGAGGCTCGATGCGGCCCTGAGCGGCATGTGCCACGGCGGCAGGGATGGGCGAGGAGTGTCTCAGAGAGGCAACAGTTCGCTGCGCCGAGGCAAGCTGACGTAGATCTGGCAGCCAGCGAGCTCTAGGTTCCGACCAGGGGACACGAAGATTCAGAATTCGATGCGGCCCCTTGGGTCGAAGGTCGACACCATTCTCGAAATCTCCTTAGGGAGCCTTTGCGCTGGATAAAGGCAGGCCATGCACGAGATAACGAGGGCCGCGATTGAGGCGGTAGGACCAGACCAGCCGAGCGACTGGGAGCTCAGGCCCGAAAACCACATCGCCGCCCTGAAAGACCCCGCGGCGGCGGCGCCCCTCGTGCAACTCCTGCGGAGTCCCGATCTCGCGCCGATTGTGCATGAGTATGTGGCGGCAAACCGCCAGGCGGTCGCGGCGCAGGCAAGCTACAAGCGCGGCGCGCGCTTGTCCGCGTTTGGAAGTTTGCTCGCCGTTGTCATTGCCAGCATCATGTTGCTGCCTCGGATCGGTGGCATAGATGACGAGGCCGTGACGATCGCTGCGATCGCGCAGTTTCTGCTGTTGGCGCTCTCTTTTCTCGCATCCCTGTGGCTCGCGTGGCGAAAGCCCTATGCTACCTGGATGCGAAAACGTGCGGAGGCCGAGATTGCCCGCATACAATTGTTCAGGCAGGTCACGACAACCAATGGCGCTGGGCAAGCCATAGGTCTACCCGTCCTACCGCTGCAGCTGGAGTACTTCCGCCGCTTCCACCTCGACATCCAACGCCTTTACTACAGGGAACGCGGCGAACAGCACCAACGCGCAGTACGCCGGCGCCTGGTGTGGCGTTGCATTGCCCTAATCTTCATCTTCGCGGCCGCGCTGCCGATTTTCTGGACGCTACAGGGAAAGGATTGGATCCCCGCCTGGGTGGGTCAGTGGTTCGACCACTTACCCCCGCAAGGGGAGTTTGCTCAGCGCCTGTTCCTTTGCCTGGGCCTCATTGGCGGGGCTCTGCAGGGTTTCCTCGCGGCCTATGCCCTGATGTCCTATGACGAGCGCAACAGCGCTCGCTATCGTGAAACCAGGGAAAACCTCGACGACCTTGCCGCCCGTCCGCTCAATGAAGCGCGTGCGGCCGCAGCCGCCGGCGACACGTCCCGCGTGTACGCGTTCTATGCCCTGGTCGAGGAACAAGTATCGTCCGAGCACCGCGAGTGGACGGCCATTCGTCGGCTCGTGCCGGATCTTTCGTTGGACCGACTGCGAGAGCTCAGGTTGCCTATAGCGGCACGCTGAATGCGTGGCTTGGCAACGGCAGCGATCTGCGGAGACTAAACGAGAGGCGTCAATCGTCGATAACCTGGTAGGTCGCAGCAAAGGTTGCCGCATTGCTACCGTAGACTTCCCGCCCGTTCAAAAGCAGGTAGCCGGCGCGCGCGCGTTGGCGTTCGCCCCACGGAGCCTTGATGTCGAAACCGCCGCGCAGTGGGATGGCTGACACCAGGGATTTGGATTGATAGATCGCTCCGAAGCGCGTCTTGCCGTCGGCCGGCTCATAAAGGCCCGCGAAGCGTCTCACTTTGATCACGTAGGTGTTGGCGTAGCCTTTCCGGTCCCGCAACACTTTCCTCGTGGCGGTCAAATTGGTCACGATCCAATCGCCCGGCCGGGCCGTGTTGGTCGTCTCGATGCCGTTCCAGCGCGTCTCGATCGGCCTCGCATTCGGTGGCGCGCCGCGCCGAAACAAATCCCGTCTTTCGGGCACGTAGCACCGGTTCATCCAGGGCCCTGGCAATGGATATGAAATCGGCTGGCGTCAGCACGGCGTCGGTTTCGAGCCTCGACTTGTCTTGTCGGCGACCGTTGCGAAGGATCCTAAAGGTCAGCGTCATTACAGATCCATGGCGCCAACACGGGGGTATCGGGCCGCCAACTCCGATAAGGCTGCGGGCTGCAGCCTCCCCCACGCGAGCGCAAGGGCCGGGCAACCTGCGTAAGCTCGGCATCGACGCCTTGCCCGCTCTATCACCTTTCTACCTCCATGGGTATCTTGGCGCCATCGGCGATCTATTGGCGTCGCCGCAATGGGTCGGGCCCGAGCCGATCGCCACCGTTGGTGCTTTTGAGCTCGCAACCAAGCATCTGGTGGGGTCGGCGTCGAAGGTCGCCAGCGCTGCGCCCTCCTGCTAAGCAACCGCACCAATGTGCCGGCAACTTGCCTTGGCTGATTGAGGTATCGTAGTAAGTGGATGCCAGCATCTACGGGGGGGCTCGATGACCTTGCGTTCCACGCCTTTGATGGAAGATGCAACGGGAAATCGGGTCGCGTTGGCTCCCGCCAAGCTACAAGCGCTGCTTGACTCGGCCGACAAACTGGCCTCGACACTCTCCCTCGACAGCGTCCTCGCCAACATCCTGGCCATTGGGGTCGAGCTCACGCGCTCCACGGCGGGTTCGGTGATTTTGCGGGATCCTCAACAAAACGATCTCTACTTTGCCGCCGCGACCGGCCCTGCCGCTGGCGAGGTGCGCGCTATCCGTATTCCGATCGGCAAAGGCAAAGCCGGGATGGTGTTTGAAACCGGTGAGCCGATCGTCGAGAATGCCATAACAAACCACTACCAGGCCGTCGATGAGAAGACGCACTTCGTCACCGAATTGATGGTGTGCGTACCATTGCGTTTTGGCACCCAGACCATTGGAGTTCTACAGTTATTGAACAAAGAAGGTGGCAGCGGCACCTATGATGCCACCGATCTCGAGCTTACGCAGCGCTTGGCGGTTCAGGCGACGATTGCCATCCGCAATGCAACGTTGTTTCAGCGTCTGCTTGCGAGCAGCGGCTTGTACGGCCAGCCTGAAGCGTGCAGCGATTTGGTCGCCATGGTGACCGGTGAGGGACCACGCGCAATGGTGGAGCGGGCGGTGGTCCTGTTCGCCGATATGCGGGGCTTCACGCGGCTCTGCGAGATCATCTCGGGCAATCCCACAAACATACAAAGTTATCTCACGCAATTCTTTCGCGTGGTCGCCGGCTCGGTGCTTGCGCACGGCGGTATCGTCAACAAATTTCTCGGCGACGGCCTGATGGCATTGTTCCGCGGAACCGATGCACCGCTGCGCGCCGTACAATGCGCTTTCCACATGCGCGAACAATTCGCTGCATTGCGCAATGAATGGCAGCGTGGCAGCAGTCGCAGTCGAAACTTGAGCTTTCTCGACCTCGGCGTGGGTATTGCCTTCGATGAAATTACGATTGGTGCGGTCGGAGACGAAAAGGTCAGCGACTTTACGCTCGTCGGTGGTGCCGTGAACTTGGCGGCTTCGCTCGAACGCGAAGCGCGCGACGGCAAATTCCTGCTTTGCGATCTCGATACTTTCGAGGCGGTCCAACCCTGGATAAGCAAATTTGAGGGTCCAATCGAATTTGGAAGTTACCTCATCTATCATCTAAAGGAGGTTCGTTCCTCAACGCAGCGAGCCAGCGTCTTCGTCTGCCACTCGAGCGCAGACATCGGTGCCATCCGAGAACTGGTGGTACCCTGCCTCGAGAGACATGGGTTTACACCATTTTTGGCGGAAGCATCGATCAAGCTCGGCGATCGTTGGGATCAGGCCATCGTTACTGCGATCGATGCGTGCGAATATTTCTTGATCGTGATCACGAAACAAGCGGCCAAGTCAATCAATGTCAGCGACGAAGTCTACTATGCCTTCGAGCACCGCCAGAAAAAGAAGGCCAATTGGATCATGCCGGTGCGGCTCGAGTCGGTGGAACCCTCGCAGATTCATTGGCAGCTCGGCCGCCATCAGTATCGGGACCTGACAACGGCAGAAGGCGTTTTAGAATTCGAGACGATGCTGAAGGAGCTTGCGCGGTCCGCGTGAGGCTGCCGAGCTCGGACCTGAGACGGCAGCCGTTCGGCGGGAACAAGCGCTGGTCGCACGCCTTCCCCTGCCGTTCTCGCCGGTAACCAACCGCTCCACTCCAGGCTGGCAATGTCGGCATCGGGACGATGTCGCCCCCCAAAGCCGCACCCAAGCCGGGCTGTAGCTGACGCCTCCCTGCGATCCCGGGCAGCGCGCTAAAAGATAGGGTTACCCCGACAATAGCAAAGGACCCACAGATTATCGCATCGCTGTTGCCCTCGCCGAAGCGCAAGTGGCTCAGACGAAAGCAACCGCAGAAAACGCTTTTGCTCAATCGACGCGCCGGGAAAAGCTGACCAACATGTCGGTTTCCGATGAAACCAAGCAAACTTTCAAGACCACCTGGTTGAGCGCGGATGCGAGCCATCGGCAGGCGCTCGCCAGCCTTGAGCAGGCGCGAGTGAAGCTGGAGCGCGCCCGTATTGTTTCTCCAGTCAACGGTTATGTGACCAACTTACTGGCCCAATTCGGCAACTACGCCAATGCCGGGCAAAATCTGATCTCCCTGGTGGATGCTGATTTATTTTGGGTTGACGGCTACTTCGAGGAGACCAATCTCCACGGCATCGGCGTCGGTGACCCGGCCAGCATCAAACTGATGGGGACCAGCGAGATCATTCGAGGTCACATTGACAGCATCGCGCGCGGCATCAATGTCTCGAACGCGCAGCCCAATGGCCAAGGACTGGCGAACGTCAACCCGATCTTCACATGGGTGCGATTGGCCCAGCGCATCCCGGTCCGGATTCACATCGATCAGGTGCAACCCGGTCTGATCCTTTCAGCCGGTATGACCGCAACTGTTCAGATTGAACCTCGACCGACGCCAAGCGGCACGCGCAGCGCAAGAATAGCGCCATGAGCTACGATCGCTATTTCGCCAATTCCATTGCTCGGCTGCGGCGCGAGCACCGCTACCGGAATTTCATCGAGCTTGAGAGGCTGGCAGGACGATTCCCTCGCGCCCTTTGGGATGCGCCGGAGGGCCCGCGTGAGGTCGTGATCTGGTGTTCCAATGACGACTTGGGATTCAAGACGCTGCAAGCACAGGGCCGATCTGCGCAAAAGGTCTCCTCGAGTTCCGCGACAATGTTCGAGCGGTGCAAGATTGACCAAGACGCTCTGAGACTGCAAGCGGATGCACCCCGTCCCGAGGGGCTTTCCTGTTTAGACCCAGGAGGCGGCGAGCTTGAGCAATGCCATGGTCAGCGCGCCGAGGGCGATGCCCAGGCCGAACGCGAACCATACCCGCTAACCCGCAAGCCACATTGAAGCGAGCTTACCCATAGAAAGGCCCTGACCGCCGACTGTGCCATCAGGGTCAGCATGTCGGAGCAGATCCACTCCTCGACTATTTTCCCGTCGGCGATGCGGTAGACCTCAGTGCTCTCATATTCCACGCGCTTACCCGTGGGCTGAATACCGAGGAACTCGCCTGCATGCGTGCCCGAAATGCGTAGCCGAACAGTGACCTTGTCGTCCGCGCCAAAAATGTCCTCGACCTTTACCTGAAGATCCGGAAAGGCAAAAATAGGATTTCGGCATGCTTCCGCCAGGCGTGCCTAGCCGCTCTGCGTGGGGCCTGAGGGTGGGTGCGCTGCCAGGCCAGGCGCGCTATGGCCCGCGCATGGTCGCCCTTCGGCCGCGGATTTGGTTCAACCCCTACATCTTTCGGCGCAGCTCGCATCAACAACCCGAGTACGACGAATCAGTTATGCTTCGACCCACAGAGCCGTACGGTTCTGACAATAAAGGCGCGGTACTTCCCCTCAACGAGGACCGCGCGTACCCGATCCCTAAGGCCTCTGTTCCTCCCGAACGGAGGCCTTTTTTGGTTGAGTTGGTCAACTCCTCAATACGCCTTCTTCCGCCAACTCGCGGTGACGAACGCCGGGCAGCGCCGTTCCTCGAAAGAGCCACGCCAGAACCTCCTTTCGAGGATCTTGTCGTCGCGCACGTTGGTGACGCGCCTTGGTGCGCGACTGTTCTGGAGCAATATGAAGCCCCAGCTCATCAGTGCGATTTCGCGTTCCCCATCAGCGCTCTGGCGCACAACGGGCGCGACGTGGCCAGGGAAGATCGCCGACGCCGGCTCGAAGGGCTGCGCTGCGATTGTGCGAAACGCGGAAGAAACGGGCCAGCATGTCCCGCTTCTTGTTGAGCGAATGTAAATCGCACACCAAAGGGCTAGCCTTTGCCGCCCTGACACTTTCCCGAGCGGCCAGCGCTTTTCCTCGTATGCCCCAATCGCATCGACGATTGCCGCCAGCTATTCGGGCGAGCCTTTGGGGCAGCCCTCAAGATCGTCCGCCCCGCGGGTTCTCAATCAGTAGGATCTGGTGGTGCGTCAGATCGCCAATGGCCGCGGTCAGGCGCCGGTAAGGGGCTCTTCCGCGAGTTGTAGACACCTCGCCGCCTGTCGCACCTGAAGTCCAAGCGTGCGAAGAACGCCTCATCGCGCGTAGTGAGGAAGATTGAGGTACTTGCTGACCGACCAGTTCCCCGGCCCGGCGACGGCCAGCGCAAGAAATCCGCCGGCGATGGCCAGATCCTTTTGGAAGTGGAGCAGCTGATTGCCATCGGCAAACTGCCGGTGGAAGAACAGTGCGGTGAACGTGCAGAACGCGGCAAGCGCGACCGCCGCAAGGCGCGTTGCCAGCCCGGCGGCGACCAGCAGGCCGCCGCCGAGTTGGAGGAGGATGACGGCTGGGAGCAACGTGGCCGAAAGTCCGAACTTCTGCATATAGGCCACCGCCGGACCGTAGCTGTCGATGAGGCTCCACCCCTCGTGCACGAAAATGAGGGACAGGAGCAGCCGGCCCGCAAGCAGGCCGGCTGAGGACTTCGTACTGTGCGCTTTGTGAGGCATCGGTCTCAGTTGACTTTCGGTGCGGCCGCAGCGAGTGCCTGTTCGAGATCCTCGCGTTCTTCACAACCCTGTGGACAGAGCTGGGTGAGAACCGCAAGCTGCTCGCGCGCCTTTACCAGATCTCCTGTCTCCGCGTAGAGCTCGCCCAGGTATTCGCGCGCCCCTTTGTGGTTAGGGTCGAAGTCCAGCGCCTTCTTGTAGAACGTAAGCGCGGTCGCATAGTCGCCAGTCTTGCGCAGGTTGAATCCCATGAGGCTGTAGACGTCCGGGTGTTGAACCGCGTCGGCGAGGGACTTGAGCTCGGCAAGCGCGGCCGAAAAGTCCTTATCCTTGATCTTGGTCCGCACGGAAGCAAGATCGGGCGCGTCCGTCGAGGTCATCGTATCGACCGCGAGGGCGGCGGATGGTCCGAGCACGACTGCTGCTGGCAAGCCGGCAAGGCAGGCGGCCACAAGCAGGGCGGCGCGGGTTGGGTTGCGGGTCAGGCGCATGGGTCAGTCCTTTCTTGGGTGGGGGTGCAGTTCAGGCAGTCATTGCGCCTAAGCCTGCACGGGGGCAAACGCGTAGCCGTTGCCATCCTTGGTAAAGGCACCGGCACCGGGGAACGGAAAGTGCGCGCCGCAGATTGCGATTCTGTCGGCAATGACGCGATCAATGAGCTTGCGGCGGGTCTCTACGGCCAGCGGACCGTCTTGATCGTAAGTGCCCTGCCACTCGGGATGCGGCGCGAGCAGGGCCGGTACGTATGCGGTATCGTTGGAGATCATCAGTTGCTCGCGGCCCGAGCTCACGAGGAAGGCAGAGTGGCCGGGCGTGTGCCCGGGAGCATTGATAAGGCGAATGCCGGGTACCACCTCCTTTTCACGGTCGACGAGCGTGAAATTCTTCCAGGTCGGGAACACCGCCTGAATACGCGCGCCGAGTGGCTTGCGCGCGTCGGGCAGCTTCTCCACGCGGCCGGGCTCCGTCCACCATTGGTACTCGGCTGCACTCACCACCAGCTCGGTATTGGGGTAGATGGGCGCATTGGTGCCCTTCTCCATCAGCCCGAAGATGTGGTCGGGGTGGAAGTGCGAGATCAGGATGGTGCTGATCCTGGCGGGATCGATGCCGGCCGCCTTCATGTTCGCAGGCAGGCTGACGGCGGTGGGCTGCCATTGGCCGACGCCGGAGCCGGCGTCAATCATGATGAGCTTGTCGCCAACCTTCAGCACGACCACGGTTAAAGGAATGGGCATGTAGTCCGTGGTCATCCCGGCCGCGGCGAGCGCGGCCTTGGTATCCTCGATGCTGGCGTTCCTTATAAAGGCCGGATCGTGCGGCTTCCTCCATATGCCGTCGTAGAGAGCCGTGACCTCCACCGATCCGACCTTGTATCTGTGGAAGCCCATGCCCGGCCCGGGGGCCGGCTGAGCCTCGGCCGGCGCGATAAGGACGAGGCGTGGGTTGATCCCAAACGCCGCGGCCAGCGCGGCGCCGATGACGAGTTCGCGGCGTGAAACGTTCAACATGATGTTTCCTTCTTGCGGAATGTATTGACGTCGAAGCGGGCTCCGACACGGCTAGTAATCCAGGCCGCCTTGCCCCTATTCCCGTCTTCGGCCTGCGCCGGACCACCGTCGATCACGTTTGCGTGGGCTGCGCGCTTGCTGGCTTCAGAGGCGTAGGGTGGGGAGCCCGGTCCTCGCGGGACGCGGGGACCGGGCCTTTCGCCCAACCCATGAGTTGAGCGTGGGTCTCAGTAATGCGATCGGTCCTGCTGCTCCCAGAACGCCTTGGGGTCGAAGGCGCTCGCGGGCGGCGCGACGAGCCCGAGGACCGACATGGTGATCAGCGTGGAAATGAGAATCTTCATGGCACTTCTCCTGGGTTGTGTTCGGCCTGCGCGTCAGGCCGCGTGCCATGCAGGAACTCCGCAAGGTGGCCAGGTAGTCCCGGTCCACCTCGTCTTCTCAAGCGGAGCGGCTTCAAAAGAATGTCAGGGAATAGAACGCAGCTTGGCCGGATAGATCAGGGAAGAAGCTTTCGAGCGTGATGGAACGCATGGACCAACGATCCAGCTTCGAGCGGTTGACGCTGCCGCATCTCGATGCGGCCTTCAACTTGGCGTTCTGGCTGGTGCGCAGCGAGGCCGACGCTGAGGACATCGTACAGGACGCCTACGTACGCGCGTTCCGTGGGTTCCATGGGTTTGCCGGAACCGACGCCAGGCCGTGGCTGCTCGCTATCGTGCGCAATGCTGCCTATCGCTGGCTCAGCAATCGGCGGCGCTCGGCAAATGTCGTCTCGCTCGATCAGGCGTTCGGCGGCCCGGGTAACGAACCTGCCGAAGCCCAGATCGTGTCTGAAGACCCGACCCCCGAGGCGCAGCTGCTCGGTGCGGTGGACCGTGGTCTCGTTCGAAGCGCGATCGCGGAGCTGTCGCCGATCTTTCGCGAGGTCATCGTGCTCCGAGAGATCGAAGGGCTTGCCTATCGCGAAATCTCGCGAGTGACCGGCGCCCCGATCGGCACCGTCATGTCGCGCCTAGCACGTGGTCGCAGGGAATTGCGCGAGGCCTTAGGCAGAATGATGGATCAGGATAAACCCCATGCAGTGTGATCGAGCACGCGAGCTGATCGGAGCTTACATCGACAAGGAACTCGGCGGCGACGACCGTGCCTCGGTGGCGAGCCATGTCGAGTCCTGTGCGATCTGCACAAGACTAGCGGGCGATATCAGGCGCACGAGCACCGTCATTGCCGGATTGGGGCGCAAAAACGCACCGGTTGTGCTGGCGTCAAAGATACGCAGCCGCCTCGACGCAGAAGGGCGGGAGCAAGTGGACAGGCCTCGCATGCCCTGGCGGATGCCATCGAGTGTCTGGCGGCAAGCTGCGGCGCTAGCTGCCTGTTGCATGCTATCGGTGCTGGTGACTTGGGGCGTGGTGACTTCGTCAGATCGCGCAGACGGCCTACAGCAGGAGATCGTGACGGCACATATTCGCTCCCTGCTGCAGGATAGCCCGATCCAAGTTGCCTCATCGGATGCCCATAGCGTAAAACCGTGGTTCGCGGGCCGGGTCGATTTTGCCCCGGAGGTGAAGGACCTGACGGCCGAAGGGTTCCCTCTCGTTGGCGGACGCCTCGACTATGTGGATCACCGCCGCGTCGGCGTGCTCGTCTATCGACGGCGGCTGCACATCGTGAACGTATTCATGTGGCGCGCGCGGGCCGCCGAAGACGCGGCGCCAATGCTGGCAAAAAGGAACGGCCACAACCTGCTGTCTTGGACCAAAGACGGCGTCATCTACTGGGCTGTCTCAGATCTCGATGGCGGCGAGCTGAAGCGCCTGCAGAGTTTGCTCTAGGGTAACCAACGTCGTCGTGACAGGAACGCGTCAGCGGGCGCCGCCGATAGGTTCGAGAACCATCGTGCGCCTGCATGCCTTCCACTCCGGTTTACTCATGTGCGTGGCTACGTCCCACAATGCCATGCACTGCTGCAACGTCACGCTGCCGCCGTGGGCGGTAACGAATGCCGCTTCACTTCGAGTGATCGAACCGGTGGGAGCGTCGCTGGTGAGCGGGCGATGAGGTTGGCAAAATTATCGCCGCCATCGTCATGGCAATCGAGATGAGGTACCCAGCGACGATGCGGTGCGCCGCCAATTCGGTACCACGTGCGCAACGTTCGTGTACCTGGGGTACCCGCGGGATTGCCTGCCAGCAGTCCAGTCTGAAACCTAGGATATGCCTTTACCACGCGGCGGGCGCTGCGCGAATGCTTGAGAATGCGCATGAGAGGTCTCCTTAACACTGGATCGACGTCGCTCGATCGATGCTCGCGTCCGCAACCTTCCGGGTCTATATCCGGATTGCCCACACTTTGTTGATTGCGCCAGCTTACGCGGCGGCGAACTAACTACACTCCTGTCGGAGTCTTGGACAATGAACCCACCTTGCCGGTGGGAGGATGACCCGAGCAACGATCTGGAGTGATCTCATGACGAACCTCGATGACCGCACCTGGCGCGTAGACCTTTGCCAGAACTGCGGCTCAGAGCTGGGCGATGAGCAGTGTACGCTCCGCTGGGGCGGCGGCGTGTATTGCCGGGTGCAGGCGGCTAAGAAGTTTGTTTCTAATCTCGTCTTCCAGGCGCCAAAGACGTTGTCGCTTCGCGACCACATCCTGCGGTCGCTAAGCAGCTGAATCCGCGCGCCCCATTTATCGGATGCACGCCTTTGGCGGGGGCCTAGACTCATTGGCACGTGCGCGCCTGGGCGGATCGACACATCCAATTCGGTAATCGATATCGCACGTCGCCGGCGAGGAAACACACGCTCTCGCGCCGCGATCAAGAGTTGTCACGACCTTGTTACGCCCGGAATTCTTTTGCATCGGCGGTGAGTTGTAGGGGATGAAGCCGACAACACCCATCTTCGAACCCAAGGAGAACTGTTATGAAGCCGATCCTTTCAGCCTTCATCGCCCTGGCGATCCTCGCTGGTGCCGCGCCGCCAGCCCCTGCACAGATTGCTCAAAGCTCTCACGGCATCGCTTCGCTTGGTGATGCGAAGGCGATCGCCGCGGCCCTGCGGGCTGGGGGTAACGTCATTCTCGTTCGCCATGGTGCGACCTTCAGCAACCAGGCCGATACCGATCCCTTCAACCTCGCTGACGTCTCGAAGCAGCGCAATCTCAACGACAGAGGCAAGGAGCTGGCCAAGGCTTTTGGTGCCGCGGTCCGTGCCGCCGAGGTGCCGGTCGGTGGGGTCTACACGAGCCAGTTCAACCGCGCCTACGAGACCGCCCATCTCGCCGGATTCAAAGACATCAAGACGACCGCCGATTTGTCCGAAGGTGGCCTTGTCGTGACGCCCGATGAGAACAATCGGCGCGCCAAAGCGCTACGCGAGATGTTGGCGAGGGTGCCCGCGAAGGAAAAGAATGACATCCTCATCACCCACAAACCCAACATCGTCGATGCGCTCGGCAAGGATTGCTTCGATGTCAAGGAAGGCGAGGCGTCGATCTTCAGGCCCGAAGGTGGGACGTACCGGTTGATCGCCCGCTTGGAGATGGAGGATTGGACGCGGTGGCGTGCGCGGGCAAATAACGTGTGGGAGGCGACGCCATCGCGAGCCGCGTGGCCTCCCAACGATGGCTGCTTTGCGGGAATTCGCCTTGCGCCTGAAATGCGCCAAGGCTGCTCCGCAATCGCACTGTCACGCCCCCCTCACCTTGCCCTATGATCCGCCGCTTACTTGCGCACCGGACCAGGGAACTCAACGGCCGTACATGCATGCTCTCGCCCGCGGTGATCTCCTGCAGAGACTGAGGCTCGCCACCGGTCTCATCCTGTTCACCTTCGCCGCCACGCATTTCCTCAATCATTCCCTGGGCCTCGTCAGCCTAGAGGCGATGCATGCCATGCAGGACTGGCGCAAAGCCGTGACGCGGACCTGGCCTGGTTCGATCGTCCTGCTCGGCGCCTTTGTGACCCATATCGCGTTGGCCCTTTACAAGATTTCGCTCCGGCTCACCTGGAAGCTACCGTTCTGGGAGGCCGCTCAGATCGCCAGCGGATTTTCCATTCCGCTCTTTCTCCTCACGCACGTGATCTTCAACCGCGGCGCAGCCAGCCTCGCCGGCACCGATGACACCTACGCCTTCGAACTCGCCAACATCTGGCCGGGGCTCGCCCTCGAGCATGCCGCGCTGCTGCTGTGCGTATGGGTGCACGGCTGCATCGGCATCCACTATTGGCTCAGCTTGGCGCCCTGGTACGCGCAGGCGCGGCAAATCCTGTTCGCCCTGGCCGTCGCCCTGCCGGTGACGGCGCTGGCGGGCTTCTCGGTGGCCGGTCGGCAAGTGGCGGCGCAAATTGCCGAGCCTGGCGCGCTGGAGAGGCTGCAGGCTGCCACGCGCGCGCCGGATGCCGCCATGGGTGCCCGATTGGTCACTCTGCGCGACCGGCTGCAGCACACCTTCCTCGCACTGCTCGGCCTTGCCCTCCTCGTGCCTGTTGTACGGATCGTCCGCCGCGCCACCGGCGCCAGGGTGGTTGTGACCTATCTCGGTGGGCCAACTGTTCGGGTAGCGCCGGGGCCCACGCTGCTCGAGATCAGCCGAATGAAGGACGTGCCCCACGCCTCCGTGTGCGGCGGGCGGGCTCGCTGCTCCACCTGCCGGGTCGGGGTGGAAAGTGGCCTCGGCGATCTGCCGCCACCGGCCGCCGCGGAAGCGATGACGCTGGCCGGCATCAACGCGCCCGCGCACGTGCGGCTCGCCTGCCAGATCCGTCCGCAACACGACATCACGGTCACGCGTCTTGTCGCGCCGCCGGTGCGCCAGCGTGGCAAGACGGCAGCCGCCTCGGAAGCCGAGGGCATCGAGCGCAACCTAGTGGTGTTGTTTCTCGACACACGTGGCTTCACGTCAATGACCGAAGCGCGCCTGCCCTTCGACGTCGTGTTCATCCTCAACCGGCTGTTCGCCGTGGTGGGCGAGGCGATCGCCAAGCACGGCGGCAAAATCGACAAGTACCTGGGCGACGGCCTGATGGCGATCTTCGGTGTGCACACCGGCGAGGCCGGCGGCTGCCGGCAGGCCCTGGGCGCCGCGCGCTCTATCGACATGGCGCTCGACCTGCTCAACGACGAGATCATCGACGAGATCGGCCAGCCCTTGCGCATCGGCATGGGGATCGATGTCGGCCCCCTGGTCGTCGGCCCCATCGGTCACACCCACACGGCCATCGGCACCACCGTGAATGCCGCGAGCCGTCTCGAAGCGCTGACCAAGGAGAAGGGCTGCCAACTGATCGTGGCCGCCGACGTTCTCGCCCTCGCGGGGCTCAGGGCGGATGCGTTTCCGCGCGAGGAAGTGATGATCCGGGGTCTCTCCGCACCGCGCTCGGTGGCGCTCGTCAAACGCGCCCGCGATCTGCCTCAGCTCTCCTCTCCCCGCGCATCGCCAAGCTCTGCCCGCGCTCCGTAAGGGCGTGTCCATGCGGAGCATGGCTCCGCCATAACGAGAGAGTGCGGTCCTCCTATGGACAGCAGATGGACGATACCGTGACACGGCATCAGCGAGGCATACCGCCCAGGGCCAATGAGAAACCGGTAAACCTGGCGCTGCAGGGCGGGGGGCGCATGGCGCGTTCGCTTGGGGCGTGCTCGAGAAACTGCTCGAGGATGGCCGGCTCACAATCGAGGCCATGAGCGCGACCAGCGCCGGCGCCATGAACGCCGTCGTTGCCGCCTACGGGCTATCGATCGGTGGACCGGACGGCGCACGAGAAAAGCTTGAAGAGTTCTGGCGGCGGATCTCAAACGCCGGGCAGCTCTACAGCCCCGTCCGCTCGTTTCCATGGGAGCATTGGTTACAGGGTAGCGGCCCCAACTCGGAGTTCTCGCCGGCATTCTTCGTCTTTCAAGCTATGACGCACGTTTTCTCGCCGTACCAGATCAACCCCTTCAACTTCAATCCGCTGAAGGACGTGCTTACCGAGGTGGTCGATTTCGATCGGCTCGCAAAGTGCAACAAGGCGCCGCGCCTGTTCTTGTCCGCCACCAACGTCCGCACGGGTAAGATCAAGCTATTCGGGAACGATGCCGTGTCGGCCGACGTGGTCCTTGCATCCGCCTGCCTACCTTACCTGTTCCACGCCGTCGAGATTGATGGCGAGCACTATTGGGACGGTGGGTTCATGGGCAATCCCGCAATCTTTCCACTTATCTACAACCGCGGTTCCAAGGACGTGATCCTGGTCCACATCAACCCGATCGAGCGCGAGAGGCTGCCCAGGACCGCGGCCGAAATCTTCAATCGCATGAACGAAATCAGTTTCAACTCCTCGCTCATGCGCGAGATGCGAGCGGTCGCTTTCGTCACCAAGCTGATCGACGACAACGTCCTCGATCGGGACAAGTACAGCCGCATGTTTATCCATTCGATCCGAGACGACACGGCGATGGCGGAGCTCGGAGTGGCGACCAAGCTCAACCCGGATTGGGACTTCCTGTGCCGCCTGCGTGACAGCGGGCGCGCCAAGGCGGCCGAGTGGTTGGACGGCAATCTCGACAAGGTCGGCCAATCTTCGACCGTCGATCTTGCCGGCGCCTTTCTTTAAGGGGGCACTTTTGTGCGGGGGCTACTTTGCACAGCACATGCGCACGCAGCTGGGCACGCCGGCCGAGATCGAAGCAAGCAAGGCCTGACTGCGTTCGCAGGGATTGACCGGCCTTTTTAACGAGCCGCTGCTGTAGGAGCGACTGGTGCCTGAAACCCTGCACGGCCTGGAATGGACCCTGGTGGCCACCGTGGGTCCAATCATCATCGGTCTGTTGCTGATCGTCTGGGTGATCTGGAAGGGCTGGTGGGGGGACCATGTACGCTTTCATTGTAGGCTTCAACGAATGGGTGCTGAAGGGCTGGGTTGCCGGCCAGGGTTGGACGCGCAGCAAGTCCAAGGACGCCAGCGGTTGGGCACATGACGGTCGGATCATCCGGGAATTGAAGGCGCCGGAAGCTCTCGCCGGCTTGCACGGGCGGAACTGCAAGCAGATCGTCGTCAAGCCCGAGCGCCGCGGTGGGTATATGCCCTCGCAGGTCATGATTAGCACCCTCAAGGAAGCGAAGCGACGCGGCATCCCGATCGATGAGCGGATCCACGCACCATAAGCGGACCTAGGTTGGGGGAAGGGGAAGACTTAGGCCCGCGCGCCGCGTCCGCCCGAGAAACACGCAAAGGTTGAGAGGGGTTCCATGGCCAAGCGCTTGAAAGTCACGTTGACAGTCGAGGACGACATCCTCGATCGGCCGAGAGACCTGCGCAGGCAGGCGACAGTCGAGCGGTCGCACTACTAAAGTCGGCCGGTGCGTGAGCTCGACGATGCGTCCAGCCACCTCAGGCGCCATCGCTTGCTCGCCAGACGGAATGTCACGGTGTGGGTGGGATGACAATTCGACCGCTAAACTTTACCGAGTTTAACGGTCCCTCTTTCGCGACCTCATGCGCCTGTAGTGGCCATCATTTGGCGGCCATCGCGGCGAAGCGGCGCGAGCGACCTGCGTGTCGCCGTACGAATGCATCCAGGTGCTGAACAGCGAGGCCCAGAAATGCGAGCGGCGGACAAAAATGCCCGCCGCTTCGCACCGGCTCTGGAGTGCCGTGCCACGCCCCGCTCGTGTCGCGATCACGCCGTGGTCAGCGATTTCCTAGCCGTGCTTTGAGGCAATGGTGTGCTGAACTGGTTCGTGAGTTCACTTCAAGCGCCTGATCGGCGAGCCGTTCAAGCCGAGACCGTCGATCCAAACCAGGATTGGACGGACGGAGCATGCGTTTCAGCGGGTTAGGCCGACGCGGTCACACGCCGTGACGCGGGGGATGGCCACGACAGTCCGACTCGGACCATCCGACGGCGATTGGATCGATTATGAGACATCGCTGCCAATCGCTATGTCTGCCTTCCACTGTCACCGAGGAAATACAATGCGAGTGCTAGCGTTTCCGTACCCCTGGCGTACCCATGGGCATTATCCGCCGCCCGATCAATGTGCTAACTTATTGAAATCATTGGAGCGGGCGAAGGGAATCGAACCCTCGACACTCAGCTTGGGAACCAGAAGCTCGGGGGCCAGAACCCCCAAGTAGAGCGACGCAGGCTCCGGCAGGCCCACTTGGCTCA
The DNA here is from genome assembly GCA_963770295.1 of uncultured Alphaproteobacteria bacterium. Classification (GTDB taxonomy): domain Bacteria; phylum Pseudomonadota; class Alphaproteobacteria; order Rhizobiales; family Hyphomicrobiaceae; genus AWTP1-13. The sequence continues at coordinate 55,009 of CAVYPA010000005.1, forward strand.
TCGATATCAGCCGTCCAATGCCGGCCAACAGAACGCCCAAAGCCACGAGGTAGACGAGCGTGCCCTGTTGGCGAACGGTAATGCCCTCCCAAAGGCATATGACCGCCGTGCCGAGATAGATGCCGGCCATGAAGCGGTGGATGTTGTCGAGCCGCGGGGTGGTGTCGGGCTGGCCAAGATATAACTGCAGCGTCCCGCCGAATAAGCCTATGGCGGCAAAGAGAAACAGAGAGACTTGGACCACGCGCTGACTGGTGAGTAGGGATGCATTTGGGGTCATACCTGTAGCTCCAGGGTTCACTAGCAGCGCTGCCAACTCAATCAGACGCACACGATACCACGCGGTCGGCGCACCGGCTGCACGTGGGATGGCGTGCCATGGAGCCTAAGCGTACGGGGGGCGCGAGCGAACCCGAAAGATCGGCTCGATCAGACTGCGACGGCGTGCCATGGCGCCGTTGTGCCGCCGGGCGCATTTTGCGCGGCTCATCGCACACGGGCGTGGCTGCGGCGGCGGCATCAGCCGTCGTCGTTTGCAAACCTCGTCACAACAGCTGAACGGGCACCCAGCGTGCGATGCACGGGACATTTTCCCGCGATTTCGACCAACTTCTTTGCGGTCGCGGCGTCGGCGCCACCCTCGACCGCGATGGTTCGCTCGAAGCGATCAATGTTTCCGGTGCGACCCTCAACGACTTCGCCACAATCTTCGCAGTGCGCCGCCGGTAACTTGCCGTGCGTGACACTCACGGTTAAGCGCCCAAGGGGCATTTGGCTGTGATCGGCATAAAGTCTCAGCGTCATTGAGGTGCATGTGGCCAGGGCGGCAGCGAGATAGTCGTAGGGGCTTGGCCCGCTATCAAGGCCTCCGACCGAGACGGGCTCATCGGCAAGCAGATGATGCCGACCCGCAAGAACCACGTTCTGGAATTTCCCCGCACCCGTTTCCATCACCACCACGCCATCGTGGCGATCCTCGGCGGTGGTCTCCTCCTCGTGTTGCGCAAGATAGCGAGACGCCCAAGCCGCGATCACTTCGGCGGCATACACGGCATCGCGCTTGTGCGAGAGCAAGTGGTCGGCGTCATCGAGTGAAACAAAACTCTTGGGATGCCGCGCCGCCAGAAAGATTGCCGTGGCATGCTCGATGCCGACGGTCTGGTCGCGTGGGGCATGCATAACCAGCAGGGCCTTGCGCAAATTGGCGATGTGCTGTTGCAGCGCATGCCCCTTGGCATCCTCCACCAATGTCCGGCTGATTGGGAAGGTGCGGCCAGCAAGCGTGACATTGGCGATACCCTCGCGCTCGATGTCATCGAGCTTGGCTCCAAAGTGCTGCAGCACGTGGGCGACATCCGACGGCGCGCTGATGGTTACGATCGCTTTGGCCTCGGGCAGGCGGTCTGCGGCGGCCAGAACGGCGGCTCCGCCCAACGAGTGGCCAATGACCAGCGCCGGGGCTCGATAGTGCTTGCGCAAATGATCGGCAGCACGAACCAGATCCTCGACATTCGAGGAAAAGCTTGTGTTCTGGAATTCGCCTTCCGACGATCCAAGCCCGGTGAAATCAAACCTCAGCACGGCAACGCCGAGCGAGGTTAGCGCTGTGGCAATGTGCCGGGCGGCGACGATATCTTTGGTGCAGGTAAAGCAGTGAGCAAACAGCGCGTAGGCTCGAACCCCGGCCGCTGGCATATCCAGTCGCGCTGCCAACTCATGCCCGAGACTGCCAGGGAAGGTCATGCGGATTGAACGTGCGTTCATACCAACCTCCAGACGCGTCGAGCCAAACTCACATCAGAATAATCACGGGGCTCGCTAACGGCAGATGTTAAGGAGAAATATGGTCATCATCACCTTGCGACCGGCGACAGACGCGCTGGTTTGGCCTCTCCCATTGCGCAGGTCAAGGTTCGGCAAGGATAGACTGAGGACGATTGCCACCGCCTCCAGCCGATGCCGCAGAGGCCGAGCGCCGGGTTCGGACGGACATTTGGCGACCGAGCGTGCTTTGACCGCCCGTCGTCTACGGCAGCAGGCCTCCGTTCCGGCGCATTGAGCTCTAGAGCGGCGCGCGCTTCAAACGCGCCGCCAGAAGAGCGACAAAGAGGCGGGTTTTTTCCGCGGCTATCTTGCTGGCCGGCCATACCGCATACACAGGAAGTTTTGCGGGTTCGAAATTCTCCAGCACGAGTTCTACGGCTCCCTGATCGACCAGATCGCGAATTTGCCAAAGTGGTGTGCGGCCGATGCCGAGCCCACTGGCAACGGCGGTATGCGAGGCGGCGGTGCTGTCCGTGCGCATGCGCCCGCGCACGCGAATCGCCCTTTGCCGTCCGGCCACCCGGAAGGGCCACATCTCGACCTCTCCCTCTGTCGTGCGCAGCACGCAATCATGATGCACAAGGTCGGCCGGCTGCTTGGGCCAGCCGCGTTCGGCAAGGTAGGCTGGGGCGGCGTAGGTCACGACCCGCAGCTCGCCCAGGCGCTGTGCTCTCAGCCGGGAGTCCGGCAGTTGTCTGATGCGCACGGCCAGGTCGAGGCCTTCCTCCAGGAGATCAACGTTGCGGTCGGAGGCCTTGAGGTCGATTTCAACGCGAGGGTAGCGATGCATAAAGTCGCTGATTGCTGGCACCACATAGGCAGGAGCGAACAGGACGGGCGCGCCAAGTCGCATCAGCCCCGACGGTTCGGCGCGTCTGTTGGCGGCATCCAGCCGGGCAGCCGCAATCTCCTGAAACGCAGGTTTGACCCGATTGTAGAAGGCGCGACCGGCCACGGTCGGGTTGGACTTTCGTGTCGTACGCCGTACCAGTTCAACCCCGATGTTGCGCTCAACGGCGAGTAAGGACCGATTGATCGATTGCAGCGTCCGGCCCAACTGGCGCGCGGCCGCCGTCTGACTACCCTTTTCCACAATCGCCAGGAAGGCCTCGAGGTCGCCCAGTCGGTCCATGCACACTCTCCCACTTTGCGGGAGAGTGTATCGCAACTGTGGTCGATTATCACGCTAGGACCCGGGGGCCATGTGTGCCTCATCGCGACGCGTTGTTCACCCTAGCGTGCGGCCCGCGCGCCAAAACCGGAGCACTCGGGCGAACACGGCGGCCATACCAATGCACCCAGCGAGCGGCGTCCGACGCCTTAAATTGTCACCGCAGGCGTTGGTCGACCGCGTGACGAGAACCGGGGACCTGTTCGTGATTGCGGCAACTCGGGGTGCCCTGCATCGACCCAGAGCAATGGTTTGCTGACCAGCGACCGCCTGGTTGCGCGCAATCGCCGGCTCGGTCTCGCGCAATTGAGAGCGCGTTGAAAAAGTCGTGGAAGTCCTGCACCAGTGCAGCCGCAACCCGCTCGAACCGCAGGGGCCGACGCGCCGCATCGCCAATATTTGGTGGGGCGCGGATCTTGCGGCGCTGCGTGATGACCTTGGGGTTGATGGCGAGGCAGGGTCCCTGTGGGCTCGTGGTCTCGACCACGGCAGGGTCGCAGGCGTTGCTTGCGACGGATACACCAAGGACCCGCCTTGGCAGCGGCGCGGCGAGGGGGTGATGTTCTGGTCGCCTATGAGCTCAACGCGCTGGTACAATGCTATCGTCGGGCCTCCGGCAGGATACGCCCGCTGCCATCCGGTTTGGACCCTCGCGCTCAACTCCGTCATCGTATCAGCCGCCCCGGATCAATCGGTTGCCTTGGGCTCGGGGAATCGACATTCGGGGGTTGGCTTGGAACGATGGCCCCACCGTGGCTCTCGCTGTGAGCTTTGATGCTGGGGTGCATTGGACCCGGCCCGCCTCGAGCCCACCGCCGGTCGCAGCTGGCCGCGCTTCACCACGACATGGATGCCCAAGGCGCCTGGCCGCTATGAGATCGCCGCCTATGCGAGGGCGGCCGACGGACGCAAGCAGCCCTCTCTTGGCGTCCGCAACGCCATCCATCGCGTCGCCGTTGAGGTCGTATGAGATTGGGCCGAGCCTGCCGGCGGCCTACAGGTTGGATGAAGCCTCCCCCGTAGCCCAGCTCTATCGCGGGGGTTGGCGCCAACCTGGCCCTGCGTCACCGGACATAAGGTGCACGGCGCGAGCCGGTTGCCCACCGCTGGACCGACCCTGGCGCGGCCTTCGTCTATCAACTTTTCGCTGGGCGGCGGCCACCTTGCCCAATGGGCGGACCGGTCGGAGGTGGCGCAGCTGGTCTTGGGCCCTAGACTTTCTTTTAAAAACACAGGCTAATGTCTTAATCTTGTTGTAGAAATAGCTCATTCAATCTCTATGCTGGCAAAGACACCATTCATCCTGCCCAGTTTGCCTCGGCTGCGCTCGCGTCCGCCCGCGGGCAAGGATTGGTTGCACGAGGTGGCCTTCGATGGCTGTCGCGTGCAACTCCACAAGCTCGGCCCGGAGGCCACGGCCTATTCCCGACACGGCGTTGAGCTCACGGCCGGCCGCGCGCTCATCGCGGAGGCCTTGGAGCGGGTGCCGGCTAGGGCCGTGGTCCTTGACGGCGCGCTCGTCGCCGGCAGTGAGGCACGAGCCGATCTCTGCGAGGCCATGGTGAATGACGATCAAATCGTCGTTCACTGCTTTGATCTCCTCGGACTTAATGGCAAGGACCTGCGCTGCTTGCCGCTGCTTGCGCGCAAGGAAAGGCTCGCCGAACTGCTCGCCCAGACAAACTCCGACGTCCTACTTTACTCGGACCTCTTCACCGATCCGAAACGTCTGTTGGCGGCGTGCGAGCAGGACGGCCTCGCAGGCATCGTTTCGAAGCACGCCAATTCACCCTATCGTTCGGGTCGTGGCGACTGGATCACAGTGAAATGCCGAACGCGCGCGCGCATGAAGTTGGATCCTTAGTGCTTGCTTCGCCGTCGCCGATGCGCCAAGGGCTGATCGCGCACCGCCCATAAAACGCTTCGGCCAGGGCGCGCACACCACGCCTCGGTGGTCCGGGCCCTGAGCGCGAGAATGGCCAAACGACTTTGCTCGTCGTTCGGCGCTGATCACATCGCATCACTCTCAGGTGAGGCCTCCACTGCCATTACAAAGGCGTTGCAGACCTCTGATGTCGTTGTGCCCATCTTTGCCACTCAAAGATGGAGAACGAGCATGCAATTCAAGGTGCCTTTGCAGACCGTCCTTGCGCTCGCAGCCCTCGGTGCCGTGGCGGCCGCCGCGATGGCTGGCCCTCGCGGGGAAGCGGGCGAATGCGGCGAATATAAGTACCGGCAGGCCGGACAATGTACGGATGCGCGGGATAAGGGGAGCGGGAAAAGCTGGATCGACGAAATGTTGGCAAAGCATTGGAAACCTTGACCGGCGGGGGCGACCCGGGGCGCAGTTGTCGTCCGGGTAGCCCCAGCGCGCCGTTGGGCGTCCCGGCGTGGCGGGGCATTCCGGGTTCGGCGACAATCGCGGTGCGCGCTCCTCAAGGTCTTGCAGCGCGCACAAGCTTAAGACGGCAACACGCGATCTTTGTCCCGTCTGACACGCGATTATCATAACCTCGTTCACAACGCCGTCGAGGCGTTGCAAGCAAACCAAAGGCGCGCGTCGGATGCTACGGGCAGAGCGCGATCGTTCTCGACGCGAAAGACACCGGACCGGGCATCAAAAAAAGCGCCTGCGCATGGCATGGGCGTAAGATTGGCTATTTGCCAGACCATCATTTAGCGGCACAATGGTGAGATGTTTTCGTTGCAGTGGCCAAGCCGCAAGGATCGATCTTTCGCATCGTTTTGCCGACGGCCCACCTAACCCCTCTCGCGACCGCGAGAGTTGCGCTAGCCGAAGGCCATGTGTGCCTGCAACCTAGCGGTGGGCAGACCCCGACGGCGACGCCGCTACAGGCGAGGGATGGACGTTCGGCGGCCGCCGCCGCCTGAATGCGTACCTCGTCGGGGCGAAGGCCGACCTTTGGGGCAAGCTGGGCGCGATTGCCGACGGTGGTACACAGGGTTGTCCCGAAGCAGGATTGGGGATTTCGCCGAGTGGCGTCGGGCCAATTCGTGAGTAGAAGAAGGCATGCGATAGTCCCAACAAGCGAGGCGCACCATGAGGTCTCATCCCCAGGTCCAAGATAGCCACGGCAAGGTCCGCGCCCCCGCGTCTTCGGCCGTTAGGTCGGGCTCCCTACTGGAAGTCTTCGCCATCAACTTGGCCTGGCCCCTCGGGCTCATTCGATTTGGGCAAGGTGTCATGGGGGAGCATTCGGACTATGCCTTGCAGGGTTTGGCCTTCTTTTTCGTGGTTTTTCTCTATGTGCTGGTTCGCTTGTATCAATTGCGGCGCATGGACTAGGTGCCCGTCTCTCGACGGGTGCGGAGGAAATGGCAACGGCCGTGGTGATTTCGGTTGGTCGCGGGCTGGCCAGTCCGCCGGCCGACGCTGTGATTGTGCCGGCGATCAATTCCACGCTGGGGCGTCGATGGTGATGAGCGCGAGACATGCTGCAAAGAACATGCGAGCGGTCGTTGCGGCATAAAGCGACGTGGGCACCTCCCGCCACCCACCGTCGCGCCTCCCGTGCCGCTTGCTGGGGGGCATTGCGCGCGGCCTCTGCAGACGAAACTTAAGGTGACTAGATGCTATGGAGAGATCGCATTTGGCGCGGAAGTATTATTTTGTCAGCGACCTGCACATGGGAGGCGACGGTCAGCTGCAGCACTGCGACTACGCTACCGAGTTCATCGCTTTTCTTAAGGGGTTAGAGCAGGAAGGGCCCGACACCGAACTCCTCATTATCGGTGACACCTTTGGCTTCTGGGAACTGACCCTCGTGCACGGCACCCAAAAGCTTGCGCACATCATCGAGGCGCACCAGGCAATTTTCGATCAGCTCAGGGTTACCGGGGCGTCCATCAAGGTGACCATGATGGTCGGCAATCACGACTACGACCTGGCCTGCGATCCGGCCTACCTGGAAATGCTACGGGCCTACAACATCCATTTGGACACGAACTTGGTGCTGACCCGTAGGGTGGGAGACAAGAAGATTTGGATCGAGCACGGCCAACAGCACGACCCATTCAATGCATTCTCCGACTATGGCAATCTCCACGCGCTTCCCGCCGGTTACTTCATCACAGAAACCTTCGTCGGTGGCGCGAGCCGATATGCCGATTTCGGCCGGGGAGACTGGCTCAAAGATATTCGCTCGGTCGGCACGCTGCAGATCCCCGACTGGTTCCTATCGAACTATTTCTACCGTGAGATGGGAACCGCGCTGCGGTGGCTCCTGCTTCCGTTCTTGCTGCTCTCCTCGGTCACCCTGGTGGCAATCCTTGGCGAGCTGCTGCGAGTTCTGGGCATTTTTGACTACAATGTCCTGTTCGATAATCCGCTGATGAATCGGTTGGGGGTGATCGACAATGTTCTGCAGGTGGTGATCGCGATCAACTCCGTTTTCCTGATTTTGTTCGGTATACCCATGGTACTGCTTCTGCACGACCTGAAGCGTACCTTGCGTCGCTTCCACGTGCTGACCAGCCGCTGGATGATTCCAGATCTCGATTCGGATCTGTCCTACCTGCAAGCGGCTGAAGAGGTCTTCAAAAGAGATGACCGGGTTGCGGTCTTTATTTTTGGGCACACGCACGCGGCGTTTCTGAAACGGCAGGGATCAGACGGCCGGATCATCCTCAACACCGGGACATGGTTAAAATTGTTGCACCGGGTTCCGGTGCGCTTTGGTCTGTTGCCTGCGGTCTACTACCCGTCCTATCGGCTGAACTACTTTTGCATCGAGGAACAAGAGGACGGCGGTGTCATTCGCTACGTCGAGATACCGAAGCGACCCGGCAGCGAGCTCACTTGGCTGCAACGCCTCGTCACCTTCGGCAAGGTGCCGAAGCAGCTGGAGGCGATTGCGACAAGGACGGTGCTGAATCCCTAATCGGACCGGCTTTCGCGGTGTCGAGGCCAAGCGGTCAATCTGCAGTTCGCGCCGGAAATGTGCCCAAAGGGGCTAGGGTTTTTGCCCATAGGCGCCTCCGGGCTTGCGCGTATATCGCTAATCGCAAATCGGGTGCCAAATGCTGGGGCAAACTGCTCACACGGAGAACTGCAATGTCACTTGGACGTTCGTCCCTTACGATCCTCGGTGCTGCCGCGATAGGGTTTACCGTAGGTGCCTCAAGTCTCGCCATTGCGAATTTCGGCATGTCGGGCCCGGGGTCGCAGCTAGGAATGCCGCAATATATGCGGGCCGAGTCAAAAGCCGTCGCCGAGCTGGGCGACCATGAGGGCGTTTTCGTCGACAAAGGCACCTTCAAGCTTCACTTGGGCAAGCCAAAGGCCACCCCGAGCACGGACGCCCTCGGCAAGGGCGCCCATGAAGTGGCCAATGGGGCCATTATCTACCGCTCCGGCGGCAAACTTTTCCTCGTGGACGGAACGCCCGATCACGAATAAGGGTCACGCTCCCCGCAAGGCGACGAGCTGGCGGGAGCAACCCTGCACCACCGAGGCTTTCTCACGGCCCTTGAACGGCCGCGGGAAAGCCGCGACGGTGGCGATCCGGCACGCCGCTTTGACCTCGGGGTCTTTAGCCTGGCGGCGCGGCCAGCCTGCGCGGGACAGGTAAGGCGCCGGCCAGAACCCGCGCGCTGGGTCGGAGACGATGAGCACGACGGACTTGGGTGTCTTGCGTCACATTTTTCGAATTTTCGGCGTCGTTGCCTTGGCTTCCCCCCTCGCGGTCACGCTGGCGTTTGCTTCGCCGACGGGTGAAGCCTGCAGAAAGGAAATCTGCAGTTCGGCTGTGTCGTCCTGTATGCGAGCCGATCTGAAGCTAAATCCCTTTGCACGGACGGAAGCGGAAAAACAAACCTACTGCGGCACGTTTTTCACGGGCTGCATGAGCCGAAGCGTATCGGCGGATGTGCCTTGGTATACGCCTGAGATGGTCGCTCGTTTTCTGCAATGCCCGCCTTAGGAGGGCGAGGGCAAGGGACGCCAGCGCACCCCGCGCGCGCTCCGAGGCAGTTCCCACGTGCGTGCTTGTTCGTAACCCCCGGACAAAGGCAGCGGGGCGCGCAGTTTGCTTGGGTAAGGACGAACGGGCTCGAGGTCATGGTTTGGCGGCGCCGTTTTGGCGCTCAAGCTCTTGTAGAAGCCGAGTGACATTGGGATCGGTCGGGGCCATGCGGGCCAACTGTTGCGCATAGGCGAGCGCAGCGGAGATGTCACCGCCTTGGCGACTGAAGCTGATCAGCGCCAGCAAGGTCTCGCGATCGTCCGGATGGTGAGCCAAACTGTCCTTCAGGACGGCGATCGCCTCGCCGCCGCGCCCCGCGGAATTCAGCGCGACGGCATGGACATAGGCATATCTTGCCTGCTCCGGTGCAAGTTGGGCCGCAAGGCGGAACTCGCCAAGCGCCTCGTCGAGCCGTTTGAGGCGCACCAAAGTCAGGCCGAGCGCGTGGTGAACGCCGGCATCTTCTGGGCTGTTGGCGATCGCCTCGCGCAGGATGCGCTCGCCGTCGGCTTCACGGCCGAGCTGCCGATAAAGATCGGCCAGATTGATGGCGGCGGGCGCGTACTGCCGGCTGAGCCGAAGCGCGGCTTTGAGCTCGGCCTCGGCCTCCGCCATGGCGCCGCGTCGCAGGTAGAAAGACCCGAGCATGGAACGGGATTCGGGCCGGTCGGCATTAAACTTCATCGCCGCGACAAACTCTTGCGCCGCGCCCTCAAAGCGTTCGCGTTCGGGCGCCGAGAGGCGCGCGGTCTCCATGCCGGCCAAAACATAGGCGGCTCGCGTGCGCACACCCTGGACGGCATCGCCGAGCAATGCTGAGGCAAGCGGCCCGCGCTGGGCCACGGGCACACCCTCCAGCGCGTCGAGCGCGCCGATGCGCACCATGGGGTCAGGATCGGAAAGGCTTGTCCGTATCAGCGCGATCGTGGACTGGGTCAGCCGCGAGCCAAGCTCGGTGAGCGCGGTGGCGCGCGCGATCGCCGGCGTGCCGCGGTCCGCGGCGACCTGGGCAAGCAGCCGTGCTGCATCTGCCTTGCCGGTCCAGGCCGCCTGCAAGGCTGCCGCAAAAGTCTGGAAGCCCTTTCGGTTCGGACCATGCCAGCGCTCAATCGCGGATGCAGCCCATTCGGGCGATTGGTCGGCGTGGCAGCCGTTGCAGGTATTGGGGGTGCCGAGCTTGACGCTCAGGTCGGGGCGCGGAATGCGGAAACTATGGTCGTGCCGCTGATCGATCACCATATAGGTGCGTGTCGGCATGTGACAGGAGGCGCAGGCGGGGGGTGAGGCAGCGTGCCCGTGATGGGCGGTCGCCGCGTACTTGTCCGAGGCATGGCATTGTAGGCAAACGCCATCGCCGGGAAGGCGGAGTTTGGCACTATGCGGCTCGTGGCAGTCGCTACAGGTGACACCCACGGCGAACATTTTGCTCTGCTTGAACGAGCCGTAGTTGTAGACCTCGTCGAGCATCTGCCCGTCGGCTTGATAGAGACCCCGACTGAGCGGCGAAACGCTGTGCGTTTCCGATAACCAACGACCCGGCAGCCAATTTTCGGAGAATTGGCCACGGCGGGCGTGACACAGGCCGCAGGTCTCCGTCTCCTTGCGCAAGGAGAAGGCGAGCTCGCTGCGCGTGGCGTTGCCGCTCTTGGCGTCGATCGGCCAGCTGACATTGCTGCGTTCGTCGAAGCGAACCGAAAGCCCCATGGTCGGATCATCGACTTTGCCCAATGGCCACCAGCTCTTGCGGTCGGCGACCCAAGCGACGTGCTTGGAGCCCGGGCCATGACAGGCCTCACAGCCGACGTTGATCTCCGCAAAGGTTGTGGCGAAGCGATCGGCCACCGGATCGTAGTTCTTGCGCACGCCGGTCGAATGACATTCGGCACACATGAAGTTCCAATTCTGGTTGAGCTTGGTCCAGTGCAGGAAGTCGTCGTGCCGGATCTGCTCGTTCGGATAGAGGTGAAACCAGCGCTGGCCGCCCTTTGCCTTGGGGCGGGTGTCCCAGGCCAGCGACAGCGCCTGGAGGCGGCCGTCCGGAAACGCGATTAAGTATTGCTGCAGCGGATCGACGCCGAAGGTGTATTTGACCTCGAAGGTGGCAAGCTTGCCGTCGGGTCCGTCGGTTTCGACCAAAAACTTGCCGTTGTCGCGAAAGAAGCGCGAGCGCACACCGAAGTAGTCGAAGGTCGCGCCGGAAAAATCGCCGAGCACGGTCGTCTCGGTCGCATGATCCATGGCATGCCTGTGCTGCGAGCCACCCCACAGCTCGGCCTGCTTCTGGTGGCAGCCGCCGCAGGCCGTGCTGCCGACGAAGCTGGCCGCGGTGGCATCGCCGGACAGCCCAAGCGGCGCGGCAGAGTGCCTAGGGTCTGTCAGCACCTGCAGACCCAGGCCGGCGATCACCACCAGGCCGGCGCCAAGGGCTACGGCAAGCAAGATCTTCCGTTGGAAAAACCGCGTGCCCCCGGGGCGCGGAAGATCGCCGGCGCCATCTGTTGCGCTGCGCGATCCCCGTTTGTTTCCGGATGTGCTTTGGGAGCGCGCCACGATCGCTCTGTGTTCAGGGAGTAAATCTCAGTACCAAGACGGTGTTTCGGCTGGGACCAGTACAAGCTAGCCGCGCCGATGCGGCGAGCTATCCGGAATTACCCTATGGCCGCTCTGATCGAGTGGGTATGACCCATTCCCCGCCGATGACCCAGCCCGCGCTCGACGCGCCGGCAAGGCCGCGGCGAGGACCAAGCGGGGCGGCGCGGCCGCGGCGCGCGCGGCCGGCGCACCATGACGGAAAGGCAACAGGCGCTGGCAAAAGCCGATGTACATGGAAAAACATGAAGATGCGGCCTTTTGCGTGCACTAGCATGCAACTTCTGCTGAGGGACCAAAGGGGGACACGGGGGAGATGCAGGGGGGAACCGTCGGGGGCACGCGGTGCCGGCGTGGATTGGCGCGCCTTGCGAAGGCCGCACCGGCTTGCGTGGCGTGCCTGCTCTTCTTCACCGTGTTTTGCTTGCAAGCCGCGGCAGGCTGCGTCGATCCTGCAACGCTGACGCATTCCACGGTCAGCATGACAAGGTATTTCGACGAGGAGGAGAAAAAGGCCTATCCGGGCTCGTTAGGGATCCGCGGCACCGCCTGGTTCCTGTCCGCCACCTCGATGGTGACGGCGGAGCACGTCGCCGCGGCCATGACGCTTTCCGCTCAAGACTGGAAGCCGGTCGAAATCCTGGACGGCGAGAACCGGCAGTCGGCGGCCGTGCGGAGGGTGAGCTTGGCAGGGTCGCACGCCGAAAAGATCGCGGTGCTTGAACTGCGCGCGCCATTTTCGGCGGCGCGGGGCCTTGAGCTCAGGATGCAACCGCTGGCCCCCGAGGAGCCCGTGGTTAGCCTCGCCTACCCGGGCAATCGGCTGCGGTTCGCCGCCGGTCGCTTCGTGCAATATGGCGATAGCGATCGGTTGACGGGCACGGCACTGCTCGAGATGTACGACGGCGACGATCGCCTCGTCCTCGATCACGGGGCCTCGGGCGCGCCGGTGCTGGATTGCCGGGGGCAAGTGGTCGCCATCGTCAGCAATCTCTTTACCCAAACCATGGCGTTTCCGTCCCGCGTGCTACGGGTGTCGACGGCCTGGGGGCAGCCCAACGTCGTCTCGGTACCCATTCAGGCGCTTAAGGATTTTGCCGAGGCCAAGTGACGATTGCCCTGGCGAAGTGGCCCGCGGGCCGCGCCACGTGCGCGGTCGCGCTCGCGCAACGGGTGCAAGCGAGGACCAGGTGTCGCCTTGATGGTCCTTTGCCGCAGCTAGTTGCTTGACGGCGGGTTCCTCAACTTCTGCATGACTTGTTCGATCGAGAAGGATCCCGGCCGCTGGCGCGGTGGAAACTGTTGATAGCTCGCCAGGTGCTGTGCCACGATTTTTTGCGCGGGAAGAAGCACGAAAGCGTGCTCGACGAACCATTTGACGTAGTCACCGGCCTCGTGCTGGGAGCGTTCGAAGGGGTCCGAGCGAATATTGAACAGCATGGGCAGGCGCAGCGGCACCATCGGTTCCGCCCAGACGGCGAGCCCATGTGCCTTCTGTTCCATGAAGACGGCTTTCCACTGCTCGTAACGAAGGCCGGCAAGGTCGCCGTCATCGGTCCAATAAAAGAATTCGCGCCGCTGGCTCGGGCCGGTGTGGCCGAGAAGAGCGCGCTGGTCATAGCCATCCAAGTGGACACGGAAGGTCCGACCGGCAGCCTCGTAGCCCTGCAGCAGCTTGGCCTTGATATCGGCTTCACCGGCCGCGGCCAGCAAGGTCGCCGCCCAGTCCTCGGCGGAGAACAGGTTGTTGATCTCCGTGCGCGGTGCCACCAGGCCCGGCCAGCGCACCATCGCCGGAACCCGATAGCCGCCCTCCCAGTTGGTGTTCTTTTCGCCGCGGAAGGGCGTGGTGCCGCCGTCGGGCCAGGAGAAGGCCTCGGCGCCGTTATCGGTGGTGTAAATGACGATGGTGTTGTCGGCGATGCCGAGATCATCGAGTTTTTTCAAAACTTGGCCGACTTGGGCATCGTGCTCAACCATGCCGTCGGGATAGATGCCAAGGCCCGTTACTCCCTGTGCTTGGGGCTTGAGGCGCGTCCAGATGTGCATGCGGCTTGGATTGAGCCAGACGAAAAACGGCTTTTTGTCCTGCTGCGCGCGATCAATAAAGCCAAGGGTGGCCCCGACGAATTCCTCATCGATCGTCTCCATGCGCTTTTTGGTGAGCGGGCCGGTGTCCTCGCACCGCTGTTTCCCCCAGGGACCGAAGCGGGGATCTTCGCCCGCCGTGTCGGTTGCTGTGGCAAAGCATTTCAGGACCCCGCGGGGACCGAATTCCGCTTTGAAGGCCGGGTTTTTTGGATAGTCGGGGTGTTCGGGCTCATCTTCGGCGTTGAGGTGATAGAGATTGCCAAAGAACTCATCGAAGCCATGCACGGTTGGCAGGAACTCGTTGCGGTCGCCGAGGTGGTTCTTGCCGAATTGTCCGGTCGCATAGCCCTGCGGCTTGAGGAGTTCGGCGATGGTCGGGTCCTCGGCAGACAGGCCCTCCTTTGCTGAGGGCAATCCGACTTTCAGCAATCCGGTTCGCAGCGGGCTTTGTCCGGTGATGAACGCCGCGCGGCCGGCGGTGCAGGATTGCTGACCGTAGTAGTCGGTGAAGATTGCGCCCTCGGCGGCGATGCGGTCGATGTTGGGAGTGCGGTAGCCCATCATGCCGCGGTTATAGGCGCTGATGTTCCAGTAGCCGATGTCGTCGCCCATGATCACGAGAATGTTCGGTTTTGGCGCCTGCGCGCTGACCGGCGCCACTGGGACGCATCGCGGCAGCAACGAGCCACAGCCATCCGACGCAAGATTTCACGAGCGTGCTCATTCTCAGTCACCTCCTAGAGTCCCATGCGTTGCCACGACACTGCGACCGACGGTCCACATTGAGTGCGTCTTGCACGTGCGTGGGAGGCAAGGGATCGAAGACTGCATCGCTGCCGGGCGTGTGTTTGGTGCGACACCTAAGGGCTTGGTGACCCTGCCCGAGCCGAAGGTGCCAGCGCGCTCTTTGTTTCTTTAGAAACGTTGGCGGACGTCCTCTATCGGACGTCCGCCACCGCCTGCTCGCACTTGGCTCGGGCTATTCGCTGGCGTGGCCGCTGTTGGCGGCTTTCACCTGCTCCAAGACTTGAGAGAGGTTGTAGCTTTCCGCCGCCTGCAGCGGCGGGTATTTTTCGTAAGAGCTCAGGTGCTCGAGCCAGAGCTGCTGACCGATGGGCAGCATGTTCCAATCGTATTGGAAGGCCGTCATCGGCGCGCCGAGGGCGCCGCCCAGGCTCATCGCCGACTTCTGCTCAACGCCGACCGCCTGCTCAAAGGGATCGCGCTTGATGTTCTGCACCAAGGTGAAGTGGAAGGTGGTGAGCGGCATGATCCACCCCGCCGGCCCGGGCTGCGACATGGTGTAGTACATCTTCCAGTTCTTGTAGCGCACCGCCGACGGCGTGGCGCCGGAGAAGTAGTAGAAGTAGTCGCGGGCCGACTTCTCCGACTTGCCTTCGAGGTAGTCGCGCTGGTTGACGCCATCCAGCGTGGTCTTGACGATGCCGGGATACTGGCCAGGCTTCGATCTGCTTTTTCAGGCCATCGCCCTTGGGCCCGCCGGCGATGTCGACCAGGGTCGGGACCCAGTCGAGCGCGGCGAACAGCTGGTTGTGCACCGAGCCTGGCTTGATGTGGCCCGGCCAACGCACGACCATGGGGGCGCGGTAGCCGCCTTCCCAGGCCTCGCCCTTCTGCCCCTTGAACGGCGTGACGCCGCCGTCGGGGAAGGAGATCGCCTCGGCACCGTTGTCGGTGGTGAAGACGACGATGGTATTGTCGAGCTGCCCCATGGTCTCGAGTTTCTTGAGCACGTCGCCGATGTTGTCGTCCATCTGCTTCATGCCGGCTTCGTTGACGCCCCAGTCCTTGCCGCCGCGCTCACCCAGCATGGCTTCGTACTTGGGTGGCAGCACGGTGACGACGTGCATGCGGGCCGGGTTGTACCAAACGAAGAAGGGCTTGCCCGTCTTCTTCGGGTCGTTGCGGTCGAGGAACTCGATGACCTTGGTGGAGATCTCCTCGTCCACCGTCTTCGAGCGTTCCAGCGTCAGGGGGCCCTCGTCGCTGCAGTTCTGGTTCTTGGCCGTGCCGTCGGAGGATTTGCACGACAGCACGGGTCGTGGCGGCGTCAGGCAGCGGGTGGTCTTGGGATCGACGGCGCCGGAGACTTCCGAGACGCCGGGGATCGGCGTGTTTTTGCAGGGTGGTGCTACGCCCTGGACATTCGGGTTTTTGTTGATGTCGGGGAAGCTCACCTGCTGCATGGCGTCGAGGTGGTAGAGGTAGCCCCAGTATTCCTGGAAGCCGTGCGCCGTGGGCAGGGCGTCGGTGTGGTCGCCCAGGTGGTTCTTGCCGAACTCGCCGGTGGTGTAGCCGAGGTCGTACAGAAACTTGGCAATGGCCGGCGTGCCGGGACGCAGGTAGGAGGGACTGCCCGGCAGTTGCGGTGGGATCATGCCGGTGCGCAAGGGGTACATGCCCGTGAAGAAGGCGTTGCGTCCCGACGTGCAGCTCTGCATGGCCACATAGTCCATGTAGATCGCGCCCTCGCGTCCGATGCGGTCGATATTGGGGGTTTCGCCGACCATCAGGCCGCGGTGATAGATGCTGGGCTGCATGAAGCCGATGTCATCGCCCATGATGAAGAGGATATTGGGCTTGTCTTGTTGTTGTGCCGCTGCCGGTGCGCTCGCCGCCATAGCGACGACGAACGACGCGAGCAGGCCGCGCCAGATCTTTCTGCTCATGCTCCAACCCCTTTGTGCCGATGACTGCCCGAGGCGGGCCGGCAGTCTGCGCCCGTGCGCCATTTTTAAGAGCGCAGGTGCGGGCCACAACTGCACTTAGGGGCAGGCAGCAAGCAAGTGGAGCAACGAACGACCCGGGCAAACGGCAACGCACTTGACGCCCTGCGGGGCGGCAGGATGCGCAAAAAGTCAGGGGGCCAGCCCCGAGCACAAATACACAGAACGCTGGATACGGATGGCCCCACTCTTGGGGCGAAGATCCTGCAGAAGCGGTTGTCACAAAGACATCGCAGCAGCGGCTGCTGACGGCGCGGCTTGTCTTGTTCTCGCCGCCGTCCTGACGACGGGGATGTGTCTGGGGGTGATGTTCTGGCCCTCCATGGTCCCCTATGCCGTGACGGTCGCGGACGCGGCGGCGCCGGACACCTCATTGAGAGTCTTGTTTTACGGCGTCGTCGCGGTTCTGCCGGTCATCGCCGCTTACACCATCGGTGTCTCCTGGGTCTTCCGCGGCAAGATCGGCAAGGTCGCCGGCAACCCTTAGCCTGCCTCGGAACGCCAACCCTTACCCAACATCCCCCAGGGCGACATCGGAGATCAGCGCTGACGCTCCGCTCGCAAGCGGAGGTCGGCGGTTTTGGGGTGCAAGTCCCGACCGGCGATAGTTGTCGGCGCAAGCTTTCTGCAACCGCGGTGATGCAGTTGCCCGCCGGCAACGAGTGGCCGTCAATTGGTAGCGCGGAGCGGTACCGGCCGAGCTTTCCGCCAAGTGTGAGTTGTGGCGAATCAGTTCGATGAATAGCCACCTTGCGTGGGCGTCCATGCGGCATCGTTGTGGGACCAACGCGAGAGGTTGCTAATGCCACCCTTCCATAATTGCTCTGCCCGGACATTTTTGCTGGCGGCGTTGGCCATGCTGGGTTGGGGCCATAGCGCAGGAGCGGCCGACCTCGGCTCTGGACCGCCGCCGCCGCTGAGCGCGCCGCCCTCACCATGGACGGTGACCTTGACGCCCTACGGCTGGCTGCCCGCTCTCAATGGTGACGTCACGGTGAAGGGCCGGCCGGTGAATGTTGATGTCGATTCCTTCCAGGTCCTCGAGCACCTCGATGCGGCGCCGTGGATGAGCTATGTCGAGGCGCGGCGGGGGCCTCTCGCCCTCTACAACGATATCGTCTATGCCAAGCTCGGCGTCGACGGCAGTGTCTCCAGATCCGTTCGCGGGCTGACCGTTGGTGCTAACGCCGATGTCGACTTTTCGGAAACCATCATCGAGCTTGGCGCCGCCTACGAGGTTGCCAGATGGCACTCCGGCGGCAGCGGCATTGGCAGCACCGCCATCGACCTGCTGGCGGGGGCCAGATACTGGCACCAGGAGTTGTCCCTGAAATTCGGCCTGACAGGCAGCTTGGACCTCAATGGTGTCGTGGTCTCGCGCAACCGCGCGATTGCCCGCAGCGGTGATGTGGACTGGGTCGATCCGCTCGTCGGCTTCAGAGTTCGCCATCAATTGGCCCCGGGTCAGGAATTGGTGTTCCGGGCCGATGTGGGTGGCTTTGATGCTGGCAGCCAATTCTCATGGAATGTGCTTGGCGCCTACAGCTTCACCTTCGCCGTTCGCAATGGCGTCACCTACGCGGGCCTGCTGGGGTACCGGGCCCTCAGCGTGGACTATGAGCAGGGCTCAGGCGTCAATCGCTACCAATTCGATGTGGTGCAGCATGGGCCGGTCCTTGGATTGACCATCGGCTTCTGACGCCCGCTCGTCACGACGGAAAGGGCACCTCGGACGATTGCCGTTCTCGCGGGCACGGACCACGACACGCCTGAAGGTACGGCCGACTCAATTCTGAGCGATATTGAAGGGCAGCCCCTGACCCAGATGAGGCCTGAGTTTTGCAACGCGCTCAGGGGCCAAGGCCATGAGCGTTGCCTGGCCATGTGAGCGTCGATCCCACGGATCACCGCGCTGAAGGTGCGAACGCGCGGCTCACATTCAGGATCTCGCCAGTCCGTCTAAGCAATCGTCGTGCGCCAGGTTGCGGATGCTGAGGCAATCGGGCAACCGAGCGCCGCTAACCACGTCAACGCTCGATAGAACATTGCCGTTGGTTGCCGAATCTCAGATAGCGGCGGTGCGCGTTCATCGCACGCGAGGAGTCGCACCATGCGGCATCAGAGGTTCTGCCGGTTCGGCTTGGTTCTGACAATCGGTGGGGCCTGTGCTTCGAACCCGACCTGGGCGCAGGAGGAGCACGACCTTGCCAAGCAGCTGGCCAATCCGATTGCTTCCCTGATTAGCCTACCCTTTCAAAGCAACTGGGATACGCACATCGGGCCGGCGCGGGATGGTGACGCCGGTCTGCGATACTGGGCGGAAAACCCCGACACGGGGGCACACGACTTCGGTGCGCGGTTCAACATTATTTTCCTATTCCCGACGGCGAAATAAGCTCGATTGACGCGGCTTGGAGGCGGCTTCGGTGTATCGCCGACCGCACCCGACCCTTCCTCTCCGCCAGGCGCCGAAATCGAAGGTGCGAAACAGCGGTCCTGCGTCAGATCGGAATTGCCAGGGAAGATTTGATCGGCTGTGGTATTTGCATTTTGGGTGGGCTCACGCGGGTGCGGCCCCGCGTGAGCGGAGCCCGCGTACCCTGCTACTTGCGCGCATATTCAAAAGGTGGCATGGCGCGTAGGGTTTCCTTTGTTGCACCGGGCAACATCAGTCGAGCATTTTTTAACTCTAACTGTTTGGCCGGTATGGCAACGTCGTGTGCACCAATGCCGAGAAAACCTCCCGTACTCACGATGCCGTAGGAGGCGGATCGTTCTTTGTTCAGTATGATGTCCTCGATCTTGCCGATCTTTTCGTCCTTGTCGTTGTAGACGGACTGCCCGAGCAGCTGACGCTGCACGCTCCAGCCGTTTATGACGTCATTCATCTCGACCACCGAGACACCGATCGTCGTTGTTGTTCCGGCGGTTTGCGCGCCAACGTTCGTCGCGGCGGGTGTCAGAAGCAATGCCATCAATCCGGCGTACAATACGTGTCGCATTGTGGGGGCCTCCAGCCAAGTTGTTGTGGGACGCTGCACCGGTGCGCAGCGGGCGAGGTTAGCACCCCGTGCCGGTAACCAAATCGGGGGCAACCCTGAAAACAAGGGAATGCGCACCCGAAGTATCGATCGAAAGTAAGCTGTACCGCTCACGATAAGCTGCAGGGCATGGCTCGCGGAGGGCATTGGCGGCCGGTCGACCTCATACCCGGCCGGGCGAAGCACGGAAAGGCGATAGCCCGTCTGACCGCGGACGACCTATCTCGAATTCGGCCGACGAGGGTCAGCCATTGGCGACATCCTCGGTGATTTTATTGGCCTTGCGGGCTCTTCTTATCGCATCTCAACTGAGGCAAGCATCGGCCGCATGGGACGTCGGCAAGCACCCCTTCGGGAGTCATCCGCCTTTGCCTCGGAATTTTCCCTAGTTGTGGCCTAGGCAGCGCGGCGCTCAGCTTGCCAACTGTTCCGTTTGCGATCTTAACCGCGAACCGTCGGCACTCGCGGACGGTTGGCCCAGCTTACTTCGGTCCGGGTGGCGCATGAGGATACTCGTCATCGAGGACGATCGGCAGACCGCGCAATATTTGGCCAAGGGCCTGCGGCAACAGGGGCATGTTGTCGAAGTCGCTGACAATGGTCGCGACGGTCTGTTTTTGGCGGCTGGGGAGAAATTTGACGTCATGGTGGTCGACCGCATGCTGCCCGGTCTCGACGGCCTTGGCCTGGTGAAGACCGTTCGCAGCGCGGGCGTCACGACACCCATTCTCTTGCTGACGACGCTCGGGGGTATCGACGACCGCGTCGAGGGTCTGGAGGCGGGGAGCGACGACTATCTGGTGAAGCCGTTCGCCTTCGCAGAGCTGATGGCGCGCGTCAATGCGCTGGCCCGGCGCCCACCTATAGCGGGTGCGGACACGACTTTGAAGATCGCCGATCTAGAGATGGATCTTCTCAGGCGAAAAGTCCGGCGCGCTGGGGCCGACATCGAGCTCACGCCACTTGAGTTCAAACTGCTCGAGCACCTCATGCGGCAGACGCCCCGCATCGTAACGCGAACCATGCTCCTGGAGCAGGTCTGGGGCTTCCATTTCGACCCGAAGACGAGTGTCGTTGAAACGCATATGAGCCGCTTGCGTGGCAAAATCGACAAGGGCTTTGCTTGCGAGCTCATTCATACGGCGCGGGGATCCGGCTACGTCTTGCGGGCGCCCGATGCAACTCGCTAACAGCCTGATTGCTCGGCTGACGACCCTCTATGTGATTTTGTTTGCGGCCTCCGTTGCCATTCTGTTTGCGCTCGTCTGGTTTGTCACCAGCCGCTCGATGACGGCGCAGCTGATGGCCAACGTGCAACGCGAGACGGTTTCGCTGGCAGATGAGTATCGCGCCACCGGTGCGCTTGCCGCCGCCGCGCTGGTTGAAAGACGGCTGCAACGCGGCGGTCTCGCCTATTATCTGCTGCAGCGTCGCGATGGAGCCTGGATTGCCGGCAATATCGCCCCGGTCTCGCCGGTGCTAGGGCCCCTTGATCTGCAGGTGCGGCTCTTCTCCCGCGGCGAGGCGGTCGGCGACCGGACGCAAGGGGATCTGCGCAACGCTATCGGCTATGGCGTGCTGCTGGGCGATGGCACCTTTGTCCTGGCCGGAGAGGATGTCGGTCGCTTGCAGGCCACGCGGAAGGCGATCTTGACCGCATTTTCGGTCGGCGGCGGCGTGTCGGTGATCCTGGCCATCCTAGGGGGATTGGCGCTGAGTGCCGGCTTTCTGCGCAGGGTGGAGCAGGTTAACCGCACGGCGCGACAGATCATGGCGGGCCAACTGGACTCGCGCGTGACGGTCAGGGACAACGGCGACGAACTCGATCGGCTGGCCGCCAACCTCAATGCCATGCTCGATCGCATTCAATCCCTGATGGAAAGCCTCAAGCAGGTCTCGAGCGACATCGCCCACGATCTGCGAACGCCGTTGGCGCGCTTGCGCCAGAACTTGGAAACGGCAAAGGTGGGGGCTCGGTCAGTCGAGGAATTTCGCTCCTCGACCGACGCCGCTATTGCCGAGACGGATGCTCTGCTCAAGACCTTCTCGGCCCTGCTGCGCATCGCGCAAATCGAGTCCGGTTCACGTAAGGCGGGCTTCGCGCGGGTCGATGTTTCCGAACTCTTCGAGCTCGTCGCCTTGACGTTTGCCGCAGTCGCCGAGGATCAGGGACACGAGCTCGTATCTGACATTCAAGGTGGGATCACGCTTTCCGGCGACCGCGAGCTTCTGCTGCAGCTAGCCACAAACCTCGTCGAGAACGCCATTCGCCACACCCCCAGCGGAACCAAGATTGAGTTTCGCTTGCGCAAGGAGATGGACGAGGTCATCGCCACCGTCGTCGACAATGGTCCCGGCATTCCCGAAGAGGAACGCGGCAAGGTCTTGCGCCGCTTCTACCGTCTGGAAGCCAGCCGCACGACGCCAGGGAGCGGACTCGGTCTCGCCCTGGTGGCCGCCATTGCTGAGCTTCATGGCGCGCGCCTTGGCCTGCTCGATCACGCCCCTGGCCTGATTGTCGAGGTGCGCTTTCCAGCCGCCACTCGGTTGGTGGCGCAGCCTTTGAAAAGTGCTGCCCGGACCTAGGCGCGGGTCGCAATTTACGAAATCGTATAGCGGGCGCAAACGTCCCGAAAGCTGGCCATGTCTAAGACTGACTGATACGGGCGGGCGGAGAGGTCTCCAACTTGCCCGCAAGCGGCTAGTTACGGAGATGCCCAATGCCGGATACGGATCATAAATCAGACCACCGCCAGCCCTGGAGGGGTGTGTTAGCTCTGCCCAAAATGCGCTCCAAGTCGAGGCTAAAGACGGGCCTGCTCGCCAGCGCCGCGGCGGCGGCGCTGTTTGCGGCCACCTTGCATTCGATCCACGCCGAAGCACCCCAGCTCAAGAGCGCCACGGCCTTGGTCGCGGCCGCCCAAACCCCTGGGCAGACCTCGGGCTTCGCCGACCTCGTCGCCGGCGTTAAGCCGGCGGTCGTTTCCGTGCGGACAAAAACGGAGATGACGCCGCAGCTGATGTCCGATGATGACGAAGGCCAGCCGTTCGAAGGCACGCCGCTCGAGAAATTCTTCAAAGACTTCGGCGGCAAGGGAATGGCGCAGCCGAAGGGCAAGGGACACCACGAGTTTGTGCAGGGGCAGGGCTCAGGCTTCTTTATCAGTGCCGACGGCTACATCGTCACGAACCACCACGTGGTCGACAAGGCCGTCAAGGTGCAGATCGTCACGGACGGTGGGGCGACGCTTGACGCCAAGGTGGTCGGTACCGATGCGAAGACCGACCTGGCGCTGCTCAAGGTCGACGGTCGTGCCGATTTCCCGTTCGTAGATCTGGCCGACGGCAAGCCCCGGGTCGGCGAATGGGTGGTGGCCATGGGTAATCCCTTCGGCCTGGGTGGCACGGTGACGGCCGGCATCGTTTCCGCCCACGGCCGCAATATCGGCGCTGGGCCCTACGACGACTTTCTGCAGATCGACGCGCCCGTGAACAAGGGAAACTCCGGTGGCCCAACCTTCAACACCAGGGGTGAAGTGGTCGGCGTCAACACCGCAATCTTCTCACCATCGGGAGGATCGGTTGGTATTGCCTTTGCCGTTCCCGCCGGCACGGTCAAGGCGGTCGTTCAACAGCTCAAGACCAGCGGGCGTGTCGAGCGCGGTTGGCTCGGTGTGCAGGTCCAGACCATGACGCCGGATATGGCCGATAGCCTCGGTCTCGACAGCGCCACCGGCGCCTTGGTTGCGGAAGCGCAGGCCGGCAGTCCGGCGGCGGCGGCGGGCCTCAAGTCGGGCGACGTGATCACCCAGCTCGGCAAGGCACGCATTGAGGACGGCCGCGATCTTGCCCGCAAGGTCGCCGGGATCGGTCCTAACCAGTCCGTTGACCTTAACTTCCAACGGGACGGCAAAGAGCACAAGGTCACTCTCAAGCTTGGCACACTCAAGGACGAGACGGTCCGGAAGATAGCGGCGGGCGATGCCGGCGACACCGGCCTTCCCGTGCTGGGATTGATCATCGCGCCTGCGGCAAAGGTCGAAGGAGCCGGCGACAAGGGGCTTGCCGTCCTCGGTGTCAATGCCAACAGCAAAGCCGCCGAGATCGGGTTTCAGGAGGGCGACGTGATCCTGAAGGCGGGCAACAAGGAAACTTCGCGCCCGGAGGATTTCAAGGCAGCCATGTCGGAGGCCAAGGCCGCCGGCAAGAAGAACGTGCTCGTTCTCCTGAAGCGCGGCGCAGCGGTCTCCCACATCGCGGTCCCCGTCGCGATTGGATAGACGCCGAACCGTCGTCTTGCGCTGATCGACACTACGCTCGGAGGCCGCATTGGCCTCCGAGCTCGTCGGATGACGGCCGTGCGGATGTCTCGCCTCTCGACCGTTGAGCGGACGGTGGAAACATTCATGGCGGACGCGCGGGGTCGCATCCCCATCACCCGCAGCGGGCGCCCCTTGTGGGGATCGGGATGCCGGTGGCGTGTGTCGGGGGTCGGCTAGAACTTGAAGTTAATGCCGACCTTCACTTGTTGGATGTCGCGTTCGAGCTCAAACGCACGGCTTCCGGATAAGCCGGGAAGCGTTTTGTCGGAGAGCCCAAGAAAGTCATACTCGAATTTCGCCGTCCAATTGGGCGCGATAGCATATTCGAAGCCGGCGCCGATCAGCCAGGCGCCGCTGGTATTGGAGGCGCTGACCGAGGTGCCCGTCGTCAGTTGGGTGATACTGGCCTCGTTACGGACCCATCCTCCCCCAACCTTGACGTAAACAAGCGTGCGCTCCAAGGCCAGGCCGATGCGGCCGGCAATCGTGCTGATCCATTCGGTGTCGGCGGACGCCTGCAGCGGGCCGATGACGCCGGGAACGCTAATGGTTCCCGAGGCCTCGATTGATGTCCAATCGAAATCCCATTCCACGCCCAAGACCAGGTTGCCAATCTGATAATTGTAGCCGACTTGGACGCCGCCAATGAACCCATTGTTGTCCCGGTCAAAGCTAACACTGGTTAGGTTGTCGCTGACTGAGCTCGACCCCCAGGCCGCGCCGATGTTGCCGCCCAGATAAAAGCCCCTCCAAATGACGGGCGGCGGCAAAGGCACCGCATTGAAGTCCAAGGCGCGAGGGCCGCCGTAGGGACCGTCCGCCCAAGCGCTGGTTGCGAAGGAGGCGATCAGACCAGCTGCCAGAGGGAGGAGATAGCGCGTACGAGGGCTGAGCATTTGGCTTGCGTCTCCGATATGACCACGACGAACCCAAGTCTTACTTGGCCAGCAAGCAAAACCCTTCGGGCCCTATGGACCAAAAAGTTTTCGGACGAACGCAATACCAGATTGGAGCGGCCGAGGCGTCGCACTGAGAACCCTAGCCAACCTCAACAAAATACGTGAATTAAGTCTTGCGCGCACGCAAAATTTCTCGCGCTAAAAACTGGTGGATGCGATGTGAACAAATTGGCCGCACCGCGAATAGTTGCACTAATTGAGGAGGTTTTAGGTTTTTCTTTAGAGGGCTTGAGGTGCGGCTTGCATGCAATTTGGCAACAGACGTTTTGGCGATGCGCGCTCGCCGTTCCTGGTCGGATATACACCTCGAGTGCTGCGCGCCCTTGTCAACGGCACCGGGGGGCCACCGGCTCACCGAGCCCGTTCGAGAAGGCGTTACCGACGCTGGCCTGTTGGGGGTCCTCGTGCTTTGAGCGTCGTGGTGGGCAGCCGAGCTCACCCACACCCATGGCATTGACGGCCATCACTTGACTACTGCAGGGCTCGTGATCCCGCCGCGTCGAAGGTAAAGATCCGGTTCCAGTCGTCCTTCATGCTGATGACCGTCCAGCCCTTGTGTTTTGCCTCGTCGTAGAGCGCTTGGGTGAAGGCGCCGACCTTGCTATCGGGCAGTCCCTGTGCCGGTCCGTAGGCATACTCGCGCCGGGCGTCGTCGTGCAGCAGGAGCATCGCCAGCCGTGGGCCGTCGCCGGCCCAGGCGTACTCGAGCATTTGTCGATCGCCCGTCGAGTTGCCGAAGGCGGCAAAGGGCCGACGGCCGATCATGAGGTGGATGCCTTCGGGTTTGCCCGCGTTATTATCGTTCAGAAGCAGTTTTGGCTCCTTGGTAAGGATCGGCCTGCCCTCCTTGTCATAGCTGTAGGCGACGCCACCGGCCGTCCCCACGACCTGCTCGGGTGGGATGCCGTAGACCTGCTGTGAGTACACGCGCACGAAGTCTTGGCCACCACCCGTGACAATGTAGGTCTTGAAGTCGTTGGCGCGCAGATACCTGAGAACCTCCTGCATCGGCTGATAGGTCAACTCGGTATAGGGTCGTCCCCAACGCGGATGTCTGGCCCCCCGCATCCACGCCCCAACGTCGGCCTCGAAGGCAGCCACCGTCATGCCCGTGAGCGTCGCTGCGAGGATCTCCTCAAGGTCTTTCATCGGCAGCTTGGCGATCGCTTCGCGGTTGCCGGACAGCACGGTCTTGAACGGCTCGGCGTCTTTGAGTTCCGGCTTTTGCGCGACAACGGCCGGGACACGCTCGAGGCAGTAGGTGACCTGGGTGTACATGGGGTGTTCGACCCACAGGGTCCCGTCCTGGTCAAAGGTGGCGATGCGCGCCTCCGGGGGTACGAAGCTGCGGCTCGATCCGTCGACGGCGCCCTGCACGAAGCCGATGATCGTCTGTTTCGCTGTGCCATCGTTCCAGGACGGCAGCGGGTCACCGGCCTGGGCCCAGCCGGCCGTGCGAATTTGGGGCAGGGACAGGAGGGGGAGGCTCGCCGCCGTGGACAGCACGGCCCGGCGGCTCACGCCCGAACGAGGGGAACGCTGTTTCATGGGCTTGTCCTTGGTGTCAGTCGAGGTTGGCGCTCAGCACACCTTGCTATGCCGGGTGGCGGACGTCCTCTATGGGACGTCCGCCAACGCCTGCTCGCGCACGTGGCTCGGGCTATTCGCTGGCGTGGCCGCTGTTGGCGGCTTTCACCTGCTCCAAGACTTGAGAGAGGTTGTAGCTTTCCGCCGCCTGCAGCGGCGGGTATTTTTCGTAAGAGCTCAGGTGCTCGAGCCAGAGCTGCTGACCGATGGGCAGCATGTTCCAGTCGTATTGGAAGGCCGTCATCGGCGCGCCGAGGGCGCCGCCCAGGCTCATCGCCGACTTCTGCTCAACGCCGACCGCCTGCTCAAAGGGATCGCGCTTGATGTTCTGCACCAAGGTGAAGTGGAAGGGGGTGAGCGGCATGATCCACCCCGCCGGCCCGGGCTGCGACATGGTGTAGTACATCTTCCAGTTCTTGTAGCGCACCGCCGACGGCGTGGCGCCGGAGAAGTAGTAGAAGTAGTCGCGGGCCGACTTCTCCGACTTGCCTTCGAGGTAGTCGCGCTGGTTGACGCCATCCAGCGTGGTCTTGACGATGCCGGGATACTGGCCGCCCTCGATCTGCTTCTTGAGGCCATCGCCCTTGGGCCCACCGGCGATGTCGACCAGGGTCGGGACCCAGTCGAGCGCGGCGAACAGCTGATTGTGCACCGAGCCTGGCTTGATGTGGCCCGGCCAACGCACGACCATGGGGGCGCGGTAGCCGCCTTCCCAAGCCTCGCCCTTCTGCCCCTTGAACGGCGTGACGCCGCCGTCGGGGAAGGAGATCGTCTCGGCACCGTTGTCGGTGGTGAAGACGACGATGGTATTGTCGAGCTGCCCCATGGTCTCGAGTTTCTTGAGCACGTCGCCGATGTTGTCGTCCATCTGCTTCATGCCGGCTTCGTTGACGCCCCAGTCCTTGCCGCCCCGCTCACCCAGCATGGCTTCGTACTTGGGTGGCAGCACGGTGACGACGTGCATGCGGGCCGGGTTGTACCAAACGAAGAAGGGCTTGTTCGTCTTCTTCGGGTCGTTGCGGTCGAGGAAGTCGATGACCTTGGTGGAGATCTCCTCGTCCACCGTCTTCGAGCGTTCCAGCGTCAGGGGGCCCTCGTCGCTGCAGTTCTGGTTCTTGGCCGTGCCGTCGGAGGATTTGCACGACAGCACGGGTCGTGGCGGCGTCAGGCAGCGGGTGGTCTTGGGATCGACGGCGCCGGAGACTTCCGAAAGGCCGGGGATCGGCGTGTTTTTGCAGGGTGGCGCTACGCCCTGGACATTCGGGTTTTTGTTGATGTCGGGGAAGCTCACCTGCTGCATGGCGTCGAGGTGATAGAGGTAGCCCCAGTATTCCTGGAAGCCGTGCGCCGTGGGCAGGGCTTCGGTGTGGTCGCCCAGGTGGTTCTTGCCGAACTCGCCGGTGGTGTAGCCGAGATCGTATAGGAACTTGGCAATGGCCGGCGTGCCGGGACGCAGGTAGGAGGGACTGCCCGGCAGTTGCGGTGGGATCATGCCGGTGCGCAAGGGGTACATGCCCGTGAAGAAGGCGTTGCGTCCCGACGTGCAGCTCTGCATGGCCACATAGTCCATGTAGATCGCGCCCTCGCGTCCGATGCGGTCGATATTGGGGGTTTCGCCGACCATCAGGCCGCGGTGATAGATGCTGGGCTGCATGAAGCCGATGTCATCGCCCATGATGAAGAGGATATTGGGCTTGTCTTGTTGTTGTGCCGCTGCCGGTGCGCTCGCCGCCATAGCAACAACGAACGACGCGAGCAGGCCGCGCCAGATCTTTCTGCTCATGCTCCAACCCCTTTGTGCCGATGACTGCCCGAGGCGGGCCGGCAGTCTGCGCCCGAGCGCCATTTTTAAGAGCGCAGGTGCGGGCCACAACTGCACTTAGGGGCAGGACAAGAAGTAGAGCAACGAGCGACCCGGGATACGGCAACGCACTTGATGCCCAGCGGGGGGTAGGATGAATAAAAAGTCAGGGGGCCAGCCCCGAGCACAAATACACAGAACGCTGGATACGGATGGCCCCACTCTTGTGGCCAAGATCCTGTAGAAGCGTTGTCACAAGGCGAGCGTGGGGTGGTGGGCGTTTTCGACCAAGCGTTGACGCGCTTATCGGGTTTTTTTATTGCCGCGATTGCCGAGTGCGTGCTCATGCCCTTGTCGATCGTGCTCAGGGCCGGCCTATCTGTTGCGCGTGGGGGGGGTCTCGATCTGCTCGTTGCGCAAAGCGCCGCGTCCGATCGATATCCCGGTCCACGTCGTCGGTCTTGGCATGCCCTGTGCCCTGGCTCGCAAGCCATGCGCGAGTTCTCGGCGCGCGCGGGTTTTGCGCCGTCGTCTTCGCGGCAGTTTGGCGACAGGGCGAGTGTCAGTTGCCCGAGGATCGTCGCCTGGTCGGCGGAATTCCGCCTGCAGCTACCGTTGTCGAGAATGGTGACCTATGACGAACTTGTTGCCGATCGTTCATGTCGTTGACGACGACGCGTCGTTTCGCACGGCGATGGGCGAGCTGCTAAGCCTTTGCGGCTATCGCGTTGAGCTCGCCGGCTCGGCAGAACAGCTGCTGGCGTCTGCATTCGACCGGGAGCCCGCGTGCATTCTGCTCGACGTGAAGATGGCGGGAATAAGCGGACCGGAGCTGCAGGATCGCCTGACCGAGTTGGGCTGCCGACACCCGATTATCTTCATTACGGGTCACGGCGATATTCCAACCAGCGTACAAGCCATTAAGGCGGGGGCGGAGGATTTTCTGACGAAGCCGGTAGCCAAGGAAAAACTCATCGATGTGATCAAGCGGGCGCTGAGGCGTTATGAAGACCAACGCGAGCGCGATGCTCGCATCGATACGCTACGCGTGCTGTTTTCACGGCTGACTATGCGCGAGCGCGAGGTGTTCGGCCTATTGGTGCGCGGTAAGCCCCACAAGCAGATTGCCTACGCCCTGGGTACGTCGGAACGAACAATCAAATTGCACCGGCACAATGTGATGGAAAAGTTTCAGGTTCAGTCGCTGGCGGAGCTTGCCGTGATCGCCGAGCGCCTTGGCCTCCTAGCTGTATCTGAGCGCGCCAAAGAGCGCGCCTAATCCCGCGCCTCTCGGTACGTCGCCGTCCGCACCGGAGCGTGTCAAGCGGCCGCGATCGTTCAAAGTATGTGCCCAGCCTATCTCCAGCGCGCCTGCGTTGATACTTCCCATGGGGACAGGTCGCCTGCCCATAGGGACAGGTCTCGTTTGCCAGGCTTTCTGTCATAAATCCTGTCAGGTACCCGCCCGGTCCACTTCGGCGCGAAGGGACGGAAGCGAGGCGTGAATGCCAAAGCGGCAAACGATCGTGGCGATCGTCGAGGATGATCCAAACATGCTCAGGGCCACCACGGACCTGTTGGACGCGCACGGCTTTGCAACGGTTGCCTTTACCTCCGCGGAAGATTTCCTCACGCGCGGGTTCGCCAAGCGGGTCGATTGTCTTCTCCTGGATATTGACCTCGGAGGCATGTCTGGCATTGACCTGCGGCGTCGACTCAGGGCCTCCGGATCCGCGCTTCCGATCATTTTTATGACGGCCATTGACGATGACGCCACGGAACGGCAGGCCCTCGCGGCAGGATGCGCTGCATTTTTGCGCAAACCGTTCCCGCAAGGCGCGCTGATTGATGCGATTAGGAAAGCGATGGCTTAGCGTCGTCGCGCCGAACGGCTTGCCCCGATTGACGCGGGCTCGGCTTCGCCGCGCGCTTTGCGCAAAAAAATATTCACGATCGCAGCGGCTGAACCGCGTGCGTTTCGCCAGGGTCCGCTCGCCGGCTTGGCTTCGGCCGCAGCTTTCAACCCGTGCTGTCGATCTTCAACGACAAGACGCCGCCCACGAGTGCCGTGCTCGTGCTCAACAACCCTCGTCTCGAGGGCAAAAACCTGACCTACGATGTGCGCACCCTCAAGGGCGATCTGCCCGCCAGCGGAATCGAGGGCACTCTGTTCATCGATGGCAGCAGTGGATATTGCGATCCGGGCTACGGCAGGGGTGATCCAGGCTATCTGTGCTGGGCGCAAAAGGCCTTTGCCGACGACACCCCGTAGCTGGCACCGCGGTCATTGTCGTCGGCTGCCGTAGGGCCCACGACCTAACACGACGCGCTGCCTGCGACGCCCAGCCGTACTGGTCTTGCGTTCTGGCGTCATGGCGACGCGGCTCAATTTCGTGCTGCCCCGCCCATTGGCGGAGCTGTTCAGGACCAAGATGAGGAAGGGGGCAGCTAAGGATTTCGGTTGCCGTAGGGCTCAGCATGCGTGCGAACAGGGGGCCACGTTTGCCTCAAGGCGCTGCGTGGCCTTAAGAGCTTGTCTGGTGCGGGCTCACGCAACGCGTTCCGGTCGATGCGCGACTCAACCTTGCCCCAGATATGAGCTGCAGCACGATGAAGTTCTGATGACACTTGGGTGGCAGCCAGCGCCGCGTTGGAATTTTGCGTACACCTCTTCCAGGGACCGTGACCTCGCCACAGCCTGCAATATCGGCGTCGCGTCGGTTTGCCATCCTTGGCGTTGCAAATCAGCTGCGCCCGGTTTGGCAGAGCTCGTCATAAATGCGGATTTCTGATCGCTTCGATTGCCTGGCACGCCTCGGCTGGCGCAGGGTCGGCATGGCCGGCAGTCTCATGCTGTTGGCGGCCGCTTTGGTCGCCCTGGGCGGTATGTTGCGCGACATCGACCTCGACCAGGTCGTTGCCGCAATCCGGGCCACGCCGCTCCACGCCGCGCTTGGAGCCTGCGCACTTGTTTCAATCGGTTACGGCACGCTCGCCTTCTATGACTACGTCGCCCTGCGTGCCGTCGGCCGGCGCGAGGTGCCATACGCCGTAGCCGCTTTCGCTGGTTTCACCGCCTCAGCGATTGGATCTGGCCTGGGTGCCGGCTTGCTGAGCGGTGGGGCGGTGCGGTTTCGGATCTACTCCCCATGGGGATTGGGTCTCGTCGAGGTGACGAAGATCGGCTTTATCACCGGCCTGACGTTCTGGCTCGGGACTTTGAGCGCTCTGGGCTTTGCTTTGGCCCTGGCGCCGGAGCAGGCGGCAACGGCAACGAAACTCCCGCACTGGGCCAATCAGGCGCTGGGGTTCCTCGCGCTTCTCAGCGTGGCTGGATACATCGCCTGGCTGATGCGGGGACCACGCGCCATTGGTGCTGCCAATTTCCGTCTGGAGTTGCCGGCTGCGGGACTGACTTTTGTCCAGATTGCCGTCGGCGTTCTCGACCTCGCGGTCGGTTCCATGGCCACCTATGTGCTGTTACCGGCGGCGCCGTCGACCGATTATCTGGCCGTTGCGGTGGCCTACGTGATGGCCGCGCTGTTTGGCTTTTTGTGCCATGCACCCGCCAGCTTGGGGGCGTTCGAAGTGGCCATGCTTGTCTTGCTGCCGCAGTATCAAAAGGAAGCACTCTTGGGATCGCTGCTCATCTTGCACGTCTTATACGTGGTGCTGCCCCTCACCATAGCGCTGGTCGCGCTCGGTGTGCGCGAGGCAAGATTGGGCAAGGCGGAGGCGCTGGCAGAGCTGCGGTGAGACACTACGCCCCTGGTCGTTCGGCGCGATCGCGACCCCAGCTCGGCAGACCGCGACGTTCCCGACTATGCTTGCAGCATGTGCACGAGCGCGTGCTCGGCCAGGCGTCGCAACTCTTTGCGTGTGGCGCCATAGCGTGATCGAATGGCCAAGGTGTGCAGAAGCGCGGAGGCGATCTCGGCGAGCGTGCGGGGGTTGGCCGTTGCCGGCAGCTCGCCCTGCTCGACGGCACGCGCGATGCGACGCTCGAACTCCTTGTCGATCCTGCGCAAGCCATGCTCGAAGGCGGCGCGGATGCGAGGTTCGCTGACGGACTCGACCGCCGCGGTGCTGATGCCGAAACAGCCGCGCGGCGCGCCGCTCGGCGGAAAATACAGGGACAGCGCGAAATCGTAGATGCGCATCAGCGCTTCAGCGAGCGGCTCGTCGCGGGACAAAAGCGCGCGCATTGCCACAAGGGCCTGGTCCCAATAGCTCTCGAGCGCCTTGAGATAGAGGGCCTGCTTGTCGCCGAAGGCCGCATAGAGGCTGGGTCGGTTCATGCCCATGGCGACAGCAAGGTCGTCGAGCGACGTGCCCGAGTAGCCGTGGGTCCAAAACGCTTCGAGCGCTTGGCGCAAGGCCAGTTCGGGATCGTAGGTGCGCGGGCGACCGCGGGGTCGCTTGCTCGAGGCCACGCTGGCCGCTTTCGCTTTTTTTTGTACCATTTCGCAATTAATTCTTGACTGCTGCGTCTGTCGGAATTTAAATGCGGATCAGTACAAAAACAAGCCTTTGGAGACCGACATGGACCTTTACTTCTCCCCGTTGGCATGTTCGATGGCCGCACGCATTGCCCTCTATGAGGCGGGGGCGGCCGCCAATTTCATTGAGGTGGATCCGAAGTCGAAGCGCACGCGCGACGGCGTCGACTATAGGACCGTCAACCCGCTGGGCCTTGTCCCGGCCCTGCGCACCGACGGCGGCACGGTCCTCCTGGAAAATGCGGCGATTTTGCAGTTCATTGCCGACCAGCATCCCGCGGCGGGATTGGCGCCAGGCGGTGGCCTCCTGCGCGCCCAATTGCAGCAATGGCTGTCATTTATCGGCACGGAGCTGCACAAGGCGCTGTTCATACCTCTGTTCGACAAGGCCCTTGCCGATACCACCAAGGCAAAGGTGCTGGAGACCGGCGGCCGGCGCTTGAGCTATCTCGACGGTCACCTGACGGGACGCGACGTCCTGCTCGAGGAATTCAGCGTGGCCGACGCCTACCTGTTCACGGTCTTGAACTGGAACATCGCGACGCCCGTGACCTTGCGGTCGTGGCCCTCGGTTGAGAGTTACTACGGCCGCATGAAGGAGCGGCCGGCAATCGCGCGGGCGCTCAAAGAGGAGTTTGCGCTTTACGCCGAGGAACAGAAGCGCCACAAGGCCGCATGATGGGCCGCATGACGGGCCGCATGAAGGTCGGCATACCCCTCGCTCTCTTCTCGGCGGCGAGTTAAGGGGACGGACCCGGGCCCCGGCCTGGGTTCGACCGCCGCCGCCTTTGCAGCGTCGGCCGCGGTTGCCGGAAAGACACGGTAGATTTATGCTGCCCGGCCCGCGCTTGCGGTTGCAACGCAAAAGATCGGGGAGGGTCAATGGACGGTGGCTGCATCTGTCGGCAACTGCGGTATCGCTTGCATGGAACGCCGCTGATCGTGCACGCCTGTCATTGTCGTTGGTGCCAGCGGGAGACGGGGACGGCGCACGCACTCAACGCGCTCTACGAGGCGGACCGCGTCATTCACATCGCCGGTGAGCCCGCGATTGTCGACACGCCGTCGGCCAGCGGGGGCGGGCAGAAGGTCGCGCGCTGTCCAGCCTGCAAGGTTGCGATCTGGAGCAACTACCCCCAGGCGGGTGCGGCCGTGCGCTTTGTGCGCGTAGGCACGCTGGATGAACCGGATCGGTGTCCCCCGGACATCCATATCTTTACCGCATCGAAGCAACCCTGGGTCGTTCTGCCGCCGGGCGCGCTGGCCGTTCCGGAGTTTTACGAGCTCGAGGCGGTCTGGCCTGCGGAGAGCTTGGAGCGGCGACGGATCCTGCGCGAGCGCCGACAGGCCCAGCGCCCGAGCGGGGCGTGACGCACCAACTCCGCGCGGAGCTAACGCCTGCGCGCGTCCTCTGGACAATTGCGGCTCGGCTTGACGAGGAGGCGGGAGCAATGGCCCCTTCGCGAAGCGAATCGCCGATTTCGGCCGGAAAGTCTGCCGTGCAGGCAGCCGAAACCGCCGGCAGCCAATGGCCTGCTACCGGCGGTCCAACAACTAAAGCGTCAAGACACCCCTGCGCCAACAGGGGGCTTAGAGACCCTTGCGCTATGGCTTCTTCCCGCCGGGTGGGGCGAAGGCTCCGCTGCTGAAGATGTCAGAGGCCCTGGCATAGCGCGAGGCGTCGAGCTGCTGGAAGAAGTTTCCGGCTGTGAACCGTTCGTCGCCGGACATGCAACTGTCATAGACCCGGAGCGTGGTGCGATTGAGATCTACCATCTGCTCGGGGGTTAGTTGCGCGAACGCCTCGCGGTCGAGCTTGGTCCAAAATGCCTTATATTGGTCGGCGCAGTCAGCTGCTAGCGCAGGTGCACTGAGCGCGCCCGCGGCTAGAAAGGCAAGCACTAGACGTTTCATGTTCGCTCCTCGCGGCCACAATTGATCCTAGCCGTCACTGTCACCGCATTCGATCGTGCGACATATCCGGGGAAACCACGAAGATGGCGTACGGTAACATCCCGCGGCGACCTCACGCGCAAGCGTATCTTGGGCCTGGCGCGGGTGGGCTCGCGCTCCTTGATGTCAAGGCTTGGCTTGACCCAAGAAGGACACTGGCCACATGGGCGCGCGCCGGTGGGGCCGGCTCAACCCGGGTTTGCCAACGGAGTTTGCTTGCGACTGCCGTGCGCGCCTCGCCCTTGCGGCGGTCGGGTCCTGGCTTTCGACAGGGACGGAGGCGTTGCACAACGATGTCCCCGCGGATCTGCCGGCACCGCTGCACCGGCAATCGGGATGGTGAGGGTTGCTCTCTCCAGCCGGCGTTCGGTCCGGCGCGCAGCCAGCGCTTGATCGGTCGACGGGGCTCTTGGGTCCGGCGCCAAGGCGGTCGGGCGGCAACGGCCGTGGCTCCGATAGGCGCTGCCCTCGGACAGGGCCGCAATCAGCAAGGGAGACACGCGTGACCAGCGAACGGACCGCTCTCGTCCTCGGCGCCACAGGGGGTATCGGCGGCGAGGTGGCCAGGCAGTTGCTTGCCAGCGGGTGGCGCGTGCGCGCTCTCAATCGCAAACCCGACGGTCTGGCCCCACCGAGCCGCGCCTCTGGGGTGGTCTGGGTGCAAGGTGATGCCATGTCTGCCGCCGATGTCGCCGCGGCAGCCGCCGGTCAATCCGTCATCGTGCATGCCGTGAACCCGCCCGGCTACCGCAACTGGGGCAAGCTGGTGCTGCCGATGCTGGACAATACTATTGCCGCCGCGCGGGCCAACGAGGCACGGATTGTGCTGCCCGGCACCGTCTACAATTTCGGCCCGGACGCACTGCCCCATCCGCACGAGGACTCCCCCCAAAACCCCGTCACCGCCAAGGGACGAATCCGCGCCGAGATGGAGCGGCGCCTCCGCACGGCGGCAGCGGCGGGCGCCAAGGTCTTGATTGTTCGCGCCGGCGATTTTTTCGGGCCGAGCGCGGCCAATAACTGGTTCTCGCAAGCGCTCGTGAAGCCGGGAAAGCCCGTTGCAAAAATTACCTATCCGGGCATGCGCGGCGTTGGTCACCAGTGGGCATACCTTCCCGATGTGGCCGAGACAATGGTTCGCCTCCTGGAAAAATCCGATGCGCTGGAGGCCTATGCGGTCTTCCATATGACGGGCCATTGGGACGCGGACGGCACCGAAATGATCGATGCAATCCGTAGAACTGCCGGCAATGCAAGCATCAAGGTCGCTGCCATGCCCTGGGGTCTGATGCGGTTGCTAGCTCCCGTCGTGCCGTTGTTTCGGGAGCTTGCGGAAATGCGCTATCTGTGGCGCCTACCCGTTAAAATGGATGGCAAGCGGCTTGCCGGCGTGCTGGGTGCCGAGCCGCATACGCCGCTGGACGCCGCCGTGCGGAGCACTTTGACCGGGCTCGGGTGTCTGGCTGCGGAGAAGCCATGACCCTGCCGGCGAGATGGGGCCTGGTGCTTGATCCTCGCATCCTCGCCCCTGAATCCTCGCCCTAAATCCTCGCCCATGAGAGCTGGACCATTGAGGGAGCGGTGGGGTTTGATCGCCGTTACCGCGTCTGGCGCTCGGCCAGCCTTCCCCCGAAACGGGGAGCGCGGGGCAAGCCGCACGCCGCGGCACCGAGGCCGCTCGTGAACACCGTGAGTGTCCACAGATTTGCTGATTGCCAGCGCCACCGATCGCGCGTGGGCACAGGCACTGCCGGATCACTCGGGGTTTCGCCCGATGCCCCATCTTGGCGGAAAGATTTAAGGGGAGAGCGCGCCAATGCGGTGAGCAGCTTGGGGGTCGTGATGAACGGGCGGAGTTTGTGTGGTTTTCGGGGATTTGCTGCAAGTGCTGCGATGCTTGCCCTATCCCTCCCCGTCGGGTTGAGTCGACCCGGGGCTGAGCCAATGGCCCTGGCGCCCGACGAGCGCGCGCTGATCGAGCAGGTCGGCAAATCCATTGCCTCCGATAAGGTGCAATTCGGCAAGGCGCCGAGCAACTCCCTTGGCGCTGAGATCGTCCTGCCGTTCCGTGACGGTAGCATCACCCTGCTGCGAACGAGCTCTTTCGTGCGCGAGGATGGCAGCATTTCCTGGCGAGGTATCGTCAAGGAGACCGGCGAGCGGGCCGCGCTCATGGTTTGGGGCAACGCGGTGTTGGCAGGGTATTTCGCCTATGACGGCACCATCTTCGCCATTGAGAATTTGGGCGGCGGCTTGCATGCCTTCGCGGAAATGGGGCGGGAACTGGTACTACCCGACCATCCGTCGCCGACGTCCGCCCGCGACAGTGCGCCAATGCCGAGCCGGAAAGGAGTAGCCAAGCGGCGCGTCGAGCCTGCCGTCGCAGCTTTTGCCGATGGCGATCGGCAAGCCTTGGAAGCAAAGGACATCACCATCGACGTTATGATGTTCTATACCCCGAACGTGGCCCGCCACTACGTGCGCGACCCTGCCGACTTGCTGGCGGTCGCAATTGACGAGACCAACGAGACCTTCAGGAATAGCGGGCTCGGCAATATCAAACTGCGGCTCGTGCATACGCAACCCATCAACTATGACGGCTCGGCGGATGATCAGTTTACCCATCTTTATACCATGGTTGACGGGCTTGGACCGTTCAGGGACGTGCAGAGGTTGCGCAACGAGAAGCGCGCGGACATTGTTGGTCTGGTGATTGACAATCCCAGGGGCTGCGGCCTGTCGACACGGGTCGGTCCTGAGTCCGACGAAGCCTACTTCGTCGTGCATCATGCCTGCGTCACCGTCTCCATGTCGATCGGCCACGAGATCGGACACATCTTAGGGATTCGGCACGATCGCGCGACCGATGCCAGTAACGTGCCGATGGCCTATGGGCATGGCTATGTCAATGGCGACAAGTGGCGCGACATCATGAGTTACAATGAAAGCTGCGGTGGCTGCCCGCGCATACCCTTCTGGTCAAACCCGAGGATCCTCTACAAGGGCGAACCGACCGGCACCGTGGCGGCCGATAGCGCCAGAGTTATTCTGGAAAAGGCCGAGCGCGTTTCGAGATTCAGATAGGGCGGCCGCGGCAACCTAGGGAGCGCCGGCTGCGCCATGGTAGCCATGCCCGCATTGGGCTAGGGCGGCCGGTCGGCGAGGCGCGGGGAGCGGCCACGAAACCGTTGTTTGGGAAATTGGTCGGGATGCTGAGCGGTCGGGCCACGCCGGCAAATGCTCGCCGTTCCGGTGAGGTTAACTAAGAAGGCTGCTGTCATCTTGCGGATATCGTGCAATGGGCCAGAGTTGGCCGCGGTTTTGCGCGAAGTGGCCCGGGGCACCTCATGCACCGCACAACCCCTATGACAGCGACCAGGTCAAAAGCGTTCGTGTTGCTCGACAGCCAGCGGCACGCGCTCGCCCGCATCGCCGCCGGTGATCCGCTCGTCGACGTCTTGGCGGAATTGGTGCAACAGGTCGATGTCACCGCCCGCAAGCACGCCGAAGACGCCCTACGCAATCAGACGCGTCGCCTGGAAACGTTCAATCGTCTCTCCAAGTCTATTGCCACCGACCTCGACCTGGAGCGCATCGTCCAAACTGTGACGGACATCGCCACCGAACTCAGCGGCGCGAAGTTTGGAGCCTTCTTCTACAACGTGACCGACAACAAGGGCGAGCGGTACTTGCTCTATACGCTCTCGGGTGCGCCGCGCGAGGCCTTTGCTCGCTTCGGCCTGCCGCGCAACACCGCAATCTTCCAGCCTACTTTTGGGGGTACCGGCATCGTTCGTTGCGACGATGTTCGCGCCGATCCGCGCTATGGCAAAAGCGGGCCCCACTTCGGTATGCCGAAAGGCCACTTGCCGGTCGTCAGTTATCTCGCGGTGCCCGTGATCTCGCAATCCGGCGAGGTGCATGGCGGTCTTTTCTTCGGCCACGACAAGCCGGCGGCCTTTGGTAAGGAGGCGGAAGAGATCGTCAAGGCGGTGGCAGCGCATGCGGCGAGCGCCATCGACAATGCGCGCCTGCTGCAAGCGGTCCGCGGCGAAATCGCCGAACGCCGCCGCGCCGAGGAGCGGCATCGGCGCAAAACCGAAGGGCTCATGAAAGAGAGCGAGGCGCGGCTGCAGGAGGCCCTTGCTGCCGGGCAGGTCATGGCCTTCGAATGGGACGCCGGCACGGACTTGTCCCATCGCAGCCAGAACGCCGCGGAAATTCTCGGTTTCGCGCGCGGTAGCGAGCCCAAGTCCCTCGGCGATTTCCTGGCGGCCGTGCACCCGCACGATCGCCTTCACGTCAAGGCGGTCATGTCATCGCTGCGTCCGGACAGTCCCTCCTATGCAATCGATTTTCGCTACATTCGCCCGGACGGCCGGGAGGTGTGGCTCGAGGAGACGGCAAGAGGCGAGTTCGATGCGGCTGGATCCTGCGTGCGGCTCAAGGGATTGACCCGCGATATTACCGAGCACAAGCGGGCGCAGGAGCACCAGAGCGTGCTCATTGCGGAACTCGACCACCGGGTCAAGAACGTGCTCTCTTGTGTCGCTGCGATCGTGCAGCGCACGCGCGAGAGCAGTGGTTCGGTGCTGGAGTTCGCCGATGCGCTCAAGCGCCGCCTTCACTCGATGGCCAACACCCATGCCCTGTTGAGCCGTGGTCGCTGGCAGGGCGCCAGCCTCGCCGAACTCGTGGATGGTGAACTGGCCCCCTGGCGGACGGCAGGGAACCTGACGGTCGAGGGACCGCAGGTGTTCCTTGCCGCCGAAGCGACGCAGGCGGCGGCGATGGTGCTGCACGAACTCGCAACTAACGCTGCCAAATATGGTGCGCTTTCGACGGCGCCGGGCCACGTGTCCGTGCGCTGGCATTGCGGCTCGAACGGCAGCGCCTCGACGGCGGTTTTCTTGGAGTGGCAGGAAAAGGGTGGTCCCTCGGTGGTCGCGCCGACGACACCCGGCTACGGCACCAGCGTGATTTGCGACCTGATCCCCTATGAGCTCGGCGGCGCCGTCGATCTGACATTCGCGGCGGAAGGGGTGGGCTGCCGCATCGTGATCCCGGCGAATTGGATTGGCAGCAAGGAGTTGCGAACGGCACGGCGCGGCTTGGCGTCAAGTTATCTAGAAATGGTCGGCGACGCTCTGAGCATGCGCGCCGAGAGGCTGTCTTGAGCGGCAAAGTTCCCCGCTGCAGCCGCGGTGGGGCGTAAGGTGAGCGATGCGGCCACACTCAGGCCGCACGTTGCGGGCGAACCAGACAAAGGCGGCCGGGCGCGGTGTTCGGCACGCTCGCCTCGGTCCTAACGTTGGTCATCGTGATGTGGCTGCTACAGAGCGGATCGCTGGCGCAGCTGGTGGTGGGCTGACGCGCTGAAGGCAACGCCTGCAGGCACCTCAAGTCTAACGTCATTCGGCCAAGGCGCGCATGACCGTAATGAGGTCGGACTTGGCTTCAAAGCCGATGCCGGGCAGCTCCGGCATGAGGATGTAACCTTTGTCGACGCGCACACCGTCGGGAAAGCCCCCATAGGGCTGGAAGAGATCGGGATAGCTCTCATTGCCGCCGAGCCCCAAGCCGGCGGCAATATTGAG
Organism: uncultured Alphaproteobacteria bacterium; assembly: GCA_963770295.1. Classification (GTDB taxonomy): domain Bacteria; phylum Pseudomonadota; class Alphaproteobacteria; order Rhizobiales; family Hyphomicrobiaceae; genus AWTP1-13. The sequence goes on from CAVYPA010000005.1 coordinate 95,174, forward strand.
CGACATCTGGTGCCCGCCGTGGGGAATGCAGCGCCTTGGCGACCAGCCAGATTGTGTCACGACCTCGAGGGTGCGCAGATACTCGACCAGACCGTAGGATAGGGCGCAGTCGAATTGGAGCCAATCGCGGTCCGAGCGCATGCCGCCATAGCGCAGGAGATTGCGGGCGTCCTGATGCGAGAAGAGATTTTCTCCCGTCGCCATCGGGCCTGGATAAAATTCCGACAGGGCGGCTTGCAAGGCATAGTCAAGCGGATCGCCAGCCTCCTCGTACCAGAAGAGCGGATAGTCACGCAGCATCTTGGCGTAGGCGATGCCTGCTTCGAGGTCGAAGCGGCCGTTGGCATCTACCGCGAGGTGCGCCTGCGATCCGATTTCGGCCAGGACGGCCTCGATGCGACGTCGGTCCTCGGCCATTGGCGCGCCGCCGATCTTCATCTTTACGACCGTGTAGCCGCGGTCGAGATAACTGCGCATTTCCGCGCGTAGGGCGGTGTCGTCCTTGCCGGGGTAATAGTAGCCGCCGGCGGCATAGACGAAGACCCTGGGATCGGCCTGTCGTCCCTTGTTCTCCGCCAATAGCCGAAACAAGGGTTTGCCGGCGATCTTGGCCGTCGCATCCCAAACGGCCATATCGAGCGTACCGACGGCAACGGAGCGCTCGCCATGGCCGCCGGGCTTTTCGTTGCTCATCATCGCGGTCCAGATCTTGTGCGGATCCAAATTGTCGCCCGCCGCGTTGAGGAGGCTCGCCGCAGGAGCCTCAAGGATGCGTCCCCGGAACCGCTCGCGGATCAGGCCACCCTGGCCGTATCGGCCATTGGAATTGAAACCGTAACCGACGACCCGACGGCCTTCGCGCACGACATCGGTGACGACGGCCACCAGACTTGTCGTCATCTGCGAGAAATCGATATAGGCATTGCGGATCGGTGAAGCGATCGGCTTGGTCACCTCACACACGTCGATGATGCGCATGGCAATCCCCCTGGGCGCTCAGGTGCCCGGCCGACGCCAGGTTTAGCCCCGGGGGAACTGCGAAATTGTCCTCCGGCAGCCACAGGGAGTTTCTGGCACGACATCGGCAGGCATGAAAGCCTTCTCTCCGTGTCGGCCCAGGCGCTCTCAGACCGCAAAGGTAGAGCCTGCCCGCGGCGGGGGAGGCACCCGCCGCGGGCCGCAGGCGCGCGCTAGCCGGGAGGAGAGCCCGGAGGGGAAGGATCGTGCGGCGTCCAATGGGTTGGTGGCCCCACGCTCGGGTCGTAGGCGGCGGCCGGTGCGGCGATCGCCGCCAGTAGCGACAAGGCAACAAGTGCCGGAATGATAGGCTTCATGATCACTCTCCTTTTAGGGCGAACTGCGTCGCCTGCGAGCATGTCGCCATTGCGCCTGCGCATAAAAAGGTGGGGTCACACATCGGTGATCCCTTTTGATGTTTCGGCCCTGCAAGATTGGAACGCAGCCGCCGAGGCCGACCGATTTGGGCGGCGTCTGATCTGGGCATTGCCTACAAATTCGCGCGGCAACGCGGCACCTCATGTGAGACACGGCAACGTGCGTTTGGGTCACCAGGCCCCCGGCGGGGGTTCAGCGGGGGAGCAAACGGCTGAGCGCAGCATGAGCTTCGGGTGCGGTGGCGCGTCGGGCTCCAGATAAACTCCCGCCGCACCGGGCCGGCGACGATCAAGGCTTTACGCGCCTGAATGTGAGCAGCACATAGCCCGATCCGCTGTTGGCCTCGAAGGCGGCGGGCCGCCCCTTTGCCAGGTTTGCGGCATTGTCGCAGATTTTCAGGGTGTCGCCGTCGAGGACGTAAATGCCCTTCCAGGCCTTGCCCTTCAGGGCCCCTTCCTTGTGCTCGAAGTCGACGGTCGCCGGCTTTGCCTGCGGATCGGTTCCGAGGCGTCCTGCGAAGAGAAGCGTGCCGTCCTTGGACCGAATCTTGAAGTCCTTGCCGGCAACCGACAGTCGATGTCCCACGACGTCAGCGTCGGCTTTGCCCTCGCGCTCGGCTGCTGTCGCCGTCCAGCTCCCCTCAAGGGTCTTTTGCGCGGCCTGGGCCGGCGGCGCCAAGCCGAGCAGGACCCCGATCATTGCCGAGATCAGCCAGTGCATGGGGCGTATCCTGTCATGGGGCAGTCCTGCGAGCGTCCCGCCTGAACGCGCCTAACATTCCGGCGCGCCAACCCTGCGCTCCGAGCCTGAAGGTCCACGATCGGTAGATACCATGGCATCGCCCGGCGAAGAAACCTGAGGGCATGCGGATGCCGATGGAGATTCGCATTGAGGGTTCGACACGTGCGGGTGATTATGTTCCAAGCTTGTGCGACCAGCGGACGGATCAGAACGGATATGGCCGGTCGGTTGCACGCAACGTTGGGAGCGTGACGCTAATGCGGGCCGAACAAGGCGCTCACGGACTGGCCGTCGTGAATGCGACGGATCGCTTCCGCGAGCGCCGGGGCAATCGACAACACCGTCAGTTTGGCGACGCGGCTATTGACCGCAATGGGGACGGTGTTTGTGCAAACGATTTCGCTAATGTCGGGTTGCGCGCTGAGGCGCTGCAGGGCACCAGCAGAGAAAAGGCCATGCGTGCAGGCGATCCGGATCGACTTGACCTTCAGCTCGCGCAAGCGCTCCAGCAGCTCCAGTACGGTGCTGCCCTTGGCGATTTCGTCGTCCAGCACGATGACATCGCGACCGGCCACGTCGCCGATAATCGAGCCGATCTTGACGCGGTCGTCGCTGAAGCGCTGTTTGGCGCCTGCCGCCACGGTCGTGCCCAATAACTCCGCAAATCGCGCCGCCTGCTTGGCATTGCCAAGGTCTGGCGAGACGACGACGCCGTTTGACAAATCGTATTGGCGGAAGTGCTGGGCGAGCTCACGCAGGGCGTGGAGGTGATCGACGGGGATGCTGAAGAAGCCGTGCACCTGCGGCGAGTGCAAGGTCATCGTCAGCACCCGATTGGCGCCTGAGGTAACGAGAAGATCGGCAACCAGCCGCGCACCGATGGATATTCTTGGCGCATCCTTCTTGTCGGAGCGCGCGTAGGCGTAATGAGGTATGACGGCCGTGATCCGACGGGCCGACGCTCCCCGCGCCGCGTCCAACATCAAGAAGAGCTCGAACGCGCGTTCCTGAACGGGAGCCACCAGCGGCTGAATGAGAAAGACATCGCGCTCGCGACAGTTCGCCTGCAGCTGGACGGCCAGGCAGTCATTGGCAAAGCGCTCCAACTTGCAGGGCAGCAGCGGGACTTCAAGATGACCGCAGATTTCCTGCGCCAGCTCAGGATGAGCGCTTCCGCTGAAAACGGCAATTCCGCTCATGCCGGCTCCCATCGCGCACGGGTGTTTGTGAGATGGGCCGCTTTTGCCCGACTTTGCCGCGGTCGGCAAGAGTGGTTGGATCACTGTCGGGAAGAGGATGGGCGAGCGCGGGGTCGAAAAGTCGCCCTGGTTTTTGCCTCCGGCTCAACCACATCTATGGCTTGGGCAGCGGGCAGGGTGTCTGCCGATGATTGTCATGGCTGCGCGCAGCGCTTCTGGATCCGTCTCCCCCGCGCCTTGGGGGACCTGGGGGGCCTGGGGCTGGCACTGGCGGCCTGGCGTTGCCAAATCGGCCATTCCGAGCACGGTTCGTGCGAGGACCTGCAAGGGAAAATCCGATCCGCGCTTCACGAGGCGCCACAAACTTTGGATGCATGAATGAGCAGCGGGCTTCTTGCGCTATTGGATGACGTGGTGGCGTTGATGAAGCTCGCCGCCGTTACGATCGACGATGCCGCAGCGCAAGCCGCGCGCGCCAGTGCCAAGGCTGCCGGCGTCGTCATCGACGACGCGGCCGTTACGCCGCGCTACGTCACGGGCCTTGCCGCTCACCGCGAGCTGCCGATCGTGGGTCGGATCACGGTTGGCTCGCTCAAAAACAAGCTCTTGATCCTGTTACCGGTGGCTCTTCTGCTGAGCTATCTGTGGCCACAGGCCATCACCCCGCTGCTGATGCTCGGGGGATTGTACCTGTGTTTCGAGGGGGCGGAAAAAGTAGCGCATATGCTGGGCGCAATGCACCACGCTGCGGCTGACCCAGTCCCGTCGCCCGCGCTCGACGCGACGGCATTGGAAGAGGCCAAGGTGGCCGGCGCCATTCGCACCGATTTCGTCCTCTCGGCCGAGATCATGGCCATTGCGCTCGCCAGCATCGAAACGCCGGATTTCGTGACGCGCGCGCTGGCGTTGGCCCTCGTCGCCGTCTTGGTCACGGCTGGCGTCTACGGAACGGTGGCCCTGATCGTCAAAGCCGATGACATCGGTATCCGCCTGGCGCAGCGTGATGGGCGATTGTCGGGCCCCATCGGCCGGACAGTGGTCCATAGCATGCCCACTTTGCTGGCGTTCTTGAGTTTTGTTGGCATGTTGGCGATGCTTTGGGTTGGTGGCGGTATTCTGCTCCACGGCCTTGCCGAATTTGGCGTCGACGGGCCGGAGCACCTCCTCGATATCATTTCCGAGGTGGTTCGAAAGTCGACCCCGGTCGGCGCCAAGCTCCTTTCCTGGCTTGTGACGGCGGCGGCTGAGGGCCTCGTGGGGTTAGCGGTTGGGGGGCTGGCCCGGATCGTCATGTCCCTGACCATGGCGGCCTTTCGCCGCTCCTAAAGCCTATGAACTCGAAACGATCGCTCTCATAGACGCTGGTGAGGACGGCAACGGACTTCAGGCGTATGGAGAGGACAACCGCCAGCTCCTTCAATTGGCCGCTGTCGATCAAGGCCTTGTCGCTGTCGCGCACCGACACGAACTTGCTTTGTCCATCGTCGGAGACGATGACCCTTTTGAGGCCCGCAGCCGCAAGCTCCGCCGTCGGGGCAAAACCAATTTTTTCGTAGACCTTCTGGAGGGCGGCGAGGAAAGCGTCCCTTGAGAGCGCAGGACATGCAAGCGTGTGCTCGTCGTTCCCATGGCAGGCTCTCGATGACTGACCAGTCGCGATTGAGTTCAGGAAAGACTATCAGGTCGAGCTTGCGAGATCCTTGCCGGTGCGGATTGGGCGCGGTAGGCGCAAAATGGCAGAAGCGGATCGGTTAGCCTGCGCATTCGGAGCACAAAATAAACGCAGCCTGCGCAGGGTGCCTCGGGCCTTCGTTTTGATCTTGATTTTTACGGTTGGGCAACGCTTGTGGGTGGCGGTCAAAAAAGTGCGCCAGTGGCGCGCTAGGCTGCTTGGGATGGGCACGACGCCGAGCGTTGCGATGTCTTCGACGGGCAATGGGGGGCGGGCGATGGGCATCTATGCCGTGAGGATGCAGCCTCTAAGGGGGAGCGATGAGCCGCAAGATTGTCAATGCCATCTGCCGCACCTTTCCGGGCGCTGAGGTGTCCGACCCTTGGGGTGGCGGGCACGACGCCTGGAAGGTCGGCGGCAAAATGTTTGCCTGTATCGGGGCGGTCATGCCGGGCGTTTCCGTCAAAACCGACAGCATCGAGACCGCAGAAATGCTGATTGAGGCGGGCATCGGCGTGAAGGCGCCCTACTTCCACCGCTCCTGGATTAACCTGCCGTGGGGAACACCCGAAGACGAGCTGCGCCATCGCCTCAAGGCTTCTTACCGGCTGGTCCGCGTCGGCCTGACCAAGAAGGTGCAGGCCCAGCTCGACCCGTTTGAGTGAGCCGCCAACCATGAGGCGTCGCCCCATGGCGTTGGTTGCCGGCCGCGACGCGATGGCAGGCCGCTGGCGTTGGCAAACAATAAAAATGAGCAACGCTCTTACAAGCTTGCCGCCATTGCCTCCCGTGCGCGGGCGCGCTTCGGACAATCTCAGGCGCGATGGCAAAGGGAATGCGCCGGCGCGCTGCCATGCATCGCATGTCAACTGTCCGGTGACGAGGTGTTCCCAATTCAAAAGTGGGGTGCGCTAGCAATGCCTCGCCCCTGCGGTAGTCTCACACGCCGCAGCGCCATGCAATTGGCGGCGTGACCCCGAGCGAGTGACGCTATGCTTCGTCATTGTCGGAACGAGGCATGACAAGGCGGTCTGGCCCCGGTCTGGCCCGGTCTGGCCCCGGTCTGGCCCCGGTCTGGCCCCGGTCTGGCAGGTCGTCGTGGCGGCCCACCCCTCAGGGGAAGCGCGCGAGAAACCCGGCTGCGGCGCGCACCGCCGGGGGCGCATAGAGGATAGCGCGATGGCCGAGGCCGTCCAAGGCGTACACCTGCGTGCCGGGGATCGCGGCCGCCATGCGTTCGGCATCGGCAAAAGGCACTTCTTGATCGTCACGGGCGTGCAGCAGCAAGCTTGGACGATCGATGGCGGCCAGAAAATTGCTGCCGGTAAAATCGGCAATCTTGCGCTGGGCCAGTCGCTCGAGCCGGCGCTCGAAAGCGCCGAGGGCCGCCGGCGACAGGCCCTGATCATCGCCAAAGCGCCGGGTGACATCGGCAAACCGGTCTGGTACCGCGATGAGCACGTAGGCCTCAAATGGGATCGGGTGCGGCAGGGGACGCCGGCCTTCGCCGGCGACCAGGACCGCCAGACCACCAATCGAATGGCCGACGGCGAAGCGGATGGGCCCTAATGCGTGGGCTATTTCGTGCACCGCTTGCGCACAGTCCATCAGGTTGGTCTGCTGACCGGCGCTTTGGCCGTGGGCCGGAAGATCAAGCAGCACGCATCGTACGCCGCGACGGCACAAATACTCCGCAAAGGCGCACATGAAGGCGGCCTCGCCGGTCCACCCATGCACCAAGAGTGCGCTGGCGGCGCCGCGTTCTTTCGCTTCAAACACGTAGGTCTGAACCTCGCCGACGCTTGTTGTTAGGCGTCGGCTACACGCGGACCGAAGATGAAACCGGGCCCGGGCCACCAGGCGCTCGTGATTCTCGCTGCGACAGTCCGAAAGCTTGGGCGTGCAAAACCTCCGGAAGGCGTGCGCGCCGGCGACTTCGGGGACACAGTCATCCTCTGTCAGGCTGAGTGACGAAGTGTTCATGGCAATGGCAATCGCGTCCTGCTGCCGCCAGTTTGGCGGAGGGGTCCGCTATGGCAGCCAATCTATTTTCGAGCGCGCCCCGCACGGGTAACGTGATCTGTGCTGTGCCCGGCGTGCTCGTTTCTCCGTCGTCATACAATCTTAGCGGGCTCGCGCGCGGCGCCCGATCGGGAGAAACCCTGGAAACGTCGTGCCGAAATCGGCAGCGGCGAAGAGGCAAAAGCTTGCGCGGGCGCGCGCCGATCCCCGCGAGTGCCTTTTCTCTGGCCCTACCGCGTTCGGCGTCGGCAAACCAACGGTCGAGGTCACGCCGGGAGCGGACCGCAGCCACCCCAAACCCTTGTCGCTATGACGAACGGCCCGTTGGCAGGCCGACAACTGCGGTCGAGATTTTTGCCCCGCGGTCTTGGCGCGTTGGGCTGCGAGGGCACATGTCAGCTGGCCCGCGCGTTCCTGACGCTTGCCGCTTGGGGCGCCGACGGCATCCTTTAGGGACTGAGGGCGGTCGCAATCCAGACCGAGGCCGGGAGCGGAACGGTTTCGCCTTTTTGATAGGATGCGAGGGCCGTTCGGATCGAGTTTTGCACGCGTGCCACTACCTCGGGCGGTTGGCCTTCAAGTGCGCGGCTTACCGGCCCGATCTCGAGAGCGCCGGCGACGGCGGCATCGAGCCCTCGCCCGACGGCCAGGTCGAGCGCAAGATCGATGCCCTCCAAGGCAATCGAAGAAAAGCCGGCCTCGCTCAGGATCCGGCGCACACGCGCCTCGCGGGCAAACGAAAATGGTCCGGGGTCCTCAGGGCCGACCTCGGGCAGACGCGGCACATGTTTGTAGGCCTCCTGCAGCGGCAGAAGCATCCATGGGTTCTGCTGCGGCTCTCGCCAGCTGGCAAAGGCAAGCCGACCGCCGGGTCGCAGTGCCGTGCGCATATTCTGAAAAGACAGCGTGGGATCGGCGAAGAACATCACACCGAACCGGGAAAATATCAAATCGGCGCCGCCGGCCTCGAACGCGTGCACGGTGGCATCGGCAAGGGCGAAAGCCAAGGGGAGGTCCGTCGGTGCGCGCTCGCGCGCGCGTGCCAGCATGGGCGCGGAGATATCGACCCCCATCACCCGGCCCTGCGCCCCCACCCGCCCGGCGAGCTCGATCGTGCTTGCTCCGCAGCCACAGCCGACGTCGATGATGCGCTCACCCGTGCGGATGCCTGCCCGCGTCAGTAGGAGCTCTTGGATTGGATTGAGGACGCGATCGAGCGTTTCCTGGCGATCGATCCAGCGGCGGCCCGCGGCCCCATTCCAATAGGCCGCCTGGTCTGCGTTTCGGTCATGCACACGCGGGTTGTCCATAGCGATCGAACTCCAAAAGCGACACCGTGGCGGCGAGGCCCGCCGCGACTTGCTCGCGACGGCTTACGCTAGACTGGCATGCTTGCCGTGCCGAGCGTGGCCGCGCCCGTCATCGAAGTTGTTTTGCCGCCGTGCCGGGCGGCACAGTTTAGCCGAGCGCGGGCGTTCCTGCCCACCTGGTGGCTCAATTGTTTCAGGGTTGGGCAAACTCGGTTGCCACTTTCCGCACCATCCTCAGGAACTGCCGGACCCCGCCGAGCGATCGCCTCGGCGCGAGGCGAGGCTCAGCAGGGCCTTTGGTTGCGTGGCGCCTTTGCCGGCGCCGATAGACGACGCCGTCCGTGTGCAGGCATTGCAGCGACCAGGGGACGCAGGAAATGGGCCTGCCGAGACCAAGCTCAGGGTGGAGCCGATGTGCTCGCCCACGTTCCCTTCGGCGGCGCCGGTTGGGCGATGGTGTCGGTGGTCGGGGAGCATACGCCGATTGGCTTTAGCTCTCCGGCGGCGGCATTGCCGCACATCAGGGACGGGAAATTGCGGGCGCTCGCCGTCACGAGCAAGACACGCTCGGACACGCTTCCGAAGGTGCCGACCATGACGGAAGCCGGCTATCCGGCTAGTTTGGGCGACAGTTGGGGTTGGCGTCCTGGTTCCCAACGGAACGCCCAAGCATGTCGTCACGCTGCTCAACCGTGGCGATCATTGCGGAAGGCGTCATGGAGGTGCGCTCGAGCGCTCGGCTCTAACCCGATCGGCAGCACGCCTGAACAATTTTCCGAGCGCATCAAGGTCGAGATGGAAACCTGGGGTAATGTAATCGCCGCGGCCGCTATCAGGATTAACTAGCCGCGGCGGCGTCGACCTCCCTTGAGGTGGCGGGACGGCACCCCCTGGTGAGGAGATCAGCATGCAAGACAAGGTGCAAGCGCACTACGGCAGCACCGAAGCGCTTGCCAAGACGATCGCCGAACGGCTGCGCGCCGCCGGCAAAGAGCTTGGCCAGATTACGACCGCCGACCTGTCCTCGCTGGATGAGTTTCACATCCGCGGCCGCAAGGCCACCTTGGAGTTGGCCAGCCGCATGGAAATCGGCCCCGATTCGCGGGTCCTGGACATCGGCAGCGGCCTCGGCGGCCCGGCGCGGACGCTGGCGGAAGTCTATGGCTGCTCGGTCAGCGGTATTGATCTAACTCCTGAGTTTTGCGCCGCGGCCCAGGACATGTCGCGTTGGGTGGGACTAGCGGAGAAGGTGAGCTTCGCCCAGGGAGACGCGACGGCGCTGCCCTACGCGGCAGCGACCTTCGACGCGGCCATGACGATCCATGTAGCGATGAACATCGCCGCCAAGGACGCGCTCTACGCGGGTGCACATCGGGCCCTCAAGCCAGGGCGCATATTTGCCGTTTATGATGTGCTTCAAGGCGAGGGCGGCGAGGTGCTTTTTCCCGTGCCCTGGGCGCGTGATCCGGCGACGAGCCATCTCGCAACCCCTGCCCAAATGCGTGACCTCTTGCAAGCGAGCGGCTTCCGGATCTTGGCTGAGGTCGATTCCAGTGAGGAGAGCGGGGTTTGGTTCAGGGACGCTGCGGCACGCCTGTCCGCCTCGCAACCGCCGCCGCTGACTTTCCGCACCTTGCTCGGCGACGACTTCGTGCAGATGACCCGCAATCAGGTGCGCAACCTGACCGAGGGACGGATCAAGACTGTCAGCTACATTTGTCGCAGCTAGCTGCCGTGCCCGAAGACCTCTTGCGCTCGGGTGTGCGGGCTTGATGGTGGCGGCCTGCCCGTCGACGGGCCCGGGTGCGCACTCATCGGAAGCTCGTGCAGGCGCGGGGCGAAGCCAGTTGGAAACGCCGATCGATCTTCTCCGCAATCAGCGCGTGCGTGCTCTTGGGCGGTGCCGCTTAGCGGTCGCGCCCATGGACATGCGCGGGGGGTGCGGTGGCTTCCACGGCCGTAAACTCGCTCAAGATACGGTAGGCGTGCTCGGCGCCGGCTGGCACCAGCCAGGAGTCCCCGGGCTCAAGCATCACGGTTTGCCCTTCGATAACCAGTTCGGCTTGTCCGCTGAGGACATAGCCGACCGTTTCATAGTCCCGCTTGGTGGGCGGTTTTTTTTGCGGCTTTTCCTTCTGCCACAGCCGCAGCGAAACCCGTTTGCCGGAGACCAGATAACTCTGATCCATCTCGCCATGCGGCGAGGTCTGGCTTTTGACCTTCTTGACGGTGGTGTCGGCAGACATTGATTTTTCCTAATCTTTGCAAGGGTGCCCGTTCCCGTGCCGCAACGGTGATTGCTGGCCCAACGTCAGGAGGGGCGCGGCGTTCCCTCTCCCTTCCCATACGCGCGCAACGCCGCTCGGTCGTTGCCAAAACCTTGGCGGAGCTCTCGCTCGCGCCAAGGATTGTTCCTTTTTGGAACGCGATCGCGGTGTCGGGCTGCTATCTTTTCAAACCAAAGGCCACGCTCAACGGTCTCTTCGAACGGAGCCGCTCGGTCCTCGCGTCGGGGAAGGACGCGCTGCGAGGCTATTCCAATGGCGAGGAGCGCTACCTGCAAACTTTGCGGGGACATCTGTCCCGCTCATGCATCCTCATCGAGGCCGGCCCAGACAGGTCGATCAAACGCGGCGCGCCACGCGCTACGATATTGACGGGCACAAGCGCATCTCCTGCGGCCATTATCAGGAGGCCTGCCGCGCCAGATTTGCAGCGCGAGATCGCCACGGCTTGCGGCCGCTGCGCCCGATCGCTGATGAGGGACTCAAAAGCGGTACGGTTGGGCTTGGCTGCGGCCGCCCCTTGCGTGCAGCGAAGCCAAAGCCGGGGGAGTGCGGCAGATCCTCGCGGGGTGCGCCGCCGGCCAACCGGGTTCGGCGTTCGTGCGGGCACTCAGCGTGAGACCGCCCAGCGCCAGTCGTCTGGCTGCGACAATTCTGCGGGGGAACCCGGCCCTCGATCGGCGTTTTGCTCGCACAACCCAGGCGTGAGAAGGCGCGCAAGATGGCGATGATGAGGACCTCGGTGGGAAGTCTTCAGGACCGACCCTCCGGATTGATGCGCTGGCTTGAGTTCACCAACCACAAAGACATCGGCACCATGTACCTGGCCTTTGCCGTGATCGGCGGTCTGATCGGCGGCGTGCTCTCCATCATGATACGCGCGGAACTGGAGCAGCCAGGCCTTCAGCTCTTTGCCAACGGCCATGCCTATAATGTGATTGTCGCGGCGCACGGGTTGATCATGATTTTCTTCACGATCATGCCAGCGCTGATCGGCGGATTCGGAAACTGGTTCGTACCATTGCTGATCGGCGCACCGGATATGGCGTTTCCCCGCATGAACAATATTTCGTTTTGGCTGCTGCCGGCGTCCTTCACTTTGCTGCTCGGTTCGATGCTGGTGGAGGGCCCGGCAACGATGTCGGGGGTGGGGGCGGGATGGACGTTTTACGCGCCGCTCTCCACCAGCGGCCATCCGGGGCCGGCACCCGATTTCGCCATTTTGGCCCTGCACGTGGCCGGCGCGTCTTCGATTTTGGGGGCAATCAACTTCATCACCACCATCTTCAACATGCGCGCGCCCGGCATGACGTTGCACAAGATGCCGCTCTTCGTTTGGAGCATCTTGGTGACGGCGTTTCTGCTGCTGTTGGCGATACCGGTCCTGGCCGGCGCCTTGACCATGCTGCTGACCGATCGCAATTTCGGCACCACCTTCTTCAATGCGGCCGGCGGCGGTGATCCGCTGCTTTATCAGCATCTGTTCTGGTTTTTCGGTCACCCCGAAGTCTACATTCTGATCCTGCCGGGCTTTGGCATCGTCAGCCAAGTTATTTCGACGTTTTCGCGCAAGCCCATCTTCGGTTATCTCGGCATGGTGTACGCCATGGTGGCCATTGGTTTCATCGGCTTTATCGTTTGGGCGCACCACATGTATGTGTCAGGCGTGGGTGTCGACGCACAAGCCTACTTTAGCTTCGCGACCATGGTCATCGCAGTGCCGACCGGCATCAAGGTGTTCTCCTGGATTGCCACCATGTGGGGTGGCTCCATCCAATTTCGTGTGCCGATGCTTTGGGCGCTGGGCTTCATCTTCTTGTTCACCATCGGCGGCGTGACCGGCGTGATGATCGCTAACGCCGGGGTCGATCGCGTCCTGACGGACACCTATTATATTGTCGCGCACTTTCACTATGTGATGTCGCTGGGCGCGGTCTTCGCCATCTTCGCCGGCTGGTACTACTGGTTCCCGAAGATGAGCGGCTACATGATGAACGAGACGCTCGGCAAACTGCACTTCTGGCTGACGTTCATCGGTGCCAACGTGCTGTTTTTCCCGCAACACTTTTTGGGGCTGGCAGGCATGCCGCGCCGCATTGCCGACTATCCCGATGCCTTCGCCTACTGGAATTGGTGGTCCTCAATGGGGGCCTACATTACCGCCGCCGGCACGCTCGTTTTCGTCCTCGGATTGATCGATGCCTATCTCATTCGGCGTCAGGCCGCCGGGGACAACCCATGGGGCGTCGGCGCGACCACGCTGGAATGGAGGCTGCCCTCACCGCCGCCCTTCCACACCTTCGAAACTCTGCCAACCGTTAGATGACTGAGTGGGGCCGGGACGCGAGCGCGGAACGCGCCCTGGGCCGGGTGTCTCGAGACGCCACCGCTGCCGCTGCGATCGAAGGCATGGCGTTTTGGCGAGCGCGCGGGCAGCGCGCGGATGCGGCGGCCAGCAAAAACGAACGGACCGATCAAGGATGATCGGTCCGTCGTTGGAAAGCCAAAGCGTAGCTCAGTAGTGATGATAGCGCCGATAACGCCGGTGGTGATCACGCCCACCAAAGTGCAGGTTGATGCTCGGGCCATAGCCACCGACCCAACGGCAATGCCGCTCCCCGTAACGCCACCAGCAGCGGCGATAGCCGACCTGTTCGGTGACCGACGACGGTGTTGCAGCTTCAATTCCTTGCAGGCCGGAGGCGGGTGCCGCAAGCGCCGGCGCGGAGAGCGCACCAAAGGCGATGACAACCGTAGCGAACGAGAGAGATTTCAACATGGACGGATTGCTCCTTTGTCGTCTGGCATGACCTAAGTGTTCGGACCAACGTGCGAGGGATGCCTCTCGTTCCGTTGTCTCGGCACCCTTGAGCGGGGAAAATCGTCGGATATCGGTTCGGCGATCTCGGTTCCAAGTCGATCGCCCTCCACAGTGCCGCGCTTACACTCATTGCGAGGATTTTGGCAGTGCGGCGCACCCGTTGTGCGCTTGGCAAACGCACCGGTCTCGAGCACACGGTAGAGGTGGTGGGCTAAGGCTTTGAAAGGTCATTCCTTTGCGCGAGCCGCGGGCGGTGTCGCAGCGCAGCCATCGCGTCAGCCCTTGCTGCTGTGCCAGGCTTTTGTCGTGCCTTTGTTGCGCCTGGGGTGAGAGACGCCTCGAGACTTCGTTGCGCTTTTGTCGATGCGCATTTGTTTTTGTTGGGTGAGATGTCGCAGCGATCCCGGATTGGCAAGCGAGAGCTGCCGAGGGCGCCGGCCGCGGTTGCGTGCCGTGGCAAGGAACTTTTGGCCTCTGCTTATGGTTTCAGGTTTTTAAAGCGCACGCGACTTTGCCTGCGAGCGTGGTTGCCTGCGAACGTGGTTGCACGTCGCGTGTCGCAGCGGGAGGGGTTAGGCAGTCGCTTCCCGGCGACCGGTTCCTTACGCGGCCATGCGCTCGCGCAGCTTCGGCGCCAATTCTCTTTCAAAAAAATCGAAGAAGTACTCCTGATCAGGACCGATCTGTACCAGGATCACGTGATCGAAACCGGCATCGACAAATTTGCCGATGGCCTCCAGATGGCGTTCTGCCGAGGGCCTCTCCGCGATCACCTGCACGGGAAAGTTCTGGCTCGCGGCGGCAAATGCCTTTGGATCGGGAAGTTCTGCCTGTACCGGCCAGCCTGTTGCGGCCCAGCGAACGTAGCGATGCGCCGTCTGGCGCGCCTCGTCCTCACGCCGTGCGCAGCACATGGCCACCTCGGCATAGCGCGGTCCAGAGCCGCCAGCGTCACGAAAGGCCTCGATGGGGTCGCGCTTCGGTTGCCATCAATGCATCGGCCTTTTCGGCGGCGAAGCGTGCCGCCTTTGGACCGCTCGCCGCAATCACGATCGGCGGTGTAGCTTGAGATGCTTTCCCCTATAGTTTTGCAACGTTCCGGCTAATAAGCCGCGGATGATGTCGACGGCCTCGCCAAAGCACGCGTGAGGCTCGGCGATACATGGCCAGCCCATGCCCACGATGTGCTCATTCAAACGCTCGCCCGAGCCAAGTCCGAGGCTAAAACGGTTCTTGCTGCGCGAGGCGAGCGTGGCAGCCCCCTGGGCCACATCGCCGGATGGTAGCGGATGTCGGGCAGGTCACCGCGGTCATCAGTCCCAGACGGGTGGTGGCATTGGCGATGGCGCCGAGGACCGACCAGGCCAACGGCGAATGGCCTTGGTCCTCAACCCAGGAAAAAAATGATCGGAGATCGCCGCGAAGTCGAGCCAGCCCGTTCGGCACGCCGCGCATTGCCAACGAGCTCGGCGGGGCCGTGCTCTTCGGACATGAGTTTGTACGTGGCCCTCGGCGACGCCTGCCTCGCTTCTGCTGCTGACCGCGCGCAGCGGCGCGCCGGCTCGATAGCAGCGTTAGCGTACTGGATCCTATGGATCGGTCGCGGCAGCCAGCTTTGGCTTTCGCCGCTCACCCGTGCGCATATTCCCAGAAGAAGGGGACATAGAGCGCCACAACCGCGCAAGCAACGACCAATAGCACAATGGTCCAGCCGCGATCGTGATCCAATGGACCCGGCTCCTTGTTTCTCGAACTCGCCATCTGCGGCCAACTTGGTAGAACCACAATAGTTCCTGTTCGCACTGCCGCGCGTCGTCGCGCAACGCCGAGCCTAGGCTGAGAGCCGAGACGGACCGGACGCTGAGCATGAGGCATGGGTCGGTCCGACGACAGCGGAGTTTTTGCCTCTCGCTCTGATGGTTAGCCAGCCCGGCTGCAGCGATGTGCGACAAGGGAACTTTCCCGATCTGCCCGCCTCGGCCTTTGTCGCGCCTCCTATGATTACGACCAAGGTATGAGGGTGCTGCCCGGCGCCAACGAGGCAATGGTTTCGCGCATTGCGGCCATCATCGAGCGAAGCTTTCCGGCGAGAGGGATGGGGGATGACCTGCGAAGTGACAAGAGCCCGCCCGCGGGCAGACGCCGTCGCGACTGACGGAAGTTGCTCTGCAAGGAGCCGGGACCGTGAATTTGCCTCGAGGCTCGGTTGGCCACCAACGGAGCTTTCGCCTTTGGCCGAGCGAGCGCGCTCAAGGTGTCCGATCAGAGCGCCGCGCACGGTCGGCAACGACGAGAGCACGCCCGAGTGAGCGAAAAGGGCACGTGCTCTCGCCAGGATCGGTTGGGTGCGAAATCGCCCAAACAGACCGTGCTAGCCGGGAGAGGGTCTAGCGACAGCCGCGCCCATAGGCGACCCGATGGTGGTGCCGGTGATGCCCATGCAGGCGGCGCGGGGTGCTGTAGCCGAAGGCGTGGCGACCACGATGGGACTTCACGAAGCGCTTGCCATGCAGGCCTTTGGCATAGCGCAGCTTGTGGCCATGCTTGGCCATGCGCTTGCTCTTGGCGAGGCGAGCCTCACGCTTGCCCTTGGCCTTGTTGACCTTCGGGCCTTCGGCCCTTTTGCCATCTGTCTTGGCATCCGGCGCTTTCTGCGTCGACGCACCCGCCTTTGCCCCGGCCTCCCTCTGCCCGGCAGGTGCGGTCTTGGTGGTCGGCTCGCTCGATGTTTGGGCGGATGCCTGCATTGGCAGCGCGAGGAGGCCAAGAGCGGCCGCGGCCGCGAGAATTTTATGCATTGGTGCTGCTCCGTGACAGATGTGGTGATCCGTCAAAACGATGAAGCTCGAAAATGAGTTGCAAGCGTCGGCAATTTATTTTTTCTATGAACGAATGTTCATCGTGACCGAGAGCAGGGAAACCGCGCCTGCGTGAAAAAAAGAACGCACACACGCACCCACAGAGAAAAGAAATTTTTTGAGGCGAGAGGCGCGCCGCGTCCGTGGCGGCGCCGTCACTTGCCGACGTCCCGTCGCCAGAGTTGTTTTGCCATGGAGCAGCCGCGGCTGTTTTGCTGGCGCGGCCGTCCTGCCAATTCCCTCGTCACTTCCCCTTGGTCTTCCCTGGGCAGGCATCGGCCGCGCAGATCTGCAATAGGTTCTTGCCGCAGAGCCCCACGCTGCAGCTGTCACGCTCGCCATGGTGTTCGCTTACGTACTGATTCATCTCATAAATTTGAGCGTCGCCCGAAGAGAGCTCCGAAGTACCCAGCAGAAGCCCAATAATTCTGCGCTCTTTTGCGCGATACCCGGCGGAGATCGTGTCCGTTGGGTCGAGCTTGCGAAATGAGCAATGCTTGGCAGCATCGGTCGGACCACAGTGATCCGGCCCAGCCGATGAATGATGCACAGCCTGGCTCTGGAGTGGGTCACCTACAGACCGAGCCGACGGCTGATCCGCATCGAATTCGAAACCCCTCTATGAACCTGCAGGGCGCGCTGTGGGGCTTGCCCCGACCCAGCCCTACCAGCCACGCTCTCGTGTGGTGGGAGGGCCCTTGGGCGTGGCCCGTTAGTTGCGCATGTTATCCCACACAGGCCAGGGTCCCTGCCAGGAGTCTCCCTGAAGGTTTCTCGGCAACCGCTTTACCAGCGGCAGGCGACTTCTCGGGCACTGGAGCCTTTCCGGGGGCCGACGGTTTCTCAGCGTTGGGCGACTTGCCAGCGACAGGCAGCCCAGGTTTAGAAGCTTCCTTTTGTTTGGCTGGCGGCGCTTTAACAACTGCAGGAGATGGCCACACCTTGCGGGCGAGTTCGCCGGCCTTCGTCACATCGTCGACGGCACGGACGTAATCGCCTTTGCTAACGTAGGCACGACCACGACTATTGTAGGCAGGCGCGTAGTTCGGATTCAAGACGATGGCTTTGGTGTAATCCGATATTGCTTTGTCGACCTCGCCCTTGAGGTTGTACGCGTCACCGCGGTTGTGATAGGCGACGACGTCCTTGGGATTGCGCTCGATCATCGCCGAACAACCCTTGATGCGGAGATTGTGGTCCTTGCTGTCTAGGCAATCGCTTTTGTCATCTGCCAACGCGGTCGCTGACACGAGCATCAGGCTCGCAGCCACAGTCGTGCGCAACATGTTCTTCTCCCCTCGGACATGCAGATACGTTCTGCTCCCCCGAGGGCAAGGGTATTGCTTTCTGTCGAAAGGGAAAAGGGCCTACGACCGAAGCTCTGTCATTGGGGGCTCGTGGTGGCATCAGCCGGGGCGGTGATCCTGACTACCAGGCGCTGGCTGACATTGACGTAGATGTAGCCGTCCCGGAGGCGGCAATGCCATCACGGCGCGTCTCGTCGTGGGGGCATTCCCCAGCCCGTCGTGCCTCGGCATTTAAGGAATGCCACTTCTCAGACACTTGCCGTTCCGGCAGAAGACTTGTGAGGATTGCGGCGGCAAGGCTCGCTCACATTTGCCAGGCGCAAGCTGATCTTGAAGCGCTTGAAGCAGGAAAAAGTCTAACCTGGCCGGCTTTGACCTGTACCACTTGGCGGGGACACGGGCCCTCGGTGCCAACACCGCTGAACGGGGTGCCAAGTCAGACGCTCTCTTCCTCCTTTTGCGCCCCCAGCGTGTCGCAACACTTTGGCCACGAAGTTGTTGCTTCAATAGTGTTTCTCACTGTCAGGGCTTTTGCACCGCAACTGTGGGTTCGCAGAGAGCATGAGGCGCAGTAGCGTCATCGCAGTGCTTATCGCCACGGCGCTCTTGACTTTCGCGCCGGGCGCCGGGCGCGTCCACGCATTTGAGATCACCTACCTCGCGCCGCCTGGCGAACCAGCGCGCGCCTTTCCCAAGCCGGAACGCCCCGTTGCGGAGATCGTAAGCCCAAGCCGCTCCACGGAGCGGCAACGCGATGCCTTTGATAAATCCGGCCAGCTCGCGAGGCTTCTTGCGATAAGGCCGGGCATGACCGTTGGCGACATCGGCGCCGGCAGCGGCTACCATACGGTGCGCCTCTCGCGACGACTTGGGCGGGGTGGGCGTGTGATCGCGCAGGACGTCACCAAAGACTACCTGAACCAACTCGCCGAGCGCATCGAACGTCTAAAGTTGTCCAATGTTGGTTTAGCGCTTGGCGAACCGCACGATCCGCGCCTGCCTGCCGCTTCGCTCGACGTAGCCATCCTCGTACACATGTACCACGAGGTGGCTCAGCCCTACGCGTTTCTCTACAACCTCGCCCCGGCCCTGAAATCCGGCGCTCGGGTCGGGATTGTTGACCTCGACCGCCCCACCTCCCAACATGGCACGCCGCCTGAACTATTGCGCTGCGAGCTCGCAGCGGTTGGATATCGGCAAATAGCGCTCCACCAGCTCGCGGGTGATGCCGGTTATCTCGCGGTGTTCTCGCCACCCACCCGAGCCGAGCGCAAGCGGACGCAAGACATCGTCGCTTGTAGAACTGCGGACCGTTAGGGGTTAGCGTCACATAACGGGCTGAAGACTGGAAGGGGTTCCAATCGTGTCGAAGTTAGCAATCATCGGAACGATTGAGGTCATGCTAGCGACCCGGTGAGTGGAGCTTGCGAAGGTGACGCGCAGCGTAAGGAGCATGACCAAAAAAGATGGGCACCTTCCGGGGGTCGGAAGGTGCCCTGCTGTCAGCTCTGAGGATGTAATGGGGTATGCGAGAGCTGGCCGGCGCTACAACGGATGCCAATCAAGTCTATTCCCAATCAAAACCCACCCGAAAACAAAAGGGCCCGACAGGCCCGTCTCAAAGCGCATGATGACCGGCAGGGGCTGAAGCAGTCAAAGTAGGACGCAAAGACGCTGACCCAGATAGCCGCCTCACTAGGTCATCGTGATCAGACCGACCGCAAACCGGGCGACGGCCGGGAACCACAATCTTAGCTAACGCTCCCGCCCCAATTGGGTTGCCTCAAATGGATTGATCTTAGGTTCTGGCGCTCAACGCCCGCGGATCGGGCATGAGCCGAGAGCAGACGCAGAGGCGGGGCCGTCGCAACAACCCTTGCAATTTCCCCTCGCGGGCGAGCATCAGAAAAAAGCCCCAGACGGAAGGGCGCTCTGGGGCGTGCTGCCGATCTGAGGGGGAAGCGATCCACTTGAGGGAATGCCAGCAACAAGCGCACACCGGCGGCGCTCCACGGGCGCAACCTTGATTGTGATCAGCGAGGGCTGATGAGATAACAGCGTAGGCCCGCGGATAGCGAATCCCCAAGCCGCATTTTTCGTTGCAGCGACGCATCAGGCGCACCTGCAACCATTCCAGTCGCTGAGCTTTCGCCTTGTTGCAATCCGCGGTGCAGAGCATGGCTTTCGCCGTCGGAAGGTCTCCTGTGACCTCCCACGCACTGCAGATTTCCACCAGGCATCGCAGAAGACCTAGGGACGTTTGCTCCCTGGGTCTTTGCTTTTTTGACCCGCCCCGGCGCCCGGCTTTGGTTACGACCCTGCGGGGGCCGCAAAATTTTCGGAAAAGGCCATGAGGTCTAGGGACCTCAACCGGCCGCGCGGGAGCGCGAATGACCGCAAATTTGGGGGGCAAGTTTAGTTACAAATGTGAGGTCGCCAGGCAGGGATCAACCCCCCAGACGGGCCGAAACTAAGAGGGGATCGGTTCCAGCGCTGCGGTGTTAAGCGCACCGGAACCGACCTTCCCCCAATGGCCGCGGCACTGCGGATGCGTCACGCAGAAGCAGCCGCACTCAGCGTGGCATGGGTAAGGCTGCGAAGTCGCTATCTTTGAGGATATTCAGCTAACAAACGAAGGTTGGTATTGCAGCGCAGCCACTCCACAGTTTGGGGAAATGGCTACGATCCTCGGGGCGGCCGTTCTCGACGGCCGATCACAGCGGCCGGCGGCACTGGCCGCCGTCATGCAATGGTTGCTCGTCGGACAACGAGTTCTTGGGGCAGCCGGCTACAAATGGTCCGGCCGTGGCGTAGACGGCCCGGAGGCTACTCGAGTTCGAGCCAACGCTTGGCGGTCAGGATCACCGCGCCGGCGGACGCCATCACCAGCTACGCGACCGTGACGTGGAGCGAAATTGGAAAGCCCGGCAACTGAGAATGACGTGCCGGCAAAAAAGCGGCGAGGGGCGCAGCAAAGGGTCCTGAAACGCCCCTCGCCAGTTACTTCGGCCGTAGCGGGGTCTAGTGCTTGCCGAAGCAAAGCGCTTGGCAGCGTTGGGGTGCCTGCGGTGATTGAACCTTGAAGCCCATTTGTGACGGTGAAAGGGCCGCCAAGGGGTGAGCTGGCAGCCCTTCCATCAACGCTTCCCTCAGCGACGGGGGTCCCGGGCAGCTCACCCGCACCTGGGTTTGCAAGTTGCGTTCTCAGCGCCCACCGACTTGACCGATAAATCGTGGCCCGCGCGCTTTTCTTGCATTACCCGTTCGGGGGAGATCAGCTTCGCTCCGCAGAAAAGGCCCAGGTCCCGGTGGAGGGGGAAAGGGACCTGGGCCCGTGCGGCTTCTGCAATCGCGGCTCGAGCATCCGCACATTTGGTTAAGTTTCCGCAAACACTATGCTCATACGTCTCGTCGTCGCCGTCGCCATCGCGGTCTGGGTCGGCTTGGTCGTCAATAAAGCGCGCAATCGCACTGATTACGTCAGTTGCGGAACCACCTAACTTAACTTAGGCCGTTTCTCGCCTCGGCAACGCCATGGGCTGCCAGCGTAGCCCCCGAATCGAGCTGGAGCAGCCAAATGCCCGACCCGCCCATTCAAAGACAAGGTCACGGTGCGCTTCTTGAGGCGTGACGATGGAGGATTGCGCGCCACCTGTGAGGCCATCCCCGGATTTCTACCTTTCAGGCAAGGATCCCCGCGCCGTTATGCGTGATGTGGGACCCGCCATCGAGCGCCTGATGAAGCACAACTCCGGGATCGATGTGGAGGTCTTCCCTCTACAGCACGTTGTCTACGAAATGCGCGAACGGATCGCCGCAGATCCAGAGGCTATCCCTGAAGAGCGCGACTACGTCCTAGAGCCCCGCGCAGCCGACACCGTGGTTTCATAGCCTCCCCGTTAACGATCTGTTGCGTGCGTCGAGCGGCTCTCTTTCAGCGCGACTTCGGCTGCGTAATTGTGGACCGGGTTTCGAGTCAATATCCGCTCAACCAGATTGTCCTGGAGCCCGAGTCGGCGGCCGGGCGGTTGTGAGGAGATCAAGCTGTTCCTAGCTGCTGAACGTCCCTTATACATGCGTTGCTGAGATCAAATGCAAGAGTGTGGTCAGGGTCGGCCGGCCCGAGTGCGTCAGACCAGGAAGCGGAACCCACTCAACCCATGAGATTTCGCCAAAAAACAAGAGCTCTGATCATGGGAGATTTGGCAGCGGCGGCCACAACGCCACGGGCGTAGCAACCTGTTAGTCATTCCGTGACCGTTAGCAAGCTGTCCTGACAGGTATCTCGATGCGACATTGGAGACCCTCGGAAGCGAACGCCAAGTCAACCTTGCTACCAAGCTCGTAGGGCAGCAGACCGCGAATGACTTCCATTCCGTAACCAGATCGGCGTGGAGCTTGGACCACCGGACCGCCGGTTTCTTGCCATTCGATGGTTAGACGAGCATCCGCATCGTCGTTTACCAACCGACACCAGCGGACGGCAACACAGCCGCCACGGGCGGAAAGCGCGCCGTGCTTTGCCGCATTGGTCGTCAACTCATGGAGAACCATCGACAGCGCCTGACCGGCCTCCGGCTTCAGGGTTATGTCTGGCCCACCGATTTCAACGTTACCGTAGGTTGCGTAGGGCTCGAGTTCACGACTAACCAACTCTGACAGATGTACGCCCTTCCATAAATGACTGCTCAAAAGCTGATGCGTTGCTGCCATGGATTGGATGCGGCCGTCTAGCGCGGCGACAAAGTCGGCCGCCGAGCCGGCCTCCTCCTGTGTACGCGACGTGACCGCGCTAACCGTTGCAAGCACGTTCTTCACGCGATGATCGAGTTCAGCAACCAGCATGCGCAGATGTTCTTCGCCCCGCTTGCGCTCGGTGATATCGAGTGTGACGCCGACCATCTTGAGCGCCGTGCCGTCGGGCGCATATGAGGCACTGCCGCGGGAGTTGATCCAATGGAGGCTGCCGTCGGGCCAGATCACCCGATACTCGACCTCGTAGGCGGTCCGCGTCTCGACGGCTTCGTTTAGCCGTGTCACCACTGCCTGCCGGTCATCGGCATGGATCAGGCTGAACAGCCGCTCAGCGGATGCTTGCTCGTCCGGCGGCAATCCAAAGATGGCCTTGCAGCTGGCCGAGAGATCGACCGCGCGCGTCACCAGATCGAGGTGCCATTTTCCGAACCGGCCGACGTGCGCCGCCAATTGCCAGCGCTCCTGCTCGTCGCGTAGCGCTTGCTCGGCGTCGCGGCGGAGGCGGGCAATCTTCACATGCGCCTCGACGCGGGCAAGGAGCTCACGAGCGCTGAACGGCTTGATGAGGTAGTCGTCGGCACCGGCCTGCATGCCTTCGACACGGCATTCCTCGCCGGCGCGTGCCGATAGTAGAATGATCGGTAGCGTGTTCGTCTGTGGATCAGCACGCAGCCGCGATACTAGTTCCATGCCGTCCAGGCGCGGCATCATGATGTCCGAGAGAATCAGGTCGGGCCTTCTGCGAGCAATCGCCGAGAGCGCCGCCTCACCGTCTGCGACCACTTCGACCTCGTATCGTGAAGCGAGCAGACGGCGCACATAGTCGCGCATGTCTGCATTGTCATCGGCGAACAGAATGTGCGCCCTTTCAGCCGGTGCTGCGCTCTGGTACCGGCGCGCCGCGATGTGCTCAATGCCCCGCTCGTCTACCTGTCCCGCTTCCGGCAGCCAACGCAGGGCTTCCTCGACGAAATGCGGCGCACCGAGTGCGGTCGATGGAAGGGTGCGCTTCGCGCCGATCTGCTCAGCAGGTAAATGGCTACAGCCTATTGGAAGCGCGACTTTAAAGAGGCTGCCTCTGCCATGCTCGCTTTCGACCGAAACCGAGCCGCCGTGGAGTTTTACCAGTTCATGCACCAGGGCAAGGCCGATACCCGTTCCCTCGTGCGTGCGGCCGTGAGCTCCGGCGACGCGATGAAAGCGGTCGAACACCTTGGGCAGTTCCTGGGCCGAAATGCCGGTGCCGGTGTCACGCACGCTGAGCTCGAAGTGCCCCGCGGTGGAGCGCAGCCTTACTTCGATCTCGCCCTCGAAGGTAAACTTGAATGCATTGGAGACCAGATTAAGGACAATCTTTTCCCACATCTGGCGATCAATGAACGCTGGCTCGGGCAGTGGCGGACAATCGACTACAAGATTAAGGCCCGCCTTCTCCACCGCTGAGCGGAACATGCTTGCGAGCTCTGCTGTCGCCGCGGCGAGATCTGTGGGCTCATACACGGCCTGCACACGCCCGGCCTCGATGCGTGAAAAGTCAAGGAGCGTGTTCACCAGCTTGAGCAGACGCAGCGAATTGCGGTGCGCCACGGTTAGCCGGTCCCGCTCGCCACTTGGCAGAGCCGAACTTGCGAGGGCATCCTCCAAGGGACCGAGCATCAGCGTCAACGGCGTACGGAACTCGTGGCTCACATTCGAGAAGAAGGCCGTCTTGGCGCGGTCGATCTCGGCGAGCGCCTCGGCCCGTTTGTGTTCGGCCTCGTGGGCGCTAGCATTGGCAATAGCGGTGGCGATCTGGCTCGCCACCAGCTCATAGAAGCTGCGATAGAGCTCATCCAGCTTCAGCCGCGCGCTGACGCCCGCCACCAGAATTCCGGCGAGCTCGCTCGAAATGTTCGAGCGTATCGGCAGAACCACTGCCTGACGCGGCGGATCAGCCCATGGCCCCGGTGGAACCGTATTGCCGAAACGGGACGCCAAGTCCTCGACCACCTGCATGAGGCCCGAGTGCACTACCTCGATCAATGGCCAAGGTTGGCCCTCAGCAGTCCCTGGACTGAATCGAACCAGCGGGCTGATTGCATCATCGAGCGCAACGCCAGCAGCGCCTGCAAGGCGCGCCAGTTGTTCGTCGCCGTTGATCAGGTATAGCAGAGCGAAGGGAATATCCTTTGCGTGCTCGCAAAGAGTTTTGGCGGTGATAACGCACGCTTCTTCCGCGGTCTTTGCCTCCATCGACTTTGAACCCAAATCTCGTAGCGCGACTAATCGTCGTTCGCCCAAAAT
Organism: uncultured Alphaproteobacteria bacterium; assembly: GCA_963770295.1. Taxonomy (GTDB): domain Bacteria; phylum Pseudomonadota; class Alphaproteobacteria; order Rhizobiales; family Hyphomicrobiaceae; genus AWTP1-13. Next base: position 119,822 of record CAVYPA010000005.1, read on the forward strand.
CCGCTGGGTATGTTCGATCACCGCAGTAAAGACACCTCCGACTCTATCGTCTTCGGAACGAACAGGGCTGAACGAGAACGAGAAGTAACATTCCTCTGGAAAGCCGTGTCGTTTCAGCACGAGCAGCTGGTTGTCCGACCAAGTCGCTTCACTAGTTGCGACGACGCTCTGGAGCATGGGCTCGATGACGTCCCAGATTTCCGCCCAGACGTCACGGCATCTCCTTCCGAGCGCCTGCGGATGCTTACTTCCCAGGATCTCGGCGTAAGCGTCGTTGTACAGCACAACGAACTCGGCGCCCCAGTAGATCACGATGGGAAAGCGTGAGCCCAGACAGATGCTGATCGCGGAGCGCAAGCTCTGTGGCCATCCAGACAGGGGTCCGAGCGGTGTCTCGGACCAATCCTTCGCACGCACAAGGTCGCCCATTGTCCCCCCGCCGACCAACCAGTCGGTGGAAGACAGCCTCTGCGAGTGCTCACTATGCGATACGCCGTCGACCACGTCCCCGGTCCCTATGATCGATTCGACACCAGTAGAGTTGAGTGCAAATAGGTTTCCGCTTGAACCTGAGTTTGGGAGCCATACAGCTTTTGATGCAATGACGGTCTCCGCGGATGGTTGGTCTCCGTCTATCAGAAAAGACGTGCTCGTGGCTAGGTTGCGGTTCGTTGCTAGCACTCATAAAGCCTTAGCCATTTGGCTTCGGTCATTGCTTCTACTGACCGTTGGTCAGTTGGCGGAGTTGGGCGGACCTGTCGGATACGGTCATCGGGGAAACTGGGCCTTTCAGAGAGGATCATGGTTCCTCAAGCTCCGGGCTTGGCCCATTGAACATCAGATCTGGCCCGTACATAGCGAGCGAGGGCATGGTTGACTGGCCGGCATATTTCTTATGGCCACGAAGATACGTGACCATTTGAAGCTTGCTCCGGATGAGCATAGTTTGCCCACAATAGCGGTCGGTAAAAAACATTACATAACAGACAGATAACGAAGTTCTTTGCTGGGGTTATTACGATAAGAACGAATGCTGCTGCTCTGCTTGCGCCGTCGGAATTCGTGCGCATTGGACGAAACGGCTCAACTCAGACGCCGTAACCTTTAGCGCTCCGACTTCCAGCTTTTTCCCGATCTTCGTGGCGGAAGCGGCCGACGGAAAAACTCGGCAAAGCCGCTGCGCCCACACCAGACGTGGCGGTACTCGAATTCCATGATGCCGTTGGCGAACGGTGTGGAGGCACACGGCAGATCCGTGCTCGTCTGCACGGCGAAGTATTGATCTTCACCATGCACAACGATGAACGGCATATTGCGGCTACCTGCGCACGAGCTCGGCGGCCAACGTTGTTGCGAACATCGCATGTGCTCGAGCATAGGCCTTTATGGAGCAAACTTCGCATATGGGCAGGTCTCTGCCGACGGAGATTCGTCATAAAACCTTATTGCGACAGACTGCGCCCGCTGACGAGGCAAGCGAGACCTTGATGCCAAAGCGGCAAAAGATCGTGGCAATCATCGAGGATGATGCAAGCATACTCAGGGCCGCCGGGACCTATTGGACGCGCATGGGTTTGCAACGCTGGCCTTTGCATCGGCGGAGGAATTCCAGGCCGCGGCGCCGCCAACCAGGTCGATTGCCTCCTCTTGGATATCGATCTCGGCAGCATGTCGGGAATTGAACTAGGGCCCCGACTCAAAGGTCCGGGTTCAACCCTTCCGATCATTTTCGTTACTGCCCTTGATGACGAGGCCATCGAACGGCAGGCCCTCGAGACAGGCTGCGTTGCGTTTTTGCGCAAGCTCTTCTCGCAGCGCGCGCTGGTCGCGCAATCGGCAAGGCCGTGGCTTGGCTCTTGGGGCGGTTGCGCGTCTCGCACCCCCGCCGAGCGTTTGGCTCAAAAGAGGGGGCTCAGATCTATGCCGCCAACCTCGCGATTCGTGGCGTGATGCACCTCGAGGTCTTACCGATCGACCGGCAGCTCTCGCCGCAGGCCTTCTCCAACTCCGGCCGGCCTTTGGTGCTCTTGCACGAGGCCTTCTCGCGGAAGATGACATCGCAGCGTTCGGCTAGCGGGCGACTGATGCCCGTCATGAGGGTACAGCTGCCGCACGCCGAGGCCATGACGGGCAACACCTGCGTCATGATCAACCCGGTGACCTTCCGCGGCGGGTCGAGCCGGTAGTACGTATTGGACAGCCCGCTCAGCTCACCGTGCCCGCGCTGCGGCCGCGACCCGTCGCGGTTAGCTCTTCAAAGGCGGCGAGATCGGCGGTCGGAAGCGTGGAGCCTAACAGAAGCGCCCCAAGCAGACTTGGGGCGCAGGTCGCTCGTCACTCCGGGAGTTGAGGCACCCGGAGCGCTTCCCTCAGAAGAATTCTATGTGTCCTAACTGAATGATAGCAGAGCGCGCCAATATTGCATGTTACAAAACTGAACACAGCTTCAAAACGCGGAAAAATCCGCACGAATTACGAATGCCCTGCGGCCGGACTGACCTAGAAATTCCTTCCGGCTACGGACCGCGCGTTGGAGTTCTTCCTTGTTAGCTGGCTGAAGCGGCGGTCTTTACTGTACGTGGCCAAGAAGCGTCTGCGTTTGGAGAGGAACACGCGCCTCGTTATCGAGAACGAGGCGCGTGCCGACGAAAAATGGGACGCACGGCTGACCGAGCGTCCCACGAGGAGGCATCATTGGGACATGGTGGGAGCGACGAAAGGAACCGCAGACCCGCACCGCTCGCTAGGGTTTGCGTTTGGTACTGGTTCCGACCAAACGGCGCTCCCAAGTGCTGGGCAGTAATCTTATTCGGCGGAAGAGAACACGGGCGGTCGACGAAACGCTCCGCAATTGGAGCGGGTCGTGTTTTCGCAGCCACATTCGAGCCAGCCGACGCCCGGGAAAAGGGGGACCTTTCACCAAGCGTCCCTGCACCGGGAGAGATGGGATAGGGACGTCGCTGACCCCCGCTCCCCAGGAGTTGCGAACTACTGGGTGGCTCCAATCAACGGCGCCCCAACTGTAAATCTAAGACTTTACGACGGAAGAGGGTATCTGACCTTGTGGCCATGCTGGTTGAGGGTGGTCGTAAGGTCGGATCCGACCTGCTCCAATTCAGCAATTTCCCGTTCGAGAATGGTCACCTGTTTACGCAGCTCGCGCGCCATGCCCTGGCGCAGCCCTGGCGATTCGTAGCCGCTCGAGCAGCGGGCGGCATAGTCCCGACGCAAAGCTCGCGACGCCGATGGGTCTGCTGGCGCGTAACGCCTGCATGAATAGTCAAGGGATAGTGCAGCTGCTCAAACTCAGCGTGTCCCTTGCTGCGCGGCTGCCTCCATTAGTTTTCGAAACACCTGATGTGAAATCGCTGCACCGCAAGGGGCTCCAGCTGCCTTCAAGCTCGCCTCATACTGCCGGTCGGTGTATCGCGCAGTCGTACGTACCAGATCAGGGAGCGACCGGACCTCGTCCCGGAGGCCATGCAGAGGCTGATAGAGATCGGCGGAGCCAAGACCGTCGATTGAGGGCGCTGTTGGGTGATGCCGCCGCTCAGCAATCCGCAAGCGGCGCTGCATTGAAGCGGTCGGAATGGATGCAGCCAAACCACGCGGCAAAAAAAGGGGACGCCTGTCGCCAAGCGCCCCGCACCCATGTACGCATACAAATCAAGCGCATGGTCAGAGGCGAATCGGGTCCGCACCGCGCTAGGGGTGTTGGGACCTCATACCGGTTCGAACCCTGTCCTCCATCTGCAAAGCTACACCTTTCCCGGGAAAGCTCATCGGACCTTGGGCCAGTCCGCAATCGGAGCGAGGCAACTGTTCCGTGAGAGCAACGCACAGATCAGGATGCGGAAGGGAAATTAGGTCAGCTGAGATCCAGTCCTTGTACGGAGGGATTGCCCAACATCGCACGACCCGGCCCGCGCACTGGAGAGGCCTTTAAAGCTCGATCCCGGGGTGTCTTCGAAGACTTGCGGGCTGCGCAAGTCTGAGGAGGTCTGCCAATTTAGCATCTGACAAACGCCTGATATTGTCTGTCGGTGATTTATCAGTTTTATGCCGAGTGTTGCCTGGTAGTGACATCATTCCGCGGCCCACGGAGCTATAGTGACAACCGCGTGCAAGACCTCCCGTTAGGCACGCGATTTAAACCCGGTGCGGTACTTCTTAGCTTCGCGACTACCCTCGTTCGCAGGTTGCTGGGTGCGGGCCGCGCTGGGTCCTTTGATCGTTCATGGACTGCCTCCCAAACTGCAGAGGGGCTGTTGCCGTCAGCTCCTCTGCAATTTCAGAAGATTTCGCTGAAACAGTTAATGCTTTCCAATTTGTGGTGTGGGGACTGCCGTTGCTTAACGAATTTCGGCTGTGGGTGCTGAGCACCTTTGTGATTGTCGTTCTCGTTGTTTTTTGCGTGACGACGCTGCCTGTCCGAATTTAGGGCGGCCAAAGAAAAAGGGCGCCGATTTGTGTGGGGTACGGCGCCCTCTGCAACCGGCTCGCTGGTGTGTGGGGGCGAGCCGGTTGTTCGAAAGCTCTCGCCTTGCAAGGGAAGAGCAGTGAACCCTGGGGCGAGCAGAGCCTCATTGCCTTTGGCGTCGCCGCGGCTGCGTGTGTTGAGACCGTCGGAAGGCCCAGGGATGAGACGGTGATGTATGGCTCCTTGAGGTCATGATCCAGCACAACTGGATTTGGCCGAGCAGCCGGATGAGGACGAGTGCCGTGATGGCAAGGAAGACCACAAGTCATGAAGACCCTCGGCGCCGACACCCGGAAATGGCTCGATGGTCTCGCGTCTGGCCTGGACCTAAGCGACGCGGATGATCGTGCCATCCTCCGCGAACGCGTGACTTACGACACGCGAGCGACTCGCGTCGAGACGGTCAACGGCTGGCTGGGCAAGAAATTTCCTGACCGCGATTCGGCCGTGTGCGCACTGGTCAATCGATATCTCGGGATGAGCTCTCCGCCGCGCTAGCAGAACAATCTGCCAAGAATGACCGCACGTGTTGCGGGTTTGAGAAGTTCAGGACTCAAATTGGGTCCACCGAGTGGAAGGAAGAATCGGGTTAGTTGTTTGTTCGCTGATCAATAAATTCCGACTGGTCGCCGATGCTTACTCCGACCAACCCGCCTGCCTCATTCCTTCCAGCATGTGTTCGAAATCTTTTAATCCAAACCAGGGTGGCCGATGACGCGCGTAGTGATCGTAATCGGCTGGCGCAATATTCATTAGCGCTTGACACTCTGCCTGCCGGCCAAGTTGTCCGAGGGATGCCAGCAATAACCTGTAGGGGGGGCCATGATTAGGACGTCGAAATGCAAATCCCTCCCGGCTCTGCGAGGCTTTGCAAGCGACAGCTACGTTGATGCCATCGCCATAGATGCGGCTTTCATCATAAATGACATCGCCCGGGTTGATGCCGATCCGGTATTGCATCTTCCAGCCATCCGCCGTTAGACCAGCGTCTCAAGCAACGGAAATTGAGTCCCATGGATCTTGAGTCCAGGCGACGCTGGGAAGCGTACACGCGGGCGTGGATCGTCGAGGCGGTGGACAAGAAAAAATCCGGCTCAACGGCATCCAGCATCTTCTCGGGCAAATCCCCCACCAGGAGGTGCAGCGACCGCCGATCGTGCTGCCGCCACGCACGCATCACCCCGACTTTCAGCGCCGTCCGATCCCCAGGGAGAAACGATATGTCGCCGATGCGTACTGAGGCGGTGCCGCGCGCGGGCTAATGCGGATGCTGGGGTGAGCTTTGCCGATCGCTGGCTGCGAGATAGGCGTGCAGCATGGCGACGACTTGCGCGCCTTCGCCGACGGCTGCGGCAACGCGTTTGATGGAGCCCGCTCTGACGTCGCCGATCGCAAAGACGCCGTCGCGACTGGTTTCAAGCAATTGTCGCGTGGGAGCAGCGTCTCGTCCCGTCACGATAAAGCCCTTCGCGTCGAGCTTGAGGGCGCCGGCGAGCCAGTTGCTATTGGGCTCGGCGCCAATAAATAGAAAGAGGTGCCGGATCTGCCGCCGGATTTCGCCGCCCGCGGCGAGCCGCCAGCGCACGGCCTCCAGCGCGCCGTTCGAGCCTTCGAGGCCACTGACCTCGGCCTGCCGGACCAACGTTACGTTCTCTAGGCCGCGGATCCGATCTACGAGATAGCGCGACATGCTGGCTTCGAGGGATTTGCCCCGCACGATCAGCCACACTTTGGCCGCCTGCGTTGCCAGATAGACGGTGGCTTGCCCGGCGGAGTTTCCAGCCCCGACCAGGGCGATTTCTTGACCGGTGACAAGCTTCGCTTCGAGTGGAGAGGCCCAATAGTGCACGCTGGTCGCTTCGAAGTCTTCGAGCTGGGGCACGTCGAGGCGCCGGTAGCGTGCGCCACTGGCAACAACGACCGAGCGGGCGCGCGCCCGCTCGGCATTGAACAGACGCAGAGCAAACCCGCCGCGATCCGCCTCCACGCCCGTCAGCGCCACAGCCTCGTCCGGTATCGCCATTTCGGCCCCGAATTTCTGGGCTTGATTATAGGCGCGCGCCATCAGCGCCATGCCGGTGATGCCCGTGGGAAAGCCAAGATAGTTTTCGATACGCGCGGAAGCGCCGGCCTGACCGCCGAAGGCACGGCAATCCAAGACCAAAACCGACAGCCCCTCGGAGGCGGCATAGACCGCGGTGGCGAGCCCCGCCGGTCCGGCGCCGACAATGGCGACGTCATAAACGCGGTCGGGATCGATCGGGCCCACCATGCCAATACAGCGGGCGAGCTCCGCTTCGCCGGGATTGCGCAGCAGCTGTCCATTTGGGCACAGCACGATGGGCAACTGGCCCGGATCGACGTGGAAGCGTTCAATCAATGCCCTGGCCTCGGCATCCGTTTCGGGGTCGAGCCGCTGGCGGGGATGGCCGTTGCGGGCGAGAAAACCTTCGAGCCGAAGCACGTCGCCGTCCCCGGTGCGGCCGACGATCACCGGTCCACCCGCGCCGGTCTCCAGCAAGCCAACCCGCCGCAGGATCAAGGCGCGCATAATGCGCTCCCCGACCTCGGCCTCCGCCACGAACATCGCTCGCACGCGTTCCGGTGGGATGACCAGCGCTGCTACGGCGTCTTGCGCAAGGGCATCGACCAGGGCCGGGCGACCGGCGAGCTGCGCCAATTCACCCATCAGCGCGCCTGGCCCGTGCGTGACGATCGGTGTGCTTTGCCGGGATTGATGGCGTTGGGTGATCTCGACGCGGCCCGACAGAATGATGCTGAGACCGTGACCGACCTCACCGACCCGCGCCAAGGCATCGCCTTTGGCAAACATCTGCACCTGGCCGAAACGACGCAAGCGGGCGATGTCCGCCGGCTCCAAGGTCGGAAACATCTGGTGCCGGCGGCTGTCGATGATCGATGGGGCGATGGCCATGAGGTCTCTCGGATTACGGGTGGCCCCTCGGCGCGCTGACCGTGGGAGAGGCCGGCGACGGCAACGGTTGCCCGTCGCATGCAACAGACGGCCGCAGGGTCATTGAAAAATCTAGGTCTCGCTTGCGCTTGCCTGCAGCGCGCCTCCGATCTTTCCGTTTCCGTCGCATAGATCGTGCGCTGCGCGCAAGCGTGCGCTTGGCGCCCGCCCTGAGCGCCCGGCAACGGCAACACGGCCGGGGCCTGAGGCTTGGCTGGTGGCGCCCGCGTTGGCCCACGGTCATCCAACCCGGCGGCGCCGAGACCCGTGGTGACGGCGGCGAGACGGCCGGGTCTGGGTGTGCCGGGGTCCGTCGGCCGCTGACCCTGTTGCGTGGTCGGGGCGCAAACTCGTACATGTGACGGCGGTGAGCCGAGCTCTGGTCCAACCGAAAGGGAGCAAACCCATGAACATCGTGGCCATCTGCGGGAGCCTGCGTAAGGGTTCCTTCAATCGCATGCTGATGCAGGCGCTTCCGAGTTTTGCGCCGGCCGGCATGAGCATCAAAGAGGCGCCATCGTTCGCCGAGCTTCCTCTCTACAATGCGGATATTCAGAACGGACCGGGCTTTCCCGCGGCCGTCGGCACGCTGGCGGAGGCGATCCGTGCGGCCGATGGCGTGATCTTCTGCACGCCGGAATACAATTTCTCCATTCCCGGTGGCTTGAAGAACGCCATCGACTGGGTCTCGCGTTTGCCCAACCAACCCTTCGCGGGCAAGCCGATCGCCCTGCAGTCGGCGTCCCCCGGGCCGCTGGGAGGCGCGCGCGTGCAATACGACCTGCGCCGAGCCATGGTCTTTCTCGACGCGCTAACCCTCAACAAGCCGGAAATTTTTGTGGGGAGCTGCGCCGGCAAAATTGACGAAAAGACTGGTGAACTGAAGGACGACACCACGCGCACATTGGTCAAGCAACAGCTCGAAGCCTTCGGCAAATTCGTGGAGCGCTACGGCGCCAAGGCGTGAAGCCCTGTTTGAGGGGTGAGCCGCTGCGGGCCATGAAGAAGACTGGAAAGGCGCCGGCGCCGGGTCAGGCGTCCGCACTGAGGGCACGCTTGCGATCCTGGCTCCAGGTCGCGAACGGGCAGGCCGCCAGCGCGCTGTTGTAAAATTGGGCCTGGCCGGTGACTTCCGGTCCGGCCCATGCCGGCAACGCGATGCGCTGATGCTCATCGCGGAGCTCGATCTCGGCGAGAACGAGGCCTTCGTTCTCGCCGGCGAAGACGTCGACTTCCCAGGCCGCGCCGGCGTGGGGCACGAGGTAGCGAACCTTCTCCACGACGATACCCCGACGCAGCGCGATGGCGGCCTCCGCTTCCAAGACGGGAATGGGGTATTCGAGCTCCAAACGCCGACGATCCGGCGCGCGCGATTTGATGGTCAGCGTCGCGGCATTATCTTTGATGCGTACCCGAACGGAGGCTCTCCCCTCTCCCGCCAGATAGGCTTGGCGAATGTGGATACGCTGGGTTGCGAGCGGCCGCCACGCCTCGCCGCGCACAAGAAACTTGCGTTCGATTTCAAACGGCATCGGTCACCCCGTACGGATCGGCGGGAATTAACCATATCGGCCGCTGCCTTGCGACGGTCATTTTAGCCGCGGCGGCAGCGGACGCAGGCTTTGCCCCTGTTGCACGCCGGCATCGAACCTGAGTCATCATTTGGCATCACCTGCGGAGCGCGGGTCCTCACTTGAGGATTCCCAGCAGCCATGGGGCAACTTCGGCCGATGATCTGCCCGCAAGGGTTGGCCCGCCCGCCACCGTTAGCACGTCTCAGGGCGAACCGCGCTCGGGGAACACCATAACGTGCCCGACGGTTCGCCAAGCCCAGGGTTCTTTTGGGCTAATCCACCGGGGGTGGGGACGCGAGGCGTCGCCTCGGCAGCTAAAACTGAGCCGAAGCCCGATGATGCGTCGGGCGCCCTGACGATCAGGCGGTGCCAGCGCGCAACCGGCAACCGGCGCCAGCCTTGCCGCGGGTTATGCGCGCTCGACGCGCGCCGCATAGCATCCCGGCGCGGCAAAGTGCACGTGCAGATATTCGGCGTCTGACGGACGCAAGAGCCGTTCAATCGCCGGCTCGAGTTCGCGCCCATCGACGAGCTCGAAGCCCGTCATCATGCCTTGCGCGTCGAAGGCGCGCACGGCCAGGACGCGGGCCCGCAGCTGTTCGGGAACCTCGTCTATTCTGTCATAGGTTTTCTCGCCACGACGAATAAAGATGGCAAAGCGCATGCGATAGGGCGAGTTGACGGGTAGATGCTCGTAGTTGAGCAAAATCAGCTCATCGCCCGCGTGTGAATCGGTGAGGCTGATACGGCATGGATAGCCGGGATGGCGATCATCGGCGGTTCGACGCACCGCCCCATGCTTGGCCAACTCCGCATCTGACATGGCAAACAGATGTTGAAAGCGGTCGGCGGCAAGTCCCTTAATGCGAAAGCTCATGGGTCACCTCTCAGGCTCTGCTCAATCTGGCGTCCGCAACGCCAAATGCGACCCGTTTCCTGTGGCGGAGGCGCGGGAACCCGATGGGTTTCATGCAACTGTCATCAATCTGTTACGCGGGACGCGCAAAAGCCGAGGGTTCGACGGCCCTCGGGAGGGATTAGCGCTTGACCGTCCTTGACTTGATCGATGGGCGAATTGCCGAACTCGACCGCCTAACGGCCGAGGCCGCGCTCGACGGGGGTGAGCCCGTGGGCGACGGCCAGGAGCTCGGCCAGGAGCTCGGCCTCCTGCTCGTGACCCTGCGTGCGCTGCGCCAACACAAGGCTGCGGGCGCGAGCCAGTCGCCCCGGGCGATCGATCCGCCGCGGCGCCGCGCCTACCGAATGGTGTCCCGCGCGCCGGTTGACTAACTGAGCGGTTTTATTTTCGCTGGGCCTTGCGTGGCGGCGAGGCGGCGAGCAAGCCCGGGGTGGCGCCCGCGATCAACTTATTGACATCGATACCTGGCGCCACGGCGTCGTAGTCCTGATCGATCAGCAGGGAGGCGGCGCCGTGCACAAACGTCCACAGCTTCAGGGCGATCTCCTGGGCATCGCCGCGCACTTTGTTGCGCTTGCAGTAAAGCGCGACCTGATTGATGACGTGGACGAAGCAGTCCTGGCCGGTGCCCAGCACGTGTTTGGCCTTTTTGAGCGACGGCTCCTGCCCAAACATTAAGCGAAAGACGGCGGTCTCCTCGACCGCGAACGCCACATAAGCCTGGCCCAAGGCGATGATGCCCTCCAGGCTGCCCTCGCCTTTTTCGGCGACCACGGCCATTGACCGGTTTCTCAATTCATCGAAGCCGCGCGAGGCGATCTCGGCCAGAATGTCCTGCTTGCCCTGAAAATGTCGGTAGGGCGCCGCCGTGGTGACGCCGGCCACGCGGCAGGCGTCGGCAAGGGTAAAATTCTCAGCACCCCGCTCCTCCACCAGCTTGCGCGTGGCACGGATCAGCGCCTCGCGCAATTCGCCGTGGTGATAGCGGGCCTTGGTTTGCCCCTGCTTGGCCGTGAGTCGCCGCATGACGCGAGCATGTCCGCTTCACGATGAGTTGAAAAGTTAGCGTCGCTAACACTTTGCGATGTCAGCGTCGCTAACATATGTTAGTCACGCTCACATCGCAAGCTCGGGGGACGCCGGGCTGCGGCAGAATGCGGAAAAAAAGGAGATGGGCATGAGCAGCATTGCAAGCCTGCGCGCTGGGATGGCGCGATTCCGGCGCGCCAGGGCGCCGACCTTGATCGGCGGCGTCGGCATTCTCGGCCTTGCCGCCCTGCTCGGCGGCTGCAAGAGCGAAACCGCGGCCCCGCAAGAGGCGGTGCGGCCGGTGAAGGTCGCCATCGTCGAGACCGCGCCGGAGGCGCGGACCCTTAGCTATGCCGGCGTGGTGCGCGCGCGCATCGAAAGCGCGCGCGGTTTCCGGGTCTCCGGCAAGATCACCGAGCGCCTGATCAATGTTGGCGACCGCGTGCTGGTCGACCAGGCCATCGCCCGCCTGGATGAGACCGACCTCAAGCTGGCGGAGAATAGCGCCAGAGCCGCCGTGGCCGCCGCGGCCAGTCGGCGCGACGTCGCCAGCGACAATCTGGAACGGGCCAAGGTGTTGCTGCCCAAGGCGATCATCTCGCAGGCGGCCTACGACACCCGCCGCAACGAGCTCGATGCCGCCGTGGCGTCGCTGCAAAGCGCTGAAGCGCAACTGCGCCAAGCGGTGAACGCGGTGTCCTATGCAACCTTGAAGGCCGATAGGGCCGGGATCGTGACGGCGGTGAGCGCCGAGCCGGGCCAAGTCGTCAGCGCCGGCCAGCCCATCGTCACGGTGGCCGACGCCGGTGAGACGGAAATCGCCTTGGCCGTTCCGGAGCAGGATGCCGGGCGCCTGGCGATCGGACAATGGGCGAAGGTCACGCTCTGGGCAGGGCCGCGCCTCAGCGTCGATGGTCGCGTCCGCGAAATCGGCGGCCAGGCCGAGCCGGCCTCGCGCACCTATCCCGTGCGCATTGCCGTGGCCGCGCCGCCCGAGGCCATGCGCTTGGGGATGACGGCAACCGTGGCCCTGCGCCTCGAGCATGAGAGCGCACCGATGCTGGTTCCCCTCACGGCCTTGACGGACAGTAGCAACAACGCCGCGGTCTTCGTCGTCGACCCGAGCAAAAAGGTCGTGCGGCGCACCATCGTTGGCCTTGCGGGGACGTCTGACGACGGCGTGCGCATCGCCAGCGGATTGAACGCCGGCGACATGGTGGTGACGGCGGGCGTGCAGTTCTTGCGCGACGGCATGCGCGTGCGCTTGCTGGAAGAGCGCTCACAGGCGCCGGGCAACCGGATCTAGCCCCACCCCCAAGTTTGTGCAGCCCATTGGGTCGGCCCCTCGATGCTCGGGAGTGATGCCACCATGTCCAAGATGCCTGCGTCCACCTTCAACCTGTCTCGCTGGGCCATCGGCCACGGCGGCTTCACCGCCTTCCTGCTCGTGCTCTTGCTTGTCGCCGGCGCCTACTCGCTATGGCGGATCGGGCAGAAGGAGGACCCCGACTTCACCTTCCGCGTCATGGTAGTGCAGGCGTTTTGGCCGGGCGCCACCACGCAGGAAATGCAAGATCAGGTGGTCGACAAGATCGAGCGCAAGCTACAGGAAACGCCGGGCCTCGATTTTCTGCGCTCCTACACCCGGCCCGGCTTCGCCAACATCTTTGTCAACCTCAAGGGTCAGGTGCGCGGCGAGGCGGTGAAGGATGCCTTCTATCAAGCGCGCAAGAAGATCGGCGACATCCGCGCCTCGCTCCCCGAGGGCGTGATCGGTCCCTTCTTCAACGATGAGTTCGGCGACACTTACATCTCGCTTTACGCCCTTACCGGCCCCGGCTTCAGCTATCCCGAGCTTAAGGATTTCGCCAAGGCCGCGCGCGATGTGCTGCTGCGCATCCCTGGCGTCGCCAAGGTCGACCTGTTGGGCCTGCAGGAGGAGCGCATATTCATCGAGGTGTCGTCGGTGGCGCTGGCCCAGCGTGGTCTGTCGGCTCTCGACATTGCCGCCGCGCTCGCCGGCCAAAACGCCATGGACCCCGCGGGCCGGATCGAGACGGGCGAGCGGTCGGTGCGCATCGACGTCGCTGGCGGGCTCAAATCGGTCGAGGACATCCGCGAGCTGCGGCTGCGCGTCGGGCAAGAGACGCTACGGCTCGGCGATCTCGCCGAAGTCAAGCACGCGCTGGAAGATCCGCCCAGCGCCAAGACGCGCTACCAGGGGCATGATGCCGTGCTGTTGGGCACGACCATGGCTCCCGGCGGCAACGTGACGGAGGTCGGTGCCGCCGTGGAGCGCGGCCTCAAGGGCATCGAGCAGGAGCTGCCGCTCGGCGCCGAGCTCGGCCGCATCTCGGACCAGGCGCAGGTCGTGAGCAAGTCCATCCATCAGTTCCTGGAGGCCTTGGGCGAGGCGATTGCCATCGTCCTCGTGGTTTCGCTGCTGGCGCTCGGCTGGCGGGCCGGGCTGGTCGTGGCCATGACCATCCCGCTGGTGCTCGCCGCCACCTTTTTCGCCATGTCGCTGATGGGCATCGACCTGCACCGCATCTCGCTGGGCGCGCTGATCATCGCCTTGGGCCTGCTGGTCGACGATGCCATGATCGCGGTCGAAATGATGGACCGAAAACTGCAGGAGGGTTACGACAAGCTGGCCGCGGCGACCTTTGCCTATACCTCGACGGCTTTCCCGATGCTGACTGGGACGCTGATCACCGTCGCCGGCTTCATCCCCGTCGGCTTCGCGCAGAGCCAAGCCGGCGAGTATGTCAGCGCGCTGTTCTGGGTGACGGGCATGGCGCTGACGATTTCCTGGTTGGCCGCCGTCACTTTCACGCCGTGGATCGGCTATCGGCTGTTGCGGCCGCGCGCCAATGGCCCCGCCCACCACCACGAAGTCTTCGACAGCCGGGCCTATCGCGCGATCCGCGCCGTCGTCAGCTGGTGCGTGCGCTGGCGCCGCAGCGTGGTCGTACTCACGGTTGCTGCCTTTGCCGCCAGCATTGCCAGCTTCGCCTTGATTCCCAAGCAGTTCTTCCCGACCTCCAATCGCCCCGAGCTCCTGGTCGATCTGTGGCTGCCCGAAGGCGCCTCCTACGCCGAGACGGAGCGCGACGCCAAGCGGCTGGAACAAGCGCTCCTGAACGATGCCGATATTGCCTACGTCACCACCTTCATCGGCGAGGGTGCGCCCCGCTTCTATTTGCCCCTCGACCAGCAATTGAAGAACCAGAACTTTGCCCAGCTCATGTTGATGACAAAGTCGATCGAGGCGCGGGAGCGGGTACTGCTGCGCGTGCGCGAGATGCTGGCGCTCAATTTCCCCAAGGTCCGCTCCAAGGTCGATCGGCTCTTCAATGGTCCTCCCGTGGGATGGGCCGTGCAGGTGCGGGTAACGGGACCCGATCGCGCCGAAGTGCGGCGCTACGCCGACGAGGTGGCCGAGGTCATGCGGGCAACGCCTGAGCTCAGCAACGTGCACGACGATTGGCTCGAGCCGGTGCCGAGCCTGAAGCTCGACATCGATCAGGACCGTGCGCGCGCCTTGGGGGTCACCTCCCAGCAAGTGCGCCGTTCGCTGCAGGCTATGCTGACCGGCTTCCAGATCGGCGAGTTCCGCGATGGGGACGAGACCGTCAAAGTGATGCTGCGCGAGCCCTCGGAGGCGCGCAACCTGCTCTCCGCCCTCGACAACGTCTACGTGAAGACGGCGGCGGGTGCTTCCGTACCGCTGCGGCAAGTGGCGAGCGTCAAGGTCGTGCTGGAATTGGGCATTCAGTGGCGCCGGGACCGACTGCCCTCGATCACCGTGCGCGGCGTCGTCCCCGACACCGTGCAATCGCCCGACGTCGCCAATGCCGTGTTCGCCAAACTGAAGCCCGTGCGCGAGGCGCTGCCGGTCGGCTACCAGGTCGAGCTGCAGGGCGCCGTCGAGGAATTGGCCAAGAGCCAGACCTCGATCAACGAAAAGATGCCCACCATGCTGCTGGTCATTCTTTTGCTGTTGATGGTGCAGCTGCAGCACTTCGGCAAGACCCTGCTGGTGCTGGCAACGGGCCCGCTTGGCCTGATCGGTGCGGCCATGGCCTTGCTGGCATTCCAAGCCCCGTTCGGCTTCGTTGCCATCTTGGGCGTGATTGCGCTGGCCGGCATCATCATGCGCAACAGCGTCATCTTGGTGGATCAGATCGAGCAGGATATGGCGGCGGGTCACGATGGCTTCACGGCCGTGGTGGAATTCGCCGTGCGCCGCTTTCGCCCGATTACGCTGACGGCCGCGGCGGCGGTGCTGGCCTTGATCCCGCTTGCCGGGGAGGTGTTCTGGGCACCGATGGCGCTGGCGATGATGGGCGGGCTGGTCGCGGCGACGATTTTGACCTTAACCTTTCTGCCGGCCCTCTATGCGCTCGCCTTCAAGATCCCACTGCCAGGGCGGGGCGAGGCGGCGCCAGCCGTTGCGGAGCCTTCCCCCGGCGCAGCCAAGCACCGCCTGGCGGCCGCCGCCTAGCGCGAGGCCCTCGGTGCGACAACGATGCGCTATTGCCTTGGCAATGCGGAGTCATCGGCGGCGACGACAGGAGCCGTGCCTCAGGTCCGATCCTGGATTGGACGTATCGCGTGAGAACGGGAGACATCAGCGCTCGCGGCCGTGATCACGCCGCTGGTGGCCACCCTTGCCGCATTCAGCGACACAGCCAAGTTCGACGCTGGTCGTTTGTCTTCTGACGGCGGCTTGATCGTGTTGCGCGAGATCGCCTCACGTCTCGGCTTGGCCCAGGTAATCGCCGCCGGCTTGCGCGACGACCGTGATCCCACTCGTGTCCTGCACAGCTACTCCGAGATGGCGCTGGCGCGCATGCTCATGATCGCGGCCGGCTACGAGGACTGCGACGACGTCGACGCCTTGCGCACCGATCCGGCACTGAAGATCGCCGTCGGTCGTGCGCCCGACAGTGGTGCCGACCTCATGAGCTCAGCCAACGTTGTCGAGGCTCGAGAACTTGCCCGACTGGCGTGCGCTGGCCCGCATCGGGCTCGGCCAGATTGATCTGTATTGCCGGAGCTTCAAGACACCACCCCGGCAGATCGTGCTCGACATCGACGACACCGACGATCCCGTTCATGGCCAGCAGGAGCTCGCTCTCTTCAACGCGCACTACGACTGCACCTGCTTCCAGCCGATCTACATCTTCGACGGTCTCTCGGGCAAACCGGTGCTCTCGCTGCTTCGGCCCGGCAAGCGGCCCTCGGGCAAAGAGGTGGCTAAAGTTCTTCGTCACGTTATCCGCCGCATCCGCAAGCACTGGCCCAAAGTCCAGATCCTGGTACGTGGTGACAGCCACTATTGCAGCGAGCCCGCGCTGGCTCTGCTGGAAGCTATGCGCTGCGATTACATCCTCGGCTTCGCCATCAATTCCAAGCTCTTGGAGATCGCGGCGCCGTGGCGCGATCATTGCGACATGCGGCGCTCAAAGATGAAGCCGACCGTGCGGCGTTTCCATCAACTCCCTTATCGAGCACACGAGTGGAGCCGCTCGCGGAAGCTCATTGCCCGCGTCGAGGCGACGCCCTTGGGCACCGACGTGCGCTTCATCGTCACCAACCTCGAAGGGCGCAGCAAGGCCCTCTACGAGAAGGTGTTCTGTGCCCGTGGGGCCGCCGAGAACCTGATCAAAGATATGAAGCGCTGGACGCGGCGAACCGCTTTCCGCTCTGGCCATGCAGCAGATGCTGCGGGACATGCACCCGGACATCACCGTGCACGGCTTTCGCAGCACTTTCAAAGACTGGTCGAACGAGATGACACGTTTTCCGGACCATGTCTCGCAAGCTGCGCGCTCGCACGTCTCAGCCGCAGCACGACTCGCGACGACCTGCTCGAGGGATGGCGGTATGGAGGCAGCTGTTCCAGACCAGATTGAAAGTGATGCGCAACGTCGGCGACTTGTGGCAAGCTAAGGAGCCGACCCGCATCTCCATCGACGCTGGGGCAGGTATCACGACAATGCCTGATGGGTCGTTGTTACAGGATGACCCCTGGCAGGATCACGGCGCATCTTGCCCACTTGCAGCACGGCTCGCATATTTCCGAGACCCCCAGTAAGCTATCGTGGTGGGGCAGTGTTGATTTTGCTGGCTGGCGAACAAGGCGTGGTAGCAGCGATGAGGAGCATCGAAGGGCTGGCGTCGTCATTCGTCGCGCGCGTCACAAAAGCGAGGAAGGCCAACCGGTATCGATGTCTTTGAGACCGGGTGCACGTGCTCACAGAGTGCAAATGATCAAGAAGCGCATAGTTAAAGCACGTCGTGCCGCGAGACGCTCCCGCTATGCGATTACGCGAATCGAAAGTAAGCCTCACCGCACCTTTGCTTGGATTGTCAGCGTTCAGCGTCGGAAGCAAATCTGGAGGCGCACTTTCAGCGATCGGTCATATGGCGGCAAGACCAAGGCATTGACCGCCGCAAAGGCGTTTCGCGACCAAATCCTCAGTCAACATCCGCCAATGTCGCGCGCAGAGTATTGTCGAATCAAACGCCGAAACAACAAGTCGGGCCTAGCCGGCGTATGCCGTTACCTCTATCCCGGAGTGCACGTCCGGCCAGCAGTCCAACGCGGCTATTGGCTGGCATTCTGGACGCTCGCGCCCGGCAAGGCCAAGCGGATCAAGTTCTCGATCGACCGCTTTGGCGAACGCGGCGCTCTCAAACGTGCTATGCGTGCACGCAGGGAAGCATTGGCAGCGTTGGACGGGCAGTGGGTCAACTCTGAGGGTTTGCGGCATTGGCTGCGCGCGCACCGCAACGCTAGCGGATCACAACGAGAGGCATCGCGCATCTCTAGTAAGCGCTGATGCGCCCCGCCAATCCCCGTTGTGATGGAAACTAGGCGATGGCGCGAAGGCGTGCAGCGCCTTGCTGCGCTCGGTCCGCAGGTTCATGCAAGTGCTATGCGAGATGGCAAAGAACGCCATTCGGCTTTGCGCACCGCAGTTGTGCCCAGCCCCACCGGTTTCTGCTGGCCGCATCGGATTTTGCTGCTCGAGAGCATCTGCGGTCGCTGGTTTTAACACCCCACCAGGGCCGTCCGCGAACCGTTAGCACCGAGTACTGGTGCTTCGCGCAGACCCTGATCACACACTGACAAGAAAGGCATGTTGCGGTTGAGCGCAGTTGCTGCATGGGCTTAAGGAAAAGGCGATCACACAATCGACCTGACATCTTGAAGGAAGAGAACCATGCCCCACCTTGATTTGAGTCCCCTAGGGGCGGCATTGGTAGCGCAGAGCCCGTTCCAGCATGTCATTGTGCCAGGTTTCCTGAGCCGAGAAAGCATTGACCGGATAAACGACACTTTTCCGCACGTGCCCTCGGGTGGTTCTTATTCAATCGACCGTCTGACAGCTGATATGGCAATCAAGGAGGTGATTGATGAACGGCGGTCACGGTCTACAGCGTCGAGGGCCTCTCGGGCCTCGGCGGTCGGCTGCTGTTTGGCGTGCTTGCCGACCGCTTGGGCGTCAAGAAGGTCTTGATCGCGGGCCTGGCGGTGCAGGCCGTGGCGATCGCCAGCTACCTGTTGGTCAATCGTCTGGCCGAGTTCTATGCGCTCGCGGTCGTATTCGGTACCGCCTATGGCGGCGTCATGCCGCTTTATGCCGTGCTGGCGCGCGAATACTTTGGCCAGCACATCATGGGGACGGTGTTCGGCGCCGCCACCATGACCTCGGCGATCGGCATGGCCTTTGGACCGGTGGCGGGCGGTTGGATCTTCGACACCTTCGATGCCTATAGCTGGCTCTTCATCGGCTCGGCCGCGGTCGGGCTCGGCGCCGTTGCCATGGCGTTGGCCTTCCCGCCGTTGCCCTCGAGCCAGCGCCCGGCGTGGCAGCCGGCATGAATAAGAGCCGCGGGCGGCCTCTGTCGCGTTGCGAGCCCCTGGGCAAGCCCCGGCGCGCGCGCCGCGAGTTTGAGGGGGTGCCCGGCGGCGACGTCACCCGCGAACGGGAGGGACCGAGGCCATGTTGAACATTCACAATTTTGCCCGCGGCGTGCGTGGGCTGCGCGTCATGTGGTTGTGCGAGGAAATGGGGCTTTCCTATGCTGTCGAGAACCACGCCTTTCCGACGCCCGTCGCCTATCGGGCCCTCAACCCGCTCGGCACGGTTCCCCTGCTCGAAGACGCCGGCGGCGTTGTGCTCAATGAATCGATCGCCATCATGCTCTACCTGGTCCAGATCTATGGGCCGACCCCCTTGTTGCCGACGACCGATGCCGCAAGTCTCGCGCGCTGCCTGCAACTGACGCTCTTTGGTGAGACCGAGTTGGGCATGAGCCTCAATCCGCTGCTGGCGGCCCGCTTCGGCGCTGGCGATGCCGACAAGCGCAACTGGTCGGTCGTCGGGCTCGAGCAACGCGCGGCCCGCGCCGTCCAGTATGCGCAAGAGCTCATTGCCGATCGCGCCTACTTGGTGGGCGATCAGCTGACGCTCGCCGACATATCGGTGAGTTGCGGCTTGGCGCTGTGGCAGGGCGGCCTCGGCGGCAGCGTGCCAAAGGAGCTGGCCCACTACCAAGACCGGATCGGCGCGCGCCCGGCCTACCAGCGTGCCAAGCACCGCTGCGCCAGCGGCGGCGCGCCAAGCTAAGGGCGATGGTCGCGCAGATCTGTTGTGGGCCCTGGATGCCTGTTGCTGCCTTGTCCCACGCCACAAGCGGCGCGCGCTATGGCGCGGCCGCGGCAACGGCCGGCCGGCTCTCGGGCCGGCTCTGGGCCACGCGCACGGGCAAGGCGGCAATCGCCCGGAGGCCGGGGCGCGGCCGCCAGCGAATGTCCTCGGCCGGCACGGCCAGCTCCAGTCGCGGCCAGCGTTTGAGGAGCGCCTCTAGCGCGCACTTGGCCTCGATTCGCGCCAGCTGGTGCCCCAGGCAGAAATGGATCCCGGTGCCAAAGGACAGGTGGTGATTGGGCTTTCTGGCCAGATCGAGCCTTTCGGGGTGCGCGTTGGCGGCGGGGTCACAGTTGGCCGCCGCCAACATGGCCATGATCCGGTCGCCCTTTCTAAGCACGACCCCGTCCAGCTCTAGATCGCGTCCGACAAAGCGCGGCTTGCTAAACTGGACCGGTGAGACGAACCGCAAAAACTCCTCGACCGCCAGATTGACGCGGCTCCAATCCGCTTCGAGCCAATCGCGCAATTGTGGGGCCTTGATGAGTTCATAGACCGAGCCACTGATCAGATGCGTGGTGGTCTCGCTGCCGGCGCCGAGCAGCAAAAACACCATGGCCAGCATTTCCTCGGAACTGAGGCGGCCACCGGCCTTTTCCACGCGCACCAACTCCGCAATCAAGCCCTCGCCGCCGTCGACGCGCGCGGCCTGCAAGCGGCCCTCGAGGTAGCGCTTCATCGCTGCCAAGCCGCCGAGCAGGCGCAGAAAGCTCACCATGCCCGTCAGACGCGTCAGCGAGTTGGCCCAGGCGATAAAGCGCGGCCGGTCCGCCACCGGCAAGCCAAGCAGCTCGCAGATGACCGCCAGCGGCAGCTTGCGCGCATAGCGCTCGACGAGATCGGCTGGGCTGCCGTCGGCGAAGAGCTCGGCCGCCAGCCCATCGGCGATAGCCAAAATTCTTGGCTCCATGTCGAGAATGGCGCGGCGACGAAAGGCTTCATCGACAATGCCGCGCAGGCGCGAATGGTCCGGTTCGTCCATGCTGAGCATGCTGACCGCTAGCGCTCGGATCGAGCGCGGCATCCACCAGCGCAAGCCGGCAAGCGTGCCATCCTTGCGCATGGTGAAGGTGGCGTTGTCCTTGAGAACGCGGCCGGCCATGTCGCTCGTGGTGGTGATCCAGGTTTTGCCGACGATGGGAAAGCGCACTTTGACGAGTGGTCCCGCGGCTCTCAGCTGCTTGAGCCCGAGGTCGGGATTTTTCAGATAGTCCTGGCGCCTGAAATCGAAACGCTGCATGGCTGCTGCTCCCTTGCCGCCACAGGCATGAGGTAGGAAGCCGGCCGCACCTCGACAACTGGCCGCCTGCCGGCACGGATTTGTGGTTGCTCGCTGCCCGGTCTATCCGGGGATACCAGCCTCAGTAGGGCGTCCCGTCCTTGCGGCTGAAAATCCACTTCCGCTCAGGTCCGAGCACGGCCTCGAGGTCGTCCCGTGGGTAGGTTACGGTGTCGCCGGCGCTCCGATCGCCGATCTCGAGGTAACTGGCGGCCGTGGCGGAGCGATTGACGAGGTGGTGGGCGGTGCCGCCGGCGGGAAAGCCGAAGCACATCCCCGGCGTCAGCTCCTGCTCGCCCTCCTCGGTGAGGAGGGTGAGGGTGCCCTCGAGCATGAATATGAATTCGTCCTGCCGGCTGTGGCGGTGGAACAGCGCCGAGGCGGCACCGGGCGCCAGCGTTGTCAGGTTCACCCCGAAATTCTTGAGGGCGAACAGATCCCCGAGCGGGCGCTTGAGGCGTCCGGCCACGCGTTCGGCAAAGTCAGCAGGATAGTTGCTGGCCTTGGCGCGGGGCGCCGCGTCGTGGGCAAAGATTGCGCGTTGCATGATCTTTCTCCGTCACGATGGTGCGTCTGCGCGACGCCCTGGGGCTGCGATCCTCTAGCCGATTTCGGTCAAGGTCTCGGCACAGGCGGCCAGCAAGCTCGCCCGCTTGCGTGGCGCTTGCGCGAGGAAGAGCAGGCTTTGCCCGAAGATGAACGCATAGAACAGAATGGCCCTGCCTTGCGCGTCCTCTGCCGACAGCCCGAGCCGGCGGTAGAGCTCCGTCACGGCCGCGAGGCGGGCGGCGTCGACGCGGGCGGCGGCCGCGGCGGCGCCTGGATCGGCGCGGGCCCATTGGCGAATGGCGAGTTCGATCGCCATGCCCTGGGCGCTAATGCGCTCCGTATAGAGCTTGACGAGGGCCTTGAGCCGTTCGCGCGGCGTCAGGCCGGCAAGCGCCGTTTGTTGCTGGATGACGGCGATGCGGCCGCCGCTCCAGGTCTCCAGCACGGCGTCGAGCAAGGCGCGGCGGTCCTTGAAGCGGCGGTAAAATCCGCCCTTGGTGACGCCCAGCCGTTCGGCCACGACCTCGACGCGTACGCGCTCGATGCCACCCTCGGCGAGCTCGGCGAGCGCCGCCTCGATCCATTTGTCCGACCCATCCGTCATGCTGAGCATGCCCGCTCGCCTGTTTGTGATACGGCACCGTATTGTGCGTGCTGCGGCCGCATGATACGGTATCGTATCAAGCTTGGGTAGACGCCGGTTTGTAGCCGCGGGTGCAAGCGCAAAGGACCGGAGCGCACAGGGGTCGCAGATGGATCGGCAGCAGCAAATCGACCTGTTGAAACGCTTGTTGCACTACCTTGACAGCCGCAGCACGGCGCTGGCGGAGGCGCCCTGGCGCAACGACGTTGCCGTCTATAGCGATTCACAGCACGCGGCCCGCGAGCGCACACGGCTGTTTCGGCAATGGCCGCTGCTGATGGGCTTTGCCTCGGAGTGGCCGACGCCGGGCAGCTTTCGCACCGATGACTATGCCGGCGTGCCGCTGCTGATCGTGCGGGGGCGCGATGGAAAATTGCGCGCCTTTCTCAACGTCTGCCGCCACCGCGGCGCCAAGGTGGCGCAGGGCTGTGGCAAGGCCCGTCTCTTTGTGTGTCCCTATCATGCCTGGAGTTATGACCTTGCGGGCAAGGTGATGGGCATCCCGGACGAGCGCAATTTTCCCGACGTTCGCGGCGAGCGCTCCAGGTTGACGCCGCTGCCGCTCGCGGAGAAGCACGGTCTGGTGTGGGTGATCCCGACGCCCGCCGCCGACGCGGCAACGGAGTTCGACATCGATCTTTGGCTCGGCGGGCTCGGCCCCGAACTGGAAAGCTTCGGTTTTGCTTCCTGGGCCTTCTACGACAAGCGCATCGTGCCTGAGGCCATGAACTGGAAGATTCTCGTCGATACTTTTCACGAGGCCTATCACATCGGCTTTTTGCACAAGGACTCGCTCAAGGAGATTCTGCACGGCAACGTCACGGACTTCGTGCCTTTTGGTTACAACCATCGCCTCGTCATGCCCCGCAAGAAGCTCGACCGTCTCAAGAGCGAGCCCGAGCAGACCTGGGACCTGATGTGGAACACGAGCATCATCTATTGCCTGTTCCCCAACACGCTGCTGATCGTGCAGGGCGATCACGTCGAGCTTGCCCGTATTTTCCCGCGCGAGGAGCGGGTCGATCGGGCCGTGATGGAGTTGGCGCTCTATGTGCCGAAGGCGCCGGCGAGCGAGGAGGAAAGGACGCACTGGGAGCGCAACATGCAGCTGGTGCTGGATGTGGTCACGGGCGAGGACTTTCCGGCCGGGCGCACGATTCAAATGGGCCTCACCTCCGGGGCGCAAACGCACCTGGTCTACGGGCGCAACGAGCCGGCCATGATCCACTATCACCGGTCCTTGCGCGAGGTGCTGGGCGGCGCCGCCAGCCTCGCGGCCGCCGAATAGGTAGCAGCGAGCGCTTTGCGTATTGGTGATCGCCGGAAAGCCGTGGTTTGGCCGGAGCAGGCGATGCTTGGGCAAAATCGCCAGCCTCGGTAGAATGCTGACGCCAAGCCCGGCGGAGACGACGGCCCGTCTGCGGTGAATGCGGGTCACGTCGGGCGCGCCGGCTGCCGCTAGGCAGTGTCGTCGGCGATTTGGCGTGCCTCGAGCTTGATCGGCTTGTACTTGAATCGGGCGCAAATCAGGCCGTGGTCGTTACTGCCGCTTTGTTTGTGATCGTCAAAGTTCAAATGATCGTTGTTGACGGTCATGCCATCAAACATCCAGATGCGCCGACGACTGTTGTCGTAGAATTCCTCGCTCACCAGCACGTGGTCGAGGGACTCCATCATGTCTTGGAAGATGTGGGTGTAATAGACATCCCGCGTGCTGCGGTACTCCTGCAGGGTTTGGGCGGTGTAGAGGCTGACGTCGCCACCACCCAAGGAGTCGCCGACCAGATAGCGTGGTTGCTCTGTGAGAATGTTGGCGGTGTTGCTGTTCTGCGCGTCGTTAATGTCGCCGAGCACGATCACGGGCGTGCGCGTCCCCTTCATCTGTTCGGTCAACAGGAAGCGGAGCGCGGCCGCCTCGGCGGTGCGGCGAATGGTGGACAGGGCGGCGCCCAAATTGTTTTGGTGCTTCTGGTAGGTGGCGGTATCGGCACCAAACCAGGCCTCACGAAACACCTCGGTTGGATTTTTCGACTTGAGGTGGCAAACATAGACATGGATGGGGTCGTGGTCCGCGCGGGGGCGCACCTGAAAGTGCAAGACCGGGCGGGAGAAGCTGGTGATGTTCACGCTGATGGCCGGCGTTTGTGGGTCGTCACCGGCGCTTTGCAGCACGAATTTCTGAGCAAAGCTGACGATCCATTCCGGCTGGCCCAGTAATAGGCCTTTGCGCACGATCGCCGCGCAGACGATGTGGGTGCCATTGGCATCCTCGGGCGCCAGCAGGTCATAGTCGTTGCTAAGCCCGGCCGCCGCCAAGGCGCGCGCCAGCGAGGCGCGATGCCACAGTTCCTGGAAGCCAAGAATGTCCGGATCCAGCAGGTGGATGCTGCGCTGCGTCCATTCGATCTTGCGCTCGTATTCGTTCTGGGACCAGCCATCCCGATCGCGGTAGAGGGCGAGGCCAGGCTCGTTGAGATTGTAGAGGTTGAAGGTGCCGACGCTCAATGTGCGTAAATTCATGGGGGTCCGCTCGCACTGTTTTCACAAGGGAACGCTAGCCCTTTGCTGCTGCCCAAGGGGCGCCGCCCTGGGCCTAGAAGCGCCCCATAAGCCCGCACACGCGTGTTGTCGTCGCCCCTCAACGCAGCGGTGGGGCGCCAAGCGCTAGCGGCGCGCCTTGAGCGCCGTATCGGCAAAGTCGCTAAACACGCCGTCGACGCCCAAGGCGTAAAACATTTTGTATTCCAGGACCGGGTCATCCTTGAAATCCGACGCCAGCCGCCGCGGCTCGTTGCGGAAGGTCCAGGTGTGCACGAACAGGCCGACGTCGTGAGCGTCCGTGACGAGGCTACTCGGGGGCAAGAGCACGCGATCGCGTTCGTCAATCTTGCCGTCGCCGTTGAGATCGTCGGGCTTGCCGTCGCCGTCGGCGTCGATCTGCTTGGCCGCAACGATATAGCGCTTCCAGGGCCCGACGCCGTCGGCATAGGTCTTGATCTCGGCGAGGCCGGCCTTGGAGACGAGGTCCTTGAAGGTGCGCGGGTCGTTGGCAACAATGAAATCATAGGGCCGATCGCGCGGCGGCGTCAGGACAATGCTGCCAGCCTTGTCGACGTCATCGGCATCGACAAGCTGGACCAGGCGGACGCGCGTCTTGCTCCTCAGATACTTGAGGCTGGCGACCTCGAAGCTTTGTACGATGACGGGTGAGGTTGGCTCCGTCCAGCCGGCGGCCTGGATCAGCTCCAGCAGCCGGTCCTCCAATTTCAGCCCTGCCTCCTGATGGAAGGTTGGGTGCTTGGTTTCCGGATAGACCCCGACATCGCGGCCCAACTGGGCCGACTTGGACTTGGCAAGGTCGATGACGTCCTGCAGGGTCGGGATCTGGAAGGCGCCATTCATGGCTTGGTCGCGCTCGGGCATGGGCTGCTTGGCGCGCAGCTGGCGGATTTCCTCGAGCGTGAAATCGCAAGCAAACCAATCGGTGATCTCGATCCCGTCGATCCTGCGCGTGCGGCGTCGGTCGGCAAAAGCGGTGCGATCGGCAACGTCGGTGGTGGCGCCGAGCATGGGCTCGTGACGGGCAATGAGAACGCCGTCCTTGGTCGCCACCACGTCCGGCTCGATGAAGTCCGCGCCCAGTTCGATCGCCATTGTGTAGGCTTCAAGCGTGTGCTCGGGGAGATAACCGCTGGCCCCGCGGTGGGCGATCACCAGGGCAGGACGGCCATCGAGGGTTGGGGCCCCTTGGTTCCCTTGGCTCGCTGGGCTTCCTTGGGCCAAGACCGGGCCACCGGCGAGGAGGCCGAACAGCGCCGCGGTAAGGACCGCGCCCAAAGTTTGGCAAAGTGTTTGGCAAAGCGTTTGGCAATGCGATTGGCGAAGCGGGCGGTCGCTGGCCAGCGTTGACATGAAGGTGCCCCTCTCTCCTCAGCGAAGCGATTTTGATGCCAGAACACCGTGACGATTTGATAGCGCCGCATGTGAGTTCTGCCGTCCTTGGTCGCGGCCAGTGGCGAACGCTCGTTTCGGCTTAGTTGGCACCGTCACGATTTCTTAGCGGAGGCGTTGCGCAATCTTCATTGGAGGCGACTAGGCTTTGTGCCATGGACCGACCGCTCATTGCCTTGGGGCTCGTGCTCCTCAGCGTCCCACTCGTGTTTTCGATCACGCGCGGCCTGCTCGAGGCCATGCTGATCGCGCCCTTCCTCGGCGCGCTGGCCTACTATGTGCTGCTGCGCGATTGGGAGTAGGCAGTAGGGTCGCCGCGCGGTGCCGGGCAGCAGCTGGGCGAGGATCCATCGTGAGCGCGCGTCTGTCTGTTCTGCCGTCGCGGAACAGATAGATGAGCACCTGCCAACGTCCCCTAACTGACGCAGGTAAGGTGAGAGCGCCAAGAGAGTAAGCACTTGCCGTCCTCGCTTTGGTTCGCAGTAATGGCAAACCAACAGCAACCCGAGCGCGCGCAAGCTAATGTGGTCGGTACACGAAGTCGGCGGCAGAGTTCGTACGTTTTTGGACGATAAAAAGGGATGGCCATAGGTGAGGGCGCAGAAAGCGCACCAGGATTGGCGGGACCGTCCGCATCGACACGACGATGCTATGGGCTGGTCGATCTACCAGGCCAGCAGCATGTCAAAGCCAACGCTGACGGAGTGCCTGGTTTGCCAGGGTCGAGGCAAACGCACGCCGCGAACCTTGCTCGTGCTCGATGAGTGCGATCATCTGCTGCGCGAGGCCGCTCGGCTGCACTGCGCTGGCATGTCCGACCGCGAGGCGGCACGATATCTCCGCACCGCATCGGCACGTGATCAGGCCGGCAGGGCTGCGTCATGCCGGCAAGCTGACGGTGGTGCTGTGGTGTCTGTTGAAGATTAGGGTCACGATACCGAGCGAGCGGCTAATCAGACGGGATGTTGGGGCAGGGCGCAAGCCAACTATGGTTCGCCTTTGGCATTTGACTAAGCAAAACCCGCATTGCAGTTACGGCTAATCCCGATACTGAACACTAGGCTTGGGCGGTACACAGAGTGAGGGGAGGCCCCTCACTTCTGTGGAGATCAACCATGCTCAAACTTGCTGCGTCTGCCCTCGGAGCTTCATTGCTGTTGGCCACTCCCGCTAGCGCGGATGGCTGGGGACGCCCTGGTTGGGGAGGGGGAGGCGGTTGGGGCCCTGTCGGCTGGGCCGGTGGGGGCGGCGGCTGTTGCTCGCCCTGCGGCGGCGGAGTCGCCTATGCCCCAGTGGTTAGCTATCAACCCGTCGTAGTGGGTGGCGGTTGCGGCGGCGGTTGCGGCGCGGGCTGGGGTGGCGGTTATGGTTACGGCGCCCCCGGTTGGGGCGCTGGTTATGGTTACGGCGCCCCCGGTTGGGGTGGCGGTTATGGTTACGGTGCCCCCCGTTGGGGTGGCGGGTATGGTTGGTCCGCCGGCTACGGCCGCGGCTATTCCACAGGTTATGGCCCCGCGTACGGGCATTGGGGCCGCGGCGCCGGCGTGGCTCGGGCCAGCTACGGCTTTGGTCCCGGGGTTCGGGTCACGCGGGTCACTCGCGTCGGCATCGGCCCTCGCCCGGGCATCGTCCGGGCTGGGTTCAGGCGCTAGCTCTCTTGCCGTCTGGTGATTTCGCTTAGCCGCCACCTCGGCGCCAAATGTTGCACGTGTGTAACATTTGGCACCCACGCTTTTCGGTGTCCACGGGATGCGCTTCACTTCGATCATCGAGATGATTGGAGGCGAGCCGTGACATTCGAGCCAGGGAGCGACGGCAGCCCCGACCCTTGATGTCGGCGCACCACCAACGCCTAGCCGCGATCCTGCCCAAGGGCGCTGCCCATCGGCTCCAACAGCTAACGCAGGCCGCCGAGGACGCGCGGTGGCTGATGCGAGAGTTTCAGCGATAGGGCGGACGCGAGCCCCGGCTTGACGTCGAACGCCGATTGCAGCTGCTGACCGGCCATCGCAGTGATGGAGTAGGGCTGATCCCGGTCAGGTTCCTAGAAGGGGAATTCAAACAACCTGTGCCAGTAATCGTCAGCAACGATTATTCTCCCCCGGCTGGCGAACGCCCTGTTCCCTTTCGCCTTCACGAGCACTGTCGCGCGTCGTGCTCCCTCCACTTCAGCGCTCGCAATGTCGGCGAGTTCGATGCCGCTATGGTCTAGCACTGTTATTTGGCCACGTCTGACGTGGAAGTAGTAGCGAGGCATCGTTAAGTCTGAACAAGTTGCTTTGCGTCCAACAGATAGATAAGCACCTGCCAACGTCCCCTAAAAGACACAGAAAGGTGAGAACGGCCGAGAGAGTAGACGCTGCTCAGCGGTGACGCTTTGAATGGGGTGCCCGTCAACAAGGGAACGATCATCGTCGATGACGAGAATTGGCGGCGATTATTTGAATTGCCGTTTTAGACTATGGCTTGGAGGAGCGTCGGTGTCTTAACGGAACGCTTCAGAAGATATCGTAACCGAGATCCCTCACTCGGCTGAATGCCTCTTTGAGGTCAGCGATGCCCCACGGAGGCCTAGTCTTTTCCGTGTCGATCACCTCGACGAAGAGCCAATGGCTGTCAGGCGTGCGGGACGGAAGGTTCCGGCCGGTCAGATCAGTTGTGAGCGCAAAGTCACCATTGCGTCTCTGCCGAAACAAGTAGACTAGCATGGCACATGAGGTTGCGACGGAGGGAAATGTCCGCAAGCGTACCCTTTCACGCGCACTGAGCGATCGCCATCCCCATTTTGGGTGAGGGCGTAGTGGGCAGCATGTCAACGCTGACCGAATGCCCGGTCTGTCAGGGCAAAGGCGATGTTCCCAGCCGCCTCCCGTTCCGTCGCAAGGCCTGCCCCGAATGTGCAGGTAGTGGCCACGTGACGCCTACGCGGCAAGAACAACTCATTCAAAAAATTGAGGCGAAGCCGAGAGGTCATCATCGGTAGACCTTGCCTGGTTGCCCAAAGGTCACCTTCCATCAGACCTCACCCGGCCGCATTCACGTCGCATTAATTCGGTCTGGTTAGCTAAGGGTGTTGCTTTCGGACGTTGGTGCGGATGCTGGTGATGGCGTGGCATTCGCAATTCTCGATTGGGTTGACTGGACCGGCATCAGCTCTCTGCTGTTGCTGATCGTGCTGCTCGCCCTGTTGTGGATGTGGTGGTACGGGCCATAGCCCCAATCCGATCGAGGCCGCACACGCAAGAACGCTCCCAGGCGGTCAGCTAGAAGCGCTCCAGTCTGCCCCCTGGAAGATCGGCGTGTGGACGGGAGCTTCGCGCAGGGATCAGACCCATTATGCGCGCGCGGAGGTCCCCGACGGCAATGGTGCTGCTTCCCACAGCTTAGCGGTGTCATCGGTGATGACGGCGCAGAGGTCATGAGCAATTGACCTCCACATTCCCTCCAACGGCAAAGGCGGTGGCGGATTAGATGGCACACCGCCCCTACGAGTAAGACAAACAAACCACATCGGAAGGTGTGCGTCCTTTCCGCAGACTACCCCACGCGCGAGGTCATCATCAACGAACCACAGGAAAAAACCGATTGCAAGTTGGCTGGAGAGCATCGTGCCTTAAGCCGGAATCGGGATTCCCAAAATCGGCGAACTGTGATTGACCGTGTTATCGTGAGCGATGGCAGCATCGTCATGGATGGCTTCGCGACGAACACGGCGGCATGGCCCTGGGTGGACGAGCACAGCCAGACCGATCAGGTGGACGCGGCCAAAGTTGATCGCATCCGTGAGGCATTCGCGAGCAGGTGACATGGGCAACAGGGAGCATACGAAGCCACCGATTGACTTTGCTCGATCAGACCGAACCGGCGCAGCAATCACGTTCTTCCTGAATAGGC
Source organism: uncultured Alphaproteobacteria bacterium (assembly GCA_963770295.1). Taxonomy (GTDB): domain Bacteria; phylum Pseudomonadota; class Alphaproteobacteria; order Rhizobiales; family Hyphomicrobiaceae; genus AWTP1-13. Next base: position 149,840 of record CAVYPA010000005.1, read on the forward strand.
GGGCAGGGGACCGATCCGTAGGAACAGTAGACGCAGCACTTGCCCTTGATGGGCTTCATGCGGTGGCCGCATCCCTTACAGTCGTAGATGTACTGACAGGCATCAGTCGGCATGGTCTCAGTTGCGCCGTGACCGCATTCTGGACACGTGATGACGGATTGCAATTCCATTTGGACGCCAACCCACTGGGATAAGGCAGAGCGACAGGTTAGTACCTATAGTTACTCCCGATGTAAGCGACCAAAGTCGCAGACAGAGGACGTGGCGATCAAATCCTCGGCACTTGTCGATCCATATTTGGGCTGGTTCTTCGGCATCCATTGCGAGCGACAAATGTCCAGCCGAGCTAGGCTGTGAACTCATAAAATAGCCGCTCCCCTCAATAAATAGCCGCTCCCCTCAATGCGCTAGCAATGGCCACGGGCCATTGGGTCCGTCCTTCTCCAAGATCGGACGTTTGAGCGGTCAATCTAGACGTCGCAGAAGTGCCATGCGGACACTTTCAGCAGATGAGAGACTTGCGAGCGCTGCGAGCTGCCCGGTGACGCCGGTCCAATCAATTCATGTGCCATCCATGGCTGACGATGATCGACTACATCCATGCGGATGCCGATTGCGTTTTCTTATCGCCCAGTTCGCCCGCCGCCTGCGCGGCTTTGGTTGGATCGAGATCGGCGATGACGACGCGGCCGTCGGCTTCCACATAGCGTTTCGCAATCGCGTGTCCGATGCCGCTTGCTGCGCCCGTGATCAGAGCAACTTTGCCGTTGAGCTTCATGATACTTACTCCTTGAAAAGGCGAGAGGGGATGTGGGTTTTTCAACGCGGACTGGTGAAGCGGAACACACGCCGCCGCCATTGCATCGCTAACGCTTCGAGGGATAGAGATAGCTCCGATGAACGCCACCCGAGCTTCACCGCGGAGGGGAAATGAGCACTAACTGCGCGATGCCGCTCCGGGGCTTGAGGTGTATCCTCTTGCCTGACCATTGATAGATCCACCGGTTGGACGCGGAACCAGGCCACGTACAGCGCTGGCAGGAACACCAGCGTAAGCAGCGTGGCCACAACCAATCCGCCCATCACCGCGTAGGCCATCGGTCCCCAGAAAACGGTGGGTGCGATAGGGATCATGCCGAGGATTGCGGCGGCAGCGGTCAGTAGGATTGGGCGCAGGCGATGCTGGGTGGCAGCGATAACCGCATCCCAGGCGGGCTTGCCATTGGCAATTTCTGTATCGATCTGGTCGATCAGGATGACCGAGTTGCGGATCACCATGCCGACCAACGAGACGATGCCGAGGATGGCGACGAAGCCCATCGGCGCGCCCGAGATTAACAGCGCCGCGGCAACTCCGATGAGCGCCAGTGGCGCGGTCGCGAGCACAAGAAACAGACGCTGAAAGCTCTGCAGCTGCACCATAAGGATGGTGATCATGACCAGCAGCATGAGCGGGAATACCGCGAACACGCTGGCCTCGGCCTTAGCGCTGTCCTCGACCGTGCCACCAGTAATCACGTTGTAGCCCGGTGGCAACTTTGCCTGGAATTGTTGCATCTGGTCTGCGAGTGAGCGCACCACGGTCGCCGCCTCGACGCCCGGAGCAGTATCTGCCTGGACAGTAACGGTCGGCAGGCGCTGCCTACGCCAGATCAGGGGCGGCTCGAGCGCATAGGAAAGCTTTGCCACCTGTTCCAGCGGAACTGACTTGCCGCCAGGAATGTCAAGCATCAGGCTGCGCAAGGTTTCGAGCTTCGCGCGTTCTTCCGGGATCGCGCGGGCGACGATATCGACAAGGTAGATGCTGTCGCGCAGCTGCGTTACGCTTGTGCCGGACAGCACAGCATTGATGGTCTGACTCAAGGCCTGCGAGCTGATGCCGAGCGCACGCGCGCGATCTTGATCCACTTCAACGTGGACAACCTTCGAGGGCTCGTTCCAGTCAAAATTGACGTTGCGCGCGTTCGGCGTGTTGCCGAGCACCGACGCGAACTCGTGAGCAAGCTCGCGCACTTTCGTCGGCTCCGGTCCGCTGATGCGGAACTTCAGCGGCCAACCAACCGGCGGTCCAAGCTCCAGTGGGCTGACCCGCGCGAGCACCTGCTGGAATTCAGGCCGTTGCAGCGCCGCAAGGATGCGTTGCTGCACGCCAGAGCGGGCTTTGAAATCCTTGGTGACTACGACGGCTTGCGCGAAGAAGTCGTTCGCGAGCTGCTGGTCGAGCGGCAGGTAGAAGCGAATGGCGCCGCTACCGATGTAAAACGACCAGCGCTCTATTTCGGAATCTGTCTTAAGTATCGCCTCGAGATCATCCACCACTTTGCGAGTTGCGTTGACCGAAGACCCTTGCGGCAAGGTGACATCGACGAGAAGCTCCGGACGATCCGAGCTCGGGAAGAACTGCTGCTGCACGAACTGCATGCCGATCAGCGCCGCAACGAACAAGCCTGCCGTCGCAGCAATGACGGTATACTTCATGCGCAGGAGCCGATCGAGCACCGCCTGGAAAGCGCGCGCAAAGCGCGATGGCTCGTGACCATGCTTTTTCAGCTTGTCGGAGAGGATGAATACGCCCGTAAGCGGCGTGAACAGGACCGCAACGATCCAAGACGCAATCAGCGCAACTGCCACGACCGCAAACAGCGTGAAGCAATATTCACCGGCGCTGCTTGCCGAGAAGCCAACAGGAATGAAACCCGCGACAGTCACCAGCGTGCCCGTCAGCATCGGGAAGGCAGTGGAGGTGTAGGCGAAGGTCGCTGCAGTTATCTTGTCACAACCCTCCTCGAGCTTGGTAATCATGGTCTCAACCGCGATCATGGCATCGTCGACCAGAAGTCCTAGACCGATGATGAGCGCGCCGAGAGAAATGCGCTGCAGGCTGATGCCTGTCAGCTTCATGACCACAAACGTGATGGCGAGAACCAACGGGATGGCGATGGCCACGACGATGCCGGGGCGCCAGCCGAGCGCCAGAAAGCTTACGCCCAGCACGATGGCGATGGCTTCGATCAGGGTTTTGACGAACTCACCTACAGCCTCCTCGACGACGTGCGGTTGGTCTGCGACGAGATGCAACTCGATGCCCACGGGCAAGGTCGCGGTCAGTTTGGCGAGCCGCTCTTTCATGTGTTCGCCGAATGTGAGCACATTGCCGTTCTTGGCCATGGAGATGCCAAGGCCGATCGCCGGCGTGCCGTTGAATCGGAACATTGGCTGCTGCGGGTCGACGTAGGCGCGGCGGACTTTGGCGATATCGCTCAGGCGAAAGAAGCGGCCATTGGCGCGGAAGTTGATCGTGTTGAGACTTTCTTCCGACGTGAATTGGCCAGAAACGCGGATCGCGATCTTTTCGGCTCCTGCATCGACGGTGCCGCTCGGCTGGATGGCGTTCTGTGCCTGCAGCGTCGTTATGAGGCTGGAAATGTCGAGCCCCATGGCCGCGAGCTGTTGGGTGGAGAACTCCAGGTAAATCTTCTCATCTTGCGTGCCGATGAGGTCGATCTTGGCAACGTCGGGAACGCTGAGCAGCTCGCCACGCAAGCGTTCGGCGTGGTCGCGCAAATCGCGATGAGAAAAGCCGTCCGCGGTCAGGGCGAAGATGAGAGAATAGGTGTCGCCGAACTCGTCGTTGAAGAACGGCCCTTGCACGCCCGGCGGTAAGGTCTGCTTGATGTCTCCGACCTTCTTGCGGGCCTGATACCACAGATCAGGCACGTCGGACGCACGAACAGAATCCTTGAGCGTCACGAATACCACGGACTCACCGGGCTTGCTGTAGCTCTTCAGATAATCAAGGTTCGGCAACTCCTCGAGCTTCTTTTCAATGCGGTCGGTGACCTGCTGCACGAGCTCGAGCGTAGTGGCGCCTGGCCACAGTGTCTTAACCACCATAGTCTTGATGGTGAATGGCGGGTCCTCCTCGCGGCCGAGTTTGCCATACTGCATGAGGCCCGCGAGCGCGACGATCAGCATGAGGTAGACGACGAGGCTCTTGTGCTCGAGCGCCCACCGGGACAGGTTGAGGTTCTTCATTTGCTGATACTCCCGCTCATCGAGGACTGCGCAACGCGGACCTTCTGGCCTTGTCTCAGCGTGTTGGCGCCGGCCGTGACGACGACATCTCCCGCCGCGAGCCCGTCAGCGATGACGACGCGATCGGTCTCGTAGCGAGTGACCGCAACTGGCCTCAGCGCGACACTGCCGGAGCGCTCGTCGACAACCCATACGGCGGGTGTGCCGTTCTGCTCGAAGAGAGCCGACAGGGGGAGCGCGACTACGGGGCCAGAATTTGCGCTCCAGCGACCACCAATACCCATGCCGAAGCGGAGCTGGGGCGGCGGATTCTTGAGCGTGACTTTGACCGTATAGGTACGGGTCGCGGCGTCAGCGATCGGAGAGATCTCGCGTGCTACCCCTTCGGTCTTCAGGTCTGGATTGGACAGCGGCCAGACGGTGACTTCCGTATGCTCGCTGGTCGGGTGCTGACCGGTGAAGGCGGTCTCGGCGATGCTGAAGACGGCATCCTTGTCGCCGGGTCGCGCGAGCTTCACCACCATCTGCCCGGCATTAACGTTCTGACCCGGTTCGGCGCCGACGGCGGTGATGACGCCGTCGAAGTCAGCCTTTAGCTCGGTATAGCCAAGCTGATCGCGCGTCAGATCGAGATTGGCCTTGGCAGACGCGCGCCTGGCGTCGGCGGAACGCAGATTGCGCAGGGCTGTGTCGTAGGTCGCTTGGGGAGTAAAGCCGTCCTTCAAGAGCTTCGCCTTGCGCGCCTCGTTCCCCTGTGTTTCGACCACTTCGGCCTCAGCCGAGGCGACCTCCGCTTCAGCAGAACGCAGGCGGTTCTGAAAGTCCTGCGTGTCGAGCGCGGCCAGCGTCTCACCTTGTCTGACGCTTGCTCCGACATCAACGCGCCGAACGAGTACCTTCCCAGCGACTCGGAATGACAAATCGCTCTCATATCGCGGCTTAACCTCGCCTACGACCTGGCGATCGGCGTCAATGCGTGAGGGCTCGACGATAACCGTGCGGGCTGACCGCACGTCCAGAGCTGCCTCTTCGGCCTTGCAGCCGGCGAGAGCTGCCAGAAGTGCGAGCGAAATGGTTATGCGTCGCATGCTTGTTCTCCAGGGAAAGGGCGGAAACCTATGTTGACAGTGCCCACTTAAGGGCGAGAAGTGGGCGTTGTCAACATTGGCGCCGTCACGAGTGCGTGATGGCGAAGGGCAGCGCAGCAGCCAAGACGTGTGCCGCCTGCTGCAAAATGAGGATAAGGGCCGCGGCGATGGCGGCGGTCAGAAACACGGTTAAGCGTGACGGCTGCAAGTTTTTGCGGCGAGCGACATCTTCGTACCAATTGACCGCCGCTAGCGTGGTTCCCAGCATAAGCCCATTGTCGAAACGGTACTTTTGGAATGAGAGCGCAGCTTGAATCAACAGCGTAAAAAATGCTGCGGTCATCACAGAGAGCAGGGCCGCATCCATGGTCGCGGCTACCCGGCTCTCCTTACCGGAAGCAGCCGAGCTTGTGGCAATCGGCCGCGCGCGCTGTTGGTCTCTCTTAATCTCGTTTCTCACAGGGCATCACTGTTTCGATGTTGACAGTGGCCACTTAAGCGCCTAAGTAGGCACTGTCAACATGAGTGAAGCGTCACGAATACGTGAGTATGTTGACAATGCCCACGTAAGCCCTACCTGGAGGAACGATGCGCAAATCCAACGTCAGAGCCGGGGAGCGCCCCTACCATCACGGTGATCTCCAGCGGGCTATCGTGGACGCGGCACTCGAAGTCCTCGGCGAGACGCAAAGCACCGAGTTTTCGCTGCGGGAGCTTGCACGACGTGCGGGCGTTACTCACAACGCGCCCTACAAGCATTTCGCAGACAAGGACGAATTGCTGGCTGCCGTCTCGGCGGTGGGATTCGACCTTCTGGCAAAACGCCTGACCCGCGCCGTGCGGGCGCAGACTAGTCCCCGGGCAGGCCTATTCGCTATCGCGCGCGATTACGTGCGTCATGGCGTGGAGAATCCGGCCCTCTACCGATTGATGTTTGGCGGCTACCTCACCGGACCGGACGAGGCGCGCCCTGCCATCGAAGTCGCCGCCGCTGAGAAGACGAAGGAGCTTCTCGCGGATACGATCGCGCGAGGCGCCCTGGGGCGCCCGCTTGCGAAAACTCTGCGAAACGAACGGGCAATCGCGGCGGCCCTTCTCGTCTTCTGGTCGCTCATGCATGGCCTCACGTTGCTGCTGGTCGACCGGTTGGTCGGCCCAAGCCGAAACACCGATGAACTGACCGAGAGCGTCCTGCAGGGCATGCTTGAAGGATTGGCTAAGAGAATTCCCGCTCTACCCTCCGGTACGTGGGTCGGGCCTCGAGAGCCTGTAAAATAGAAGACCTATAAGGCGCAAACGTCGCGAACGAGGACATGAGATGCAGCAGAGAGCCAATGCACCAGATCCCTTTCAACCCGTCGAGAAGCGGCGCGTTGCGCTTGCGCTGCAAGGCGGCGGCTCGCACGGCGCATTTACGTGGGGCGTGCTCGACCGCCTGTTGGCGGAGCCGAGCTTGGAAATCGTGGGCGTCAGCGGCACCAGCGCCGGCGCCATGAATGCGGGCGTTCTGGCCGATGGGCTGCGTCGAGGCGGAGCCTCGCAAGCCCGGATAGCTTTACGAGACTATTGGCAGGATGTCGGGCACCTTGCCGGGATACGGGAGCTTGTGGCCATTGGTTCCGCAGCGCACGTGGCACCTGGACCACAATCCTCTTTACCTCTGGGCGGACATGCTGACGCGGGTCTGGTCGCCATACCAGATCAATTGCTCAAACTACCATCCGCTCCGTGAGATGTTGCAGCGCATCGACTTCGAAGGGTTGCGCGATGATGCGAGCGCACCGAGCGTCTTTATATGCGCCACGAACGTACGCACCGGACTGCGTCGCGTGTTCCACAATGCCGAACTATCGGTTGACGTGCTGCTCGCCTCGGCGTGCCTGCCGCAGGCGTATCAAGCGGTCCAGATCGGCGACGACTTCTATTGGGATGGCGGCTACACCGGAAATCCGGCGCTTGCCCCCCTCTATCTCGGAACAAACGCCACGGATCTGATCGTCGTGGGCATCAACCCGATAGAGCGCCCGAGTGTGCCTAAAACGGCGCGCGGCATCATCGACCGAATTGACGAGATCAGTTTCAACTCTACCTTCATGCTTGAGCTCGGGGCGATCGCCTTCGTTGAGCAATTGATGAAGTCCGCGGGCGGCCAGCCCCCACTGCGGCTGCTCAACGTGCACGGCATTGGCGACGATGCCCTAGGTTCGTTCGGCGCGTCGAGCAAGATGAACAACGACTGGGGGTTTCTGCAGCATCTGCAGGAGATTGGTTGGCGGGCGGCTGATCATTGGCTCGCGGAGAACCTCTCCGCGGTCGGCAACTGCTCCACGGTCGACCTCACGGGCCTGCTTCCGCAGAAGGATGGCTCCCTTTCAGTGCCATCTGTCCTGAAGCAAGAACAGCTTTCCACAACCAATGCCCAAACTAGGAATGCCTGACGTGAAGATCAATGACGTGCGCCGTGCAGCATACGCGATGCCCCTGACCAATCCGGCGTTTCCGCGCGGACCCTATCGGTTTTTCGACCGCGAGTACCTGATCGTAACCTATAGGACCGATGCAGATGCGCTGCGAGCCGTGGTTCCCGAGCCGCTCGAGGTCATCGAGCCGATCGTGAAGTACGAGTTCATCCGAAAGCCAGACTTGACCGGCTTCGGTGACTATACGGAATCGGGCCAGGTGATTCCCGTGCGCTTCCGCGGTCAAGAAGGCGCTTATGTCCATTCCATGTATCTTGATGACGACGCGGCGATCGTCGGTGGTCGCGAGCTGTGGGGTTTTCCCAAGAAGCTCGCCCAGCCCAAAATCACCCATGAAGGCGAGGTGATCGTCGGCACGCTACATTATGGGAAAGTCCTCTGCGCTACCGCGACGATCGGATACAAGCAGCGCCCCGCAGACCGCGCGAGCGTTCTCGCGGCAATGCAGCAGCCGAACTTCCTCCTGAAGGTCATCCCGCACGTGGACGGCGGGCCCCGGATCTGTGAGCTCGTGCGCTACCACTTGGAAGAAATAAAAATAAAGGAAGCCTGGCACGCACCGGCCGATCTGCAGCTCTTTCGACACGTCGCGGCCGATGTCGCTCGCTTGCCTGTGCTTGAGGTCATTTCGGGTAGCCACTTCGTCGCCGACCTGACCTTGGGCTACGGGAAAGTCATATTCGACTATATGGATCAGCCCCGCGGTTTCTATCGCCAGTCCGATCCTTGCAGAGCCGATACGCCACCCAACGCGCCTGCACTGTGAGACAGTTTTGTCAGCATGCTTCGCAGAGCGCAGCTGAGGCAGGTCATGCCCCAAACAGAATTCTCATTAGGTCGAAGCGAAAGCGGACAAATCTCCAGTTTGACCATCATCGCCGTGACGCGATTGGCGATCGGACTCCTCATTGCGGCCCTGATCATCATTGCCCTGACCAACCCGAGCGGCGCGCAGATGAACAAGGGCGTCAGCACTGAGAACACTCCTTCCTCCGCCGAGCTACAGGACAATAACGCCGCACTTTTTGTCCGATGCCTGCAGGACTGGGACAGCGGAAGCCACATGACCAAAAGGAATGGTCGGCGCTGCCAGCGTCTGCTGTCGAACGTGGGAGCATCTTCCAAAGCAGCGGCAATAATTTAAGCCGGACGGACAAGCGATAACGGTGCTCGAGCGTCGAGGACTGGCTGCTTACTTCCGCGTTGCATCCGCGAAGTAGCATACCCCAGTCGCACGAGTCCGGTTATGCCAATGATCGTCGGGACACATGAAATGCTGCGGGTTCGCAACTCGGAGCCTACAGTCATGCGTTATGAGCTTTCCGACAACGAATGGTGCGCCATTCAAGTGATGCTACCGAACACGCCTCGCGGCGTGGCGCGTGTGGATGATCGGCGAGTTCTCAACGGCATCTTCTGGGTATTGCGCTCGGGCGCACCGTGGCGCGATCTTCCGGACGTCTATGGCCCTCGTACGACCTGTTACAATCGGTTCGTTCGTTGGCGGCGGGCAGGGATCTGGACAAGCATCATGGACGCACTGGCCGCCGCACATGATGCCGCGGTGCAGATGATCGACACGTCGATGGTGCGCGTCCACCAGCATGCCGCTTGTATTGCCGACAGCGCGAGCCAATCGGTCGGCCGATCGCGGGGCGGACTAACGAGCAAGCTTCACGTGGTTGTTGACACCAATGGATTGCCGGTGCGGCTCGGAATAACGCCCGGTGAGGCGCATGACAATCGGTTGTGTTCGACTTTACTGACGAGGCTTGAGGCCGCGAACAATGTGCTCGCAGATCGCGGCAACATTCGGTGCCTCGCTCTGTTCGATCAAAGAGTGCAGGGACATCGCCTCATTCGTCATCGGCCGCTAGCTCGCTGATGGCGGCAAAAGGCAGGTCGGTCATCCTGGTCCTAAACCAGTACAACTATATCGGGTGCAGTCCCGGTAAACACCCCGACACTCGAACGATGGCAATTGGTTCAGACGACGACAGTCTCGATAGCGTGCGCGACAGGTGTTTATGCATTGCTGTTTAGCTGCCGGAGCGGCCGCAAAGGTACGAGGGGCAAGATCGGCGTCGCGCGCATTGAGTATTCCCTGACTTAATGACAGAAGCACTGCGAAGATCACGGAGACGACGGCAAACGACCGCCTACTACATTTCATGGCCCAGCTCCTTTAGGTCGCGGGCGCACATTGGCCAGCTTGTACCGGTCCACTCTACTCTCCAAGCTCGCTCAACGCGTGCGGGAGTTAAATTGCACTTAGGGGAAGGGGCCGGGCAGCCCGATACTGTTCGAATGATGAGGCGCGAGTTTCTGCTGCCCCCCTCGCCGTCCCGTGTTTCCGCCACTCTGTTCGTTAACGTATGCGGGACCAGATCGAGGCATTGGCGCAGCGCGGCATGCCAACAGTCTCGTTGTTGATAGAGCACGCCGACCGCGAGGTCGTCTGGCCGATGCAGACCTTGCAGACGAGCGTATACAACAGCGAGCGCGGCGCTGTTGGTTACACCGAGGCGCCCGATACGCTCGCGGTGCTGACATGGGCAATCAAGGATGCGCTCATCAAGCAGTTGGATGCCCTGATACTCGAAGAAGCGGACGATGCTGCCGCGCTTTCCATTGAAGCCAGGGACCAGCAGGCCGCCGAGGTCTCCGGTGATCTGCTCGACATGAGCGTCAGGAAGCGACGTTCTACCGGTGGCGCACCGCAGTGATTGTTCGCCGCAGGCCATCTTGGAATGCCAGTTGATCACGGTCCCAGCGGGCGAGCCGAGCCGGTCATCGCCCGAGCATGCTTCCTTCAACTTGATTGGAGGACGGCGGTGACACGGATCGTGCTCGGGGTCGGCTCCTGCCAAGTTGACCTTCCCCGAAAGCACGGAGTTTTGGGATTTGAGCGAAACCGGACATTCTCATGAGCGCGCAATGTCTCGAAGCTGACCCAGCGTGCTTCACGCAGAATTAGTTATTCTTGCACAAGCCCTTCGGCGTCCAGTCGTGATGCAAGGTCGTCGCTGGCTTGCCGGCATCATGAAGGATGAGCACGAGTGAGCGACGGACCTCCGTTCCAGTCGCCGTCAAATGCATTGGCGGCCCGCCTGGGATGATTACCGGTGGGCCTCCCGCTCGGCCTACCTGCTTGCCATCGGGTGTTTCGAGGCACGTCTCGCCAGCAACGGTGTACCATGCTTCCGGGCCGGAATGCGTGTGTGCTTGAGCCGTCATTCCCGGATTAAACACAGCTTCCATGTACTGCGTCGCGTAAACACCTGGGGTGATGGGAAGTGGTCCAATTGTCGTGACGTGCTCTCCGCCCGAGGCACGCCACGTCGCAGCCTCAATAGTGAGCAACCAAGTCTTCCCAAGTGCCTGCACAATGGTGCTTCGCTTCGTCTTCGCGGCTTCAGCCGCGTCGCGCGTTGCGAAAGTGTCGAGGTGCCAGAACGTCTGCGTGGCGGCCAGCTCACCGACCGGATCATTCGATAGTATCCAGCACCCAATATCCTGCATCCGCTCGCTTACGGGGCGGCATGCGCCGCCCGCAACAGGTTGACCTTCCGCTTGCGAACAGAAGATGACAAAGAGGCTGCATAGCGCGAAACACGCGATCTTACGCACGGGGCTCTCCTCCCTCGTTCCGCTGAAGCATAATACCTGGTCGGCGGGCTTAATAGTGTGCCTGGCAGTACATACCCTAAAGCGACGCAACGTTAGCGGTAGACAAGTGCCATCGAATTCCGACCAATGCAGCGCAGCAAGTTCTGTGCACGGGTTGCCAAGGCTCCGAGCTGCTCTGGGTGGTCGAGCAGCGATGGCGCACTATTTAGTCGGTTCCGTAGCGGAGAGCCACCGGCCAAAGTTCGCTCATTCAGCCAGCTCGGCGTCGGTCATTGCGCTCTGCCTCTTCTGCCAACTGAGGGCTTTGTCCGCGAGTTTCTTGCGCGTCTCGTAGACAAAATTGTCCCACTTCCGACGCGCGGCTAAATCCTGGCCGCCCATGATGGCAGGCAACTGGCCCAAGCTCGACAGATACAAACCCATGATGGTATCGACGAAGGCATTGTGCTCTTCAATCGTGATGTGCTCGCACTCATACCGGGCTATCTGGTAAGCGACCAACTTTGCCTTTTGCCTGTGATGCTCGGCCGCCGCTGCGCTGGGGGGATTGGTCCTGAGCGCGCTCCCGGCGCAGGTGCTCAATGTAGGCAACGGCGTTGGCGCGAAGCGGAAATTTGCCGCCTACGCGACCCAGTGTCTTCTTGGCCTCAAGCTCGCTGATGTAGGCGCGGGAGGAAGCCAGCCACGCCGCTAGCACGCGTGCGGAAACCGGGCTTGTCCTCAGACACCACATCGTTGGCAGGTTTGACCATCGGATGGCGACGATGCAACCAATTGCCATTGCCAGGCAAGCATTTGGTGGTTGGCGTAAGCCTCATTTTTCAAATTTGCGATACGCGGACGTATCGGTGTCGCGCGGTTCCCGGAGTTTTCCTACAGTGGGAGAACCTAAACAACGACGATGAGGGCGCGAGCGTCGGGAGCTGTAGGCATCGAGGGCGAGGCGACCGAAGCGGCAAGCGACGGTCAGGCCAGCGTCGAGCATTACGCAGAATTCCACACCACTGCGCGCGCACGTGATTAAGACCCAAGGCGGCGTCGGGGTGCATGATCCCCTTCAACACCACATTGCCCGGCCAGAGGCGGCGGAAAGCCGCGACGTCGGACCAAAGCCGAACGGGCGGCATCGAGCAGCGCCCACCATCGCGCGACATCACCTCGACCTCGCCCCCTATTTACTCCGTCCTTGGCCGGAAACCGGGGCCAACTCACCCCAAACTGTCCCCTGTCTGCAGGATTTGAGGGTGCGCAAGCGCTAACGCAAGGCCACGCTCTCCCGTGGCAGTCGCGTCTTTAATGGCATAGGAGCAACCCACCATCCCTTCTGCAATGCTGTCGGCGGATGGGCGTCTGGGGAAAGTGCATGTTTGGCTGGTCCGCTTGAGGTCTTTGATAAAGGGATTGAGCACTTGATCACCGAAATCGGTTGCCCATCGTCTGGCCGGCTTTGAGCTTGTCGGCTTAGTGCCGGGTGCACTGATGATATGGACGCCGGTGACGGGTCTGCTGAAGAGAAGCATTGCAATGGCGGCGCCGGTCACAAGTAGCGCAATAAGCACGTCACCCATTGGCCAAGGCCGTTGCGCGTCCTTTGGCGTGGAAGGGTGATTGCTTGCTCTCGTCGGCATTGGGCTTCCGCTTGAGTTGGTCGCTCCCCCCATGGATGGATCGCAATCCCGCGCCAGCCTGCATAGAATTTGTAACCACTACGTTGCGCAAGCACTATGCGGCACAAATTGATGGCCTACGTTTATCGCAACGCTCTGCGCAAACATTCATGAGAGGCGGGTTCGACGCTGGCTTGGACACCCAAACTCGCGCCACCGCAATGATGCAGCAGGCCAGCGAGGATTTTAGCGCAACCCTCCCACAATTTTCTGCCGCCGTCGAAACGTGCAATTTCGACACCAGTGCGGACACCAAACGACGCCACAACATTTTACGGCGCCCCGCCACCGATAACATCCTATCCCACCACCCAGCCCGGTGCGGCGGGCGCACGCCGCGACTAACCAGACGCCAACGGAGCAAGCCGTGAAGACCCTATTCGCCGCCGCAGCCCTCGCGCTGCTCACATCCACCGCGCATGCTGGCGGCGCCAGTTGTACCGGCTGGATCGAGGTCGGCCGCGCATGGACGACAATCCACAACAGCAGCAGAGTTTGCCGCTTCGAAACAAAATCTCCCTTGGGCAAACGTATTTTGCGCAAATGCCCAGAGCCTGGGGAGTGCACCCTGAATTTGTCGGTTGACGACAATGTTGGCGGTGAGGGTAGGCACTGGGATTACCACGTAGCTGGCAACATCTGGACGATCATCAAATGGCCAGCGCAAGGCGTCGAATGCAATGACTGCGCCAGCCTGACGGGCAGAGCCAAGCGCGACTGATCAAACATAACACGGAGCAAGCCATGAAACGGCCACTCGCCGTGCACGCCACGCCCTGACGTTTCGTCTTCGTGCATTCCTCGGGGTGCGCCGCACGAAGGGGCCATGGCGCTGAATGACGCTCCTCACGAGGCCATTCCCGGCCAGAACGGGGCAGAGAGTAGGTACCGGCTCGATCTCGACGGACGCGGGTCTTAACCACAAGTGGAGGTCAGATAGTCCAAGCGCACGGCTTCAGACATATCGTTGGGCATCCTCCAAGGGACGCCCCAATGCCCGACATGACCGACACGGTCCGAGAGAACCGCTTGCGGCGTATTGCCGACCGCCGTGGCCTCCGCCTGGTGAAGAGTGAAAGCTGCGACCCCAATGCACAGGACTACGGGCTGTACGCGCTGATCGACTACGACACCGGCGGAGCCGTCAACCCGTCCCTCATCGGCCGTTACACCTGCTCTTGGACACTCGATCAGATCGAGGACTACCTGGTCGAGCCCGAGCAACCTCAGAAAGGCGATCAAGAGCAGAGGGCGGGGCGATGACAGCCAATGCGGTTGGTCCGGCCTGCCGCACTATCGGCGGCGTGGCGAGAGGACACTAGCGCGACGATGCGCTAGGTGATCGCGGTGATGACCGACGTTCCCTTCATGCGAAACCGAGAGCCGAAATCCTCCTATTGGCAGGCGACCAGGCATCACCCGCGCATGCTGGGGCGCCCTCCGGTCGAGGCTGTAGTCGGGGCATCCTGGGGAACCCTATCCCCGAGGCCTTGTAGGAGGCCGCAGGACGGGCGCCAGGCAGGCAACCCGCGCCAGGGCACCCAGCGGCCAGCCTTGCGCGCCGTAGCCCAAAGTGTAGCCGAGAGCGGCGAAAGTGCCCGTTTAGCGGGGATATCGGGCTGAGGCCCAACATGAGCTGCGGCGACCAAAGATAGGTCTTCAAGGTGCCGCCGCCCTCGAGCTCCGTGGCGAGATGCGATTAGCTGAGTTTGCCCCCCGCCGTGAGCGACCAGGCATCCTTCAAGCGGTATTCCAGTCCGCCCAAGACCTGGGCCGCGCCGCCGGCCTGCAGGATGAGCTCGACGGGCAGCAACGAGATGATGCCGAAGGCGACCGCGCCGGAGGACAACAGCACGCCAAAAAATTGAAAAACCCGGACCAGACGACGGCGAGGTTTGCCGGCATCGAGTGGGTATAGATGACCGTTGCCAGGGCATTGGCCGTGTCGTGGAAGCCGTTGACGAACTCGAAGCCGAGCGCAATCAGCAAGGCGACGCCGAGCATTAGGAACGGCAGTCAGGTTTTGACCGGCATGCCCGAGGCCACGATATCGGTCTCGAGGCTGTAGGCGGCAAACAGGACGCCGGCCGCCAGCAAGGCCATAAACAAGAGGACCGCCACCATGTTGGGCTGAACCTCGAGCCGTGGCCGTTTGCCCGTTTCGGCACCGACCGCAACCGCATCGAGCATGGCCTGGACCCCTCCAAAAGCGCACTTTGCCACCCGTCGGGTAACACGTCCGTGACAGGCGCTGCACCGCCGGCGGCGGCCGAGCCTGTCGCGCTGCGGCCTACGAGCGCTTGGGCGGGCGGTCCGAAAAGGTGAAGCGTGCCCCGGCTTGGTCGGCCGGAGACCGGTGATGCCGCGCAAGTGATCCGGCACTGGTAACAACGCTTTGACTTTGCTTGGTTACTGCCTTGATTTTAGCTGGGGTCAATCCCATTTTGCCCGGGCTTAGGCTTGCCATTCGAGGGTGCGGTCGTGACGTACGCCATCGTTAGGTCCTACCGGGGCGCCGGCCGCTTTGGCCAGGTGGCGCTGCTGGCGCTTTTGCTCGCGCTGCTGGCTGCCGCCGACGCCGCGGCGCAAGGCGCCGGCAACCGCCCTGACACGGGGCGCCCTGACACCGGGCGACCGGAACAGGGCAGCCAAGCGCCCACCGACATGGTCATCATTTCCAATATGCCCGAGCGCAAAGGGCCGATTTACAACCTTTTGAAGAAGCTGTTCTGCAAGAACAACGGCGCCGTCACCGGTGCTGCCAATTCCGAGGTCTGGTCGGTACCCCAGGGGCAGACCAACCGCGTCTCCAGCTGGCTCGAGCGCCTCGGCATGAAGGTCACGAAGCTGCGCGAGGACTGGAACCACATCTTAAAGCGCCATCAAGGTCCTGTGACGGCGGCCCAGCAGGAAATGCTCGACAAAGTGAAGGCGATGCCGGGCGCGATGGGCGTGAACGTGCTGCAGGCTCCGGATGCGGCGCTGACCGCCTTTCTCATGACCAACGACATTGCCTATCGACCGAGCGTTCCGCCCGAACTGCAGACCCCGTCGTCGAAAGACAAGGAGCAGGCGCCGATGCGGGTCGTGCTCCCCATCACCGCCACCAAGTCTATCACGCTCGAGCGTGTGCGCTATACCAGCGATGAACGCGGCTGCACCTGGCACGGCATTGTCGCCGAGACCGGCGAGAGCGCGCTGCTCATGCGCTGGACCGATGGCCACATCACGGGCCTCGTCGGCTACAAGGGGCGCATCTACACGGTGGCGAGCCTCGGTGGGCAGCTGCATGCGGTGGTCGAAATGGATCCGCGGCAGATGCCCCCTGATCACGCCGCGGCGAAGCCAACCGCCGATCCGCGCGCCGATCTGCGCCCGGATGCCCCCGCCAAGGTCGCCGCGGCGGCGATCCCGCCGACGGTGGCACCGCTTTCCGACAGCGACCGCCAGGCGCTCGAAGCCAAGAAGATCGTGATCGATCTTATGCTGCTTTACACCAAGAAGGCCGCCAGCCGGTACGTGCGCGACCCTAAGGATCTGATGGAAATGGGCATCGAGCAGGCCAACGATGCCTTTCGCAACAGCGGCCTCGGCAATATCTCCTTGCGCCTGGTGCACACCCAGGCCATCGACTACGACGAGTTGGACGGGGATCACTTTGAGCACTTATACCGCATGGTCGATGGGGTTGGCCCGTTCGCCGGCGTGCGCCAGCTGCGCAACGAAAAGAAGGCGGATATCGTCGGCCTGGTCGTCGACGATGCCTCGGGCTGCGGTCTGTCGACGCGCGTGGCACCGGATGCGGAGGAAGCCTTTTTTGTCGTGCATCACTCCTGCGCGGCGATCACCATTTCGATTGCGCACGAGGTCGGCCACATCCTAGGTGCACGCCACGACCGCGCCATTGACGGCAACGACATGCCCTTCGCCTACGGGCACGGTCACGTCAACGGCAAGTGGCGCGACATCATGAGCTACCGGCAGAGTTGCGATGGCTGCCTGCGCATTCCCTTTTGGTCGAACCCGCGCGTTCTCTACCAGGGTGAGCCGACAGGCACCGCCAATGAGGACAACGCCCGGGTGATCCTCGAGCAGGCCGAGCGCGTTTCCAAGTTCCGTTGAGCTCCCAATCCCCTGCCAACGGTGGGGCGGCGGCCCGCGGCTCCACGTAACCCACCATTGGCCTGAGGTCGAGTGCGGGCCCTGGCTGGCGAGCACATCGAACGCGCGTGGCCAGTTTGATCGCGGAGGTCGCCGGCCATCACCGCCTGATCGACAGGGACGATGCAGGCACCCTCGCCCAACCCAACGATACCGAACCCATCGCGCCCAAGCTTAGCGCGCAGCACGGGCGCGAACCACCGGCGACGGCCTGTTGGTCCCATTTGTTAGTGCCGTGGCTGCCATGCGTTGTGCCGTGGGGTTCGTACGCCAGGCGATCCACGCGCTAGCGCCTGCACAGCATGCCTTCGCGCTCCTTCTCCGGGGCCGAAGTCTCGCTAGGCGTGACTGAGCGGCTCGGGTGAGGGCAGCGGCGGCGACGGCCCGTCCTCGCTTGCCGCCGCTTTTGGCTTGGCGAAAACGCCGGCCAGCCAGCGACAGACGACAAAGAAGACGGGCGTGAAGATCAAGCCAAAGGTTGTGACACCGATCATGCCGTAGAATACCGCCGTGCCCAGCGCTTGGCGCAGCTCGGCGCCGGCGCCGATCGCCCAGACCAGGGGGACGACGCCAAAGATGAAGGCGAGCGACGTCATCAGGATGGGTCGCAACCGCAAGCGGGCCGCTTCCGCGGCCGCGGCCCAGCGGTCGCGGCCCTGGTCCTCGAGCTGCTTGGCGAACTCGACGATCAGGATGGCATTCTTGGCGGCAAGGCCGATCAGTACGATAAAGCCCACCTGGGTCAAGATGTTGTTATCCATGCCGCGCCACACCACCCCGGTAATGGAGGCGATGAGGCACATCGGCACGATCAGGATCACCGCCAACGGTAGGGTCAAACTCTCATACTGGGCGGCGAGCACGAGGAAGACGAACACCACCGCCAACAGGAAGGCGAACAGCGCCGTGTTGCCGGCCCGCAGTTGCTGGTAGGCGAGCGTCGTCCACTCGAAGGTGAAGCCTGGTGGCAAGGTTTCGGCGGCGAGCTTCTGCATCAGGTCGATCGCTTGCCCCTGCGAATAACCGGGGGCCGGGCTGCCATCGAGCTCGGCGGCGGGGTAGAGATTGTAGCGGGGCACCCGATAGGGACCCGAGACGTCTTGCACCGTCGTAAACGAGCCAAGCGGCACGGTCTCGCCGCTCGTGCCGCGCACGCGGATCTTGAGCACGTCCTTGGGGTCGAGCCGATAGGGGGCATCCGCCTGCGCCGTGACGCGGAAGACGCGCCCGAGCAGATTGAAGTCGTTGACGTAGGTGGAGCCAAGATAGGTCTGCAGCGCGCCAAACACGTCGGTCATGTTGACGCCCAGCAGCTGCGCCTTGGTGCGGTCGATGTCGAGGTAGAGCTGGGGGGTCGAGGCTTCAAATAGCGAAAACACTTGCGCCAGACCGGGCGTCTGGGCGGCGCGCCCCATCATGGCGAAAACCGCGCCCTGCAAAGCCTGCGGGCCGGCACCGGCGCGGTCTTCCACCATCATGCGGAAGCCGCCGGAGGTGCCGATGCCGCGCACGGGCGGCGGCATCACCACGACGACCAGGCCCTCTTGGATCGCCGCGAAACGCTGGAACAAGGCGCCTTGAATGGCGGCGGCCGACTTGTTGGGATCATGCGCCCTCGTTTCGAAGGGATCGAGGGTCAAAAACACGGCGCCCGAGTTCGGTGCATTCGTGAAGGTGGCCCCCGAGAAGCCCGCGAAATTCACGGCATGGGCGATGCCCGGGACCTTGAGCGCGGTGTCGACCACCTGGCGATTGACGGCATCGGTGCGCGCCAGCGAGGCCCCGCTCGGCAGCTGCGTGACGACGATCAGGTAGCCGGCGTCGAGCTGTGGGATGAACCCGACCGGCGTCTTGCGAAACTCGTTGAGGCCGTAGGCGATGACCCCCGCATAGACGGCGAGCATCAGCACCGCGACCCGCACCAGGCGCGCCGTGAGCCGGCCGTAGGCGTGCGCGAGGCCTTCGAAGGCACGATTGAAGAGCCCGAAGGAAAAGTGCAGGGGCCGCAGCCACCAAGCGCTCGAGCGCTCACGGCCATGCGGCCGCAGCAGCAGCGCGCACAGCGCCGGCGACAGGGTCAGCGAGACGATGAGCGAGATGACGGTTGCGCCCGTGATCGTCAGCGCGAATTGACGATAGAATTGGCCGGAAATGCCGGTGATGAAGGCCGCCGGCACGAACACGGCGCACAACACCAGCGCGATGGCGATCAAGGCGGTGCCAACTTCGCTCATGCTGCGATGCGCCGCCTCGCGGGGCGAGAGGCCTGCCGCAATGTTGCGTTCGACATTTTCGACCACGACGATGGCGTCGTCGACGACAATGCCGATCGCAAGTACCAGTCCGAACAACGACAGATTGTTGAGCGAAAAGCCAAACGCCGCCATAAAGAAGAAGGTGCCGATCAGGGAGACCGGGATGGCGATGATCGGGATCACGGCGGCACGCCAGGTCTGCAAGAACAGAATGACGACCAGCACCACCAGGATGACGGCTTCGCCGATGGTCTCGACGACGGCGTTGACCGATTGCTGGATGAACTCGGTCGGATTGTAGACCACCGTGTATTTCAGGCCGTCGGGGAAATCCTTGGCGAGATCGTCCATCGTCGCCCGGATCGCCTTCGCCGCCGCCAGCGCGTTCGATCCCGGCAGCTGGAAGATGCCGAGCGCCACGGCGGGGTCGCGATCGAGGTAGGAATTGGTCGTGTAGTCGAGCGCCGCGAGCTCGACGCGGGCGACATCCTTGAGCCGCACCACCGCCGTCGGGGTCTGCTTGACGAGGATGTTGGCGAAGGCCTCGGGATCGGCAAGGCGTCCCTGCGTCTGCACCGCCACTTGGAAGGCGCGCGGTTGATCGACCGGCGGCTGGCTCAGCACGCCCGAGGCCACCTGCACATTTTGCCCCTGCAGGGCGGTGACGACATCGCCGGTGGTGAGGCCGAGCGACTGCAGGCGATCGGGATCGAGCCAGATCCGCATCGAGTAGTCGCGACCGCCGAACACGGTGATCGAGCCGACGCCGTTGATGCGGTTGAGCACGTCGATGATGCGGAAGTTGGCGTAGTTGGAGATGAACAGCGTGTCGCGCGACTTATCCGGCGAGTAGAGATGCACGACCATCATCAGGTCGGGCGAGGCTTTGGCCACCGTCACGCCGATGTTGCGCACATCGATCGGCAGGCGCGGCTGGGCAATGGCCACCCGGTTCTGCACCTGGACTTGCGCGATGTCGAGATTGGTGCCGAGCTCGAAGGTGATGGCAATGGTAAAGCGGCCGTCCCCCGTCGCGTTCGAGGTGACGTAGAGCATGTTCTCGACGCCATTGATCTGCTGCTCGAGGGGGGTGACGACGGTCGCCGCCACCACGTCGGCGCTGGCGCCGGGGTATTGGCCCGTGACGTTGATGACCGGCGGCGCAATTTCGGGGTACTGGGCGACCGGCAGCCGTCCAAAGGAGACGATGCCGAAGATCACGAACACCAGCGACAGCACCGCGGCGAAGATCGGCCGATCGATGAAGAAACGTGAGATGCGCATGGGAGGTGCTCAGTTGGCCGAGGGCTCAGCGCCGTTGGCAAAGGAGGGGGTGTTGTTGGCGGCGGTCTCTTCCTGCGGGGCCACCTTCACGCCGGGGCGCGCCCGCATCAGGCCGTTGACGATGACGCGGTCATCGGGGTCGAGGCCCGAGGTGATGACGCGTTGATCCTCGACGACGGCACCGAGCGTGACGTATTTCGGGCGGGCGACATTGTCGCCATCCACCACCAGCACGAACTTGCGCACCTGCTCGGTGCCGACGGCGACCTCGGGCAGCAGCATGGCATCGCTCGGCGGTCCGGCCGGTACCTGGATGCGCCCGAACATGCCCGGCGTGAGCGTGCCGTCGGGGTTGGCGAACTCGGCGCGCGCGCGAATGGTGCCGGAGGCGCGGTCGATGGCGTTATCGACAAAGTCCGTCTTACCCGCGTGGGAAAACTTGGGCTCGTCGATCAGTTTGAGTTTGACCGCGAGCCCGCCGGGCTCCGCGCTGGCCGACGCCTCGCCGGCGAGCCGCCGCGAACGCAAATACGATGTCTCGTCCATGGTGAATTCGAAGCGGATCGGGTCGATCGAGGTGATGGTGGCAAGCAGCGTCGTGCTGCCGGTGGTGCCGCCGGTGACGAGATTGCCGGCCGATACCCGCCGGTCGCCGATCCGTCCCGTGATCGGTGCCTTCAACTCGGTGAACTCGAGATCGAGGTTGGCCTGGCGCACCGCCGCCTCCTGGGCTTTGACCGTGGCCTCGGCGACGCGCTTGGCCTGCGTGCGCTGATCGAAGGTTTGTTGCGTGATGGTGCTGCCGCGTACCAAGCCCTGGCCGCGCTCCAGATCGGCCTCGGCGTAGGCCAGATTGGCGCGCGCCTGCGCCAGGTTTGCCTCGGCCTGGGCCAGCGAGGCCTCGAAGGGCCGTCGATCGATGGTGAAGAGCAGGTCGCCCTTTTTGACGAGTTGGCCGTCCTTGAAGTGGATGGCGTCGAGGTAGCCCGAGACGCGCGCGCGCACCTCGATGGCGTCGACGGCGACAAAGCGGCCGACGTACTCGTCGTGGTCGGCCAGCAGCCGCTTGGTCGGCTTGGCCACCGTTACCTTTGGCGGGGGCGCCGGCGCGGTCTGCGCCCGCGGCTGACTGGGCTCGCAGCCCGCTAGCCCCAGGCTCACCAGCAGCAGCATGGCGCTGGCGCTCACCGCCCTGAGGGAGGTTCGATGTCTCATGGGATGTCCGTGACATGAAGGGTAATGCGTCGCAGCATATGGTGTCATTGCACCGTGATGGCAGAAGCCCTCGCGAGGACGTGAAGGCGCGCGAGGGCGTTAGCGCCCGCTCGCCATGCCCGATACGGGAAAGGACCCGCTGCCTGGCTGCGACGCAGAGGAATGGCTTGGCGCCAACTTGAAGAAAGGCGTCACGCTATTCGCCTTCTGCCGCCGCTCGCGCGTTTGCACGCGCCAACGGATGCGCGCGGAAATGTTCTGCCGAAAGCCTAGGCAGGTGGCGAACGCGCGGATCTCCGCCGCTTGAGTTCGAGCGGCGGTGATCCGGTGGCCGGGTGCGAGAGGCGCGGCATCGCCATGACCGAGCCATGGCGGCCGCCGGGCGAGGGCTTGCAGCTTTCCGCTTACAATTGCTGGTCGGATGCCAGCGTGTAGAGACTTTGCGCTTGGCCGCGAACGGCATCGGGAATGTCGGTGCGGCAGATCCCAATGTCCTTGAGCAACCGGTCGTCCAAGGCCAGCAGTTCGCGCTCGGCCCGGCGGCTGCGTCGCCAGTGTCTAAATCTAAAGAGAATGCCGCGCAGCACCAGTTTTGCAACGGCGCTGCGAAGCGGTAGGGATTGGTTTATCGCTCTCGAAGTTCCCACACTGCACTCCATTTCCTATTCCAAGTCGTCTCAGCGGCCGCGCTGGCGACGGGAGGCATCGTTGCTTTGCTCCGCCGCATCGGCGCATCGGCCGCATTCGTTGTTCTCCTTGAGCGCGTTGCGTTATTTCCAAAGGTACTCATGTGTTCTTTTTCGCAAAGGCGAAAAGAACGCCTCACGCACGGGTGATAAGGTTTGATTCCCGGCGCGAGATTTGCCGGTGGAATGGCGCTGAGTGAAGTCAGGGTTTGACCCGAGGCGCCGCGCGGCGCGCCGCGACGAGGGCCCTTGATGAGGCGCCTTTTAGAAAGACGATTTAAAGCGCCGCGGCGGCGCCATTCTTCCTGTCATGTTTTTGTGCGCGAATGCTGTTGGCAAAATCGATGGCGCACGCATCCATCGCCGGCTAGGCGCTACTGCGGTGCGGGGTTGGAAAGTGCAGGATCTTGGCGGTGGTGGGCGCGATGTGCAGAGCCGTGCTCCTGCAAGTTCGCCAACACGCTGGCCGGGTCGGAGGTGTACTTTTCGAGTTCGACGAAGCGCAGGGGGATGGTGGCGATGGCAAGCCAAAGCCCGCTATCGGCACACGGTGGCAGATCCGACCCGTCGTGTTTGAAAGAGAAGCCGCGAAGGTCGCGATCGGCGCAGGCAAAAACGGTGACGGCACGGGACGGTTTCATGCGCTTCTCAAAATTACAGGATGGGGGCACCCGGGGCCGGCGCGCCTGGCGCGGGGCTGGCTGCAATGGGCGCACCTGGCTGCCAGGGCGCGGCCGCATCACGGGGTCTTTAGGGAAAGACAGGCGACATATAGCGCTGGCGCCTTGGCATCCATAGAGGGTGCGTCAAAGCAAAGCTTGAGCGGCACCGGTAGGTCTGCGGCGCCCAGGACGCTGGACGGACCCGGTGGTCACGGGTGAGGAAAAAGCGCGGCGCGCCGTCGCCCGCACCCGAGGGCGGCAGCCTGTGAGCGTGCACGACAGTTGCCAGGGGCAGAATTGGTCGGGCACGCGCTATATGACCTGTGGGTACGCCACGGTCGAGATCGGCATTGCCGCCGATCCATCCTTCACGCATCTGGAGCGCGGGACGCTGGGCGCGTTTCGACGCCAGCACTTCCTGGTGTTCTTGATCGCGCATTTCCATAAGGCCGCCCTGTTGATGTTCTCCGACCGTCTGGCCGATGCCGTCAATCGGCTCGACGTGCGTGATGCCCGCCGCCGTCCTGAAATTTCGTGCCGATACGCGTCTTGCGCTCGAGACCTTCTTGCGCTTTACGCACCGCTCGACCAAGCGCAACACCTCTTCAATATGTGTCGCCAGCACCTCGAGGTGGACCAGCTCTATAGGGATGCGCGAGGAGGTGCAGGCAGTACCTCGAGGCGGAAGCCGCGCGTCGACAGAACGAGACGATGATGCGGCTGACCGTGGTCACGACGTTCGGCCTGATCGGCACGGTGGCCACGGGAGTTTTAGGCATGAACCTATTCTCACACTCCGAGGAGAGCGGGGCCCTCAAGCTCGCGATCTTTCTGACCGTGTTCGTGCCGACCGTGCTGTTGACGTTCTACACGGTGGCAAAATCGCATCGGCTGTCCGAATTCCTGGATGCGCTGTCCGATGAGAAAATCAGCTGGAGTATGCGGTTGCGGGCCGTGCTGGCGGTTTGGCGGCGGTGACCGCGCCGCTGAGTTCGAGCGTTCGGGGGTGATGCGGCGGCGGCCGTTGTGGCGCGGTCATAAACGCCGGCGATGGCGCCAAGGTCTTAGCAAAAGATGCTATGGTAACCGTGGCGCGGGCGCCGTTGCCCGCAGCGGGCAATGCGGATAAGCCGCTGGAGTGTGGCGAGCGGACGGCGCAATGATGAGGTGCGCAGGCAAAAGCATGGTGACCGCCGGCATCGGCGTCGTCGGCACCCTGCTGCTGCCGGCCACGGCCCTGGCGCAAACCTTCGACGTCAAGCAGCTCGATGTCACCGGGGGCGCGCTCGAGGCCGCCAGCGATAACACGGTGCACGGGGGGATCCGGCGCCGCGACGACAATCGCAGCGCGCATGATCTGAGCCTCGACTATGGCGTGAGCAACGCCTGGCGCCTGTCTGGGTTGCTCAAGCTCGAGAACCCGCGGGCTGAAGATTTTCGCCTTGCCAAGTCGGCCGTCGAGAACATTTGGGTGTTTCGGCCGGTGCCCAAAGGGGGCGGACTGGGGTTGGGGTGGTTTACCTCGGTGGAGGTCGCCACCGATCCGGCCAGCACGAACGAAAGCCAGTTCGGGCCGATCATTACACTCAAGGACGACAAGGTGACCTTTACGGCCAATCCCTTTTTTGAAAAGACCTTCGGGCGCAACCGCATCGAGGGTATCGCCCTCAACTATGGCTGGAACGTCAAGTACACGCTCAATGACACGCTCGCCATCGGGGTTGAAGGCTTTGGCCTGGTCGAGAACTTGGGTGATCCTGCCTCCTTGGCCGAGCAGCAACACCGGCTGGGCCCCGCGCTGTTCGCCACCATCAAGCTCAGCGAGCATCTGACCATCACCCCCGACGTGGGCCTATTCTTTGGACTAACCGAGGCCACGCCCAGCCTCACCTTGAAATTGAACGTCGGGGTGCCGCTGCTCGAGCCGTCTGCCAACAAGTAGGGGCGCGCGGTGCGCGCGCAGGCGACGGACGGCGGCAGCGGCCGTGCTGGCGCCGGGCGCCGCCACGGTTTCAGGGCACCGGAGCGCTTGGATGGTCCCCCTCGCGCGCCTCGGCGCGCAGCCAGGCGACGAAGGCGATGAGCGGCGGCCAATCCGCCGTTTCCGGCAGCGCCAGGGCATAGTGCTGCCAATTCGTCTTGATCTCACCGGGGAGGACTTGGACCAGGCGGCCGCTGCGAAGTTCTTCGGTCACCAAGGTCTTGCGCGCGATCGCCACGCCGAGCCCGCCGGCGGCGGCTTCGAGCGCGATCAGCGCGCCGTTGAAGCGCATGCCGCGATCGATATCTCCCATGGGCAACTCGTGGTGCTGAAACCAGGTGCGCCAATTGGTTCCGCTCTCGTCGTTCTCGGCGGTGACGTCAAGAATGCGCGTCGTCGACAGCATGTCGCTGGCGCGCGTGATGGGGCAGACTTCGATCAGATAGCGCGGGCTCGCCACGGGAAAGATGGCATCGTCCATCAGGTGTTCGGCGTGCAGCCCGGGATAGGCGCCGCTGCCGAAACGGAGCGCCACGTCGAAGGTTTTCTGGCGCAAATCGGCCAATGCCAGGTCGGCCGTGATGTGCAGCTCGATCTCCGGGTGCGCCACCCGGAAGCGGTGCAGGCGGGGGGCGAGCCAGCGGGTGACGTGCGAGGGAATGCCGGTAATGCGCAGCTGGGTGCCTTCGCGGCGATTGATGCTGGCCACGGCGTGACGAAACTCGAGCAGCCCGCGGCGAACGCCGGCGGCTAGTCGTTCGCCTTCCGGCGTCACCTCGATGCGACGCGTGTGGCGCACGAACAGCGTGGTGCCGAGCTCTTCCTCGAGGGTGGCGACGCGGTGACTGATCGCGCTGGCCGTCACGCCAAGCTCGTCGCCGGCCTCCTTGAAGCTTTTGTGACGCTCAGCTGCTTCAAAGACACGCAGCGTTTCCAGGGGGGGCAGGCGACGCATTGTCATCTCCAGACGGCATCTCAGCCGGTAACATCCTGGCAGCAGTGGAGTTTGCGCGGCATGCATGAGCCGAATTTGGGCATAGCATGACTTTTCTTCGCTTGTCGGCACAGGCCGCGGCGGCATTAATGCGCGACCGATCGGCGCCGACCAGCGTCCGCGATCTGAGCCCTGTTGGCGCCGTTGGCAAGACAGCAAAAACCCCTCGGGAAAGACCATGAGCAGGCTCATGCACTTGGCGACAGATCACTGCGACCCCATGAGCGCTGCAACGGGGGGCGGCTTCGCGGGCTCGCCATGTCAGCGGCCCCGTCGCGCCGCGGCGCGGCTGTTGCGGGCCATCGTTCGCTGGCAGATCCGACGACTTGAGCGGCGCCTTGCGACCCTGGAGGTCGACGAGCGTTGCCTGCACTAGGGTCAACGGTTGGCATCGATCGCCACGCCTTCCGACAAAGTCGCAACACGGACAAAACCCCGAAATGACGCTGACCGAACTTCCGGTGCGCCGAGGGACCCTGGAAGGCTTTGGGGGCGATGCGGGGGGCGGCGCGCCGGCAAAGGGCGACGGTGCTGGCAGAAAAGGTGCGGCAAAAAAAGCCCGGGAGCTCGCCCTCTCGCGAGCCCCCGGTCATGGCCCAGCTCTCACCCAAACACGTGGGCGCACAACGCTTAGCCATGCCTTTTATTCCTTGGCGAGGTCCTCTTTGTGAGGCCGAGTTGCGGGGTGCGGTAGGCGCGGCGCGCGATCCTCAGGCGCTTGGAAATCCCAGGCGTTGCAGCGCGCGCCGCGCCAGATCACGCGTCGCCGGCGGGCGTTCCAGCGCATTCAAATAGCGCACAACCTTGGTGAGCCAGCGCTCCATGATGCCGCGGCGCACATAGGCGCGGACATGGGCGTTCGAGGCGTCGCTCAATCAACGCTCCGAAGCGCAAGCGCGCGAAATCGTCCAAAAAACAAAAGGCCGCGCGGGGGGCGCAGCCAAGGTGCAATCGGCTAGAGAAAGACCCTCTCGCTAACCTTCTATCTGACACGGTCGTGACGGCTGGCAAACAAGGTACGCCCCGCCGTCAGCGGGGCGAGTGCGCGTGCCCAATTTGAGAGAAAATGCTTCGCATTAACGCCAATATGTATCACCGTTCCCGCGAAACTATAAAGTGCGGTAACGGGTTGCCTAGACAAAGCCTCGCTTTGATAGCGCGGCCGATTAACAGGCGTGTGACAGGACCTCGCGCTCAGTCCCAGGATCAGACAAACTCTCACGATTGCACGACGTTCTCAGAGCAACGTCCAGCCGGACACGCAAATTCTTTCTAAAAGAAAGTCTCGTAGCGAGTGGGTAGCATGCAAAGGGAACTGGAGCTGAAGGTGGAGCTGAGCGCCGGCGCCATTAAGCGCTTGGCCGGCGAACTCCCCGAGCTGGATTTGAGCGTTGGGCCCGCCTGCACGCAGCGCCTACGGACGATCTACTTCGACACCCCCACGCATGGCCTGCGCGAGGCCGGGATATCCCTCCGGCTGCGCAGCCACAACGGCGGCTGGCTGCAAACCGTGAAAGCCGAGCAGCACGTGACCCAGGGCGTCTCCAATCCCCGGGAGCTCGAGGTGCTGCTTGCCACCGACCATCCCGACATCGACAAGATTGCCGACAAAAAGCTCAAGCGCAGCGTGGCAAAGGCGCTGAAGGGGACGTCGCTGGGCCCGGTCTTCGAGACCGTCGTTGAGCGCACGACGCGCCAGATTAGGGCGAGCGGCAGCGAGGTCGAGCTGGCGGTCGACGCCGGGGAGCTGCGCACCCAAGACGCCCGGGCCGAACTCAATGAGGCCGAGCTCGAACTGAAGGCGGGGAGTGCGGAGGGGCTGTTGGTGGCCGCTGAGAAGTTGTTGGCGGGCCAGGACCTCACCTTGGGCACCCGCAGCAAGGCCGAGCGCGGCTACCGGCTGGTGCTGGAAAAAACGCCGAGCAGCCCGGAGCCGGAGAAAAGCCGTCCGGTTCACCTGCACGGCAAGGACACGAGTGCGGAGGCCTTCGCGGCCATCCTGGCCTCCGCCAGCCGGCAAATTCTGGTCAATCGCGCGGCCTTGCTGGAGACCGATGATCCCCATGCAGCGCATCAATTGCGCATCGGGCTGCGCCGTCTGCGCAGTGCACTCAAGGCGCTGCGCGGCTTCGCCGTCTCCCAGTCGTTGACGACCTTCGAGCGCGCCGCGCGCGAGGTGGGCAGCTCGGTTGGGGTCTTGCGCGACGCCGATGTCTTGATTTCGGCAATCTATGCGCCGATCGAGGCGACGGCGTCGGACAAAAGCGGATTTGCCGACCTGCATGGGGCATTGACGCGCCACCGACGCGCCAAACGCGAGGAGGTCAGGGCTCGGTTGCAGGGCCCCGCCTGGACGCGATTGCAGCTTTACCTGACGCTGTGGCCGCGCACGCTTGAAGAAAACGAACGCCTTGTCCGCCCCATTAAAAAGGTTGCCCGCAAGGTCTTGCGCAAGGCCTGGAAGAAGTCCGCCAAGTATGGTGCTGAGATCGACCGGCTGAACGGCGAACAGCGTCATCAGATGCGCAAAGCCTTAAAAAAATTGCGCTACCAGGCGGAGTTCTTCGCCCCCTTGTTCTCAGCCGCCGAAAGCGAAGCCTTCATCAGGCAACTGAGAGCCCTGCAAGACGTGTTTGGCTACCTCAATGACGTGCGCATGGCAACAAAGCTGATCGAGATCGGCACGCAGCCCGCCCCAAGCGGTGATGCGGCCAGAGCGGCAAGCTACATCCTGGGACGCCACGAGGCGGAAGCAGAGCACGTGTGGCACGGCGCCCTTCCGGCCTGGCGGGCGTTGCGCCGCACGTCGCGGTTTTGGACGTGAGTCGCAGGCGCGCGCGCGCGCCCCGAGCCCTGCTGATGCCGGTGAGCCACCATGCGAATGAGCGCGGAGATCCGCTGGTTTTGGGCGGGACGCCCACCGCCGAGCTTTGCTGCCTGGTTCCGGGACGCCGGACCGTCGTGGGGCGGCGCCAGTGACAGCAAAACCCGCACCGATGAGTATCTGCGTGACCCGGCGCAAACCACGCTCGGCATCAAGCGGCGGGGCGGCAGCCAAGGCCTCGAGATTAAAGGCCTGATCAGCACACGCCCGACGAGCCTCGCGCTCGCCGGCTGTGCCTGTCCCATCGGCCTGTGGGGCAAGTGGTCCGCCGCCTTTGCGCTCGATGCGGGGCGCCTGATCAAAGTCGCCAAGCAACGCTGGATGCGAAAGTTTGAGGTCGGTGGCGGCACGGCTAGAGAATTGGCCGCGACCGAGAATTTCGAGCGAAGCTCGGGCTGCGATGCCGAGTTGACGCTGCTCGAGGGGCCCGATGGCACGCCCTGGTGGACGGTCGGCTTCGAAGCCTTCGGCGCCTTCGATCAGGTCGAGGACGACCTCAGCGCCACGGTGGCCGTCATGCAGCGCCGCTCTCCCCCGCCGCTGCCGGCGGGACAGGCAAGCGGCTATCCGGGCTGGCTTGCCACGCAAGCGTGGTGAGCGCAGCGGCGTTTCAATCCTCGCGTATTGTGGTTTAGCGGCGCGCGGCCGTCAGGCGCTGGAGGCTCGTTGCGTCCAGCGTCGGCGCAGCGCGGAACGCCATGCACCTGCCAGCCAGGACCGCCGCGGGGCAAACATGAGG
This sequence comes from uncultured Alphaproteobacteria bacterium, assembly GCA_963770295.1. Lineage (GTDB taxonomy): Bacteria > Pseudomonadota > Alphaproteobacteria > Rhizobiales > Hyphomicrobiaceae > AWTP1-13. The sequence continues at coordinate 179,601 of CAVYPA010000005.1, forward strand.
CGGTGAAGGACGATCACCATTAGCGCCATGAATAATCCCGCGAACACGACGTCGCTCAAAAAGTGTGCGCCCTGGGCCATGCGAACGCTGCCGGCGGCGAGGCCCGCGGCCGTGCCGACGACGATCAGTGGTGCCGCCCACTGGGGGGCAATGGCCGCGACGGCATAGAACGGGGCAAACACCGAGGAGGCCTCGCCGCTGACAAAAGAACAATTCCGCTTGCACTGGTTGGTTGGCTGCAGGGCCGGGGTGAACAGTTTGCTGCCGCCGAAGGCAACGATGTGCTTGGGCCTCGCGCGGCCCCATTGATCCTTGAAGCCGACGTTGGCGAGCAAACCCGGCCCAACCACGAGGCACACGATTAAAAACCGCCAGTGCTGGTAGCCAAAATAGCGTGCGGTGCCCATGCGGGTGGCAAGCCAACAGGCGATCGAAGCGGCCAGGCACGAGAAATAAAAGACGATGAAGGTCGCGCGCACGACGCCGAGCCAGCCGAGCGGCCAGCCGACAAAGCCCGTCACCGGGGTATAGCTCGCGCGCGCCATCCACAGGTCGATCTCGGGAACAGCGATGAGCACTGCGCCTGCCGCCAGCGCCAACGAAAGGTAGCCACTCCAGGCATTGAGCCACCACTTACGCTCGGTATTGGCAAAGGCGCCAACCGCGACCGACATCTGTTGCCCCCATTTGCTCCTGCCGTCCCCGGGGGCAAGTTGGGCGAGGGGTGTGAAGGGAGCGTACGGATTTTAGGACGGTTTGGTGACAGCGGCGGACTTGTTGCCTCTGCGCCGCAGCGAAAATCCGTAGGCAAAGCACTGGGGAGCACCGGCGCCTGCAGCGTGGCCACCTCGCACTACACCATCACCGCACAATTGGCCTATCACCTGCCCTCGACCGTGCCCGTGGTGCCGCTCAATGAGCCGTTGCGCTACGCCCACCTGCCACCCGTTGATGCGGCGACGGTTCGCTGCCCCGCGCTCTATGTCGAACTCGTGCGGCGACCCTTGCCGGCCGGGCTCGGCGCGCGCTTGGCTTCGCTCGTGCCCCTGGGCACCCCTCACGCGCCGCGACCAGGGCCACCCGATCGCGGCCTACAAAATCATGCTGCTGGCGGAGCCGCTGACGCCGGTGGCGGCACCCAGGCCTTGAGGCTGTGAACAGGCCCAAGCTGAAAAGGCCGGGGCGACCAGGGTTGCTCAATTTTAAGTTCCAGCCTCGGGCCCCATCGCCTAGAAGGCTCAAAGCGCGCGCGGTAGCGGAGCACGGGGGCAAGGATCACGTGGGCAGCAAGCATCGCGACGGCGGCAAGCCGAGAGTGCCAATCGACAGCGCGCCGTCCCGCCGGCCCGCGCTGACGCGTCGGCGGCTGCTGCAAGCCTCGAGTGCCTTTGCCGTCGGGCTTCTTACGGCGCACAAAAGCGCTGGGGCCGGGAGTGGCGATCCCTTTAGCCTGGGGGTGGCGGCCGGCGAGCCGTCGCCCGATGGTTTTGTGCTCTGGACGCGCCTGGCGCGCGAGCCGCTCGCCGCCGACGGCTTCGGCGGCATGTCCGAGCCGGTGCCGGTGCGCTGGGAGGTGGCCGGCGATGAGACCATGCGCCAGGTCGTGCGCCAGGGCACGGTCGAGGCCCAGCGGCGGTCGGTCCATTGCGTGCACGTCGAGGTCAGCGGCCTCGAGCCCAACCGGCCCTATTGGTATCGCTTTACGGCCTTGGGCGAGCAGAGCCCGATCGGCCGCGCGCGCACCACGCCGTCTCCGACGGATCGGCTCGATCACTTGCGGTTTGCCTTCGCGTCCTGCTCGAATTGGCAGTTGGGCTATTTCAGCGCCTATCGGCACATGGTGGAGGAGCAGCCCGACCTCGTCATTTTCCTCGGCGACTACATCTACGAATCCACGCTTTCCACCGCGGGTCGCATTGTGCGCCCGCACGAGGGTCCCACCGCCACCGATCTTGCGGGCTATCGCAACCGTTACGCCCTCTACCGCACGGACCCCGATCTCAAAGCGCTGCACGCTGCCGCGCCGTGTCTGGTGACCTGGGACGACCACGAGGTCGAGAACGATTACGCCAATCAATGGTCGCAGGACATGCGCGTGGAACCAGCGGCCTTTTTGGCCCGGCGCGCAGCCGCCTACCAGGCCTACCGGGAACATATGCCGCTGCGTCCGCGACCGATCGGCGAGCCCCATGCCTTCCGTCTCTACGGCCGGGTTCCGTTCGGCAATCTCGTATCCTTCTCGATGCTGGATGGCCGCCAGTATCGCTCCAAGCAACCCTGCGAGGTGCCCCCATCGCGGCGCGGCCATGTGGCGCCGTCGAGCTGCACCGAGCGCCTAGACGCTCAGCGCACGTTACTCGGCGAGGAGCAGGAAAAGTGGCTGTTCGACGGCTTCAAGCGGGCCGATACGGCCTGGAACGTGCTGGCGCAAGGCCAGCTGATGGCGCAGTTGCGTCAGAAGAGCCGGGCCGGCGAGGTCGGTTTTTGGACGGACGGCTGGGACGGCTACCCCGCGGCACGCCAACGCCTTCTCGAGGCCATGGCGGCCAGCCGCCTGGCCAATCCGGTGGTGATCGGCGGCGACATCCATTCCTTCTGGGCGACCGACCTCAAGGCCGACTTTAACATTGCGGGCTCGCCAACCCTGGCAACGGAATTCGTGGGGACGTCCATCACCTCGGACCCGCCGCCCTACGGTCTGATCGCCGAGCTCCTGCCCGAGAACCCCCACGTGCGCTATTTCGAAAGTCGCCACCGCGGTTACGTCGCCGTCGACCTCGATCGTGAGCGCATGCAGGTCCGCTTCCGCAGCATCTCGGATCGGCGCGATCCCAAGGCGACGGTTGCAACCCTCAAGCAATTCGTGGTGCAGAACGGGGCCGCCGGGGCGATCGAGAGCAACGGCTAGAAAACCGAGCGCGGGCGCCTGCGCCAGCCTTGGCGTGCCGTGCCGGGGCAGGCTCGTGGGGTGTGGCGATTTGGGCACGGCCCGTTACAGCGGGCGGCAGCGGCCAAGGCGTCGACAAATTCTGCCGGACTTCCTCTGTTAGCGTTCCCTGCTAGGGGCCGGTAACGCGTGCAACGGGGTGCAGGACCCGATGGACGAAAAGCAGTTGCGTAAAGCCATCGAGCAACTGCTCGAGGACCAACCCGACAATGGCCGCCTGCGCGACCACTTGGAAGGCCTTCGCCGCGACCCGCTATTTCCCGGCCTGACCTGGTTTTGGGGGCCACGGCTCTATGCGCGCAGCAGGGCTGCCTTTCGCCCATTCATTCTCAATCATTTTTCGGAATGGCTCGCCGCCGGCAAGCGCTGGCGGCGCGTGCCCTGGGCCGACCACGCGGCGGACCTCGAGGCCTGGCTGCAGGCGGTGCGTGCGGCGCGCGACGGTGCCCTCGTCCGTCGCTTGCAGCGCTGGAAGTACGCCGCCCGCAAGGGGTGGGGCATCGATCGGGCGCGTTGGAATGCGGCGCTGCTTGAGGCCTACCGGGCGGCGCCGACGCCGGCCGCGCGCGCCATCGTTCTCGACGAGTTCGACGATTGGTTCGAGCTCGACGAGCCCAGCGCAATGGCGCTCTATGCGACCGATCACCATTCGGCGGCATTCATTCTCAAACATCTGCCGGTGTCGTTCTGGAAGCGCGAAAAGCGGGTGATGTGGGAGAAGCTTGGCGCGCTTGCCCGCGGCAAGGGCGATGAGGCGTTCTTTTTCGCGCTCTATCGAAAGCTGATGCCGGTCGAGCGCTGGGAGCTCGAGGTGTTGACCCTTGCGGATGCGGTGATCGAGCAGGCCGAGCTCAACCGGGTCTTAGAAAATCGTCACCTTGAAGGCTACGGCATCGAGCGCGGCACGACCGTGCTCAAGCTTCTGAGGCGGCGCGGACGCGACGTCATGCCTTATGTGCGCGCCAAACTCGAGGACACCATCGGCGGCTGGGGCAAGGACGATCGCACCAAGCAGTTCGTCGAACTCGCCGAACAGCAGGGTTGGTGGGACCTGTGGAGTGCCGCGCTGCGGGCCGGCCGCAATCAAAAGCTCTTTAATGCGTGCGTCGACAAGCTGATGGGCGAAGCCAGCGTGGGCGAGGCGGCCCGGCGCGAACGCCTGTTGGCGCTGGCCGGCACCTCGCGCGAATGGAATTGGCCCGGACTGGGCCTTGCCATTATTCACCATCTCGACGATCCGATCGCCTGCCGCGTCTATGCACGCTATCCCGACCTGGTGCGCGGCCCCATGCGGGCCAACGTCACTCCGAGCTGGTGGCGCGGCTATCCAAATCTCATCAAAGCCGCGCAAGCGGCCGGGGACGAGGATCTCGTCGATACGCTGGCCAGCCGCTATGCCACGCGCATTTCCTGGAAAAGCGTCGGGCAGCGCCAGCAGGCCCCCGACGCCGAGGAGGCCACCACGTCGGACCTCGCCGCCTATTATCAGGCCATCCGGGAGCGTGACGCGGCAGAGTTTTCCCGTCGCGCCTGCAACGTGCTCACGCGCATTCCGGCCTATGCAACCTTCAACCAGAACCGGCTGCTGCGGGACAATGACTTGGCGCGCCTCTTGTTCGTGCGCTCCCTGGATCAATACCTGTTGGTGCCCGAGGCCGTGCAGGACCTGGTGGAGGGCTCCAATATCCACGTCATGATGTTGGCCTATCGTGTGCTGGCCCTGCCCGACGCGCGGGCGCGCGTGCTGGCCGCTGCCAACGTCGAGATCCTGCTCGGCACGCTCTTGCGACCGCTCCACCGCAAGACCCGAATGGCGGCCTTCGAGGCTCTCGCCAATGCCGCCTGCCACGACGAGGCCATCGCCCGCCACATTCACGCCCGGGCGCGCGAGGCGCTGAAGCTGCCCGACAAAAAATACCCCAAAGCCGAGCTGATCGGCTTGATCGCGCGCCTGCTTGCGGCCCATCCGAGCCTCGCCAGCGCCGCGGAACGTCCGATCGTTTATCGGCACACGGGGGTGGCGGCATGATCGTGCTGGTCGACTATGCCTCGCCATCCGTGCTGGATTCGACCCGCGAGGCCACCACCGTTGGGCTTTCCACCAACCGGCGCCGCCGGGTTCGCTTCCACGGCCGCGTGCGCCAGCACGGCTTCGTGCTGCGCATTGCGCTCAGAGCCTTGGGCGAGGTGATCTGGTCGAACGACATGTGGTTCGGCCAATCCGATTTGCTCGACCCGGTCATCACGGTGCACCGCGATCGCATTTTCTTCGAGGCCTTCAGCCAGGACCAGTCCGCTTACGCGGCATTGATCGTCGACCCGAGCGTGTTCGAACCCATGGGCGAGGTGGTCGGCGGCACGACCAATATCGACTTTACCGCTTGGCTGTGGGGGGCGCTGGGCGAGATGCGCACCAGCCGCTCCACGATTTTTCGCATCGGCCCCGAAGGCCTGGACGTGCGCACGTCCGCGGCCGGCGGCCGCTTCGAAAAGAAGGTCGATCTGCCCGAGAGCTGGGTCAGGGGCTTTCTGCAGGTGCAAGCGGCGATGGGCATGCCGGGTACGCGTCTCAGCGTCAAGCCGATCGATCTCCTCTCCGCCTTGCGCTTTTTGCGGTATGCCAAGGCCAAGGTCTCGCCGCGGGCATTGCGCTACGAGTTTGAACCGGGGCAGGACGCGCGGCTCGTGCTCGAGCCCTGGGAGCGCGTGGTGGTCCTGGAGGGCGCCGGCCACAACTACACCGAACCCAAGACCACGCGGGTGTGGGGGCGCCGCCGCCTCAAGCTGATCGAAGGGTTGCTGCCGTTTGCCGAAGGCGTCGACATTTACCTCAAGGGCCGGGCGCTGCCGAGCTTCTATGCCGTGAAATTGCCGGGCATGACCTTCCTGCTCGGTCTGACGGGCTGGTCGGGGAGCGGTTTTACGGGCACGGGAGGCTTTGATCTCCTCGCCGAGGCCGCCGCCAGCAACGATGAGGAACTCGAGCCCGCGCTTGCGCTCCTGCGAACGCGACAGCAGGCGTCGATCGAGGAGGTGGCGAGCGCGCTTGGCATTGAGCCGGCGGCGGCCGCGCGCGTACTGGTGCGGCTGGCTCGGCAGGGCCGATGCATGTTTGATGTCGAGGCCCGGCGCTACCGTCACCGCGAACTGTTCGAGACGCCGGCCGACGAGGCAACCTATTTTCCTCCCGATCGCCGCCGCGAGCTGGCCGCCGCGCTCATCAGCGAGAACAAGGTTCGCGTGCGCAGTGCGGAGGCCGAGGAAACCAAGAAGGTGCGATCCTTCAAAGATCCCAATACCGGCGAGGGCAAAACCAAGATCGTCCGCGAGATCACCTATCGCGATTGGCGCGTCATCGGTGCGGCCGGCGAGCAGGAGCCGGTGGAGATTGTCGTCAACGATCTGGGCAGCATCATCTTCGGGCGCTGCAGCTGCCCGCACTTTGCCGAGCACCTCTTGAGCCGCGGACCTTGCGAACACATGCTGGCGCTGTTCAAGGTCAGCGAGGAGCGGCGGACCGATCGGCCCTCGAGCGCCCCCGTCGCTGCGGCAACCACTATGGCCCCACGCAAACAGCCCTCACGCTGGGAGGTTGACGGCCCGCAGGGGGAAACGCCAGAATGAGACGTCTTTGCGCAGTACCCGGGTTCGGCAGGACCTTCCAGCATCCTATGCCACGGTGCTTCGCCGTGGTGGCTTCCTGTCCCTATCACATCGCCACGGTTCCCCACGTACGCAACGAGGGGAGACCACGGGTCCAAAGCCTCGTTAGTGGTTGGCTCTCCGGCCCGGGACTGCGCAGTCTTGGCACGACGTTGGCGGTTGGGGAGCGCGCGCCGTGCAGCCGCTAGCCCACCTCATCACCCTGGTGGCGTTGTTCCTCTTGGCGCGCATGCTGATCCGCGCGCTCAAGCGTTGGCAATTGAAGCGGCGATGGCGCCAGGCGCCGCAGCGCGACGTCTCGGGCCTGGCGCAGGGCGGCGAAGCCGCCTTCAAGGTCGAGGTCATCAAGACCGGGGGCACGTTGAAGCCGGGGCATCGCCGGCTGGTGTTGCGCGACAATCGTCTGCTTCCCAAGCCGCCGCCCGACCCAAATCGGCGCCGTTGGCCGCCGCCGCCAAAGGTCAAATACCTGAGCGAGGGGGAGGCCGACCGGCTTTTTGGCCCCTCGCTACGCACGCGCAACCGTGACGTCATGGACCTCGCCGTCGACGAGGCTCAGCTCAAGCGCTACGGCCTGCCGCTGTGGAAGACCGAGGCCGACGTCGCCGCCGCCCTTTCGCTGTCACCGGGACAGTTGCGGCACTTGAGCCAACATCGCTTTCGCGACACCACGCCCCACTACGTCACGTTCGCACTTCCCAAGCGATCGGGCGGCGAACGCTTGATCCACGCGCCCAAGCGGCGTCTCAAAAGCGTACTGCGTGCCCTTGACCGGCTGCTGGTGTGCAAGTTGCCGACGAGCGAGCATGCGCATGGCTTCGTCAAGGGTCGGTCGATTGCCAGCAATGCCGCCCCGCACGTCGGCAAGGCCGTGGTCGTGCACTTCGATCTCAAGGACTGTTTTCCGACCATTCACTTCGGCCGGGTTCGCGGGTTGCTGCTGGCGCTGGGATATAGCTACCCGGTGGCGGCGGCGCTCGCCGTGCTGATGACGGAGGCTCCGCGCCAGCCGGTGGCGGCGGAAGGCAAGCTCTATCATGTGCCGACCGGGCCACGCGTGTGCGTGCAGGGGGCGCCGACAAGCCCGGGGCTGTGCAATGCCATCCTGGCGCGGCTCGACCGCCGCCTCGCCGGCCTCGCCCGCAGGCACGGCTTTGCCTATACCCGCTATGCCGATGATCTGACGTTCTCGGGCAATGATCTGGCAAAGGTTGGCAAGCTTATCGCCTTGGTCCCGCGCATCGTCAGCGCCGAAGGCTTCATCGTGAACGCAGCAAAGACCCGCATTTTCCGACAGGGCGGACGTCAGGCCGTCACCGGCGTGGTCGTCAATCGGACGCTGGGATTGTCGCGGCAGGAGCGGCGCAAGCTTCGCGCCGCGCTGCACCGGCAAAAGAGCGCCACCGATGCCGCCAGCGCCGGCGAGGCGGCCCGCCTGCGCGGCAAGCTTGCCTATGTGTTCATGCTCAATCGCAGCCAGGCGGCGGCGCTGGGTTGGCAGCGCTCGCCCGAGGCGGGCTGAGGCACGTCGAGGCTGCGGCGGGCGTTTGTGGGCAGGCGCGATTCCAAGTGTTGGGCCACCGGCGTGGCGAGGCGCTTTTCGTCTACTTCTGCTGCTGCAGCATGAAGTCGATGCGCCGCTGCACCACGCGGCGGCAGGTGCGCGTCCAATCCTTTTTGCTCATGTGCGTGCCCTTGTCCCAGTCATTGACGCAGTCGGTCAGATACTGCGCCGTGCGTTCGCGAATTTCGGCCGGGGACAATTGCGGATCGGGCACCGCCGTTGGCGTCGAGATCGTCCCCTCGCGCTTGCTGGATTGGGCAAAAGCAGCCCCGCTGCCCAACAGCAGGCCGACGGCGCCGACAAGAAGAAGCGTTCGCATACTGGAAGCACGCCTGAATTTGGATCCAAACCGCCAGCCCTTGTGCTGGCGGTGACGCCTTGCTCTTACTGTATTATTGCCCCTGAGACTAGCTATGGGAGGACAACATGCCATTTCCGCGCGTGCTGGCGGCGGCCCTGCTGCTGGCGATGCTGCCGAGCACGGTCGGTGCGCAGTCGGCCCAAACCCTCAAAGAGCAGTTGATCGGCACCTGGACCTTCGTGCGCGCCGAAATCACCGCGCCCGATGGCGCCACGTCCTTTCCCTTCGGCGAGACGCCCAAGGGCATTCTCATTTTTACGCCCGAGGGGCATTTCGCGCAGATTCACGTTGCCGGCGATATTCCCAAGATCGCCTCCAACAATCGCCTCACCGGCACCCCCGAGGAATACAAGGCCATCAATCAGCGCAGCCTGTCGCTGTTTGGCACTTATACGGTCGATGAGGACAACCAGACCGTGACCTACCAAATCGCCGCCAGCAGCTTTCCCAACTGGGAGGGCCAGTCCCAGACGCGAACCATCGAGCGGCTGACGGCCGAAGAGTTCAAGAACACCAATCCGGCCGTTGCCGGCGGCCGCGGCTCCGCCTCCAACCTTTACAAACGCCTGCCATAGGCGCGCGCGGGCTTTATCGACGGCGGGCGGCGGAGTATGCTGGGCTTGCTAGTCATTTCTGCGCAGTCGGCGGGAGGCCGCGATGGCCAAGAAATTGGGTAAAAGCGAGAAGCTCGATCTCATTTTATCGGAACTGTCAGTGCTGCGCGCCGACATCAAGGCCCTCCTGAAAGAGGGATCGCGGGGCGCCAAACCGAGCGCCACGGCGCGGGCGCGGCCGGCGCCGGCGCCGGCGAAAAAGGCGGCCAAGCGCGCCCAGCCCGCCCGCAAGCCTGCCAAGGCACCAGCGAAGCCGGTCTTGGTCGAGACGGACGACGAGGACGCCCAGCCGCGACCGGCAAGCCGCATCGCCTAGGCGAACGGCACCGGCGTTGCAAAAGCTCGCAAGCGCCAGCGCGCCGGCTGCTGCGAGGCCACGCAATTTTTTTGCAAGTCCGTAAGCCGCGTGCGGTTGCGCTGCCGGCCCACTCCTCGCGGTGCCCCAAGTCCTCGCGTTGCTCAAGCGCGGCGAACGTGCTGTAAGCCCAGCCCATGCTCATCTTTGAATGGATCCTCGGCATCCTGCTCGGCGCGGTGCTGTTGTCGGCCCTGGCCAGGCGGATCGGCGTGCCGTACCCGGCCTTGTTGGCGTTAGGGCGGCACGGTGGTGGCATTTATTCCGGGTGCCCCGCGCATCATCCTGGAGCCCGAGCTGGCGCTCGCCCTGTTCGTTGCGCCGGTGCTGCTGGATGCGGCCTATGACACCTCCCCGCGCGATCTTAAGGACAATTGGCTGCCGGTCACCAGCCTGGTGCTGATCGCCGTTTGTCTGACGACCGGCGCCGTCGCCATCGTCGCCCAGGCGCTGACCGGGATGCCCTGGGCGGCGGCCATCGCACTGGGCGCCATCGTTGCGCCGCCGGACGCGGCGGCCGCCACGGCGGTGTTGCGTCAGGTCAACCTGCCGCATCGGATCGTCATCGTTCTTGAGGGGGAAAGCCTGCTCAATGATGCCAGCGCCTTGTTGATCTATCGCATCGCCGTGACGGCGATGACGGTGGGCGGCATCACGGTCGCGGACGCCGCCCCGATGCTGCTCGTGAGCATCGCCGGCAGCCTGATCTTGGGACCCGTTCTGGCGCTGATTTATATGCGGTTGATGACCGCCATGGATTGGTCCAACGATCGGCCGAGCTCGATCATTCTGCAGTTCATCGGCACCTTTGGCGTCTGGCTGCTCGCCGATCGGCTGGGCCTGTCCGGTATTTTGACGATCGTGGCCTACGCCGTCACCATTGCCCGGCGGGCGCCCGCGACCACGTCGGCGCACCTGCGCGTGCCCTCCTACGCGGTCTGGGAAACCGCGGTGTTCGTTCTCAACGTTGTCGCCTTCGTCCTCATTGGTCTGCAAATCGGCCCCATCTTCGAAACCTTGGCCCCGGAGCAGCGCGTGCGCTACCTCCTGTTCGCCGCCGCCGTTCTGGCAACGGTGATCCTCGTGCGTTTTGCCTGGGTCATGAGCTACAACTGGGTCGTGCGCCGGCACATCTCTCGCCATGGCTTCCATCCGCCAAGGCCGATGGCGGCGCCGACCGTCAAGAGCGGCCTCATCATCTCCTGGTGCGGCATGCGCGGTATCGTCACCCTGGCCGCGGCCTTCGCCCTGCCGAACGGCGAAGACGGGTCGGCCTTCCCGCATCGAGATCTGATCGTCTTCGTCGCCTTTTGCGTGGTGTTGGGAACCCTGGTCCTTCAAGGCTTCACGCTGCGCCCATTGCTGCTCAAGTTGAACTTGAGCGATGATGATCCGGTGGGCCAAGAAGTGGCGCGCGCCCGCACCGCCGCCTACCGGGCGGCGCTGGCGGCGCTCGATGGCGATAGCTCGCCGTTGGCCGAAGCCATTCGTGTCGAGCTGCAGGCGGGGCTGCTGCAGGCCAATGGCGATGGCGGTGAGCTCGCCGACGGCGCTCAGGCCGATAACCTGCGCTTGCGCACGGTCACGGCGGCCCGTCAGGCGGTGCTTGCCATGCGCAACAGCGGTGATATTGGCGATACCGCTTTTCACCGTCTGGAAGAGGAGATAGACCGACTGGAATTGAGCGTAAGCTAACCCTTGGTAGCACGCACCCGTGGCGCGAAGCGCCCCTGATGGCGACGAGGACACTGGACATGGCGCGGATTTTTGTGACCGGTTCATCGACCGGGCTTGGCCTGATGGCGGCACAGCTTTTGATCGAGCAAGGTCACCGCGTGGTGCTGCATGGGCGCAATCGGGCGCGCGCCGATGACGCCATGGCCGCAGCGCCAGGCGCGGAGGCTGTCGTCATCGGGGATCTCTCCCATATGCGGGAGATGCGAGGGGTAGCCGATCAAATCAATCGGCTCGGCCGCTGCGACGCGGTCATTCACAATGCCGGCGTCGGTTACCGTGAATCGCGGCGCGTCGAAACCGAAGATGGCCTGCCGCAACTGTTTGCCGTCAACGTGTTGGCGCCGTACCTGCTGACCGTGCTGATCGCGCGGCCGGATCGGCTGGTGTATCTGAGTTCGGGCCTGCACCACGGCGTGGCGGCAAACTTCGATGACCTGTTGTGGCGCAAACGGCGTTGGCAGGGGTCGCAAGCCTACGCCGAGAGCAAGCTTTATGACACGGTATTGGCCTTCGCCGTGGCGCGGCGGTGGCCGACGGTTTGCGCCAATGCTCTGGAGCCGGGCTGGGTGGCGACCCGCATGGGGGGCGCCGGGGCGCCGGGCGATTTGAGCAAGTCGCACCTGACGCAGGCGTGGCTCGCCGTGAGCGAGGAGGCCCTGGCGCGCTCGAGTGGTGAATACTTCTATCACAAGGCGCTGCGCGCGCCGAACCCGGTGGCCAAGGACGCGGCGACGCAAGAACAACTGTTAGAAGCCTGTGCGCGCCTTACGGGTGAGGTCTTGCCGAGTTAGGGCAAGGGTAGGCGGCAACCGCAGGGGACTACGGCAGGAGACGAGGGGCAGACGTCGTTTCCGATGTGCCCGTGGGAGAAATTTTCTAGCCTCTTGCGCCGCTCGGCACGGTGTCGGGTTGGCGGCGAGGCGAGGCGACGCCCCGTTCGTCGTGCGCGCGATGATTTTGTTGTCGGCGGCTAATTCCGGCCGTGGCCGCCGGGCTGCTTGCTGCGTAACAGCCGATCCCGGTGCTTCCGCATCAGGCGCCGAGTTTCCTTAATCTCGTGCAGTCGCTCTTCCGTCGACTGACCGTCGCGCCTCAGCTTGACCACGCGTGCTTCCTGTGCGGCGATCGCTGCCGTGCCTCGGCGAGAGGCTTGTTCATGTCCTCAAGGCTTTTGCGGTCGCGCACCATGATCTCGCAACCCCCTGGGCGCAAAACGAGTGAGCGCCGGTGTTTGGCGGCACCGGCGCTCGAGCTAGCGATGCCCGCTGTGATAGAGGGAAGAGGCGTGCGGGGCTGTTGATCTAACGGCCATGTGTAGGCTTCGGTTCCCTGTATTTGGTGGCTGTCGTCGATCGGCTGCCGCTAGCACGGCGCCTGGCGCGATCAGCACCGGAGGCTGAGCATCCCGCTTACGGCGACCAATGACGGTCTTGCGGCGGATTTTTCCCGACCCAAGGTTGCCGTCGAGCAGAAGGTAGCCTGGGCGAGGAAGGAAACTTGGCCTCGGCTGGTTGACTTAAGGCCTAGCGAGCCTGGCCGCGCCGATGCGCAAAGAGATACCTATGCATTGTTGGCAGGAAGCGTTGTCTTGCAAAGCCTGTCTTCTCGAGAACTCTCTGCGAGGCAGCATTGTTGGGATGGGCAAACGCTCGCACCTCGGCGAACCCTAGCCGTGCATGCGCCAGATGCAGACAGAACTGGGTTAACTCCGTGGCGTAGCCGTGGCCCCAGGCGGTTTTGGCAAAGTGATAGCCAACCTCGGTGCCCCAACCGACATCGAATGGATCATCGTAGAGGCCGCCAAATCCGATCAACGTTCGACCGGCCTTTTCGACCACGACCCATGGGCCGTAGCCTTTTTTGCGGCGCTGACACTCATGCCCGGCGATATGGCGCCGACAGTCGCGAAGGCTCGCCAGCCTACGCGTATATTGCATTGTGTCTTCGTCACCGAGAATGCGGTGAAGCTCAGGCGCATCAGACAGCAGCGGCCTGCGCAGCAACAATCGATCGGTTTCAAGCCATGGCGTGCGCAAGCTCATCGTCCACAAAATGTTGGCCCCTTAACCCGGCGGAACGGTAAAGAGGAGACGCCCAGCAAGACAACGGTTTTGCAAAGCGGCGTTAAATCTCATGACTTTCGATGGTCAGCTGAGCTCCGGCGAGAAGAGACGTCACCGTCTGGCTCGCTGGTGCGTGAGCGGCGTTGGGGCTTGCCGGAGGACTTCGCGGCGCCTGCATCGCTCGCAGTTTGTTTGGCGTTGCCAAGCCTCAGGGCCAGCAGCTCATTGCGCACGACTTCGAGCGCCGGATCATTCACCTTGTTGCGGTGTTCGATCAGGGCAAGCGTCCGCAGCAGTGGGGGACGCAGCGAACGCACAATAAAGTCAGAACGATGCTTGGCAACGGCGACCTCCGGCACGATCGCCATTCCAAGATTGGATGCAACCGCAGTCTTCAGGGCCTCAACCGTGCCAATGGGTATGGGAGCGCGCGCCAGTTGCGCCTTTCCGAGCCAATCCAAAACCAGCGGGTGGGCTGAGCTGCGGAGATGTTCTATCAGCACGGTTTGGCGGGCCGCATCATCGCGGGTAATTTCAGCGGGAACATCCTGGGTGCGAGGGGGAAATATCGCCACCATTGTTTCTTCGCACAGTTTGGTGACGCGCAGCTTCTTGCTCTCGACGGGTAGGATGACGAGAGCAAGATCGATCTTGTTTTGAAGGATATTTGCGACGCTATCCTGCGTGGGCATATTGCTTACGGTCAGCTCAATTCCAGGGTGGCGCTCTCGCAGCCGGCCGAGGATTGGCGGCAAGCGATAGGTTAGGGCCGTAAGCGTCGTGCCGAGCCGCGCTTGGCCCAGCCAGTCCTGACGATAGTGGCGCATCTCCCGTTCGATGACGTTGCAATCCTCGAGCAGGCGCTGCGCGGCTTGCACCAGCTTGCGCCCGGGCTCCGTCGCGTGAGCTTGCTTGCCAAATCGCTCGACCAAGCGGACACCCATGCGCGCCTCAAGCTCACGAATCTGTAGGCTGACGGCTGGCTGCGTGAGATTGAGGCGACGCGCGGCGGCGGAGAAGCTGCCGCAGGTCACCACCTCGGTGAGAGTTCGCAGCTGATCCAGATTGAGGCTGCGCATCTCTAGGCCGACCTTATCATTGTGATTTTGAAAACAAATTTGCCTCAGCGGTGAATGCGATGCAAATGAACTCTCGGGTGACGTCAAGCGCATCGCCACGAGCGAGGGTTGGCGTCCGAGTAGATCTGACAGGAGCTATCCCTGGAGACTCCCGATGCGCCCGATCTTCATCGTTATCGCCGCCGCGCTCGCCGTTACCGTTCTGGCCCAGTACAGCGCCAAGGTTGTGACGGCCGAGGCACCGCAACACAGTGAGACCAACGCAGTACCGATGGTCATCAACATCATGGAGATGATGCGGCAGGCCAAGGATCTGCCAATACAACAATTCGACGCAATTTAACTGAGCGTGGGGGGGCGCGCCGGAACGGCAGGGTTCACCCAATCGTTCAGCCGAGCGGAAGCGTGACCGCCAGGTTGGTCGACCACCGGGTGCCAAAAACTGGCGCTCGGGAGAGAGGGAAATTTTGCCTGGTGCTGCGAGGAGGAGAACGGCCGCAACCGAGCGGCCTGATCAGGCTCTTCACGTTATGCTCCGTTAAAATAAAAGACGAGGTCGGGGATCAGCGAGGTTGCGCAGATCCAAGAAGGGGGCCTATCGGGCCAATATTGCAGCACCGGCGCATGAGGTCGAGCTCACCGCGGCGTGTCAGCGTCCGGGTCGACGAGACGCCGTCGACGATGGTGTTCCTTCCCAAGGCCGCGGGTCGGTCGCATCGAAAGGTCCGCCCCAGAGATCCACCACAGGTGCGCCGTCAATGACGACCGCCACCACCGGCCAATGTCGGCGTCGCGATCCAAACTGGCAGCGAACGCATCGCGCATTGCTTCGAAGCCGGGTTTGACCGTGCCTGCCATGAGCGTGTCGCCCTCGCTTCTCCGGAAATCCGAGTGGCGCTCGCGTGTCCACCCTTCCCTGCGCGTCTTTCTCTATGTCGAGCTTGGGGCTGACGCGGATTTGCCTGCAGAAGGGCACCTGAGCGCGTCGCTGCCAGCTAGGGTGCGGTTGTCAAAACCAGTCACTCGATTCAGGTCCGCAATTTCCCAACCCGCGTCCCGAACTCCACGCTGCGATCGGTCGGATCAACGGCGGCCGCATACCCGCGGGGGAGGAGGACGCATCCGGCTTGACAGCGAAGTCCTGCTATCCGATAGAGAGGGCATGATCCACGCGTCAGCCGCCCAGTATTATTGGTTTAGCTTTCCGATCATCTCGGCGGACGGAGGGACGCGCGTGGTCTGACGATTGACCAAACAGAAATCCCGCCAGCCGCCAGCCACCTTGGCGGCTTTTTTGTTGCCGCCGGCGTGGCCAACCGAGGAGACCACGCCGTGATGATCCCGACCGACGACCTGCGCATTTTAGCGTTGCACGAGCTGAGCACGCCTGCGGCGGTGATCCGTGAGCACCCCCAGACGAGCCGAGCTGCCGATACCGTTGCGGCTTCTCGCCTGGCCGTGCATCGGATCCTGCAGCGAGACGAGGATCGCCTTGTCGTCATTGTCGGGCCGTGTTCGGTGCATGATCCCGTTGCCGCCCTCGACTATGCGCAGCGGCTGAAAAATGTGCGCGACCGGCTCGACGATCGATTGGAGATCATCATGCGTGTCTATTTCGAAAAGCCGCGCACGACCGTCGGCTGGAAGGGGCTGATCAATGATCCCGGTCTCGACGGCAGCTTTGACATCGATCGCGGCCTGCGGATTGCACGTCGGCTGTTGCGCGATATCGCCGACCTCGGCGTCCCCGCAGGATGTGAGTTCCTCGACACGACGACGCCGCAATACATCGCCGACTTGGTGGCTTGGGCGGCGATTGGGGCTCGCACCACTGAAAGCCAGGTGCATCGCGAGATGGCGTCTGGGCTTTCCTGTCCGGTGGGTTTCAAGAACAGCACGGATGGCAACATCACCGTTGCCGCGGAGGCGGCTTTATCGGCGTCGCGGCCGCATCACTTCATGGCCGTTACCAAGGGTGGCCGCTCGGCGGTCGCGGCGACCAGCGGTAATCCGGATTGCCATATCATTCTGCGCGGCGGGAAAACGCCGAACTATGATGCCGGAAGTGTGGAGGCCGCGGCCGCGATTGTTGCCCGTGTCGGGGTTAATCCGGCCATCATGATCGACGCAAGTCACGCAAACAGCGGCAAGCAGCCGGAGAAGCAGCCACTGGTCGTCGAGGCTGTCTCCGCCCAGATCGAGGCTGGAGAGCAACGGATTATCGGCCTGATGGTGGAGAGCAATCTGCTCGGCGGTCGGCAGGATCTGATCGCCGGAACACCACTCATTTATGGTCGCAGCATCACCGATGCCTGCCTAGACTGGGAAAAAACGGTTGGCGTCCTTGAGCGCTTGGCGTGTGCGGTTGAAGGGCGACGACGGTGGCTCGCATTGGCTGCAAGGAATGCCGCGACGCCCTTGGGTTCAAGCGCGGATCGGCGCGCTGGCACAATTGCGAAGAGCCCGCTGCAATGAGGCTATCACATCAAGGTGGCGAGGCATTCCCTGCTGGCGGGGGCGCACCTCAGCTCGCGATGGCACGGATGCAAGCAAATCTCTGCGGCCTCCGAGAAGTCAGAGGCCTTTCCCTCCGTCTCAAGTGGGAAGCGCGGCGCGGGAACCGCGTTCTCGCTTACTTTTTCGGAACCTTCGCGGCGCCAGGCCCTGCCTTCACCTTCAGGTTCTTTGCTTTGCTCGCTGCCGGGCGCTCTACATCCGCAATCCACCCTCCAAACGATTTTGGATCCTTGCCCTTTGTCTGCGCGCTGGCCGGACAGGCCGCGGTGCTGGCGAGCAGCGCGCCGGCAATGGCGGCAAGCATCGATCGCACGGCAAGCATTTTTGGCCTCCTGGAATTCGTTGCGATGTAGGTTCCGCCTAGCATCGGCCGGTCGGCATCTGCGCTGCAATCCTGCTTCCTCGATCAGGAGTATCGAGCTCTCAATATGTTCAAGTCGCGGCACTCAGACTATCGCCGCCAGTCACGCTCTCGGGAGGACCCCTGGGCGTGGTCACTGCTCCGGTCCGAGCAGCTTGCCATGCAGACTTAGGGCGTAAACGGCCTAAGAGACCGACATATCCCCCACTGATGTCGAGTTTCCACGGGCCGCTTGTCTTGCCCCTCGGGATGCCGCGGGGCGCTGCCGATTATGCGGGCTCGATAGGTGCGCTTACTTCGATCGTTTCCACACCACATCATCAACCGTGCCGATTTGAGAGGCGGGATTGGTGTATTTCAGTTCGTCCGCCGTAAGCGAAGTGATGATCCGCTTCTGCGAGCCCCCCGTCAAATTCGGAGATGACGCTGCCTCGATGTTCGTGGTCAGTGTCTTAGTTGCCTCATCGATCGACCAGGTCCCAAAGTTCGCCAGTCATTCCTTGCATCGCGGCCCTGCTTTCTTCCGGGGTGACATCGTTCATGTTGTTTGAAGCAAACTTCGGCACGTCGGACCGAAAAATCATGAATGAGTATCGACCGTCTGCCTCGAAGATGGCGCGGCCCCTCGGGTTCGGACCCCAGCGCTCGGATTTGACGCCTTCCTTGGTCATTTGCGCAGCGGAGACAAGCGTCCAACTCCCGACGAGCTGATCCTTGAGAGACTTTTGTTGAGAGAAAGCGGTGCCTGCCAGCAGGGCCAAGCCAAAGGCGGCAAGTCCAGACAGGCCAATGATGTGGAGTCCTCTCATCTGCGTCTCCTACTCAGTGTTTAACGCCATCGACTTTAGCGAATATGGCTTGAGCCTAGCGGGCGGAGGGCTTCGAGGGTAGCGTCGAAAGTTAGTATCTACACAAACTGTAATTCCTGCACCGGCCCAGCACAGCGTGACGCGCTCGGAATGCTGCGCGTTCGGACGCAGAATTATTTCCGTCATCAATTGCGCCTTGCAGACGGCGCGCCGATTTTTGAGCGAAGCTAGAAGACCATGCCCTTCAAGGTGTTGACGCAATGTCGCCCGGTCCATCGCATTGCGTGCGGAGCCGTCCGTGCACGGTCCCCACATCTTCGTCGTGATAGACGCGCGCGTTCTCGCCAACGGCCCACCTGGGGGGCCCGGCTAGCACACGCAAATTCCACGGGCGCGGCCCGAAGGAGGGGATTTCGCGATTGATAGGATTTGCCGACCGCGATCGCCTTGACTTGCTTGACTGGGCCGAGCGCCGCTTGACGGTCTTGGAAGTCTTCGAGGGGTTGGCGGAGCTAGTCGATCGTGCTTGCGCCAGTTCGAAGGGGCCCAGTTTTTCGCTAGAGGGTATGTCCGCGCAGGCGCGGGGATGCAGCGCCCGCGCAATTTGCGCCCTCCCCTGCCTGGAGCCACCGGCCGCCGCAACGGTCGCAAAGAGAGGCGCCCAGTGGGCGCGTTCTCTGTAACTATTCAGAGGACGTCCTTTTAGGGGCGACGCGCCGCCGCCTTGCGCTTTTCACTGGCGTCGCTTTTGCCCTGTTCGATCAGGGCTTTGACCCGGCCGTCGACGACGCGTCGGCAGGTGCGCGCGTAATCTTTTTTGCTCATGTGGGTGGCGCTGTCCCAATCCTTCAAGCAGTCCTTAAACCAGGCTTCGCCGCAGGAGCGGATCGTCTCGGGCGTGTTGCGGCAATCCTCCCTGGGCACCGTGCCCACCGCTATGTCGCTCTTGGGCGGGGCGCCCGATTGGGCGTGTACGCCCAAGGGGCAGGCCATGACAAAAAGCGGCAGCGCTAAATGCCGAATACGCATGGGACTGCTCCAGGGTTCACGTGGTCGGACCGACCGCCCAAGCATCGCCTGGAAACGGCGCCACCATATCCGGGGAAATCCTGAAACTGTCGGGGCACGCACCCCCTGGGTCGCGCCCGGTCGCGCGGCGCGCCGAGTGAGCGCCCACGCGCCGGGGGCCAACCGACTTTGGGCCGGGGGCGGGTGCGAACCCATGGTACCCTCGGGGGAGCGGAGGATGCTCGGCCATGCTGACGGAAGAGATCCAGTACTGGGATAAGGGTCTGCGATTGCGGGGATTTCTGGCCCACAAGGCGGCCGCACCCGGCCGGCGGCCGGGAGTGCTCATCGTCCACGAGGGGCTTGGGCTCAACGCGCACATCATGGAGCAGACGCAGCGGTTGGCTGGGCTCGGTTACGTTGCCCTGGCGGCGGATATGTTCGGTGAGCGCCGGCAGGCGCGCGACCTAAAAGAGGCGCGTGCGCTCATTGGCGACCTTCGTGCTGACCCGGCAAAGCTCAGAGCGCGCGGCCGGGCAGGGCTCGGCGCGCTGGCGGCCTTGCCGCAGGTCGATGCCGACCGGCTCGGCGCCATCGGCTTCTGCTTCGGCGGCTCGGTCGTGCTTGAATTGGCGCGCGATGGGGCACCGCTGCGGGCGGCCGTCAGCGTCCATGGCGTCCTTGCGACCACGGCACCGGCCGCCGTCGGCCGCGTGCGGGCGAGCCTTTTGGTGTTAACGGGGGCGGACGATCCCCTGGCGCCCGCCGATCAGGTGACCGCGTTTGCCGAGGAGATGCGCGCCGCCAAGGTGGCGGACTGGCAGCTGATCAGTTACGGCAACGCGCTGCACGGCTTCACCAATCCCGCCGCCGACGGGTCAATTCTGCCGAGCGCGCGCTATGACGCGCGGGCCAGCGCGCGGGCTTGGACGGCCATGCAAGCCTTCCTCGCCGAAGCTTTGGACGCAGCTGGTAACAGCAAGGGCAGCTAGGGGAGACGAGCGTCGATGGGCCCGCCGAAGGCCCTCACCCGCAGCGCTTGCAACGGCCTCTGCCGCCGCGCCGTCCCTGCAAGCGCCCGCCATAGCTCCGTAAGACGGCCCTAGGGATGGCGCAATGGTTGACCACGCTTGACCGAAGCTTTGGGGCTTTCGGGCCCGGCGAGCTCGATGCAGTTGAGGGGACAGGCATGAACAGGCCAAGCCGACGAGAGGTGTTGCTGGCGGGCGGTGCAACCGTGATCGCCGACGCCGTTCGCAGCGGGCGCTGGGGCAACGGCGCCTTGGCGCAACAGGCGCCGACTGCGGCCCAATCGGGCTGGCGCTACCGCAGCACAGTGGATTTGGCCGCTGCGCTCAAAAAGCGCGACGTCTCCGCTGTCGAGCTCCTCGACGAGGTCATTGCTCGCGTTGAGGCTCTTGATGGGCGGCTCAACGCCGTGGTGGTGCGCGACTTCGAGCGCGCGCGTGCGGCCGCCAAAGCTGCCGATTTGGCGCTCGGGCGCGGTGAGGCGCGGCCGCTCACGGGAATTCCGATGACGATCAAGGAATCCTTTAACATTGCCGGCCTGCCGACGACCTGGGGCATTCCAAGGTTCAAGGACTTTGTTGCGACGGAAGACGCCCTCATCGTCTCCCGGGTCAAGGCGGCGGGCGCGGTCATTGTCGGCAAAACCAATGTGCCGATCGTGTTGGGCGATTGGCAGAGCTACAACGAAATCTACGGCACCACCAACAATCCTTGGGACCTCGGCCGCACGCCGGGGGGATCTTCCGGTGGATCGGCGGCGGCGCTGGCCGCCGGCTTCGGGCCGCTGTCGCTCGGTTCCGACATCGGCGGCTCGCTGCGGGCGCCGGCCCACTATTGTGGCGTCTACGCCCACAAGCCGACCTGGGCTCTGGTGCCGGGGCGGGGGCACACGCCGCCGGGCGGCACGCCCTTGTCGCGCGAGGTCGATCTTGCCGTGGTTGGCCCAATGGCCAGGAGCGCCGCCGATCTGGTCCTGGCCATGGAGGTGATTGCCGGCCCCGACGAACAGCGCGCCGGCATCGGCTACCGCCTCGCCCTGCCGGCGCCCCGGCACGACGCGCTCAAGGACTTCCGTGTCCTCGTCATCGACGAGCATCCGCTGTTGCCGACCGCCAGCGTGATCAGAACCGCGCTTGGCCGCTTGTCCGAGCGGCTCGGCAAGGCCGGCGTCAAGGTCGGCCATAGCGAACCGCTCCTCCCCAACCTTGCCAACTCGGCGCGGCTTTACATGCGCCTGTTGCTAGCGGTGATCGCGGCGAGCTGGCCGCTCGAGCTTTATCGTCGCACGCAGACCACTGCCGAGGGCCTCGCCGCGGACGACAAGAGCCTGACGGCCGAGCGCAGCCGCGGTGCGGTGCTGAGCCATCGCGAGTGGCTGGCCGCCGACGTCGCCCGCAGCCGGCTGCAAGCCCAATGGCGCGAAGTCTTCCGGCAATGGGATGTGGTGCTGTGCCCGGTCATGCCGACGCCGGCCTATCCGCACGACCATTCCTCGCCCGACTATGCGCGTCGCATCGATATCGACGGCAAGGACTATCCCTATTTCGACCAGCTGGTATGGCCGGAGCTGGCAACGACCTCGGGGCTGCCCGCGACCGTGGCGCCGATCGAGCGGTCCGAGACGGGCTTGCCGATCGGCGTGCAGATCATCGGACCTTATCTGGAGGACCGCACCACGCTGGCTTTCGCCGAGCTGATCGAGCGGGAATTCGGCGGTTTCACGCCGCCTCCGGCGTACGCCAACTGATAGCGCCGGCCGACTTTGCCATGGCGCGCGGCACCCACTTGGGCCTCACACCTTGAAGATCTGGGCGTAGCGAGCCTTGATCTCGTCGGCGGCTTTCTCGACGCCGGCCGGATCCTCCTGCATCAGTTTGATCTCGGAAAGCTTGCGCCGCCCGGGCTTCTCCTTGGTTTGCGCATGCACGGAATGTTGGCAGGCAAAGTCGATCAAGAGCTGCTGGGCCTCGAGGCCGTGCAACCAGCTATAAAACAAGCGAGCGGCATTGGGATTGGGGGC
This sequence comes from uncultured Alphaproteobacteria bacterium, assembly GCA_963770295.1. Taxonomy (GTDB): domain Bacteria; phylum Pseudomonadota; class Alphaproteobacteria; order Rhizobiales; family Hyphomicrobiaceae; genus AWTP1-13. Next base: position 201,728 of record CAVYPA010000005.1, read on the forward strand.
CTGCTTCATGATGCCGGTGGGGGCGCTGATCAGCGGCGTGCCCTCGCTGGCATAGACCACTTCCACCGGGGCGCCCTGCTCCTTGAGCTGGATTAAGTTGTAGTCGTTGCCGTCGGCCATGATCGCGCGCTCGCCCAGCGCCAGCTTTTTGGGAGGGTCGGTCGAGGACTGGACCTGCAGGATTTTTTGCTTGGCCAGCGCCTCGAAGTACCCCCAACCGAGCTCACGCGCGATCTGGAAGGTGGCGGTCATGATGCTGCCGGCGTAGGCGGGGTGCGCCTTGATGATCCTGCCCGTCCACTTGGGGTCGAGCAGGTCGGCATAACTCTTGGGGGCCTCCTCGGCCTTCACAAGATTGGTGTTGTAGCCGAGCGAGGACAGCCAGATACGCGTGGTCAGATGCACGCCATCGGGATCGCGATACTCGGCCGGGAATTGGCGCGCGGCCTCCTCGGGCAGATAGGGCGCCAGCCAGGCGTTGCGCTTCCAGACGATAAAGTGGGCGGCGTCCGCGCTATTGACCACGTCGACGGCAAAAATGTTGCTGGAGCGCTCCTGCTCAATGCGTTGATAAATGCGCTCCGAACCCGAGCGTTCGACGCGCACGCCGACGCCGGAAAATCGCGCCTCAAAGGTTTTGGCGAGGCGCTCTGCCACGGGGATGTCCATGGCCGTATAAAACGAAACCTTGCCTTCCTTCTTGGCCGCCTCGACCAACGGCGGCGTGATCGCTTCGGCGGCGGGCGCCTGAGCCAGCACGCGCGTTGCCAGCGCCCCGGGTAGGGCGGCGGCCATGGCGGCGCCTTTCAGAACCGCGCGGCGGGAGGGCCGTTGCCTCTCAACTGCCATGCTCCTCTTCTCCTGTTGTTGGGCCACGACGTGCGGGCGAACTCGCACAGAGGCTAGCCCATGGGCGGGGCAAAACCCAATTCCCGGTCGCCGGAGACCGGCCCTTGCCGGTGCGCTGGTGCGAGCGACCGACCCGACGGCCGTCATGGTCCATCGTCTGCGGTCCCTCGGCGGGCGCCCGGGAGCGCCCGTTCTTAACGGCTGGGCCTGGCAAATCTGGTGATTGGGGTGCGGCTTAGCGCGACCGGTGCAGATTGCGCGAAACAGTGTTGCTTTCCCATGACAGGGCTTGACGCCGGCTGCTTTGACACCGGCAAACGACGCGAATCACGATAAAGTCTGTCTACTGCAGTCTTAGCCAGCGCGCGCAATCCCCAGGGGCTCAGGCCATTCTCCCACACTGCATTGGCCTGGGCCCTTAGCTTTTGCAACAACCTGACCCCGGCCGGCTTCCCCTAACGAGCGGTTGCCGCGCAGGATCGTCTGCACCCTGCAGAGCCCGCAACCAGCGGTCGCTCGCGGGGTCTCGTTTTAGGCAGCCGGGGCGATGATGACCTCCGCGTCGTCGGCGACGTAGCGCGCGTAGCGAAAATCTCGGATCTGCACGAGCCGGTCTTGCGCCCACTGCAATAAGATAAAATAGCTGGTCCTGGCTAGCGGATCGCTCGGATCGCGGACGGCGAGCGCCGGGCGCCCGTCCACCAGAGCCGTAACCAGGTGCCAATCGTGCGTCAGACCATAGTTGTGAAAATACTTGTCGACGTCGCGGCGACCCTCCATCTGCGTCCGGTTGACGAGGTCTAGGCGCACCTCATCGGCGAGCAGGTCGCGGATGGCATCGAAGTCGCGCGCATTGAAACGCTCGACGTAGGTAGCAAGGCGGCTGCGCTCCGGCTCGGCCAAGACGGGGATCGGCACGTCTGCGGGTTCACGGGCAAGGTCCCGCAAGCGGCCGCGGCCGCGGTGGAGATGCGCCTTCAAGGCCGGCATGCTGATGGCCATGACGCGGCCGATCTCCTCCAGGGAGTAGCCGAGCACATCCTTGAGGATGACCGTGCTGCGCTGGGCCGCGGGCAGACGCATGAACGTTCGCAAGCTCGCGGCCGCGATTTGGCGATCCTCGGGGCTGCTGGTTGGGTCGACAATCATGTCCGGATCCTCGCCGGAATGCGCAGCGTCGTGCCTGGCGCGCCGGCGCAGAAAGTCCAACGCTGCATTGTGTGCGATGCGGAACAGCCAACCTTCGACGTCCTCGATCGGCTCGGTTTTCGGGTAGGCCTTGACGGCTTTCATCAGCGCATCCTGGACCACGTCCTCGCCGTCGATCACCGAACCGGTCATGCGCGCGCAGTAGCGATGCAGTTTGGGCCGCAGGTCACCGAGCAGGCGATGAAACGCCGCCGCGCCTTGCCGTTCGCCGCCGTCGCCAGCGCTCATGCGGGCTCCCCTGGTGTTTTCAGGCCTCGCCAAAGGCGCGGTAGCTGCCGATCAGCGTGGCGGTGCTCGACTGTGGCGGCTCCAGGCAACGCTCCTTGATGCCGCTTTGGAAGGCGCGAAAGGCTTCCAATTGCGGGATCGGGCTCGTTGCATGCTCGGCCTCCAACAGGCTGACATGGATGAAGGTATCGTCCTCCAAACGCAGCGCCAAGTAGCGCACCCCGGCCGGGGCCTTGGCCTTGAGCTCTTGGAAGACTTGGGCGATGAGTTGCGCGTTGGCGTCGGCGGCCTCCGGCTTCGTCCTGTAGCGCACGACAATGCGTTTCATAGCCATCCCTGCTCCTATCTCCACGGGTTCCTGCGCTTATGACGTTGCGAGGGGGGCAAAGGATTCCGACCAAATTTTTTGGGCTGCGAATTTTTTGGGATCGCACGGCGTCTTAGCGGTGTTAGCGGGTTGGCGGCCAGCGCACGCCGGCGGGAGGCCTGCCCGCAGGCGGCGGGCCGGCGACGGTGCCAATCGGCAACAAGTGCCAATCAGCAACAAGTCAGGCTGAGCCGGAGGTAACAGATGACAGTCCCACATCCGCCCGTCGTTTCGCGCCAAGACTGGCTGCGTCAGCGCAAGGCGCTGCTAGCCGAGGAGAAGGCGCTCACCAAGGCCTGCGATCGCGTCAATGCCGAGCGGCGTCGCCTGCCCATGGTGAAACTCGAGAAGACCTATGTCTTCGACGGGCCGGCGGGGAAGATGGGGCTTGCCGAGCTTTTCGCCGGCCGACGCCAGCTCATCGTTTATCACTTCATGTTTGATCCGGCCTGGGAGAAGGGATGTCCGGGCTGCACGCGCTATGTGAATGCCCTGGGTGACCTGTCGCTGTTGGCTGAGCGCGACACGAGTTTTGCGCTCGTCTCCCGTGCCCCGCGGCCCAAGCTTGCGGCCTATGGGGCGCAGAAGGGCTGGACCTTGCCATGGGTGTCCTCGTTCGGCAGCGACTTCAACTACGACTTTCACGTCAGCAACGACGAGACGGTTGCCCCATGGGAGTACAACTACCGAAACAAGGCCGAGCTGGAGGCCCGGGAGGGTCGCGCGCCAACCGGGGGCGAGGCGCACGGCCTCAGCGCCTTCTTCCGTCTCGAGGATGACGTGTTTCATACCTATTCGGCTTACGCGCGCGGCACCGAATCGCGCACGGATGGGTACGCGCTCCTTGATCTCACGCCCTATGGGCGGCAGGAGGATTTCGAGACGTCCCCTCGAGGTTGGCCGCAGCGTCCCACCTACGGCTAAAGGCGCAAAAAAGCGGCAAGGTGCGAAACGACGGCGCGCGGCCCGGGCCGCGGCCGATCGCAATGCGGCACCGCGTTGCCGCGATAATGGCCGGGCCCGGGAATACTTCGCCACTCCTGGCGTTGTCCAGAGACGCTTTGCTCGGGCGCCGGGATCCGGCGACCGCGTTTTGGCATCGCCGCGATGCCCCCGAGTAGGTGCCCACGCGTGTGCTTTAGGGTGTGTGTCCCAAGCTGTGGTCCGTGGCGTGGTTCATGGATGCGGGTCTTGGGGCCTGCTCGGTGCCATCGTAGCCATCGTACTCATCTCCCCAGCGTACCCAGTGTGCCTGTGATTGGCGTGACGCTTGCGTCCGCTTGCGTATCGCCGCAGACCACAGACGGAGATCAACGTGGCTGAAGCCAAATTCCGCGAAATCATGTCCTGGGACGATTGGAAAGCGAAGGCCCGCAGCTTGGAACCCCGCTGCTCGGAGTGCGGGTCAGCTGCGAAAGCAGGCGACCGAGAGGTGCTGGCCATAACGGGGCGCTGCCAGGCGTGCGCCGAAAAATCGGACGCGACGGCCAGCAATTGGCACGAGCTGTGCAACTGCTCGTAAGGCAGCGCGACAGCGCCTGAGGGCGAACAGGCGCTTTGTTGCTCTCGCCAGGGCCGCTCAAATCGGGCGCGCCCGCGCAAGCCATCTTGCCTGGCAAGGCGCGATGGCCGCCGGTGTGCGCGCCGGAAGCGCCTTCTGTCGCGTCTAATGCAGCAGCTTTGGGCGCACACCCGCATCGTCCGCGGCCGCCTCGGCCTCCGCGTTCAGCTCCTTTTCGCTGCGAATGTCCTCGAGCGTGCGCAGGAACGCGACCTCGCGCGCCAATTGCTGCTCGACCTCCGAGCTGGTCTCTCCCGCCGCCTGCATGGCCCGGATGAGGGAGCGCACGCTGGCGATGCGCGATTTGCAGGCCTCGATCTGTCGTGAAAGGTCATCGGGCATTGTCGGTCTCGCAAAACGCGGCAATGCAATGGGAAAGCAACGCGTGCTGATCATAAGCAGGGTCTCGGGCGCGGAAAAGCCAAATTGTGCGTTGGCGCGGCTGGCGGTTCTGGTTTAGCCTGGAGGCGCTGGAGGAAATGCTAGCCCACATACCGTCAAACGGGCCCACCGCCAGCTGGAGGAAGCCGTCACGTCGCTGGGGCGACGGCGGCCGAAAGGGAACGCCATGCCAAACGGCGACGATGCGGACCTGGACTATGGCAAACCGCAAGCGACCTGGCGCAGCACGTTGCGGGCCGCCTCGATCTTTCTGTTGGTGAGCGTCTCGGTCGTCATTGCCTTCTATGGGCTCAAGTAGCCGCGCGCCGGCGATTTTTGCCCCGCCGCAACGGCCGCGTCCCGAGCGGGGGGCCAGGGGGAGCCCCAGTGCCGCCCCAACGTAGGCTCCCCGAGTGCGCGCTCTTCTGCTGGAAGGCTCCGGAGCGCCGGGCCACGCCAGCGACGCCGTCTCGGACAGGGAGGGGATCGAACGGGACCAGGCGTTGCGGCCGGGTGACACCTTTAGCAGCCGCGACGCGTGCTGAGGCCTGGACCCGCGATCCTTCCCTAACCCTTCTGCAGGCCGCATTTTTTTAGGCACCGCCCCAACAGGGCGGTGCCTTTTTGTCGGGCCCGAGGTGGCCGCCGGCGTGCTTCCACACCCTGGGTACCACGCCCTTGGTGCGCGGGCCCGAGGTGGCTCTGACCGGCAAGAGGGGGCACAAAGCAGGGGATAAAACCATTGCGGCGCAAGCGGCCGGCTGGCCACGCCAACGCGAAAAAGTGCATTTACATCTTCGGGTTCTGGTGTCGCCGCGCCGATATGCTAAGTTTTAGGAGTCGCGCGTCTTGGCGACGGGTGCTTTACACCCCATGCGTTTTCGTTCTTGTGCCGACGCGTGCGTAGATTTGGATGAGCATGACATTGCGCTAGTGCTTCCGTCACGCACGAGGCCCGCGGTTCTACCGGGGCCGTTGGTTCGGGGGTGAGGGAACAAAAATGCAACGGGGGTCCATGGCAGGCGTGTCACAGGTGACGCCTGGACTGGCCAGGCTCAAACCGAACTCGGCCGCCAAGAAATGGGTGCGCTGGCTTGCATTCCGGTTGGTCGAACTCGATCGCTATCCCAAGCGCGCCATTCTCGCGACCAACGACCTCGTGCTGTTCAACCTGGCGCTTTGGCTGGCCATATCGCTGCGCCTTGGCGAGGTGTTCGTGCCGCGGAGCGCGGGCGAGTTTGCGGTTCTGACGGCGGCGCCCTTGATCGGCGTGGCCACGTGCTTTCAGTTGGGCGTCTACCGCATGGTCACGCGCTTTATCGGCCCGCGCGGCTTTACGCTCGCGGCGGGCGCCGTGGGACTTTCAGCGCTGTATTGGAGCCTGCTTGTCTACCTTTCCGGCATCTACAGCATCCCGCGCTCGGTGATCATTCTTTATCCCGTGTTGGCGACGGTGCTGATCTGGTTGAGCCGACAGGCGGCAACCTCGTTGCTGCGGCGGGGCGGCGTGGAAATCCCCGCGCAGGCGAGCGGCCGGGACTGTGCGGTCTTGATTTACGGCGCCGGCACCACCGGTGTGCAGCTGCTTGAGGCTCTGCGAAGCACCGGCGGCTACCGTGCCGTTGGTTTCATTGACCAACGTCGCACGCTCGCGCGCCAATACGTTGCGGGTCTCAGGGTGTCATCGCCCGAGCGCATGGCCAGCCTCGTTCGCGAGCACGCGGTCGAAGAAGTGCTGCTGGCGATGCCGCGGGCGCAACGTCGCGAGCGCCGGGCCGCACTGCAGCAGTTGGAGCAACTGAAGGTTCGCGTGCGCACGCTGCCGGCCATTGAAGATCTGGCGACCGGGCGCGTGGCCGTTAGCGACCTGAGACCTGTCGAGGCCGACGATCTGCTGGGCCGCGATCCCGTCCGTCCCGACCCGACGCTCTTGGCCCGCAACATCACCGGCAAATCCGTGATGGTCACGGGCGCCGGCGGCTCGATCGGATCGGAGCTGGTACGGCAGATTATCGGGCTCAAGCCCAAACGGCTCGTGCTGTTTGAAAACGGTGAAAGCCAGCTCTACCAGATCGATCAGCAGGCCGAAACGCTCGTGCACGAGGCCCGGGGGCGCGGTGAGGAGCCGCCCGAGATCGTCTCCGTGCTGGCCTCGGTGCTGGATGCGTCCAGCGTGCGGCGGGTCATCACCGAGAATGCGGTTGAGACCATCTATCACGCGGCCGCCTTCAAACACGTGCCGTTGGTCGAGCACAATCCCGTTGCCGGCTTGCGCAACAATACCTTCGGCACCGCCACGCTGGCGGACGCTGCGGCCGCCTGTGGGGTCGAGCACTTCGTCCTGGTCTCGACCGACAAGGCGGTGCGTCCGACCAGCGTGATGGGTGCCAGCAAACGGCTCGCCGAAATGATCCTGCAGGCGCGCGCCGCCGAGGCCCGCGGCCGCACCGTTTTCACCATGGTCCGCTTCGGCAATGTGCTCGATAGTTCCGGTTCGGTGGTGCAGCGCTTCCGGCGGCAGGTGGAGGCGGGCGGTCCGGTCACCGTCACGCATCCCGGCATGATCCGCTATTTCATGTCGATCCCCGAGGCGGCCGCGCTGGTCATTCAAGCCGGTGCCCTGGCCTCAGGTGGGGACGTGTTCGTGCTCGATATGGGAGAGCCGGTGAAGATCGACGACCTGGCGCGGGTCATGATCCGCCTGATGGGGCGTGAGGTGCGCGACGAGACGAACCCGGACGGCGACATCCCCATCGAATACGTCGGCCCGCGCGACGGCGAGAAGTTGTACGAGGAGCTGTTGATCGGCGAAAATGTGGTTCCGACCGAGCATCCGCGCATTCTGCGCAGCCGGGAACCCTTCGTGCCCAAGGCCAAACTCGAGCCGATGTTGGCCGAACTTGCCGCCGCCATGGAGGAGGAACTCGGTGGCGGCGATCAAGGCAACGTTGGGCCGGGTGGTGGAGAACTATCGCCCGACGCAGTACGACATGAGCGGCGCCGAGCCCCTCGACGACGGTGCGATTGCGGCCTGACGGTGAGCGCCTGCCAGGGGGTGTCGGTGGCTCCGACGTGAGGCTCGGGCAGCGCCCGGGCAAAGGACGCAAACGAAATTTTCATCGATGCGCGTGGCGATCACCGGGGCGACAGGCTTTGTGGGCAACGCCCTCGTTAGCCATTTGACCGATGCGGCCGGCTGCGAGGTGACGGCGATCACCCGGGATGCCTGGCAGCACCCCTCGAAGACGGTACGCTCGGTTGCCGTCGGCGATCTGGTCAACGCGCAATGGCCCGATGGCGTGTTTGCCGACACCGACGCCGTCGTGCACGCCGCGGCGATCAGCCGTTGGGAGCCGTCGTCCTCGATGCAGCGCCTTTTTGCGGTGAACGCCGAGGCGGCGGCGGGCGTGGCGCGCCAGGCCGCGCGCGCCGGCGTCAAACGCTTTGTGTTTTTGAGCTCAATCAAGGTGAACGGTGAGGTGACGGCGCCGGGCAGGCCGTTTAGCGCGCACGACGCGCCCGCCCCCGAAGATCCCTACGGCCGCTCGAAGTTGCAAGCCGAGCTGGGGTTGCGGGCGCTGGCCGATGAAACGGGGCTGGACCTCGTGATCATCCGGCCCAGTCTGGTGTACGGTCCCGGCGTCGGCGGCAACTTCGCGCAGCTGGTGCGGTGGGTTCAGCGCGGCCTTCCCCTGCCCTTGGGGGCCGTCGACAACAAGCGCACCTTGCTCGCGCTGCCTAATCTGATCGATCTGATCACCGCGACCCTCACCCGTGCCGGGGCGGCCAATCAGATCCTGCTCGCGGGCGATGCCGAAGACCTCTCGACGCCCGAGTTGCTGAAGGGCATCGGCGCGGCACTCGGGCGGCCCGTGCGCCTGCTCCCCGTGCCGGCCTCGCTGCTTTCGACCGCCGCTTCTTTGTTGGGCAAGCAAGAGCTGGCGCGCAAGCTGTTGGGCTCGCTGCAACTCGACATCAAACCAACGTGCGAGCGGCTCGATTGGTCGCCGCCGGTCCGCGCGCAAGAAGCCTTGCGTGCGGCGGTTCGTGGCTGGCGCGACGGCTGAGGCCGGACAGCAGCTGCGAGGGGGCCGTCACGCCCGCACCCGATCGCCGCGGCCCGCGCCGGCCACGGCCTGCCAAATCAGCGACAAGTCGGTCAGCAAGGACATGGCCTCGACATAGCGCGCATCGCTTGCAGCCAAGCGTTCTGGGTCGGACATGTCGATGCCGGCGACTTGGGAAATCCCGGTAATACCGGGCATCAGTCCCGCCAATCCCAACCGGCGTCGCGCCAAAATCAGCTCCACTTGCGTGGGCAGGCAGGGGCGTGGCCCAACGAAGCTCATCTCACCTTTGAGCACGTTCCAAAGCTGGGGCAGCTCGTCGAGCTTTAGCCGCCGCAAATGTCGGCCGATCGGCGTGACGGCGGACGAGCCCATTTGATGCGTCGGGACGTGAGCCGTTTCCGTCAGCATCGTTCGCAGTTTGTAGCAGGTGAAGGGGCGCTCGTCTTTCCCGACGCGGGTCTGGCGAAAGATGACCGGCCCTTGGGAGGACAGTCGAATGAGGAGCGCGCAGGCGGCAACGACGGGGGCCAGACACACAAGGCCGATGGCCGCCGCGGCCAGGTCAAAGGCACGCTTTATTGCCATTGCCATTGCCGCGGCACCCTCTCATGTCTCTTGGCCCACGTCTCTGGGCCCACGTCTCTGGGCCCACGTCTCTGGGCCCACGTCTCTGGGCCGATGTCTCCGGGCCCATGTTTCTTGGCCCAGGTTTCTTGACCCACGTCGCAGGTCTCAAGAGGCGCCGGGCGCAAGGCTGCGACGGAAGCTGAAACAAGGAAAACCCCGAACGTTGACGTTCCCAACCGATCCCCGGAAAGGGGCGGCCACTTCGGCCAATACTCGGGTCAACACTCGGGACCTTGGGCCAACACTTGGGCCAACACTTGGGCCAACACTTGGGCCAACACTTGGGCCAAGTCTAAAGAAGTCGCGCCGCCCACGCGAGGATCGCTGCACATTTCGCCGTGCGTGGGGCCTCCGGTCAACCCCCCCGGTCGCCGGCCAACATGGCCGCATAGCTGGCGCGCAGGGCGCTCCGCACGTGCTGCTCGGTAAAGCCCGCGAGCAGGCGCCGCCGCGCGGCCTGACCCATCCGGCAACGCCGGTCGGAATCTTCCGCCAAGCTTTTGAGCGCGGAGCTCAGCGCGGCGACGTCACCCGGCGGCACCAGCAGACCCTCGACGCCGTCGCGCACGAAGTGGCGGTTGCCCGGCACGTCGGTGACAACGAGAGGTCGAGCCGAGGACGCCGCCTCCAACAGCGCGCGCGGGAGGCCTTCGCCACCGCGCGAGGCCAGCACGAACATATCCGCGCCCTTCCAGACGGCGGCGACATCGGCCACGGGTCCATACCAGTGGGCGCCGGTCCGTTGGCACCAGGCCAGGATCTCCTGCGGCGGGACGGCCTCGGGGTTTTCGCTATCGCTGCTGCCATAAAGGTCGAGACGCAGGCGGAGACCGTCGGCCAACAGCCGTTCGTAGGCTTGCATGAGAAGATCGATCCCCTTCGACCTGATCATGCGGCCGACATGGGCGGCGACGGGTACGGCGTGGTGGGGCGGCGGCAGCGCCGGGAAGGCGTCGGGGTCGACGCCGGCGCCGCCGAGAATGGCAAAGCGCGATCCGAGGTTGGGCGCAACTTTGCGCACCATGGCAAGGTCGTCTGGGTTTTCCACCAAAAGCTGCGCGTTTGGCTTGCGCACGAGGGAGGCCAGCACCCGCAGCATGCCGAAGCGATAAAGGCGCAAAAGTGGATCGGTCGCAATGCCCGCCAGCCCCTGTCCCGTGATGTGGACGACCACATGCGGCACGGCGACCAGGCGCAGGGCCAAGCCGCCCAGCACAATCGGCTTCATGGCGATCAGGTGCACGACGTCGGGCCGCTCGCGTTTGATGAGGCGCGCCAGCCTAAAGGCCACCTGCGCCGCCAGGGCCTGATTGTTGGAGCCGCGGCGAAAATCGAACTCCAAGGTGCGCGCGCCCAGGGCCTCGATCTCGCGCAGCCGGCCCGAAGAGCGCGTGACGACGACCACGGATGCGGCGATCTCCGTGAGGAGCGAAATCAGCGGGCGAAAATGCGATAGCGCGAACCAATCCTCGGTGATCAGGAGGGCAATCTTGCCGCACTTGGCGCGCGTGCTCACGGGCGCTGCTCGCTCGGGTTCGGGTGGGGCGTCGGGGCTAAGTGTCGGGGCAGTCACGGCTGCGGGCGAGATTTTGTCAACGCTTAGTATCGTCACCGCATTGTCACTCCCGCGACATTCGGCCGCCCGCCGACTTGGCCGTGCGCGCCGGGCCTTGCGAGCCGCGCCAAATCCCACGTGACGCGCACAGGACAATGACCAGAAAAGGAAATGTGTGGAGAGGGCAAAGATGCATGTACTATCGCCGGAATCACGGCCATGATCATATGCGGTAGCGTGGTTGCGGTCGACCGTCGGGTCGAGGCAGGATCCGCGCACGGGCGCCTCGTATTTGCAGGGGGCCCAAGGCTTGTTCTTGTTGTCATTCTTCCTTCGCAACGGCCCGGATAGAGTGGGGAAAACGGCGACGGGTTTCGCGGCACGTGCGCGTTAGAAACCGGAGCCTATTGGATCCCAAAACCGTGGCCTCCAACACGGGCATGGACGACCATGGTAAGGCTCGCGGGTAGGCTCACGGACGCAAGCGCCGGGGTAGATGGTCCGATGCAGTGGACGCCACTGATGGCCGCTGCGGGGGGCGCGATTTTTGCCGCGCTCGTGGTCGCCATTGTCTTTCAGCCACACCTCACCGTCCTGCTCTTGCCGGTGCTTGCGCTTTACGCCGCCTTGAGCCTGCGCCCGCAAACCCGGCGCTGGCCGTTTTCCTGGCACGCGGTGTGGGTGTTGCCCAGCATCTTTGCGCTTTACGTTGGGCTGAGCGCGCTCTGGGGCAGCGATCCGCGCTCCGCCCTCGTCGCCGGCACGCTGTTTGGCCTCTTCTTGCTGTGCGCGCGCCTTGCCTTTGTCGGCATGCTCGAGGCGGACAGGAGTGTCATCGAGCGACTAGGCAGCTACTTTGTGGCCGCGGTCGCCGACCGGCGCGCTGCTGCTCGCGATCACCATTTATTCACACGGCGCCTTGCACAAGGCGATTTGCGCCGTCTTCCCGGCGCTGGCGCCGACGGACAGGGACTGGGTCCGGGTCGAGGGCACGGGCCTGGAATTTGTCGGGCTCCCCTACTTCAACCGCAACGTGGCGCTACTCAACTTGCTGTTGTGGCCCGCCCTGCTGGTGCTGGCCAAACGGGTGGTCGATTGGCGCACGGCGCTGGCGCCGATCGGCCTCGTGTTGCTGGTTGCGGTGCCGACGTTTGGCTCCGATCACCAGACTTCGATGCTAGCGTTTGGCGCGACCGGCCTGACGTTTGTTCTCTATCGCCTCTCGCCGCGCGTTGCGCGTATCCTCGTTCTCATCGGCTGGATCGCCGCCGTCGTGCTGGTGCGCCCGGCGGTGCTGATCGCCTACGACAACGATCTGCAGAAGGCCAGTTGGCTGCAAGAAAGCGCCCGGGCGCGCATTACGCTGTGGGCCTATACGGCGCGGCAAATGTCGAAAGCCCCCATTCTCGGCGTCGGGGCACAGACCACGCGCGCGGAAAGCGAAGCCGGCCGAAACGCCCAAGTGCTTCCCGGTCAAGTCTTCCCGCAATGGACGGGTCAGCATGGGCACAATATCTTTTTGCAGACCTGGTACGAGCTCGGCATCGTCGGCGCGGGCCTGCTGTTCGGCATGGGGCTGTTGATCCTCAGTTGGCTGTGGACCTTGGCGCGCCCGGGCCAGGATTTTGCGGCATCGGCCTTTGTTTGCGTCAGCGCCATGTGCGCCTCGAGTTTCGGCATGTGGCAGGCTTGGTTCATCGCCGCCTGCATGCTCGTGGTGCCGCTGGTCGCCCTTGGCCTGCGCTGGCTCGGCGACCCGGCGATCAAAAACGCTTAAAGGTCCCGTGCCGCCGGTTGTTTGGGAGCGCGCGGCCACCGCGCCTCGGCAGGGGCTGCTGTGGGTACTTTTGCTAACAGCGCCACTGCACCGGTTCGGCGCCGGCGATCGGCGAGCGAAAGGTCGAGATCCGGTCGCGGCCGAGCCAGATTGCCGAGATAGACCGTCTTGAGATCGGCGCTCCCGAAGGCGGGCTCGCGCGTCGGCAGCATGGCAACGCCATTGGGCAGACAGCCCGGTGGCGCACCGATCATCTCCCGCCTGGGTTTGCCCAGCTCGACGATGCCGGCGTGGTGATTGCCGCCAAAGACCTTGCCCTCGGCGGTGGTGAGCACGCCTTGCGGCCGCTTCAGACCCTTCGCCGATCCAGGTCACGGCGCTAAGAGGACAGCGGTCTTCTGCCATGGCGCGATCCACTGGCGGTGGGCGGCGCAGGTTGGGAGTTTTCGCGCCTGCGTTCAACCTTGATCTCGACCAGCTCGATGGGCGCCGGCGCGATTTTCCGCTGGCGCCGTGAAGGAGCGAAGTGTCGAGGAGAAAGCGTTTGGCTCGTGATCGGCGGCCAGCGCCTGTGGTAGACTGCTGGCTCGCCGGGCGACCACCGCGCCTCAAATGATGCTCGCGCCCGAAAAGGAGGATTGGACATGACCGCGGTCGGCTCTCTCAATGGGTCGTTTGCCTCCCCCAATCGCGCCGCCGAGACGTCTGGGGTGCTCTATGTGCCGCGCGTCGAACCGCTGGACGGCGCGCTCGGCGCCTTCTCCTTTTTTACAAGACTACTCAAGAACCCGCTCCGCATTCTGCCGACGGCCGCCTATGAGGAGGGGATCGTTTGGGCCGAGCGGGCGGGACGGTTGGTCTGCTGGATTACCGACCCTGCCCTCATCAAAGCGGTGCTGCTCGACAAGCGCGACATCTTCGAGCGCACCTCCGTGACCCAGCGCCTGCTGGGTCCGCTGCTCGGCAATGGCGTCTTGACCGCCGATGGGGCCGATTGGAAATGGCAGCGTCAGACGGCGGCGCCGGTGTTTCGCCACCACGACCTCTTGAGCTTCGTCCCCGTCATCGCCGAGGCCGCCGAGCGCCTGCTCGGGGAATGGCGACAAGACCATGCTGGCGCCACCCGCAATATCGATCGGGACATGACGCTCGTCACCTTCGATGTGATCTCCCACACGCTGCTGCCGGGCGGGGAATCGCACGTGGGGCCGCTCATCGGCCGCGCCAACGTCGACTATCAAAAGCCGCTCGGCTGGCAAATGGCCTACGCCAACTTCAAGATCCCAGCCTGGATGCCGCACCCGGGTTGGCTCAAAATGCACTTGGCGCGCCGACGGCTGCGATCGGCCGTGGCCTCGCTTGTTGCCGAGCGCCGCGCCCATCCGACCGGTAAAGACGATCTCCTGCAGCGGCTGGCCAATGCCAAGAACCCGGAAACCGGCGCGCAAATGCCCGACGAGCTCTTGATCGACAATTTGCTCACCTTCTTCATGGCCGGTCACGAGACCACGGCGAAGGCGCTGACCTGGACGCTCTTTCTGCTGGCGCGGGCGCCCCATTGGGGCAATCGCATCGCAGAGGAGGTACGCCAGGTTGCGGGCGATGGCCCGCTCAAGCCCGAGCATATCGACAAACTGCTGATCACGACCCAGGTGCTAAAGGAGAGCATGCGCCTTTACCCACCGGCGCCGATCATGTCGCGGCAGGCCCGTGTCGATAGCGAGCTCGGCGGCGTGCCCATCAAGGCTGGGACCCAGATCATCATCCCGATCTACGCCATTCAGCGCCACCGGCGGCACTGGACCAATCCCGACCACTTCGAGCCCGGCCGCTTTGCACCGGAGGTCGAGGCGCACATCCCGCGCTATCACTACATGCCGTTTGGTGCGGGACCGCGCATTTGCATCGGAATGGCCTTTGCCCTGATCGAGGGCATCGCCATTCTCGCGACGCTTGCGCGGGCGGCAAGCTTTGGGGTCGCGCCGGGATCCGATCCCGAGCCCATCAGCCGCGTCACGCTCCGCCCGGCCGGCGGCATGCCGCTGTCGGTGCATTTGCGTTAGGTCGGCGCCGCAGGGGCGCTTGCGTTGGGTGGGTGACGTGCCCATGGGCAGGTCAAGCGCGGCGCCGCGGTGAGGGCTGCCAAAGGCGAGGACTGCCGCCATCGACCTGCCAATTTTCATTATCGATGCCTTTGCCGAGCGGCCGCTGACGGGCAATCCCGCGGCGGTCTGCCCGCTCCAGGAGTGGTTGCCGTCGCCGACCATGCAGGCGATCGCCGCCGAGATGAACCTTTCGGAGACCGCCTTCTTTGCCCCCGATCTCGGCCGGGTCCTGCTTTCGCATTCGCTGGTTTACGCCGAGCCGCGAGGTCGACTTGATCGGTCACGCCACGCTCGCCGCGGGCCACCTGGTGTTTGAGCGCCTTGAGCCGTCGGCAACACGCGTGCGTTTCCTGAGCGCGGACGCCGAGTTGATCGTCAGCCGGCGCGACGCCGGCCCAGCTGGCGCCAAGGGCGCGGCGCTGACCTTGGAGATGCCGGCGCTCAGGCCGCAGCCCCTGGCGGCGCCGCCGTCGCTCGCCCGTGCCTTGGGTCGACAGCCCAGCCAGGTCTTGGCCGCCAAGCACTATCTGTGCGTGTTCGGGGAGGCCGAGGAGGTTGGCGGCTTGCAGCCGGACATGGCGCTCCTTGCCGGGCTCGACTTGCCGGGGGTGATTGTCACCGCGCCGGCCGCGGACGAGGTCGATTTCGTGTCCCGCTTTTTTGCCCCGGCCAACGGCGTGCCGGAGGATCCCGTGTCCGGGGTCGCGCATGTGTGCCTCGCGCCCTATTGGAGCGAACGGCTGGGCAAGCGCCAACTCATCGGGCGCCAGCTCTCTCGGCGCGGCGGTCTTGTCCATTGCCAGGATTTAGGGGCGCGCGTTGAACTCGGCGGCAACGCCGTGACCGTGCTGGAGGGGCGCTTGAGGCTTTAGGGCGCAGGCTGTGCAACGGCGGGGCTGATCCGGGGCAAGGCGGGCGATCCGTCTTAAGCTCACCCGCCGCAGCTCACCGGCAGCCTTGGCGCAGCCGGGTCTCAGGGCGCGCCGGCGGGCTGGTATGCCAGGCCTTTGGCGCATCTAAGGTCTGGAGCAGCGCCCCAGTTTGCCATAAGAAGGCGTCTCAAGCCGGGTTTCGTGCGGGCTGCTCCTCAAGCAGCGAGCGGCGCTGCGCGGCCGGCAACCGCTGATCTCTCGTGCGGAGCAGAATAACCCCTTGGATAGGCTTTCGGAGGCTTCATGATATCTCGTTCGTTCGTTGCGGCGTTTGTTGCAACAGGCGTGCTCGCCGGCGCCTCTGCCGCGGCGCAGGACACCATCAAGATCGCCTACATCGACCCGCTCTCGGGTCCGGGCGCCACGGTCGGCGAGGTCGGCCTCAAGACCTTCCAGTTCCTGGCCGATGAGCTCAACGCCAAGGGCGGCGCCGCCGGCAAGAAGTTCGAGATCCTGCCCTTCGACAACAAGACCAATCCGCAGGAAAGCCTGGTGCAGGTGCAAAAGGCCGTCGATCAAGGCGCGCGCATCATCACCCAGGGCAACGGCTCCTCCGTTGCCGCCGCGCTGTCGGATTGGATCGCCAAATACAATGAGCGCAACCCCGGCAAGGAACTGATCTATCTCAACTATGCCGCGGTCGATCCGGTGCTCACCAACGAGAAGTGCACGTTTTCGCATTTCCGCTGGGACGCCAACTCCGACATCAAAATGGAGGCCCTGACCAACTACATGAAGGGCCAGAAGGACATCAAAAAGGTCTACCTGATCAATCAGGACTATTCGTTCGGCCAGGCCGTGCGCAAGACCGCCATCGAGATGCTCAAGGCCAAGCGGCCCGACATCCAGGTGGTCGGCGACGAGCTGCACCCGCTGCTCAAGGTGACGGACTTCGCCCCCTACATCGCCAAGATCAAGGCCTCCGGCGCCGACACGGTGATTACCGGGAATTGGAGCCAGGACTTCGCGCTGTTGCTGAAGGCGGCGGCCGACGCCGGCCTGCAGGTGAACTGGTACACCTACTATGCCGGCGGCACGGGCGGGCCGACCTCGGTCAAGCAGACGGGCCTGAACCATCGCGTCTTTGCGATCCAGGAAGGCTCGGCCAACGTCGAGCATGCCGCCTCGCAGGCAACCGAGAAGGCCTTCCGCGAAAAGTTCGGCGTGTCGAATTTCTATCCGCGCGCCTTCAACGAGATGCGGATGCTCGCCGCCGCCATCGGCAAGGCAAACTCCACCGATCCCACCAAGATCGCGCTGGCGCTCGAGGACATGAAGGTTGAGGTCTTCAACGGCGGCGAGGGCTTCATGCGCAAGGACGACCACCAGTTCTTCCAGCCCATGTACATCGTTTCTCTCGGCGAGCTTGGCCCGAAAGAGCCCTTCGACGAGGAGAAGACCGGCTGGGGTTGGCGCACCATCGCCCGGCTCGATACCAAGGATACGGTTCTGCCGACCAGCTGCAAAATGAACCGTCCGAGCTGACCGAAATGACTGCTGGGCCGCCGCGAATGTCGGCGGCCCCCGCGCTAGCCTTGAGGGCGCCCAGTGGCGGAACTGATCCTGATCTCGACCCTCAACGGCGTGCTCTACGGCCTCTTGCTGTTTTTGATGGCAAGCGGCCTCACCCTCATCTTTTCCATGATGGGCGTGCTCAACTTCGCCCATGCCAGCTTCTACATGCTGGGGGCCTTCTTCGGCTTTCAGATCAGCCGCTGGGCCGGCTTCTGGCCGGCCCTGATCCTGGCCCCCGCCCTGGTCGGCCTGGCCGGGGCCATGGTGGAACGCTTCGGCCTGCGCAACGTGCACAAGCACGGCCACGTGGCCGAGCTGCTCTTCACCTTCGGCCTCGCCTTCGTGATCGAGGAGCTGGTGCAGATCGTGTGGGGCAAGTCGCCCGTTGATTTTCGCACGCCGACGCTGCTCGACTTTCCCGCCTTCACGGTGTTTGCCACCAACTACCCCGCCTATAAGCTCTTCATGCTGGTGATCTCGATCGCCATCTTCGTCGGCCTGTTCGTCATGCTGACGCATACGCGCATCGGCCTGATCGTGCAGGCCGCGCTCACGCATCCGCACATGGTCGCCCATCTCGGCCACAACGTTCCGTTCGTCTTCATGGCGGTGTTCGGCGTGGGGGCGGCGCTGGCCGGCATCGCCGGCGTCATCGCCGGGCCGGCCCTGGTGACGCAAGTCGAGCATGGCGGCCCTGCTGGGGCCCATTCTGTTCGTGGTCGTGGTCGTCGGCGGCCTCGGCTCCCTGCAGGGCGCCTTGTTCGCCTCCCTGTTGATCGGCCTGCTGCAGACCTTTGCCATTGCCATCAATCTGTCGCTGTCCGACCTCTTTGCCGGCTCCGACTTCAGGCCCGAGCCCAACACGCTGTTGGGCGATTTGTGGCGCGTAACGGTGGCCCAGATCGCGCCGATCCTGCCCTACGTCCTGCTGGTTCTCGTCTTGATCTTCAAGCCCACCGGCTTGTTCGGGAACCGAGAAACATGAGCGATGCGATCCTCAGGCGCGCCTCGACGGCGGCGGCGCAAACCGGCATCGGCCGCCTGGCGCCCTTCGGACTGTGGATCGCCGGGGCGCTGCTCTTGGCCCTGCTCCCCCTGATCTTCCGCTCGGGCACGGCGCTCACCGTGCTGAGCCTGATGGGGATCGCCATCATCTTTGCCCTCTCCTACAACATGCTGCTCGGGCAGACCGGCATGCTCTCTTTCGGTCATGCCGTTTACTACGGGCTTGGCGCCTACTTCACGGTGCACGCCATCAATGCGGCCATCGCCGCCGCCCTGCCGATCCCGCTTATCGTCATGCCGGTGGTCGGCGGCTTCGCCGGGCTGCTGTTTGCCATTATTTTTGGTTGGGTGTCGACCAAGCGCAGCGGCACCGCGTTCGCCATGATCTCGCTGGGTCTGGCCGAGTTGGTCGGCTCGAGCTCGCTGATCCTGCGCTCGTTCTTTGGCGGCGAAGAAGGTGTCACGACCAACCGCACCAAGCTTGTTCGCCTGTTCGACTGGAATTTCGGCCCGCAGATTCAGGTCTACTATCTGATCGCCGCCTGGTGCCTGTTGTGCATCGCCTTGATGTATGCGCTGACGCGCACGCCCTTCGGCCGCATGTGCAATGCCGTGCGCGACAATTCCGAGCGCACGCAGTTCGTCGGCTACAATCCGCAGGTGGTGCGCTACCTTGCCTTTTGCCTGTCGGGCCTGTTCGCCGGCGTCGCCGGCGGGCTTGCTTCGATCAATTTCGAGCTCGCCAATTCGGCGCTGTTCAGTGCGGCGCAGTCCGGCAACGTGCTGCTCGCCACCTTCATCGGCGGCGCCGGCCACTTCGTCGGCCCCATCCTGGGCGCCGTGCTCGTTACCTACCTGCAAAACATGCTGAGCGATGTGACCGAGGTCTGGCAGCTCTATTTCGGCTTGCTGTTCATCGCCACGGTCATGTACGCGCCCGGCGGCCTTGCCGGCCTCATCATGATGCACGGGCCGATCTGGCGGGCCGGTGCGCTGGCGGGATTGCTCGCGGCTTACGCGCTGATGCTGCTGCCGATCGCCGCGGTGGCGGTGGGAGCGATCCTGGTGATCGAGATGATGACGCATCTGGGCGTCAAGGCGGCGGAAGGCACGATCATGAAAATGGGCGGCATCAGCTTTGACGCCAAGGGCGCCTTGGCCTGGGTGCTGGCGCTGGCCCTGCTGGGGGCCGGCGGCGCGCTGGCGCGGCTCGCCTGGCACCGCGTTGCCGCCGCCTGGGACCGCGCCCAGGCGAGTGCGCGCGAAAAGGGGCTCACGGTATGAGCTTAACCCAGCAGGTTCGGAGCGAACGCGCGCCAGCCTTGCAAACGCGCGCGCTGCGCAAGAGCTTCGGTCCGGCCGAGATCATTCGCGGCGTCGACCTGACGATCCCCCGGGGCGAGCGCCATGCCGTGATCGGCCCCAACGGTGCGGGAAAATCGACCTTGTTCAACCTGATCAGCGGGCTGTTGCTGCCGAGCGCCGGCGAAATCCGCCTGGATGGGGCGCCGGTGGACGGGTTGCCGGCCTACAAGATCAATCGCCGCGGGCTTTCCCGCTCCTTCCAGGTCACCAACATCTTTCCCAAGCTGAGCGTCTGGGAGAACGTGCGCTGCGCGGTGCTGTGGTCGAAGGGTGAGAAATACGCCTTCTGGCGCTCGGTGGAGGCCAACCCCGAGATTGCCCAGCGCACCCAACAGGTCTTGAGCGAAATCAACCTGATTTCGCGCAAGGATCTGCCGGCGGGCGTGCTGACCTATGCCGAGCAGCGCGCGCTCGAGATCGGCATCACCATGGCGGGCGGTGCCAGCGTCATCCTGCTCGACGAGCCGACTGCCGGCATGAGCCACGCCGAGACCGAGCGCGCCGTCGATTTGATCCGGCGCATCAGCGAAGGGCGCACGCTCCTGATCGTCGAGCACGATATGAGCGTCGTGTTCGGCCTGGCCGACCGCATCTCGGTGCTGGTCTACGGCGAGGTCATCGCCAGCGGCACCCCGGCCGAGATCCGCGGCAACGCCAAGGTCAAGGAAGCCTATCTCGGCGAGGAGGCGCACTGATGCTGGAGGTGCGCGATCTCAACGCCTACTACGGCAAGAGCCACATCCTGCAGGGCGTCAACCTCGACGTTGCCGCGGGCGAGGTGGTGAGCCTGCTCGGGCGCAATGGGGTCGGTCGCTCCACCACGGTCAAGGCCATCATGGGGGAAATCCCCCCGACCGGCAGCATCCGCTTCAAGGGCCGCGACATCGCCGGGCTGCCGAGCTACCGCATCGCCCGCTTGGGGCTCGGCTATGTGCCGGAAAACCGCGACATCTTTCCGAGCCTCACCGTGGCGCAGAACCTGCTGCTGGGCCAGAAGGACCCGCGCCGCCAGGGGCGCTGGCGTCTCAAGGACATGCTCGACATGTTCCCCAATTTGCAGGCCCGCGTCGACACGCCCGCGGGCGTGCTGTCGGGCGGCGAAAAGCAGATGCTGACCATGTGCCGGACGCTGATGGGTGACCCCGAACTCATTATGATCGATGAGCCGACGGAGGGGCTGGCGCCGCTGATCGTCAAGCAGGTGGGAGCGCTCATCTCGGAAATCGCCCGGCGCGGCCTGGCGATTTTGCTGGTGGAGCAGAAGCTGTCGATCGCGCTCGACATTTCGCAGCGGGTCTATGTCATGGGGCACGGCCGCATCGTCTTCGAGGGCACCCCGGCCGATCTCAAGGCCAACCATAAGGTGCGCCACGAATGGCTGGAGGTTTGAGGCCAAAGTTGGCGCTTGCCGGCGCTTTGGCGCTCTGACAAGAAACCCGCCCGTCGCGCCGGGCGCCGCCTCAGGCCGCCAGCGATCGGGCGATGCTGTCGGAGCCCTTTTCGGCAATCATGATGGTGGCCGGGTGGATGTTGGGCGAGGGGATCGCCGGCATCACCGAGGCATCGACCACGCGCAGGCCTTCGAGGCCGTGCACCTTGAGCTCGCGATCGACCACCGCGGTCTGATCCTGGCCCATGCGGCAAGTTCCGCAGGGATGATAGACCGTGCCCGCGACCTGCCGGATAAAGGCGCGAATATCCTCATCGGCGATAACGTGCGCGCCCGGCCGCACCTCGCAGAAGATCAGCGAACGATAGGGTTCGGTGGCGATGATCTGCCGGCCCATGTGGAAGGCGGCCACCGAGCGGCGCATGTCGTCGTCCTCGGCATCGGAGAAGTAGTTGGCAAAGATTTTGGGCTTGGAGCGGCGCGTGCCGTCGGCGAGCTTGATCTCGCCGCGGCTCTTGGGCCGGCAGACGCAAAAGTTAAAGCCGAAGCCGGGCCAGCGGTCCAATCCCAGGGTGAGGTGTTCGGTGGAAAAGTTGGTGCTCTGGAACTGGAGGTCGGGGACCGGCTCGCTGGGACTTGATTTGGCAAACAGCGTCGCCTCGGTGGCGCCCACCGCCAGCTGGCCCGAGGCGGACGTCAGCCATTCCCAGGCCATGCGCGCCTGCTGCGGCTTGGAGGTCAAAATCTCGTTCAGCGTGCCCGGGTTCCGGGTCAGGAAGGTGAAGCGGGCCTGCACGTGGTCTTGCAGGTTCTTGCCCACCCCCGGCAGATCATGGGTGATTTCGATGCCAAACTGGCGCAGTTCGGCGGCCGGCCCGACGCCCGAGTGCAGCAACAGCATGGGGGAATTGATGGCGCCGGCCGAGACGATCACCTCGCGCCGCGCCCGGATCTGCTTGGTGACCCCGCGCTCCTCGACCTCGACACCGACGGCACGGCGGCCTTCGAACAGGATGCGCCGCACCAAACTCTGCGTCATGAGCTTGAGGTTCTTGCGCGCAAGGTTGGGCTTGAGGTAGCCCGCCGCCGTCGAGCAGCGCCAGCCGTTGCGCACATTGAGCTGCACGAGGCCGACCCCATCGATGCGCTCCCCGTTGAAGTCGCGGTTGTGGGGATACTGCAGGCGCGTGCAGGCCTCGACGAAGGCCCGGGCGTTGGCCGAGGGGTTCTTGATGTTGGAAATGGTCATGGGGCCACCCTGGCCGCGGTAGGCGTCGGCGCCGGCGACGTTGTGCTCCATGCGCTTGAAGTAGGGCAGCACGTCCTGGTAGCCCCAGCCGGTGGCGCCGAGGGCCTCCCAGGTGTCGAAGTCGCTGGGCGCCCCCCGCAGGAAGACAAGGCCGTTGATCGAACCCGAGCCGCCGAGCACCCGGCCGCGCGGCCAGCTGAGCCGCCGACCGTTGAGATGGGGCTCGGGCTCGGTCTCATAGCCCCAATTGACGGAGGGATTGGGCACCAGCTTGCCGAAGCCCAAGGGAATGTGGATCCAAGGATTGCGGTCGCGCTTGCCCGCCTCGATCAGGCACACGCTGGTGGTCGGGGTCTCCGTTAGCCGCGTTGCCAGCACGCAACCCGCCGAGCCCCCGCCCGCCACCACGACGTCGAACACGCTCTCCGATGTTTCGGTCAAGATCTTCCCCCTTTGCGGATCCGACCCCCTCTAAGGATCGTGCAACCGTGAAAAAGCGCTGCCGGCCGCGGCCGCCAGCCTCCCGCGCGTCCCCGGGCCGCCACCGGCGCACAGCGCGCACGCGGGGTGCGCGGAGTGCGGCCGGGGCTGGCGATGTTGGCCCTAGGGCGTGGCGAGGAACAGCGGGATTTGCCGCGTCGTCTTCGTCTGATAGTCCGCGTAGGGCGGGAAGGCTGCCACGGCGAGGTTCCACAGCCGCGCGCGTTCGTTGGCGTCGGTGACCTCGCGCACGCGCATCGGGCGCACGACGGTCTCGTCGCGTAACTCGATGTTGGGGTTAGCGCGCAGATTGTGCACCCAGACGGGGTCCTTGGGCGCGCCGCCCTGGGAGCCGACCAGAACGTAGCCGTCGCCGTCTTTGACGCGCATCAATGGCGTCTTGCGGATGGCGCCGGTTTTGTTGCCCGAGTGTGTGACCAGGATCACCGGCAGTCCGGTATCGCGCAGCGTGGTGCCCTTGGTGCCCCCGCTGCTCTCGTAGAGTTCGACTTGCTCGCGGACCCAGTCCCGCGGGCTTGGTATATAGGTGGCCATGGGCCTGCCCTCCTATCGCTGTTAGCGCTTTTGCATTTTCGCACAGGCTTGATGCGGAAGGGAAATGCAATTGCGGCCGCCCGCGACCGCGGGCAGGTCGCGGCCTCCCGCGCACGTCCTGGCGCAATGGCCGAGGTGCCGCTCCGGGTGGTGGAGAGCGGTGCTGGTCGCGCCCCAATACCGCCTCCCATCTTGCCGCGGCATCAGCGCGCGGCGTCGAGGACAAGGCGAAAGCCGATGGCGCTGGGCGGCGTGCCGACCGAGCAGCCGCCCGCCCGCGCATCGCGGATGAAGTCGGGCATGTAGGCGCGATGGCGCCCCTCGACGAGGCGGACCCCGCAATTGCCGATGGTGGCTTCGACCGTGCCCAGGGCATCCAAAATCGTGCGCACAAAGCAGGTGCCGGTCCATTCCCAGACATTGCCTGCCACGTCGAGCAGCCCGTGTTCATTGGCCCCGAAGGTGCCGATCGGCTGCGGCGTCTTGGCGAGCCCAGGCTCGCGGCCAGGCTCGCGGCCAGGCTCGCGGCCAGAGTCGCGGTCAGCGTCGCGGCCAGGCTCGCGCCCAGCGTTGCGATCGGCGTCCTTGTCATAAAGGGCAAGCGCGCGCCGGCCCGGATCGGTGCCTTGGGCGTTTGTGGGCTCAGCCTCCTCGGCAAAGCGGCTGCCCGCCGCGTAGGCCCACTCCCGATCGGTCGGCAAGCGGAAGGCGAGGCCGGTGGCGCGCGACAGCCACGCCGCATAGGCGTCGGCATCGCGCCAGCTGACCTTGACCACGGGACGATCGGGGACCGCATCCTCGTCGATGACAAGACAGGCTTGGGCCTGAACGCAGCGCTGATAGTCGGCGGCGGTGACCTGGTGGCGCATGATGCGCAGCCTGCCGGGGATCTGAACGGTCACCAGTGGCGCGCTGGTGGGCTGCCCATCGCGCCAGAGGTCGCCGGGGTCGCGATAGCGAAAGGCCCCGGGTCCGAGCTCAACGAGGTCGGGGAGCGCGATCGGCGCCTGCGCCGACCACAGGCGGCTTGTGGTTGCGGCGGCCGCAAGTCCGAGCAGCACGACGAGGAGGGCAAGCGCCCAAGAGGGCGCCTGCGCGGCCGGCGTGTGCGGGGTCCGGGGCGGCATCGACAGCCCTTGCGTGGAGCGCTATCGCTCCAGGTTGGTCTTCTGCACGGGACCCGGGGCGCGGACCTGGGTCATCAAGTCCTCGTTCCAGGGGCCCTCGATGCGGAAGTGCGCCGTGGCGCCGAGCTCGAAGGCCTCGATCATGTTGTGGTTGACGTAGGCGACGATGCCGGGCTGGCGGAACTTGTAGAGGGCGGCGCCGGCGGAGCCGCCGCGGATAAACCAGGTTTCGAGATCGGTCTGCGGCGGATTGGCGAATTTGCCGGTTTCCCAGACGTAGTCGCCGTGACCGCCGACGAGGTGTGGGCGCGAGTCGCGGTCGGCCTGCGAGTGGATGATGAGGACGGTTTCACCGACCTTGGCCGGCATGGCGTTTTTGCCGGTCAAGGCCCCGACCGCGCCGTTGAAGACCACGTGCGTGGGGATCAGCTTGTGCATCAAGTCCATGGTGTCGGCGAAGGCATCGACGTGGGTGGGATAGGACTTGAATTTGCCCTTGGCATCGCGCGGTACGTAGAAGTCCTGCTCGCCCAGATAGTAGACGCGATCGTAGCTCAGCGGCTTGCCGGCGGCGTCCTTGAGACCGTCGCGGGGCAAGACCATGACAGCGCCGCTCATGCCCGAGGCGATATGCCAGGGCACCATGGGTCCGCCGGGAATGCAGTGGTAGATAAAGACCCCCGTGCGCGTCGCCTTCCAGCGCAGCATGACCTGCTCGCCCGGGCCGATCAGTGTCAGGTCGCCGCCGCCGGAGGCTCCCGTGGCCGAATGGAAGTCGATGTTGTGCGGCATGGTGTTGCTGGCAGGGTTAACGAGGGTGACCTCGACGTAGTCGCCTTCGTGCACGACCATCAGCGGGGCGGGGATCGAGCCGTTGAAGGTCATGGCACGAAGCTTGGTACCGTCGTCATCGATGACGATCTGCTTTTCCTCGGCGACGAGCCGAAATTCCATGATCTTGGGCCCGGCCGACGTCGCCTGCTCGTGGGCATGCACATAGGGCGGGGCGACGAGCTCGACCTTTTGGCGCGGCAAATTGAGGGTTTCGCCGGCCGCCGCGGCCGCCGGGATCAGGCCGCCGAGGCAAAGGCTGGCGGCGGCAAGCGTCGTTTTCCAATCCATAACCATCTTTTTCCTCCCAATATGGAGGCAGCAAGCAATCAATCGCGGGAAGCCGCTTCGAAAGCCCTGCCGCGCCGTAAAACAAAGGAAAGGTGATCTCAATGCCGTGACGGGAAAGGCAAGGTCGTACTTTCCACGCTGCAGTGTGCGCACAGATCGAACTGGCGGGGAACGGAGGTTAGGCCAAGCGCGTCACTCACAGACGTCGGAGGACCAAAGCCGTGTTTCAGAGCCACGGACCCCCGCGACCAAGGTCCCCTGGGATTGCCCCCGTGTATTGCCCTGGGTATTGCCCTGGGCATTGCCCTCGACCAGGCGCCGGCAGCCCGATGGGCTGAAGGCAGCGGCCGACCGATAGGTCGTGACGATTGGCCGTTCTCAATCCGAAGGTCTCGGGCTGGCCGAAGGTCTCGGGGCTGGGCGCCGCGCACGGTCACGGCGCCGAAGCAAAGGGCCAACCATCGTCGGCGTGACCGCTTCTAGGTCTTGCGCGCGCGCGTCTTGGTTTTCGATTTTTTGCCCGGTCTTTTGGTCCGCAGCGCCGGCGGCGCGCTCAAGCGTGCGGCCAGGCGATAGGCGTTGGTGACGCTTTGAATGAACAACATCTGCTCCTGCCACACCTCAAGGGGGGAGCGCGCTCGCAACAACCGCAGGGGCAATTCGGCGCAGCGCGCGGCCATGTTGCCCATCAGCTCGAAGAGATCGGCCCCGGCTGCCGCCGGCGTCAGGTCCCTTGTCAGCGCAGGTGCGGGTGCGGCGGCCAGCGCCGTGCTGCGGGTGCGGGCCTGGCGCCTGGGCTTGGTGCGACGACGTGGGGCAGCCATGGTTTTCATCCTCGTTTCTATTGCGCTTTCAATGTTCAACGTCCGCGCGGCAATTGGGTTGCAGGCCAACGGGTTCCGCGGTTGACTGGGCTGGCGAGGTTCACGCCCCCAAGACGAGGCAAGAGACAAGGCAAGAGACGAGGTAGGACACGATGGCCCACGCCTGTTACTGCGTCACCAAGCACAGCGCCCCGCTCGAACGGATGGAGTGCCCCACGCCCGAGCCCCGGGGGGCCGAGGTTCTGATCCGCATGACGGCCGCGGGTGTGTGTCACAGCGACATTCACATTTGGGAGGGCGTCTACGACCTGGGCTCGGGCAACCAGATGACGCTCAAGGATCGCGGCGTGTCGCTGCCCTTGACCATGGGACACGAGATTTCGGGGGAGGTCGTCAAGGTTGGACCCGATGCCAAAGCGGTGGCGCCGGGCGCCGCCTGCGTGGTTTATCCCTGGCTCGGTTGCGGCGAGTGCCCGACCTGCCGGCGCGGCGAGGAGAATCCTGTGCGCCGTCAAGGCCCGCTCGATGGGCGTCTTCATGCCGGGCGGCTATGCCGAATACGTGCTCGTGCCGCACGAGCGCTATTGCGTGGATCTGGGCACGCTCGATCCCGCGGAAACGGCGCCGCTCGCCTGCTCCGGCGTCACCACCTATTCGGCGCTCAAGAAGTTTGGCGCCAAGATCAAGGACGAGCCCGTCGTCATTATGGGGGCCGGCGGCCTCGGGCACATGGCGCTGAGCGTCCTTGCCGCCATGCACGGCAAGGGCGCCATCGTCATCGATATCGATGCGGGAAAACGCCAGGCGGCGATGGCAGCCGGTGCGCTCGCTGCCATCGACGGTGCGGCCCCCGACGCCTCCCGACAGATCCTCAAGGCCACCGGTGGCGGCGCCACCTCGGTGCTCGACCTGGTCGGGTCATCGGCAACCCTCTCTCTCGGCATCGCCAGCCTGCGCAAGGGTGGCGAGATCGTCGTGGTCGGCCTTTATGGCGGTGAGCTGAAACTGCCGATCGTCTATTTGCCGCTGCGCGGTATGGGGCTCAGGGGCTCCTACGTCGGCAGCTTGCCGGAACTCAAGGAGCTGGTGGGGCTGGCGCAAAAGGGAACGTTGAAGCCCATCAAGGTGACGCGGCAAAAGCTTTCGGAAGCCAGCGCCGCGCTCAGCGCCCTCAAGGCCGGCCAGGTCGTGGGCCGCGTGGTCTTGGTGCCTTAAGGGGCCAGGGGCGCCAGTGCCAGGGTGTACAAGGGTACAAGGGTGCAAGGGCGGCCCAGTGAAACGGAAAAACGCACGCCAAGCGCGGTGTCGCCCGCCGTTGACGGGGCGCGCCGGCGTTCCTAGTCTGTCCCGCGGCGCCGAATCGCCCGCAAGCGTGAGATCCGCGGCAAACGACCCATGCGTGCTCCGGCCATAGCCGACCTCGTCCTGGCCGTCCTCTTGGCGGGCCTGGTGCTGGTGCAGGGATCCCCAACCCCAGCGCTGGCGCATTCTGGGCATCAGCATGGGCACGATCATGCCCACACGCCTGCGAACACTCCTGCAAACCATCCCGGCCGGATGCATCCTGCGGCCGCGCTTGCCCCGGTCATCCGCCTCGCTACGCCGGCAGCCCTCACCGCTCAACTCCTTTTGGCACCGCAATTGGCAGGCGGGTTGGCGGCGCACCCGCTCGCGCCCACCAAGCGGCTGGGCCCGGCACAGGCGCGCCTTCCGGTCACCGCCGGCATTGCGGTCAAGGCGCAGAAGGCTCCCGTCCAGCCGCTGCACCAGGACACCTGCTGCTGCGGCAGTTTGGCGTGCCACGCCGGCGTGATGGCTGCGTTTGTCACGATCGGTCATCCCTATCGGCTGGGAGAACGTTTGCGGCCGAGGCCCGTGCTTGCCTCCGTGCGGGCCACCCTCGAGGGTCTCGAGCGACCGCCGCGCGCGCCGTTCGAGTCCTGAGGTCGGCCGGATTTATCCGTAAGCGGATGGATTGACCTTACGTCCCAGTCAGGTCTGGCAATCGCCAGACACCGGCCGTCATGCAGAGCGTTCCTTCGTGTGCGAATGCTGCGGCGTTCAACGTGCTCCCAAGGTTCTTGCATGCGCATTTGCCCCCTTTGTCTGCTGGCGCCACTGCTGCTGTGGGCGCCGACGGCATTGCCCGCCAAGGCGGCCAGTCCGGACGACCCCGCAGCCTCGGTGCCTGCCGAGCGCTACGTGGGCGTCTTTAAGGGGACCCGGAGCTATCGGCCCGTCGAGCCGCTGCCGTGGGGGGACGTCAACCGGCGCGTCGACCCGCAGGCCGGACGCCGCAAGCCGGCCGCGCGGCCACACGGGGAGGCACCCGCTGGCGCGCCCCCGCACAAGCCCTGATCGCGGCGCCCAAGCGCATGGATCACAGCCGATGAGATCGACAGGGCGAGGGGCGCGATGCCGCGGCGCCCTGGCCGTCGTGCTGCTGGCGGCCGCCAGTATGGGCGTCGCCGGTTGCGCCAGGCTCTCGCCGGACGGCGGCATGTTGGTGGTGGAAGCGGCGGCAAGCGCCGAGCTCGGCAAGGAGGTCAAAAAAATCGGCGGCGAGGTCGACGCGGCCGCACTCTCGGCCCGTGTGCGGGCGCTGCTTGCCAAACCCCTCACCGTCTCCGGTGCCGTGCAGATTGCGCTATTTAACAATCGCGCCTTGCAGGCGGCCTTCAACGAGCTCGGGATTTCCGACGCCGAGCTGGCCGAGGCAAGCCTGCCGCCGTCACCAACCCTGTCGTGGCAGCGCATCGTCGGCTCGGGCGGCTTCGAGATCGAACGCCAGATCGTGCAAAATGTCTTGGCCTTGCTGACCCTGCCGCGGCGGCGGGAGATCGCCGAGGCCCGCTTCCGGCAGGCGCAGGCGCGGGCGGTTGCGGCCACGCTCGGCGTCAGTTTGGAGGCGGCCCGCGCCTACTACGGGGCGGTCGCCGGCAACGAAGCGGTCAAAGGCCTCGAGGAGGCGCGGCTGTCGGCCGAAAGCGTGTCGGAGGTAGCCAAGCAGCTGGGCGAGACCGGCGCCATGTCGAAGCTCGACCAGGCGCGCGAGCACGCCTTCTATGCCGAGGTGAGCGCACAGTTGGCGAGCGCGCGCCTGCGCCAGCGCCGCGAACGCGAGCGCCTCATTCGCGCGCTTGGCCTGTGGGGTGGCGACACCAAGTTCACTTTGCCGACGACGTTGGCCGCGCTCCCTCACAAGCCGCGCACCCCGGCAGCGGTGGAGCAGGACGCCGTGCGGCGACGGGCCGATCTCGTCGTCTTGCGTCTCGAGGTCGACATCCTGGCGCTTCAGCTCGGCCTCACGCGCAAGACGCGCATCATCAACGCGCTCGAGGTCGCCGGCGTCAGCAAGACGGAAAAGGACATCGATCCCGCGACCGGCGAGGCCGACAAGATCAAGCGCCGCGGTTTCGAGGTCGATCTGGAAGATTCCGATCTACGACTTCGGCGAGGCGCGGCTAAAGCGCGCCGAAGAAACCTACATGGCGGCGGTCAATCGCCTGTTGGCGCGCGCCGTGAACGCGCGCTCTGAGGCCCGCGAGGCCTATGAGGTCTATCGCGCTGCCTACGACATCGCCCGCCACTACGAGCGCGAAGTCCTGCCGCTGCGCCGGATCATCGCGGAGGAGACCTTGCTCAACTACAACGCCATGATCCGCGACCTGTTCGCGCTTCTGGCTGAAGCGCGCGCCCGCATCGCGGCCAACACGCAAGCCATCGAAGCCCGCCGGGATTTCTGGTTGGCTGCCGTCGATCTCGAGGCCGCCATCGTTGGCGGGCGCGGCCCGCAAGGGGCGCCACCGGCCAGCACGCCGGCCGGCACCGAGCCCCGGGACCACTGACATAATAGGAGCGCGCCCATGCCGTTATCGCGTAGAGCCTTTCTCGCCAGCTCGGGCTTGACCCTCGCCAGCGTCGGCCCCAGCGCCGCCCGGCTCGGCGATCGCGTCGCCGCCGGCGGCCTTCCCGAGGTGGTGACGCAATCGGCGACGGCGATGCAGCCGCCCCTACAACCCGACGCCGGCGATGATTACCAGCCGGTGGTCACGCTCAACGGTTGGACATTGCCTTGGCGGCGAAACGGGGAGTGGAAGGAGTTCCATCTCGTGGCCGAGCCGGTGGTGCGCGAGTTGGCCCCCGGCATGAAGGCGCATCTGTGGGGCTATAACGGCCAGTCGCCTGGGCCAACGCTCGAGGCCGTCGAGGGCGACAAGGTTCGCGTTTTCGTCACCAACAAGCTTCCCGAACACACCACAGTGCATTGGCACGGCATGCTGCTGCCCAGCGGCATGGATGGCGTCGGCGGCCTAACGCAACCGCATATCGATCCGGGCAAGACCTTTGTCTATGAGTTCGAACTCAAGGAAAGCGGCACCTTCATGTATCACCCGCATTCCGACGAGATGGTGCAGATGGCGATGGGCATGATGGGCATGGTCATCGTGCATCCGCGCGATCCAAAGTTCATGCGCGTTGATCGCGACTTTGTCTTTCTGCTCGGCGCATTCCGGATCGATCCCGGCAGCTATGTGCCCAAAGTCGCCGAAATGACGGAGTTCAATCTCTGGACCTTCAACTCCAGGGTTTTCCCCGGCATCGACCCTCTGGCGGTCCGCAAGGGTGACCGCGTGCGCGTGCGCATCGGCAACCTCACCATGACCAATCATCCGATCCACATGCATGGGCATCACTTTGCGGTGACGTGCACCGATGGCGGCTGGGTGCCCGAAAGTGCGCGCTGGCCGGAAGCCACCATCGACGTCCCCGTTGGCGCCGTGCGTGCCTTTGACTTTCAGGCCGACTATGCCGGCGACTGGGCGCTGCATTGCCACAAGAGCCATCACACCATGAACGCCATGGGCCACGACCTCAACACCTACATCGGCGTCGACCTCGGTGAGGCACGCCGAAAGATTGCGCGCGTGGTCGGCGGCGACTACCACCCGATGGGCTCGCGGGGCATGGCCGAGATGGGGGCCATGGAGATGCCGGCGCCGGACAACACGCTGCCGATGATGACCGGCTTCGGCCAGTTCGGGCCCATCGAAATGGGTGGCATGTTCACGGTCGTGAAAGTGCGCGAGGGCCTCGCCGCCAACGACTACGGCGACCCCGGCTGGTTCCAGCATCCCCGGGGCAGCGTGGCCTACGAATGGCACGGCGAGCGGCCGACGCCAGCGAGCGCGCCGCCGCAGGCGCCCAAGGCCGGAACGCCGCCGCCGCGAAACAAGGTTGCGCCCAAGGCGTTAGCCCCCAAACCAGGGCATCGCCATTGATGCGGGCATTGACGACCACATTTGACGACAAGGGGCCGCAGCTGCGGCGACGCGAAACCAGCCCCGACCAGGAGAGCCCACATGCGTAAGACGGCACTGACGCTTGCCACCGGCTTTGCCCTCGCGGTTGCCTCCACTTTTGCGCAATCTCAGTCCGCGATGGTCGACGGTGAAGTCAAGAAGGTCGACGCCTCGGCGGGTAAGCTCACCATTAAGCACGGGGCCATCAAGAGCATGCACATGGATGAAGGCATGACGCACGTGTGGCGGGCGCAAGACCCGGCCATGCTCAAGGACCTGAAGGCGGGGGCGAAGATCAGGTTCGAGCCGGCCAACATCAATGGCCAGTTTACGGTCATGCGAACTCGAGAAGCGCTAACAGGATCACGGCGCGATGACGCGGCCCTTTCGCCCCCCTTCAGGTTGTTCGGCAAAAATCGCCAAGGGGCCCGTGGGACAGCGCGGTCCCCTCGCCCGCACCCTGTTCCACGCCGCCGCGCTGATGGCGACGCTGATGCTCGTGAGCCCGACGCCGGCGCACGAGCGAACGCATAAGACCATCAAAATCGTGCATCCCTGGGTTCCCGAGACGCAAGACGGCGAGGTCGCCTTGCGCGTGACCCTGAAAAACAGCGCGGCAAAGGCTGACCGTCTACTCGCCGCCTCGACGCCGGTCGCCACGCGGGTCGCGATCGTCGATGGCGGAGGCAAGGAGGGTCGGGGGCTTCCGATCCCCGGGCACGGCGAACTGGCACTTGCTGCCGAAGGCCCGCACATTCTGCTCCGCGGGCTAAAAAAGCCGCTCTATGCCTACGACGACTTTGAGGTGACGTTCGAGTTTGAGAGGGTCGGCGCGGTCAAGGTGGACGTGATTGTCGAAGAGAGGCCCAGCGCGGACCAGGCGGCGCCGGGAGGCTGACCCCCATCGGTCCCGGGGCCAGCGGGGGAGATCGCGCGGCGGCCGCCGCAAACAACGGAAGAGTTCATCGGCGGGCAGGGGCAAGGGTGCCTCGACACGCTCATAAGGCCTGGGCCCGGAGCCGCAGCGCATTGGCGATGACGCTGACCGACGACAGGGCCATTGCCGCGGCCGCGATGATGGGGGAGAGCAGCACGCCGAGGACGGGATAGAGAACGCCGGCGGCTAGCGGCACGCCCGCGGCATTGTAGAGGAAGGCGAAGACCAGGTTCTGGCGGATGTTGGCCATGGTGGCCGCCGACAGGCGGCGCGCCCGCACGATGCCGCCGAGGTCACCCTTGAGGAGGGTGACGTCGGCGCTCTCCAGCGCCACGTCGGCGCCCGTGCCCATGGCGATGCCGACGTCCGCGGCGGCCAGCGCCGGGGCGTCATTGACGCCATCGCCCGCCATCGCCACCACGTGTCCCTGCTTACGGAGGCGCTCGACGACGTCGCTTTTGTCCTCGGGCAGCACGTCGGCCTCGACCTCGGTGATGCCGAGCTTGGCGGCCACGGCCCGCGCCGTGCTGGCATTGTCGCCCGTCAGCATCACGAGGCGGATGCCCCCAGCCTTGAGGGCGGCAATGGCGCCGGGCGTCGTTGGCTTGATGGGGTCGGCGATGGCGATGATGCCGGCCGCTTTGCCATCGATCGCGATGAAGACCACCGTGGCGCCCTCCTGCCGCAGGCTCTCGGCTTCGGCTGCGAGCGCGGCCGCGTCGATACCGGCCTCTTGCAGGATCCGGGCGTTGCCGATCACCAGCTGCCGGCCCTCGATGCTGCCGGTGACGCCTTTGCCCACGGGGGCATCGAAGTTGAGGGGCTCGACGAGGGCAAGGTTGCGTGCCTTGGCGGCATCGACGATCGCGGCGGCAAGGGGATGCTGACTGGCGCGCTCGAGGCTCGCCGCAAGGCGCAACAGCTCATTTTCGGCGAGCGCGCCGCTTGGCCTGATCGCGACGACGCGGGGGGCGCCCTCGGTGAGCGTGCCCGTCTTGTCGACCACGAGGGTGTCGACCTTTTCCAGGCGCTCGAGCGCTTCGGCGTTCTTGATCAGCACCCCCGCCTGCGCGCCGCGGCCGACACCGACCATGATCGACATTGGCGTTGCCAGTCCGAGCGCGCAGGGGCAGGCGATGATGAGGACGGAGACGGCCGCGATCAGGCCATAGGTCAGGCGCGGGGGTGGCCCCCACAGGGACCAGGCAACGAAGGCCAGCGCGGCGATGACGATCACCAGCGGCACGAACCAGCCCGAGACCTGGTCGGCCAGCCGCTGAATGGGTGCGCGGCTTCGTTGCGCCTGGGCCACCAGGGCAACGATCTTGGCCAGCATGGTCTCGCGCCCGACCCTGTCGGCGCGGACAATGAAGCTGCCGCTCTGGTTGAGGGTGCCGCCGATCACCGTGTCGCCCACGGTCTTTTCCACGGGCATGGCCTCGCCCGTCACCATCGACGCATCGAGGAAACTGCGCCCGTCCAGGATGGTGCCATCGACGGGCACGCTTTCCCCGGGGCGCACGCGCAGGCGATCGCCGACCACGACGTCGTCGAGCGCAACGTCGGCTTCGCGACCGTCGGCGCCGAGGCGCCGGGCGTGCTTGGGCGCCAGCTTGAGCAGGGCGCGGATGGCCCCGCCGGTCTGCTCGCGCGCCTTGAGCTCGAGCACCTGGCCCAGCAGCACGAGCACCGTGATCACCGCGGCCGCCTCGAAGTACACCGCCACGGCACCGTCGCTGCCCCGAAACGCGGCTGGAAAGAGGCCGGGCAAGAGCGTGGCCAGGACGCTATAGGTCCAGGCTACGCCGGTGCCCATGGCGATCAGGGTGAACATGTTGAGGCTCCGCGCTTTGACGGAGGCCCAGCCGCGCACGAAAAAGGGCCAACCGGCCCACAGCACCACGGGCGTCGCCAGGGCGAGTTGCAGCCCGTTGCCAAGCTGCTGACTGGGCAGCATGTGCAGATGGCTCAGATGCCCACCCATTTCCAGGACCAGGACCGGCAGCGTGAGCAGGAGGCCGATCCAGAACCGGTGCGTCAGGTCGATGAGCTCGGGGTTGGGGCCGCTGTCTGCCTCGACGTCGGCGGGCTCGAGCGCCATGCCGCAGATCGGGCAGAAGCCGGCACCGACTTGGCGAACCTGCGGATGCATGGGGCAGGTGTAGAGGCTGCCGGCCGGCGCCGGCGCGGGCACCGGGGCCTCGCCCGCGAGGTACTTGGCAGGCTCGGCGCCAAACCGCTCGCGGCAACGCGCCGAGCAAAAATACCAGCTCCGTCCCGCGTGCTCGGCCGTGTACTTGGCGCCGATCGGGTCGACCGTCATGCCGCAGACGGGATCCCGCGCGCGCTCCTGTGCGGGCGGGGCAGGGTGGGCCCCCGCGTCGTGGTGTTTGCCGGTGACCTCGGCCGTCATCATCGATCTCCTGGCGCGACTGGCCGTCGCGGCTCGCTTTTCGGCTTGACCCTATATACCCTATGGGGGTATCTAGCAAGGATGAGTAAGACGGCAAAATCGACCTGCCTTACGCGCCTTGCCCGCATCGAAGGACAGGTACGGGGTCTTGCCCGGATGATCGAGGAAGACCGCTACTGCATCGATGTGGTGACGCAAATCGCGGCCGTGCGCGCGGCGCTGAGGCGCGTGGAGGAAGAGGTGCTGCGGGACCATATCTCCCATTGCGTCGAACACGCCATTGTCAGCGGCACTGCCGCCGAGCAGCGGCGCATGGTTTCGGAGCTTCTGGACGTTCTGGGTCGGAGCGCGCGTTGAGGGGACGGAAAGGGGAGTGCATGGTGGCGCAAGCAAAAAGCGGGCAGACGCGGCGCGCGGTGCTCACTCTGCTCGCCGCGGGTGCTGCCTTTGGCGCTCGCCCGCTGGCGGCGGCCGAACCGGCGCCCCTGCTCAAGGTTTGGAAGGATCCGAGCTGCGGCTGCTGCAGCGGTTGGGTTGAGCACCTGCGGCGCAGCGGTTTTACCGTTGCGGTCATCGACACCGCCGATCTTGCCGCCGTCAAGGCAGCGTTGGGCGTACCGGGGGAGCTCGCGTCCTGTCACACGGCCAAGATCGAGAGCTATGTCATCGAAGGGCATGTCCCCGCCGCGGCCATCCGGCGGCTGCTGGCGGAGAGGCCGGCGGCCCTGGGGCTTGCCGTTCCGGGCATGCCCATCGGTTCGCCCGGCATGGAGGGCGGCCCGCCGCAACCCTATGACGTGGTTTTGTTCGGTGCGGCGTCGACCACGGTCTACGGGCGGTTTATCGGCACCGAGCCAGGCTAAGCCGGCCCGGGCCAGCGGGTGGAGGGGACTTGTTGCTCTCAGGCGGCCAAGACTCCTCAGGCGGCCAAGGCCGCGCCTGCGGCGGCACTCAACACCACCACCAGCCAGGGCGGCCACTGCCACATAAACAGGAGCAGGAAGGCCGTCATCGCCACGGCAAAGTCGCGCGCGCCGGTGATACCGGCGGTCCAAACCGGATGATAGAGCGCCGCCAGCAGGAGGCCGACCACGGCGGCGTTCACGCCCTTGAGCGCGGCCTGCACGACGGTCGTTCTGCGCATGGCTTCCCAGAAGGGCAGCGCCCCCACCACCAGCAGGACGGAGGGCAGGAACACGGCAATCAAGCACAGGAGCCCCATGCCCCAGCCGCCCATGACGGCGCCGAGGTAGGCCGCGAAGGTAAAGAGGGGACCGGGGACGGCCTGGGCCGCACCGTAGCCGGCGAGGAAGGCATCGTTCCTCACCCAGCCCGGCGGCACGACTTCGGCTTGCAGCAGCGGCAGCACCACGTGACCGCCGCCGAACACGAGCGAGCCGGCGCGGTAGAAGGCGTCGAATTGGGCCAATCCCGGGCTGTGCAGCTGCGAAACCGCGAGCGGCAAGGCGAGCAACAGGCCAAAGAAGGCGCTGAGCGCGGCCAGCGCAACGGTGCGCGGGACGGCGAGCGGCAGCGAAGTGGGATCGCTCGGCGCGCCGTCGCGCAGGAGCGCGATGCCGACCGCGCCACCCAACGCAATGGCGCCGACTTGGCCCCAGGTTGAGGGAAACGCCAGGGCCAGGATCGCGGCCGCCACGGCAAGGCTAGCGCGGGGACGGTCGGGAGCGAGCGTCCGGGCCATGCCGAGCACCGCCAGGGCGACGACGGCGACGGCCGCAGCCTTGAGGCCATCGAGCCAGCCCGTGCCGAGCAGACCCTCGAGGCCGACGAGGCTATAGGCAAACAGGATCATCAGGACCGCCGACGGCAGCGTGAATCCTGCCCAGGCCGCCAAGGCCCCGGCGTAGCCGGCGCGCGACAGTCCGATGGCCAGGCCGACCTGGCTGCTGGCCGGCCCGGGCAGGAATTGGCAGAGCGCGACGAGATCCGCGTAGGAGCGCGCGTCGAGCCAGCGCCGGCGCGCCACGAACTCCTCATAAAAATAGCCAAGGTGCGCCACCGGCCCGCCGAACGAGGTGAGGCCAAGCTTGAGGAAGACCAGAAAGACGTGCCCGGGGCTGCCGTGCAGAAGGTCTGGCTTGCTCTCGGTTGCGTGCACGCTCAGCTCGATCCTTGGGCCGCGGCCTTGCATTTTTTCCAGGTCTGCATCCTCTGCCTCGTCCGCGGTCTGATGTCCCGTTGCCGTCGCTGTGTCAGGGTTGATAGGGGCCCGATCGCGCGAGGTAGGCCACAAGATCGGCGCGCTCTTGCGCATCGCGCACGGGCGGAACGCTCATGGCCGTGCCGGCGACCACGCTGTCGGGATCGGCAAGATAGCGCTCAAGCGTGGCGACATCCCAGACCAGCCCGGCGGCCGCCGCCTTTCGCATGGCCTGCGAATAGGCAAAGCCTGGAAGTTGGGCCGCGGGGCGGCCCAGGAGCTTGGAGAGATTGGGACCTTGCAGCTTGGCGGGCTCGTCGGGATCGACGGAGTGACAGGCAAAGCAGCGCTGAAAGGCGCGCTGACCACGGGCGGCATTGCCGTCCTCGGCGTGGCCGGCAGCGCCAGGCAGCGGCGTGCCGAGCGCGGCGATGAGCAAGCCGACAACCGGAAGAGGTTTTAGGCTCACGGGCTCGGCCCTCAGGTTTTAAGGGTAGCGAATGACGCGAATGCGCTCGGTGCCCGATTCGGCGATCCAGGCTTCCCCCCTGCGTCCGAGCAGCTGGCGCACGTTTGCGCCGGGGCGATCGCTGGGAAAGCTCTCAAAGGTTTCTTTGTCCGGATCGAAACGGACCACCGCGTTGGCGCTCCAGTCCGTCAGCCAGACCTTGTCAGCCGGGTCGACCCAGACGGCATAGGTGCGTGGACTGGCGCCCGGCAGCTTCCACGCCTTCCAGCGCTTGGCGGCTGGATCATAGACACTGACGTTGCCCGAGTTCCACTCGCTGATCCACAGCCGGCCCTTTGAGTCCGACCACACGCGCCGTGCGCCCTGCTCCTTGGTCGGCGGCTCATAGACCGTGGCCGCGCCTGTCTCCAGGTCGACGTTGGCAAGATAGTTGCCGGCCAGCGATACGAACCAAATGTCGCCGGCGGGCGTCGCGGTGATGCCGTAGGGTCCGCGGCCCTTCGGGGCGTCCCACACCGTCATGTCGCCCGTGCGTGGGTCGAGCCGACCATAAATGCCGTTCTGGCCGGTGAACCAGATCCGACCGCGGCCATCGAAGGCCGCGGTATTGAGGTTGGTGTAGGGCATGCGCTCCGGTGGTAGCGGCCACACCTTGACGTCCTTGCTGGCAGGATCGACGCGCACGATGGCATTTTGCCCGCCATCGGTGAACCAGGGCGCGCCGTCCGGCCCGACAATGACGCCGTGCGGGGCGGCATTTTTGCCAAGGGCAATGCGCTCGATGTGACCGCTGTTCGGATCGAGGCGGCCGGCGATGCCGGCCTTCTGCCCGGCGAACCAGACCTCGCCCTTGGGACCAACGGCAACGTCGTGCGGATAGTCACCCTTGGCGAGATCGTAGTACTTGGAGCCTTGCGCCGATCCTGGCTCCGGTCCTTGCGCCTGGGCGGGCACCGACAGCGCCGCCAGGATGGTGAGCGCGAACAGCAGGCCACGCATGCTAACCTCCATCGTCCGAAGCCGGGTCGGCCGGGCCCGCCGACGGTCCGGCGTTCCATTGCCGTTTGCCGGCTGTCTATTGAGGGGACCCTATCATGATGCCAAAACGCATGTTGCTGCCCGCAGCCTTGCTCTTTTTTCGGTCTTGGCGGTCCGGTCTGCGGACAATCACCTCCGAGCGACCTTGAGCTTGCGCGCACCCTGCGCGCCGGCGGAAACGTGATCGTCATTCGGCATGGTGCCACCGATCCGGATATGGCCGACACCGACCCGCTCAACCACGACAACATCGCCAAACAGCGTCAACTCAGCGCCAAGGGCGAGGCGGCAGCCATGGCGCTCGGCGAAGCCTTCAGGTCCATCGGCGTTCCCGTGGGCCAAGCCTACACCAGCCGTTTTCACCGCGCCTACCAAACCGCCAAGTTGGCGGGCTTGGCGCCGATCGAAAAGAGCATCGACATTACCGAGGGCGGGCTCGTGGTCTCACCAAACGAAAACAATCGGCGGGCGCAAGCCTTCCGCAAGCTCGCCAGTACCATTCCGCCCGCCGGAACCAACGTCGTCATCGTTACCCACAAGCCAAACATCCTCGATGCCTTCGGCAAAGACTGGTTCGACGTGAAGGAGGGTGAGGCGACGATCTTCAAGCCGGACGGGAGCGGCTACAAGCTTGTGGCGCGGGTGGAGATGGGCGACTGGTCTCGGATCGCGAACGCCGCCAAGAACTAGGCGCCAATCTCAAACCACCAGGTCCTCAACACCAGGCGCGCGCCCGGCGTGGGCGCGCGCCTCAGGCGCGGCCGCGGCAATCGACGGCGGTTGGCCTCAGCGGCGGTCGCTGCGAAAAAAATCGTCCGCGCAAAGGCGCTTTCGGGTTCGGCCGTGCCTCATCGACCACACAAATGCTCACGCCGCGATAAAATAAGGGCCGGGCAACCGATTGATGTGGAACGATAAACTCTCAGCCCACGGTTTTGTCTCGCGCCTCTCGCCCGATTGCAAATCCGCAGCCCCGCCCCTGCTCCGTCACATATTGCATCTACTACGCCTTAGGTCGGCGCGGATCTGCCGCCGGGTGACGGGGAGGGAAGCAAGCTCGATGCAAGAGGAGCGTCCGGTATGGTCGTGCTGCGTAAGGAAGTCTTCGGTCTGGCCGTGCTGGCCGGCCTCGCACTCTCGGCAACTGGGGCTCAGGCCGGCGGAACGCCCCGCGGCGAGGCCGCCTATGTCGATCGACCTTCGATCTGGCAGGGCCTTTATGGCGGTGTGCACTTGGGCCATGCCGATGCCGACTTCGATGATGGTTTGGTTGGCGGCGTGCAGTTGGGCTACAACTGGCGCAATGGCCTGATCGT
The DNA here is from genome assembly GCA_963770295.1 of uncultured Alphaproteobacteria bacterium. Taxonomy (GTDB): domain Bacteria; phylum Pseudomonadota; class Alphaproteobacteria; order Rhizobiales; family Hyphomicrobiaceae; genus AWTP1-13. The sequence continues at coordinate 241,658 of CAVYPA010000005.1, forward strand.
CTACGGCTTGGAAGCCGATATTTCTCTTTCCAACAGCGACGCCATTGATTGGCTAGGCTCGGCGCGCGGTCGCGTTGGCTATTTGCTGCAACCGGGGTTGCTGCTCTACGGCACCGCCGGTCTCGGCGTGGTGAGCTTCGAGAACACCGAATCCGGCTTCGTGTACGGGGTGGGTGTCGAGGGCAAACTGAGCGAGTCCATGACGGCTCGCCTCGAATACCTCAACTACAACAACGACGGCGCGCACGGCGACGATATCAGCGTCATCCGCGCGGGCGTCAACTTCAAGCTCGGGCTCGGGCGCTGAGCCGGCGCCGCGACCGCGGCACCAAGGCTTGGCGCGGCCGCACTCTCTCTTCCGTCGGAGGAGGGAGGCGGCCCCCGCACGCCCCGCAGGGGCGCAGGGGCAAGGGGGTCACGCCGAAAGACGCTTCAGCATGGTCAGGTACTGATGGCCGCTTGGATAGCCGTCGATGCGGCCGACCACCTCGAAGCCCAGCCGGCGGTAGAAGTCGGGAGCCTGAAAGTCGTGGGTCTCCAAGGCGATTTGCGTGCAGCCCCGCGCCTTGGCTTCGTTCTCGACCGCGCGCATGAGGCGCGAGCCGTGGCCCTGCTTGCGCATCGGGGCCGGGATAAAGAGATAGCGGATGTAGCAGGTGCCCCCCCAGGTCCAGCCGAACAGGCCACCGATGGTCGCCCCGTCCGCGTCGCGCAAGAAGGCCGCGACAAGCTTGCCATCCTGGATGCCCGTGCGCGCGACATTGAAGTCAACGAGGCGATCCTCGATGACGCGAATGTCCTCGGGCCTGGGCTCGTGTTCGATCCGGATGTCCATGGCGACAGGATGGGATATTTCGCTGACCGCAGCAAACCGACGGGCCTTCAGACTCACCGGGCCGGTGTTGCGGGCAAACGGGCGTGGCCCCAGCGACACATGGCCTCCGCAATGAGCGCGAACGGAGCGGAAGCCCTGGGCGCAGGCTCAGCGCCGGTCTAGCTTCCCTCCGCGGGATCTCACCACCTCTGGTCAGTTGGCGCGGGGCGCGCGCCGGCAGTTCTGGCTGCGCTGTGGCGAAGACGACGACGAACCGTGAGCCCCGCGGTCAAGGTGCCGATGCGTCATGTCGAACGGTTATCAAAGACCCGAGTACGGCGCCGATGCGCCGTGGCCCAATGTGGTGTGGACCATCATCGGCATCCTGTGTGCCTGTGGTCTGGTCGCGCTGCCGTTTATGGGTTAGGCGGCGGATGGCGTCATCGGCCTGCCAAGCTAAGGAGGGCGCTCAACGCACGATTCCCGCACCGACGGGAAAATGCGGAGCGCCCGGTCCTGCTTACCCTCCCTTGTAAGGCAAGCAAGGAATGAAAGCACCGATGCCCGTGCGCGTCAACGCGAACGGGCCATCTGTGCAAAGCAATGGCGCAACTCAGGGTTGGGGACTGCGCGGCGCCCCTGGGTCCGACCTTAAGTCTGACCTTGCGAAACCGCGCCCTGGTGCCCGTGCGTCAAAGTGGGTGGACGTGCGGCGAACTGCGTCAAGATCCCAAGAATTTTACGCCACGACACGAGGGGATTGCACGTGCCGCCACGGGCTCCGGCGACCCCGGAGGCGCGCGACACAGAGGGCCTAACAGCCCGCGGACGCCGGCCCTGAAGGGCAACGGTTGTGTGGTTTGCGAGCCCTTCCCCGGTATGCGATTGTGCCCGGCGTGCCCCTGGGGCGCACGTCGGCCAACGGCAAAAGGAGGACGTTCATGCGGTTCCGCACCCCGTTTGCCGCCGCGATCGCGGGGATGCTGTTCGCCGCCATTCCCGGCACGGGGAGCCTGGCGCAGACGGTCACCCTCAAGCTCCACCACTTTGTTCCCGCCCAATCCAACCAGCAGAAGTTCTGGTTCGAGCCCTGGGCCAAAAAGCTGGAGCAGGAGTCCGGTGGCAAGCTCAAGGTGGAGATCTATCCCTCCATGCAGCTGGGCGGTCGGCAGCCGCAACTGTTCGATCAGGCGAAAGACGGCGTGGTCGACATCGTGTGGACGGTGGCGGGCACGACACCCGGTCGTTTTCCCCGTCTTGAGGTGTTCGAGCTCCCGTTTCTGTCCCACGCGATCGGGGAAAAGACCGCGCCTGCCGTGTGGGAATTCTATGAGACGTTTGCCAAAGACGAACTCAAGGACGTCAAGCCGCTGGCGGTCTGGGGCTTCGGCAAAGGCGTCCTGTTCAGCAAGGATGTCGTCATCAAGACGCCGGCGGATGCCAAGGGCCTCAAGCTGCGCGCCTCGAACCGCCAAACCAACGACACTTTCGCGCTGATCGGCGCCCAACCCCAGAGCATCCCGCCGCCGGGCGTGCCCGAGGCGCTGGCCAAGGGGGTCGTCGATGGCGTGGTGTTTCCCTACGATGCCGTCATTCCCTTCAAGCTCGATGAGCTGACCAACCGGGCCAGCGAATTCGGTGGCGACCGCACCTTCTATAATTCGGTGCTGCTGTTCGTCATGAACAAGGCCAAATACGAGGGCCTCCCCGATGAGCTGAAGAAGGTGATCGATCAAAACTCGGGCGCGGCGCTCTCGCGCGACTTGGGTCGCAAGTGGGACGAGTGGGATCAAATCGGCCGTGCCGCCGTGCTCAAGCGCAACACGCCCATTCATGTCATCGACGGTGCCGAGCTGGCCGCCTGGAAACAGGCGACCGAGCCGATCTACGCCAAGTGGATCGAGGAGCGCGATAAGGCCGGCGACAAGGGCGCCGACCTCGTCAAGGCCGCGCAGGGCCTGGTGGCCAAGTACTCCCAGTGATGCAGGCGGCGCACATTGCCAAGCCAGCGCCGGCGCCGCACGGCCCCATCGGCGGCCTGCTGGAAGGCGTTTGCGGCGCCGTGGCGATGCTGGGTGGCCTGCTCTTGATCGCCATCATGCTGGTTTCGAGCCTCTCGGTCATCGGCCGCGGCCTGTCGCTCTTGTTCGCCGCGCGGATTTCGGGGATCCCAGGCGACGTCGAGCTGGTCCAGCTCGGCTGCGCCGTGGCCGTGTTTGCCTTCCTGCCGATCTGTCAGCTCAAGCGCGCCAACGTGCTGGTTGGGGCTTTCACCAAGGGCCTGCCCGTGCGCGTGCGCGCCGGCTTCGACCTGGCCGCCAACCTGTTGTTTTTCGTGCTGACCTTCGCCTTGGCCTTTCAGCTCGGCATTGGCACGCGCGAGAAATTCGCCAACCACGACACCACCATGGTGCTGCGCTTTCCCGAGGGGTGGGCCTATGCCGTGGCGCTGGCATTCGCCTGGCTGTTGGTGATCACGACCGCCTACACGGTGGCGCGCAGCGCGTTAGAAATCCGCGGCAACCGCGCCATCGGTCCCAGTCCGTCGGGGGAGCACTAGCGCTTTCCTCATGTCAAATTTCGGCGCCGGGCTCGTCAGCTTTGTGATCCTGCTCTTACTCCTGGGGCTCAGAGTGCCGATCGGCGTCGCCATGATGGCGGTCGGCGTCGGCGGCTTCATCTGGATTCAGGGTCTGGCGCCGCTCCTGAGCTTCCTCAAGACCACGCCGTTTGAAACCTTTGCCGGCTATTCCTTTTCGGTGATCCCGCTGTTTTTGTTGATGGGCAACGTGGCCTCGGGGTCCGGATTGTCGGCGCGGCTGTTTCGTGGCGCCAATGCGCTGCTCGGCCACCATAAGGGCGGCATGGCGATGGCGGCGGTGGGGGCCTGCGCCGCCTTTGGCACGATCTGCGGGTCATCGCTGGCGACGGCCGCCACCATGGGGCAGGTGGCGCTGCCGCAGATGCGCAAATACGGCTACTCCGGTGCGCTCGCGACGGGCACGCTGGCCGCCGGCGGCACGCTCGGCATTCTGGTGCCGCCGTCGATCCCGCTGGTCGTCTACGCCATCCTGACCGAGCAAAACATCGCGAAATTGTTTTTGGCGGCCTTCATCCCGGCGGCGTTGGCAGTGATCGGCTTTTTTATCGCCATCCGCGGTTACATCTACTTCCATCCGGGAGCAGGACCCGCGACCGAAAAGTTGCCGCTCGCCGAACGTGCCCGGCGGGTGGCCGAAACCTGGCCCGTCATCGCCATCTTTCTCATCGTTTTCGTCGGCATGAACGGTGACTTCTTTTTTGGGCGCTCGCTGTTTACGCCGACGGAGGGCGCCGCCGTCGGGGCGCTGCTGGCGAGCATCGCGGCGCTGACGGTGGGCGGCATGCGCTGGCCAGAGGTGTTCGGCTCCGTGCGCGCGACCGCCGAGCAGTCGGGCATGATCTTTCTCATTCTGTTGGGCGCCGAGCTCTATAACGCCTTCTTGGCGCGCACCAACATGCCGCAGGTCGTGGCGCAGTGGGTGTCGGGTCTGGGCGTGTCGCCCTACCTGGTGATGGCGGTGATCGTGCTTGTCTACATTCTGCTGGGCTGCCTGATGGACAGCCTGAGCATGATCCTGCTCACGGTTCCCATCTTCTTTCCCGTGGTCATGGGCCTCGAGTTCGGGCTTTCGCCCGAGCACACCGCCATTTGGTTCGGCATCCTTGCTCTGATCGTGGTCGAACTCGGGCTCATTCATCCCCCGGTCGGGCTCAACGTCTATGTGATCCAGAACATCGCCGGGGATGTGTCGATGCTGGAGACCTTCAAGGGCGTGGTGCCGTTTCTGATGGCGGAGTTCGTCCGCGTCTCGCTGATCATTGCGTTTCCGACCCTGACATTGCTCTTGATCCGCTAAGGGGCGCGCCGACCCGAAGCGGGATCGATTGGACCGGCGCCTAGCGGGAGCCGGCAAACGTCCGCGTGCATCCGACCCTTCCGGCACGCCAGCCCGCGAGCCCGTCCGGCGCAAGAGGAAAATCCGCCCGCGTTGCGCAGCTCTCCGCGGCTCGGCGCGTCGCCGACGCTATGCGAACGAGCCTGTCGTCGGGGTAAGTCCTGATAGGGGCTGGGTGGCTTGGCGCCTACAACTCCTGCACGTGGCGCTGACAGCAACAAGCTCCACGGTCAGGAGGTGGCAATGACGCTACTGCTAAAAAAGATCGGTGGCCTCGGACTTTTCCTGCTCGGTGGCCTCACGGCCGCGCATGGAGGGGCTGCGGGTCGCAGTTGGGAGCTCTTCCTCGGCTTAGTTGTGGCGGTGATCGGGGCGGCGCTGCTCGCGGCCAAGATTATGCGCCGCAACAGCGCGCCCGTGGGAACGCTGACCCGCCGCGACTCCGCCGGCCGGCCGTCCGCGTAGGGATGAGCGTCGGGGCGTGGCCCTCACCTCGTCGGCGCCGGGCGCGAGTTTGAGCTCGGCGGCGGCGACACCCTACATTGAGTGCCAGGACGCGCCGCCCCGTTTGCTGGCGGGGGGCTCTCGAGAGCCACCTTGCGCTTTCCAGCTCTCAGCTTGATTGCAAAAAGCCGACATTGTCGGCGATCACCGTGGTGGGACCGATCGGCACGGGTTGGGGATTGGCAATATTGAGCTTCACGAACTCAATTTTGTCCTTCCACACCTTGCGCAAGAAATCTTCGAACACCTGGATGGTCAGCTGCTCGCCGGGGCAGCGACGATAGCCGAAGCCAAACGGAGCAAAGCCGGCATAGTCACACACGGGCATCGGCTTGCCGCTGGCAACACCATAGACGGTGCCAAAGGCGCTATTGTTGAGCGTGACCTTGCGTCCGTCCTTGACCTCGAATTCCTTGCGATCGAAGGGGCATTTGGCAAAGCCCATTTGTTTGCTTTTCGCCTCGTCAATGTCGTGGCTCGTCGGCACGGCGTTGTAGCGGGACGGGTCGAACTTTTGTGGGTTTTGCCAGTGCAGCGGATCGAGGCTGGTGCTCGTGTGCGGGGTGACAATGTAGCCATGGCGCGCGAAAGGCGGCGTCCGCATCTCCTCCAGGGCGGAAATGCTGCCGCCGTTTGGCGAGATGACGCGGAACAGCTCCATGACGAAGCGCTCGAGCGGTGGGAAAGGGGCGCCGCGCGCGTCATCGGGACTGCCTTCCATGGTCTTTCGGAACCAATCCTGGGCGTCCGGATCGCCTTGGTTGCGGCTCAACTTGAGCATGATGTTGTAGAGCGTGTTGCCCCATTGGCTGAACGCCACAAAATTGTGGAAGCACTCGAAGACGACGTCCTGGCGCTTGAAATCTTCGCTGTCGCCGCCGTTTTTGAGCCAGTAGTAGGCAAAGGTCTTCTCAGGAGCGGGCGTGCGACCGCTGTTAAGGTCGTCGAGCTTCTGGTCGATCCACGCCTTGAGGAAGGCCAGGTTGGAACGGACCGTCATGTAGTTTTCGTAGACGATTTTCTGCGTCGGGTTGCGGTAGGCGAGGACGGTATTAAAGCTGTTGCCAACCTGGCGGATCTGCTGGGGAACGGCATCGCCCTTGATGCCGAGGTGCAGGTCCCAATAGAGGTCCCAGTAGGCTTCCAGGTAAGGTCGCATCAGCGGTTTGCCGGCATTCTTGGCGTCGAGCAAGTTCGCAAAAAACTGCGTCACCTTCTCGCTGTACATGGGCCGGTAGAGATCCGGCGTGACCGCGCTCATGTAGATGCGCTTGCGGCGATTGTCCGATCCCCGCTTCTCCAGCGCCTGCAGAAAGACGGTAACGCCCTGCTCGGGGTTCGGTCGCCAGGTCTCGCTCAGCATGCCCCATAAGTCGTTGGGCAAGGCGTTCTCCTTGCTCAGTGTCACATCGATCATGGGCAGCGACGGTCGCTCTCCGTGATAGGTGCTGACGAGAAAGTGCGGAACGATCACGTTATCGACGTAAGCGGCATCGAAGTCTTCCAGGAACTGCTTGCGTAAACGGGTTACGGACGCACCCAAATCTTCGGGTGTTGGGTGCCGGCCGTTCGACTCGTAGTGAGCCAGCGCCGGTGTCATCGACAGGCCGGCAACGCCCATTGCCCCGCCTTGCAGGAAAGTCCGCCGCTTCATGTCAGGATCCTTCTTGAGGTCGATGTGCCCCAAGATTGAATCTTTGCCAGCGCGGGCCAATCGGGCCAAACCCTGAAAGGGCGATGGGGTCCAGTACCCCGTCGGTTTGCCGAGGCGGCTATTGCTGCTGAGGATCGCGTGGCACCAGACCGGGAGCGCGGACAAGCCAACAGCGGATCTGGCGGGGATCTGTGGCTCTCGTGCTCCTGATGCTGTGGCGCGGAGGCATGGCCCGACCTCAGGGCCGGGGCCTTGACCGCATTCCCCAAAAATTTGCGCCCGTGCTATGGCATAAACCTTGTCGGTCTGAGGCGAAGCCTCGTTAGATATTGAGCCTTGGGGGGAGAGCAGCGTAACGGGGCTGGCGCGGCAGGGAAAGCCAATGACGGCGAAGGTTCCGCGGCGGTCCCGACGCGGGTTGCGAGGAGTTCGAGGTGGCTGGTTTGGAACGGGCTTGGCTCGGCAGCGTGCCGCCGCTGCGGCACGAGCGCCACTACGGCGATCGCGTCATGCGCTGCTTCAGCGAGCGACCCGGCAACGCCTTTGCTCTCTTGTCCGCGGCTGCCGCGCGCAACCCTGGCGGGGAAGCGATCGTCTGCGGCGAGGAGCGCCTGAGCTACGCCCAGTTTTCGGCGACCGTGGAGCAATGTGCCGCCGGCTTGGCCGCGGCCGGCATTGGCAGGGGTGACCGGGTCGCCATGCTGCTCGGTAATGGCATCCCGTTTCCCGTCGTGCTGTTTGCAACGCTGCGGCTCGGCGCCATTGCCGTGCCGCTCAGCACGCGCGAGCAGGCCGGGGGGCTCGCCTATATGCTCGCGCACGCCGGCGCGAAGCTCCTCGTCTATGACGCTGATCTCGCCGATCGGCTGCCGGCGCCGGCGGCAACGCCACACCTCGCCCACCGCGTCGCCGTCGAAGCGAGCGCCTCCACTCGATCCCTGCCCTTGCTGGCCGCCGCGTCCGGGGCCGCTCCCACCGGGGTCGAGGAAGAGGACACCGCCATCATTCTTTACACGTCCGGCACCACCGGTCGCCCCAAGGGCGCCATGCTGACCCACCTTGGCATTTGTCACTCCGCCCTGCACTACGAGGCCTGCATGGGCCTCAACGCCAGCGACCGGGCGCTGGCGGCGGTGCCGCTGAGCCACGTCACCGGCGTGATCGCGCTGATCGCGGCGATGACACGGGCGGCGGCGGCCTTGATCGTGATGCCGACCTTCAAGGCCCGGGAATTCTTAGGCCTTGCTGCGCGCGAGGGCATGACGCACTCGCTGATGGTTCCGGCGATGTACAACTTGTGCCTGCTCGAGCCCAGCTTTGCCGAAGCCAACCTTGCGGCCTGGCGCGTCGGCGGCTACGGCGGCGCACCGATGGCGCCGGCGACCATTGCCCGGTTTGCCGAGAAGCTGCCGAACCTCAAGCTGATGAACGCCTATGGTTCGACGGAGACCACCTCGCCCGTCACCATCATGCCGCCATCGCAGACCGCGGCGCGGCCGGACAGCGTCGGGTGTGCGGTGCCCTGCGCCGAGATCTTGGTCATGGATGATGCGGGGCGGGAGGTCGCGGCCGGGGAGCAAGGCGAACTCTGGCTCGGCGGCCCGATGGTGGTGAAAGGATACTGGGAGGATCCGGCGGCCACGGCGGAGAACTTCGTGGCCGGCTTCTGGCGCTCGGGCGATATCGGTTCGAAGGACGCCGAGGGCTACGTGCGGGTGTTCGACCGCAAGAAGGACATGATCAACCGCGGTGGCTACAAGATCTACTCGGTGGAGGTTGAGAACGCGCTGATGAGCTTCCCTGGCGTCGTGGAGGCAGCGGTGGTGGCCGAGCCCTGTCCGGTGCTGGGCGAGCGCGTGCATGCCTTCGTCGTCACCGGCGGCGCGCTCGCGCTGGCCGAGCTCAAGGGCCATTGCGCCGGCCTGCTCGCCGATTACAAGGTGCCCGATGCCATGACGCTGCGTCGGGAACCCTTGCCGCGCAACGCCAACGGCAAGCTGTTGAAGCGCGACTTGCGCCTTGACGTCGCGAAGGGGCGCTAGCCCAGGGACACGTATGGCGCTAACCGCCGTGGCTCGAGAGCCGGCGCCCGGAGGCCTTGTCGAACACGTGGTAGTGCTTGAAGGTCAACCAGACCTCGGCGCCGATCGGCGGCGCCGCCTCGCCCGTGGTCTCGGCGTGAACCTCGTCCTCGCCGACGCGGATGGTGAGAAGCGTCTCCTTGCGCGGCGGCAGGCTTAGGCGATCGGCGATCGTGCCCTTGAGCGCGGCGGGGTGCGGCGTGCGCGACATCACGACGTGCTCGGGGCGCACTCCCACCCACGCGTCCGCCAGCGTCTCGCCCTGGGGCAGCCGGCGCCCATCGATCAGGCTGATCGGCGGCGCGCCGGTGTGCATGTTTAAAAACCCGGCGACAAACGCGGTGTTGGGGGCTTCGTAGATTTCCTGCGGGGTCCCTACTTGTGCCAACTGCCCGCGCTCCATGATGGCCAGCACATCGGCCAGCAACAGGGCCTCGTGATGGTCGTGGGTGACGTAGACGGTGGTGATGCGGAACTCTCGCAGCAGGCGCTTGAGGTTGACGCGATACTTCTCGCGCAGGGCCTGATCGAGATTGGCGAAAGGCTCGTCGACGAGAAAGACGGCGGCGTCGCGGGTGATGCAGCGCCCGAGTGCGACGCGCTGTTTCTCGCCACCGGAGAGGGTGGTGGGCTTGCGGTCGAACAGGTAGGCGAGCTCCACGCCCATGAGCTCGCTGGTGCGCGCGAAGCGCGCGCGGGCCTCGGCGGTGAGGGCGGGCGTCTTCTTGCGGAAGAGATAATAGGAGAGGACGTTGGAGCGGGCGGTGACGTGGGGATAGAGGGCATAGTTCTGAAAGACCATGCCGATGCGACGCTTGCCGGGCGGCACCTGTGCCATATCCACGTCGTTGTAGCGCACGTAACCGGCGTCGGGCGTCAGCAGCCCGGCGATCAGCTTCAACAGGGTCGTCTTGCCGCAACCGCTGGGTCCGAGCACGACCATGGTGTGGCCGTCGGGGACGCGCAAGGTGACGTCGCGGATGTTGAACGATCCTTTACCCGCCTCGGTGAGGGTCTTGCTGACGTCGCGCAAATCGATCCGTGCCACAATTAACCCCCGGCCGACCGAGTTCCAAGTCCACGCATTGCGGCGGCGTCCGCGCCTGGGCAAGGCTAGCATGGTGACCAGCCTCGGGGCCATGCTCGAGACGGCGCAAGCCTCCGCCGGCGCGAACCAATCCCTCCCGCCAAAAGCGCGAGAAGACGTGCGAGCGATGGCTTTAGGGCATCGCGCGGCGGCCCGGCACCATCTTTCCCCGAGTGCGCTCGCGCCTTGGTTTCGGTAGAGGAGTTTGCTGGCACACATAAAAGACGAAGGAGGTGCAGCCATGCCCGCGTTCGACGCCATCGTCATTGGGACGGGTCAGGCCGGTCCCACGCTTGCCCATCGCCTGGCCGGGGCCGGCATGCGCGTTGCCATCATCGAACGGCATCAGTTCGGCGGCACCTGCGTCAATACCGGCTGTACCCCCACCAAGACGCTGGTGGCGAGCGCCTATGCCGCCCGGCTCGCCCATCGCGCCGGCGACTATGGCGTTGCCATCAGCGGTGACATCAGCGTCGACATGAAAAAGGTGAAGGCGCGCAAGGACGATGTCGTCGGCTTTTCGCGGCGCGGGGTGGAGCGCGGGCTCAGGAGCAACCCCGACATCGCGGTCTACCAGGGCCACGCGCGCTTTGCCTCGCCTGGCAACGTTCAGGTGGGCAGCGAAACGCTGAGTGCGGCCAAGATTTTCCTCAACGTCGGTGGTCGCGCCGTTATTCCGCAGATCCCGGGCCTCGACCAGGTCCCCTATGTCACCAACAGCAGCCTGCTCGAGGTCGAGGTCGTGCCGCAACATCTGATCATCGTCGGCGGCAGCTACATCGGTCTTGAGTTTGCGCAGGCCTTTCGCCGCTTCGGCAGCAAGGTCAGCGTCATCGAAGCAGCGCCACGCTTGATTGCGCGGGAGGATGCGGACACCTCGGCGGCCATCGCCGACATCCTCGGGCGCGAAGAGATTGCACTTTACCTCGGCGCCAAGGACCTCAAGCTCGCCAAGCGCGGGGCGGATATCGTCGCCAGCCTTGAGGCCGGCGGCAGCAGGAGCGAACTTGCGGGCTCGCATCTTCTGATGGCCGTGGGACGCCAGCCCAATACCGACGACCTCGGCCTCGAAAAGGTGGGCGTCGCCACCGATGCCAAGGGCTACATTAGCGTCAACGATCGCTTGGAGACCAACGTGCCCGGCATCTGGGCGCTGGGAGACTGCAACGGCAAGGGCGCCTTTACGCACACGGCCTACAACGATGCCGAAATCGTGGCGGCGAACCTCATCGATGCTGCGGCGCGCCGCGTCAGCGACCGCATTGTCGCCTACAACCTCTACACCGATCCGCCGCTGGGGCGCATCGGCATGACCGAGGCCGAGGTGCGCAAGTCCGGGCGCCCGGCGCTGATGGCAACGATGGCCATGGAAGACGTGAGCCGAGCCTTCGAAAAGGGAGAGACGCTGGGGTTCATGAAGATCTTGGTTGACGGCGAGAGCCGGCAGGTTCTCGGCGCCTCGATCCTCGGCGTCGGCGGCGATGAGGTGATCCACGTGCTGCTGACGTTAATGTATGCGAAGGCGCCCTATGAGGTCATGCAGCGGGCCGTCCACATCCACCCGACCGTGGCCGAATTCTTGCCGACCATGCTCGGCCGCCTGAAGCCCCTGTAAGGCCACCGCCGGATCGCACGCCCTACGGTTTGATGCGGGGTGAGCGAGCGTCGGACATCAGGGCCGCCAGCGTGGGGTCGCCGCTGACTGCCAGCGAGGTGAGCAAGCACGCCCATGCCCTGGTTGCGACCCGCGGTCCTGGGTGCGCACCACCAGCGGCCCTGGGTCCAAATTCGCTAGCCTTGATCCTGAGGACTACGGAGGCTCGGAACCCTCCGACCCGACGGCGGGTCGCGGCACGCGGATGACCCGTGCCAATTCATCCAGTCGCGCGAAACCTGTTGAGCGCAAGCAGAGCAGCAGGCTTTCGGTCCTATCGTAATAATCACAGTAAAGAGTGTGTTCTATCCATCTGTTAAGTAATGTTTTTTACCGACGGCTGTTGCGGATCAACTATGCTCGTCATTGGGCTCTGCATCAGAGCAGAGCGAGAGCCACAGAGCGACACTGGCCATGACACCCCTCTGGCAATGACACGCATCTTGATTGCCGACGATCACGATGTGGTTCGCTCCGGGCTGCGCAGAGTGGTAGAGGCCCAGCCTGGATGGGAAGTCGTGGCCGAAGCGACCGATGGCAAAGACGCCATCAATAAAGCGGCCGCGACCAAACCAGATGTGGCGGTGCTCGACTCCATGATGCCGTTGATCAACGGTCTGGAGGCAACGCGGCAGATCCGTGCGCGTCTGCCCAAGACCGAAGTGTTGATCTTCACGATACACGACGATGAACGGCATATTGCAGAGTTGTTGGAGGCGGGAGCGCGCGGCTACGTCCTGAAGTCCGATCTCACCGGCCAACTTTTAAAGGCCATCGAGTCGCTGGCGGAGCACAAACCTTTCTTCACCGCCACAGTTTCGGAAACCCTGCTTGGCTCATTCCTGACGCAGCAGAGACGCGACCGCATTTGTCTCGACGATTGGGATCAAACTTTGGTGCGACTGATTGCCGACGGTCACGCGAATAGGCAGGTCGCGACGATCCTTGGGGTCGGTCTCAAGACGGTCGAGAGCCGCCGAGCCGCAATCATGCGGAGGCTTAATCTGTCGTCTGCAGCAGCGATGGTTCTCTACGCAATTCGCAACGGGCTCATTGAGCCTTGAAGAAATTGAGGCGCCATGACGGTTTCACCAGATGATCTCGTGAGCAATCGCCGCTGAAGGGAGCGGGAGGGGAGCACTAAGGTCAAGTACGAACAGGGAGTATCCTATGAAAGCTCGAACCCTCACAACCACCGCTGCGACGGTCGCTTTCGCGCTGATGATCACGTTTGGCTCAGCCAATCGCGCGGAGGCCAACCATGGCTGGGGCTGGGGCATCGGTGCGGGCATCGCGACAGCGCTGATACTAGGCGCGATCTACCGTCACCATCACCGCCACTACTATTACGGCTCTCCCTACTACGGGTATGGCTACTACCGACCCGTCTATCGGCATTATTATGCCGGCGCCTACCGGCCTCGCTGGAATTACCACCATCGCCACTACGGGCACTTCTATCGGCATCATCGTCACTGGTGATGTCCAATTGATGGGCCGATGAGATCGGTGGTGGACATCATCCGCCAGTCGCACGCCTTCTGGCGGCTATCGCCCTAGAGCACCGGGTTCGCCGGCACCATCGCCTCGGGCTGCAACACCGCGGCGGCGGTCTCGGCAACCTCGGTTTCGCGCGCCGGTCGGCATCGCGTACGGCTTTATCGGCCGCCGCGTCGCTGGCTGCCTGTCTTTTGGGCCCTCGCGCGGAGGCTTTTCTTACCGCCAGCGGTCGCCTTTTTTCTTAGCCATTTCCGTTTCTTTGCCTATGCTGGTTGCGCTGGCCGGCGCCTGGCCAAGAAGCGGAATTCCGCCCCGCGTCAGGCGAGGCTGGGCCCGTCGCTGCGGGATTTGGGGGGGACTCATGAAAACTCGGGACCTGGTGTTCTTGATCACACTCCCGATCGGCCTGTTGATCGGTGTGTCGATGCTGTTGGGACTTGCGGACACCGAGATGGCGCAATTCATCGACCATCTCGCGATGTCCGGCATCATCGCCTACGGTGTCATCTACTGCTTCTTCATGTGACGTGCGAGGCTCGCCAGTCGCACGCTGCGCTCTATTCCCGCTCGAAGGTCCAGATACCGTTCTGAGGGGGCGTGGAGGAGAGTGACCGTGGAGAGGGCGACCACCGCTTCCGCGCGCGGCTGCAGCCGGGGCACTGGCGGATATATCGTTCCCTCACGAGACTGAGGAGGGTCACGCCCCCCAGGTGAGGCCGTTGGGCGTGACCAGCGAGCGGTTGCCGCGGGCATGCGGACACTCCATCAGGGTTTCTCTTTTCCTTTGCCCGCCCTCTGCTTTTCTTTTTTCTTGTTGTCCTTGAAGATTTGCTTTGCAAACCCGGCACCCTTGTTGAAGGCCCCGGCTGAATAGGCCGCGGGAGAGAGGACGCTTGTGGGCACGAGACCAGCGGTGACAAGGGCAGCGGTTACAAAGGTTATGCGATATCGCATGAGGCACCTCGGAAGAAGATGACAGCGGGGGGATCTCATCGACGCTGACCGGAATGAGCCGTGGCGCCGATGGCCTGCATCAAGCACCTGCTTGTGAGCGTCTTGACTCAGTAGGACTAGGGGTTCTCGGAAGAGCCGGGAATGCCCGGTGCGACCGGTTGCCCTCCGTCAAGGTGCCCGTTTAGGTCCGGCCTTGTCACACACGTAGGAGACGGCAAACAGGCGACGATCCTTGCGCTCGCCTGCTGCGCAGACACAAAGGGGACCATCGCAATTGCGGATAAGACCGCCGAAAGTTCCGCACGCAATCTCATTGAGTTCTCCCGCACCGTTTAAAGCCGAGACCAGTAGTCGACCCGGTCTCGCAGGATGAATTAGACCGGAGGCGGCGACGTCAACTGTCACCCACGGGACATCAGACCTTTCGGCTGACGAGGTTGTGCCGTTCCCGCAAAGCGCTTCCGTATGGAAGATGACAGCGGGGGAAAGTGGCTTCGACAACTCTTGGAGCCCGGTGCGGCCCGCTAGCGGGTCAGGCCGCTGCTGAAGACCAGGCGTGGACGACGGCTGCATGGGCGCGGACGACGGCGAGCCCTTTGCGGCGCGCACCGGCTCGTTGCGGTGCCCACCCTCGCTGCACCCCTGGTCGAGACCGGCCGCCTTGAGGGCCTTGGAGGATTGAGGTGTTCCGACGCCACCGGCCGCGCTGCGGCCAGACCCGTGGCCAGACCCGTGGCGGCGACGGCGTTGACGGCATGGGGCCGATGCGGAGCCGCTCGAAGACCTGTTAGGCGGTGTCGATTGAAGGGTTGTTTACGGAGCGGGTGTTAGAGTGGGGCATGAAGCATTGGATGACCTGGATTGGGCCTTCGATCGCCTGTGCCCTGGTGATCATCACCCGGCAATACGGGTGGGCGCTGGGTGGTCTTTGCACCCTATCGGCGCTGGCCTACGCGCGCTATTTGGACGTGACGCGGCCGCTTGTGCGCTGAGCCCCCCGCGCTGCGCCCGAACTCACGCGCTGCGCCCGAACTCACGCGCTGCGCCCGAACTCACGCTGCGCCCGCGCTCGCGCGCGGCGGCCTCGTCGGAGCTTGGTCCACAATTCTTGCCGGATCGCGCTGCCAAGGCGCGCGCGAACCTGCTAAGCTGGCCCGGCTGACCGAGGAGGAGAGCCGCTATGGCTAACAAAGAACAGCGATCGAACCGCGAGAAGCGCAAACCCAAAAAAGAAAAACCCAAACCCGCGCCGCAGATCAGTGTGACCGGGCGCAAGACCTGAGCGCTGGCTCGGGATGTGCGGGCGCGAGCTCGCCCGTCATTCGCCCGGGCCTCCCCGGATTGCCGCTCTGTGCCGGGGGCTGCGAGGTTGAGCGACGCCCGCGCCCCCCAGGGCCTGGCGTGGGCCTCGGGTGGGCCTCGCATGCCGCCCGTGCCGGCGAGGTCGGGGCCGGCGCCAAAGCCGCCGCGCGGCGGGCGCACTCCGGGTGGCTCTTAGGCTCGACGAGGCTCCAAAGCAGGACCGGGGTTGCCGATCCGGAGGCGGAGAATGGCGGTGTTCAGGCGTGGCGTTGGTGCCAGGACCCGTGCCCTGGCGGGCGCGCTGCTGTTGGCGAGCGGGCTTCCCGTTAACGCGCAGAAGGCTGGCGGCACGCTGCGCATCTACAACACCACGCAGCCCCCCAGCGCGTCGATGCACGAAGAATCGACGATCGCCACCAACATGCCGTTCATGGCGATCTTCAACAATCTCGTTCGTTTCGATCCGCAAAAACCGCGCAACGGGTTTGACAGCATCGTGCCCGAGCTGGCGGAGCGCTGGGCTTGGGATGCGTCGGGCACCAAGCTCACCTTTTGGCTGCGCTCCGGTGTCAGCTGGCACGACGGCAAGCCCTTTACGGGCAAGGACGTGCAGTGCACCTGGCATCGCCTCAACGGTATCGAGCCCGAGTATTTTCGGCGCAACCCGCGCAAGATCTGGTACGAGAACCTCAAAGAGGTGAGCCTCAACGGCGACTATGAGGTCACCTTTCAGCTGGTGAAGCCGCAGCCATCGCTGCTGCCGATGTTGGCCTCGGGGCTTTCGCCGGTCTTTCCCTGTCACGTCTCCGACCGCGACATGCGCACCAAGCCCGTGGGCACCGGTCCCTTCAAGTTCGCCGAGTTCAAGAGCCACGCCTCCATTACGCTCACGCGCAACCCGGACTACTGGAAAAAGGGGCTGCCCTATCTCGATGCCATCGAATGGCGCATTGTCACGAGCCGCTCGACGCGCGTTTTGGCCTTCGTCGCCGGCGAGTTCGACATGACCTTCGTCGGCGATATTACCGTGCCGCTGATGAAGGACGTCACGGCGCAAGCCCCGAGCGCGACCTGCAGCCTGGTGCCGACCAACGTGCCGATCAACATCCTGGTCAATCGCGATCGGGCCCCGTTCGACAACGTTGCCCTGCGCCGCGCCATGTCGCTGGCGCTCGATCGGCAGGCCTACATCGACATTATCACGGGCGGCAAAGCCAGCATCGCCGGCAATATGATGCCGCCGCCGGAGGGACGATGGGGGATGCCCTACGAGAGCCTCGTCAAGCTGCCGGGCTACGGCACCGACGTGGCGGCGCAGCAGGCCGAGGCGCGCAAGATCATGGAAGGCCTGGGCTATGGGCCCGGCCACCGGTTGAAGGTGAAGGTCTCAACCCGCGACTTTGCCACCTATCGCGATCCGGCCGTGATTTTTGTCGACCAGCTCAACAAGGTGCATTTCGATGCCGAGCTCGAGGTGATCGAATCGTCGATCTGGCACAATCGTCTGACCAAAAAAGACTACACCGTTGCGCTCAACACCTCCGGCGTCGGCATCGATGATCCGGACGCGGTGCTGAAGGGTGCCTATGCCTGCAACTCGGAGGCCAACTACACCCAGTACTGCACACCGGAAGTCGACAAGCTGCTCGATCAGCAGTCGCAAGAAACCGATCTCGAAAAACGCAAGGCGCTGGTTTGGCAGATCGAGCGCATTCTCGCCGAAGACGTCGCCCGCCCCATCATCTACCACAACCGCGCCTCGACCTGCTGGCACGCCCACCTCAAGGGTTACGTGCACCAGGAAAACAGCATTTATAATAATTGGCGTTTTGAGCATATCTGGCTCGATAAGTAGGGACGTCCCCTGCGCTGCCGCCGACGCTCCATCACATTTTCTTGGCCGAGCGCGGGCTTTCCCGTGGATCGGCACCCCTGGCTTGGAACCGAAGCGCTCAAGGTGCGTTTCGCGCTGGGCTGGGAGGGACTTAGCGCGCCATGTCGGCAGGTTGCAACGATGACGCCGAAGAGAATGCCGCGCGCTGGCGCAAGCTGGAAATCGAAGCGCGCACGCTCGCCAGCAAGATGACCGACCCCGAGCCCAAGCGCATCATGTTGTTCATCGCCGAGGGCTACAAACTCCTGCGCGAGCGCGCCGAGTTCCGCGGCAAGCAAAAAAAATGAGCGGTGTGGCACCGCGACCGCGACACTGTCGAAGGGAACTTGACCGTGGCGTGGGATGTTTGCCCAGTCATGAAGACGACATCGTCAAGTATGGATGGACCTGCTTATTGGCTACGGCGCGCTGAGGAAGCGCGGCGCAGCGCCGATGAGATCACCGATCCTGTGTCGAAAAAGACCTTGCTTGATATCGCCAAGGCCTATGAGGAGTTGGCGACGTTTACGGTCAAGCGCGCTACCAATCAGGGTGGATCGCAGGATCCCAGTCAATTCTAGGGCGCCGCCGATGGCGGCGCCCTAGCGCTCGAGTGTGACCACCGCGTCTTCGTAGCGGCCGCTGCCCATGTTGCCCTCGCTGAAAATTTCGCGCGCGGCGATCCAGGCAAAGGATTGATCAAAGGTCTCTTTGCTGTAGGTCTCAAACACGATGCGTTCGCCGGGACCCCAGCGGCGCGTGTCCATGCTGGCATGGAAGTGCTCGGGAAATTCGTTTTTGTAGTAGTGCGTGTAGCGCTCCGGCCGCACGTCGATGTCGCGCTGGGCGCGGCGTAGCGCCCGATAGTAGCGCCGCACATCCTCCGGATCGGGATCGCCGTTGAGCATGGCGCCGATCATGAAGGTGGCATCGATGATTTTGCGAAACCCAAGCTGCTCGGCGAAGTAGTAGGGACCGCTGAAGAGCGTGCAGGCGGGTGCGCCGCCCTCGAGGAAGACCTGCATGCGGCCGAACAGCATGCCCTCGCCAAAGGACAGTTTGATTTGCTCTTGAGGCAAGTACTGCTCCAAGGCTTGCAGCGTGGCGTAGTGGCTGCCGGATTGGTAGCCGACCGAGATCGGCACGCCGGCCAACTGTTCCGGCGCGCTAATGCCAGAGTTGGCTGGCACGAAGATGCCGCAGGGGGCGACCGAATAGGCGTCGGCGAAGAGCTTGGTGTGGCCGCGCGAGGCCGCGACGTTCACGGTCCAGTGGCAGGCGCAGGTGACGTTGGCTTCGCGGCCCTTTTCGATCGACTGGAAGGCGCCGACCTTGCCGGCCGCGGCGTGGTGGGCCCCGCCGCTGGCGCGAATGAACTCGTGGAATTCGTAGTCCAGACCCTCGGCGCCGAAGTAGCCCTTTTCTTCCGCCACCCACTCCTGCAGGCGGAAGTGCGGCTCGATGATGAACTTGGGCATGGGCCGTGTCCTTTCGCTGAGGCGCCGAGGCATCGCCATGGGCATGCTAGCACCGCCGCCCCGGGCCGGGGACGGGGTTTTGCGCGCACCGCTACCAAGAGATGAGGTCACGGCACCTGGCGGGGGCCACAAACGCCGTCGGTGTGTCTCGCGGCCCCAGCCGGCGGCCGAAAGCCCGGGGACCGGCCGTTCCCGTTTGCCTATCCCCCGAGCGGACCATATTCTCTGCGCAAGCCCCGCGATCGACACCAACGCAACCGCCCGAAACGTCGCGGGGAGCCAACAAGCGGTGAGCGTTGCCTGGGGAAACGATCAAGTGAAACGAGCAAGGAGGCGAACGCCGATGTGCAAAGCGTTCCGGTTAGGCGTCAGGCTCATTGGCAGCATGGTTGCCGTCATGGCTGCGGTCCTGTTGGCGGGCGGGGCGCACGCGCAAAAGCGCGGCGGCAGCCTGAGCGTCGGGCTCGAGCTCGATATTTCCGGTTTCGATCCCCTGAAAGTCGGCGTGTTCGACACCTCGGCCAACATGGCGGCGGTGTTGCTCTTTGACACCTTGACCGCCCTCGATGAGAGCGGCGAAGCCCAGCCGAGGCTGGCGCTGTCCTGGACGCACGCGGACGACTACAAGACCTGGACCTTCAAACTCCGGCCCGGGGTCAAGTTCCACGACGGCACGCCCTTCGATGCCCAGGCGCTCAAATTCAACTTCGACCGACAAAAAGACCCGAAGAACAAGTGCCGCTGCGCCTTCTACATCTCCACCATCAAGGAGGTGCAGGCGCCCGATCCACTGACCGCGGTCTTTGTCCTGACCGACCCGGCCGTGAATTTTCCCAAGGTCATCACCATTCCCAGCCAAAACAACGTGGTGCAGTCGCCGGCCGCCATGCAGGCCAGGGGCGATGACTATAATCGCAATCCCGTGGGCACCGGTCCCTTCATCCTCAAATCCTGGACCGCGGGCGATCGCATGGTGTTGGAGCGCAATCCCGCCTATTGGCAGGAGGGCCAGCCCTACCTCGACCGCGTCGTGCTGCGACCGCTCCCCGATGCGCAGGCCCGCTTCGCCAGCCTGGAGGCGGGGGAAAGCGACATTGTTTGGGACGATGAATACGACGCCGACAATATCTTAAAGGCCAAGAAGACGCCGGCGCTCAGCGTGCACCAGCACGTGGGCTCAGGGGCCGCCGTCTACGCCTTCAACACCAAGGCGCCGCCCTTCGATGACGTGCGCGTGCGCCGTGCCCTGGTGATGGCGATCGATCGGCCCAAAATGAGCCAAGCGCTGACCAATGGTTTGAGCCGGCCCGCCAGCAATCCTTACGGCGAGGGCTCCTGGGTCAAATGCAAGGACGATGGCGCGCTGCCCTCCGACCTTAACAAGGCGCAGGCGCTGCTCAAGGAGTACGGCAAGCCCGTCAAATTCAAGATGCTGGTCACGGCGACGCCGCGCGGACGCGCCGTCGGCCAGGTGCTGCAACAGTTCTGGAAGCTGGCGGGCGCCGAGATGGAGATCGAACAGGTCGACCAGACCGCGATCGTGACGCGGGCCTTCGCGCGCCAGTTCGAGCTGACCCCCTGGCGCATCGTCGATCTCGCCGATCCCGATCCGCAAATGTATGCCAACTTCCGCAGCGGCAGCCCCGTCGCACTCGCCAACTACGCCAATGGCGAGCTCGACCGCCTGCTCGAGCACGCCCGCGTCACCGCCGATCCGGAAAAGCGCAGCGAGGACTACTGCGCCATCAGTCGGCTGATCAACAGCGAGGCGATCTGGTTCTGGACCTTCCAGAACACCTACTACGCAATCGCCAAGGCGAAGGTGAAGGGGTTGCCGAAGCTCTATAACGGGGTGATCGACGTGTCGCGAACCTGGTTCGAGTAGTTCACTCCCATGCTGGGCTTCATCGCCTATCGGCTTGGCTATCTGCTGCCCGTCCTGTTCGCCGTCACGCTGTTGACCTTTTTGATCGCCTCGCTGCTGCCGGGCGATCTGGCCTATGCCATGTTGGGCGATCAGGCGACGCCCGAGGCGGTGGCGGCTTTGCGCCGGGATATGGGGCTCGACCAACCGCTGTGGTGGCGCTACCTGCACTGGCTCGGCGGCATCCTGCAGGGCGACTTCGGGCGTTCGTTCCGCACCGGCGAACCGGTGCTAAGCGCCATTCTGGCGCGCCTGCCGGTGTCGCTGGAACTGATGCTGCTCGCCGAGCTCACGGCGCTCGCCGTCAGCATCCCGCTTGCCATTCGGTGCGCGGTCAACAGCGGTGGCACCTTCGATCGCGTGGTGACGGGCGTCGCCTTTGCCAAGCTGTCGATCCCGAACTTCATGGCGGCCATTCTCTTGATCTATGTGTTCGCCGTGGCGCTGCGCCTGCTGCCGGCGACCGGCTACACGCCGCTGGAGGAGGATTGGCTCGGCAACCTCAGGAGCATGCTGTTGCCGGCCTTGACCTTGGCGCTGGCGGAATGGCCGGTGTTAATGCGCGTGCTGCGCTCCGACATGATCGCCACCTTGCAGGAAGACTACATCACCATGGCCAAGGCCAAGGGCCTCAAGCAGCGCCGCATTCTGTTCGTGCACGCGCTCAAGCCCTCCTCGCTCACGCTGATCACCGTGGCCGGCATCAATATCGGCCGTCTGATCGGCGGCGCCGTGATCGTGGAATCCGTGTTTGCCCTGCCGGGCATCGGCCGGCTGTTACTCGGGGCCATCTACACGCGCGATTTCATGATCCTGCAGGGCGTCGTGCTGTTCGTGGCGGCGGGCTTCGTGATCGTCAACTTCCTGGTCGACATGCTCTATGCCGTGCTCGACCCCAGGGTGCGTCATGCGCATGAGTAAGGCCGCGATGGGCGCTGCCGACGCCGCCGCCGAGCTGTGGGCGGGCCTGGCCAAATTCGGCTGGCTGTTCTGGTTGGCGCTGGGCTGGATCGGGTTGATCGTGCTGGCGGCGGCGCTCGCCGATCTGCTGCCGCTGCCGAGCCCCACCGACATGGACATGCTCGCGCGGCGCGCCCCGCCGAGCGCGGCGCATTGGCTGGGCACCGATCGGCTCGGCCGCGACATGCTGGCGCGATTGATCCATGGCGGGCGCATCTCCTTGACGGTTGCGATCCTGGCGCCGCTGATCGGCCTCGTCATCGGCGGGGCCTTGGGGATTGTGGCTGGCTATTTTCGCGGGCCACTCGAGACCGTGGTGGTCGGGGGCGTCGACGTGCTGTTGGCCTTCCCGCCGCTGGTGCTGGCGCTGGCGATTACCGCCTACCTTGGCCAGACCGTGGCCAACCTCACCTACATCATCGGCATCCTCAGCATCCCCGCCTTTACCCGGGTGGCGCGGGCGGCGACGCTGAGCCTCGCCAAGCGCGAATTCATCCTGGCGGCGCGGGCGATGGGGGCAACGGAGCTGCGCATTCTGCTGCGCGAGCTCCTACCCAACGTCATTCTGCCGCTGATGGCCTTCTTTCTGCTGGCGGTCGCCGTCACCATCGTCGTCGAGGGGGCGCTCAGCTTTTTAGGCTTGGGTGTGCCGCCGCCGGCGCCGAGCTGGGGCGGCATGATCGGGGAGGGGCGCGAAAGCCTGGAGACCGCGCCGAGCCTCGCTTTTCTGCCGGCGCTGTTTATGTTCCTGACGGTCCTGTGCTTCAATCTGGTGGGGGACACGCTGCGTGTTCTCACCGATCCGCGCCAGGCCGCGTTGTGATGGGCACCGCCGCACCAGGGCCCGCGCGGCCGCTGTTGGCGATCGAGGGCGTGTCGGTGGAGCTGCCGACCCCGCGCGGGGCCCTGCGCGCCGTCGCCGGCGTGAGCCTGGAGCTGGCGGCGGGGCGCACGCTGGGGATTGTCGGGGAATCGGGGTCCGGCAAAACCATGCTGTCGCGCGCCGTCGCCCGACTCTTGCCGCGCCGGGCGAAGCTGTCCGGGGCCGTGCATTTCGACGGCCACAACCTCGCCGAGCTCGACGCGGAGGCGTTGCGGCGCCTGCGCGGCCGTTCCCTCGCCTTCGTCTTTCAAGACCCGATGACGTCGCTCAACCCGGTATTGACGATCGGGGCGCAAATCATCGAGACGCTGCGCGAACATCTGGGGCTCGATCGGCCGGCGGCCGTGCGCCGCGCCATCGAGCTGTTGGGGCAGGTCGGCATCCCGAGCCCGGAGCAGCGCTTAAAGCAGTATCCGCACCAGTTCTCCGGCGGCATGCGCCAGCGCGTGGCCATTGCCATCGCCTTGTCCTGCGAACCCAAACTGCTGGTCGCCGATGAGCCCACCACGGCGCTCGACGTCACCGTGCAGGCTCAGATCCTGGACTTGCTGGCGCGCGAGCAGCGCCGGCGGCGGATGGCGATGATCCTGATCACCCATGACTTGGGCGTCGTTGCAGGACGCACGGATGAGGTCGCCGTCATGTACGCCGGCCGTGTGGTGGAACGGGCCCCGACGCGTACCCTCTTCAAGGCCATGCGCATGCCCTACACGCAGGCCTTGATTGCGGCCATTCCGAAGCTCGATGCGCCGCCGCACACCCCGCTGAAGGCGATTTCGGGACTGCCGCCCGATCTGACGCGCCCGAGCCAAGGGTGCGCCTTCGCGCCGCGTTGCGCCTATGCCAGTGGGCGCTGCCGGCGAGAGCCCGCCGCCGCTCTCGGGCGACGGCGGCGTGCAGCAATTCGCCTGTTGGCATCCGCTCGGGCCCACGGCGGCGACGGCGTCATAATGGAGCGTGCACACGACAGCAGCGAAACCGGCGGCGAGCCCCTGCTGCGCGTCGAGGACTTGGTGGTGGACTATCGGCTGGCGGGCAAGGTCGTGCACGCCGTGTCGGGGGTCAGTTTCGCGCTGGCGCGTGGCGAGACGCTGGGCCTCGTCGGCGAGAGCGGCTGCGGCAAGTCGACCCTCGCCCGCGCCGTGCTGCAGCTCACCCCGGCGCGCTCAGGTCGCGTTCTGTTCGACGGCATCGACCTCGACACGGTTGCCGGCGCGGCGCTGCGCGCGCTGCGCCGCCGCCTGCAGATCATCTTTCAGGATCCGATCGCCTCGCTCAACCCGCGGCGCCGCGTGGCCGACCTGATTGCCGAACCTTTACGGATCGCGGGCGTGCGGGACGAGGCCGAACGCGAGCGCCGCATGGTCGAGGTCCTTGAGGCCGTGGGCCTCGACCCGAGCCTGGTGCTGGGGCGCTTTGCGCATGAGTTTTCCGGGGGACAATGCCAGCGCATTTGCATCGCGCGCGCCCTGATCCTGGATCCCGAGCTCATTGTTTGCGACGAGCCGGTCTCGGCGCTCGACGTGTCGATCCGCGCCCAGATCCTCAATTTGCTCGAGGCCATGAAAGCGCGCTACGGCCTGACCTTGCTGTTCATCGCCCATGACCTGGCGGTGGTGAAGGCGGTGAGCGACCGGGTGGCGGTGATGTATTTGGGCAAGCTCTGCGAGGTGGCTCCGACCGAGCAGGTGTTCCGCAGCCCGGGCCACCCCTATACGGCGCTGCTGCTGCAGGCAATCCCGCGGCCCGATCCGGCCGCACCGATCCCGGAGCACGTCGCCCTGGGCGAGCCGCCCTCGCCGATGGCGCCGCCGAGCGGCTGCCGCTTTCGCACGCGCTGTCAGCGCGCGGCGCCGCGCTGCAGCGAGGAAGAACCGCCGCTCAAGGAGATCGCGCCCGAGCAGTTTGTCGCCTGCCACTTTCCCTTGCCGGCGGGGGTCGCGGCAAGCGCGGCTGGGGGCTAGCGGGGGCGTTCGAGCCGGAGCGTTGAGCTGGAATCGATCTGGGTTGCGAGCCCGACCGCAGCGGCTGCCGCGATGACGCCGGGTCGCCCCGGGACCGCCAGGGGTTGCGGCGGTTGCGCCGATCGAGGGGGTTGCCGATCGCCAACGCGCTGTGCCGTTCAGCAGCGACGGCGCCGCCCCTCGTGTCGCCAATGGCAGGTGCACGCTCGGCCACCACGAGCTCGAGGCCCCGGGCGACCCATATCGTGCGAGCCCTAAGGGAGCGCCGACGGCGCGGCCTGCTAGCGGAAATTCGCCACGCGTTCGGCCAACTCGAGAATGACCCGCGCGCTGTCCGCGGCCGCGGTGCCGGTGGGCTCGTCCTTATACATCACCCGAGGATTGGAAAAATGCGCTATGCGAGGGCAGCCACCGCACCCTCCGTTGTAGCTCATCACGTCGCGCCATTTCTCGCCGTTGACGTGACCATGCCCATAGGCAAAGGGGGTGTCGGTGGCGTCAACGTGGCGGTCGTGCCGGATCCCGAGGATGTGGCCAATCTCATGCGCGATCGACATGGAGACGGCCGCACAGGCGTGATGCACGACGAAAAACGCCTCGTCTGATTCCGGACCGATCCGGGTCGAGAGACCGCAGCCATTCGGATTGTCAATGACCAGACCAACGATGTCCGCGCGCTTTTCGTCTCGCAGCCTCTTTACGTCGTTAAACACCCCTAAGCCATCGACCATGGCATAAAGATGGGTAAACTGATCGTCCTTGCTGCCGTCGTAGTCAATGAGTTGACTGTGCACGAGCCTAAGGGTGATGTTGCCGAGGCCGCTGTTGGCAAATATTTCGTTGGTTTGCTCGACCGCAAGCGCCAGCAAATCGTCGGGATCCCGGACATAGCGTTTGGCGACGCTGCCGGTGTAGAGCATCATAACGTCGATCGTGATTTTCTTCGCCTCCAGCGCCTGCCGGTCGGCCTCGGGGAAGGGTGCAACCTTGGGGAGGGGAGCGACTGGATGCTGGCTTGCTGCGGGAGCGGCGATCGGCACACTGTCGCGTGCGCTGGCTGGCGTGGGATGGTCGGCCGGCAGTTTGTGCGGATCCATTTCCGCAAAGATATTGATGCCACCACCCGCGTTCTCGATGGTGAAAATCGTGCCATCGTAGGCGAAATAGCCTGTCAGCGGGGCGTTGTTCCACACCATGAGGGCTGCTGCCTCACCCGTCTCCGCCACCTCGCCGCGCCACGAAATACTGCCGTCGCTGCGCGGTGTCGAGGCTTTGCGCACGAGAGTAATAATGCCACCGCGGAACGGCAGCCTGACTTCGGCTCCGACCGCTTCTGTCGGTGCGGGCGAGACGTGCACATTCTGTCCGGCCGAGGACCTCGCGAGGCTATCGACAATCGCTTGTTGATCGGGCGTCAGGCCGGCCTGAGCGTGGGCTGGGACGGCGGCATCAGGGCCAAACAGCAAAGCGGCGCCCGCCAGCAGCCAACAGCCCACCCATCGAACCGCAAGGAAATGCATTGCTTACCCCCTCTTAGCTTGGCGTGAGCATTGATCCGCCGGGAAGAGATAGAAATCAGGGAAAACCCCGAAAAGCCCGCGGGCCTCCCGTCGACGGATTTCTTGCTCGTGCTCCGGATTTGGCCCGTGGCCGCCACCCCACGCAAACGAGAAGGGACCTCAGGCGGACGCCCATTGCCAAGGCGCCAGCCGCGCGGGCTTTGCAGCGTCTCCAAGGACGGGCTGCTTAACCCTGCGGTGGCACCGGCTAGGGCGGCCTGCGGGACGAAGCAGGAGCTCATGGCCACGAGCTGATGGTTGTAGCGCGTCTAAGCCCTTGGTTAGTGTTGCGACGGGTGCTGAATAAAATCAGCTGACCTATTCAAAATCCACCAAAGTTTAAACAAATTGAGTGAAGTTTTATTTAGGTCATCCTTGTAAGGAGTCACTCATGATGGGTATTTCGTTAGCTGCTGGGGCAACCTTAGTATGGTTTGCCTCCCTGCCGGTCGATCAGCTCCCGCACCACGCCCGAATGAATTCAACTGGAGCACTCGCCGCGGCGGTGCAGAGCGCCCAGGAGAGGTTCGAGCAAGCGCGCAACGCCGAGATCGACGCCTCGATCGCTGCCGTTGTAGCGCAACGCGCCCAGGAGAGGTTCGAACACGCGCGCAACGCCGAGATCGACGCCTCGATCGCAGCCGTTGCAGCGCAGCGCGCCCAGGAGAGGTTTGAGCAAGCGCGCAACGCCGAGATCGACGCCTCGATTGCTGCGGTTGCGGCGCAGCGCGCCCAGGAGAGGTTCGAGCAAGCGCGCAACGCCGAGATCGACGCCTCGATTGCCGCCGTGGCGCGACGCGCGCAGGAGAGGTTCGAACAAGAGCGCAACGCCGAGATCGATGCCTCGATCGCAGCCGTTGCGGCGCAGCGCGCCCAGCTGAGGTTCGAACAGGCGCGCAACGCCGAGATCGACGCCTCGATCGCAGCGGTTGCGGCGCAGCGCGCCCAGCTGAGGTTCGAGCAGGCGCGCAACGCCGAGATCAACGCCTCGATCGCAGCGGTTATAGCGCAGCGCGCCCAGGAGAGGTTCGAACACGCGCGCAACGCTGAGATCGACGCCTCGATTGCGGCGGTTGCGGTGCAACGCGCCCAGGAGAGGTTCGAGCAAAAGCGCAATGCCGCGATCGACGCCTCGATTAGCGCGATCACAATCCCGTGGAAATTCTCCTTGGCCGGTATGCAAACGGGAAGCTTTGCGCGGGTGGCTGCACCCGAGCAGCCGTGGCAGCCCTAAATCGAGTGGCCGAAGCTCGGGAAAAGGTCCACGGCGCGATTGACGCGCAAAGGTCAAGGTCACGACGGTCGGTAGGCGCAGAGGAGGACTTGACCCCATCCAGGGGCATTCTGCGAGGGATGTTCGCCTATTGCTGAGGCGGTTTATCAATGCGTGCGTTAGCAAAGATGCGGCTGCGCCGAGCAGGTCCGGCCGCTCACTTTGCACCGGCTTTAAAAGACGAAGCGAGGGACCAGGCTCGCCGACCCTTGAGCTCTCTCGACACTCCTACCCGGCGGTTGCCAAGCAAGTCTCGCGGCTCAGGACCACCCTTTGCGACGGATTGCCAGCCCATCATCGCGCAAATAACGCCGCGCAATCCGAGAGCGAGATCCTGGCATCAGCTGTGCTCCGCAAGCAAGAGACGCGGCCACCCCGTGGAGCCGACGTTTTGGCCGGACGTAAGACGCAGATCATCATCCAAGACACGCCTGCGCAATTTTCGTCACCTTCGGAAGCTTGGTCCGGATCGGGGGCCTGCGAAGGCGCAAACTCCAACTCACCCTTGGCGGAAATCCGATGCTCGACCCGCCGAATGGGGTTGGCATGATATCCGCCACGGGCTTCGCGCCCGGGTCTGCAGGTGAGGGTCTGCGGGTCTGCTGATCGGCGTCATCAAACCGGGCCGCGACGGGGCGGCGCGTGGCATCGGCTCGGCGCCCGAAAATATGGGCTGGGCTCGGCGCTCCGGAAATGCTTTGTCGGGGGCTCGACCAAAGCCGCAGCACCGTCGAAAGAGGAGGACTGCCTATGCAATTATCCAAACAGGTGGCGCTCGTGACCGGCGCCGGCCAGGGCATCGGCAAGGCGTCGGCGCTCTCCTTGGCCGAAGCGGGTGCAGATATCGTCGCCGTCGACATCAACAAGGAGAGTGTCAGGGAGACGGCGGCAGCCATTACCGCGCAAGGTCGGAAAGCCCTCGCCATCGAGGCCGACATGGGCAGCGTGTCGGACATCGAGCGCATGGTGGCCGAGGCGATTGTCGTCTTCGGTAAGATCGACACTCTCGTCAACAATGCGGGTGTCACCCGTCGCGCCTACATCATGGACCTCACCGAGGCCGACTGGGACCGCATCCACCGCGTGAACTCAAAGGGTGTCTTCTTCTGTCTGCAGCGGGTGGCCCGTGAAATGATCCCGCGCCGCAGTGGCCGCATCATCAACATCGCCTCGATTGCCGGCAAGGGCTTCCCCGGCACCTCCAACGCCATCTATGCCGCCAGCAAGGGCGCCGTCATCAGCCTGACCAAGACGGCGGCCCAGCAGCTGGGTCCCCACAACATCAACGTCAACGCCGTCTGCCCCGGCATCGTGCGCACCAGCCTCTACCTCGACCTGGTGGCAACGATCGCGCAAAAGGAAGGCGTCAGCTCCGAAGAGATCGAACGACGTTACGTCGAGGGCGTGCCCTTGCGACGCGCGAACGAACCCGAGGACATCGCCGCCATGGTGGTATTCCTGGCCTCACCGGGGGCCCGGAACATCACGGGTCAGTCCTTCAATGTCGATGGTGGCCTCATACCGGATTAACGAGCCCCGTCGGCGCTTGCTGCGTTCAGCCGATGCGCGGGCCGCGCAAGACCACAAGTCTGCCAGCTTGAACCGCGTCGCGAAGGCTCGCCCTGCCGTCGGCGTGGAGCCTGCGGAGATACGCGATACCTGGCCCTGCCTGCCCTTAAAGGCGCCAGAAAAAACCACCAACGCAGCGGAGTTGGTGCGGGGCGTCAGCCTGTCCTGCACGACATCCGCACGACATCCGATCGGCCGGCGGCATGCCCGATGCCGCTAATTTTGCCGGACGGCGGGTGGACCTAGTGTATGCTGCGGCTGGGGCTTGGTGGCCGTTCTGAGCATCGCAGGTGCGTCGAAAGCATGCGTAAGGCAACGTTTCCCCCACGCCCATCTCACGTGGCTGCGGCAACGGTCCCGCCGGCACGCGTTAGCCGCCGCATTTCGCGTATGTCGCCGCGCAGGTTTTACAAACGGTGCTTACGAGGGCGAAGGGCAGACGTGACCAGGCTTGTGAATAAACCGTGAAGTGAAGAGCAATTAGTGTTCCCAATCGACAATCCAACACAGTGGAGCCGCCGATGCCAACTTGGGTGAAATTGACCACCACCGACGGCAATGAGATTCGGATCAACCTCGATCACGTCGTCACGGTCCGACCCTACCAAAAAGACCGAGGCGGAACGGGGAGTGAGATTGCCTTTATGGGTGGAACGCCAAGCTCGTTGGTCGTGAGGGAAGATCAGGACCAGATCGCCAGTTTACGCCAGACCCCCACGGCCTGACCGGTCTAATGCCGAACGGCTGCCGGGCAAGAGCCGTCATCGGCGTCAGCGCCATCGTGAGCGCACGCGAAAGCGCGCAACGGTGATCCTCAAGGGAATGGCAGCATCGTCCCGGCCCGCAGCGCCATGCGAACCCGCGCGAACGCTCGAAGAGGCGGTGTCGGACAGACGAGTGAAAGGCTCGCAGATCAAACCTCCTCGGCCGGTCGGCTCATCCGGGGCGAAATGTCCGATCGCTTACGAAGCTTACGCTTGCTCGATGAGCTCGCGCTTCGCGTGTTGGTCGAGCCCTGAACGGTGCATGGCTACCCGTCAGCAGGTACGGGTTGCAAGGCTAAAGAGGCGTCCGACCGGCGCGCCCGCGGTCACAACTGCGGCTGCAACCCGAAGCGATCCCTCGCCAGCCGGCAGGCGTCGTCACCGGGCTCGCAGGCACGACACACGTCAGGGCGGATACTGTAAATCCGGCAGGTGGTCGCTACGCCGACCTCGCCCGCCAGGGCGGAGCAACGATCGCCTTCGCAGCGAATGCCTCGGAGCTGGCGATCGACGAACTCGACCGGAATGCGATCGAGATCGGCGTCGTCCTCCGTACTGAAGCGCGGCCACTCCTTCGAGAAGGCGCAGCAGGCGCCGCAGCTCCGGCAAACCGCATCGCCGTGGAAGGTCACGAGAGAGCGCGCTGCGAAAGCTGGCTCTCCCTGGCCACGCGCTCGAACGTCTCGGACTTGGATTTGACGCGATACTGGGGTTCGCCGTTGCCATGGCTATCAGCCGGAAGCAGCCGCACGATTTCATACTGCCGGCCCGATGTTGCCACCCCCGGCCGGGACGGCGCGAAGTGAATCAGTTGACCGACCTTGAACTTGTGATGTGCCATCTCTGTCTCCTTGCGTTCGTCGCTCGAATGGGCTGTTCAGCCCAGATTGTCGGGCACCCCTCAAACCGGGGCGCGGTCCTTGCCGTCCGCGCGCGTTGCCCGGCGGCGGGGCGATCCGGACGCGGTGCAGGGAACCTTGTGCTTACAGAAGTTATCTTTGGCCGGCTGCGCCGACGATATCGATCCGTAGCGCAAGGCAAGGGGATCCGTTGCTTGGAGACACCCCGCGTGTCCTGGCTTGTCGGATCGTATGTTCGGGGCCCTCAACAGGGGGAGCAATCGGCGAGCGTGCTCGCTGAAGCGCCGCAAATCGCTCATGGGAACGATGGCGGCTTATCTCATGTTGCGACGCACAAGTCAAAGGCGTCGAAACCGTGCAGGCCACGACCAGCAAACGAGGAGCCCCAACGGTTGATGGTTGAGACGCCGGGGGCGGCACGGACGCTCCCGCCCCTTATGTCGGCACGCGGAAGATTAACGCCGGCGAAGGCTGCGTGCCGTTGATGGCGGACGTTGCTCCGGGAAGTCGTCCGCCCGGGTGCCTGCAATTGTCGTAAGCCGTGTACGCCCGATAACACACTATTAGGCAAATTCCACGCATGCGATGGGCATCCGCGTCGGCGTGAACTACTCGTTGCGAACGCCGAGTGAGCTCTTTTCGCGGCGGATCGAGCGTTTCATGGGTTTTGCAACAGCGACAGTCGGCGCAGCCACGCCGGTTTACGACGCGATCGTCATCGGTTCTGGCTACGGCGGCGGTGTCGCAACCTCTCGCCTCGCGCGCATGGGCCTGCGCGTGGCGGTCCTCGAGCAGGGGCGGCTTTGGCGGCCCGGCGATTTTCCGACTACGACCAAGGCCCGGCGCAAGGCAACACGGTTAACGGGCCGCGCGCCGAAGCTGGGCGATCCTGCCGGGCTCTACTACCTGTCGGTTGGCAAGGGGTTGACGGTATTCGGCGCCTCCGGCCTTGGCGGCGGGTCGCTGATCAACGCCGGTGTGGTGCTGCGGCCCAGTCTTGGCAGATTACGCAAAGCCGGTTGGCCGGATGCGGTGGTCAGTGATGGACTGCTGCTAAAGGGGCTGGCGCGGGCGGAGACAATGCTCGGTGTCGCGCCGGTGCCGGGTCCGGAGCGCTTTGCCAAGTATGCGGGTATGCGCGTGGCGGCGGAAGCGTCGGGCCGTTCGGTGCAATTGCCGTCAATGACGATCGCCCATCGTCCGGGGCCGAATGTTGCCGGCGTGATGCAGTACGCCTGCCGGGGTTGCGGCGACTGCTGGTCGGGTTGCAACGTGGGCGCAAAGAACACCGTAGGGATTACATACATCGCCGATGCGATCGATCATGGTGCAACGGTACTTTGCGAAAGCCGGGTCCGGACGATCTGCAAGACCGAGCGCGGCTGGGAGATCGTCGTGGAGGACCTGTCGACGGCAGGCGCAAGCCGGCGCATCGAGGCGCCGATGGTCGTTTTGGCGGCCGGCACTTTGGGGACCACGGAGTTGCTCTTGCGGGCGAAGCAACGTGGTCTCAAGCTCTCGGCAAGGTTGGGTGAGAAGTTTTCAGCCAACGGCGACGACCTCGTATTCGCGAGCAATCTCGAAGCGCCGGTCAACGCCGTTGCCACGGGGTTTCCGTCGCAGGCGCCGCGGGGGTCCGCGCCTGTGGGGCCCCACAGCATGGCGCTGATCGACCTCGGCGATGAGCATGGCCCAGTGTGGGTTCACGACGGCACGATGTTGACCGTGATGGCTGCCCTCGCCCCCCTCAGGGAATTGCTGCAACTGAAAGTCGGGGAAGCCCTGCGGCTGCTGAAACAGGGTATTTACGGCGACCAGCTGAGCCGGTCGCAAATGTTCTACGTCGTTGCGCACGACGATGCGAGTGGCCGCCTGCGCCTGCAAAACGACCAAGTTGTGGTCGATTGGCCGAACTACAGCGACGCGCCGGAGCGCGTCAGAGCAGAGCAGAAGGTCAAGGCGATGATCGAAAGCATGGGGGGTGTGTTCAACGCCAACCCCTTCGCCATGACCGCCTTCGGCGGCAACCGGGTCATTGCCCATCCACTCGGCGGTTGCGCGATGGGTGATACGGTGGAGGAAGGTGTCGTGGCGCCGGACGGGCGCGTGTTCGATCCAGCAAAGGGGCCGAAAGGCGTTCACGATGGGCTCTACGTGTGCGACGGGGCGGCGGTCCCCTCGGCGATCGGCGTCAGCCCGCTCTTGACGATTACGGCCCTGGCGGAGCGCGCGATGATTTTGGTGGCGGAACAACTGCACAGGACGCTCGACGTCAACGCGATGCCCGCTCGCCCGCTGCGGGATGCGGCGATGTAGTGCGCCATCGATTAAAGTGGCATAGGTCGAGCGAGGGGATTGGTCCCACCGGACGTCGAAGGGGATGGCCAGCGCCATTGCCGAATGCAGCCGTCGTCCAACGGCGGATATCCGTTGCCTGGCGCAATCGGTCAAAAGTTAGCGTGTCAGAACCCGGACGCGAGTCCTGCGCGGCTCAAGGGCTTAGCATGCAACGAGGTCGGAGGCGCGATCTCGCGACACCTGGCGGGCGCCAGAAGGCGCGGGCAGTGGAGGCTGGCGCGCGAGGCTTGGGATGAGCCGAATGCAGGGCAATGCTGCGACCGGCTCAAGTTCACGGGATCAACTGTTGTCGCATAGCCTCGGCCGCGGCGTGAGCGCGGTTGCGAGCACCGAGCTTGATCTGCACTTTCTTGAGGTGACTCCGCACGGTCTCCTCGCCAATGCCGAGCCGCTCGGCGATTTCGTTACTCGACATACCCAACGACACCAGGCGCAAAACGGCGAGTTCGCGTGGCGTTATGCGAAGCTGGCCCGCAAACCGTTTTGGGTCATCCCTTACCACTTGTTCAAGTCGGAACGCTGTAAAGCCGGCGGCGGCAATGAGAAGAATGCGCAGCGGGTGTGTGAGCAGATTGCAGAGGACTTGGCGGGACCAATAGGCCACAAGCCAACGTTGGCCGACGCAACAGGTGAGGGCGTCCCGGATGCCGTACTTGAGCGCGAGCTCATAGGGCCACCGGTCAGCGCCGATCGGCTCGAGCGTCTGCATCGTCTCGGTCCAGGTGTAAGCCATTAGGCTGGTCTTAGCCATCATGATGCCAGGGTCGTATCCCTGCGACGCCTTGGCGGCGTACTCATTCCACCACTCCGCGGGAGCCGACGAGTGAAGAAAGACATCCCTTCCGAGCTGAATAGAGCGCCAGTCCGAGGTCCGCTGCGGCATGCGGCCCACACCGAGCACATTGACGGGGAGGAGCTTTGAGGCGAAATCATCGAGGGCATCGAGTATCGCATCCGGCGTCCTCGCCTGGCTCACGTGAGAAGTGAATTTGTTGAGCAGCGGTGTCGGTGGGGTGGTCGCAGGCACCGTTCTGAAGGGAACTACAATTCCGCGCTTGTGCATCTGGCCCATCCCGCCGAGGTTCGAAAATCCCAAACACCGAGCCTGCAACGATATGGCTCAGTGAGCTATCGGGATAAATGCTGACCCTTCAATTCTGCTACCGATCAGGCTCGCCCCTTGGCGGGGCCGTGATTTTCAAGGCGTGCGCGCGTCGCCGAATGCGCCTCACGCTGACATCGGCTTATCACTTGCCTCTGGGCTTGCGCCGGAGGATCGGCAAGCGCGAACTGATCGGCGTCGGGATCGCCGCCTGCCTTGTGGTGCCGGCCGGTCAAGCCTACAGTCGTTGAGCTTTTCTGCAGTTTCTCGCCATGACATGGAGGTCAGCATGATCCGCGTTACGGTCCTCTATCCCAACGAACCCGGTAAGCGGTTCGACCACGCCTACTACGCAGGCAAGCACTTACCCATGGTCATGGAGCGGCTGAAAGGCTCCGGCATGCTGCGTTACGAAGTCGACAAGGGCCTAGCGGGCGGCGGTCCAGGGGTGCCGGCGCCGTTCATCGCCGCGTGCCATTTGTATTTCAACGCCGCGGCTGACTTCCAAAAGGGGATCGGTGCGCACGGCGGCGAGATCATGGCCGACATCCCGAACTACACCGACATCTCACCACAGATCCAGATCAGTGAGGTGGTCGTGGGCTGACAGTGTTGGTGGGCAAAGCTCCTCCAACGCCTAGGTCGGCGTGCATCGGCCATGGATCGATCGCGCCATCGGCAAAAAAGCTGGCACGGACGCGGTCGTGGCAGCCCAAGCGCCGTAAGGTGCCTCCGAACCTTATCGTCTGCCTGCAACAAATTTTCACCACGGAAAGGTAGATCCTGACCCCCTAAGCGGAGGCCTGCCACCTAGATCTGACTCCTGCCGCATAGATCAGACTATGGTGGCGGCTGCTAGCATTGAACGGTCCGCCTAGCAGAGGGAGTTTTCATGGGACGACTGTTCAAAATATTGAAGTCATTGGTTTGGCTGCTGTTGTGGGGGGGACTGGCCGTCCAATCGGCCAACGCTCAAAGCGGACGCTATCCCCCGGCCGATGAGGCGTGGGACGGAACGTCCTACAGGGCCGTGGTTGAGCGGATTGAGACCGAAGGTTTGCCGCTGCCGACGCTATCGAATGCAGCGACGAAGCCGGTCTTCGAGCGGATGGTCAATGTCGACAATATCCCGCTGCGCATGGGACTGAATCGGGATCTCTCCACGACCATACGCTTTCAGCGGTTGAACAGCGCTCTGCCACCGCTGCATAAGCTTGTTACCCTCTATTTGCATGAGACGCAAAAGGGGAAACCATATGCCCAGGAACTTGCCAGGCTGATGGTCTATGCGTCCAAGGTCTCCGCGGCGTTACTGGACCTTAGCGAGCCCTATCTTTCTAGCCTTGCAAAGGACCCGAGATATCAAGTCCATGTCGCTTATCTCGATCAGGTGAAGAGCGACGCCCGTCAGCTCTATTCCGGGCTCGTGCAGGGCATGACTGAAACGCGCGTTTACTCCAAGTCTGACATTCTCAAAATGATCGACGGCGCCCTCGAGGGACTGCCATCTTATCAACCGATCTTCACGGACCAGGATCGGCTGGATCTTGTCCAGAAGCTTACGAAGCAGATTTCGACAACGCCCGATCAGGCGCTAAAAACGGCCCTGATCCAGCTGCGCGATGCGATCGAGCATCGCCGAGTTCGAAGCCAAGACGAGCAAGCGATCAAACGCAGGTCGTAAGAACGGGAGCCGCATTCGAGCCGCGTTGAGCGCATCGAGAGCGACATCCAACGCAATCAGGACGCCGGTGCCGCGGTTGAGGCGCTCGCCGCTCCTGCGTCGCAGCGACGAGCGTGGGCGGCAAACTTAGCGTGGCGCTGGCCAGCCCACCCCTGTGGCGATCATCGGACGGGTCAGGTCAAGGTCGGTGGGCGACATGGGCCAGCGCTGTGGGCGGGCAGCTCTATCACCGCCGAATGGCCCGCGCGCCGTGCATGCGGTTTCGGCGACCGTCGCTTAGGCGATCTCGATCGTAGCGACGTCAGCCTCCCTGGCGGCAAGGACGAGGGATCATCGCAACCAACAGGTGAGCGAGCGGCGAAAGCCTGCGGCTATAGCGTCCCGCTCCGAGCAAAACCAACGATGCGGCTTGGCGGTGCGCGGGTAGCTGCCGCAGCCGGGGACGTGATAGACGCCGCGGTGGCCTGTCAGGTGCGCGCGAAACACGTACTTGCCCTTGATCTCGCAGCCCGGCGGCTTGAGCGTGTAATCGGTGAAGAGTTTGGCGCGAGCATCAGGGGGACAGCTTGTCCCGAGCAATGTGGCGCTGACCTTTCGACCTTCCCGGAAATCGTGCGGAGCCACGAAGCATCCGCGCCAGATGCTAAGCGGGCGCTCACGCGCTTCGCGCTCGTCGTCGGCGAAGCGGCCGAGCGGGTCGACGTTAACCGCCCAACCTTGCCGCACGAGCCAGTGCTGGAGGTCGACGCCATCCACGGCACAATTGCCAATCCGGCGCCGAGGAAACTCCGGATCGGGGCCGAGGTCGCGACAGACGACGCGGCGGTTCCCGATAAGCTCTTGCAGTGCTTCAACCGCAAACAAGCCGCAGGGATAAGCCCCGCCCTGGTCCATGCAATACTGATCGAGCTCCGGTGCGTCGACGCCATCGAGACGGTACACCGTGCCGCCGACGGTCAGCGTATCGGCGTCATCCGCTCGCGCCGAGGCGAACGCCAACAGCAGAACCGGGAGCATGAGCAGCAGACGCATCGAGACCACGAAAGTGTTCGAGCGAACTCAAGTGCGGGGCGTATCGTCAGCCAATCGGGCGCGAGTAAGGCAGCACACGCCCTTTGCCCCATGCATGCCGTACCTTATCCACCACTATCGCTTGCCGTTAGCGGTCCTGAGCCGCACGCCAGGGCCGCCGTCGACTGACCTCTGTTCGTGCCGCCTGCAGGTTGAAGCGCGTCGGCCGATCTCTGCCGTGAAGCAAGAGGGCCGTCGGGCATCGCGACGCGTGGTCGACTTGGCTTTTCTCTTGCTGGCCGGTTGGGGGGCACGATGGATGAGCAAGCGGCTCCCCACTGGGAAACCCTGCCGCAACCGCTCAAGGTCACAGATTTAGCTATCTTGCGCGCGCCGAGGCTACATGAGAAACGAAAGGCGTGTTCCGCGTGGAATCAGGCTCTCGTTGCGATCGCCGAGGCTGTATGTGACCGCGGTCACGTCATGGTGGCACACGCCTTACTGAGGTGCTGTGGTGTCCAGCGGCAACCGAAGCCTGCTCGAGCCCATTGCCCAGGGGTGGTGACATTCAGTCCGAGGCGCCGCATTTGTGTCCAATCGCATGGTTAGCCAACGGCAGCTGAAGGAGTTGAGCCATGCGGTGGGGCCGCGTTTTCGGCGTGGTGGTGGCGCTCAGCGTCGTGTTGAGCCTCGGCAAATTCTTGCCGCTTGCTTCGGTCGACGCCACGCGAGTGAGAAAGCTGGTGAGCGCCGACCGCGACTTGGCGCACATGTCGTCTCCCATCGCTCTGCAGCGCAATGGAGAGCTCTTGATCGCCGACCGCGCACTCCGGTGCGGCCGCGTGCGCAACGTGCTCGATCCGGAGTTGCCTACTCTGGGCTCGGCATCACCAGGTGTCGTCGTCTTAAATCCGTATTTGCTTAACCGGCAGCCGGATGCCGTGCGCCTCTTCGTGTTCCACCATGAGTGCGGACATCACTATGTCGGTGCGAGCGAGCTGGGGGCCGACTGCTGGGCTGTCAACCAGGGCGTTCGGCAAGGCTGGCTCGACCACCAAGCCATTGAGCAGGTGTGCCAGGACTTCGGCAATTATCCAGCTTCGGCCACGCATCCCTCTGGCGCCAGGCGCTGTACCAAGCTCCGACAGTGCTTTGCGAATGCGACTGACGCAGCCGCTAGGCAGAAGTCCGAGGCTAAGCGCCGCGCCAGCTGGTGAGAGCTGGCGGAGTTGTCTACCAATGGACCTTGATCTGGAGCGGAACACGCGGCTTTTGGGATTTCGAGGGTTGGGCTCGCCGCAGGTGCGAGATGTTTAAGACCGCACTCGTTGAGTCCCAAGGCCGAGGCTAAGTCGCTGATGTTGATAGAAGGCAGATAGCGCGAGCGGAGCCTCGCTTGCGAACGCCGACGTGCCGGCAAATGGGACCTTCATACCCAAGGAAGACGGCTATCACCGCATTTGGGAAACTTAAGACTAATGGATATTGAAGCTGGATGTGTTGTTAGATGGATGTAGAGAAGTCCGGGGCGCAGAGCAACGGAACGAGGGACGAACGGTCCAGGGGAGGCGCCAATGCCGAGGGAAATTGGCGACATCGAACGCCGTATTGCGCGGGCGGTGCTATCGGGGGTTCGCAGCCGAGAGCTTGAGCTGGAGGCCTTCGACGTCTCGCGCTTAACGAATGACCTCGAAGGCAAGCGCCACATCCTGTTTTTGTCAGAGTATTTCGGGCTGTTGGCTGACCGAGCCGATTTGAGCAAAGCTCGTTTAGTCGCCCTCGCCGCGGAAAAAT
The DNA here is from genome assembly GCA_963770295.1 of uncultured Alphaproteobacteria bacterium. Taxonomy (GTDB): domain Bacteria; phylum Pseudomonadota; class Alphaproteobacteria; order Rhizobiales; family Hyphomicrobiaceae; genus AWTP1-13. The sequence goes on from CAVYPA010000005.1 coordinate 280,202, forward strand.
AGGACCCCGGTAGCAACGACAACGGCGGGTGTGCCGTGGAGCACTACCGAGATCAATGATCTGGCGCATTGCGAAATGGGTCAGCCGACCAAAGACTGGCAACACAGAATTAGTTCGTATTCGCACAAATACTGTCCGGTGTTGCACACGGCAACGGCGGAGCCTCCGCGATAAAGATCGCAAGGCGAACTCGCCTTGGACCGCTCGAAGCTTGCAAGCTTGCTAACAGAATATTGAGCCGAGCACCTTCAGCAGCATGACCTCAGGATGCCCCGGGGAACATCGGCCGGCCTGGGTGTTGGATCCCGGACGTCAAAGACCTTGGCACGGACTTAAGGAGGGCTTGCGCCATGCCTCCAGATCCAATGGGAAGGAAAACCGACGGACCGGCTAGGAGTCGCCTCCGCGAGTCCGAGGGAAATACCGATGACCAACCTAAAGGTGGCTATGGTGATGACACCGCGTGGACAAACATTTTTTGGACCCTCACCGGCATCCTTTGTGCGTGTGGCTTGGCGGTGTTCTTGTTGACGCAATAGGGGATCGACGACACGGCGGCCAGCACCGCGAGGTCAAACCACGACGCCACGCCGATGCTCGCGTCCAATGCCACCTCCAGTGCGTGCCGCCAATCGCTTTCGCTCGCCGCTTACGCTCACCGCCTGCGGATCGACTCTCGGCGCAACGCCGTCGCTGCGGGAGTATCAGCTTATCTGCTGATCAAATAGCCGCCGACGAGCATGAGGCCAATGGCTAGCCCCTTTTGCAGCAACTTCCTGCGGCCCAGCAATTCCCTGGCCACTCGAGGAAAAAATAGTGTCAAGACGATACCGAGTCCAAGGACGAAAAGTGGCTGGAAGGAGTGCACGAGAAGAACCAGTGCGACGGGCGCCAAGAGCGTCGCGTAAAGCGTGACGGCTTCACTGACGCTGAACAATGTCTTGCTCAACCCGATCAGGCCAACGGCAGCGATTTTCTGTGGCTTGAAGAGGCCGAGGAAATCGCCGCGATACCTGGGAACGCAGACCAGAAGGGTCAAACCGCCGGTGACTTGGCCGACGAAACCCCAAAAAAGCGAAACCAAAAAACCCCTGTCCACGGCGATCACTTTGAAAATGACGCCATTTACCGCACTCAATAAGGACGCCCCCAGCATCAATGCGACAACGTTTTGCTTAAACCGCAGTCCACGCGGACCAAACTCAAACGACAGTGCGAGCGCACCGACAATGATGATGAACGAACCCAATCCTTGCGCGAGTGTGATCGTTTCACCCAGGATGAAATAACCCAGGACGTAGGCAAAGAGGGGCACCGTCTGATAAAGCGGCGTCACGAAAGAGGCCTCATCCTTGTCGAGTGCATGGAGATAACAAACCGCGGCGAGGACGCTCGACACCCCCGTGGCGACAAGCGCAGAGCCTTGAACGAGAGTGACGTTCACGTCCGGCTGAAAGAACAAGACGATCGCAACCGCCCCGCCGCTCAGCAGCGACGAGAGGATGACAATGGATCCGATCGTTTTCTGTTTGAGGTATCTCGACAGCAAAAACTTGTCGTTATGGTTGGCGCAGGCCAGCAGGAATGGAGCCCACAAGGCAATAAAAAACCAGCTCATAACCGACACTCTGCCACGAACGGTCCTCTACTGCCGCCGAGGGGGGAGACCGCTTGGTGGAACCTCAAGCGTAGCATGGGCGGGCCTTGCCAGACGATGCGGTGGTCTTGGCATTTAACGTCGGCGTTTTCGGGCCAGATGGCGACCGGCAACCCTGCCTCGTGGCGTCGGATTCCGCTGGGGCAACCAGACTGCAGTTCGTTTACGCGAGCCGGGAACATGAGGGGAGCCAACGCCGTTTTCGTAGGGCCATGAGGCTCCGATGATGCGGACGCAAAATCCTGGGAGTTCTGCTAAGTCACCAGGGTCCGCTAGGCCGCCAGGGTCCGCCGGCGGTTTAGGGACGGCGCGACCTGGAAGCACAGCGCGAGGGCGGTCGCCTCGTACTAAACCACCTTTTGGGTCATCTCACGGTCTCGTGACCACGCCAGCATCCAACATCGGGGACGTCAGATCCTTCTTTGATCAAAGTGCCTCCACGGGATCTCCGGAGCAGCACGGTCACGCGCAGCGGCTGCTCGAATACCGACTTACCCTAGTGCGCAGTCTGGCCCGTCCCCGCCCCTGTGACGTTCTTCTGGACCTCGGTTGCGGCAATGGTCATCACCTCCTCGCCCTTGGACCTGAAGTCGCTCGTGGCATCGGGATAGACATCTCGCCGGGCATGATCGAGTTGGCGCGCGCTCGTCTTCGCAACTCGCCGTCGAGCGCTAATCTTGCGTTTGCGGTGGACAATGCCGAGGAGCTAAGAGGAATCGCGGACCGATCGGTCGATCTGGTGGTTTGCATCGGTGCTTTCGAGCACATGCTCGATAAGCGAAGCGTGTTGGCCAGCATTTACAGGGTGCTCAAGTGGGGTGGCCGTTTTTTCTGTCTGACGCTGCAGGCCGATTATGTTTGGTATCGGACAATAGCGCCCCTATTTGGGGTTGCGACCAAGCATCTTTCCAGCGACCGAATGCTGACGCAGGACGAATTCTCTGGGCTGCTTGACGAGGCTGGGTTTCGCCGCAGTCGGTTCACGCCCTGGACCTTCATTCCCAAGGGCGACATGCCCGCCGTCGTTGCATTGCTGCTCACCGCACTTGATGCGCTCGGCCGACACGCTCGATTAGATACGCTTCGCGGCGGCCTCTCACTCTGCGCCTGGAAAGAAGCGAAACCCACTTAGCAACACGAGGAGCATCGCTGGGTCCAAACTGTGGGCAAATTTCTCCCCAATAGACTGCATCTTGCATTCGGCGTGCCGGGTGATCTGGCCACGCCGACCGGAGGTTATGGCTATGACCGGCGCATCATCCGCGAGCTTCGGCGGCTGGGGTGGCAGGTGGATGTCGTTGACGTCGGCGACGGCTTTCCGTTCCCAAGCATTGCGCAGCGCACGACCGCGCTGACCATACTCTCTGCAGTGCCGGCGGGTTGCCCGACGGTCCTCGACGGGCTTGCGTTCGGGGCTCTGCCCGAGGCCGGCGCGCTTCGATCCCGCGCACCGCTGATCGCGCTGGTGCACCAACCGCTGGCTTTGGATCCCGGTCTCAACACCGCCCAGGCAGACACCTTCCGCGAGACCGAGCGCGCCGCACTCGCTGCCGCCACGCGCGTCGTGGTCACGAGTGAGGCAACCGCGCGGATCATGGTCGCTGACTACGACGTTTCGTCTCAGCGCATCAGCGTCGTGCGCCCGGGTAATGATCCGGTTCCGCCGGCGCCTGGCAGCAACGACGGCGTCGTTCGGCTTCTCTCAGTCGGCTCCGTGGTGCCGGGCAAAGGCTACGATTTGCTGATTGCGGCGGTTGCCACCCTTGCCGACATGCCCTGGCGGCTGACGATTGCTGGTGACCGAACGCGCAACCCGGCCGCCGCCGCGCAGCTCGACGCCGATATCGTGGCCCACGGCCTTGGCGATAGGGTCGCGGTGCTCGGCGCCGTGCCGCCTGAGGCTATCATTGAACTCTATTTGGCATCCGACGTCTTTGTGCTCGCGTCGCGTTTCGAGGGGTATGGGATGGCGCTCGCCGAAGCGATCGCACACGGGCTGCCGGTCGTGTCGACCAGGGCAGGTGCCATTCCCGACACGGTGCCTGCGGGCACTGGCCTGCTGGTGCCGACGAACGACGTTGCGGCGTTGACGCAGGCGCTGCGCCGCCTGATCAGCGACAGTGCCGAACGACGTCGGCTCGCCATGAACGCCCGCGCGGCAGCGGCGCGGCTCCCCACTTGGCAAGAGTCCGCCCGACTATTTGCCGGGGCAATCGAGGCGGTCGATTGATGGGTGGGGGCACGAAGGCAAACTTGCTCGGTGGGCTGGATTTCTCCGGTGCGATGCCCGCTTCCGGTTAGGTGGCTCTGCACGATATCCATGTCTCTTGGCACCCATCGCCGCTTCGGGGCGGCGCGCGATTGTATGTGCTGGTGGGGTTTAGCGTAAGGGGCTGGCGCAGCCCAGTTTCATGTCCCCTTGAGCCGAAGCGAACTTTTGCGCGGCTGTTCGCCTCGCGTTACTGTGGACGACACGGTCATGGCCGTTAGGTCTCATTGCGTGACGAGTTTCACAGGAGACATGGACCGGATCGTCGGACGCTCGCAATCGGCCTTGCCTCTGCTGTTGGCGACCTTGCCTCTGCTGTTGCCGGCCTTGCCTCTGCTGTTGGCGGGGAGTGCGTTCCACGTGTCATCTTCGCAGCGGGGCCACCCATGATCCTCGTCGACCAACCCGATGCGTTGATGGATGTGCCGATCTCCATCGAACTGGCGGGATTTGCGCCGCACCAGCCGGTCGCGCTGACGGCAACCCAAATCTTTCCGAGCCATTCGCGCTGGCAAGCGCGCGCGACCTTCACTGCCGACGAGAACGGCCATATCGCGGTCGCTCGACAGGCACCAGCATCAGGCGACTACGAAGGCGTTGCCGCGATGGGCTTGGTTTGGTCCGCGCAGCGTGTGGTGCCCGCGACCCCGCCGTTTCCTGACGATTGGATTTTGCAGCCCTCTTTGATCCATCTGGACGCGGTCGGCGCCAATGGCGAGCGGTCAGAGCTGACGGTCCGAAGACACCCCGCCGCTCCGGGCGTTACGCGGACGCCCATTCGCAGCGACGGAGTTGTCGGCATCCTGTTCCTGCCGCCCGGCGAGGGCCCGCATCCCGCGGTTCTGGTGCTCCACGGTGGCGGAGGCGGCATGGACGAGTACACCGGCGCCATGCTGGCATCGCACGGCTATGCGGCGCTCAACCTGGCCTATTTCTCTGAGCCCGGGCTGCCGCGAGGTCTGGTCAATATCCCGCTCGAATACTTCGAAAACGCAATCCGCTGGATGCGGGCGCAAACCTGGCTGGGCGACGGCTTCCTGGCGGTATGGGGGCCGTCGCGCGGCGGCGAGCTTGCGCTGTTGTTGGGCTCCACGTTCGCAGACATCAATGCCGTGAGCGCCTGGGTGCCAAGCGGCGTCATGTTCTGGCCGATTGGCCGCGCTGAGAAGGGCGATTCGCGGCGGCCGGCGTCGTGGACGCTCCGGGGCGAGCCGCTCCCCTTTCTGCAAGAGTATAACGACAACGTGGAACCGATACCGCCGCAGCAGCCCGGTGATGCCCGAGCCTACACGCCGATTTATCTTCGTCATTTGCGCGATGCGCGCGCCGTGGAACGCGCCACGATCGCAGTCGAGAACATCCGCGGTCCCGTCATGTTGGTCTCGGGCACTGACGATCAGATGTGGCCGTCAGCGGCGCTCGCCGACATCGCGCTGCGTCGGCTGGAATCGAAAGCGTTTAGGTATCCCTTCCAGCATCTCAAGTATGAGGGTGCTGGCCATCTCATTCTGATCCCCTACGGACCAAGAACGACGCGCAACATCGGTTTCAAATTGGAAGGTTTCAGCGGCCTGCTGTACGCGCAGGGTGGCAATCCGAGAGCCGATGCAGAAGCCGGCGCCGATGCCTGGCGCCAGATGCTCGTGTTCCTGGAAGCCGGTGCCAGAAATCGCCGATGAATAAATCTGCCGAAGACGTCGGCAGCGACACGGTCAGCCCCGGGGACTTCGACCGACGCGCGCAGCGGGCACGACGACGCGAAAAAGCGACCCACGTCTGCCGTAGCGGAGCACCCGTCGCCTGACAGGCAATTTGAACGCGCTCGCTCTGAGGCTCGCAAGAGATCGTGACTTAAGCGGGGTGAGGGGTGGCCGCCTGCGGCGCTTCTACCCGTCCGGGTTGAGGAATGTGGAGGAAGAAGGCACAGACGAGAGCGGCGATGAGGCTCAACAGCGCCAGCCCGTAAAGACCACCGGCGAAGTTGCCAGTCAGATCCCGCATGTATCCGACATAGTAAGGGCCGACGGTGCCACCCAGGTTGCCGATCGAGTTGATCCAGGCGAAGCCCGCGCCCGCGAGCGCCGTGCCGCTGAGGAACATCGGTGGCATAGCGAAAAACGGCCCCTTGGAACCGTAGAACCCGACGGCGGCCACCGACATTCCGACCAGTGCCCACCACGAGCCCAGCGTGTATCCGGCGAGCACCAGCCCTCCGGTCGAGAGCACACAGGCCACGAGCAGGTTCCAGCGCCGCTCGTTCATGGCGTCGGAGACTCGACCCCACACCACCATACCGATACCGCCGCAGATATAGGGAATCATGGTGAGCCAGCCGACCTCCATGTTGGAGAAATTGCCGAGCGACTTGATGATCTGCGGGATGAAGTAGAGCATGCCGAGGCTGGCCGTGACGATGCCGAAATAGTTCACGGCCAGCAGCAGGACCTTGCCGTTGATCATCGCCTTCCAAAGATTATGGTCGGCAATGCGACCCCACACCAACAAGCCGATGGTACCAAAGATGTAGGGGATCAGCACAACCACGACGGGCGGCACGTCGCCGAAGGAGGTTTTGAGCCACGCCGTGATTTGCGGCGTGTAATAGAGCAGCCCGAGGCTGATCAGGGTGATGACGAGGTACATCAGGCTCAGGACGAGCACCTTACCGAAAGCGAATTTCTTGTCCTCCCGCGGCGGACGCTCGGAGGCGATCTTGGCCGTGATCCAGGCCTTTTCGTCGGTGCTGAGGAAAGTTGCCTGCTCTGGACGGTCGGTCAGCACGAGCAGCGTTAGAATGCCAACCACGATGGTCGGGATCGCCTCGGCGATGTACATGATTTGCCAGCCCTTGAGGCCAAACAGGCCGTCAAGGCCGAGGAGCGCGGTCGAAATCGGCGCGCCGAGGGCGACGGAGACCGGCAGGCCGGCGAGAAATCCCGAGACGATACGGGCATGATGTTTTCGCGGGAACCAGTAGGTAAAATAGAGCAGCATGCCTGGGAAGAAGCCCGCCTCAGCGACACCGAGCAGGAACCTGACGATGGAGAAGCTCGTCGTGTCGAACACGAACGCCATGAGGCCCGCGAACAAGCCCCAGGTAATCATGATGCGGGCTATCCAGAGGCGCGCGCCGACCCTTTCCATGATGACGTTGCTAGGCACCTCGAAAATGTAATAACCCAGGAAGAATGTTCCCAACGCAAAGCCGAACTCGGTCGCTGATAGCTTGAGATCGCCGCGCATCGTCAGGCCAGCGAAGCTGACGTTGATGCGATCGATGTAGGCCAGAATGTATGACAAAATCGCGAACGGCAGCAGGCGCAGATAGATCTTGCGCATGGCAGATTTTTCGATCGCTTCGTCCATTCTCAACCTCCCGAGCGCCGGCACCATCCACGAATGCTTTGACGTCGCTTTTTTACATTGAGCCTAGCGTGCCCGACCTAAGGGGTCACGACGAATAGCCTGAGGTGCCATGCGTGCCGCGCAGGGGACCCATACGGCCCTACGACACGGGGGCACGCTGGTCTGGAAGACCGAGTGCAACCGCATCTCAGCGCGACCGACCGGATTTGCTGGTCAACACTTTGCCGAGATGCTGCTGCCGGAGCGCTAAATCTCGTTTTGCGGTCGCAGCTGAGATGCTGGTTGGTAAAGCGACCCTCAAACTGGCACCCCGCGCGGACCGTGGAGGTTTTTAGCACTCAACGGTTAAGTCTGCGGCCCGGCAAAGAATTTTGCTTGCCAGGGACAAGCCGTGGCGGCGGCACACGCTGCAGACGTGCGTGGCCGCGCTCCTTTCTGGCGCCTGCTGCAGTATCGGCGGCGGCGGTCTCATGTCCCAAGATATGCACCGCCGTTGACGTGAATGATTTGGCCGTTGAGATAGGCTTGCTCCGGGTGCGCTAGAAACAGAGCCGCTGACGCGATCTCGTCGACGTGCGCCTCGCGAGGCACAGGTGGCAAGCTGACGCGCACGGCCGGGGCTCCCGCGGATGCCGGCCTGGCTGTGGCGACGGCGCCGGGCGCGATGACGTTGGCGGTAATCCCCCGATCACCGAACTCGACCGCCAGCGCCCGCGTCAGGCCGGTCAGGCCCGACTTGCCAGTCAAATTGTGGGCCCGGCGCTTGAACCCCGCATGCCAGGAGATCCCACCGAGGGTGATGATGCGGCCCCAACCCTTGGCGATCATCCCCGGCAGCGTCGCCTGTGCGCAGTGGAATGTGCCATCGAGCGAAATGTCGATGACCCGCCGCCATGCGGCATGATCAAGATCCAGGAAATCAATCTGCCCCCGACTGGACGCGTTGCACACGAGAATGTCGATGGAGCCGAACGCTTCGCCGGCCTTTTGCACCATCTGGTCCACCGCAGACCGATCGACGATGTCGGCAATCTGGACGAGGCTGCGGCGCCCTGTGGCCTCGATCTCGGCGGCTACGTGCTCGGCGGCCCCACGGTCCTGCAGGGTATTGACGACAATATCCGCACCGGCTCCTGCCAACCGCAACGCGATGGCGCGCCCAATATTGCGGGATGCACCGGTCACCAGGGCCGTTTTCCCGGCCAGCGGCGTATTGCTCAATGTCTTCGTCTCCAACAGTAGGTCTGGCGTCCGCAAGACTATAGCGCACTTGAGCGCCAGCAGGTGATCGTTGCAACCCCGCATCGCGGGTTAGGCTTAAACGCGTAAACTGCGGTCCGATGCCAGCCGGGGAGAAACCGGCGCCACGAGCAATGCTCGGCGGCACAACGAGTCGGCGGCGATCAGGGATCTTTGCCGACGCGATCGGATCGCGCCTCGCGCGCGGAACCCTTTGCAAACAGGCGACGCGTGCGCGGAGGGGTTGCCCAGTACGTTTGGGTAACATAGCGGCGACCCGCCGCGAAAGGCGAGTTTGCATATTGGCCCGGGCGCTTCCTCAAGCCCCTGTGCTCTTATTCGGTTCGATGCTCGGCCTGGGCAGTGGCCCCATGCGGACATAGACCTCGTTCGGCACCCCGTAGTTCCGCAGCACTTGCGTGCTGTCGTTGAGACCGCAGGCCTCGCGTTGCACGATGAAGAGCCAGAGCGCATATCCCGCCTGTTTGACGAGACCATCGCGGATTTTTCGATCGGAATTGGCCGTCCGCGGGCACGCGGCAAGTGCCGCCAGCGCGGCCTCAAGCCGCCGTCCAAGCCGCCCGAGCGCCGACGCCCTCTCCTGGGCGATCTCGTATTCGAGAGTTGCGTATCCGGAACGAAGTAAATTCAACGCCATTGAGGCGCGCTCCGAAACGTGGCCTGCCGATTATGTTTGATTTTAGTGCTCGGCAGGGGTGCTGTTCAAGAAACAAAACGCCGCGGGGCGCCAAGTCTGCGGTATGGGAGTTTTGGAGAGATCGCTCACGAATGGCTGTCATCGCGGCAGCGACCGACAAATACCCCACTACGAATTTTTCGCAGTTTGGCGCGCCGTCGTCGCCAAGCGCTCGTTCCCGACCATAGAACCGCCGCATGCACGCAAATCTGCAAAGTGACGGCTTGATGCCGGATGGGATCGCGGTGCCGGATGTCTTGGCGACCTATGGATGGTGTCGCGGTTTCCACAAAGTCCTCAAGCAACGCGGGTTTTCTGCAACTAAGTCGTGTGTCAGAAAACATCGACCGTTGGGAACCGCGGCAGGCCTGTCAGACAGTCCCAGAGATAGATCGCAAGGCCGACATCACCAGTCCACAGCGAGTATCGGCCACGTCCGTATTCGTGGCGTGCCTCTCGGCACTGCGCAATAGCCGTCATCGCGAATGCCCGGGCGCGTTCGAGCCAGATGGTGTGCTGCGTTCGCTGATAGAGTTTGAGGAACGCGTAACCATTGCCGCCAGTGCCATGGCAAAGATTGGAGCCTTTGGCGAGCGGCCCTGCCACCCAAGTAAATTGCCCGCCCTCCTCGAGAAGCGTCTCGAGCTCCGGCTGTTTGAATGGCGAGCCGGCAAATGTCGCCACCATGCCCGGAGCGCCATGGCAGTACTGGCAAAGCGATGGTGGTTTGTCGTGACCAACTCGCGCTCGCCATGACGTTCCAATTGCCGTCCGCCACGCATTCCGGCTGAGGGTGTGCGGGATCACATCCATCAGGCGAGATCGCTGCTCCTCTGTCAGCCAATCCCATCCTTGCAGGAGCGGGAGCATGTTGCCCGCATATCCGTGCACTGGGCCGAGGAACTTCGTATGTTGGCGATAAAGATCCTGTTCCCAGATCGGGCCATCAGCTGATTCCCGCAGGTCGGCAAGGAGGCGGGCTGCTTGAACTTCAAACAATGGTCGCCAGCGCCTTTCATTCGTCATCTGGTGCATAAAAAGGCATGCGAGCATCGAGCCCGGCATGCCCCACATCAACTCTCGAATGGGCAGATGCGTGTTCGCGTCGGCGCGAGTGTAGACGAGTTCGGCTATGGTCGAAGACGGCGCAAGCCGCATCGCGAGCAGCGCAGTGCCCAAATCGCCGAACAGAAGTGAGCCATTGATCGCGTAGTCTTCGAAAGCGGCCATCTCCGCTAGGGTCTTGGCTAGGAGTTGCGGCACATAACGGTGGAAATCAAAATCAGCCTCAATTGCGCCGAGGCGCCTCAAGTGTTCGAGGCCCCAGATGACACCGGCTGCTCCGAAGTAGATGCTGCTGTTGCCATCTTGCCGACCATCGAGGGGGTGCGCAGCCCAAAACCCATCATGCCCGAAATTATCGAGCGCATCGGTCGCAATTTCGGCGATCGCCGCTTTCGCCGCATCCGGGTCCCAGGGCAAATCGCGCAATGGGACATGGCGAGAATGATCTATCATGAGCGCTCTTGAGGCGGTCTGCGGCCAATCCGGCCAACAACACGTTATTTAGCACGACCTTCGGACCGAAGGTGACGGCAACACTTGTGATGTCGCGCGTTGGCACTAAGCCGACCATCCCCACTTGAGGGCTTACCTAGTCGTCTATGCGAGATACCGCCGAAGCACCGGGACACGTCGGTGGGTAGCCTGCGGCGTGCATGCATTGTTGACTTTGTCGGCCCAGTGTCCGTGCGCCGGGGCCGATGTAGCCGAAGTAAGTATGCCGGGTGCGGCATACCTCAGGTCTTTTCGCCATTTTCATAGGGGAAAGATAGCCAAGATCATGAGATGCTCGGTCCGGCAAAGGGAGCCCTCGATCGACTTGCCGCCGCGTTCGCAGCGTGCGATTCATGCCGCGCGACCTTCCAAGTGCGGGCGTTGATCATGCTGGGTATTCTTAATGGGTGAACTTGGTCAGTGGCTTCAGCGACTAGGTTTGGAGCAATACGCTGACCTGTTCGAGGCGCAAGGAGTCGACGTCGATCTGCTGCCAACTCTTACCGATCAAGACCTTAAGGATCTGGGTCTACCGCTTGGGCCAAGGCGCGCTGTTTTACGCGCCTTACAACAGGGCATCAAAAGACAACCGGACCGTGCCGCGGGATCTTCGAGAGAAACGCGTCCGCCGGAGTGGCGACAACTTACAGTTATGTTTTGTGATCTCGCCCATTCTACGGCGCTGTCCTCATCCCTTGATCTTGAAGACTATCGTGATCTGCTAGCTGCGTATCAGCAGGCGTGCTCGGTAGCCATCCGGCTCTATCAGGGGTACATCGCCCGCTGCGTCGGCGATGGCATACTGGCTTATTTTGGTTATCCGATCGCTCACGAGGGCGAAGCAGACCGAGCAGTTCGTGCTGGGCTGGCCGTTGTCGAAGCCGTGACCGGACTTGGTTCAACGATTGGCAAAGAAAAGGGTATCGATCTAGCGGTTCGCATCGGAATTGCAACGGGATTTGTCGTGGTCGGCGATATCGTCGGGGAGGGCGTGCTTGATCGAGATGCTGTCGTTGGGAAAACACCCAACCTGGCGGCGAGGCTACTGGGGGCTGCCGCACCCAACACGGTGGCAGTGTCTTCGGCGACGAAAAAACTTGCTGGAAGCTTCAACTTCGTCGCGCTTGGCGAACATAGGTTCAAGGGTATTGATGAACCTACCGCTGTTTGGCAGGTGGAAGGCGAGAAAGTCGTTAGTTGGCTTGAGGCGCGGCAGGCGGCCCTCACCGAATTTGTCAACCGCGACAAGGAAATCGACCTCCTCCTTGAACGCTGGCGACAGAGCAAATCGGGAGAAGGCCAGGTCGTCGTGCTTTCCGGGGAGCCGGGAATCGGAAAGTCGCGTTTGGCCGCAGAAGCTTGTGACCGCATCCTGGCAATGGAGCGTGATGCGGGCGCACCTGCCCCGAATGTGCTCTGTTTCCGGTGTTCGCGTTATCATTCGAACACCCCCCTCTACCCGGTTATTCAGCAGCTTAAGCAACTCGTATCTATCGATGCTCGGGAGTCAGAAGAGAACAAATCAACCAAGTTACAGGTTGCGCTCAGGCATTGGGGTATTGTCAGTTCGGACGCCATTTCATCGCTCGCCGATCTTTGCAACATAAGGCTAAGCGGATATCAGCAGACCTCCGTCAATCCAGCGGTAAAGCGCCATCAAACCATCGCAGCTCTGAAGGATTGGTGCCGATCGCTTGCGCAGGATCAGCCACTTCTCCTCATATCTGAGGACGTACAATGGATGGACCCGACATCACGCCTCTTGCTTGGCCACTTGGTGGAGTGGGCCAGAACAGCGCCGGCACTTATTATCGCGACGGCACGGGTTGATAGTCGAGCCAGGACTCGGCGCTCGATCGTGGCGCTTGCCGAACCATCTCCTCACGTAACTCATTGCGAACTTGGGCAACTTAGCGAAGAGCAAACCAAGCGACTGATCAGCGCCGTGGCCGTGGGCCGTGACATTTCGGCGGAGGTTGTGGATGCCTTGCAGCAGAAATCGGGACGTATTCCGTTGTTCGCTGAGGAGCTGACGATAGGTTTGCTCGAGGCCAATTCGTTATCAAGGCCGGCGAGCGTGGTCGAGGTCCTGGTACCCGTTCCTAACAATATCAATGACGCCCTAATGGCGCGCCTGGACCAAATGGGAAAAGCAAAGGAAACTGCTCTACAAGCATCGGTGTTGGGACGTGAGTTTTCTGCCTCCTTGCTTGCAAAGATTACCGGCGCCTCAGACGGCGATTTGCATGAGTTGTTGGACAACCTCGAGAGGTCGGACATCATCACCGCCGGGTCCGCCCACGGTACGTATGTGTTTCGACACAGCCTCACTAGGGATGTTGCCTATCAATCCCTGCTGCGGCGTTCTCGTCAAAAAATTCATCTCATCATAGCGACAGAGTTGGCCTTGCATGGCGCAGAATATCCCGAAGCAACGGATGATTTGATCGCCCAGCACTATTCGCTTGGTGAAGCCAAAGAGGAGGCAATCAGATGGTGGCAGCGGGGCGCAAAAAGAGCGATCGCCCAGTCCGCCCACGAAGAAGCCGGGAACATGCTTCGGCGCGCCTTTCACGATTTTAAGGCGCTTGGTAACGCAGGCTCAGCCTCCTTCAGAGTTGGATCTTACGCAGGCGCTGGCTACCGCCTTACGCTCCCTCCACGGTTACGCAGCGCCCGAGGTCGAAGAACGGCTGCTGCGAGCTCGCGAGCTGTGTGCCAACAACGAGGATGGGGACAATCTCTTCAACGTTGAATGGGAGCTATTTCAATGCAACATTGTAAAGGGCAACATTCAGAGCGCGTACAGCATTGCAAGCAGGCTTTTAGAATACGCTGATACGCGTCCTAGTCCCTTACATGTGGATGCTCACCTTGCGGGAGGAATGGCGCGGTTTCATTTCGGAGACTTCATCGCGGCGTGCGCGTCTTTCGAGCGAGGCGTGGAGCTCAGCAATCCCGAAACCGATGAGCCTCGACATTTCACGCACGGTCAAAATTCGGGGTGTTTTTGCCTCTCATATGTTGCCCACACCCAGTGCTTTCTCGGCAAGGCGGACGAGGCAAAGCTGACAGTCGAGCGAAACTTAGCCATTGCCAAGCGCCGATCGATTGAAGCCGGCCATGTTTATACCTACGTAAATGTCCTTACCTTCGCGATGCGCGTGCACCAATTTCTTGGTGACGCCAATAAGGTCAAGCGTCTTGCCGAGGAGTTGATCGACCTCTCCCATCGAGGCCATTATCGGTATTACGAGGCCCTCGGAACCGCTCACCTGGGTTGGGCCATGGCGGTGGCAGGGTCAATACACCTAGGAATTGCCAAAATGCAGGAGGGGCTTCTTGCTCTTGAGAAAACGAGAACGCTCCTGGCACTTCCGGGCTTTTACCTTCTTTTGGCGGAGTTAAATCTTAAAGTCGCCCGCGTGGATGACGCGCGACGCGCGCTCAGCGAGGCAGTACGAGGTGGGAAAATTGGGACCCGCATGTGGGACGCAGAGGCTGAAAGGATTAGAGGTTTGATACTTGCGTCTGGCCCTGATGCCGATCTTCGCACGAGCGAGAATGCATATCGCGCGAGTCTGGAGATCTCGCGGCATCAGCATGCGCGGTCATTGGAGCTCAAAGCCGGCGTCGGCTACGCCGCATTACTTATGCGGCTCGACCGACGCGATGAGGGCCGACGTGTGCTCGAAGAGTGCCTCGATCACATGCCGCCCGGGCAAGCGGCCAAGGAGACCAGCGAAGCGCGGGATATGCTAAAGAGACTATAGGCAACGAAATTGCCTGCGAACGACATCACCATGCCGGAGCTCTGCGCCGAGCTCGAGGCTCGGTACGCGTATCTTGTGGACCCCATTTCACTGTCGCAGTTTCTGTGCAAAGACCGGATTCTGCCAACAAAACCTTGCTAGCCACGGAGCGCGCACGCTCTGACGCGCCAAAGCCGCAAGACGTGGCAATAACCGGGCGCACCGCTGCCAGCCAGCGACGCGAGGCAGAAAAGTCTGTTTCGCCCTGGCAATGCGAGTGAATGCAGGCCTAGTCGGCGATCGACTGCAGCACCATGTTGCGCACCAACGTGCGCAGCCGTCCGCGCCCCTCACCGGGGGCAGCGACCATGTACACGACCGCCATCTCTTCCTTGGGATCGACCCAGAAGAAGGTGCCGTAGGCGCCGCCCCAATTGTAGTCGCCCGTCGTGCCGGCGACTGGGGCAATACCTGTCTGCGAGCGGACAGCGAAGCCCAAGCCAAAGCTATAACCTTCGTTGAGGATGGCGTTGGTGGTACGCGCCCTTACCTCGGGCCCGAGCTGATCGCTCGCCATGAGCTCGATGGTTTTGCGCGACAGAAGCCGCTTGCCGTCCAATGTCCCTCCGTTGACGAGCATCTGCGCGAAGCGCAGATAGTCGAGCGCAGTCGACACCGCGCAGCCGCCGCCGCAGTCGAACTTGATGGGCTTGCCGGAGGCGTGTGGAATGCTCTGCGGCTTGCCGGACACGGGATCGTTGGCAAAGGCAAGCGCGTAGCGTGCCTTCTTGGCTTCGTGGACGGAGAAGCCGGTGTCGGCCATGTCGAGGGGTTTCCAGATGCGCTCTTCGAGGAAGGCGGAGAGCGACTTGCCTGTCACAGCCTCGACGATGAACCCCTGCACGTCGACCGCGACGCTGTAGTCCCACACCGTTCCCGGCTCGTGCTGAAGGGGTAGCTGGCTAAGCTTCTCCAGGAACTCGGGCCCGGTATAGGTGAAGGCCGAGTCCACTGACCCGGCTGGCCAGAGTTTGATCAGGTCGTGGTCGCGGCGGATGCCGCCGTAAGGGAAGCCTGCCGTATGGCGGAGCAGGTCGTGCACCGTTGGCTGGCGCTTGGGTGGCGCGCGCTCCACCGTCGCTTTGCCGGCAGGATCAGTTTTGACACTGCCGAGCTCCATATTGGCGAGCTGAGGCAGATACTTGCCGATCGGGTCAGAGAGCTGGAGTCTGCCCTCCTCGTGCAGCATCATGATCGCCACCGAAACCATCGGCTTGGTCATCGACGCAATCGAGAAGATGCTGTCTGGGGCCATCGGCGTCTTGCGCACTGGGTCGGTCCAGCCGAAGGTCTGCAGGTAGGCGACTTGGCCTTTCCGGGCTATGCCGACGACGGCGCCCGGCATTTGGCCTGCGTCGACCTCGGCCTGCAGAGCGGTCGTAAGACGCTGCAGGCGCTCCACCGATAGCCCGACCTTCTCGGGGGCGATGACGGTCAGCTGGTCGGCTAGCGCGGACATGAACGGCAGGCTCGCCGCGACAACGGCGCTTACCACAATGCGCGTCAGCATCTTGCTCTCCTCCCAAAAGTTATCAGCGGTGCAAATGAAAAGTGGTGGTGGGGCAGTTCACGACGCGTACTGTCCGTCTCATGCGTGCCAGCACGCCTCCATAGTCGAACATGGTCGCGGTATTGGTGATCTGGATGTTGACTTGGTCGCGAGCATTGATTTGCGTTGGGCGTATGGTCGGGTAGGTTTTAGCGAAGCTATCCCATCCCCCTGTCGCCGCATAGATGCCCGCTGCCGCCGGCTAGCCAGCGCCACCTAGCTGACGGTCGCACGCGTCACGGCTTCGGCAAGCGCCTGCGTCGTCGTCGAACCATTCTTCTGTTTACGGCAGAACGGCCGCAGATTCTTGGCCGCCAGCAGACAGACGTCGGGGCCAGGGGCGTCAACGCGGTGGGCGAGGTGATGCGTCCTCCATGCCGACCGGGCAGGACCTTGATGGCCAAGCGGGTGAGCGCGGGCGGACCATCGCTAACGGACGATGCACGAGGCGCGGCCCAGGGCGCCGCAGCAATTGCCTGTGCGGGACCCACCTGAGACCATCAGCCTGGCAGGCCTGCCCTGCGCAGCGCATCGAGATGGTGCGCGATATCGCTATCGTATCTGCACACAGCGGCGAGCCGCCTCTGGTGTTCAATCGTGAAGGTCGGCTCGATGCGGAGGGCCGCATCGACCTCGCCGCGAGCCGCGTCAATTTGGCTAAGTTGCGCAAAGTTGGCCGCCAAGTGCACGCGGGCCCCACGGAGATTTGGCGCACGTAACACGGCAACGCGGAGGCACGGCAGCGCGTCCGAGTAGCGTCTCAGCATAAAATAGGCCACCCCGAGCCACATAAACGCGATTGGCGGGTGAAACGGATCATCGCGAATGTACCTTTGGCCGACTTCGACCGCCCGAGCGTGCTGTCCCATCAGGATGAGCGCCATGACGAGGCGCCAGTCAGCGGAGTTTGGATTGAGCTTCTCCGCCTTTTCGAACTCAGCGATCGATTCTTCATATTGGCCCATGAAGCCAAGCACGCGTCCTGCCATTGCGTGGACGAACGGCGATTGAGGGTCAAACTGCAGCGCCTGCGATACCGAGGCCTGAGCTATGTTGAGGGCATTCGGATTGAGATAGTACGCATCGAACGGAAATTGGTAAGCGATCAGATAGGTTTCTGCGAGCAGCGCATGAGCGCGGGCATAGGTGGATTCCATCGAGAGGCATTGCCCCAGGACGCGCTGTGTGTCCCTAAGGTCGCCCACCCGGTAATAGGAGTGAAAAACGGCCCAACTTTCGGCGGCATGGGCGTAGTACTCACGCGCCCTCCAAGCCTCAAGCGGTTTTAGCAGTGACCGCCCCGTTTCAAGATTGGCGACATGCGTGGTGACGGCCGCAACGATCGCGCGTGCAAGTTCTCCCTGCACCGCGAAGACATTTTTGAGGTCCCGGTCATACCGCTCAGCCCAACGGTAAGCACCGGTATGGGTATCAACAAGCCGCGCACTGACGCGAACTCGTTTAGCTGCCGTGCGCACGCTACCTTCTAGGAGGTAGTTGACGCCGAGTTGCCGGCCAATTTCTCGGAGTTCGTCGGTCTTGCTCAGATCGCTGGAGACTCGAATTCCCGGAAACGACAAAAAAGTCCGAGCCTCGGGAAAGGTCCGTGATGATATCTTCGGCGACGCCATTCGCGAAAGAGCCAAGCCTCCGTTCCGCATTAAGGCTTACGAAGGGAAGGATCGCAATTGAAGGCTTGTCTGGGAAGATGACGATCGGCGCGGTCCGCCCAACATCTCCACCTCGGATCTCCTGCACTTCTGCCACGAAGCGAACGCCTCTGCGAGAGAAGGTCTTGACCAAGCGCTGCTGCTTGCCGTTGTCGCCGATTGCAAGGCGCACCGTGCTGATCCTGCTGCTCAGGGTCGATTCCGAGACGATCCGTCCCTTCCAGACCTCCGCGATGAGCTCGTCCCGACTGACCACACGATCCCGGTGGCGCAGCAGGTACTGCAGCAGATCGAAAATCTGAGGCTCGATGGGCATTACACGGCGATCGCGGCGCAGCTCGCGTCGCTGCAAATCCAGCAAGCATTTGTCGAACAGGTAGTTCATGCGGGTCTGCCGGTATCTTCGCTCTGCCCACGAAGCGTGAGCGGATAAAATCTCAAGAATAATCGAAGGTTACCCGAAGGTCTGGGGTCACGCCAGCCGCTATCCTTGGCGTCTCTGCGGCCCTTTTGTGAGACCACCCGTGAACGCCACAATTTCCACGATCCTGTGGCTCGTTGCTGCAATCGTTCTGTGGTCGGCGCCAGTTGCTGCGCACTCGTGGTACCCTAAGGAGTGCTGCTCGGGAAATGATTGCGCGCCCGTTGAAAAGGCCACTTGGTTGGTACCAGCGGGTGGTGGATTGCCGCAACTCGTGGTTACGTCGGGCGTCGGGACCGCAATCGTTCCGCATAACTTCCCCGTGCACGACTCCAAGGACGGCCGCATGCACGTCTGCATCCAAGACGTCTGGATCATTTGCCTCTTTGTGCCACCGCGGATGTAGCTCCTGCGCTCCGCGCTTGCTCGTCAGGCTCGTTGGACCTCGTTCGCAAGTGGCGCCAGTCAGGAATTGGCAGTGCACCCTGACGGCGCGATTGCCTTTTTAAAGTCAACCGGCTTCCCACCTTTCCTGGGTCAGCTACCAATTGACAGCCGCAGAGAAGCTTTGGGGCGACACGGTTGCCCGCCAGCAAATGTGTCAGAGAGCAGCGCCGGAGAGCATGGCCACGGCCAAGCAAGCCATAGGCGCATCGAGGTGTTCCTCCCCCATGATGATCGTCGCTGAATGTCGGCGGCGGAGCCGCTGCGTCTGCTTAGGCATCCAAGCCACGACGAGCGCATATCG
Source organism: uncultured Alphaproteobacteria bacterium (assembly GCA_963770295.1). GTDB lineage: Bacteria > Pseudomonadota > Alphaproteobacteria > Rhizobiales > Hyphomicrobiaceae > AWTP1-13. Next base: position 299,187 of record CAVYPA010000005.1, read on the forward strand.
CAGCTGCGAAAAGGCTCCTCACAGAGGCGTGACGACATCTGATCTGGAGCAACGGGTGTTCCAGTGATAGGACAAGCGGCCGCGTGCCATGGCAGGCGCGACGCGAAGCTTCATGGGAGGATTGGATGTCGACGAAATTCGCAGTTCAGGTGTTGGCTTGTGCCGCACTGGGAGCCGTCAGTTTGACCGTGGCGGTGCATGCGCAGCAAGCGGCGATGACTTTCTTCGTCACCAGCGTTGGTAAGGGCGACGGCGGCAACCTCGGCGGCCTCGAGGGTGCCGACGCGCATTGCGTGGCGCTGGCCAAGGCCGCGGGAGCTACCAAGGCCAGTTGGAAGGCTTACTTGAGCACCACGGCACCGGGCGGCGACGCTGGGGTGAATGCGCGCGAGCGCATCGGCAAAGGGCCATGGCAGAATGCCAAGGGGGACGTGGTGGCCAAGAGCGTCGAGGACCTGCATTCGGATGCGGTCAATGTGACCAAGACGACGGCTCTCACCGAAAAAGGCGAGGCGGTGAGCGGGCGCGGTGACGCGGTGAATACGCACGATATTCTGACCGGTTCCGACCCGAGCGGCCTGTATTCGACGGCCGGCGGCGACACGAACTGTGGAAATTGGACAAAGAACGGCGAAGGCTCGGCGATCGTCGGTCATCACGATCGTGCCGGTCTCAAAGAGACGCGGCACATGAAGTCGTGGAACTCATCGCACGGTACGCGGGGATGCGGCCAGGACGCCCTCAAAGGCACGGGCGGAGCGGGCTTGTTTTATTGCTTCGCCACGGACTGATTTCGATCCAGGCAGTCATTGCGTGGTCTTTGGCGCGTGCTAGCGCCGCCTACAGGTTGCCGCGCGACCAGGCGCGGCAACAGGGGTTCACCACGGCTTGGTGGCATGGGAGATGCCCATGGCATAAGGGCCACGCAAAATTGCGGCGATAGCAGGCTCTCTCTCCTCTCGTCGGAGCGTTCTTGCGTGGCTTGCTGCGGCGCTGTCCGCGCCGCTCAACGGCTGCCGGCAAAGATACCGGCACCGACGTAGTTAAAGTTGGTGCCGACGGGGTTTGCCGTCACCGAGAAGCGCCCGGCAACGTCCCTGACCGGGTCGGTCGCGCCGCGGAAAAAGGCACCATTGATCGCCATGTTGGCGCCGCCCGTGCCGGTCAGGGTGCCGGTGAGTTCGTTCACTGCGGGCGTGCGCGTGACGCTACCCGAATAGGCTCGCCCATCGAGGCTCGGGATCGATATCGTGGCGCCCGAGGCGAAGTTGACATTGGCCTGGAAGTTTCCGGCCGCCACGTATTCGTCGTTCGCATTCTTGAAGGAGCCCACCACGAACCCGTTGTAGACGGCTGTGCCACTGACCGGGATCTCGGCAGGGCTTGCCAACCTTCCCGCCACCCAGGTCATGAGATTGGCGCGGTCGGTCTCGGTGGTCAGGTCTGCATTGGAGCGATAGTTGTCAGCGGACCAGAACCCCCACCGAGTGAACTCGCAGACGCAAGCGCTGAAGTTGACCCCCGGGAAGAACGTCTGAGCCTGCACCAGGTCCGCGCTCGCGAAAACCTGCCGGCTGCGGACGAGGACCTGTCCGTTTGTCGTGGAAATCTGCGTCGTGTTGGTATTCGTGGTCGCGGGTTCGTTGACGGCGTCGCGGCCAGCAAACAGGCGATCATCGATGTAGGTCGAGGTCGCCCGTGCACTTGGATTGAGGTTCCCGATTTGCCAGGCCCCGGTCGAGAATTCCTGGCTAAGCCCACTGGAATTGGCCACTTTCGTCAGCACGGTGTTGGCCTGCATCCGACCGCGATCCGAATCGAACTGGATCGTGATGCCGCCGACAACGGGAAAACTTGGCCCCGCAAAATTGTAGATCGTGTCGTTGGGGGGCTGCTGTGTGGAGTGTAACGTTCGCACAAGCCCAGCAACGAAGCCGCTGAGTGGGGTATCCAGGCGCACCTGCCCAAGGCTCGGCGGCAGCGCTGTCGCTGCGGCTGCTTGGGAGAAGGTGTAAAAGGCACTCGGATTTCCGCCGCCCGGGAAGTGGAAGGCGTTAAGAGGGATAACCGTACCCGTTGCCGCATCGCGCGTGTTCTGATCGACCAAAGCGCCAGTCGGTATCCGATTGGAGTTGAGTGTCGTGTTGGCTGGGTCGCCGCTGACAGCACCCGACGCGAAGCCCGCACTTAGGTTGGCCGCGCGTCGCGTCGAGGCTTCAAACCCGCCGGTATAGAACTGCGTGCCGTCGGCAAGTGAGATGAAGGCGCCGGTCATGACAAAGAATGTCGAAGTTTGGGATGCGCCGGCGCCGTTGATCGAAAGGCCGGCCTGCAGCATGAGGGAACCGAATCGGGCGCGGCCGGTTGCGGGATCTATGCCGCCGCGCCGGTAGCCGAGCACGTCGCTCACCACATACGTTCCCGGCACGGCAAAAGCCGCCGGCAGATAGGGCACACCCGAGCCAAGCGCCGCATCCGCTGCCATCGAGAGCGCATAGAAGGCCGATCGCGGTGGCTGAGGCGTGCCGCTTTGCTGGGATGCGCCTTCGCTCGACCGCTCGATTGCCTCCGCAACGGCTTGCGATTGGAGCGACTGCACCTTCATTGCGCCCGCGGTCTGCGAGGCGTTGTGGCCCTGCACGCTTTCTATCTCAGAGGGCACGAGGTTGGCATTGGTGTTACCGACGCCCATGGCAACGACGATGGCGTCGGTGGCGCCGTTTTCGGCTGACACACCGCCGCGCTGGGTGGGCTGGCTGGTGAGCTGCCCCACCAGCGCGGCGATCTCGGCTTGCGGCACCGGCGCCGGCGCGCTGGGGGTGGCCCCTACTGCTTTTACCGACACACCATAGCCGGGTCGGGATATCGTCTCGGTGGCTCCGCCACTGCTGACCGTCACGGTGCCGAAATGGTTGATCGCTCGGGTGCCCCTCTTGTCGTGCGTGACGGTTGCCACACCCCCGCGCACGCCGAGCGTGGCCAATGGCGTTTTGATGGTTGCGCCTTGGGTGTGGCTGACGTTGCCGCCGACCATGCGCATGGCGCCCTTGGTCAGGGTGACGGTCATGTGGCCGGACCCAGCATTGGGATTGTAGACAAACTCATCAATCAAAACGCTGCTATTGGGGCCAACGCTGAGCGTCGTCTTGTCGATAAAGATGAGCTGGGTGGATCCGCTGCTGGACGTGCTGATGCGCTCGCGGAAAATGATGTTCGATCCCACCTGCAGAACGCGGTCACCGCCTTGAGTGTGCGGGTTGACAGCGCCGGCGGCACCGACCGTCTGCGCCACGGCGCCATCGGGCGCCATGGCGGCCAGCGCCGCGACGGCTGTGGCAAGCCCCAGTGCGTGTCGTCGTAACATCCCCTTGCACCCTCAGAAGCGGAAAGTCGGACCGGCCGACACGGAGAGGTTGTCGGTCCGGAAATTTGGCAGCGTGGAGTCGGTGCTCGAGTACTGCACGCGGAGACCCAGACCGAAGCTCTTGTAAACTTGGGCGTCGAGCGCGAGGCCAACGAAGCGCTCGCGATCTTGGCGCTTCACATCCGGGTCAACGAGCGGATTTGGTTCCCGGTAGTCCGTCCAGTTTATGCCAACAAACGGCGACAGGGTGATGCGCTGGGTTGCGCCCAACAGGTCAAAATCTAAGTCATAGGATACGAACAGCTCGAAGCCTCGCTGGAGGTAGCTCTGCAATTCGTCGCGCGCATCATCACGCAGGAGCCCTGCTCTTGCCTGCCAGCGCACGCCATCGAGCAAAGGGCCCCGCACCGATAGGTAACCGCTGGTCATCGTACCGGTCTGGAGATCGGCGGTGGTATAGCTCTCGGTATTATGAAACGTGCGATGCCCGCGATCGCCGCCTAACTCCACGCTCCAGCCTGGCGTCGGTAGCCAGGTCAGGGCGGCTCCCGCCGCCGCGCTTCCCAGGTAGTAGTCCTCCTCGAGGGCAACCAGCACTCCGCCGACGTACGGCCTGACCGAAAGCCCCGTGCCAGGCGATTGGCCCGTGTCGAGCACGATGCGTGGGCCGGTCTGGGCCCCCACCGCGGCGACGTCCAAGCGCTTGATCTTGCGCTGCTCGGACATATAGGCGCTTGCCTGCGTCTCCCAGCTGTCGCCCCGCTGGGTTTGCAGATCCACCGTATGATAGACGATGGCTTGGTTGAAGTAGTTCCAGTCGGGCTGCTTGACAAACTTTTGGTCGAGGACGCCGTCAAATCCGAACACGCGGATCAGGGATCCCGATGGGCCGGCGGTGGCGTTGGTCTGGTAGCGTACGCCGGACTGGACGAGGCCCGCGAATAAGCTGGGGTTCAACCGTTTCTCGATCTCAGCGAGGTAGGCCTGAACTTTGGCACGGACGTCCACCGGCGCCGTTGGATCTGCGATGGCATTCGTGAAATAGGTCTTTGCCATCTCATAGGAGCCGAAGCGGAAATAGAGAACTCCCAGTTCGAGCTTCACCCGCGCCAAACTCGCATTGAAGAAAAGCATGCGTTCGAGCGCGCCAATCGCCGCTTCGAAGTCATGCAATTTGGTTGACACTTCCGCATAGCGGAACGCGACATCGAGATTGGTCGGCTCTTTAAGCATGCGATCGAAAAGAGCCTGCTGCTCTGTCTTGAGGGAGGCGTTCGCCGGCGTCTCGGCGAAAGCCTCAGGCGCCATCGCAAGCGCCCCCAACAGTGCAACAAGGATGAGCTGAGCAAAGCACCCCGAGACACGCCGGTAAGGCGCGCTCGCAAAAATCGTACGCACGAACACAACTCCCGCACCACAAAAATCGCACCCCGACACTCAGCGTAACGGATTGAGCCAAGTCAATATTCAGATGTAGCAGATTGGCCACGATCGATTGAGAACCCGCTTTGCCGCCGACCAACACAGCATGGCCGTTAAAGCGTGAAGGCCAATTGGCCACTGATATTTTCGTCGCGGGCAAGAATGGGCGATGAGGTTTTCGGGGGCGTATCGCCCGCGCCCTCTGAGTGGGTGGGTATGAGCCGAGACGTTAACGACCCGTGTGCAGGGCCCCCTCGACTTGCGGCGTTTTGGACCCCGGACGGCTCTGCGCCGCAAGGCCGGCACAGGGAGCCAAAAAAAGCTGCGCAAGCCCGATAGGCTTGCGCCCCGTGCCTTTCTTTTCGTGGCTCTCAACGTTCGAGATCGGTGCCAGGAAAGCTCTTACTTTGTCTCGAGGACGTAACAGCTAGCCAGGGGTTCGGCAGTGACGCGCTCATGAGCCGCCTGGCGCGCTCGCGGAAAAGGCGCGCCGGCGGGTCGCAATCGGAAAAGCGGTTGAAGCTTTCCACGGCGCCAGCGAAGTCCATTGTGCGCCAGCGGGCCAGCCCCTCGGCATAGGCCGCGGCAAGTGTCGCTTGCTGCTGGGTTCGATCGGCGGCCAACGCCAGCGGCTCGTAGATCCGCACATGCTCGTCTTTGCCGACGACTTGAATGACGTCAAGCTCCCGCCAGCAAATGCTGGCGCCGGCGCGGTCGGCGGTCGCCTCCGAAACGAGGATTTTGGTGCCATACACTTTGTTGGCGCCCTCCAGACGCGATGCCAGATTGGCGGCATCGCCCATGACGGTGTAGTTAAAGCGCTGCTGCGACCCGATATTGCCGACAATGGCTGCACCCGTGTGCAGACCGATGCGCTGCTGCAGCATTTGTCCACGCAGGGCGGGGAGATTGGCAGCATTCATGTCCGCTAATTTTCTCTGGCAGCTCAATGCCGCCTTGACCGCATTTAGCGCCTGCTCGGGATCATCGAGCGGCGCCCCGAAGACGCCATCGATGGCATCGCCGATGTATTTGTCGACAAAGCCGCCCTGCTGCATGATGATAGTTGTCATTGCCGACAAATACTCGTTCATGAGCGCCACGAGTTCGTGGGGCCGCAAGACTTCTGCGAGAGCGGAAAAGTTTGCGAGATCGGAGCGATAAAGGGTTACGGTCCGCGTCTCGCCGCCGAGCCGCAGCTTTTCGGGATGGCTCGCCAACTCCTCGACAAGCACGGGCGCCAGGTAATGGGCGAACGCCGTGCGCACGCGGTTGCGTTCAACTTCGGTCGTCAAATAGCGGTACACGGTCGTTGCGATAAAGAGCACCGTCAGCGCCAGTGTCGGGTAGATGGGATCGAAAAGCCAGGCGTAGCTGACGTAGGCTGCCCATGAAACGACGACGGCGCTGGCGATCATCATTGCGCCGATGAGCGCGCTCCAGAGGGCGCCCGATCGGTAGACCAGAGCCGACAAAAGCAGGCCGAACATGATGAGAAAGCTGAGTTCGGCGCCGGTAGCGAAATCCGGACGGTGGAGGTGGTCTGCGAGCAAGATCTGTTCGATGGCTTGGGCATGGATTTCAACGCCCGGAACCGCGGCATTAAGGGGTGTGGCTCTCAGATCGAACAGGCCGGGCGCGCTGGTGCCGACGAGAATAATGCGGCCCTCGATCTCCTCGCGCGCGACCTGGCCCTCCAGCAGCGACCAGGCCGGAATAAAGCGGCGCGGGTCCGACTGGGAAAAGCGTAGCCACATTTGGGCGTTGGCGCCGGTCGGTACAATCGCACTGCCTATGCGCACGTGCGTAATACCACTCTTCATGCCAAAACTGGTCTCCCCGCTCGCGCCCGAGGCCTTAATCAGATAGCCCGACGCTCCCTGGCCGACGCGGATCGCCTCGGCGGCGAGCGAGGGATAGAGCCGATCCCCGACACGAACGAGAAGCGGCAGGTGGCGGATGATTTGGTCGTATTCCGGGATCCAGTTGAGCGCGCCGGCGCCCTTCGCACCGCGCTGCAGCTCAGCAATGCTGGCGGTGGCCCCAGCGAAGGTCGGCAAATACTGATTTGGGTCGTCGCCCGCGGTCGCAAAACCCGCGTGCAGCGACGGGAGCGCCGCCGATGTCTTGGCAGTGGCAATAAAGCCGAGCACGGTCGGAGCGGCGGCGATCGCCTCAGCCAGCATGCGGTCGCCCGCGGCTGGCTCAACGAGCTTGCTCGTGAGCGCTTCGAGCGTGGTGTCCTTCGGCAATCGCTTGATCAAGTCGGAGAGGGACACCCGGTCGGGCTCGACGAACACGAGGTCGAAGGCGACGGCCGCGGCCCCTGCCTCCATAAGTCGCTGCGTGAGATCGGCAATCAGCGAGCGTGGCCAGGGCCATTGACCGAAGCGCGCGAGCGATGGCTCGTCAATGTCGATGATGCGCACGGGAACTTGCGGGTCGTACTTACGCGGCTGTAGCTGCTGATAGGTGTCGAAGGCGAGCAAGCGCAGCCGCGCGACCGGGGCCGGGTCGATCATGCGCAGTCCATAGGCACCGACGAGCAGGGCAGCGACCAGCAACGTGTAGGTGCGACGCGATCGCATGCGCGCTCGTCTCCTGGCTTGGCGGCCGCGCTTTCGTGCGAGGCCACGTCATCCGGTGGGATTGAAAAAGGGTGCGCCGTCAGAGCACTCCGAACTGAGGCGCTTTGCTTCGGGTTTTTTCGCTTTGTCGAGATCGAATTCCGCGCTCACGACAAAGCAGCAGTTCTTGCGAGCACCCCCGTATCCCCGTCCGGCGTTTATTCTTGCCCTGCAAGCACGAGGGGCACAAGCTGCGGGCGTGGTGCTGCCTCGGCCTTGAACAGGGGGCAAGTTACGGCATTTGGCGGTAGGGGCGGTCGAGCGACGCGAGGCAGAGCCCCGACGTCTGCCTCCAACCTGATCGAAGTGAGCCCGCGACCGGCCGGGCCAACAGCCTGCAGAGATATCAGAGGTCCAAGATCGAAGGCGTTTTAGCGCGTTGCCAGCGTGGTCCGGACACGCATGGTGGGCGCGACTGGCGCTCGACACTCGCACACGATCAGGGCTGCGGCGAGACCGCCCATCCCCAGGAGGGCCGACCGCGCCGGGGCCGTGTCCCAAGCAGGGAACCGTGGTCGCTCTCGGGCAGGCGTAGCGCCTGCTGCAAGGCAATAACCGCGCCGCCGCCCAGCGGAGCAACGAGGGCGAACTGGTGAGCCAAATCCCCATGCTGCCGCAGGTTGCGCCCGCGGTTGGAAACACGAAGAACTTTTGCCATCCGCTCAAAAATCGCGCTTAGCGTGTTGGTCATCTTTCGCTCCCCTTCGAGCAAGCCGGGACAGGGCATGGGCTTCGACATGGGTCGCAAAGTGCGCGAACTTGGCCCCGCCCGCTGTTACCTAGGAAACAGGGGTGGGCGAATTTCTCTTTGTCGGAGTTACCGTGGCGAGGCGGCCACGGGGCTAAAACCTGAGCAAAAGCGCGGATTTCGGTCGGGCCGCCGCCGCCAGCGCGCCGCGCACCCCCGACGGACGGCTCACCGAGTGGCCCGATGTCCCGGGTCGAGATCGTGGTGCGTTGCCGTTAACCAGACCGATGGGCTGCCGAGAGGGTCCGCCCGCCAATAGGAGGAGCGCGGCCACGGCCCGTCGGCACCTCGAGGGTCCCGATCGTTGAGGCGACAAGGCCCGTTACCTGAAGGCAGCAACCCGGGCAGCCTGTTCAGCAATCACGCGCGCATTGTCCAGCTGCGCAGTGCCGGCCGGCTCGCCCTTAATTTGCACTTTCGGGCTGGACCACACCGGCAGACGCGGGCAACCGTTGCAGCTCGTCTTGTAACTCATGATGTCGCGCCATTTGGTGCCGTTGACATAGCCATGGCCATAGGCGAACGGCGTCATGTTCGGGTCGATGCTGAGATCGTGGCGTGCCCCGATAATGTGGCCAATCTCGTGCGCCACTGAATAGGATGTGGCGGCACACTCGTGGTGCACCACAGCAAACGCTTCTTCCGCATCGGCGTACACGCGCGTGGCCAGTCCGCAACCCGATGGATCGTCGACGATCAGCACGCCGACATCGGCGCGGTACTTGTCGCGCAGGCCATGGATCTCGTCCATGTAGCCATCGCCCTTGTCGGCAAAGCGCCAGACGTGCTGGAAGTGCTCACCGTCGTCTTCGACGTAGTTCGTCTCGTATGCGTGCACAAGCCTGAGCTTGACGTTCACGAGGCCACTGATGCGGAAGGATTCGTTTGCCTCTTCGATCGAAAGCTCGACGAGCTCGCGCTTGACATCGGCATAGTAGCTCGCCGCTTTCTTGGTGTAGGCGACAATGACGTCGATGACGATGTCGCCTCTTTCTGCGCGAGGGTTGGCCGACGCTTTCTTCGGCGATGAGGGAGGCTGCGGCTGCTCCATTTTGCCGCGCGAGGGCGGACGCATGCCCCCCGTGAAAGGTCTCAACTTGCTAGCGTCGCCTTCCCGCAACAGCGTATCATCGCGCAGGTTCGGATCATTGGCGCGCAGGCGTGCGGAGATCGGTGCGTGCTCCTCCGGCATCCGCTCATCGCTCATCTCGACGACGGCGAGCATTTCGCCACCCATGTGACGTATCGAATAGAAACGGCCCTCATGTTGGACCGTGCCAGCCATCTTTCCACCCGGCCACCACATCAACATCGCAGGCGCGCCGGTGCTCTCGACGACACCCCGCCAAGTGCACATGTCGGATTTTATCTCGACACTCTCGCGACGGATTGTAAGCACAGTGTCGTCGCGCAGTGCGACCGTGATGCTCGCCGCCTCCTTGGAGACTGGTGTGCTTGAATCCTTGATCAGTGCATATTCCACCATGGGAGGTGGAGGCGCAGCCATGAGGCCAACGGCCGTGGTTGCCGCCGAGGTCTTTGCTCGGTCCACGATCATCTTCTGATTGTCGGTCATCTTTGCGTCGGCCGGGGCCTTGTGGAAAATATGGTTCCAGGTCGCGCCGAGCTTGCTCATGGCGACGCCATAGCGCGCCGCCGCTTTTTTCACACCCTCAACGTCGTCTTTCGGAACCGTCCATACCTCAGCCTTTGTCAAAGGCAAGACTTGGCTGGTCGCCCTGGCAGATCGCTTCTTGAGAGCCGCATAGAGCTTGCGAAGATGGTCGGCGCCGAAGGCCGCGCCTTGTGGCTTCAGCATGATGAGAGGGATGGTCTCCGGCTCGGCCTGGGCGAGAGCAGGGAGGGGGATCACGAGGAAGCCGCAAAGGGGCGCCATCGCGCAGATGACACGCATGTTGATCATGGCACGTCCTCGTGACAACCAAGACAGTCGAGCCGATCGGCGCACCGCCCGAGCGCTGTTTTGGCGCCTAGATGCCAAATGTTGGGTACCCGCAGTCGCTCTTCTTGGCATGATATTAAAGAGTTTTCTTCAGACCTTAGTGCCGTGTCGTTGGTATTTCGCAATCCAAGCGAGAATTTCCGAGCCCCGGTTGGGCGGATCCTTAGTTTCGCACGGTTGCGCGCAAGGATGTAAGCCTGAACGAAGACACAATAGACCTGCCCACTAGTCCCCTTTGGCTTCCCGCACGAGCATCGCAAGACGTGCAATGTCAGTAATCCTCAGGTCGCCTCGCTCGCGACGGAGCAGGCCAACTGACCCCAGTCGGCTCAATTCCCGGGACACCGCCTCGCGATGCGTGCTGACGCGGTCGGCAATGTCAGAGAGGGACGGGGCTGGCGATAGCAATGCCTGCCCGTCACCTTGGCCCGAAATCGGCTGCCAAACGCAGGAGTTCGGCTTGTATGCGATTTTGCACCATGAGCGTGCTGAACTCGAGCACGCGCTCGGTTAGCCGCCGCACCTCGGCGCCGAGATGCCTAAGCGTGGCGTACGCCATCGCCGGGTGCTTCAGCAAGAGCGCTTCAAATTGGTTCGCGTTGAGACAGGCCACCGTGCACGGCTCGATGGCCTCGGCGCCCGCTGAGCGCGGCTCCCGATCAATGGCAGCGATTTCACCGAACGTCGCGCCAGCCTTCAAATCCGTGAAGAGCACGGCCTTGCCTTCGGCGGAATAGATGATTACGCGCACCTTGCCGGCAGCGAGAAAGAAGACTTCGGCGGAGGGAGCGCGATAGCTGAGGATCTCCTCCCCGGCATCGTAGTCTTGCCACCTGCAGGCCTTGACCACATGCTCCAGATCCGATCGCGCCAGGGTGGCGAGGATGGGTACACGCTTGAGCGCAGCCACGCGCCGTTGCTGGTCCATGCGCCAACCCCCAACACCAGATCTTACGCTGAATAGTCTATGCGGGGCGGACGGCCGACACTAGCGTCCTCGAGCAAAAGCTTTATGGCGCGTTTGCTCAAGGTTCGCCGCGACTGGTTTTGTTTGGTCATACCGTCTGTTGTTGGCGCTGTCGCCTGGCGCGCATGGCCGTTGCCACAGGGAGTTCTGAGGCTGGTAGAAGCGAGGAGACGATTGCTAGCCCTGGGCGCCGCGAGCGGTCAGAGAAGACGCGTGTCAAAGGATGGCCGCGAGTCACTGGCGCTGATGCGGTGGCGCTCTGGTTTCCCGACCGTTACGGCCTCTTGCATCTGCTGGAAGGCGGCTTCGCCGAGGAAGCCATCGTGGCCGATGCACTCTAAGGCGGCCAGACGCCGGTTGGGTGCAAAGCGCAGTCCTAGCGCTGTTCGACGGGATTTTCGCTGCGTCGATCCGGCCACGTGCCGTCTCGTTGAGTACCGTTAACCGCGACGCGGCGCCATCGCGGCGGGGCTCAGGTGTGAGGCAACGTCGAAAAGGCTCTTCCGCCCCGAGGCCACGACATTAACAGTCTTTGCCGGAACACAAGGCGCAACGACCGTGGGCCTCGATACCCTGGCGACCCATCGTTGCAGGAGGTCAGATGCAGCCTGAGCCAGACCTTGGACCGACTTTGCAGCAAGCCTTGAAAATGCCTATCCTCGTTGAGCGCAGCCAAGAATTCTGACTGCGTAGACTTGGGAGTACCATGCCTTGCTCTTCGTCCCTCTGTCCGACGATAACCCGCTTCGATTTGTGCGTTACCAATGGGTGACGATCGGCATCATCGCCGTCAACGTCAGCGTCTTCGTGCTGCAGTTTTTTGGGCTCGGACTAGCTACAGGCAACAGCCTGGCACTCGTTCCTGCAGAGCTGATTCAAGTCCGCATCGTGCATGGATCTGCCCATGGACTCTTTGACACAATGGCGATCCCGGAGGGTTTGACCCTCATCTCCTATATGTTCCTACACACGGATTTTCTGCACCTGACGTCCAACATGCTCTTCCTGTGGGTGTTCGGCGACAACGTCGAGGATGCCATGGGCCATGCCAAGTATTTGGCATTCTACCTCCTCTGCGGCATGGCCGCGGGCCTCCTGCACGCCCTGGTGCTGCCGACGTCCCGGCTGCCGCTGATGGGGGCAAGTGGCGCTGTTGCCGGAACCATTGCAGCCTACCTGATCTTGCACCCGCGCGTGCTGGTCTGGGTTTTGGCGTTCCGTGTCATCCCCTTGCGCGTGACCGCGGTCTGGATTCTCGGATTGTGGGTGGCCACTCAGCTGTTCATGGCGCTTCTGAACCGGGGGGACCAGATAGCCTGGTGGGCGCACATCGGCGGTCTAGCTGCGGGTGGCCTTCTGATCCCGCTGATGCGCCGTCCCGACGTGGTCCTGTTTGATCGTCGCATGCGCCCCGATGCCGCGTCTCAAGACGCCTGGTGGCATACCTATCAGTCCGCTCTTTTCCATCGCGGTCTCCTGCGGTTGCGCAATCCCAGGCGTTGGTTGCGGTCGCTCGCGAGGTATTTGCGCGCACGCCTCAATCAGATGAAGGCCTGGGTTGGCGCACGAAGCCTGCCGAAGGCCGTCGCGGTCGCACCTGAAAGTGCTTCCATCATGCACAGGACCGCCGACATTTTGAGCTTCGAGCAGCGTGGCTCGGATTTTGTCTTGATGCGTAACCAAGCGGATGGATCGCGCTCGGAGATCACTCTGACGGCTGCCAATGTCGTGCACTTGGGTCTCCTTGCTCCGGGGTTCGCGCGCCAAGTTCTGACCGATAAGCTTGGACACCAACCCAGTGCCGTCGCCAGGTTGGTCCGACATACGGCCATGAACGCCAACCTGCGCTTCATTGAGATCATGCTGACAATCCTTGACCGTGGTGGACCGCGTTTCAATTTCCCGGTCACAGAGCGCAGAGCAAGGGCGCTGGCCGTGAGGTTGGTGGAGCGCGCCGATCGAATTGTCGGGGCCCCGGATTCGGCCAAGGACCCGAAGTAGGTGACCCGAAGTAGGTCGCACCTGGACTGCGAAATGTTGAGAGATGCAGGGCCCTCCAATCACAAAGACATTTTTAGGAAAGAAAAAAAGTTGTCGCCGATCCTGAGGGCAATTGCTGCTAGCGGGCAGCGGTGGGTGCAGATGGTCGAGGTAGCCGCAAAGCTGAAGCGCAAGTGATGGATCTCAAAACTGCTGAAACGCTCGCAACGCAACAAGGCTCCGACGGCGGCCAACCGCCGGCCGGGAGCCCGGATGCTACCAGCGAGGAGGCACGGCTCGAATTCCTCAAGCAGGCGATCGCCTTCACCGAGTGGACCATTCGCTCGTTCGACACCAAGGCACAGATCTCGATCGCCGCGTTCGTGCTTTCGATCAACCCTTTGTGGTCGATGCTAACGAGCGCCTGCCCGCGTGCGGCCTCAAGCCCGCTCACGATGATCCTGCTCTTCCTCCTCGTGATCACGATCCTGCTGTTCGGGTACGTCATTTGGCCGGTCGCCGTGACGCAGTCCCGCCTCGCGGGTGGTTGGCAGAGCAAAGGTCTGTTCTACGTGGGAGACCCGAGCCAGCTTACGACGAGCTTGTATACCGAGCGGCTCAAAGACGTCACAATCGAGGTCGAACTCGCCGCGGAGACCCTCAAGCTGGCCTATATTCGGGAGATCAAGAGCGGCCGCTTCAAGAACGCGTTAAAAGCGGTGGTCGTGTTCTATGCCTGGGCAATTGTATGCTTCCTCCTGCTGCGAGGCTGCGTAGCGCCCGGCTAGCCCAGCAAGAAAAGCACGTTCACGAAATCCGGTGCTGTGGTGTGCTAGCGATGCGGGCGAGCGCATCGACCATCTTCTGCGCAGCGGCGATCAGATCCTGTGCCATCACGAACGGATAGTCTTCGCACTGCCCTTTGCGGGCGTCCACTGGAGGTTGGAAAATAGTGTTTAGGTTGCCTCGCCGACAAGAGTAAGCGCTGCTGAGCGCTCCCCTCGGCCGGGAAGGAGGCGTCGGCGCGCCATTCAAAGGCGACGTTTCGTTCTCGCACGTGGCTTTCTGCGACTTCACCGTGCGCCGCAACGTCTGAAGGACCGGCGCGCAGGGCAGCCTTGCATGCTATGATTGCGCGGAATAGAGCGTGCTGGGCCGACCGATGGCGTGTGCAGGATGCGGTTGCGAGGTGTCTGCGGGTTTTGCCTTCTGCCCGCGCTGCGGGCGCAGGCAGCCCCTACCCTGTGCCGCGTGCGGGGCGCTTTGCGAGCCGGACTTCGCCTTCTGCCCCCGCTGCGGTATGGCGCGGGTTGACCCGGCACCCTCTGGGTCGACCGCAGCCCCGGCGGCACCGGCTATGGCCCCGCCCCGTGCCGACGGTGTCGCACTCCGCACGGGTGCAACACAGGACGCTCCAGCGCGGGACACGGATCGCCGACAGGTGACGGTGCTGTTCGCCGACGTTTCGGGCTTCACCACGCTTTCCGACCGTATCGATCCAGAGGAGGTACGCGCTTTCCAAAATGCGCTCTTTGCGACATTGGCCAAAGCCATCGCACGATACGAGGGGTTTGTGGAGAAGTTCGTTGGTGATGCTGTCCTGGCGGTCTTCGGCGCGCCTGTGGCGCACGAGGATGACCCGGAGCGTGCGCTTTCCGCGGCACTCGACATGCAGGCTGGCGCCGTCGAGCTCAGCGCAGACTGGGCTGACAAGCTCGGCCAGGCCGTCAAGCTCCATATCGGTATCCACACCGGGCCAGTGGTGGCGGGCAATCTCGGCGAGGCGGCTGCCGCCGCTTACGCTGTCACCGGCGATACCGTGAACACCACGGCCCGGCTGCTGGCCGCAGCCTCGGGCAGCATGTTGGTTTCCGATGCCACTTACGCGCTCACTAAGCATCGCTTCGCCTTCGACGGTGATCCGCGGGAGTTGACGTTGCGCGGCAAGGCGGAGCCGGTGATTGTCCACCGTCTGGTGGGAAGGCTGCAGGAACCCCGCCCCGCACGCGGGCTCGCTGCGCACGGGCTGTTGACGGCCATGGTTGGACGCGGCGATGAGCTCGCTCAGTTGCTCGCCGCCTTTGAGCGCATGCAGCGTGGCCGGGCGCAGTTCGTGAGCCTCGTGGGCGAGGCGGGTACTGGCAAGACGCGGCTGATCGCCGAGTTCACGAGCAGGCTCGAGGCCGAAGGGCGGCTCGAACGCATCGCCGTCCGCCATGCCGCGTGCTCGTCTCTTGGCCAGCCGACCTACGGCATTTTTGGCGCCATCTTTCGGGAGGCCTATGACATCGGTCCCGAGGACTCGCTTGCGGTCGCGCACCAGAAGCTGTTGCTTGGTCTGCAGAGGCTTGGCGCCAAGTCCGAGGTGGCAGAGGAGATAACCCCCGTACTGAGTTACATGTTGGGCGTGGGCGAAGTCCGTGCGCACGATCTCCAGCCTGAACAACTGAAGCGGCAGATCGCACTCGCCGCACGCACACTGCTGGAGCGTCGCCTGCAACAGCTGCCGGCGCTGTTTGTCGTCGAGGACATGCATTGGGCCGATGCGGCATCGGTGGACCTCTTGCGCGACCTCGCCGACGACTTGGCAGATCGTCGCCTGATGGTGCTGGTATCGCACCGGCCCGATACGCAACCGCCGCTCCTGACGCGCGCAGGCCAGTCAATCATCCGACTTATCCCGCTCTCTGGGGATGAGACCCGCGCGCTCGTCCGCGGCTTGTTCGGTCAAGTGACCGGCAGTGCCTATGGCCAGCTTCAGGACTTCGTGGTCGCGCGTGCCAGCGGCAATCCACTATTCGTCGAGGAGATTGTCCGCGGACTGCTGGGCCGGAACGTCTTGGTTCGCGAGGGTGATCACTGGGTGTGCACGGCCGAGTGCGATACGGTGGACGTCCCCGCGACCGTGCAGGGATTACTACTGTCGCGCATCGATCGGTTGCCTATCGAGGCTCGCCGCGTGCTGCAGGAAGCGGCGGTGCTAGGGGTCGTTTTTGAGGAGCAGCTTCTGCGCGCTATCGCCGCCGAGAGAGGAACCGTCGATGCGGCTCTCGAGCGCATGATCGAGGCCGACCTGATCCGGAACACAGAGCGCGGTCGCGAGGGCAACAGCTATCGCTTCACGCATGCGCTGTTGCATGAGGTGGTATATCAGAACCTCCTTCTTTCCCGCCGCACGGAGGTGCACGAGCGGGCCGGTCGCGCACTCGAGCTGGCGGTCGGGCAACAGCCTCAGCGTTTAAGCGATCTAGAGGCGCTCGGCCATCACTGGAGCCTTTCCGCCGATAAGCGCAGAGGTGCCGACTATTTGCTTGCCGCGGGCGATTGGGCGCGGGCGGTCTATGCTAACGAGGATGCCATTCGGCACTACGAACGGGCGCTGCGAACGCTTTCCGGCGGTCTCGATTGTAGTCGACAGGTGGCGACCGTACGGGAACGGCTTGGCGATCTGTTGGCGCTCACCGGCCGGCGCCAGGACGCGCTGGCACACTATGAGGCCGCGCGCCAGGAGCACGAAATTCAGCTTGAGGCTGCAGGGGCCGCGCGTCTTCACCGCAAAATCGGTGGCCTGCATTGGGAGACGGGTGATCGCGAGCGGGCTAGGGCCTGCTTCGCGAGGGGATTGGAGAGGCTCGGTGAAGACGGCGACCCGATCGAGCGTGCCCAGCTCTTTCAAGAGGTGGGGCGCCTTGCGTTCCGAACCGGGGATAACGAGGGCGCCATCGCTTGGGCCAAGCAAGCGCTCGCCGAGGCCGAGAAGGCACAAGATGTTGTCGCTAGTTCGGAGCGGGCGAGGGAGGCGATCGTCACGCGAGCGCAGGCTTACAATACGCTGGGAGTTGCACTTGCGCGCACCGGCCAACTCGAGGCGGCGGTTGAGCAGATCGAGCGCAGCGTCGCGCTGGCCGACACCCACGACCTGCCAGCAACGTGTCGAGCCTATGCGAACCTCGGCGTCCTCTACAGCTCGCGCGATCCGCAGCGAAGCATCGAGACGTGCCTCAAGGGCTTGGCGACGGCCAAGAAGGTGGGTGATCTGGGGTTCCAATCGCGGCTCTATGCCAACCTGGCGGTCGCCTACTGCTCGCTCACTGACCGCTGCGAGGCCGAAGGCATCGAGGCGGCGCAGAAGGCGATCGAGCTTGACCGACGGCTAGGACTGCTTGACCATTTGGCGGTGCCGCTGATCGTCTTGGGGCAGATTTACCAATGCCACGGCGAACACACTCGAGCTCTCGGTTGCTATGAGGAAGCGCTCGGCCATGCCGAAAAGGTGGGCGAACCGCAGCTCCTCTTCCCCTGCTACGACGGCCTAGCCACGATTTACCTCGATTTCGGCGACCAAGTACGGGCAGAGGTTTATCTGGCAAGATCGCAAGAAGTTTGCGAGCGAGCCGGGGTTGACCCCGATGGGCTCACGATCCTACCGTTCCTATGCTGATATCATGGACTATGGAGGCCGCATGATTTCAGCCGAAATGTCTCAGCCGGTCTCGCCGGGCCAATCCGCGCCCCAGTTCACTTTGCCTGCGATCGATGGCAGCCAGCCGATCTCGCTGTCCGACTATTGCGGGCGCAGTCCGCTTTTCCTCGCTTTGCTGGTCGGGTTGTGGTGCCCCTTCTGCCGGCGCCAGATCGCTCAGATCGGCGCCATCGAGGGGAAGCTCAAGGCTGAGGGCGTCGAGGCGCTCGGGATTGTGGCCACGGCACCGGAGAACGCGCGGCTATATTTCAAGTTCCGGCCGACACGCCTGCGACTTGCCGCCGATCCCGCGCTTACGACCCACCGCGCCTATGGACTGCCGAAGCCCGAGCCCACGCCCGAGTTCCTGCAGGGGATGCAGACGACACGCATCAATCCATTCGGCGATTTCCCTGAGCCACTTCCGATCGCGCAGGCGGTCGAAGCCGTGGCCAAGGCCGACGGCTACAGCGAAACCAATACCGACCGCGTGGACATGGAGCGTCAGTGGCCGCAGCTTAAGGGCCAGTTCCTGATCGACCGCGACGGTATCGTGCGCTGGGCTCACATCGAATGCGCAACTGAGGGCCCCGCTGGGTTGGCAAAACTTCCCTCTGTGGAGGAGATCATCGCCGCTGCCCGCGGGCTGCAGTAGGCGCTTGCCTTTCCGCGCGACCTGCTGCGGACGGCGAACCTTGCATGAGCCATTTTTGATCTGGTCGACCTCTCGGCGGTGCCGCGCGAGCAAGGTTTTTGGGAGAGGACGATCTCGGCCTCGCGGCGCTGGACGCGCAGCGTCATGCACAAGCGCGCCATGGAGCCGGCTCAGCAGCCAAGCGAGCCAGCTAGATTGACCTCCTGACCTCGGTCCCGGGACCTTTGCGCGGCACGACGTCGCCGAGGCGGCAGCGGCCGGTCAGTCGATGTCGAGAAAGAGGTCGCTGGAAAAATAGCGCTCCGCGCTCGACGGCGCGAAGGTGACGATGGTCTTGCCGGCCATCTCCGCGCGGGCGGCAACGGCCAAGGCGGCGGCGACGTTGGCCCCGGTGGAGATGCCGGCGGGAATACCCTCGCTTTTGGCGAGCGCACGGGCGGTGTCGAAGGCCGCCTCGTTGGAGATGGTGAGCACCTCGTCGATGAATTTGGTGTCGAGCACGGCGGGAACGAAGCCGGCGCCGATGCCCTGGATTTTGTGGGGTCCGCGCAGGCCGCCGGACAAGACCGGGCTCGTCGTGGGTTCCACGGCAATGATTTTGAGATCGGGGCGGCGCGGCTTTAGGCTGCGCCCGCAGCCCGTGAGCGTGCCGCCGGTACCGACGCCGATGACGAGGGCGTCGACTTCGCCCCTGGTGTCGGCCCAGATTTCTTCGGCCGTCGTCAACGCGTGCACCAGCGGGTTGGCTGGGTTTTCAAACTGGCTCGGCTGCACGGCGCCGGGCAGGCTCGCCAGCAAGGCGCCGGCGCGTTCGATGGCGGCGGGCATGCCGCCGGCGGCGGGTGTAAGCTCGAGCTCGGCGCCAAGCAGCGCCAGGATTTTGCGGCGCTCCACCGACATCGACTTCGGCATCACCAGAATAAGGCGATAGCCCCGCGCCGCGGCAACGAAGGCGAGGCCGATGCCGGTGTTGCCCGAGGTCGGCTCGACCAGCGGCGTGACCCCGGGTGTGATCAGACCGCGGGCCTCCAAGGCATCGATCATGGAGACGCCGATGCGATCCTTGACCGAGGAGAGCGGATTGAAGAATTCGAGCTTGAGGAGCACGTGCGCCTTGGCCTTGCTCGTCGCGGCCAGCTTGTTGAGCCGCACCAGGGGCGTGTGCCCGATCGTCTCGGTAATGCTGTCGTAGATGCGGCCGCGGCCCCAGCTCTGGGTGGCGGCGAGCGTCCGGATATCATCGGCGGCGGTCATGGGACATTCTCCGGCAAGGCGTCGCGGCACTTCAGATCGCGACACTTCACATTGCGCCACTTCACATCGCGCCACTTCACATCGCGATTGGCGCCTCAAATCTGGAAATCGTGCAGCGGCTGGTTCAGCGCCCGGCGACTGAGCAGCGTGGAATTCGAACAGTCGCAGCACGCGTCGTTTCTGCTCTTCGAAGGCCGGGGAGAGGCGATCGCGCGGGCGGGGCAGGGGCACGTCGAGAATGCCGGCGATGCGGCCGGGCTGCGCGCGCATGACGACGACGCGCGTGGCCAGCACCAGGGCTTCCTCGATGTCGTGGGTGACGAGCACCAGAATGGGGCGCCCCTCCTCCCAGAGGTCCAGGAGGTGGTCCTGCAACTCGGCGCGGGTGAAGGCATCGAGCGCAGAAAACGGCTCATCGAGCAGCAGCACCGACGGCCGCGTGATGAGCGCGCGGGCGATGGCGACGCGCTGGGCCTGCCCGCCGGAGAGTTCGCGCGGCCACACGCCGGCTTTGTCGGTCAGGCCAACGCGCTCCAAGGCGGCCGCGATGCGCTTGGCGCGCTCGGGCTTCGGCAAATGCGACAGGCCAAAGCCGACATTGTTGGCGACGCTGAGCCAGGGCAGCAGCCGCGGCTCCTGAAAGATGAGGCCGATTTTTTCGTGCGGGGCCTCGATGGTCGTCCCATCGAGGGCGACGCTGCCTTGGGTTGCAATATCGAGGCCGCTGGCGGCCCGGAGCAAGGTCGACTTGCCGCAGCCGGAGCCGCCGATGATGACGAGGATTTCGCCGGGGGCGACCTCGAGCGAGACGCCGTCGAGCGCGCGCACGCCATTGGGATAGGTTTTGCCGACGTGGTCGAACACGAGCATGGGGCTTATCTCACCGCGACGCGAAGGCGTCTTCCCAGCGCAGGAAGGGCGCCGCGATGCTGGCAACGATCCAGTCCGTCAATTTGCCGAGCAGCGCAAAGGCCACGATGGCGGCGACGATTTGGGCGGGCTTGCCGAGCTGCTGGCCGTCGATCAGCAAAAAGCCGAGCCCTTCGGAGGCACCCATGAACTCGGCCGCCACCACGAACATCCAGCCGAGCCCGAGCCCGGCCCTGAGCGAGATGACGTAGGCGGGCGCGATCGCCGGCAGGAGAATGCGCCACACCATGGCGGAGCCCGACAGGCGAAAGACGCGACCGACCTCGACGATCTTGCGATCGACCGAGCGCACGGCGCCCATGACCCCGAGGTAGACGGGAAAGAAGACGCCGATGGCAATCAGGATGATCTTGGAGGCCTCGAAGATGCCGAACCACAAGATGAACAGCGGCACCCAGGCGATCGAGGGGATGGCACGCAGCCCCTGCAGACTGGGGTCGAGCAAGCGGTGGCTGAGCGCCGAATAGCCGGTGATGGCGCCGGCAAGCGTACCCAGCACGACGCCGCTGGCAAAGCCGGCGAGGACGCGCAACAGGGTCACGGTGGCGTGGCGCTGCAGTTCGCCGGTGGCGGCGAGGTCGGCAAAGGTAGAAAAGATCACCGAGGGCGGCGGCACCAGGCGGCCGCTCGATAGACCGGTCCGCACGAAGATTTCCCAGCCGACCGCGAGCGCAACGGGCACGAGCAGTCCCAAGGCCGGGCGCAGGAGGCGCGCGGCCCCGACCCGGCGGCGAGCGCGGTGCGGCTTGACCAACCCTTCGGAACTCAACATTTCGACTGTAGACATAGTCCAGGGTCGCGTGACTGGGAAGCGGCAGACGCTTAGGCCAAAAGCGACCGAGCGCGCGGCTCGGTCGCCCTTTAGCGTCAATTGGCGTCAATTGCTGGCGGCGATGAAGTGATCATCGATGAGGGCGTCGACGGTGGCGGTGACGTCGACGTTGGCCGGCACCACGCCCGCCTGTTGCAGGGCGAGGCCCGCGGCCAGGATCGACTCGCGCTGCGGCGCGCCGATGCGGCTATGCGTGAGCTCCGTGCGCTCCTTGAGCTGCTTGTCGACGACGGCCTCGGGGAGCTTGGTGATGGCAATGAACACGCGCTTCAAGTCGTCGTAGTTGGCGAGCGCGTCTTTACGGGCCTCCTCGTAGACCGCGAGCACGCGGCGGACCACGTCCGGGTGATCCTTGGCAAAGGCCTCGCGCACGTTGAGGATGCCCCAGGTATTGGCCTCGGCCTTGCGGTAAAAGAGCTTGGCGCCGTCCAGGACCTCGGCCTGGGCCATCATGGGATCGAGGCCGGCCCAGGCGTCGACGTCGCCGCGAATAAGGGCGGTCTTGCCGTCGGGATGCTGCAGCAGGACGGGGACGATGTCCTTTTCGGTGAGGCCCGCCGATTGTAGCGCGCGCACCAGGAAGATGTGGGGGTCGGTGCCCCGGGTGACGGCGACGCGTTTGCCCTTCAAGTCGGCGACGGTGTTAATGGTGCTGTCCTTGCCGGTCACCAGGGCGGTCCACTCGGGTCGCGAGTAGACGTAGATCGACTTGATGGGATTGCCGTTGATTTTGGCGACCAGCGCGGCGGAGCCCGCGGTCGAGCCGAAGTCGATGGAGCCGGCGTTCAAGAACTCCAGCGCCTTGTTGGAGCCGAGCGTCTGCACCCAGACGATGGCAATGCCGTCCTTGGCGAAGGCCTTTTCCAGCAGGCCCTTATTTTTGAGCAACATGGAGACGGGATTGTAGGTGGCCCAGTCGATCCGGATTTCTTTCAGCGCGTCGGCCGCCGACGCCGCCGGCGTTAAAACCGCCGAGCACAGGCTCGCCACCAGCATGGCGGCCACTAGGGATCCGCGTCGCCCAACTCGCCACTCACCTCGCCACATGGGGTCTTCACTCCGACTGATCGTTTCGAGACAACTGTTCGGGACAACTCAACGACAACCGATGGTTCCATGAAGGACACCCCCACGTGCACGCACGTTTGCATCCTCTGCCGAAGATTGCTGCGGGGTTGTCGATCGCGGCGCCATCCCGGAGCGCCGCTTGGTGGCACTATAGAAGAAAATTCTCGCGCGGTAGCGTGAGCCCAAAGAAAAGAGGCATTTTGCGCGTTCGCGAATCCGCACGATTGAGATTTTGCTTTGGCGTTCCTGACGACGATAGACATTTTCGGCGCTCGGGCCTAGCCGGCGCAAGCGTTGCCAAACATTGGTGAGGACGAACAAGGCCTGGTCTAGGCGCGTGCGTGGAAGATTTGTTCCCGTTAGGAAAAGGCTAATCTGGGTTGCGAGCGCCGCCAGAGCAGGAGCAGGCCGGCGACGAGGCTGGCATTGATGAGGTTGAAAAAGAGGCCGGTGGCGAAGGCTGGGGCATAGAAACCGAAATAGTCGTAGAGCCGGCCCGCCAACCAGCTGCCGGCGGCCATGCCGCCCATGCCCGTGAGCAGCAGCGTCGGAATGCGCCAGCTCGCCTCATGGGCGGGAAAGAGCTGGCGGATGGCGACGATGTAGGCGGGGATGAGCCCGCTGAAGCCGAGGCCGAAGGCGGCGGCGACGGCCAGCAGGCCCATTTCGGTCTGGGTGACGATAAAGCCCGAGATTGCCGTCGCCTGGGCGAGCGAGCCGACCAGCACGGTCGTCAGTCCCCCGACGCGGTCGGTGATCCAGCCCCAGAACTGCCGGCTTAAAAAGGCGCAGACCAGGAGCACGGTCAACATGACGGGGCCGCGCCCCGGCGCGAACCCCAAATCGCCGCATAGCGCAATCAAATGCGAGGCGGGCATGGCCATCGGCACGCAGCACAGAAACGCGGCGCCGGCGAGGAGACCGAAGGCGAGGTTGGACGGCAGTCCCAGCACCTTGTCGCGTTGCGCACCTGATTGCGTCGTACCGGCTCTGGCCGTCTCCGGCGCCGGCCGCAAGAACAGGATGGCGAGCGGCACCACCACGACGGCAACGATGAGACCATAGCTGAACATGGTCTGGCGCCAGCCATAGGCAGCGATCGCTCGCTCGAACAGGGGCGGCAGGCTGGCGCCGGCGACGTACTGTCCCCCGGACAAGAGCGCGAGCGCCGCGCCGCGGCGCGCCTCGAACCAGCGCGTGACATAGACGTAGAGCGGCGCATTGATGCGCCGTTGCCGAGCAACCCGATCAGGAGCCCGTGGCCGACGTAGAGCTGCCAAACTTCACCCAGCGAGGAGAGCGCGAGCCCCGCGCAGACCATGCACGCGCCGAGGCAGACCACGCGTTTGACGCCGATGCGCTCGGCTAGCCAGCCCATGCCGAGGCCACCCACGCCCGTGCCGAGCATGGCAAGGGAGGCCGCCGCCGAGGGCGTCGAGCGATAGCCGCCGAAATCGGCGGCGATCGCCTTGAGCGCCACAATGGTGACGTAGGGCGCGCCCAGCGCCACCGACAAAATCGCGAGGGAGGCATCGGTGACCGATCCAGCCTTCCGGCTGTCGAGCTTGATCAGGGCCGGCTTTTCGACGCTGGTATTGCAGTCTCGCCACCATGCTGACGTTTCTCTCCTGGGCATCCTTCTATCCGGCGCAAGGCGTCGTGGTCTAATCTTGGGGAGCGCGAGCCAAAAGGATTGTTCCGCCATATGTCCGATTCAGTGTCCAATCCCGTGTCCGATCCCCTTTCCATCATTGTCTATTCCGACGTGATCTGTCCCTGGTGCTACGTCGGCAAGCGGCGGCTGGAGGCCGCGCTTGACGGCTCGGACATGCCGGCGCCGCCGCGGTTGGCCTGGCGGCCGTTCGAGCTCAACCCGGACATGCCCGCCGAGGGCATCGAGCGGCAGGCCTATCGCGCCCGAAGTTTGGCGCGGCACGCAGCGCCGAACTCGACCGCAACATGATCGAGACCGGCAAGGAGCTTGGCATCGCCTTTGCCTTCGACCGCATGCAGCGCACGCCCAACACGCGGCTGGCCCACCGGGCCATTTGGGAAGCGGGTCGGCAGGGGCGTCAGGACGCCCTCGTCAATCGCCTGTTTCAGGCCTACTTCGAGGAGGCGTGCGACATCGGCGAGCCCCAAGTCCTGCAGGAGCTGGCGGCCGAGGCCGGTCTCGAAGCCGAGGCGCTCAAGCGCGCGCTCACGGACCCCGACAGCCTCGAGGCCGTCGTCGATCTGGAGCAGCAGGGCTATCGCATGGGCATTCAGGGCGTGCCGTTCTTTATCGTGTCGCAGAAGTACGGCGTTTCGGGCGCGCAGCCGCCGGAGTTCTGGCGCGATGCTTTGCCCCGGATTGCGGCGGAGGGGGCGCAACCCCAGGCCGACGCTCAGGGGTGAGGTTGCCGTCATCGCGACGCCGCCATGCCACCAGCCTGACCGGGGCCACCGCGCCAGCGCTGCCGATGAGCGTGTGGGTGGCCGTTAGCGAAAGAATGCGCGCGGCGGGCACGTGCAATTCGGCGGTGGCCCTGAGATCAACCCAGGCCTCAACCCAGGCCTGGCCCCGCGACGTCCGCGCCGCCGGCACGAAGAACCAGGCCAGCGCCACGAGCTCAAGGGCGAACACGACGCCCAGGGCGTTTTTGTAGGCGAGGGGAGGATAGTGGCCGCCTTCGGTCGGCCACTGCTGGATGATGAGGCCCATCAGCGATTGCAGCGCGAAGGCGCCGCCGACGTGCAGCAAGTTCAAGGCCGCGTTGGCCCGACCCGAGATTTCTTTCGGATAGTAGTCGGCGAGGATGGCATAGCTGAGCACGGTCGCGGCGCCGGCGGCGGCAATCGCGCTCCAGGCGAGGCCTGCGGTCACGGGAAGCTCGAACACTAAGGCGAGCTGCGCTGAGAGCGACAGGCCGATGGTGGCAAGCAGCACGTGCTCGGTCTTGCCGCCGAGGCGGCGGACTTGGGTTGCCGCCAGTCCCAAGGCCAAACCGCTGGCGCTGACGACGATCGCCATGACGCTCAGGATCTCGACCACGCCGGTGCGATCGAGACCGTCGACATCCCTGAGCCAAGGCGCGGCCCATAGCCCCTGCAGCGACCAGGAGGTGCCGATGCCGAGGGAGGAGAGCGGGGCCAGGCGCCAAAAGCGCCGCTGGCGATAGATGGCAAACAGCGTGGGAGCAGCGCATTTTGACGGCATGGGCTGCCGATCCTCGTCGGGCACGATGCCCACGATGAGAAGGGCCGCAAGCGCGCTCAAGGCGCCGAGGATGGCAAAGAGGCCGCGCCAGCCGACGGCGGTAATGAGAAGATCGGCCGGTGCCGTGGCCGTGACGGCGCCCAAGGCGCCCAGCATGACGAACCAGCCGTTGGTGAGCGCCAGGCGCTCGGCGGGAAACCAGAGCACGATGGCCTTGAAGCCCCCCATCAAGGCCAGCGCCACGCCCACCCCGATCAGCGCGCGGCCCAGCAGGAGACCGACGAGCGTGTCGGCGAGGGCAAACAGGAGGGCGCCGGCGCTGGCGAGCAAGAGAAGGCCGCTCAGAAGCGTGCGCGGGCCGTGCCGGTCGAGCAGGATGCCGCAGGGGATCTGGGCGGCGGCGAATACCAGAAAATAGACGGCGGTCAACAGCCCGAGGTCGGCCGCGGAGAGGCCGAGCTCCGCCGTCAGATCGGCGGCGATGAGCGCGTTGATGGTGCGAAAGAGGTAAGACAAGTAGTAGCCGGCTGCGAAGGGCAGCAGGACGCAACCGATCCGGCGTGAACGCGTCACGAGGTTCCTCCCATCGAAGATTTTTCTATGGCAATTTTTTCTCCGCCGACGGGCGGAGAGCGCGCGGCCCACAAACGCTCACGGGCTCAGCCGCCGTCGTCCTCCCGATCGCGCCGCCACAGCAGGCGGGCCACGCCATCCTCGCCCGGCTCGAGCAAGGCGCCCCAGATCGGCTCGGGCAGAAGGGGATCGTCGAGCTTGACGCGCAGGTATTCCTTAGTCGAGCCGTGGCTGGTCCGGCGCCAGGCCGCGCCGACCTCGACCGTCCCCACCATGATCAGGAAATCGGGGGCGTTGCGTCCCTGCTTACCCGCATTGAGACGGATGGAGACCTTGGCGTTGAGGGCGAGCGTGGTGATGCTGCCGGTATAGCCATCCTGCACGCGCGTAAACGTGCCAATCACGGGCATGGGTTTTCCTCCTTCAGGGGTTTGCAGCTTGCGGGTAAGGCTTGAGAACGATGTCCTTGTGGACGATCACGCGCAGCGGCCAGCCCGGGCGCACCGTGAGCGTGGGCCCGACATCGAGCTGGCGTTCGATCAAGCGCTGGCCGACGCGGCTGCCGGTTGCTTGCGTTGCTGCCTGCAGCGCGCGGACGAGGTTATTGTCGGAAGAGCCCAAGGCCAGCTCGGTGCCGACGCCCAGCACGGTGGCGAGCGCCACACCCTTCAGGAGTTGGAAGGTGTGCAGGTCGACGCTGTCGGCTAGCCCGGCATAGCCGCTGGTGTCGGTGGCGGGGAGGTTGTCGATCAGGACGGAGCTGCCATCGGGCAGGAGCAGGCGCTGCCAGACGACGAGGGCGCGCTTTTGGCCAAAGGCCGTGACGTTGTCATAGCGGCCGAGGAGACGCGAGCCCTGGGGGATCAGAAGGGTGCGCCCGGACACGCTGTCGTAGACGTGCTCGGTCACCTGGGCGATGACAAAGCCGGGGAGGTCGGAGTTGAGGCCGCTGATCAGGCTGGCGGCGATGACGGTGCCGGCCATCAGCTGGTAGGGCGAGACCGGGCGCTCCAGGGCATGCGGATTATAGATGTCCTTATCGGGCGCTGCTTTCAGAAAGGCGAGCTTGCGCATTGGCTCAGTCGCCGGTGCGCTGCTGGCATCCAAGCCCCCGGCGCTCGGCGTCGCGGTAGCGGTTGGCCCGGCGGGAGCCAGCGCGTTGTCCCGAGTGCGCGGGACCGGCCGCGGCGCCTCGCCCGCGTGCGCTCGTGCGTCGGCTTCGCCGCCGCCCTTGAAGGCCGGGGCCAGCAGCCGAAAGAACACCGGCGATTCGCGGGCTTGGCCCACCAGGCGGGCCAGCCGCCCCGTGTCCGCCCCATCGCCGTCCTCGGCCGCGCCGACAGACAGCGCCAGTCTCGGCACACCCGCTGGGAGTTTCGGTTCGTCGGCCGCCTTGGCGGGCCGCACGTCCTCATAGCTCGCCGGCAGTTTGGCCAGCGCATCGCTGAGGGACTTGTGCTCGACATTAAAGAGCTCGGGACGCTCGCCCAAACGCAGGCTCGGCGGCTTCAGCGCCACCAGCACAAGCCCCGATAGGACAAACAGGATGATGGCGGCCATGCCAATGAGCACGCGGCGGTTGATGCGCGTGACCGGCTGCGGCCGCGCGCGCAAGGCGAGCGTCTCGGGCGCGACCTTGCCGTTTCCGGGCGTGGGGGCCTCGATCGTCATGGCTGCACCTCCCGCCACACGGCATCGGTGCGGATGATGCGCACGACGCGCTGGGGCGCCGTGCCCAACCGCAGTTCGGCGGCGGCGAACAGGCGATCGACGATGTAGGTGGTGCCGCGCACGCGATAGTTGACGAGCGCGCTCTTGCCGTCGGGGCCGAGCACGAACAGGGGTGGGGCCTCGCTTTGCGCCAGGCCGGGGGGAAACTGGATGTAGACCTTGACCCCGTCATCAAACACCTGCCGCGGCTTCCAGGGCGCCTCGCCTTCCAGGCGATAGCGAAAGCGCAGCTCTTCGAGATTGACGCCGCCATCGGCAATGGCCGCCGCGGTGCTGGCGGCCTCGGCGCGTTGGCGCTTGAGGGCGACCAGGTCGGCGGCGGGATAGGTCCAGGTCAGGGAGGCCATGTAGGTCGCGGCCGTGGCGTGCATCTCCAGATGGTAGGTGCGGCGATCCGTGGCGATGACGAGGTTGGTGTCGAGGTCGGCGGCGGTCGGCTTGATGAGGATGTGGACGACAGCGTCCTTGCCCTCGCCGCTCAAGGTGTCGCCGACGATCCAGCGCACGGTATCGCCGGCAGAGACGGAGACGAGCTTTTCGCCAGGCTCCAAGCCGATGTCGGTGACCTGATTGACGGCGGCATAAAGTTGATAGAGCGCGCCGCGCGTGTAGGGGTAGACCTGGATGGCATTGATGTAGCCATCTTTGCTGGGCTCGACGCGGGCGCCACGCTGGGCGGCGGCGATGCGCTCCTTGGGGGGAAGCGGGGGCGCGCTCTCTGCGCTCTTTGCCGGGGGCGAGAGGGGTTTGAGCTGGCCGGGCAGCGGCAAGGGTTTGGGGACCTCGACGTAGGTGGTCTCGGGCTTGGGCTCGGGCTCGCGCGTTGCCGCCTTGAAGGCCGGGCTATCGAGGAGGGGGATTTCCGGGACCTCGACGGGTCTGGCGCAGGCGCCAGCAGCAACCGCAGCGGCGATGGCAAGGCTGATGCCGAGGGCAAGGGAGTGACGGGCGGTCATTTCGGCTCTCCGGAGGCGGCGACGTCCTGCGACCAATGGAAGGCGTGCACGTAGATGCCGAGCGGGTTCTTGCGCACTTGCTCGACGGTGCGGGGCGGGGTGATCAGAATGGAAAAGAGGCCGGTCAGCCGGCGCGTGTCCTTGAGCGCGCCGGCGTCGAATTGGCGCTCCAGCCAGCGCACCTGGAAGGAGCTCTCCGAGGCGCGCACCACGCTGGCGACCTCGACGGCCACGGTTTCGCGGCCGATGCGCTGGAAGGGGTCATTCTCGCGCGCATACTCGTTAAGGCTGACCGCGGCGCGGTCGGTGACGACGTCATAGGCCCTAAGCCAGTTCTGGCGCACGACGACGGGATCGAGCGAGAGCGAGCGCACGTGGTCGATGAAGCGCGCCAGATGAAAGGCGATCTGGGCATCGCTGGGCTTATAGGCCTCGATGGCCGGCCCGACGGCGCGCGCGCTGCCCTGGGCGTCGACCTCGACAATATAAGGCGTGGCCGCCCCCGAGCGGGCAAACCACGACAGAACCGTGCCCAACAGCAGGGCAAGCGCCAGCGAGCCCAGCGCCATCAGGCGCCAGTTGTGGGCCTGCACGCGGGCGCTGCCGATGCGCTCGTCCCAGATCTGGGCCGCCTTTTGGTAGGGCGTGATCGGCGCCGGCGTGTCGCCGTAGCGCAAGCTCGCGCGCTTGAAGGTCATGGGGGGCCTCTTGCCTAGCTCTTGTCTTTGAGGTCGGGCGCGGCGCCGCCGGCGGGACGGTCGCCCTCGCGCACGGCCTGCGCCGCGAGCAAGGCCGCCTGTGTGGTGCGCTGCCGGCGCGCCAGAGTTTGCGCCCAACCGGGTGGCGCATTGGGTGGCGCACCACCCGGCGACGACATCGGACTCGGCGGGCCATTCGGGTCGTTTGGCGGCGCCGTGTCGCGATAGCCTTGGGCGGCGCCCTCGCGGTAGGCATCGCGCACGGGGGCCGTGACGGCGGTCAGCGCGCGCGAGGCCGGGGCGCTGAGCGCGGTGCGCGCGATGCCGCGGACGCCGCCAGACTCGTGAGCCGCACTGAGCCGCCCCGTGACGGCGGCCGCGGCCTGAAGCGTGGCGCCGGCGGCCCGACCGCCGAGCCGGGCGGCACTGGTCGTCAACAGACCGCCGGCGACGGCGCTGCCGCCGAGCGCGGCCGTGGTAGCGACGGCCGCCCCAGCGCCCAGCTGCGGCGCACCGGAGATGAGCCCGGCCGCCAGTGCCGGGACGAACACGGCGAGACCGAACACGGCGATGGCCGCCAGAATGGTGGCGGCCGCCTGGGTGAGCGTGATCTCGCCCGTGGGGCGGATCAGCGTGCCGAACAACGAGGCGCCGATGCCGACGACGATTGCCAGCACCATCAGCTTAAGCCCGGAGGAGATGACGTTGCCCAAGACGCGTTCGGCCAGAAAGGTGGTGTGGCCGAACAAAGCGAAGGGGACCAGCACGAAGCCCGCCAGCACGGTGAGCTTGAATTCGATGATGGTGATGAAGAGCTGCACCGACATCACGAAAAAGGCGATGAGCACGATCAGCCAGGCCAGCAGCAGCACGGAGATGGTGACGAAGTTGGCAAAAAAGGCGGTGATGCCGACGAGCGCGCCGGCGGCCTCCAACAGCGGCCGCGCCGCGGCAAAGCCGGTTGCGGCCACGAAGCCCGGCCGCATCAGATCGGCGGCGGAGAGCGTGGCGCCGCTGGCCTTGAGGCCGAGCCCGGCGAAGGAGGCAAAGACGATGTCGGCCAGGCTCTTGAAGTTGCCGATCACGAGGGCGAAGAAGCCGACGTAGAGGACCTTGCGGATCAGTTGCGCAATGACGTGGTCTTCCCCCAGGAGCGCCCAGAACAGGCCGGCCAAGGTGATGTCGATGCCGACCAGCGTGCTGGTCAGGAAGGCAACGTCGCCGGCGATGAGGCCAAAGCCGGAATCGATGTAGCGGCTGAAGGTTTCGGTAAACCGGTCGATGATGGCGAGGTCGTCCATGGCTTTCCCCCGTGACGACAAAAGCTCCCTTAAGCGGCGCGGCGGTGATCGCCGCGCCGATCCTCACGTGCTGCGTTGAAGTCTCGGTCCCCCTAGCGCTTGGCGCTTGCGATCGCGGCGCTGCCGAGAAAGGCTTTGAAGCGCTGGCGTGCCTCCGCTTCGTTGGCGAGATCGCGCGCCGCTTTCAGGGTCTCGGCGCGTTGCTGGGCCGCGAGCAGGCTTTGCAAGGACAGCGCCTGCTTGATGCCGAGACCCGTCAACTCGTTGCCGGCCTGCGCCACCTCCAAGGCGCCATTGGCGGTGCGCGAGCGGTCCATGGCTTGGCTGAGCAGGCGCCCATCGGCGGTCAGGCCATCGGCGATGGCGCCTTGCAGCCGTGCGGCCCGCTGCAGGCTGGCGTATTCTTCCTCCCAGCGTTGCTGCGCCGCGCGCAGGCTGGCGTCGCTCGTAAGGCTGCTCGAGGGCGTGTTTGGGAACAGGCGCGCGTAGCGCGTCTCCGTTTCTTTGAGGCTCAGCGCGAGGGCATTGCCCTGGCGCAGCTGACCATTGATGGCGTCGAGCGTGCGTTGCAGGTCCGGGGTGATGGAGCCCTTGAGCCGGGCCAGGTTCTGGTCCATGCGGGAGAGCATTTGGGCGTCGGCCTGCAGTTGGCGCACCTGGTTGTTGATCTGCTGCAGGGCGCGCGCCGCCGACAGTAGGTTTTGCTGTTGGTTGACGGGATCAAACACGGTGAGCTGTGCCGCGGCGGGCAACGAAAAGCTCGTCAGTGCGACCGCAATCAGCGGCAGGCCCAAAGCCAGCCTTTGGCGGAGGGGGAGTGCGGGTTTCAGGGGTGCCTCCTCTTGGCTTGACCGGCGACGATGCGAAAGGGCGAGAGCCGTTCGGACAGCGGCGGTCCACCCGGGAGACCCGGCAGCGGCGTCACAGGACGACCGGATGCCGCCGTCGCCAGGACCGGTTTGCGGGTTGGAACCGGTGCTGATGTCGCTGCTGTTGCCGTGTCAGTTTCCCCGCCTTCCAACGCGCCACTGGACGGTTCGCGGATCTCGTTCGGCGGCGTTGTGGCGAGCCAGGGTTTTTCCGCTGCCGGCGTGTCAACGGGAGGCTCGCTGAGGGCCTTCGACGGGCTTGCCGGAGCGGCCGGTGAGGTCCAGCGCGCCAACAGCTCGGCGGCCCAGCCGAGGCCCTTGGCGTCCAAAAAGCGGGCGGCGAAGCCGGCGGCGTCGCCGTCGGCGAGGCAGCGATCGATCAGGCGCTGGTCGTCGGGCGAGGCGGCGCCGCACAAGGCGAGCGCCACCGGGCCCAGTCCCAACTCGAACAGACGATTGCCGCGCGCGGTCTGGGCATAGTAGTCGCGCTTGGGCGCGGCGAGGCTCAGGATCTCGATCTGCCGGTCGTTGAGGCCGAAGCGCGCGTAGATGCTTCTCGCTTGCGGCTCGCGCGCGCGGTCATTGGGTAAAAAGATACGGGTCGGGCAGCTTTCGATCAGGGCCGGGGCGATGCTCGAGCGCTCGATGTCGGCAAGCGACTGCGTGGCAAACACCACGGCCACGTTCTTTTTGCGCAGGGTCTTGAGCCATTCGCGGATGCGGGCGGCAAAGATCGCATCGTCCAGAAAGGTCCAGGCCTCGTCGAGGACGAGCAAGGTCGGACGGCCGTCGAAGCGGGCTTCCAGGCGGTGGAAGAGATAGGTGAGCACCGGCGTGATCAGCGCCTTGTGCCCCATTAGCTCCTCCATTTCGATATGCAACATATCGGTGGCGGCGATGCGTTCGGCAGCGCCATCCAACAGGCGGCCGTAGGCGCCTTCCAGGGTGTAGGGGGTCAATGCCGCCACCAGGGCGCTCGACTGGATCAGTACGGCGAGGCCGGTCAGCGTGCGCTCTTGTTTTGGCGCGCTGGCGAGGCTGCGCAAGGCCGTCCAAACCGCGTCCTTGACATCGGGCGTGACGCGGACGCCTTCGGCGGCAATGAGCGCCGTCACCCATTGCAGGGCAAACGCCATTTCGCCGGGCTCATTGATCTGCGCCAGCGGCTGCAGCGCCAGCGTGCCGCTAAGCCCGAGCGCGATGCTCTCCCCGCCCACGGCCAGCGCCGCGGCCCGCAGCGAACGTCCGCGATCGAACAGGATCACCTGCGCCCCGATGTAGCGCCGAAATTGCAGGGCGAGCAGCGCCAGCAGCACGGATTTGCCGGCGCCTGTTGGCCCCAGCACCAAGGCGTGTCCGACATCGTCGACATGAAGGTCGAACCGGAAGGGTGTGCTGCCGCGTGTTTCCGTCATCAGCAGCGCCGGCGCCTTGAGGTGGCGGTTGAATTCGGGGCCGGCCCACACCGCCGAGACCGGCATCATGTGCGCGAGATTGAGGCTGTGCAGGATCGGCTGGCGCACGTTGGCGTAGGGGTTGCCGGGCAGGCTGCCGAGCCAGGCCTCCATCGCATTCAAGCTCTCGCGGATGGTGACGAAGCCGCGACCGTTGATGATGCGCTCGATGGCCAGCAGCTTGTCGCCGGCGAGGCTGGCATCGCCATCCCCGACGATCACGGTGGTGGTGAGAAAGCCGAAGGCGACGTCGTCCTGTCCCAGTTCCTGCAGGGCCTCGTCGGCGTCGGCGGCCTTGTTGTCGGCATCTAAGTCAATGAGGGCGGTTTCGCGGTTGAACATGACCTCGCGCAGGATCATGGCGACCGACTTGCGCTTGGCAAACCACTGCCGGCGCAGCCGCGCCAATTGGCGCGTTGCCTCGGTTTTGTCGATGGCGATCCAGCGTGTGACCCAGCGATAGGCAAAGCCCAGATCGTTGAGCGCATCAAGCAACCCGGGCGTGGTGGCGTTGGGAAAACCCAGCACGGTCAGGGCGCGCAGGTGTTGGTTGCCGAGCTTGGGTTCGACGCCGCCGAGGAGCGGCGTGTCGCACAGCAGCGCGTCGAGGTGGGTCGGCACGGCGGGGACGGCGACGGGGTGGCGCTTCTCCGAAATGGTGCCGTGCAGGTAGGCGAGTGTTTCCGCGTCACCGAGGGCCGCCACCTCCGGCAGGATGCCGGCCAGCATCGTGAGCGCGCGTTCGGTTTCCGTGACGAACAGGGCGAGCTGGGCCTGCGGCTCCTGCGCACTCCTGGTCGTCTCGGTCGTGCGTTCGTAGAGGACGCGCTCGGCGCGCGCCTCGTGCTCGGGTGGGGCCAAGTAGAGAAAGGTGAGGAAATAGCGGCTTTCGTGATGTGCGCCGTCGGCGCTGAAGAGCGCGTAGCGCTCCTGGTCGACGAGCCAGGCCGCCGCATCGGCAAAGCGGGCACCGGGGTAGTGATTGGCGGGGATGCGTTCGGCCTCGAAGAACAGGGCCCAGCCCGCGCCGAAGCGCTTTAAGATGTTGTTGAGGCGGGCGCTGATGGCGACGAGTTCGGCCTCCGTGGCGCTGTCGAGGTCGGGGCCCCGGTAGCGCAGCGTGCGCTGGAACGAGCCATCCTTGTTGAGGACGATGCCGGGTCCCACCAGGCACGCCCAGGGCAGGTAGTCGTAAAGGCCGATGGTTTTGCGCCGGTATTCTGCCAGGTTCAGCATGTGAGCGCTCCCTTGTGGCGGGCGTGGCGGGAGAGCACGGTAAGGAACGCCGGATCCTTCCTCGTGACCCACACCGCGAGGCCATGGCCGATCACCCAGATCAGCGCGCCGGCGATCCACACCCGCAAGCCCACGCCGATGGCGGCCGCCAGCGTGCCGTTGAGAATGGCAAAGCTGCGCGGGGCGCCGGCGATCAGGATGGGCTCGGTCAGGGCCCGGTGCAGGACGACCTCGTAGCCGGGAATGACAGAAGCTTGACCGCGCATGAGCATCTCCCGTCAGAAATCTCAGTTGATCAGGGCGCCGCCGGCGAAGGCAAAAAACGATAGAAAAAACGAGGTGGCGGCAAAGGCGATGGACAGACCGAAGACGATTTGCAGCAGGCGTCTGAGACCCCCGCCCATATCGCCGAAGGCGAGGCTGAGGCCGGTGATGATGATGGTGACGACGGCGATGACCTTGGCGACGGGGCCTTCGATGGAATCGAGGATGCGCTGCAGGGGAGCTTCCCAGGGCATGCCGGATCCCGCCCCATGGGCCGCGTCGGCGACGATCACCGTGAGGACGGCCACGACCCAACCGGCAATGGTCGCGTTGCGCAGGATGGCGGGCATCGGGTTGGGGCGCATGGTCGTCTCCGTCAGACGATGTCGAGGCTGGGAGGGCCGAGCGGCTTCAAGACGTAATCGCCGTCGGGGCCGAGGCCTTTGACTTCGAGCAGGGTTTCGAGCCGGCGCCGGGCGCCGCGCCCCGAGAGAAAGACGACGATGTCGATGGCTTCGACGATCAGCGCGCGCGGCACGGTGACGACGGCCTCTTGCACGAGCTGCTCCAGGCGATAGAGGCCCGCTTCGGCCGAATTGGCGTGCACGGTGGTGATGCCGCCGGGGTGGCCGGTATTCCAGGCCTTCAGCATGTCCAAGGCTTCGGGGCCGCGCACCTCGCCGACGATGATGCGGTCGGGTCGCAAGCGCAGGGTGGAGCGCACGAGATCGCCGAGGCTGACAACGCCGGGCTTGGTGCGCAGCGCCAGGCAATCGGCGGCTGCACACTTGAGCTCGCGCGTGTCCTCGAGGATGACCACGCGCTCGCCGAGGTCGGCGACTTCGGCCAAGAGCGCGTTGACGAGCGTGGTCTTGCCGCAGGAGGTGCCGCCGACCACCAGGATGTTCTTGCGGTCGCGCACGGCGAGCGCCAGCACGGCGGCCTGCCGCGGGGACATAATACCCGCGATGATATAATCGCTCAGGCGATAGACGAGGTCGGCCGGCTTGCGCACGGCAAAACAGGGCGCCGCGGCCACGGGCGGCATGACGCCCTCGAAGCGCTCGCCGGTCTCGGGCAGTTCGGCGGAGACGATGGGTGTGTGCTCGGTGACCTCGCGACGGACGTGCGCGGCAACCATGCGCACGATGCGTTCGGCTTCGGCGGCGCCGATGCGTTCGCCGCTATCGAGCCGGCCGACAACGGCACGGTCGATCCATAGGCGTCCGTCGGGATTGACCATCACTTCGATGACGGTGGGATCGGCCAACGCGGCGGCGATACTGGGGCCGAAGGCCGTGCGCAGCATTTGCCGGCGCCGGCCTTGCGCCTCGTCGATGGCGGCGCTGGCAAAGATTTCACTCATGGGTGTCTCCTGCGAGTAGGGTCGTGCCGTCCTTGCCGTTCTCTGGCCCAGCACCATTGACCGCGTTGTCTCCTGCGGGTTGGGCCGCGCCGTCCTGGCTTTTCTCTGGCGCAGGCCACCGGCGGCCGAAGAAGACAGCGTCCCGAACAGGTCCGGGTCGTTCTCGGCGACGGCTTTCCAGCACCTCGGCCACGAGCCGCCGATCGCTGGTCATACGGCGGCCAACCTCGACGACGAACACCGCGAAGCGTTCGCGCCCCAACAGCCTGGCGGCTTCCTGTTCGCTTTCCGGCATCGGTGGCATAATGGTGAGGAAGTAGCGCACGAACAGCCCCAGCGTTTCGGTGGTGATGGCCATGTCCCGCTCGAGACGCGCGACGGTTCGGTTGAGGCTTTCGAAACGGCGGGCCAAGGCGTCATTGACACCGGGCAGCAACTGCGGTTCGAGCACGGCTTTCAGCGCGTCTTCGACCACTCCCGACTTGCCGCCTTTGGACCGTGCGGCCACGGCTTCGAACTTGTGCGCGAGTGGGCGCGAGAGCCAGACGGTGTAACGTTTCTTGGCCATCTAGAGACGCAGCCCCTCCAAGTTGGTGGCACGATCGCTGTCCTCGGCACTACTTGACGAGGAGGGTCCCTCGCCGGTGGCGAGGCCCGTAAGGAGCGAAAGGTCGTTCAAGGGCGCTTTATCCCGGGGTTGGTCGCGGCCTTCGGGTTCGCGCGAGCGTGGCGGCAGTGCGCCGGTCTCGCCGTCGTTATCCGACAACGACGTCCCGAGTCGTGGATCGGCGGTGCGGGCGGGCGCGCACCAATCGTGCGGGCGCGGCAGCGGGGTATCGGGATCAGAGCCCGCGGCGTGAGTCGGGGCTGGTAAGCGGCGGTCCAGAAAATTACGGTCGGTGTAATATTTGAGCTTGCGGGCTCGGATCGGCGGCAGGCCACAGACGAGGACCAGGGCCTCTTCGGCGCCGAGCTGCAGGATCTCGCCGACGGTCAAAAGCGCGCGCGGCGTTTCCTGCTCCGACACGGAGGTGTGCGACAGCCAGGCGGCAACGCGGCGGCCGGAGAGATTTTTGAGGGCGCGCAGCTGGGTCGCCGTGCCCAGCGTATCGGATAGCCGCTTGGCCGTGCGTTCGTCATTTGGCGTGAAGGCGACGCGCACGTGGCAATTGTCGAGGATGGCGTGGTGGGGTCCGTAGGCCTTGTCGATCTGATTGAGGGACTGGGCGACCAGGACGGCGCGCACGCCGTAACCGGCCAGGAAGGCGAGGGAGGATTCGAAGAACTCCAATCGCCCCAGCGCCGGAAACTCGTCGACCAGCAAGAGCAGCTGTCGAGGGGGCGCGGCCGCTGGGGTCACCGCTTGCCGGTCCGTGAGTTGGCGGGCGATCTGATTGAGCAGCAAACGGATGAGGGGCCTGGTGCGCGACAGATCCGAGGGCGGCACCACCAGGTAAAGCGACACGGGGCGTTCGGCGCCGAGGAGGTCGGCGAGGCGCCAATCGGAGCGCGCGGTGTTGGCCGCGATCACGGGGTCGCGATAGAGGCCGAGGAAGCTGAGCGCCGTCGAGACCACGCCGGAGCGCTCGTTCTCGGACTTGTTGAGCAGCTCTCGGGCAACGGAGGCGACCACGGAGTGCGCCATTGGGGCGGCATCGGTGCCGACGTGGTTGGTGGCGAGCATGATGTGCAGGGTCTTGAGGATGGAGCGGGAGGGGTCGGCGAGCAGGCTGGCGACGCGGGACAGCGTCTTTTCCTGCTCGGCGTAGAGCACGTGCAGGATGGCGCCGGTCAGCAGGGCGTGAGCCGACTTGTCCCAGTGATCGCGGCGGTCGCGGGCGCCTTCGGGATCAACGAGGATGTCGGCGATGTTTTGCACATCGCGCACTTCCTGGGCGCCCTTGCGCACTTCCAGCAGCGGATTGAAGCGGGCGGAGCGGGGATCGGTCGGGTCAAAGCGCAGACAGTGTGAGAAGCGGGAGCGCCAGCCGGCGGTGAGCGCCCAGTTCTCGCCCTTGATGTCGTGAATGACGGCCGACTGGGTCCAGCTCAAGAGCGTTGGCAGCACCAAGCCGACGCCCTTGCCGGATCGGGTAGGTGCGACCAGAAGCACGTGCTCGGGGCCATCGTGGCGGAGGTAGCGACCGTCATAGAGGCCGAGCACGACACCGGCATTGGCGAAGAGCTGCGCGCGCTTGAGGTCGGCGGCATCCGCCCAGCGGGCCGAGCCAAAGGTCGTGGCAGGCTGCCTGTGACCGGTCCGCCGGGCGGCTCCCCCTAAGCCGATGACGGCGGCGGCGACACCGCCGAGCGCCGCCAGGGTTCCGGCGCGGACGAAGACCTGCGGCGCGGCCGCCTCGAAGGCGACCCACCAGAAAAACAATTGCCAGGGGGCATAGATCTTCATGCCAAGCGGCTCGATCCAGGCCGGCCCCAGGCCTGGTTGAAAGCTCAGCATGTGAGCCGCCCACTCCGTTGCGGCCCACAGGCACACGACCGGTGCCAGGGCCGCGAGGCCAACATGCAGGAGATGGGATCGCCATGAGCTCACAGGAGCTTTCCGTCTTGGCTGAATGACGTAAGGCGCAGCTTGGGCCGAAGGGCGCCAACGGCAAATGGGAAAAGCGAGGAAAAAGGGGGATGGTCCGGGAAGTGTGGGGAAGTCGCGGGAAGCCGCCGAGGACGCTGCTCGTTGCTGCGGTCAACGAGCCCGTCGCGTTGGCGACATGCGCCACGCGAGCGCTCAGGGTGTCGCTCGCTCGACCATTTCCAGGTTGAGGCAAGCCCAACGCATTGCTTGCCGGGCCGCATGGCTCATTTTGCAGGTCACTTTGCAGGTCACTTTGCAGGCAAGGTAAAAACGTTGGCGCGCTCAGCTGCGATTTTCGGGCCGTGGCCTCAGTTTGTCGGGTGGCGCCCGCGACGCGCCGACGGGCAGTTCCGAGAGCTGGCGAGGTCCCTGACAGCGCCGGATCCGGGCATCGATTGTGGCAAATGAGGCGGAAGAACTTTTGCGCCAAGCACCATTCTTGGCCATCACGCCGCCTGCAGTACGGAATGCCCGGCGTCGAGGACGTCGCACATCTGGGTGGCGCGTTTTTCGAAGTCGGCGTCTACCGGTCCGCCTTCTGCTCGCCTTCCGCGTAGACGATCGCGTTGTCCTGGTCGGCCGCGAGCTGGCTCTCCTTGCGGCCCGCCGAATCCAGCACCAGCACGGCGTAGGCGACGGGTGGCGGACTGGCGCCGCCGATGCGCGGTCGCTCCTCGGCCAGCTCGGCGGCGCGGCGTGTCATGCTACAGATTTCTGAACTGATCACCGCAGAGGTGGTGCGCGGGTCCACATCCTCGTGCATCAAATTGCGCGCCATCAACGGCAAGCTGGCCCAGGCAACAGCGAGTTCGGCGGGTGTGGAAGCACTGTCGATTTTGTCTCCGAGCACGACGGCGGTGGTGGCTCGATGCCGCAGCAGATTGCGCGTCTGCCTCCGTGACGCCAAGATGCCTGAACCCCAATCGATCCATGCGGCCGATGGTGCGATAGACGTGAGTCCCCTCCGGCACGGTCTGCAGCGGTGCCTTCATATGTGAACCGACGGGCATCGAGAGCGCAGCCTCGCCGCGGGCAGCCACGGCGCGCAGGATATCGCGCTCCGTCACAATGCGCATGGCCGATGACGATCGATTTGCCAAGGAAGGCTTCGAATGGGTCGGCGACGGCCGCGAACCTTGGTGCATCGGCGACGAGGGTTTCGGTAATGCCATGCACGGCCACGGCGGCCTTCGGAATGCGGCAACGGGGATTGACGAGACTTCCAAAGCGCTGCACCTCATCCAGTTTGCCGCCTTTGAGGCGCGTCGCGCCAATCTGCACAAGACGTGCCTTCCGGGCGTCCAACCGTGTCGAGGATCTCTGAATGCTCGCTTTCCTTTTTCAGGCAAGATAAAAGCGCTGCCTCGCAGGCAGAATTGTCGAGGCGCCCGCGCACGTTAGAGCGTGCCAAGGCTGGGCGGGCCCGCCCGCGGACTTTTTCGTCCTCGGGCGGTCGGGCTCTATCGCGCTTGATGAGCGCGACCGAGCCGCCGGCCGGGAGCGGCCTGGGCGTCTCGGCCCCTTGCGGGGTCACGATCCCTCCCGCGCGATCCGCGGCGCGGTCAGTGGGGCGATCACGATGGGCTTACCCGCGGCCTCCCGTTGGCGCGAAGACCTTCATGGTCTTGTGCTGTACGCTGAAGGACGAGGCTTGGCGTGGCTCGCGCGCCCTTCTCCGTCGCGGTGATCGCGGCGCCATCCGCGTTTGTCCTGACCGCTGGCGAAGCGCCATTCCCCGCCGAAGCTCGTGCGACGATGCGGCCGTCGGCGCCTTGGCGGCAAGCCGGCAAAAGCCGGCTCCTCCACTGCGTTCCGGCCCGTCTTCGCGAAGGTGCTGCGACGGGTGCCTCAGGCGCCGCCGGCCGCTCAACGCGCACGCCGGCGGGGGAATTGGCCTCCACCGGATCAACACAAGGACACTTCACATGGCAACCATCGGATCAGTCACGAAGCGCGAGGACGGCCGCTACGAGGGCGAGCTTAAGACGCTCACCATGCGCACCGACGTCAGCATCATTCCGGTGACCGACAAGGTCTCGCCGGGACAGCCGGACTATCGGGTCATCGCCCAGGGCATCGAGATCGGCGCCGGCTGGGTGCGTCGCGGCCAGACCTCGGGTCGGGACTACGTCTCGCTCTCGATCGCCGCCCCCGAGTTCGGCGCCAAGACGCTCTACGCCAATCTCGGCCGCGCGGCCGGCAATGCCGATCCGGACGTGTACGCGCTGATCTGGAGCCCGCAGGACTGATCGGCCACGCCCCGCCCTCGCGCCAACCGCGGCGCGGGGGTTTTTTCCGGCCCTGCCAACACCTGAGCGGGGCTTTGTCCGGTGCATCATCGTTGGCAAGCTGTGGGGCACCCGGTTGCGATCGGCGGATCGGACGCGCGGGCGAATGGCCGGAGCTGATCGTGAAAAAGAGGAAGGTGCGGGCGCTTTCGGGGAGATCAAGATAAACGCGGTGCGTTTTTATCGCTGAGAAGTCTTGATTGGCGCGAAGCCTCGCCGCCACCCGAAATTAAGCGTGGTGCGGAAACCAGAAATTGGTCTGACACCTCAATGCCCTGTTTGACGTCAGCTTGACTGGCCGATTTCGCGCCACATCTCAACTGCCAAACAGCGAGATGGAGGCACGCCGTGAGTCCCAACAACAACAGCCAAGACGATTTCGATCCAAAGCCTGGTCGCATTGGCGGCGGCAAGAAAGGACACAGTGAGCGCTACGTGACGCAGGTGATGCGTCCACTGGGCCGGGCGGAACGCGGGCGCCGCAGATTGGGTCACATTTCACCGAACGCGACGTTCAATCGAGGTGTGGGCGCTGGCGTGCGCGCGGCTGCGGGTTTGATCGCGCCCGACGGCCGCCGGGTCGTCGCCTGGGCGCGGTACATGATCATCGCCGGTAGGCTGCACTCTGCGCGGCTCCATCTCAAGTATATCGTGCGGGAGGGCGTCGCCCGTGACGGCAGCAAAGGCCGGGCCTACGATGCGGCCAGCGACGACGCAAATGTCGATGAGTTTGTGCGCCGCTCAGCGGGCGATCGCTATCAGTTTCGCTTTCTGGTGTCGGCCGAGGATGGGGCACGCCTGACGGATCTCAAAGCCTTCATTCGTGATTTCATGGTGCAGGTGCAGTATGATCTCGACACGCGTCTTGATTGGTTGGCCGCCGACCATTTCAATACCGGATACCCTCACACGCACATCGTGATTTGTGGTCGTGACGATAAGGGCAAAGACCTCGTCATAGCCCACGACTACATCTGTTATGGGTTGCGCGCACGCGCGCGGGCACTGGTCAGCCTCGAACTCGGACCGGAAAGCGAGCTGGAACGACTGCACAAGCTCGTCAACGAGATGACGCAGGAACGCTTCACGTTTCTCGACCGGTCGCTGTTGGCTCAGGCCAAGGACGGCGTTTTGGCGATTTCCGCCATGCAGGATCTCGATCCGGTGGGGCGTTCGGTACGGGTTGGACGGCTCAAAACCTTACAAAAGTTGGGTCTGGCCGAGGAACGGCGTCCCGGCGTTTGGGTACTGGGCGCTGAGGTCGAAGCCAAGCTGCGCCAGCTCGGTGAGCGGGCCGACAAATTCAAAAATATGCAGCGGGCCTTGAAGGAGGCCGGTATCGATCGGGGTGCCGCCGCGCTGGCGTTGTTCGAGCGCGGGCCGCGTAAGGCGCCGCTGATCGGCAAGGTCGTTGGCGTCGGCAGGATCGATGACATCACCGATCGCACCTGGGTCGTCGTCGACGCCGTCGATGGACGGGTTCACTACGCGGAGTTGGGCCGCTTGCGGCCCAATGACGTGCCTCGGCGCGGTCATCTTGTTGTCCTCGCTGCCGGTATGGTTGCCGGCAAGCCTTCGGCGGCGAGCAAACTGCAGGTGTTATCGGCCGTCGAGATTGAGAGCCAGATCAGCTACGCGGGCCCAACGTGGATCGATCAGGCTCTGCTCGAGAAGTGGCAGCCGGATGCGGGCGCCACCGGTTTTGGTGCGCAACTCCGAGGTGCATTTGCCGGCCGACGGCGCTGGCTCAGAGAACGTGAGCTGCTGGCCCCAAGTGATGACACGGGGGAATTGGCGCCGGTGCCCGAGATGATGCGCGTCTTGCGTCAGCTCGAACTGGAGCGGCTGGTGGCCGACCTCTCGCGCGAGCTCGGCGCCACCTATGTTCCCCATCAGGGTGACCGGCGCATTTCCGGCATCTATGCCCGTGCCCTGGTCACGCCGACGGAGAAACTCGCGCTCATCCGCCGCGATGACACGTTCACGCTGGCACCTTGGAAGCCCGCGCTCGAGCCGTTGCGCGGCCAAGCGGTCACGGGATGGGTAGGACCCAACCGACTAACCTGGACGCCCGACCGCGGCCGAGCCCCACCGGAACGTTAGGGCCGGGAAGCCTGGAACGCGCTCCTGTCATGGATCTGGCAGCTAGCCAAAGTGACTCTGGAACAAATAAAGAACATTTGCTAAAGTGTCAATAATCTCAAAGAGGTCGTTAGTCGCTTTTTTGCTTCGAAGAGTTGACGTTCCTATGGCGAGACGAACCAACGCAGCGCCGGCGGGTGTCGGACAGGCCCGACCCCATTGGCGACGAACCGACTCCGACAGCCCGCGAAGCTAGGCCCTTCGGCCTGCCACCGCCGACACCGCGGCGGCCGAGGGTGCCAAGCGCACAACCGCGCGAGACGCGCTATCGTCAGGCTCGGCGCCAAGGTGCGGGCGAGCTCGCGCATTGCCTGGCGCAGAATGCCGAAGCGGTCTGTCGGCACTATCTGTCGAACGGTCGGCGCAGCGGCGGCTATTGGCACGTCGGCGATGTGGCCAATACGCCAGGGCAGAGCCTTTACGTGCGGCTTTCTGGCGCGCGCGCCGGCAAGTGGTGTGACGCCGCCACCGCCCAACACGGTGATCTGCTCGATCTCATTGCGGCCTCGTGCAAGCTGGCGAGCCTCAAGCAGGCGCTTGCCGAGGCGCGGCAATTTCTGGAGGTGCCGGC
Source organism: uncultured Alphaproteobacteria bacterium (assembly GCA_963770295.1). Taxonomy (GTDB): domain Bacteria; phylum Pseudomonadota; class Alphaproteobacteria; order Rhizobiales; family Hyphomicrobiaceae; genus AWTP1-13. The sequence continues at coordinate 342,697 of CAVYPA010000005.1, forward strand.
CGACCCCACGCCGCCCCGAACCGAACGCGGCGCCTCCGACAAGACGCTGGCCGCGCAGCGGCTGTTCGGCATGGGTCGTCCGATCACCGGCACACTCGTCCAAACCTACCTCGAACAGAGGGGCATCACCCACCTCGGGCCGTGGCCGTCGCTGCGCTTTCATCCTGCCTGCTACTATCGCGATGGCGCCGCGCAGGAAAAGCGACCGGCGCTGCTGGCCGCCATCACCGACCCCAGCGGACGTATCACCGGCATCCAGCGCACCTGGCTGGATGCGAGTGGTCGCGGCAAGGCGCCGGTTTCGACGCCGCGCCGCGCGCTCGGGCGGCAGCTCGGGTTTGGCGTTCGTTTCGGCAGTGTGGGCGAGGTGATGCTCGCCGGTGAGGGCATTGAGACCGTGCTGTCCCTCAAGACGATCTTGCCTGAGGTGCCGATGGTTGCGGCGCTCTCCGCGTCCAATCTCGGCGCTCTTGAGCAGCCAAAGGGACTGAAACGGCTCTACGTCGCGCGCGACCGGGACTTGGCCGGATATGGCGCCTTTGAGCGCTTGGCGCGGCGTGCGCGAGCCCTGGGAATTGAGGCCATTGCGCTCGATCCGATCCACGGTGATTTCAACGACGATCTCGTTCTCTCAGGTGCCGAGGCTCTGCGCGCCGTGGTTGCGCGCCAGCTCTCAGCCGAGGACATTGCCTCGTTGGCGAGTTGACCGCGGTGCAATGGCGCCGGCGAGCCTCACCGTAATCGCTGGAGCAAAGGCCTGAGATCTCCGTGGGCAGGCCTAACACGCCCTGCGGCCACACCGTTCACGCGTCTCAGTCTCCTGGGCGTGCTCCTTACAAATTTCCGCGCCCCAACGACCAAACGAGGGCAGCGCGCCCCGTCACGGCATGTCCCGCGACGGCACCGAAATAGCGGCTATCGAAGCTATCGGGATCGGCGGCGAGCAGGAATAGCTCGCCCTTTCCGAGCCTGCGGCAACCCTGCCAGGTCGGCAGGGTTCGTCCCAGGCGATCGCGCAACGTGGCGCGGGCCACGATCCGACCGCGAAGGGAGATGCGCGTGCCAAGCCGGCAGACCCGGTCGCCGCCGACGGCGACGACGGGCTTGATGAGGTAGGTCGAGGGCGCGAGGTAGCCACGGCGTGCGGCCAGGTCCGCGAGGTGTGGAGGCAGGCGAACGAGCACGCGGTCGGACACGTGCGGAGCGCCGGGCAGCCTCCGATAGAGCCCGATCGGCTGGCTCGGCGAGACATTCCAAACGAGCATCGGCCCCCCGTCCGGGAGGACCGATGCGAGGATGAGCCCCACACCAACGGCCAGGCCGATCAGCGCCGACGAGGTCATGGTTTTTCGCCGGCGGAGGAGCGCCGTCGGGCCTTCGCCACCCAACGTCTGAGGTCGGCGCGGCGGTAGAAGACGCGTCCGACAAGTTTGTAAAAGATGGGACCATTTCCCTTGCAGCGCATGTTTTCCATGGTGTGTTTTTTGAGTTCTCAGGATTTGGGCCGTCTCGGTGGTGTCCAGGAAATCCAGCCGGCGTTTTGGCATCGTCTGTGCTCCCGAGTTCGAAGGAAGATGCGGGATACTGCGGGAAGCCGGATATGCTCGGGAGGGTTATTCTGCAAAAAAGCGAAATCCCCCTCCCCTCCTCAGGTGAGGAGCTTCCGATAGCCGCCATCGCGGAGCGCTTGCCCGCGAGCGAGTAGATGGCGGACGCGTTCCCGGATCGACCCGCTCGAGTGCGACCAGTTGCTGCGCACGGCGTCAGCGCCGTGCAGCAGGACGGCGATCTCGCGGTGGCTCAGGCCGACGAGCCGGGCGTCGAGGGCGATCAGCGCGTCGCGGTGAAAGAGCCGCGTACGCGAGGGTCGGACCTCGAGACGCGGGTCGGCGATGAGGCGCCGCAACGTGCGAAATCGCGCCGCCAACGGGTGCGGATCGGGAAGGTCACGGATCAGGAAGGTGACGTTGACGGCACCTAAACCGGCGCGGACCCCTCGAGCCGCAGACTTGCGGCCCGTTCGGCGTCGCGAAAGAGCACGTACTCCTCGCCGGTCGGCCCGATCACAATGTGCCGGGCCGCGGCGTAGCTCTCGATCGACAGCGCGGCTCGCGCACGGCCCGTGGCGCGCTCGGCGATCCCGTCGAGAACTGGTGCGGCCTCACCAACGGTCCAGCACAGAGGTGCGAGGGGTGCAGGGCATGTGGGGTCTATCAAAGGGTCAAGGCCCCAGCGTTCGCAGCGCGGTGAGCGGCGCCGCAGGCGGGTCAAATATTGGCCGCTGCCGAGGCGTCGCGGCCGATCGGCACCGCGCCGGGAGAGCCGATAGTTCCGTTGATACTCGGGGTTGCGCCGCAGGTACTCCCAGGCGAGGTCGCTGCGGCACACGTTGAGCAGGTAGGCATAGCGGGCCAGCTCGAACGGCCAATCGGGACCGACGTAATGGACGCAACCGAGGCATCGCCGTTGCTAGAATCTTTGTGAGGAGACCTGGACCGAACGGACGGTCGTGTGGGCAAGCAATGGCGTGGCCGTTTGGTCTCTTATCGCCCGCAACGAGGGAGATGAAGGACTTTCAAAGCCTCAAGGTCGATCGTCGTTCGCGCTCGCTGGTCAGGCGCCGGCCGCCACCGGCAATAGCGCTCTCAGCGCCTCTCGTTTGGGGCCCCGCCGGCGCCGCCACCATCCATTCGCGGATGAGCTGCGAGGTTACGATGGGCGTGGCGCCCGCCTGAACCAGACGTTCGCTGGCCGCGCGCGCCGCGGGCGCCTGGCGTGGTGGCGTGATGTCGGCGAGGATCGCCACCTCGTAGCAGGCGGCCAGCGCGTGCAAGGCGGTGCCGAGGATTTCGTGCTCGAGCCAAAAGCCGCCAACGATTAGGACGGAGGAATCCTCGCTGCTGAGGGCCTCGACAAAGGCGCGATTGAGCCAGGGACACTGATACTCCTCGAGCAGGAACTGGCGATGCGACGCGTGTGAGGGTGCGCCCGCGAGCGCCAAATCTTGCGGCTCGGGACGCCATAACAAGGTGAAGATGGGCACGTCGAGGACGCCCGCGGCATGGGCGATGGCGGCGTTGGTCTGATGATGCCGGGCGGGCAGATCGGGAGACATCGACAGTAGATCGTGGGCCGCGGGGGCCATCATGATGACGGCGCAAACCGTGGGATCGATCAATGGGGAATTGCTGATGCGGCGTCGCATGGGTTGGTCTCCAATATATTTTGCTGCGGCAATAGTCGTGGAATGGTCAATGGATGAACGCCACAATGCCAAAGGCAAGGTGCTGCGTTCACAGTTCGAGACAGCCGCGCGCGAAATATTTTTGGAATTGCAAACAAATCCGATTTTGTCAGAGCGGCGCGTGCGCCAACAGCAGGCTCGAGCCTGAGCGCCGGACGCTATCGTCAGCTAGCGTACGCGTCGGTGATGGTGCCAAGGCGTCATCGCGTCGACTTCGTGGATGCTGGCGCCGCCGGCGTGCCCGCACTTTTGACATCGCAGCCGTTTGCCGAGTTCGGCGACCCTGAAGCTTTCGCCAAGCTGGCTGGCGAGGCTCGCCGGGAACAGCAAGCGGCGATGCTTGCAGCGACGGCAGATCGCAACCAGCGCGGCTTTGCGGCCGATCAAGTCGGCGAGGGTCTTGCGCGCCTCGCTTTCCCGCGCGTAGCGGTTACCGGGCCGCATCTCGTGAGGCGCCTTCATGCCTCACGCCACTTTATGGCGGCCCTGCATGTGAGCGATGCGCACGGAGAGCTCGATGCGGCGCTGTCCGACGGCCATGGCCTGGGCTTGCAGCAGGCGAAAGGCATGGGGCTCCCCTTGCTCCGCTCGCACGCGCGCCACTTTATTGAGGGTGTCGTGGAGCCAGTGCCATTCCCGCGCCAGTTCGTCTTCCCGCGCCTGCAGTTCGGCGAGCCCTTCCATGGGTCCAGCTCCCGTGTCCTCATGTTCCTGTTTTGTTCCATATCGCGTGCCCGCGAATTTGTCTAGCGGGGGACTGCTGCGACCGGTGAGCAGAGGTCCTCTTTGTCAAAGCCGGCCTGGACGATCTGCAAGCGCTCGGGGTCGGTGGTCTTGATCACCGCGAGGGCCTCGGATGGCGTACCCAGCAGCCAGGCGCGCGCCTCCACCTCACTCAAGAGCAAAGCCGGGCTGCGCTCGGGATTGATGCTGCCGGTGAGGTCATTGGGGAGCGAGGTGACGAAGCTGAAGACCTCGATGTCGACGTTGGGTCCGCCCCGTTTGATCGGTCCTTTCCATTGCCGATAAAGGCCGGGAAATGCGAACAGCGGTCGCGGCTCCTCGCCTTTCAGCGCGAACCAATGCCAGCGCGAAGGCGCATTGCCGTCGGGTTCGCAAAAGGACGAGGCGGGGACCAGACATCTCCGCGCTTCGAAGCTGTCCCGCCAAAATTTCGTGGCGAGCTTGTCGTCGCGGGCGTTGGTCACGCGCTTGGGCGCATAACCCTCGCGGAGCAAGATGAACCCCCAGCTACGCAGGACCAACTCGCGCTCACCGTCGGCTGCGACCTTGATGATGGGCGCCATGTGCCCGGGAAAGATCGCCGGCAACGGCTCGAACGCGGCCATCCGATTATCGCTGAGGCCAAATTTGCGCGCCAGCGCGGCGCGGCTCGTCCGCACGGAATAAAGGTTACACATGCCGGCGAGATCTAGCGGGTGAAGACCAGTGCGGCAACCGCTTGATCCCGTGGTCAGCATTTCGAGCGGAGGGCACGAAGGTCGCTGCCCGATGCGTCCTGAAAGCCGACGGCGGCGCGAGGTGAGCGCCGCCCTCGAAATCTGCCGTGCAAACCCAACTCACGCGCCAAGCCAAGGCGTTCAAGTCACGGCGATCCGGCGGGGCTTGGCTTCCGGGGCCCTTGGGAAGCACCAGGGTCAAGACGCCGTCCTTCATCTCGGCGCTGATTTTGCTTTGGTCGATCTTGTTGGAGAGCTGGAAGCTGCGCCGGTAGTGGCCGATATTGTACTCGGTATAGACGGGCTGCAGGCCTTCGTACTTATCGAAATTGACGCGCCCCTCCACGTACAAAACTCCATCCTCGACGCTGACGTCGAGGTCGCCTTTGTCCGTTCCTGGCATCTCCATGACGATGGTCAGGGCGCCCTCGGTTTCGAAAATGTCGGTTGCCGGCACGAAGGCGCGGGCAGGCGCGGTCGTCTCCTGCTTCTTATCGACCTCGCGCTTTTGCTGGACCTGCAATTCTTGCGGTGACATGGCGGAGCTCCATTCTTTGCATTTGCTCAGTTAATCCTGATGCTGCGCGGCTTGTCGCTCTCCGCGCGCGGGATGAAGAGGCTCAGGATGCCGTCTTGGTATTCGGCCTTGATGGCCTCGGTGTCGACCTGCATCGGCACCGTCAGGGTGCGGTCAAACGTTCCGGTCAAACGCTCGCGCCGATGCACGCTGACGCTTTGCGGGTAGGCGATTTCTTTTTTGCCGGAGATCCTGATGGCGTTGTCCTTGGCTTGGATGTCGAGGTCGTCTTTGTTGACCCCGGGGACCTCGAGGATGGCGACCAGCGTGTCGCCCTGCTGGAAGACGTTGATGGGGGGAAATGAGCCGGTGCCCGCCGTACCGCTGCGCAGCCAATCGCTTTCGAGACTGGCCTCGAGCGCGCGCTGCAGGTCGAACAGGGCGTCAATGGGGTGATAGCTTGGCATCGATCATACCTCCACGTTTCCTGTGCCGGATGGGCACCGGGGAGGCGACGACCGCTTGCCATCGGAAGCAAACCCGGTGGCCCCAGACCGGAAAAAGACCGGGGCGATCTCGGTGCGAAAACGACATGCGGTCATGCAGAAGGCGGAGCGTGACTTCGCCCTCCCAACAGTGCCCTAACCACTCAAAGCAGGCCTTCGGAAGCGCCCGCTTCGGCCAGCGATTTAAGAAGGCCGTTGGCACCGTCAAGGCGCCCGTGCACAAAAATTCTGGCGGAGCGCTACTGGGGAAAAAGACCCTCACGTCAGAACAAGGTAAAGTCTTTCCCCAGACCCTATGAGAGAGCTGACCCGATGTCGGGCTGAAGCGTGCCGGCAGCATCCCGCCGAGGCTGGAGTGATGGCCCAGCACTCGCCAGCGCGATAGGCGCCGGAGTAACGCCCGGCCTCTCTCGCCAGGGGGATCGATTGGATGAACAGGGCCAAATTGCGGGGGGCACGGGGATCCGGTTCGGCAGCTCGCCGATCGCGCGCTCGGGACTTGCCATCGACGCACCGACCGACCGAGCGTGGGCGTCAGGGCCAAAAGGCGGACAGGATGGCCGCACCTGCGGCCAGGAGGGTGAGAACCGTCCAGGTCCGATCGGGCCACTTCGGCTCCCGTTCGCGCTCCGGCGCATCTTCGGACATCGGCGACCCCCGTTCTGTCTGGCATTTACCAGGCAGATACGAGCGACGCGGGCGTTCGGATGAAGGGGCCGCAGGGTCTCGGGTTTGCACCTGCGACGTGCGAATGCCTCTCAATTTCCCAAACGCGCGGATGAGTTGCACGGATGGTGCCGGGAAGGCGCCATTTAGCGGCGGTAACCATTTTTAAAGACAGACGCCGTTGCAACCACAAGGTGATGGTCTACACAGTTATCACCTTGGATATTGCGGGCGGCACTTTGCTGGTACCCGCACCGAACCCCAACTCGCTAGGGATCTAGCGAAGTTGCCGCGAACCTACCGACTTTGCTGCCCCCGCATTTGGGGGCAGCATTTTTTTTGCGGCCAAGCTCTCGTCTGGCCGAGGGGTAACTCCGCCACACCGATGTGTGCAAATCGCCGCTTAGTCCGGAACCGGACCGCGCCCCGAGCCGTCTTCTGGCACGTTTTAACAGGACGCTAAGAACGCGCTCGTTTCCGGCAGTCGGAGCGCCGCCCTGGTATCCCTATTATCGGAGGCACCCGGCGGGGCGGGTGCCTTTTCATTTGTCCACAGGCACAGGTCTGTTGCGGGAATAGGTCTCCCCTAGGAACGTTGTAGCGGCGAACCGGCTCGAACCCGCACCCGAGCTGGTGGAATTTGGGGCGCCGGGGGACTTCCCATGGGGAAGTGGGCGCCCCTCTTTCTTTTCGCGTAGGGCAAGCGACGCTTGGCGGTTCGGCAATTCGCCACCGCGATCGGGTGCACTGTGCGCGACCGCCCGTCACCGCTTTTAAGGTGTCAGTCCCAACCCCGGATCATTGGTCACGGCGCCAATGGGCAGAAGCCTTCTCCCGGTCCGCCAAGTTCGCGAAACACGAGATCATCGATGACCAGCCGGGCCTGCGTCGGCTATAGTCGGGTGGGCCTTTGGGGACGCCACGGGGACTTAGGGCTCATGCGGGTGCGGGTCGCCATCACCGTTGTTCTCTTACTGCTGCTGCCGACGGCGGTCGGCGCACAGGGGGAACAGCGCATCGCGCTGCTGATCGCCAATCAAGCCTATAGCGCTAAGATTGGTCGGCTCAAGAATCCCCACGCCGACATCGCCCTCGTCGGCGCCGCCTTGCGCTCCCTCGGCTTTACCGTCACGGACGTCAAGGACGCCAGCTACAAAGCAATTGACACGGCCATCAAGCGGCATATCAAGGCCGTGCGTGCTGCGGGCGAGGGCGCGATCAGCTTCGTCTACTATTCCGGCCACGGTGCCGCCGATCCCGACACCAAGATCAACTACTTGATCCCCGTCGATGTCGCCAGCGCTGATGACGACAACCTCTGGATCAATTCGCTCAACCTCAACAACATCATCGAGAACCTGCGCGAGCAGGCCAAGCTTGCCACGCATTATGTGGTGTTCGATGCCTGCCGCAACGAACTCAATCTCTCGCGCAAAGGTCAAAAGGCGCTGGCCGGTAAGGGCTTCGTGCCGCTGGCCTATACGCCGGGCGTGATGATCGCCTATGCGACGGCGCCGGGGCGCACGGCGTCCGATACGGGCAGCGAGGGCGGACCTTATGCGCGGGCACTCAGCGATGAGATCGTCAAGCCCGGCGCCGAGGCGCTTTATATGTTTCGCCTTGTGGCGCTGAGGGTCAATCGCGAGATCGGGCAAGACCCTTGGATTTCGGCGTCGACCTTGCCAGAGGTCTATTTCGCCGGCAAAAAACCGGAGGGGCCGACGCCGGAGCAGCAGCTGGAAATGGCCTTTTGGGCTTCCGTCAAGGACAACGCCGATCCTGCCGTGCTCAAGACCTATCTTGATCGCTATCCCGACGGCTCGTTTGCGACGGCGGCGGCGGCGCTGATCGAACAACAGGAGCAGCGCCTCAAGGCGGAAGCGGCCGCGCGGGAAGCGCAGCGCAAGCGCGCGGAGGAAGCCCGCAAAGCCGCCGAGCTCAAACGCAAGGAGGAGGAGAAGAAAACGCGCGAAGCAAAATTGGCAGAGGACCGTCGGCTTGCCGAGCAGGATCGCAACGCCGTCGAGGTCAGTCGCCTCGTTCAGCAGCAACGTCAAGAGGCCCTCCTCCACGCCGAGGAGTTGCGCAAGGTCAATAAAGAGGTGGAGGCGGCCAAAGAAGAGACCAAAGCGGCAGAGGAGCGGCGACTTGCCGCCGAGAAGGCGCTGGAGGCGGCACGACAAACAAGCACCCTCGCCTTGGCCAAGCCGACCGACCTCAAGGCCGGCGTCCGGCCGCCGCGGTATTCCGATGTGCAGGCGGGAGGACTCTTCAGCGAGCAGGACGGCAAGCGCGTCCGCGCGCACGCGGCGCAGCATGGGATCAGCGTCCCTGACTTTCGCATTGACCTGCCCGGCGACGACGTCCCGCTCGCCTACCGGCGCTTTATTGGCGTGTGGGTGGACGAAGGGCGGTCGGGCCGCCGACTGATGATGATCATCACGCGCGTCGGCAAAGATGGGAGCGCGGACGGCTATTGGACCTTTGGTCCGCCGGTGCCGACGGGGGTGACGCAGAATCCAGCCAACGTCTTTAAAATCGCCGGTCGCATTTCCGATGACACCTTGAGGTTTTCTTCTCCTGACGGTCGTGCCCAGTACAAACACGCGTTGAGCGGCAAGAACATCAACTACGCCTATGCCAATGCCAAGGGGCAATCGGCGTTCAACGTCTTAATTCCCCTGTGGACCCTCGTCGAGGCGCAGCAGGCGGCGAAGCCCTAGAGCCGCGTCGTGATGCCTTGCCCGAAAAAACGGTGAGAGCGTGTCGACAGTGGGTCGCCGTGGGACGCGCGCAGCACCGACGCGACGGGAGCTGTCGCGATTGTATCTGACCGGTGGGAGGAGCCCCTTTGAAAATCGAAAGCGTTGATTTCTTCTACCTGGCGATGCCGGTGGTGACGACGGAGGCCGACGGCAGCCAGGATGCGCTCCTGGTGCGCGTCTCCGCGGGCGGGCACGTCGGCTGGGGCGAATGCGAGGCGGCGCCGCTGCCGTCGATTGCCGCCTTTGTCTGTCCCATGTCGCACGGCGTGTGCCGCCCGGTCGGCGCCTCGATTCTCGGCCAGACGCTGGACGGGCCTACCGACATCGCGCGCATGTCGCGCCATGGTCGCCTACGACAGCATGGACCTGCTGCAGGCCGCCCACACCTTGTCGGGCGTCGAGATGGCCATGTGGGACCTGCTGGGACGCGCGCGTCAGGAGCCCGTGTGGAAACTCTTGGGCTACAAGGCCAGCCACCCCAAGGTTCCCTACGCCTCGCGACTTTTTGGCGACACGCCGCAACAGACGCTGGAGGCGGCCAAGCTGTCGCGTGCACAGGGCTTCAAGGCGGCGAAGTTCGGCTGGGGACCAATTGGGCGCGGCAGCGCCAAGGAGGACGCCGAGCATTTCGCCGCCGCGCGCGAGGGTCTCGGCGCCGACGGCATCCTGCTGGTCGATGTCGGCCAGATCTTTATCGAGGACGTGGCGCGCGCCGCCGAGCGTCTGCCGGCCTTGGAAGCCGCCGGCGCGCTATGGCTGGAGGAGCCCTTCGAGGCGGCGGCCTATGAGGCCTATGCGGTCGCTGGCCAAACAGTCGCGCCAAGTAAAACTGGCCGGCGGCGAGGGCGCCCACAATGCGCACATGGCCCGTCACTTGATCGACTACGGGGGCGTTGGTTTTGTGCAGATCGACTGCGGTCGCATCGGCGGCATCGGCCCGGCCAAGGCGATTGCCGACTATGCCAGTCATGCGCGGCGTGACCTTCGTCAACCACACGTTCACCTCGCACTTGGCCTTGTCGGCGTCGCTACAACCCTATGCGGGTCTGGCCGAGCATCGTTTGTGCGAATATCCGGCGGCGCCGAAGGCCGTGGCGCAGGCGTTCACGGCCAACAAGCTGCCACGCGACGGCAACGGTGAAATCCGCGCGCCCGAGGCCCCGGGTCTCGGCATCGACATCGATGCTGAAGGCGTGCGCCAATACCTGCTCGATGTCGAGATCAAAGTCGGCGGCAAAGTCCTCTACCGCACGCCAGCACTGTGACGGCGGCCGGCGCCGTTACGGCCTGGCCGACTCCCAATCCCGCGTCGTGCCAAGCGTCAGAGCGCTGCCCGGCGTGCTAGCCGCTTCTCGGCATCACAGGTGCAGCCAGTCCCACCAACCTCATCAGTTTGGCTTGCTTGGCCGCGCACGATGCCGGACGCATCACGCGCCCCTCAAAGGCGATGCGGCCCTCACCGTGATCTGGTGAAGGCCGCGTCGCACCCCGCTTCAACGTGGAAAACTCGTTTCGCCCCAGCTCATCTGCACGCACACGAGCTGCGCGCTCAAGGCATACAATCTGGGCAACTCCGAGGTTCACTTAGCAAGAGTTGCGCGCAGAGGCTTTCAATTTCGCCGATTGTCCACAACTTTTGGCCCCGCCGGATTCGCCTCACCGTTGGTCGCGCGAGGGATCGGCGCAGGTCTCAACACCGGCGGCAGCGTGCGGGTTCCCGAGCGCTCACGTCGGCGATCTCGAGCCTCGCCAGTTCGTGGCCTCGCTGTCACTCGCCGCGCAGGCGGCCGCGACAATGTTGGCCGCCAATGTCGCGGCTTGCTTGAGCTCGGACGCCTGGACCTTGTCGCGCGTGTCGGCGGGGGTCAAGACATAACGCAGATTCGCGTTCGGATCGTCGAAGCCCGCGACCAGGCGCATCGCGGGAATACCGGCGAGCGCAAAATTGGCGTGATCGGAATTCTGCATCAGCGGCCGCACGGTGCGCAAAGACATGCCGCTCTCCTCCGCGACCCCGAGCAAAAATGGCTCAAGATGAGCAAAACCGCTGGTGAGCGCCGCCAGGTTGGGGCTGCCGCCGACGGAATCGAGATTGACGTTCAGCGCGATGCGCTGGCGCTCGTCGCTGGACAGGGCTTTCACGTACTGCGCCGAGCCCGTCAGCGCCCATTCCTCGACGCTGAAAAAGGCGAGACGCACGCCGCGACGAAAGGATGCCACATGCGGTGCCAGCGCCCGCGCGGTCGCGAGCGCCGCCGCCACGCCACTGGCATTGTCCATGGCGCTTTCGCCGCCGTCGTGGCCGTCGATGTGGGCGCTGAGCACGATCCAGTCATCGGTTTTGCCCGGCACATCGAACAGGAGCGTATGGGTTTCGGCGGGCTGCTCCACGGTTTCGATCTCGAGCCTCGCGATCGGCCAGCCGCGGGCCGTACGCCCCAGGGCGACGGCGGTTTCCGGCGCAATCCCGGCGGCGGGAATGCCGCCACCGTCTTGGCGACCCGAGGACCCCGCGACCAGCTTGCCCGGCACGGGCCCGGCGATCAGAAATCCCACGGCGCCCGCTTCCATGGCCGCCAGATATTTGCGGCGGCGATGGATGGTGCCGGCGACAAACATCAGTTCGTGCCGCACGAGCACGATGCGGCCCCTGATGTCGGCAGCGTGGGCGGCGAACTCCTCGGGCGTGCCGCGGCCTAGGTCGACGACCTCGGCCTCAAGAGCGCCGGGCACCGTTGCCACGCTGCGCACCAGGGGTTGGCAGGGGACCCTGATGCCTCCAGGTAAAATCAGCGTCGCCGCGCGCGCCGACCAGCCGCCGTAAGGAACGGGGATCGATTGGCCCTCGACGCCGGTGGCCGCCTGGCCCTGAGCGGTCACATGGGCAAAGGCGCGCGCTTCACTTGTCGTTCCGGCGAGGCGTCCGCCACAGTCGCAGAGAGCCTCAAAGTCTCGCCAGAACGCTTGGTCGGCGGCGATCACTCTGCCCAAATCAAGGGTCGCGGTCATGTCAGTGTCCCGATGTCTCGAGGCTGTTGAGCTTATCCGACAGCAGCGTCAGAAAGGTCTGGGTCAGGATCGAGGGTTCGCGCTCCCGCGCGAAGAAGGCGCCGATCTCATAGGTGATCGCGGGGTCGAACGGGCGCACCGTCAGGCCGAGATGCCGGAAGGTTTGCGCCGAGAGGGGATCGACGAGCGACCAACCGGCGCCGCTCGCTACCAGGCCGCACAGCGTCGCGAAATACTCTGCTTCGGTGACCGGGCTAAACTCGGCCCCCGCCTCGGCAAAGGTGGTTTTGAGGCGCAGCGCCGTCTGCAGCGTCGGCGCCAGCGCCACGACGGGGTGGGGTGCGAGCAGCGCGGCGAAAAGTCGTTTGCGCGCCTCCAGGGGATGGCCCGGCGGCAAAACGGCGACGCAGCGCAACCGAAAACGCGTCACCTGCACCGCGCTCTCGTCGACGGGCAACTCGGCGATGCCGATGTCATAGCTTTCGCTCGGTAAGAGGCGACTGATCACATCGGAGTTGCGAGAGAGCAGGCGCACGAGCACGCCAGGGCGCGATGCCAAGAAGGCCGAGATGATTGGCGGCAGGAGCGAGATGGCGGCGCTGGGATGGCTGGCGATCACTAGGCGTCCCACCTGCGCCGTGCGGATCTGCTCGGCCGCTTGCGTCAGCCGGTCGATACCGGTGAGCGCCTTATTGGCCTCAGCATAGAAGAGGAGGCCTTCCGGGGTGGGTTTGAGGCGGCCGTTGCCGCGCTCGAACAGCGAGAACCTCAATTCCTGCTCGAGCCGCGCGATCTGGGCGCTGACGGCGGGCTGCGTCACGCCAAGGGACGCCGCGGCATTGGTGACGGTGCGATGATCGACAACGGCACGAAAGGCCTCGAGAAGACGAACATCCATGAGAGCAATAAAGTCCCGTTATTGCCAGCTGGAGCCCGGGAATGCCAGAGTTGACGGGTCGTTTTGGGGACCAGCAGGATCCGCCACAATAAGTTAGGCATAGAGCACGCTTATAGGGCAAGACCGAAGGGGGCCTCGTGTGCCCCTCGTGTGCAAGGCGTCGGATCATAGGGATGGCGGGTGAGTCGATCATTGCCGCTGACGGCATCAGTAAGGTTTTTGGCAGCAATCAGGTCCTGACCCGCGTTTCGCTGGCTGTAGCCGAGCGCGACGTCGTGTGTGTGGTGGGACCCAGCGGGTCCGGCAAGACGACCTTACTTCGATGCTTGGCCCTGCTCGAGGTGCCCTCGGAGGGGACCGTCACCATGAGCGGCCGGGTCATTGCGACGCCGCCAGGCCGACGCGGCGGTGCGGCGCGCGGCCCGCGCCGTGCGCCCGGACATCGGCATGGTCTTTCAGCATTTCAACCTGTGGCCCCACATGTCCGTGCTCGAAAACGTCATCGAGGCGCCGATCCGCGTCAAGGCCATGGCCAAGGCCGACTGCGGTCGCCATGGCCGAGCAGCTGCTGGACAAGGTCGGCCTTGCCGACAAGCGCGACGCCTACCCGGCGCGCCTGTCGGGCGGCCAGCAACAGCGCGTCGCCATCGCCCGAGCGCTGGCGATGTCGCCCAAGGTGCTGCTGTTCGACGAGCCGACCTCGGCCCTGGACCCGGAGTTGCGACGCGAGGTGTTGGTGGTGATGCGCCAGCTGGCGCGCGAGGGCATGACCATGCTGGTCGTCACGCACGAGATGAACTTCGCCCGCAACGTCGGCTCGCGCCTGGCCTTCATGGATCACGGCGAAATCGTGGAAGAGACGGTGCCGGCTCAGTTCTTTTCGGCGCCCAAGACCGAGCGCGCCAAGCGCTTCCTGCAACAGTTCGAGGACTAGGCTCAGAACGGGAGATCCAGCATGGTCAAGTGGAAGCTTCAACTCTTGGCAGCGGCCAGTCTCGCCGCTGGCCTGCTGATCGGCAGCGGCGCCGAGGCGCAGCAACAGCTGCAGTCGCGCCTTTACGAAGTGACCAAGAACAAGAAGCTCCGGGTCTGCCAATACCCGCTCTACTATTCGATCTCCTTCCGCAATCCCACCACGGGCAAGATCGAGGGGATCGACGCCGATCTCGCCCTGGAACTCGCCAAGGAGCTCGGGGCGGAACTCGAGATCGTCGAATTGGGCTTTGCGACCTTCATCGCCGACCTGCAGGCCAACAAGTGCGAGATCGGCATGTTCGGCGTCGGCGCCACCTTGAAGCGGGCCCAGGCCGTGGAATTCTCCAAGCCCTATCTCATCACCAACATTTATGCCGTCACGCGCAAGGGCGGCAAGATCAAGACCTGGGACGATATCGACCAGAAGGGCATCAAGGCCGCCGTCTCGCTCGGCAGCTATATCGAGGTCTTCATGAAGACCTACCTCAAGAACGCCGAGGTCGTCTCCGTGGCGCCGCCGAACACGCGCGAGGCGGAGCTGGTGGCGCAGCGCGTCGACGTCATCATGACGGACTTCCCGACGGCGATCAAAGTGACCGACGAATTCGACTGGGCCGCCTACCTGTTGCCCAAGGAGAAGCTGGCGGTGACGCCCTACGCCTATGTGGTGCCGCCGGGGGACCAGATCTGGCTCAACTATATCAATCTGTTCGTCGACACCATCAAGCTCGACGGTCGGCTCATGCAGTACGCCAAGAAGCACAAACTCGACCCGATCGTTGCTCCGTAAAGACCAGGCTCTGCTAGCGCTGCCGTTTCTGCGACAGGGGGCACCATGACCTATCGTTTCCGCTGGGACGCGGTGTGGAACAGCCTCGACTTCCTGATGGCGGGGCTGCAGATGACGCTGTTCCTGTCGGCCATCACCTTGGTGCTGGCCATGATTGGCGGCCTGATCCTTGCCGGGCTCGACATGTCGCGTTGGCGCGTCCTGCGGTGGATCGGCGTGTCGTTTGGCGAAATTATCAGAAACACGCCGATCCTGGTGCAGCTGCTGTGGGTCTACTACGTGCTCCCGATCGTTTTTAATGTCGGCATCGGGGCCATCACGGCCCTGATCATCGGACTGTCGGTCTACCAGGCCTCTTTTATTTCTGAGGTCTACCGGGCCGGCATCCAGGCGGTACCCCGGGGGCATCGCGAGGCGGCGCAGGTGTTGGGATTGACGCCGGTGCAATCCTTTCGCCGCATTGTGCTGCCGCAGGCGATCCGCATGACCTTGCCGCCGCTCGCCTCGAACTTTGTGCAGCTCATCAAGTTCTCGTCCTTGGGGGCGGTGATTTCGGTGAGCGAGATCACGCGCCGCGGCATGGAATTGTCGTCCTCGACCTTCCGGCCGCTGGAGATCTTCACCTTTATCGCCGTCGTCTACTTTTTCATCTGCTGGCCGTTGGCGATGGCCATCCGCTTCTGGGAGCGCCGCCTTGCCAACCAGTGAAGGGAGAGAGCGAGCGCGAAGTCCTGTCCCAGGACGTCGAGCGGAACCTGCCGCGGCTCATAGAAATGACGCAAGCGCTGGTGCGGGTGGCGTCGCCCAATCCACCGAGCAACACGGCTGCGATCGCCAAGGCGACAGAAGCTCTATTAGCCACCATTCCCGGGATCGAGGTGCGCAGCGTCGAGCCCGAGCCCGGCATCGTCAGCCTGGTCGCGCGCCTCAGGGGCAAGCGGTCCGGGGCGGCGTCTGATTTTCAACGGCCACCTCGACACCTTCCCGATCGGCGAGGCGGCGGGATGGACGGTGCCGCCGCTGAGCGCGAGAGCTGCGCGAGGGACGCCTCTACGGCCGCGGCGTCTCCGATATGAAGGGAGGACTCGCCTGCTCGATCCTGGCCGCGGCTCTGCTGGCCGAACATGCCGAAGCCTGGAATGGGGAAGTCGTGCTGACGCTCGCCGGCGATGAGGAGAATATGGGCTCCCTCGGCACGGGGTATTTGCTCAAGACCATTCCGGAAGCCCGTGGCGATGCCAACATCTGCGGCGACGTTGGGTCGCCTATGGTCGTTCGTTTTGGCGAAAAGGGCCTGCTCTGGCTCGACGTCGAGGCGAAGGGCGCAGCCGCCCACGGGGCGCACGTGCACAAGGGCATCAATGCCATCGATCGCCTCAGAGCCGGCCCTCGATCGGGTCAAGGACCTCGAACGGCTTCCCATCGCGATGCCAGCAGTGATTAAGGACGCGATCGCCGCGGCGGCGCCGATCTCCGAGCCGCTGTCCGGGGCCGGGTGAATCAGGCACGCTCTCCCGCGTCACCGTCAACATCGGCACCATCACCGGCGGCGTTTCCCCTAACCTCGTGCCGAGTGCAGGCGCGCGCGCAATGCGACATCCGTCTTCCCGTGGGGACGACGACGGGCGAGCTCCTGGAAAAGCTGGACGACTGCGCTCCGACCCCTCGAAGGCGTGACCTGGCGCCCCATCCGCCGCTTCGAGCCGAACTTCACCGATCCCGACCATGAGATCGTCACCCGGGTGCGCGCCGTGGCGGCGGAGGTGTTTGGGAACCGCGCCGGCGGTGAACCATGCGCGTCGGGGGCTCCGATTCGCGCTGGTATCGCCAGCATGGCGTGCCGACGGTGGTCTATGGCCTCACGCCCTTCAACATGGGCGCGGCCGATGAGCACATTCTCGTCGATGAGCTCAAAGCCGTTGCCAAGGTGCACACGCTCGCCGCCTTCGACTTTTTGACCAACCGCTCCTGATCCCGAACGAGGCCGCCGATGCGCAAAGCCATGCTCAACTGGGCGATGATGACCTCTTTACGCTGCCGCTGACCTTCATGGGCGTGCCCTACGGCCGTCCCGGCCCGTCCAATCGCGCGGCGATCCTGGGGTTGCCCTTCGACTGCGGCACGCATCCCTTTCGCGTGGGTGCGCGCAACGGTCCGGACGCCGTGCGGCTGCAATCGCCCTTGATCCGCCGCTACAACCCGACGCACGCCGACTTCGATCCCGTCGCCGCGCTCAATGTCGTTGACTGCGGCAATGTGAAACTCACGCCGGGCCGCATCCTCGATGCCTTCGAGCGGATCGAGCAGGCGACAAGCCGCGTGTCGAAAGCGGTGCAGTTCCCGTCACCATCGGTGGCGATGGCTCGATCACGGTGCCGGTGATGCGCGCGGTGGCGACGCGCCACAAGAACCTGGTGGCGCTGCATATCGACTTCGCACACCGATGCCTACGCCTACGATCCCGCCGATAAATACAACGCCGCCACCCAGTTCACCCATGTGGCCGAAGAGGGGCTGCTCGACGCGACCTCCTCGTGGCACGTCGGCATTCGCGGCACGACCTTTGCGCACGGCGTCGTGCCGCGCACGCAAGGGCTCGGCTACCGCGTCATGTCGCTGGACGACCTGGTGCGCGGCGGGTTCGGGCAACGCATGGCCGAGTTCCGGGACCAGGCCGCGGGACGCCCCGTCTACGTCTGCTTCGATATGGACGTGTTTGATCCATCGTGTGCGCCTGGGGTTTGTTCGCCGTCCTGGGGCGGCCTGTCGGCGCGCGAAGGCATCGATTTGATCCGTGCTTGACGGACCTCAACATCGTGGCCGTGGATGTCGCCACCGTCAGCCCGCCCCAGGACGTCAACAACATGGCCGCGCACCTGTGCGCCCACGTCATCTACGAAATGCTGGTGCTGCTGTGCCGCCAAGTTGGCCTGGCACAAACGACGTAAGGCTGGATTTGGCTGCGGCGAGCTCGAGCAACCGAGTGCAACGCCAAAAATGGTCACGGCTGGGCGGCGGTCACGTCAGCGCGTGACTGCGCTCCATAGAGATGACATTCGACAGTGCCGCTCTCCGTGATCGTTTGGTCAGGGGGAACCGTCTTGCACAGCTCCATCACCCGACGACAACGCGGGTGGAAACGGCAACCCGAGGGCATGTCGAGAGGATTGGGGTAGGTGATACCAAGATGCGTGTCGGGGACACCAAGACCCGGTTCGGGGGTCAGCACCGAAGCCAGCAGCGCCTGCGTGTAGGGATGCTTGGGCACTCGGAAGAGTTGATCGGTGTCGGCTTCTTCCACAATGCGGCCGAGATACATGACCGCGACCCGGGTCGCCATGTGCTCGACCACCGCCAGATTGTGGCTGATTAGCAGATAGGTCAGGCCCAGGTCACGCCGCAAATCCTGCAACAGGTTGAGGATCTGCGACTGCACCGAAACATCGAGCGCCGAGGTCGGCTCATCGCAGATGACCATGCGCGGTTCGTTGATGAGCGCCCGGGCGATGGCGACGCGTTGACGTTGGCCGCCCGAGAGCTGGCTCGGATAGTTGTCGTAGAGCCTGCGCGAAAGGCCAACGCGTTCCATCATCGCCTCGACCCGGGCACGCCACGTCGCAGGTTGCGGCGCGCCATGGATGCGCAACGGCAGGGTGATAATTGTGCCCACGGACTTGCGCGGATTGAGCGAGGAGTAGGGGTCTTGAAAGACCGGCTGGACCAGGGCGGCAACGGCCCGCCGGCCCAACGCCGATGCTGGCTGGCCGTCTATGGCAACGGTGCCGGATGCGGGGGAGAGCAGACCCAGGAGCATGCGCGCCAGCGTGGTCTTGCCGCAGCCAGACTCGCCGACGAGGCCCACGACCTCGCCCGGGTGCACGGCGAGGCTCACGTCGTCGACGGCCGTCAAGGTTCGCGCGCGTCGCAGCATCCCCGCCGACACGCGAAAGGTGCGGCTGACATTACGGGCTTCCAGAAGGGGGTGCCCACTCTCGACTGGCGTGCCCACGGGCGTCATGCAACGACAACCGGTGGGGTGGACAAGACATCAGGAGTGAGCTCGCGAAGGCGGATGCAGCGGACGTGATGGCCGTCACCAGCCGTTTCCAATGGCACGGGGGCAGCGCGGCAGGCATCGACAGCGTGGGGGCAGCGTCGCGCAAAATGACAGCCGTCGAGCTCGCCGATGAGGGACGGGACAAGGCCCGGAATGGTGCCCAGGGGTGCGCCTCGGCGCGTGCGACCAGGGACGGGGATGCAGGCGAGAAGGCCGCGCGTGTAGGGGTGCTTGGGTGCGGAGAAGAGGGCCGAGGCGCTGCCCGTCTCCACGACTTCACCGGCGTACATGACGACGACGCGGGTGGCGATGCGGGCGACGATACCGAGGTCGTGGGTGATGAGGACCAGCCCCATGGCGAATTCCCGCTGCAGGCGTGCCAGGAGGTGCAGAATCTGCGCCTGAATGGTGACGTCGAGAGCCGTGGTCGGCTCATCCGCCAGGATCAGCGCCGGCTGGCACATCAGGGCCATGGCGATCATGACGCGCTGGCGCAGGCCGCCCGAGAGCTGGTGTGGGTATTGCTTGAGCCGGCTCGTGGCCGCCGTGATCCCGACGCGCTCCAACAGCTCGATGGCACGGGCGCGTGCGTGCCGGTGGGACACGCGCCTGTGGCGCCTGAGCGCCTCCTGCCAGCTGATCGCCGATGCTGTAGGCCGGGTTCAGCGAGGTCATCGGCTCCTGAAAAATCATCGCCATGCGGTTGCCGCGGATGTCCGACATGGCGCGCTCCGGGAGACTAGTGAGGTCCTGTCCCTCAAGATCGAGGCGCGCGGCCCTCCGATCGGCATGGGCGGGCAACAGGCCCATGATGGCGAGCGCGGTCAGGGATTTGCCGCAGCCGGATTCGCCGACGATGCACAGGGTCTCGCCGCGATCGACGTGGAAGGAGACGCCCTGCACGGCACGGAGGCTGCCGGCCGGCACCGGCAGGCTGACGCGCAGGTCCTCCACGGTCAAAACGCGTTTCCTCATGGGCGCCTCAACTGCGGTTCTCCGGCGCGGTGACGTCGCGCAAACCGTCGCCCAGCATGTTGATGGCGAGGACGAGGAGGAAGAGGGCGACGCCGGGAATCGAGATCAGCCAGGGTTCGAAGAACATCAGGCCCTTGGCCTCGGAGATCATCAAGCCCCACGACGGCGTCGGCGGCTGCACGCCCAACCCCAAGAAGGACAGCGAGGCCTCGAGCAGAATGGCGTGCGCCATCTCCAGGGTGGCCACCACGATCAGGTGATTGAGCACGTTGGGGGCGACCTCGGTGAAGAGGATGCGCGGCGTCGAGGCGCCGAGCGCCTGTGCCGCGGTGATGAATTCCCGGCTGCGCACCTGCTGGGTGGCGCTGCGCATGACCACGGCAAAACGGTCCCAGATCAGCAGTCCCAGCACCCAGATCACGACGTTCAACGACGTGCCGATAATGGCGACGACCGCGAGGGCCACCAGCACGACCGGCAGGGAGAGCCGCGTTGAGATGATGAAGCTAACGACCATGTCGACGCGGCCGCCGAAGTAGCCGGCGAGCACACCCAGCGTCGTGCCGATGAGCCCCGAGATCAGCATCGCCGAGACGCCGATCAGCAAGGAAATCTGGGCGCCATAGAGCAGGCGCGAGAGATAGTCCCGGCCGAGGTGGTCGGTGCCCAGCACGTGAACCCAGGTCGCCTTGCGTGCTCGCATGCCAGATGGGCGGGATCAGCTTGCGGTCGAGCTGCTGGTCATAAGGATCGAAGGGCGCCAGCATCGGCGCCAGCAGGGCCATCGCCAGGACGACGCCTAGGATCAGCGCACCCGCCAACAATCCCCAATGGCGAAAGATGCGCCGGCGCAGGAGCGCGCCAGGCGAGGGGGCCAAGGATTTCGGCTGCCGTCGGTAGGCTGGACCTGCGGAACGTCGTCTCAGCCATCTCACGCCACCCTCAGCCGCGGGTCGAGGAAGGCGTTGAGCAGGTCTGCCGCAAGCGTCAGCGGCGACGTAGATGACGGACAGGACCAGCACGATGGCCTGGATGGTGGGCAGGTCCTTGCGCTGGATCGATTCCCAGGCGAGGTAGCCGAGCCCGTTGATCTGGAAGATCGTCTCGATGACGATGGAACCACCGAGCATGAAGCCGAACAACACGGCCGCCAGCGAGACCACGGGGATGATGGCGTTGCTGAGCGCGTGCTTGAACAGAACCGTGCGGGGACGCAGACCCTTGGCCCGGGCGGTGCGGATGTAGTCGGCGGAGAGCACCTCCAGCATGCCCGCGCGCGTCAGCCGCATGATGGCGGGCGTCACGTAGTAGCCGAGCGCGATCGCCGGCATCACGAAATTCTGCCAGCTCGCCGATCCCGTGATCGGCAGCAGTCGCCAGGTGACGCCTAACCACAAAATGAGGGTCAACGCGAACCAGAAGTTGGGCATGGCTTGGCCGACGACGGCGAGCGTCAGCGCAAAGCGGTCGACCAGGCTGTTGGGCTTGACCGCCGCCCAAACGCCCAGGGGAATGGCGAGCAACAACGCAAAGGCGATCGCCGCCGCACCGAGGATCATGGTGACGGGCAACCGTTCGAAGATGACGTCGGCGACCGGCTGACGCAGCGTGTAGGAGCGGCCGAAGTCGCCGCGCATCGCGCCCGTCAGCCAGTCGAAGAACTGAACCACGATCGGCCGGTCGAACCCATAGAACTGGCGGATCGCCTCGATGTCCTGGATGCGGGCACCCTCCCCGGCGATGGCGATGGCGGGGTCGCCCGAGACATAGATCATGGAAAAGGTGATGAGGGAGACCGTCAGTGCCACCAGCACCGCCAATCCCAAACGCTTGACTGCGAAGGCGAGCATGGGACGCTGGCCTAGAGCCGCTTAGGTCCTATTTCCATTTTGCGGCGAAGAACTGCGGAATTTCATCCGAAGTCGGCGTGAAGTCGAGATCCTTGGAGTAGGCATAATATTTGGCGTAGGTGAACAACGGCACCCAGTAGGCCTCCTCGGCGATCCTGGAGAGGACTTTCTGCCAGGCGGCCTTGCGTTTGTCGGGGTCGGTGAGACTATCGGCCTCCTCGATCAGCTTTTTGACCTCGGGGTCCTTGGTCAGATCGTCGGGTCCGTGCAGGAAGAAATGCGCGGTCATGGCCGACACGTCGGGCACGGAATTCGAGCCCCAGGTCCCGTGCGCGATCGGGGTTCTCCCCTTGTGCACGGCCTCGACAAAGGCGGTGTACTGGACGTAGGTGAGCTTCGGCTTGATGCCGATCTTGGCGAGGTCACCGATCACGGCTTCGGTGTACTCGCGGTCGCGGTAGGCGAAGAGCTCGACTTCCGTCCCTTCCGCGACGCCGGCTTCCTTCAGGAGCGCCCGCGCCTTTGCGGGATCGTAAGCATACTTGGGCACGTCGCTGGAGCAGGCGAATTGGTCCGGATGACAGGGTGCGTAGGCCACCACCGAAGCAGGGCCCACGAGGTTCTTGGTTAGCGACTCACGGTTGATGGCATGATTGAGCGCGACCCTGCACGCGCTTGTCGGTAAAGAGCTTCTGTCCCGAGACGCCGTGGGCATCGAACTGGAGGTAAGAGACACGCAAGGTCTTGGCGTTCTCAACCACGACCGCGGGATTGGCCTTGATGCGCTCGGCCTGATCCTTGGGTACGTCCCAGATCCAGTCGATGGCGCCTGTCATCAGCTCGGCGGCGCGGGTGTTGGCATCCTTGATGGTGCGAAAGCGGATTTTGGAGATGGCGGGATTGCCCTTGAAGCCGTCCTTGAAGTAGGCGGCATTCTTTTCCATCAGGATATGCTCGCCTGGCTTGACCTCGACGATCCGGTAGGGGCCGGTGCCGTTGGGTGGCACGGCGCCGAAGTCCTTCTTGCCATCGGGTTTGACGGGAGCTTTGTCGTAGTGCCCTTGCTGCATGATGAAGCCGAGACCAGCGAGGTAGGCGAGTGCGGGTGGAAACGGACGGTGCAGGTTGATCCTCACCTTGTTGGCGCTGATCTTCTCGGCATTCTTGATCCAGGACAGTAAGGCGAAGTTGGCGATGGCGTTGTCTTTGTTGGAGACGTGATTCAAGGTGTAGACGACGTCATCGGCATCCATCTCTTTTCCCGAGTGGAACTTGACGCCGGTTCTGAGCTCCATCTCCAGCGTGGTCGGATCGATCCACCCCCATTTGGTGGCAAGCAGCGGTTTGATCTCTCCACTCTTGGGATCAATAATGACCAGGGTGTCCCACACGTGATGGCCGACCACCACCAATTCGCGGGTGTTGAGGTAGAAGGGATCGGCGATCGGGTTGTCGCGGTCGGTGGCCCAGACAAGCGTATCGTCCTTCTTGCCGGCTTCGGCACCAAAAGCAGTGGTCAGGATCGGTGCGGCAACCGCGGCGGCAAGAAGAGCAATGCGCCGTGAGGTGATAAAATTGCGTTTCACGATTGCCATTTTACAACCTCACCCCGTGTCAAACCGTTACTCCAAACCCGATCCAATTCTATTCGGACGCGGTTCCCCTTGGAATGTTGGGGAGAGAACAAGCAGTGCATGTCAATACGCGCTCTCGTTTCCCATGCCAAGGCGCAAAAAGCGCCATAACTACGTATGCTCGCGCCACATCTGCTGGTTGTTGGCGGATCTCGAACAGAGTATTTCTCAGATGTGGCCGGACGACAATGGTATCGCAAAGGCCCGCGCTGATGCGGTAGAAATGTTCTGTGGGCAGATCTCCCATGACTTTTGCGGCTCGCGATCGAACGGCGTCAATGGGCCGTGGCAGCTCGGTGTGCTTCGAAACACCCCGGGGCGATAGCAGGGCGCCGCGCGTCTGACGCACCGCGTTTCACTGGTAGCTCGGATAATCTGAGCATCCAACTCCTTCGTTCAGCGGCGGTACCCCAAAACGTCTTGCTCTTCCATTCGATCATTGCGCCGTCGACGATCAGGGTCCCGCTCACGATTCTGCCCATCCCGATTCAGTTGTGCCCGATCAGTTGACGGGCGTGTGGGCCCAAACCCGTGCGACTGTTCACCTCCGGCGTCCATTCGTGCGATGCCTCATCTGGTGTAGTCGCCCCGCCAACCATTTGTTGGGCCGCATCGACTAAACGGAGAAATGAGGACCTCCAAGTCCTCCGAACAAGTGCGATGCCACCAATCGGCTAGTGCTCGCTTGGTAATATTGGTTGCGAGCGAGAAGCAAGTTCTTCGACCATTGCTGATTGTCGCCCGGACCGCACTGCGGCTTCCACAATGGGTGACGGCGGCTCGTGCCAGACCGCGCTCATGTTGTGTGCAGAAGGCCCGTTTTGATGAAACAATTCACCGCAGCCGCTGTTTGGTGGCGCCAGCGCAGGCACTGCTGCTAAGGCCATCGATGTTCTTGATGGCGTCGGCGACTTATTCCATCTAGCGTCGGCCCAGCTGCCACGGCCAATGCATCGGCTTGGCGCATCGTCAGAACGCAACAGAAGTGTGCTGTTTCCTCATGCGAGAACTCTCCCTGTGCCTTTTGCTCCTCCTTCTGCAGGGCGGCGCACCGTGGTGGGCGGGTGGGGATCTCACGAGCGCCGCCGTCGGCCAGAGTTCGCGGACCCAACCGAGGCTTGAAAATGCGCGAGGTGACTCCCGCGGCCAATCCGGAATTATCGGAAAATTAGGATTGGGTCGTGACAGATCAAGCACGGATACGACTTGGAGCCAAGGTCTGACGTTAGGGGTAAACGGGCCAATCCCCGTCATCGTTGTCGATCAGTTTGGCTATCCAACAAAAGCCGCCAAAGTTGCCGTGGTTCGCGATCCGCAAATCGGCTACGACAACGCCACCCATTTCAAGCCGGGAACACGTTATGCCGTTATTGATCGGTCCACCGGTGGGATTGCAAAAGAAGGCCCGCTAACGGCTTGGAACGGTGGCGCGACGGACGAAGTTTCGGGGGACAAAGTCTGGTGGTTCGATTTCTCCGACGTCACGACCCCCGGGACTTACGCCGTCGTAGATATCGACAAAGGATTGCGTTCTGTCGAGTTCGAAATTGACGATCTCGTCTACCGAAATGTACTCAAGCACGCCGTGAGGATGTACTTCTACCAACGCGCAGGATTTGAAAAGACCGTAGAAACAGCCGGATCCAATTGGGCCGACGCTGCGAGCCATATGCGCGCCGGGCAGGATCCGCAAACCCGGCCATGGCAGGCTAAGCTTGCGTTGTGGAGTACGATGGCAGGTGCGCAGGTCAAAGATCTCCACGGCGGCTGGTTCGACGCT
>CAVYPA010000006.1:0-435889 GCA_963770295.1 uncultured Alphaproteobacteria bacterium
TCGAGGAGGACCCGCACCGCGGGAACCATTCCGCGCCGCGACGGGAAAACAGCGTGCACGACTCCGACGTGCGCCTTTAGCGACGGCAGCAGTCGAATGAGCGCGCCCCCCTCCAGTTCGTTCGCAACGAGCAGGTGCGGCACAAGGGCTGCGCCAATCCCTTGCAGCGCCGCATGGCGCAGCGTCGAGAGATCGTCTGTGCTGAGACGCGGCGAGTGGGACAGTTGGGCAGGCTCGCCGTCTATACCGACGAAGCGCCAGGTGGACCGCCCGTCGGCGCCCGTCATCGAAAGCGTCGGCATTTGTGCAAGATCTTCGAGCGCTTGCGGTTCGCCGTACGCGGCAATCAGTCCGGGACTAGCGACGAGAATCATCTCGTCAGGACCGAACTTGCGCATGGCGAGATCGGAATCCTCCAGCGGTGGCTTGCGTACGCGCATGGCGATGTCGAGGCCTTCTTCGACGACATCAACGTGCCGATTGGTGGCGTCCAGCGCGATACGCACTTGGGGATGCCTAGCGAGAAAGCGAGTGAGAATATCCGTGACGCCACCTCGCAGCAGACCGGTGGGACAAGAGATTCGCACGAGCCCCTGTGGCGAGGCAAGAATCTGGCTTACGGCGTCTTTCGCCGCCTGCGCTTCATCCAGAAGCGCCAAGCAATGGCGATGAAACGTCTTGCCCGCTTCGGTGAGCGAGAGACGCCGCGTCGTGCGATTAATGAGGCGTACTCCGAGCTCCGTCTCAAGCGCGGCGATGCGGCGGCTAAGCTTCGAGGTCTGTAAGCCCAGCGCCTTCGCCGCCGCAGTGTAGGAGCCGAAATCGGCAACTTTGGCGAAGAAGTAAAGGTCGTTGAGGTCCCGAACTGGCGTCATACGGTAAGCTCAATTGTTCTATTTGAGACAATTATCTATTGCCGTTCCACGATCTGTCCAGGGGATTATTGCGGCGGCATCTATAGGTGGCTGTCGAATGACGGCGTCACCGATGGAGGAGCGCACTTATGTCCAACCAACGTCGTCATTTTTTGGGGCTCGCCGCTGGCGCAATCGCACTGCCTGCGACCTCCGGCGTGGTCGCTGCCCAAGGCGGTCCTTCGCGCGGGGGGGCGGCCCCGGCAGCAACACCAAGCGTTCCTGAACGGTCGGCGAAATCAGAGTTGACGGGGCTGTCGGCTTTACTGACCCCGGAGGAATCCGTCCTCGTCCTGATCGATCACCAACCGTTTCAGTTCGCAAACCTTCACAGTCACGAGCCGACGATGATCGTGAACAACGTGGTTGGTCTCGCCAAGTTCGCCAAAGCCTTCAACGTTCCGGTCATTCTGACCACGGTGCTCGAAGCGCGCGGAGGCAAAATCATAAAGGGTATTCAAGACGTATTTCCGGATCAGAAGCCCGTCGATCGGACGTACATCAACGCGTGGCAAGACAAGCGAATTGTGGACCTCGTGAAAGCAACCGGCCGCAGGAAGCTGATTTTGGCCGCGCTTTGGACCGAGATGTGCCTGGCGATGCCGACTATACACGCCCTCGGTGAGGGCTACGACGTGTACATAGTCACCGACGCTTCGGGTGGCGTTTCTGCGGAAGCTCATGACATGGCGGTTCGGCGCATGGTGCAGGCCGGCGCCGTTCCTATCACGTGGATCGGACTGAGCGGCGAGTGGCAACGCGATTGGGCACGCGAGTTCACGCTTGCAGATACGATCAAGATCGTGGCCGAGCACGGTGGTGGAAGTGGAGTTGCGTTCGCTTGGGAGACTCAACTTTTGGGGGCTTCCAAACCGTAACACCCTACATCACCGCAGCACAGTTGCCTTGATCTGACTATGGACCCTTTCAGCAGTGCGGACGGGATTCGTAGAAACGGCCAAAGCGATCGAGCAAAACATTGGGCCGCTGGGACTCACGTTTGAAGCTTGATGAGCGGGCTCCGCAAAAGGGCAGAAACCAATGCCAAAGAGATTCAGCAGCTCCGATTCAAATGCGCCATCCCGACGCGAGTTCGTCCTGTTGGCAGCTGGCGCGGTCTCGGCAACGGTCGCCGGTGCGCTGGCCGCGGATGCTCAGGCTGCGTCGATCGTCGTCCCGCCTGCAACTGAAGCGGTCACACCATTCTCGATATCGCTACCCAAAACGGCCATTGACGACCTCAGGCATCGTCTCGAGTTCCACACGGTACCCGGAGCGCGAGACAGTCGGTGACTGGACACAGGGTGTGCCTCTAGACAAGGCCCGAGCACTCATCGAGTACTGGCGGAATCGGTATGACTGGCGGCGCTTCGAAGCGCGCGCAAACTCGTTTCCGCATCTCCGCACACGGATCGACGGGCTTGGTATTCACTTCATCCACGCGCGGTCCTCGCATACCAACGCCATGCCCGTCGTCTTTACCCACGGGTGGCCCGGCTCGTTCGTAGAGTTCTTGGAGGTAATTGGTCCGCTCACAGAACCAACGCAGTTTGGTGGGAACGCTGACGACGCATTTCATGTCGTCGTCCCTTCGCTTCCAGGCTTCGCGTTTTCAGACAAACCTTCCAAAACTGGGTGGGATGTGGAGCGCATTGCAAAAGCGTGGGTGACGTTGATGCAACGCCTTGGCTATGAACGGTGGGTGGCGCAAGGAGGCGACTGGGGCTCCGGCGTTACGCACGCGCTCGCCCGTCTCCGGCCGCCCGGCTTGATCGCGGCTCATGTTAACTGGCCCTTCGTATTTCCGTCGAAGCTGCCCGAGAACCCGACACCAGCGGAGAAGCGCGCGTTCGAGCGAGCGGCTTGGTTTCAAGGAGACCAAAGCGGATATTTCCGCGAGCAAGCGACGCGACCTCAAACAATCGGCTACGCCCTCGCCGACTCCGCTGCCGGTCAAGCGGTGTGGATCTACGAGAAATTTCAGGCGTGGACTGACAATCGCGGTAACCCGGAAGACACGATCTCAATCGACGCGATGCTTGACGATATTAGTCTATATTGGTTCACAAATACTGCAGCGTCGTCTGCTCGAATATACTGGGAAAACACCCAGAGTGGTCGTGCAAGCCTCTCAGCTGGGCGCATCGAGCTGCCGATGGCTGCATCAATCTTCCCGCGGGAGATTTTTTGTCCCCCAAAAGAGTGGGCTGGGACCCTCTGGCCGAACCTGTTCTATTGGAACGAGCTTGATAAGGGCGGGCACTTTGCCGCTTTCGAACAACCGAAGCTATTCGCCGGGGAGATGCGCAACGCGTTCAAGTCACGGAGGGGATGATCAGTCCGCGTCATTTTAAGATTTCTGCCTACTTCTTGCGCCACACCGGCGGCTGGTGGGTGCAGGATTAAGCCCCACCGAAATCGTTCAACGCAAGAATGCGAGAGAGCTATGCCTGATACGATAGAGACCCTCATCAAACGCAATCTCCACGAGGTGTTCGGGGAGCGAGACGCCAAGAAAAGACGAGAGGCGATCGCTCAACTTTGGGCCGAAGATTGCGTATTCATCGATCATAACGGCAAGAGCCACGGGCGCGATGCACTCGATCGTGCGGTCGCCGTCTTGCATCAGCGCCTCCCGGGCTACGTTTTCAGCGAGCTTCGGCCTGTCGATCTGCTCCACGAAAGCGGTCGCTTGGCCTGGAGCTATGGACGACCGGGCCGGGAGGCTATCAAGGGCGTAGATGTAGTTCTTGTGCGAGATGGTCGCATCTCTCTGATGCTGACGTTCCTTGATGAGGTGCCGGCGAAACTCTAACTCGCCGCTCCGGGCAACCTCCTGTGGTCGGTCACTTCCATCGTTGCGACGTCAATGCGGCCCCGAACGTGACCGCTCCCACAACACCCTTGTCCCATGCCTGAGGAAAATGCCCATGAACAGTGACCCCACCCCCAGCGGCAATAATGCCCCCGCTGATGGATCGCGGCGCGATATCCTCGTGCGAATCGCGGGTAGCGCTTTGGCCGGGACGGCCGTGGCGATGGCAAGCGACGCCGCAGCACAGCCGAGCCCGGCACCATTGCCACGCGTCACGGAAGCTGTCACGCCGTTCCGAGTGGTGACATCGAGCGCAGCGATTAGCGACGCCCGCCGCCGCTTGCAGGCCACGCGCTGGCCGGAACGCGAAACCACCGACGATTGGCGGCAGGGCGTTCCCCTCGCGACGGCACAGGTGTTGGTCGCGTACTGGCGTACCGCCTATGATTGGCGCCGTCTCGAGCGCCGTTTGAACGCCTACCCGCAATTCCGAACCGAGATCGACGGTCTGGGCATTCACTTCCTGCACGCTCGTTCACACCACGAGCATGCGCGCCCGATCATCCTGACCCACGGCTGGCCGGGCAGCATCGTCGAATTTCTCAATGTCGTCGATCCGCTGACTAACCCGACCAAACACGGTGGCCAGCCCGAAGACGCCTTCCATGTCGTTCTTCCCTCGCTTCCGGGCTTCGGCTTTTCCGACAAACCGACCGAGAGCGGCTGGGGCTTGCCGCGAATCGCGCGGGCATGGTCGGTGCTGATGCGGCGCTTGGGCTACACCGACTATCTTGCGCAGGGCGGCGACTGGGGTGCGGGCGTCACGACGTGGATGGCCAAACAGCACGTAGAAGGGCTCGCGGCCATCCATCTCAATCTGCCGATACTGTTTCCACCTCCCGTCGAGGGCGAACCGAACCAAGCGGAGAAGGCGACCATCGCGCAATTGGTCGCGTTTAATGAGCAAAAATCGGGCTACGCCAAGATACAATCCACCCGGCCTCAGACCATCGGTTACGCGCTGGCGGACTTGCCCGCCGGCCAGGCGGCATGGATCTACGAAAAGCTCGGCGAGTGGACCGACAGCAACTACGAACCGGAGCGGGAAATCTCGCGCGATGAGATGCTCGACAACATCTCGCTCTATTGGATCACCAACACGGCCGCGTCCTCCGCACGCCTCTACTATGAGAGCTTCGGGACCGATTTCTCGACGCAGCGGCTCGATCTGCCTGTCGCCGTCAGCATTTTCCCCGGCGAATTGTTTCGGCCGCCGCGATTGTGGTGCGAGCGAGTTTATTCGCGACTTTTCTATTGGAACGAAGCCGCTCGCGGCGGACATTTCGCAGCCTTTGAGCAGCCCGCCGTATTCGTCGACGAGCTGCGCGCCGCATTCCGAATGCTTCCCCGTGGTACCTAGCAGACGAGATGCGCATGAAAGCCGACGCAATGACCACCACCGACGGAATGGATGTGAGGAAGTCCTTGCGAAAGATGCCGATCGATAGAGCACTGAAGCAGCCTGCTTGAGGATTGGGATTGATTATGGCCACCCGCGCTCAAGGCGGCTCCGGGATGCTCGGTCGCCAACAGCTCGCTTCGATGCTGGGCGAGGTCTCGCGTGGGGACAGAGCGGCATTTGCGCGGCTCTACGAAGCCAGCTCTCGAAAACTTTACGCCATCGTGCTGGGCATCGCTCGTCGGCGCGAACTGGCGGATGATCTACTTCAAGAGGCGTACCTTCGTATCTGGCAAGATGCGGCGCAGTTCAACCCACTGCGGAGCTCCCCGATGACCTGGATGGCGACAATTGCGCGAAATTGCGCATTGGATGAGACAAGACGCGCCGCCTCGCGACCGACTGAGGACGATTCCGCGCTGCTCGCGCTTCCAAGCGACTGCACCCATTCACCACCTATGAGGCAACAGAAGACGCGCCAAGATTGCGGGCCTGTCTTGAACGCTTGGGCCCGGAAAGGCGCGCGCTCGTCGTGCGTGCGTATTGCCTCGGACTGACTCGCGAGGAGATCGCGAGAGCGACCGGCCACCCCGTGGCAACGCGAACACCGCTACCCGCTCGGCCCGGCCGACCGGCACGGTACGACTACGAATACGAACGCAACGGCACCGCCAGCCTGTTCATGCTGTTTGCCCCGCTCGAAGGTTGGCGAGAAGTCAAGGTCACCGAGCGGCGCACGGCCATTGACTACGCGCAGGTCCTCAAGGAGCTGAGCGATCTCCATTTCCCCAAGGCCGAGAAGATCGTTCTCGTGCAGGACAACCTCAACACTCACAACCCAGCCTCACTCTACGAGGCATTTACCGCCTTGGAGGCGCGGCGCCTCGTCGAGCGCTTCGAATGGCACTACACGCCCAAGCACGGCAGCTGGCTCAATATGGCCGAGTCCGAGCTTGCTATCCTGTCCAATCAATGTCTCGATCGGCGTATCGCGGACCCGCGCAGCCTCCGGCGACAGGTTGCCGCCTGGCTCCTCGAGCGCAACACTTACAATGTCAAAGCTAACTGGCGCTTTACAGCCGCCGATGCCCGCATCAAGCTTAAGAGCCTCTACCCGGCACTTTAATTGATTTCAGGCCACTAGCCTCCATGGCGCACAGGTGCTTGACGCGCGACCCCGGCGTCGTGGCTCCGGCCTTGTGCTCGCACACCTGCAATCTTCTGCTGACGCTTGAGACGCCGTGTGCCCCAATCGTGCATCGCCAGGATGATAGGAGCGAGCGAGCGGCCCTCCTCGGTCAGCGAGTAGTCCACCCGCGGAGGCACTTGCGGAAAGATTTCACGGTGGACAAGGCCGCACTCTTCCAGCTCACGAAGCTGACGGGTCAACATCCGCTGGGTCGCCGTCGGCAACTTGCGCTTTAGTTCGTTGAACCGAAGCGTTGCTTCCAGAAGATGGTAGACGATAACGCCTTTCCACTTTCCCCCAACAAGATCGAGGGTGGCTTCGACCGGGCACCCCACCGCGCAGTCATAGCGCTTCTTCGTCTTGATCATCGCTAAGTATCCTCTGTGATACTACTGGCCCAATTTGTGCGTATTGCCTGTCATCGTGTGTAGCGTAATTTCCGCCGGGCGCAATCGCAAGTCCACGAGAAGGAGCGCACACGGTGAAGGCGGTCGGCTATCAGCATTCGTTACCCATTCAAGATGCGTCGTCCCTTATGGATGTCGAGGTGCCGCGCCCTTTGCCCAGCGGCCGCGATCTGCTGGTTCGCGTGTTGGCGATTTCGGTCAATCCTGTAGATGCCAAGATGCGGCTGCGCTCCGCGCCGCAGAACGGGTTGCACCGTGTTCTGGGTTGGGATGCCTCAGGGATCGTCGAGGACGTCGGGCGGGAGGCCACCCTGTTCAACCGCGGCGACGCCGTCTTCTACGCCGGCGCCATCGATCGTCAGGGAACCAACGCTGAGTTTCACCTCGTTGACGAACGGCTCGTCGGCCCCAAGCCACGCTCGCTTTCTCACGCGGAGTCAGCCGCTGTCCCGCTTACGGCGATTACTGCCTGGGAGACGCTCTTTGATCGCCTGAATGTCCGCAGGCCAGTACCGGGCGCGGGCAACGCCATCCTTATCATAGGTGGCGCCGGCGGGGTCGGTTCCATGGCCATCCAGCTTGCCAGGCAACTCACCGAACTTGTCGTGATTGCGACGGCATCGCGAGACGAGACGAGTGCCTGGGTGAAGGGCCTCGGCGCCCATCATGTCGTGGATCATCGTAGGCCTTTGGCGGCCCAGGTAAGCGCCCTCGGGATTGGCGCCCCGGCCTTCGTGCTGTCAACGACGCAGACCGACAAGCACTTCGACGAGATCGTCGAGCTGATTGCTCCGCAGGGTCGGTTTGCGCTCATCGACGACCCAGACCTGATCGATGCACGCAAGCTCAAGCGGAAAAGTGTGTCCCTGCATTGGGAACTCATGTTTACACGCTCGATCTTCAAGACGGCGGACATGGCAAAGCAGCATGAGCTTCTGGCGTCGGTGTCGGCGCTCCTGGATGAAGGCAGGGTGAAAACCACGCTCGCTGAGAACTTCGGAAAAATCAACGCGGCGAACCTCAAGCGGGCCCATGCCCTTCTTGAGACTGGGACTGCCAAAGGGAAAATTGTGCTTGAGGGCTTCTGAAGCGGGACGGCGGCCCGAACGGGCGCGGCATTTTCGAAAGCCCAGAGGCAGAAATCATAACTGGAAGGAAATCAAATGCGCTTTCCAAAGGCTATGCTTGGAGCGTTGGCCCTCGCTCTTGCCGCCGGTTCCATTGCCGTGGCGCAGCAGGGGGACAAGATGGTGACAGCCGAGCTTTTCGCATCGTTACCCCAGTCGGTCGGCAACATCACGTTCACCCCGGACAACCGCGTGATTTATAGCCACCATCCGTTCTTTGCGCCCGAGGTCAGGGTTGCGGAGCTGAATCCCGACCGCAAGAACTTCAAACCGTTCCCCAACGCAGCCTGGAACACGCCGCGGCCCGGCACCGACCAATATCTCGATAGTGTCCTGGGGCTGCGCGGTGACGAGGCCGGGATTGTATGGATGCTCGACATGGGGCAGCGCACGCCGCTCACGCCAAAAATTGTGGGATGGGACACGAACGCAGACCGGCTCTATCGCATTTACTATCTACCGGCGCCCGCATCGCTTCCCGAGTTCGCAGCACAACGACTTCGTCGTCGATACCAAGAACCGCAAGTTCTACATAGCGGACGAGGGAATTGGCCCGGGGGGTGACGGAACAAAAGCCGCGCTGGTTGTCGTCGACATGGCTACGGGCTCGGTGCACCGTTTGTTGCAAGGTCATGTCAGCACTCTACCCGAGGATCGGCCCATTACCGTCGACGGGAAGATCATGACGGTGCCGGGCAAGGACGGCAAGGCTGTGGTCATCAAGGTCGGTGCCGACGGCATCGCGGCGGACAAGAATTTTGAATGGCTCTATTTCGGCCCACTCAACGGGACGACCGTATATCGCGTCCGCATTGCGGACCTGAACAACCAAGCGCTCAGCGACACTGACCTCGGCGCGCGGGTCGAGCGCTACGCGGACAAACCTAATAACGGCGGGCTATCCATTGACAGAGATGACAATCTCTATTTGACGGAAGTGGAGACCAAGGCGGTCGGCATCATTCCCGCAGGGACACGCCAATACCGTCGCTTTGCCTGGAACGATCAGCTGATCTGGCCCGACGGCGTGAGCTACGCTCCCGACGGATACATGTATGTCTCCGCGGCACAAATCTCGCTCGCACCGGTCTTCAATGCCGGAGTTGGCCTGAACAAGACGCCTTACCACATCTTCCGCTTCAAGCCGCTTTCTCCCGGGCGCCCTGGGCACTGACCCGAATGCGGTATGGGCAGTGCGTCGAACGTCCACCACCAGAGATCACTGACAATGCGCCTTTCTCGGCTAAATTTCCTGTCCGCTCTCGAGCGTAAGGCGCTGTGGCTTTCCGCTTGGATGATCCATCACGCCAACCATCTCCGTCCGAACATCGATGGCTTGAAGGTTGGAGGCCACCAGGCATCCTCGGCATCGCTTTGCACGATCATGGCAGCGCTCTACGGGTCAGCGTTGCGACCGCAGGACCGGGTGGCGGTGAAACCCCATGCCTCACCCGTCCTGCATGCGCTGCTTTACATCTTCGGACGCCAGAGCCGGGAGAAGCTCGAGAATTTCCGGGGTTGGAAAGGTGCCCAAAGCTATCCCTCGCGCACGAAGGATGGCGACGATGTAGATTTTTCGACCGGCTCGGTCGGCCTCGGAGTCGCACAGACGCTGTTTGCTGCATTGGTCCAGGATTACGTCCGGGCCAAGGGATGGACTGAGGCCCAGGACGGGTGGCCGGAAGGCCGTATGGTCGCCCTTATCGGCGATGCCGAGATGGATGAGGGCAACATTTTTGAGGCCCTTCTCGAAGGTTGGAAACACGGCCTTCGCAACTGCTGGTGGGTCGTCGACTACAACCGACAGAGCCTGGACGCGGTCGTGCGCGAAGGGCTGTGGGCACGCTTCGAGGCGATCTTCCGCAACTTCGGGTGGGACGTCATCATCCTGAAGCACGGCCGATTGCAGGAGGCGGCATTCAAGGAGCCCGGTGGCAAGCGGCTGCGCGACTGGATCGACTGCTGCCCCAACGACCTGTACTCCGCTCTGACCTTTCAGGGTGGCGCAGCCTGGCGCAAACGACTGCTCGACGAGATCGGCGATCAGGGGTCAGCGACGCGGCTCATCGAGTCACGATCCGATGCGGAGCTCGCGGCGCTGATGAGCAATCTCGGCGGGCACGATCTCTCCGTTCTTCTTGATGCATTTGATGCCGCAGCTCAGCATGACCGCCCGGTCTGCTTCATCGCCTATACGATCAAGGGCTTCGGCTTGCCATTTCAGGGTCATAAGGACAACCATTCCGGCCTTATGACGCCGGCCCAGATGGATGCTTGGCGGGTGGAAATGGGGATCCGCCCGGGATTTGAATGGGAGCCACTCGAAAGGCTTAATGTCGATCCGCAGGCGTATGCCGCCGCCCTTGAAGAAGTGCCGTTCGTCCAGGAAGATCAGCGGCGGCGCTCAGCATTGACCATCGCAGTGCCCGAGGAGTTGCCTTGGCGTGCGGCTTCCAACCTTTCAACCCAGGCAGGTTTCGGGCTGATCCTCGGCGAACTCGCGGCCGGCAATCATGAGCTGGCCGAACGCGTCGTCACGACCGCGCCCGACGTCACTGTGTCAACAAACCTCGGCGGATGGGTAAACCGGCGACGTCTATTCAGCCGCGAGGCCAAGCCCGACACATTCAAGCGCGAACGAATCCCGTCGACCTATAGTTGGGAATATACGCCGAAGGGCCAGCACCTTGAGCTCGGCATCGCTGAGATGAATCTTTTCATCATGCTCTCAGCGCTCGGTCTGTCCCATTCGCTCTTTGGTGAACGCTTGATTCCAATTGGAACGCTCTATGATCCCTTCATCGAGCGCGGTCTCGATGCGCTCAACTATGCCTGCTATCAGGATGCCCGCTTCATCGTTGCCGCCACGCCTTCTGGTGTGACACTGGCCCCGGAGGGAGGCGCTCATCAGTCGATCGGCACACCGCTTGTCGGGCTCAAGCAGGACGGGCTCGCCGCATTCGAGCCCGCCTTTGTCGACGAGCTCAGCAGCATTCTGCGCTGGAGCTTCGAGTACTTGCAGCGCAATGGCGAAGACGTGGCAGACGAGCGCACCTGGTTGCGGGATGAGACAGGTGGTTCGGTCTATCTGCGTCTTTCGACCCGCCAGATCGAGCAGCCGCTGCGGACGATGACGGCCAAGCTGGCAGGCGACATCGTCAATGGCGCCTACTGGATGCGGGAGCCCGGTCCGAACACCGACGTGCTGATCGCCTATCAGGGCGTTGTGGCGCCGGAAGCCATAGCGGCGGTCGGCCTGCTTGCGGAGGACCGGCGCGACGTCGGCCTTCTCGCAATCACGTCCGCCGATCGCCTCAATGCTGGATGGCAGGCCGCCGAACGCGCGCGCCAGCGCGGCAATCGGGGCGCGATGAGCCATATCGAGCGGCTGCTTCGACCGCTGCCGCGCCATTGCGGTCTGGTAACCGTGCTCGACGGCCATCCGGCGACACTCGCCTGGCTCGGAGCCGTCCACGGGCATCGCACAAAGGCGCTTGGCGTTGAGCACTTCGGCCAGACAGGCACCATTGCCGATCTCTATCGC
The DNA here is from genome assembly GCA_963770295.1 of uncultured Alphaproteobacteria bacterium. Lineage (GTDB taxonomy): Bacteria > Pseudomonadota > Alphaproteobacteria > Rhizobiales > Hyphomicrobiaceae > AWTP1-13. The sequence goes on from CAVYPA010000006.1 coordinate 11,456, forward strand.
CACCACGGCATCGATACGAACGCCATCGTTCACGCTGCGAATGCAGCCGCATCCGGTCGGCCGGTGCGCCACCTAAAGGCACTGCCTTAATGTCGTCCACCGGCTAATCGAGCGCTATGCACCTTATCGGCGGGATGCAGGCCGCGAAGCCCTATGCTCGCACATTGGCCCTGTTTGCCATGGATCGACCATCGCGGACCGAGTGGATCAGGGAGGGGAGAGCGACGCCCTAGCGGCACGATTGGACACCGCGCGGCTTTCCTCCCCCTACAGGCCGCTTCGGGTCTCATTCACGTCGCAGGCTTCTTGGTCTGCTAACGGAGCCAAGCGGTCATGCCGGGGCGCGGAGCCACTATGCTTATTCGCACGTTTCTCACTTGGAGCTACCGTCCGCTTGATATCGTCTCGCGTCACTTCGGCGCCCTGGTATCGCGTACCACGCGATCGTGGCGACCTCGCTGGCAATTCCGTCGAAGCTATTTGTCAGCGAGCGAGTTGAGCATTGCGGGCCATTGGCGTTCGAAGTTTCTTTCAAGCGCGCGGCCGCGGCCGACCAGAGGCGGGAGGCGCTCGGTGCCGCCGCCACCGGGGTGCACCCCGACTCCGACTTCCGGTTGGCCCAGCAACGTGTTCTCGCGCGAGGCAAAACGCATATCACACACGAGCACGAATTCGCTGCTGACCCCACGGACGCAGCCTCGAATCTTCGCGATGCTGGCCACCGGAGATCTGGTGATGCGCACGAACGTGTCTGTTAGGATCGGCAAGCCGGAAGGTCCGACCGCAGTCGTGATATTGCCTGTCTTGCCGGTCAGATCGAAGTGGGCGAGAAAGAACTCAGGATTCGCGCTTTCGAAGACTACGACACGTAGGCCGGGGCTCGCGTCCATGCGCGCCAGCAAGCCCTGCAAGGCTTGGTACAACGTGGCGTCGACGATGTTGAAAGGCGGATAGTCGAACACGATTCGCCAGTATGCGGGCGTTTCCTCAATAACACGCAGCGGCCCAGCATCCTCAGCCACGGTTCACCTCCGTCTCGTCGACCTCGATAGAACGGGCCGGCGATGTGATGTTCGCCGCCTCGTAGGACCGCATCCGAGCAAGTCCAGCGTCGCTGATGCAGAGTTTCAGGAAGAGATTTCGTTGAAGCGCCAGCCCCTGTGCCAGCGGCGTCTCGGTCGCGTTGCGGACAAGCCGCTTAATGGCCGAAACAGATTCTGGCGGCCGGGACGCCAGTCGACGGGCGATCTCCATTGCCCGATCCAGCGCCTTACCGATTACGCTCTCGTGGACAAGGCCAAGCCTTACTGCTTCCTCCGGATTAACGGCATCGCCCATGAGGATGTGCATCAGAGCCGCCGACGTTCCAATGGTGCGCGGCAGCCGCTGCGTGCCACCGGCCCCGGGGACGAGTTCCAGATTAGTCTCCGGCAATCCGATCAGGTAGTCGCCATGCTCGGCGATGCGGAGATCGCAGGATAGCACGAACTCGAATGCGCCTGCCAAACATGTACCGGAAATGGCGGCGATTACTGGTTTTGGCATGCGCTCGCAGAGCGCCATGGCCCTATCGAAAAATCCTGCGTTGTAAGTCGCGTTGTCGGGCCACTCGCGGCCGGAAGCGCGAAGGGGCTCGGCGATCTGGAGGAGAGAGGCGATAGAAAAGTGGCGAGCGAAATACCCGGGCGCGCCACCCGTCAGAACCACGGCGCGAATATTGGGATCCCCGGCGTAACCATCCAGCGCCACAGTTAGCGCGTCGCCCATCTCTTCGTCGAAATAGATTCTCTTGGGGCTGCCCAGCGTAATGAGTGCGATTCTGTCGGCCACGCGCGTGGAGAGAACGTCGGCGGGCACGGCATCCTCCTGAGTTGCGATCATCTCTTCTTCAATGGCGCCTTTCACACCGCCATTCCTGCACAAGTACTGTGTTTCGCCCTTCGCTCGCGCGTATGCGCGGGATCGCGTTATCCAGCCTCCTCGGGCCATGAACGCCCGCCGGCTTCTCTCCAAACAATGCGACCACACGCGCACGCTGGGCCGACGCTGGTTCATCACGCCATGTCGTTGATGCCACCTTTTCGGTCACGCATGCATCGCCGTAAGGAGGCGTCGGCGTGCCTCGGATCGCCGAATAATATGCCGAAGTCATCAGATGCAATTCTAGTGCACGGCGCTTGGGCGGACGGGTCGAGTTGGGCGAAGGTGATCCCGCTCCTTGCCGCCAGAGATCATTCAGTCGCCGCTGTGCAGCTTTCCCTGACGTCGCTCGGCGACGACACGGCGAGGGTTAAGCGGGCTATTGCGCTTGCGTCGGGTCCAATCATTCTGGCAGGCTACTCCTACGGCGGCGCCGTCATCTCCGAGGCCGGAAATGACCCGAAGGTCGAGGCGCTCGTGTACATCGCTGCCTTCGCCCCGGACGCGGGTGAGTCGGCGGGATCGCTCGGTGCGAGCGTCGAGCCTGCACCGCTCGGTGCGGAAGTCCGCCCTGACGCGGAGGGCTATCTAAAGCTCACTCAATCGGGCGTGAGCGACTCCTTTGCGCAGGATCTGACCGACACGGAAAAGCTGGTCCTCTATTCCGTCCAGTCGCCAACAGCAGGTGCTGCGTTGGGTGGAAAGGTGTCCGCGCCGGCATGGCGCGGCAAGACGTGTCGCTGTCTTGTCGCAACGAATGAACGCGCCATCCAGCCGGCCCTGCAGCGGAGCATGGCCAAACGCCTCAAGGCGGCGGTTGTTGAGGTCGCCTCCAGCCATGTCGCGATGCTGTCACATCCGCAAGAAGTGGCATCGGTGATCGCTGGATAAGACGGGAAACGCGGTCGTACTGATATGACAGACGCTAGCTGCAAAGGTTTAGCGATTCCCTCTACGCGTGGGCTTAAGTCATCCCCGACGTTCACCAGCTAGGCTTGAGGCGTCGCAGGCGCGTCATGCCAATTCTAGCGCCGTTCAGAGACCGCAAGCCTTTGGTCAACAATGCCGTCAATCGAAGCTCGGCGTGCGCATAGGCGCACCTTGCCGCCGCCCCCGGCCATGCAGACAGCGCGAGCTCCCATCAAACGCCTGCCGCGGACGAGACGGCTACTGCTTCTCCTGGTTTGGCGGGGCGGCCGGATTCGAGATCCTCCCCGTCAGGGCGATTGACTCAACGTCCTTACGACCACTCGAAGCTACCTCGCCCGCCGATAGGGAGGCCACTATTCTGCGAACTCGGGCTCTTCTTGCCGACTGGCTTCAGCGTGATGAGTTTCGCGCCGATTGCGGCATTTGAAGCAGCCAATATCGTTGTCGGCGAGCGCTTCTATGATCTCCGAGTTCTATCGGAGAGAGGAGAGGCACTCACCAACTCGCTCGGCTGGCAGGTGAATACTGAACCGCTAGGCGAAGGCCGTTTAGACACACTAATGGCTGGTTCGGGGCCGGATTTGGTATCGCCGTCGCCACGTACTGTCGCGCTTCTGCGCAACGCGCTATCGACGACAAGGCGGATCACCTCGATCTGCATAGCTGCGTTCACGCTGGCGGAAGCAGGAATTCTGGACGGCCGACGCGCGACGACGCACTGGTCGTACGCCGAAGAACTAGCCAGGCGGTTTCCGAAGATAAACGTCGAAATGGATCGGATCTTCATTGCAGACGGACCCGTGTGGACGTCTGCTGGGATGACGGCTGGGATTGATCCCGCGCTCGGTCTCATTGAACGCGACTTAGGCCAACAGGCAGCGCAACGCACCGCGAGAGTGCTTGTCATGAATCATCGCCGCGCTGGCGGTCAATCGCAGCATTCTGCAATGCTGCAGCTCGATGCTAAATCCGATCGCGTTCAAATTGCACTTGCCTTCGCAAAGCAAAACCTACGCGAACCGCTGACGGTTGAGCTGCTGGCCGACGCTGCCCGACTAAGCCCTCGACAATATAGTCGAGTGTTCCGGGCAGAGACCGGCCTTTCGCCGGCAAAGGCGATTGAAAATCTCGCCTCGAGGCCGCCAGGTTCATGCTCGAGCAAGGCCGGCTGCCAATCGAGGAAATTGCTCGCGGGACCGGCTTCGGCGATCGTGAGCGAATGCGGCGCAGTTTCCGTCGCACCTTCGGTGCCACGCCCCAAGCCCTTCGCAACGCAGCTCATCCGCTGGCTATCATCTAACCGTTCTGACCGTGGTAAGCGCAGCGCTCTGGCGGGAGGCGTAAGCCTGAGAGACTGAAATCCGGCACGCGCGTCGAGCGCGCCATTGTCCGTGGACTGTAGCCAATCCGCAGAACCAGGCTCGGCACGCTCAAGCAGCCAAAGACTGCCATGGCACAGGCGGCAACAAGAAGATTCGGTTGAGACCCTGGTCATGGCGAAGAACCAACGCGCCACCGCAATGGATTATGCCGGCAAGCATGGCGTGACCGGGCAAGGGCTGCGCGGCTGCGTGGTGAGCACACAGATTGTGGCGAGGCTGAGCAGGGCGATGACGCCGGCGCCGAGGTCGACCGCGAGGCCGAGCCCTCGCTGCGTGGCGACAGCGCCCAGGAGCGAGCGCTACGATGCCAAGCGACAGATAGGCGAACAGATAAACGGCCGAGAGCACGCCGCCGCGTCGCTCGGTGGCGACCGCGCCGTTGATCAACGCCAGGCCACCAAGGAAAAGCAGGCTGTAGCCGACGCCGCTCATTGCCGTCGCGGCGAGGAAAATCCACAACTCGTGCCAGGCGACGGAAAGGGCGAGCAGCCCCATGCCGGCGGCGGAGGCCATCGCCCCCAGCATCATCGCTGGCCGCGGACGAAGGCCCCGCGCCACAATCCCGAGGACGCCGGAGGTGACCGCAAAGAGTGAGAGCGCAGCGCCGTTGACTAGGGCGTTGGGTGAACCGACGAGGTCACGGGCGACTTGCCCGCCGAGCGACAGGATCAGCACGCCGTGCGTATAGGCCGTCGTCACCGCAATCGACGCAAGCGTGAAGGCCGTGCCGCAATCCGGGCGGCAAGGAAGGAACCTTCGGACGCCATCGGCTGGACGCTTGGCCTCCGACATGGCGAGGCAGGAACCAGGTCGCGGTGAACAGCAGGGCGATAAGGGTGAACAGGACCCAGAAGCTGAGATGAGTGGGCCACGGCGCATATTGCGTCAGCGCGCCACCAAGGAGCAGAGCCGCGGCGAAACCAAAGGCCTGGGCGGCGGCTGTGATGGATGCGGCCCGCTTCGCCTGTCCTTCGGCGCTGAACTCCACCATTGCCGCCGTCGAAGGTCCGGCGGTCAGGCCGACGCCAACGCCCATCATGGCACGACCGGCGAAGAGCCATAGCACGTTCGGCGCGACAGCGAACAGGAACGCGCCGATGAGTGATGCGCCAAGTCCCAGCAGCATCGTCGTCCGGCGGCCGATATGATCGGAGATGTCTCCGAAGATGATGAGGATGGTGACGACGACGATGGGATAGATGGCGAATATGCCAGTCGTCACCGTATGGGTCAGGTGCCATTCCTCGGCATAAAGTTGATAAGTCATGGCGGGCGCGGCGCTGGTCCACAGGGTATGGGCGACCACGCCTGCCGAAACCCAGAAGCTCGCCCGCCGCCCGAGCATCAAAGGTCCGCGCCGCCGTGTCGGACGAATTGGCGGGTCGCCGATTCGCACCCTCGAGCTGGACATCGATCTACTCCCGCGCCGGATGAGAGGACTTCAGAGCTTGAGCCGCTACTGCTGGCGCTGGCGTGCAGCTGGCGTTCGCCGACGTGCATGCGGCGGCGGTTTGCTCGTTTGGTCCGCAATTCATTCGCTAAGTGGCCGTCCTCCGGCGGATGGTCGCTATTGCCCATGTCGTTCGTCGAACGCATCGACCCGGTCCGGGTAGAAGGCGAGATAATCTTTGATGACCAACACTGCTGCGAAGGGAGCCTTATAGGTCCACACAGCGTTGGTCGAACGGTCTCCGCCGAGTGGAATGCTGAAATAGCAACAGTCGCCCTTATAGGGACAGTAGGTGGCGCGTTCCGTGCGTTTCAGCAACGCCAAGTCTACGTCCTCGGGGGGTATGTTGAACCGCCCCGGTAACCCGCCTCGCGCAGGATGAGGGCGTTCCGCTTACCGGCCACGACACGGCCGGCGACCGTAACCACAACCCGGTGGGGGTTGTGCTCAATGCTGATCGGGTGATCCGACCCTGGAACCTTAATGGTCTTTCGTCCAGGCAAGAGCTGCTCTGACATGGTTTACCTTTTCAACGAATTGGCATTCACGCGGCGCCATCTTGCTCGGCCAGGAACATGGAAACGTGCCGGACGAAGAGTTCGGGATACTGGTACTGGGATCCGTGATTGGAGTCGGGGTAGATGATCAGCTGCGCATTCGGAATGTTCTGCTCCATGATGAATGAGTTGACCGTGGGCATGATCACGTCGTTACTGCCGTTCACGACCAGCGTTGGCTGGCTGATTGACTTAAGATAGCCGTAGGATCCCGCTTGCTGAACGCCCCACTTGTCCATCGCTTCAATCTGGGCGGCCGAAACCTTTTCATTCACCTCGCGATCACGCCCCTCCCGACGAAGATGCTTGCGCTTCAGGAACTCCTTTCCCGCCGCCTGGCCCGCCGCTGACGGACTGAAGAGGACCGTAAGCCAGAGATGCTCGGGCGGATCATAGGCGGCACCGAAGATCCGCCGTGCTACCTGAGTCAGCGACGCCATTCCCTCGCCGCCACGCGGGCCTGTACCGACGAGGATCAGCCGACGGACGAGATTGGGCGCTTGTAGCGCGATTTCCTGCGCAACCATGCCGCCGATCGAGAAGCCGAGCACATCCGCCTTGTTCAAACCAAGTGCTCGGGTGAAGGCGACCGCGTTGGCGCCCATCTGCTCGAACGTGGTCGGGACCTCGCCGGAGCTGCTGGAGACACCTGCGTTGTTGAACAGGATCACCTCACGGTCGCGAGCCAAGCCGTCGGTAACCGTTGGATCCCAGTAATCCATGGTGCCGGTGTAGTGCTGGTTGAAGACGAGCGGCACGGCGCCGGGCTTGCCGAAGCGGCGATAGGCAAAGCGGATGCCGTTAGCCTCGACGAACTGCGTCGGTGCGGTGTGGTGGGTATGAATCATTGTGGTCGCTCCCTTACGCAGTCGCATCATGTACGAGCGCGAGGGCCGCTCTCGCGCAAGCGACGTCGTTCTCGACCGTGGGCGCTCCGCTCAGGCCGATCGCCCCGACGACCTCTCCGTTCACCTGAATGGGAAAACCTCCACCCCACGCCGCTACACGCGCAAGCGTGGGGATTCCGGCCAATAGCGACGGATCGGCCTGAATGAACTTGAAAAAGTCCAGCGTGGAGACGCCGAACAGAGCGGTGTACGCCTTCTTCTGCGCAATCTCGATGGTGGGCATCGAGGCCCCATCCATCCGGCTAAAGGCCTTGAGATTGCCGCCGTCATCCAGGATCGCGACGTTCTCGCTAACGCCAAGTTCTCTGGCTTTCGCCACCGCTGCATCCACCATCTTCTGCGCCAGCTCAGAAGAGATGCTCTGCTTCTTCACCACGTCAGCCATTGGATTTCTCCACCCGCATTGCGTGTTGATCGGGATGCGTAGTCATCCTTCGCGCCTGGACCGGATCAGTTGGCGCTCTTACCGCCGTCTACGTTGAGGACATGGCCGGTGATGAACGAAGATTCGTCCGATGCGATGAGGACAATCGCGTTGGCAACCTCCTCCGAAAGGCCGAGGCGACCCATCGGGACACCCGCCATTAGAGCCGCCTTGTTCTCCGGCGTGCCCGTAAAGCGGGTCAACATGCTAGTGTTCGTGGGACCAGGCGCCACGGCGTTCACGCGGACTCCCGACTTGGCAATCTCGAGCGCTACCGACTTGGTGATGCCTTCGACGGCGTGCTTGCTGCCAGCATAGAGGGAGGCCCTTGCCGCACCCTTGTGCCCGTAGGTCGAGGAGATGTTGACAATGCTGCCGCTGCCCTGTGCTTGCATGACGCGCACTTCGTGCTTCATGCTCAGGACCACGCCGAGGACGTTCGTGTCGAACGTCGCAGCATAGCTTTCCCCGGTCTGGTCGGTGATCGGACCAACCTGGCCTTCGGTGCCAGCATTGTTCACCGCGACATCCAGACGACCGAACCGCGCGACGGTTTTGTCGACCAGAGCGCGAACGTCGTCCTCCTTGCGGACGTCGGCGTTGATGAACTCGGCCTCCGAACCGAATGAGCGCAGCTCTTTGACAAGCGCCTTGCCGGCCTCATCACGCCGACCGGCAATGACCACCCTCGCACCCTTCTTGGCGAAGGCGACGGCGGCGGCGCGTCCAATGCCGGTGAGTCCACCGGTGATCAATACGACTGGGTTGCTCATTTTCTGGTTCCTCACAGTTTACGCTTCCTGCCGGCAGAGCATGGATGGAACGCCGGAAGATGTGGGGCCCACTCACCCCAGATCGCCTCTGTTGTGAGGTAGATAGGAAGCCATGGCGTCTGCGAGAAAGACTTTGTAAGTTGGGGGCATCCCTCTCAGATATGGAAGCCCCTATGGAGCTTCGGCACCTTCGCTATTTCATCGCGGTCGCCGAGGAGGGCAGCCTGACGCTCGCGGCTGAGAAAAGGCTGCACACGGCGCAACCATCCCTGAGCCGCCAAATCCGCGATCTCGAACACGAGGTCGGCGTCCAGTTATTGACCCGCAGCGCACACGGCATCGAATTGACCCCGGCGGGCCGGGCATTTCTCGACCACGCACGGTTCGCGCTGGGCCAGGCGGAGGCCGCTGTCGCCGCGGCGCGCCGTGCGGCGCAGCCTTCGAAGCCGACGTTTGCGCTCGGTTTCCTGACAGGGCAGGAGATGGATTGGCTACCCGAGGCCATGCGCATTCTGCGTGACGAGTTGCCGAATATTCAAGTCACAGTCTCAAGCCAATACTCTCCCGATCTTGCTAAAGATCTTGTGAGTGGAAAGCTCGACGTGGCCTTCCTTCGGCCGGAACCGAACATGCCCGATCTCGAGTTCAAGCTCGTCACCAAGGAGCAGCTTGTGGTCGTATTGCCGAGTGACCACCGGCTCGCATCGATGGCCGACATCGACCCGCGTGAAATCGTGGGAGAGACCTTCATCAACGTGTCAGGCACAGCACCGACGCTGCGAGTGGTCATCGATGCCTACCTGCAGCGAGAGGGGATCACGATCCAAACGCATCACGACGTCGACAATCTGGCGATGGCAATGTCTCTGATCGCATCCACGCGGGGTGTGGCTTTGCTTCCCGCCTATGCGCAAAATTTTCTGCCGTGGTCTGTGATCAGCCGCCCCTTAAAAGGCGAAGTGCCGACCATTGATTTGGTGATCGGATATCACAAGGGGAACACATCCCCGATCCTGAAAATGTTCCTCTCACGAGTCGGTGATTTGACTCAGCCGAAATCCGCCGATGCTCGCCGAACGACGCAACGAGGCCAGCTGCCATGACACGCAGACAATTGATCGAACACGTGCATGCTCGAAAGGGGTCATGAGCACGCATCTAACCGGACGGAATCGCTGCGGTGCCGAATACTTCAGCATGGTACCAAAGTGCGGACCCATGCAGCGCTAGATCAAGATTGGGTAGTTTCCATAGCTACGCGCTTGTCTTATTTTGCGCCCGAGCCGTCTGCAGTGTCGTGGGAAACCGGGATGGGTTAGCGAGTGACTACCCGATGCCGCAACACGCACGTGGTGTCCCGCAAGCCTACACATCGCGCGCCAACAGTCTACGCCGATCGTCTCAATTAATGCCTCCTGTGCTTCGCGCCACTTCGGCTCGGCATCCTCAACGAGTCGTCTTCGGGCGTGACCCTTCTCTCGCGGCGCCTAAGCTGCTAGAGGCGCCGAAGTTGTTGAACCCGGCGACCTGACGATTGAAAACAATAACCGCGGGAAATGGCAGGATGTGTCGGATTCGAGTCAGATTCCTTCGAGCGCTAGTGCAATGCCCTGACCACCGCCTATGCAGAGTGTGACCATGCCGCGGCGGATGCCCTCACGGCACATGCCGTGCAGTAGCCGCGTTGTGAGCACCGCTCCGGTCGCCCCGATCGGATGACCATGCGCGATTGCGCCACCCTCGACATTGATGATGTCCTCGGGCAGGGCGAGTTCCTGTGCGACGGCGAGTGGCACGGCGGCGAAGGCCTCGTTGATCTCAATGCGCTCCACATCGCTGAGCTTCCATCCGGCGCGTTCCAAGGCCTTGCGCACCGCTGGAACCGGCCCAAGCCCGAACATCCCCGGCTCAATTGCGGCGATGCCATACGCGACAAGACGCGCCATTGGTTCGACCGATCTGGCTTCCGCGAAGGCGCGATCGGCAACGATCATCGCCGCTGCGGCGCTGTTCAAACCGGGTGCGTTGCCGGCTGTGATCGTCCCGCCTTCGCGAAAAGCTGGACGGAGCTTGGCCAGCACTTCGATGGTCGTATCCGGTCTCGGCGCCTCGTCCACGGCAAACGCCTCGGCTCCCTTCTTGCCCCAAACCTCGACCGCAACGATCTCGTCTGCAAACTTGCCTGCCTTCTGGGCCGTACTGAAGCGCTGCTGCGAGCGGGCGGCGAAGCGGTCCTGCGCCTCGCGGGTGAGCTGCGTTTGTGTGACAAGATCTTCCGTATGCCAGCCCGAGTGTTTGCCCGAGAAGGCATCATCGAGGCCGTCGCGAAGCATGCTGTCGTGGATCTCAGCAGCTCCCATGCGGTAACCCCAGCGGCCGCCGTCCATCAGGTACGGAGCTCGGTCCATGTTCTCCATCCCCCCGGCGATGGCCGCGTCCACCTCGCCCGCCCCGATCTGCTGTGCGGCCGTGACGATGGCTTGAGCCCCGGAACCGCAGACGCGGTTCACCGTCATAGCGGGAACCGAAACCGGCACGCCGCCACCGATCGAGGCCTGGCGCGCTGGGTTCATCTTGTTACCTGCCTGAATGACGTTGCCCATCACGACGCTACCGATCGAATCGGCGTCGAGCTTCGAGCGTCTCAGCGTCTCGCGCACGACCGTTGCGCCGAGGTCTGTCGCCGGCACGCCCTTTAGGGAACCGTTGAACGCACCGATGGCGGTTCGCACTGGCTCGCAAAGAACGATTTCACGTGTGCTCATGGGATTCTCCTTTTCAGCCGGCCTTCATCGAACTTCTCTTGCCATGTTGCTTGAACGGCGCGGCACCATCAGGTTCGCGACGAGAACCTGCACCGCCTCGCCGTTTTGGTTGAGCGCGGTCGTCCGCACCTTGATCAGTCCTTGTTGCGGGCGCGATTTCGACGGCCTCACCTCGAGAACCTCACTCTCGAGCCGCAACTCGTCGCCCGGTCGTATCGGCCGCGGCCAGCGCAACTCATCGAACCCGACCCCGACAAGCCCGCGGGTTTGAGGTCGCTTTCGACCAGGACACGCATTGTCAGCGCCGCCGTGTGCCAGCCGCTGGCTGCCAAACCCCCGAGGATCGATGTCCGTGCGGCATCGGCATTCAGATGAAAGGGCTGCGGATCGAACTCGGCGGCAAAGCTCTTGATTCGCTCCTCATCGACGCGCAGCCGACCGGACCCGTAGGTCTGCCCCACCGCGAAGTCTTCCAGATACCGTCCGCCGGCGACGGGGGAACCCGCACCGGATGCCCGTTTCCTTGCAGAAATACGCGCCCTCCGCTCGGTTGACATAGGTGCACCTACGCCGATATATGCGTAAGTGCGCCTTTATCAAGCCACGAGGACGTGAAATGCCGCTCGATGCCGCCCTAGGGCCTGAGGTGTGCCATTGCTTCGCCGTCCGGTCGGCAGCGAGGCACGTCACCCAGTTTTATGACCAGCTGCTGGAGCCGACCGGGTTGCGCATAACCCAATACTCAATCCTTGCAATGCTCAAGCGGCTGGGGCCGCTGACGATCAATGCGCTAGCAAAAGTATTGCTGACGGATCGCACCACGCTCGGGCGCAACATCCTGCCGCTCGAGCGAGATGGGTTGATCAGAATTGAACAGGGAGCATCCGACCGCCGGGCCAAGGAGCTCCATCTCACCACTGCGGGTGAGAAGCGCCTGCAGGCGGCATGGCCTGCTTGGTTGAAGGCGCAAGCCACATTCGAAAGCAGCTTTGGTCCGAAGCGCGCTGAGACTTTACGTGCATTGCTGCGCGCTCTCGTGGCTAGCGAATTCGGGGCCACTGACCAGGGCGGGAGCCGAAGGTCACCAACGACGCACGATCGCTGATCAGACAAGACAACCACATGTAGCCGAAGGAGATCGCACATGCCAATCGCCAAGATCCACGTACTGGAAGGGCAATATGACGAAGCTCGTCTGGGCAAGGTGTCGAGCGCGGTGCAAAATGGCCTCATAAGCGCTCTGGATATTCCGCCGGAAGACTTCTTTCAAATCTTCCACGTTCTGCCTAGGAACCAATTTCTTCACACGCCATCGTTCCTTGGCCTCAAATACTCGGATGATCTAATTGTCCTGGAGATCACGTTCATCTCCGGTCGTCCCAAAGAGAAGCGCCTCAGATTGTTGAAGGCATTGAATGACGCCGTGGTGGCAGCCGCCGGTATCTCCCCGGATGATCTCATGATCGCGTTCTATGAGGTCCCCGGCGACAACATTTCTTTCGGCCGGGGCCTGGCTCAACGCGCCGACATATCCGCGGCGGTCGCTTCATAGCGAAGTCGTAGCAGCCACCCCTTGCCCTGCGCGCGCTCGCCTGCGCGCCGCTAACGGAGTGCTTAGGGCAACCGAGCAGCGTCTCCGCGATGGACAAACACGTTTTGCGAGTGCTCGAAGTGACGGCGCAAGCCAAGGGACCGGTGTTGTGATGGCGGCGCCTGCCGTCACGAAATCTTGCCGCAGGCCGCCCAAGCCTCGCTGGCTCGCGCCGCTCAATGGGGTGCGGCATAAAGGTAACTGGCGGATAAATCGACAAAGCCGGCCAGCTGCAGATCGGGGTAAGCGGCTTTTAGGCTCTCGCTGTAGGTTTTCGCGTCGGTGGAAACCGAATGGATCGCCTTGGCGCGCTTGACGTAGGTCATCGTGCTGTCAATGGCGGAGCGGTCGACCGGCGTGTCATGCCCGATGATGATCGTGTCGTAGCCCTGAAGCGCCTTGAGCGTCTCAAGAATGATGATCCACCGATCGAAATGATTCCCACCGGTGAAGGCGTGTTGCTTCGGTGAATACACCAAATCGAACGCCATCAGCACTTTTTGCTCGGGCAGCAGAGCCGCGAGCTGCAAATCCGATTCGGCGTCGACGAACCGCTTGAAGTCATAGGTAACGCCGTCGATCCGTTGCAGACCTTCGGTGATTGTCTCCGTTGGGACGGTGACCTTCGCCGCGGCCTTGTCGCCGTAAATCCGGCGCAGCCTATCGAGCCTCGCTGGGCCTCCAGCGCGGATCTGGTCGGCGACCCCATCCAGGGCAAACACGCGAACGTCGGGGAAACGCTCGGTCAGAACCTGAAGACCGCCCCAGTGATCGGTATGCGCATGCGAGAGAATGATCCGATCGACGGGCTTGCCGATCGTCTGCACGTATGACGCAACTTCGTCGGCATACGGCAGCAGGAGCTGTCCGTCGAAGATCACGACCGCATTTGGGCCCTCGATCATCTGCGTGTTGACCTGAAGGCCGTCGGCAGGGCTGAGGTAGGAATGAATTTTGACGGGTCCGAACTGGCTCACGAGGATGGCCCCCATGCGGCCCGGCGCAGCTGCATCCTTGGTTCCGGCGGCGGCGGCAGCCGACAGGCGCAAGCCGATGAATGGGAGCAGCGCGCCCGCAGCGAGCCGAAGAAACCGAGAGCGGGACAGAGCGGCTTGCGACATGGGAACCTCCAGCGTTCAGGGATGCACGATGCGTCAGCCTGCTGCTTGACCGTCGAGCCAACGGCAAATGTTCGCGACCGTATCCTGGTAAAAGCGAGCGTAAAGGCCGCGCGAGACGTAGCCGATATGCGGCGTTGCCAGCAGGTTCGGGAGCGCGCGGAACGGATGGTCGAGCGGCAACGGCTCCTGCTCGAAGACATCGATGGCTGCGCCGGCGATCGTTTTATCCTTAAGCGCCGCAACGAGATCTGCCTCGACCACGATCTGTCCGCGCGACGTGTTTATCAGGCGCGCGCGTCGGTTTCATGAGTGCTAGTTCCGCCGCACCGACAAGGCCGCGCGTCCTTTTACTGAGCACGAGATGGATGGAGACGACATCCGCCTGTTGGAACAGCTCGTCCCTTGAGACGAGCGTGGCGCCCACTTCAGCCGCGCGTCCGGTCGTGAGATTCTGGCTCCAGGCGATCACCTTCATACCGAAGGCATTGCCAATCCGTGCCACCGCACCGCCGATGTTGCCGAGGCCCAGGACGCCGAGTGTCCGCCCGGCCATGTCATCACCGACCGACCGCTGCCATCCGCCGCCGCGCAGCGACGTGTTCTCGGCGACGAGATTGCGGGCACTGCCCAGGATAAGCGCCCAGGTCAGTTCGATCGTCGGTGCCGAGGTGTAGCCCGTATGAACGACCTGCACGGCCCGCTCTTCTGCGGCCTTAAGATCAATCGAGGCATTCTGGGTCGCCGTCGAGGCGATCATGCGGAGCTTGGGCAAGCGCTCGATGATAGTACGCGTCATCGGCGTGCGCTCCCGCATCACGCAGACGATCTCGAATGGCTGCAGGCGCTCGACGACGGCGTCGGAGTCCGCGAGATGGTCGTTAAATACGGTGACGGTTGCCCGCGCATCCAGCACCGACCAGTCTGCGAGCGAACGAGCGACGTCCTGGTAGTCGTCAAGGACGGCGATTTTGAAGGGCTCCTGCTTGGAAGACATCGTGTTCCTCTGGAGATGTCATCCGCTCACTGCCAGACCCACTGGGCGGCTTCCCAGCGGTATGCCGTGTCGTGCCGGACGACATGTCCAATAGCCGGGAACGGAAAATGGTAGCCCATCACCATGATCCGGTCGGTCGCGACGCGGCCCAGAATGGCCTTGCGCGACTTGATGGCCTGCGCGGGATCATAGTCGAAGATGGGCGTCCAGTCGGGGCGCTGCAAACTCGTCACCGGGTTATGGGCGATGTCGCCCATATGCATGAACTGCTCATTGCCCGAGGCGAACAGGATTGAGGCATGGGCCGGCGAATGTCCCGGCGCCGCAACGTAGTGCACGCCGCTTGTGATTTCGCCGCCCTGCTTCACGAACCGGGATCGGTTGGCGACCGGTGGCAAGTTCTCTCGAGCTGCTCCAATCGTGCCCTTCTTGAACGGGTCGGGCATCGGCGAACTGTTGACCTCGCTTTCGTAACGGCTGCCGGTCCAGTAGTTCCACTCCGTATCGACAAAGACGAACTGAGCTTTCGGAAACGCCAGCGCTCCCGATTTCGTCACCAAGCCGCCGATATGATCCAGGTGACCGTGCGACGTCACGACCAGATCTATGCTCTCTGGCAAGATCCCGGCCCGGCGCAGGTTCGCCTCGAGCCCGGGAAAGCCGCCGAAGGATGGGCCGAGTTTCTCATCAAAGCCGGTATCGACAAGGATACGCTCCCGTCCCGTGTCGACCACCAACATGTTGCTCGTGGATTGGATCACCGGCTGCATGAAGTTTGCCCTCAACACCGCAGCGAGTTCAGCTTCAGGGGCGTTCATAGCGAGGATCGGCCCGATCGGAAGCTGCCCATAGCCATCCGAGATCACGGTCGCCTGGAAGTCGCCGATCTTGAAGCGATAGAAGCCATTGCCGTTTAGGGCTTCCGCGCCGGCTTGACGTGGCGCCCTCCGCCTGGACCGAGCCGGGGGTGAGCAACCGCGTTGCCGTTGCAGCAACAGCCAGCCCGGCGCCGGCACGAAACAAACTGCGTCGGGTTAGGGTCGTCGGCGACTCAATCATCTCTATCTCCAGGTTTGAGAAAAAGGTGCTGCGTTGCCAACGCGCGTTGGATCAATTCCGTCACTCATCGGCGGTCCGCCGGTCCACAGACGGGGCTTTGAACCGGGTCCGCGCAGAGAACTGACCGGGCAAACGTACGTGGTGTCGCATGGCGGCTTGGCTTTCACTTGAATTGCGCGTATGTACTCCTACCTAAGCGTATATGCACCTATGTCAAGCCAACGGTGTCGCACGCTCACGGAGATGTGTTCGCTTCGTTAGGGCGCTTCCCGTCTGCTGATCACGGCAGGCTGGTGAACGGCCATGGAGACAACAATGACTGCAATTGAAACCGCTGACGCCAGTCTGAGCTGGGATGTGCTCACCATCAGACGCCCTGGACTTACTCGTGATCTGCCAGCCGGCAGGGAAGAGCTCATGTGGGTGGCGAATTCGTCGACACTCATCCACGGCGAGCGAGACGCCGTCCTAGTGGACACTTTTCTCACGACGGAGCAATCGCAGACTTTGCTGAACTGGGTCGTCGCGAGCGGCAAGAACCTCACGGCAATTTACGTCACCCACGCACATGGCGATCATTTTTTTGGCCTCGGACCACTGCTGGAGCGTTTCCCGCATGCCAGGGCGGTCGCGACACCCGAGATCGTTGAGGCCATGCACGAACAACTATCGCCGGCGTCCGTCGATAATTTCTGGCGCAGGCTTTTCCCCGGCCAGATTCCTGACCGCCTTCTCGTTGCCGAGCCTCTTGAGGACCGTGAACTGAAGCTAGAAGGACACAAGCTTGTTGCGATTAATGCCGGGCGAACCGACACGTCTCATTCAACCTGCCTTCACGTCCCGTCGATCGGGCTGATCGTTGGTGGCGATGCCGTCTATAATGGAATTCATCCCTATCTTGGCGAGACCGACAGGCAAAGCCGACTTGAATGGATTTCCACGCTCGACAAGCTCGAGGGCCTGAAATCCGATTGCAGTGATCGCCGGACACAAAATACCGGAAAACCCTGATGATCCCCGCATCATCGGCGAGACGCGGCAATATATCCGGGATTTCAATACCCTGGGCGAGGCAACGACGACTGCGCGCCAGCTCTACGACGCCATGCTCGACCTCTATCCCGATCGTGCCAATCCGGGCTCGCTTTGGGGTGCTGCAAGCACCGCAAAGACTCAGTCTAACTTCGAATTGCGCGCCTGATCGATTGAGGCGGCTGTCCGTAGATGCGGATGAATGCCCGTCTCATGTTTTCCGCGTCACCGAAGCCGACCGCCTCCGCGATGCGTTCGACAGGTTCGGCGGTCGTCTCTATGCGGCCTCGGGCCAGATCGGCGCGGAGCCGTTCCACCACACGCGCGGGTGTGGTGCCGGTCTGCGCCCGGAATGCGCGGCTGAACTGGCGCCGGCTCATGCCGGCCGCCTCCGCCAGACGCTCGAGGGTCAGTGCTTCGGCGATGTGATCGCGGGCATAGCCGAGGGCGGCGGAAATCCGATTGTTCTTCGGTGCCAGATCGACGGAGGCTGCGAATTGCGATTGTCCGCCATGGCGACGATGGTAGACGACGAGGTGCTGTGCGACGCCCTTGGCGATGGCGAAACCATGGTCCTCCTCGATCAAAGCCAACGCGAGATCGATGCCGGCCGTGATGCCCGCCGAAGTCCATACGTTGCCGTCCCGACAGAAGATGCGATCCGCCTCGACCCGGATGGATGGATAGTCTCGCTGAAGGCGAGCTGCAAATCGCCAGTGCGTCGTCGCTCGACGCCCGTCCAACAGTCCAGCCGCCGCGAGGGTGAATGCACCCGTGCAGACGCTCGCCACGCGCCGGCATCGGTTCGAAGCGTCAACGATACGGCTGAGCGTGACGGCGGAAAGGAGCGGATCGATCCGTCCGCCGATGACGACGAGCGTATCGAGCACGGCATCATCGAGAGACGCAGCGGCAGTAGCCATGCCAAGGCTGTTCGTTACGGCACCCGCATCGGCCGCGAGGACATGGATCCGATAGGCCGGACTTCCGAGCTCGCCATTTGCCGCTTCGAACGCGCCGGCCGGACCGGCGAGGTCGAGCATCTGAAACCCAGGGGAAACGTAAAAGCCGATCGTGTTCATGGCCGGATCATAGGGAAGTTTGACCTTTCGGTCATATAGCCTCGGCTGTAGAGCTTGTCCACCAGGAGGAACAGCGATGACTCAGCCAATCAGCGTGGTGATACCGGTGTACGACGGCGTGACCCAACTCGACTTCACTGGTCCGCACCAGTTTCTCTCGCGCACGCCCGATCTGCACGTTCGAGTGGCTTCCTTGGGCGGCGAACCGGTCACGGCGGACCGCCTCACCTTCTCGAATCTGGAAGACCTGACGGCCATCAAATCGTGTGACGTGCTTTTGGTGCCTGGCGGCGGTGGCTGCATCAATGCCATCGAGAATGATCTCTTCATCAAAGAGATTGCCCGGCTCGGAGCGACCGCGCGTTACCTGACTTCGGTCTGCACCGGATCGCTCATTTTGGGCGCTGCCGGACTTATTACCGGACGCCGTGCGGCCTGCCACTGGGCATGGCGCGAGTTGCTTCCTGTCTTCGGCGCCGTCGTCGACGAGGGCCGCATCGTGAGGGACGGCAATATCCTGTCCGGCGGGGGCGTCACGGCAGGCATCGATTTCGTGCTGGCACTTATCGCGGAGTTGCGCGGACCACGCGTGGCGGAGATGGTTCAACTCGGCTTGGAATATGCGCCTCAACCGCCCTTCAACTCCGGGCGCCCGGACACGGCGCCGGCAGAAGTGCTGGAAGCGGTGAACGCGCGCACGGCAGCGAGCCTCGCTGAACGACGTGTGCGTTTCGACGCCTGGGCCGCCGCTCATCGCGCTCGGCCAGCATGCCTGAGGTCTCCAAAGCATGCGCGCCATCGGACCTGCATCGAGACGCGTTTCGCTGCATGGTTGGTCCCCGGCTTCTGCCATGCAGACACCATTCCGCGAAGGCGGACAAACCAAGCCTGTCCTATGACCAATGGAGCGAGATGTGAGCGAAAACGAAAAGCCTGATTTCAGCAAAGCGCTGGCAGTCGGCCGAGAGTTGGATTTGAAACTACCCGACAGTCGGACCGTTCGGGATGCCTATGCACAGGCAGAAGCGGAATCGCAGCCTTGGCTTTTCAACCACGTGGTGCGCTCGTGGCTCTATGGCGCCAAGCTGACACAACATCGCGGGCTCGCTCCGGATGCCGAGCTGGTTGCTGTGTCGGTGCTTCTGCATGATCTTGGCCTTGCGCGCGGTGGCGCTCCCGATCGTCGCTTCGAGGTTCGTGGGAGCGGACCTCGGCCGCGCCTTTGCCCTCTCGCACGATATGGGGGAGCGCCGTGCAGAGACAGTTTGGGACTCGATCGCGCTCCACACCACCGCATCGATCGCGCAGCATAAGGGCACCGACGTGGCCTGCTGTCAGAACGGCATCGCGTGTGACTACGGCGGACTCGGTTATCAACGAGCTGAGCGACGACAACAAGAAGGTCATCCTGTCGGCCTATCCTCGTCTTGGCATGAAGAACGAGCTGACGACGTGCCTTTGCGGCATAGCCAAGAATCATCCGAATACAACAAGGGACAATTTCATCGCGGACTTCGGCTTGAAATACGTCCCAGGATATACGCGCGCGTCTTCGGTTGACTTTCTACATCAGTCGCCCTTTGCCGAGTAGGCGATCGACAACGCTGGCGGAGGCAACATCGGAGGAAAAGGACGCTGAAGCGTGGCTGAGGCCGGAAATGTTCACGGGAACGATCTACGGGCAGACCATCGGGCATCATTCGCGGGCAGCGAGAAAGTCCACTCTCTCCAGAAACAACCTCAGTACGTGCGCCGTGTTTGCCTTGTTGTACCCCACGACGAGATCCACCGTCGGCGCATCGCCGGCGATGGGGCAGCTGGCGACAGACGAAGGGAGGAAGTTCTTCGCGTACGCTGGCAACAGAGTCACAGCGCGCGTTGATGCGATCATGGAGAAGGCATGGGCGAGATTGTGCACCTCGTGGATCGCGTGAATGTCCAGGCCGGAACGCTTCAGGCTTCCTTCGATGATCTTGCGAAGGGTCGGAGCGGTCTTGGATGGTTTGATGAATGGCTCACCTTTGATCTCGCGCAACCTGATGGCCTTGCGCGCCGCAAATCGGTGATCATTCGGGAAGACCACGATCAGCGGTTCTGTGCGCACCAGCCTGTAGACCAAGTCGCCTGCATGCGGCTCCGGTCGCATGAATGCGGCATCGAGTCGGCCCTTCAACAAAGCCTCAGCCAGTCTCGGGGAATAGTCGCTTGAGAGCTTAACCTCGATATTGGGTAGCTCGTCTTGGAGAACGCGCATGACTTTGGGCAGCAAGTCCATTTCCGTGCCGGAGAGAAATCCCAACGCTATGGCCGGCCTGGGTGGCTGGGCCGAACGCCGCGCCGCTTCCTTGGCGGCCTCGGCCTGCGTAACAGCGAGCCTGGCGTGGTCCAGAAAGGCGCGACCGGCAGCCGTTAGTTCAATGCCGTGCACGCTGCGGGATATCAGCGGAACGCCGACTTCCTCCTCGAGATCGCGTATCTGCCGGCTGAGGGAAGGTTGCGCCGTATGCAGGCGTTTCTCTGCCGCCAGCGTCAGGCTTCCCTCCTCGGCGACGGCGATGAAATAGCGGAGGTGACGTAGCTCCATCGTCCCATACCTTCGAAGCATGCCGCCCAACTTACAAAGTCTTTTTCGAAGGGGCTAGCAAAGGCTTTCATGCGCACGAGGAAGAGCGGGGGCCGCGTTTCCGGCGTTGCTTGGCGTTTGCGGCATGGAAGAGCATCAAATTGGCAGGGATATCTAAGAGGACGGCGGTATGTCAAAGCACGTGCTACTCGCCTTCGCAACGCTGCTGTTGGCTAACGCGCCTAGCGCATCGGCGCAAAACCTCGCTGAGGCTCAAGCGCGCGCCATCATCGCTCCCTGGTACAGCCTTTTCAACGTGGCCACGCGCGGCGACGTCAAGTCCGTCCAAGAGCAAGTCCTGACGGCCGATTACGAGTCGTGCGCGGGATACTTACCCGGCGAATGCTGGGGCCGTGATACCTCGATCAAGGTTGTCGGCAACTTCGCCAACTCCATCCCCGACATGAAGTTTGACATCAAGGAAGTGCTCGTGGCTGGTGACCGTGTGATCGTCAGGGGCGAGGTCACTGGAACGCCAGCTGGCGAGCTGTTCGGCGTACCCCACACCGGCAAGAGCTTCCGCATGATGGCAATCGACATCCAGACCATCAAGGATGGGAAGATCACCAAGACGTATCACATGGAGAACTGGCTCAGCGCGCTCGGCCAGCTCCGCGTCAAGTAGAAGCTTTGCGGTCGAGCCCTGCTTCATGGTTGAAACTAAGCCAACGGTCACGCGCCGGGAGTTCCTTGGCGCCGGGGCTACTCTCCCCCTTCTTGGAGGGTTGCAGTTTCGCATGATCGGTGATGCTCGCGCAGCCGATCCCCCGGCAGGCGGAAGCCAACCGCACGGTGGTGGCTACTACCGGTTCAGTATCGGCAGTATGAGAGCGACCGTCATTTCGGACGGTTACGGCAATGTTCCGTTTTGGCCGATCTTTGCGGCCAACCAGCCGGCTTCAGCCACCGAAGATTTCCTCAAGGACAATCGCCTCGGCCCTGCGCCACAGTTCACCAATAATCTACTTGTGGTCGACACCCCGGCCGATCGTGTGTTGGTCGATACCGGTTTCGGCGATGTTCTCGGGCCCTCTTCCGGTCAGTTCCCGTGGAAGAAAGACAGCACTAGCGTCCGCACGACCACATCGAAATAGGTTCGGGCGGTGGCGCCAATCACGGTGCCAACAAGACGGCCCCGACTCCGAGGAGTAGGAGTAATGGCGGTACGGAAACCATTTCCATCACCATCTACCGTCTGACTTGGAATTCCGGCATGTCACTCTGCCCGGATCGACGGTACGCGACAGGCTGCCGGGCGACCCTGAGCTATCTCATACCATTGAAGCGGTTCAGGCCGCCTGCTTCGAAGAATGGTTTGAAGAAGGCCTTGTAGTGCTTGCCCGCGCTCTCGGCGCCGCGGAAATTTTCGAAGGCGGACAGTGGCACGCGCGCCAAGCCCTTTGCGTTCCCGAGTAGGATTGTAAGGCGGTATGTTTCCGCGCAGTCCTTGGCAACGCGCGGAATGTTTCGAAGCTCGGTCCCCAGAACCTGATCGGCATTATCAGGCACATTATGCGGATCGCTCCTAACGTAGATCCCCTACTTTCGGTTATTGGACGCAGCCACTCTCCCGTTGTCCAAGCTCTCTACTGCCAAGGGCATCCTCGCCGCCGACATCAGTGGTCGGGCCACCTGGTTGAGGAGCTGGTCGGCATTTTCCTCCTCGGCAAGGGTCCGCTGGAGGAGCTGGACAAGCGCGGGCATTTTCAGCTGCTGCGCCAGGTTGCGCGCCGTGGCGTAGCCGGCGATTTCATAGTGTTCGACCTTTTGAGCGGCACCGATCAGCGCCAGGTCGGCTCCGGCTTCGTCCTTTTTCTTTCCATCCGCGATGACCTCATCACCTTCTTCCAACAGACCCATCATGCCTTTGCAAGTCTTTGCCCGGATTGGAGCGTCGAGTAATTTCAGGCCTTCGTTCAACCGCTCAACTTGCGCCTCGGTTTCTTGGAGATGCTGCTCAAAGAGTGTGCGTAGCGCTTTCGTGTTGGCAGCCTTGACCATTTTGGGAAGGGCCTTAACGAGCTGCTTTTCGGCATGCAGCAAATCTCGCATTTGGTCCACCAGGAGTTCGCGGATTGCCTCGGCATCGGATTCACCTGACGCTTCGGATTCGATATGAGCGCCATCGGACTTGCCGTTCAGTCCTTGGAATGCGGGCGATTCGACAATCTGCAAATCTCCGCCTTCATTCCACGGACCGGTGGTGTCGATTTCGCCGTGCTCGCCCTCGCCCGTGGAATTGTTGAAGTACTGGTTCACCAACGAGACCGAAGGGGCGATCTTCCCGATCGAGAAGCGGTCTTTGCCCAAGCTGTCTAACGCGGCTGCAAAGGCCTTCATGTGGGTGATCTCGCGTGTCATCAAAAACTGCAACGCATCCTTGGTGCCGACGTCGTTGCAGAAGTTGATCAGACGCTCATAAACGATCTTGGCGCGCGCCTCGGCGGCAATGTTGCTCCTGAGGTCAACGTCAAGCTCGCCGGTGACCTTAAGGTAGTCGGCCGTCCACGGGTCGCCCATCGAGTTGAACAGATTGACGCCGCCGCCGCCTGCAATAGCGATGAGCGGATCTGCTTCGGCGAACTCGCGCTTGAACTTCATGGGTGCAAGGTGAAGCCGCGCCAAAGTTCCGACGACCTCGAGATGGCTTAGCTCCTCGGTACCGATGTCCATGAGCAGGTCTTTGCGGGCTGGGTCCTCACAATTCAACCCCTGCACCGAATATTGCATGGCTGCGGCGAGCTCCCCGTTGGCGCCGCCAAACTGCTCAAGCAGCATGTTGCCAAACTTGGGATCGGGCTCGTCGACGCGAACGGTGTACATCAGTTTCTTGACATGGTGGTACATGCGGGAACTCCAGGGGCGAGGGACCGAGAGGATTGCCTTAGTTCAGGTGACGTCGCCTCAGTGGGGCCGAACGTTCGGATGGGTCGATCGCGCCCATCCGTCCGCCAAACCATCCCGCCAGCGCGCCGAGGATCAGAGCGATTGCTCCGAACAAGGCTCCGCGGGAGACGGCCGTAGAGGTCGCCTCTGCTGCCGCGGTTGCTTGCTGCTTCGCCTGGTCGACGATCTGTCGGTACTGCTGTTCGAACTCTGCTACCTGAGTGCGTGCCTGATCGACGGGAATATTCTGGGCCTTTGCTAACGCCTGCACCGCTCGCTCGCGTGCGGCTTCTTGTCCTGCAGGGTCGCTGGTAACCGCCGCACGTACGGCTGCCGTTGCCGCATCCCGCAAGGCAGCGGGGTCCGTTCCCCCGCTTGCGCTCCGGATCGATTGGTCGATCGACGCAAAGGGGTCCGAACTCCGAGCCAGCGCCGGCGCCACCTGAGCGGTCCTTTGGGCTGTTGAACCCAGCGTTTGCGCGGCGCCTCCGGCAACGGTGCCGAGTGTGCGGAAGGCTCCTCCTATGATCGCACCAACGCTGGTGGAGAGAAGGTAGAAGACGAGAAGGGTTGTGACAGCCCAAACGGTAAGTCCGTGCCACGGCGCTGAAGTTTCAGTTGGCCGTCCTGATAAGCGACCGGCTGTATAACCGCCTGCCAACGCCGCCAGGATACCAGAGAGGGCCCACCAGATGCCGGCTTCAACCGAAAACGTTGATCCGGACGGATTGGCATTGGATGTCGGATCGAAGGATGCCGCGCCGATGCCGATTCCGATCAGGTTCAGGATCAGCTGCGTGACGAGAGCGACCATCACCCCGGCCAGCACCGCGCCCCATGAAACGCGGTTGAACGATAATGTGCGGACTTCGTCTTCGGTGGTGAGGTGATCAATCGCGACTTCAGGCCCGTTTCTCGGGCGCGGCGGATTTGCTTGTGTTGTCATTGGTGTCTCCAGGTATTCATTCAGCGAACGCCACCTGGTGATCGAAGTTCCTCTTGGTCATTAGGAGAGCTCGAAAAAAGCGTTGGCGCTAATTGAGGTTAGTGGGCGGGATTGATCCTCGGCCGTTAAATGCCCTGCTAAAGGGAAATAAATGGACAGCTATTTTGAGAGCTACGGTACGGCAAATGACGCTCGCAGCTTAAAACGAATTCTGATCACGGCGAGTGGTCCTGATCATAAACAGCGCGGGGAGTTCCCTGCAGTTGGGGCATCGTCGCCATGCCGCGCATGGGCGTCGTCTACACAGGGCCGCTCTGGTCCCACCACAGGCTTCACTTCAGTTTGCCTGCGAGACGGTGACGGTAAGGATTTGCTGCCCCGCAGACGGTCGCCCTTGTCTCCCTAGCCTGCGTTAGCGCCCGAAGAGTTGCGCGAAGAAACGTGCCGCCGCTTGGTTGTCACGCGCCGGCACGATTGTGTGGTTGAAAGTCACGGCCCTTTATTGATACTGCGCCCGCAATGGCCGATCTGCCGAAACGGGTGACGCGCTGAATACGCGCTGAACGAATCTCGCCTGCTCCGACCAGATGTCCATCGGAGTCCGGCATTGCGCTAGCCGGGCAGGAAACTCAGCATAGGCACCCATCACGCGTCCCATCATTGCCATCACCGTCAGCGCTGGGTTGAGAGGCGAGGTCGCCGGCTTCCCGTTTGAAGTCCTGCCGATGCTGGTGGTAGGCGAGTCGGCCTCTGCCATCAGCGGCTTGCTTCCACTGAGCGCTGGGTTGAGGAGCAAGGTCGTCGGCTTCCCGTTTGAAGCCTTGCTCATGCTCGTGCTGGGTTTTGCGGTACGCACCGAGGCGGCCTCCGCCATCAGCGGCTTGCTTCCACTGAGCGCTGGGTTGAGAGGCGAGGTCGTCGACTTCCCGTTTGAACCCCTGCTCATGCTGGTGGTGAATTTCGCGGTACGCACCGAGGCGGCTTTCGCCATCAGCGGCTTGCTTCCACTGCGCTTGGCCTTGAACTTGGGAGTCGATCGACGCTTGGACTTTGACTTGTTGGCTTTCTTGGCCATAGGTTCTCCGTAGAGGGTGTGTGGTGAAGTCTTGTCCCAAAAAAAGGGAGCGATGCGGGGGAGCACCGTTGTGCCTTAGCTCTAGCCGACAGGGAGGGAAGACCGCTCTGATGCTAGGACGCGTGAACTCTTTGGGGGGTGCGTTCAGCGTCGCTTAGTAGGGGAACAGCAAGGGGTGCGGAAGGTTCCGAGCTGATTGCTAACGCCGCGATCAGCTATGGCCAGGCAGTCGAACACTAATCATTGTTGTCATCGTCCATAGTAGCAACCCTCCAATAATGCGAAAAACTGGTGCTTCTCGTGGGTCCGGCCGAGCGACAACTACACGCGAAAAGGGTGAGGCCGACAAATGATCGAGCGTGCAGCAATCGACTTCGCTGCCGGTCGCTCGCGCATTTTCATCAGCGGCCTGTCGGCTGGCGCCGCCATCCTGCACTTACGGTTGCGCCGCATCTGTGCCGGAGGTATTCGAGGCCATGTTCAACGTTTCCTCGATGCCTTCGAGCGTGTCTTGAGTGATCGCGTGCGCGGCGCATCAATTGCCAAGGGTAATACTTGGTGTGAAATGTGCTGATGGGCTGAAGGTCACCAGCAAGCCGACGGACCCACTCGCCAGCCCGTAACCGCCGCCGCCTGACCCTCTGGGCAGTTCGAATTCAGCTCTTTACATGCTAGACCAGCGCTGGCGAGCTTTCTGTCGGTCTGGCAACCTTGCTATTCAGAACTTCCAAGCGATGGGTACTGTCGCCGGCTTGCAGCTGAGATTGATAAATACGAACGTAGTCACTGGCCATTCGCGCGACCGAGAAGCGCTCTTCAAAACGACGGCGCACACGACCTCGATCCAAGGCGTGGAGAGATCCCATCTTGAGGAACGCTTCGTCGACACTGTCGACGACATAGCCGGTGATCCCCGTCGTCGATCACCTCTGGCACCGAACCATGCCGAAAGGCAAGAACCGGCGTGCCACAGGCCATCGCCTCTATCATGACAAGGCCGAACGGCTCCGGCCAGTCGATGGGAAAGAGCAGCGCGAGAGCATCGCCGAGGAATTTGCCTTTTGCGCGCTCGTCGATTTCGCCGATGTATCTCGAAGTATGCTTGGTCAACTCGGTCGACCTTTGCGGCGATCTTGAGTGGAAGGCCGACGGCACGCGCGATGTCGATGGCGCGGTCAACCCGTTTCTCGGGAGAGATCCGCCCAAGGAACGCGAGATAGCCGCCTCGGGAGTGCAGCGTGGGAGCGAGCAGATCTCGGGGAAGACCATGGAGGACGGTGCCTGCAAAATTGGCGCTGCCGATCGCCAAACGCTGGGCGCCAGAGATCGCGACCAGCGGCATATCCGGAAAGCACGCATAGAACAGCTTCAGATCGGGCAGATCCTGACGGCCGTGTAGCGTCGTTACAGTGTGGGCGGGAGACCCGTTAAACAGCGGAAAATGAAACTGATCCACGTGGAAGTGCAACACATCAAACCGCGAGGCCATGCGGCGCACTTTGTCCAGCATGACCATGAAGTGGGGAATGTGATCGCGCACAGACCGGTCGAGCCGAAGGGCCTGCTTGCTGCAGGGGACAAGCCGTGCACTGGTCAGCGAATCACCACTGGCAAACAAGGTGACGTCGTGTCCCTGCTTGACGAGCTCCTCGGTAAGATAGGAGACGATCCTTTCTGTGCCGCCGTAGCACCGCGGAGGGATGCTCTCGGTGAGAGGCGCGATCTGAGCAATTTTCATATTCGAACAACGGCGTGCTCACACCAGTGTTCCGGGGGAGATTGTCTTAACTAACCCAGGTTAGCTCTCACAAAAACAACGATGGCACGACTTCGCAGTACGGTGGAGAACGCACGACGCCTGATCTGAAGGATAAGGCCGCCGACCAGGTCGGCAAATTTGTCGGCAACTCGCAAGGCGCAAAGCGCCGCCCGCCAGGTGGAGGACTTGCCGGCAGGGTAGCTGAGCAAGGTCGCGGCGCGCGCATGGCCGACGAAATTGGCAAAACGAAAACATGAAGATCGAACGATAAGCGCTACGTCGCGTTGTGCCCTAACAACAGCAAGGACGATCACCATGCCTGAAAGCACATACGGAAGCGGTGCGGAACGCTTCGGCGATGCCGCCAAGGATCAAATGAAGAGAGTTGGAGAGCAAGCAGAAAACGTGGCCAATCGCATGGCTGAGCAAGGTCGGGCGGCCGGCGAAGGCATGCAGCAAGTCGCCGGCAACATGAAAACCGCGCTGGATAGGTCGATTAGGGACCAGCCCATGGCGACGCTTGCGGTCGCAGCCATCGTGGGCTTCGTCCTCGGTGCGATTTGGAAGACCTGACCATAGGAGCGGCGACGTGTTTCAGGGACTTATCAATAGCGCCAAGACGGCGGTCAGCTCGCTCATCCTCAAATACGTCGCCCGCGCCTCCGTCGCCATCCCCTTCGTTATAGCCCTCGGCTTTGCTCTAGCGGCCATTGCCGCGATGCTGGTCGACCGCTTCGGCCACATTGCCGGCTACTGGCTGATGGCGGGCGGTCTTGCCGCCATCGGCGCAATTGCGGCCATCTTTGTGTCTGTCCGAGAACATGAAGAGGAGGTAGCGGATCAACAAGCTGAAGCAGCCGACACATCCAAGATTGCAACTGAAGTCGCCACCCAGGCGCCGTTGGCCATTCTCGGTGGCTTACTGACGCTTCCCGGCGGCGGCGCCACCGCTCTCAAGGTAGCTCAGCTCTTGGGACGGAATTACCCCCTCGTCCTGCTTACGGCTCTCATCGGCCTATTGTTTTGGCCATCATCTCCAGACGATGAGGGGACAACCATTCCTGCGTTCAAGCCCAACGGCTCGGATGAAGCTTCGCCCAGTCTATACCGGCACTAGACCGCCAACGCCGCGGCAACCGATCGCCAGCGTCGGAAAATGACGGCAGCTGTGAACGCAGCCGCTCGAACGAACTCTGCTGCTGCTGGCGTTTCAACACCCAAAGCGCACCGATCGCAAACGCCAATCCACCGGCAATAGCCAGGCTCGTGTACGGCCGTTCTTCTATGGCGCGCACGACATCGGAGGTGAGGGTACTCACCCGATCGGAGACTTCATCCATGATGCCGTCGGTGTGCGCTGCGATTTCGCCGGCCGAACTTCGATATTCGGATAGTCCTGATGCTGTGCTCATCTGTTCACTCCATTGGTTCGCGGATGCACAACGGACGGGCGGACCTGCTGTTCCCCACCACCCACCGCAACGGGCGCCGGGCAATCATCCTTCGTGGATGGGCGCGGCGCACCGCACGGCCTTTCTATGCCGTTACGGGAATAGATGCGGACACTGTCGCCATCTTTCACGATTTGGGTTCGGTATCCGCCGAGCTTGTCCAGCGGCATCGCATGCGCAGAAGGCAGCAGATTACCTGAGCGGCCTGCAGAAGCCGCAGGCGCAGGCGGCTTAGGGCGCCGCGTCGAGCACGGCTCGTAACGGAACAAGCGCGGCGGCCGCGCGCTGCGCCTGCAAGGCCGCGCTATCTCATTCTGCGGCCTCAGGACCGCGGTCAACGGCCTGCTTCCTCCCGGGTGCGCGTTCTTCGGAATGTCTCTCGGGTTTGCCCTCTTCGGCCTCTTGCGGAGCGGCGCACCGGGCACCGCCCCGCCGCGAAGGTAGCCTAGCGGCTTGCGCTCTTGCGGCGCGGCCTCTCCTCGTCTTCCTCGTCGCCCTCTTCGGCTGCGACGTTGATCTCGGATTCGGCGAGTTCGGTCAGCTTTTCGTCGGTGAGCTTTTCTTCCTCAAGCGTCGCCTCGAACAGCCTCGCTGCGTCCGCCATCTCCATCTTCTTGGCCCAGGCCACCAGCGTGCCGTAGCGGGAAATCTCATAATGCTCAACCGACTGTGCGGCGGCCAGCATGGCGGCATCGCGGATGGTGTCGTCCTCGGCTTCCTTCATCACTTCTTCGGCTTCTTCGATGATGCCCTCGATGGCTGGGCACTTCTTGCCGGACGCGCGCTTGCCCAGCAGCTCGAACACCTGATCGAGGCGCTCGACCTGCCGTTGCGTCTCTTTCTCGTGCTTGGTAAAGGCGGTCTGTAGTTTCTTCGATTTGGCCTTCTTGGCCATCTTGGGCAGCGCCTTTAGGATGGCTTTCTCGGCGTAATAGATGTCTTTGAGCGTCTCTTCAAAGAGCTCCTTGAACGTTTCCATGGGGTTCTCCGGGCGTGATGATGTTGGACGGCAACGCACGCCGGCAACGCTTGTTCCTCTCCCGGCGGAGCAACGGGCACACCGGCGTTACAGCCTGCAACCCACGCGGAGAACCGCTTGCCTTCGTCTCTGAAAAGAACGCGCCGAACACGTCACCAGGCTAGCGCAGGAGCGGCATGTGACACTGGCGGCAATTGAGTCTCCTGTATCGCAGGCTCCCCTCCCCATCTGCTTGCGCAAGCTCCCGGCGCAACGCGGCATGGGGGGCTTCGTCGTCTACACGAAGGACAACAATGTGGCCGCCGTCGCCGGGGTCGGGCTTGTCTTTGTCGCCGCAGCCCCGCCCGCAGTTCAAACACGTAGGTCGTACTGCGTTAGGCAGCCGGAGAAGGCGTTCGCCTCAACCCACTTACCCGCGGTCATTGGCCGCCGCCGTTTTCCCGTTGCTGAAGCTCTCCACGGCCGAGATGGTCTAGTTCAGTCGACGCCGTCTCAGCGCGGCCGAAAGTTCGGAAGGGTCGAGCGCACCCATACGACCGCCAAACCATCCGGCCAGCGCGCCTAAGATCAGAGCGATGGCCCCGAACAGCGCTCCCCGGGAGACTGCCTTAGCAGTCGCGTCCGCAGCCGCCGTCGCTTGCCGCTTGGCCTCCTCGACGACCTGCCGGTACTGTTGCTCGTACTCGGCAACCTGTGTGCGTGCCTGATCGACGGGAATATTTTGGGCCTTTGCCAAGGCCTGTATCGCGCGCTCGCGCGCCGCTTCTCGTCCCGCGGCGTCACTCGTCAGCGCCGCGCGCACGGCCGCAGTCGCGGCGTCCCGCAAGGCGGCGGGATCGGTTCCGCCGCTGGCGGTCCGGATTGACTGGTCTATGGACGCGAAGGGGTCCGCACTCCGAGCCAGCGTCGGCGCCACCACCTGAGCGGCCGTTTGCGCCGTTGAACCCAGCGTTTGCGCGGCGCCTCCGGCAACGGTGCCGAGTGTGCGAAAAGCTCCGCCAACGATAGCTCCAACGCTGGTGGACATAAGATAGAAGACCAGAAGTGTCGTGACGGCCCAAGTGGTAAGTCCATGCCAAGAACCTGAAGTTCCCGTTGGCTTGCCTGATAAACGGCCTGCAGTGTAGCCGCCCGCCAGTGCCGCCACGATAGCAGAGAGGGCCCACCAGATGCCGGCTGCGATGGAAAAAGTTGATCCGGAGGGGTTGGCATTGGATGTCGGATCAAAGGATGCCGCGCCGATGCCAATTCCGATCAGGTTGAGGATCAGCTGCGTAACGAGAGCGACCATGACCCCGGCCAGCACAGCGCCCCAGGAAATCCTATTGAACAATAGTGTGCGGACTTCGTCCTCGGTCGCAAGGGGATCAGAAACTTGAGGTCCGTTTCTCGGGCGTGCGGGATTCGTTTGCGTTGTCATTGGCGGTCTCCAGGTGGGCTATTCGGCGAACGCGGGCTGAAGATCGAAGTTCCTCTTTACTCGCTCATGAGACCTAAAAAACGCTGGCACTAATTGAGATTAGTGGCGTGGATTATTCCTCGATCAATTTCCCCGATGAATTTGCGTTAGACGGAGAGCCATTTCATGTGCCAGCTGCAATAGACCCCCAGATAGGACTTGGTTAATTCAGAGGAGCGTGCACTTTTGCCAGAACGTCCTGTTATCGGAGTTGCAAAAAACGATCGTTATTTTGAAAGCTAGGGCACAGCGGTGCCATTTGTCATTCGCAGGGCTTTAAGGGCGAGCCTCAGCTTGGCTTATTGTAGCAGCCTCTTATCCCCGTGCGATGATGCTGTCATCGCGTCGGCCGCGGTTGCGCTCGTGGCCGGCACACACTAGCCGAGAGTGACTTCTCTGGTGCAACGGAGATCCGGACGAGCGCTTTCGCTCACTGACGAAATCGCCGACGCCACTGGCCTCCTCCTGTGGGCCGGCATGAACGATCAACTAAACGGTAATCTCGGAGCTGAACGCGATCGAGCTCACGGCATTTGCATGGCGGCGCTCGTGACACACGACCCAATCCAGACATGCGCTGCACGTACGACCGGTGGCACTACCCACGGCAAAAAAATCCCGCAGAGCAGGATGCTGCCGCGGGACTTAAAAGGGAATTTCGAAAGACGACCTACTTCGTGCGAGTGCACCAGTCGTCGACTTCCTGCTTCGCCTTGTCTTTGGCATAGCCGTACTTGGCCTGAAGCTTACCCTCGAGCTGTTCCCTGTTTCCATTGATCTGCGTGAGCTCATCGTCAGTGAGCTTGCCCCACTGCTCTTTCACCTTGCCGGAAAACTGCTTCCAGTCTCCTTTGACGGTATCCCAATTCATGGTTGGTCTCCTGTTGGTTACGACTAACTGCAAATATTCAACGCCCAGTGAGAGGGCATCTCCGTGGGTCATGATTTGCGCGGCAAAAGCGTGTGCTGACAGGGGTAGAACGGGGTCGATATTACTGACCGCGGGTGTCCCGAGCCGTCGATCAATCCTCAGACGCACAACAAGCGCGATGATCGACTTTGGAAGGCCGAGCCGGTGTAGCCAAGGCAGGCTCGGTGAAGCGCGTCCTTTCAACTAGGGCATTGGCGCGACGACTTACAAGGGGTCATCAGCCCCGCAAAGACGGGAACATTAGTACCTCCCTGCCGTTGATGGTGAATTTTTGGTTGGTTGTGGGGTTGCTCGGTGGCGAATGCTCATCGAACTCTTGAATGATACCACCAAGCAAGTTGGTCAACATTTCCGGTCATCGCACTTCGCGACCATTCACAGAGCAGAAAAATTGCGACAGCAGGTAGGGGCTTGGCTGACTCAAGGGGCGAGCCTTGATGCGCGTGAGAGCGGCATCAGTGATCAATCAATGTAAATGAAATCGCCTCCCACCCCTTCTGCGTTTTCACGATCGCAATTCGCTGCCCCTCGGCAAGTCCGCGCAGTCCAGCATGTTCAACGCAGCGGGTGCCGACGACGCAAAAAAGTGACCCAGAGCTGCCGTCATCAGGAAAGATCGGTCAGACCTTCAGCTTTTTTCAGCGCTCGTTGCAAGACGACCGGCAGCACCGGCTTCCCAACAAAGCCGATTGGTTCATAGGGCAGAAGTGCTGTCTTTGTCGGTTCATCCAGGTTTGCGCTGAGAAATATGCATCGCAGTGCCTGTTGCGCGTGGAGCTCCCTGGCCGCATCGATACCGCTGCTACCGTCCGCTAGGCGGACATCCATTAGAACCACATGGGGATTGTGTAGGGCCGCTAGTGCAATCGCTCCGGCCGCCGACGCCGCAGTCGCGCACACTTCGTGACCCAACTCTGCGACGAGTATTGCAAGATGCAAGGCAATGATCGCCTCGTCTTCGACGATGAGCACGCGCATAAATCATCGCTGGGTAAGAGCAAGTGGCACCGTAAGCTCAATCGTGTAACCTCCGGACACCCGCTTTGTTTCCACGTGGGCACCAAGTTGCGTGCAAAAGGCGTCAACAATGCGCGTCCCCAACCCCAGGCGCCGTTGATCCTGAGGAGGCCCCTGTCCCGTGTCGGAGATGGTGAGCTTCAGGGCGTTCCCTACCTCCGAGCGCAAACTGATTTCGCATGGAGGGCCGACGTGCTTGATGACGTTCGTCGCCAGCTCATTGACGATCAGAGCCAAAGGTATAGCCATGTCAGTCGGCACATCCACCCGTTGGACATCGGTCGTGATCCCATCAGGACAACCAGAAGCTCTGCCGATTTCGCCACACAGATCGCTGAGGAAGGCGTCGAGACGCACGACGCTTGCATCCTCGCCCGTGTAGAGACGCTCATGGACAGCCGCAATTGCTAGGACCCGGGCAGCTGCGCTGCGCAACGCATCGGCGGCCTCTGTGCTCAGCGTATGCGGCACCTGTAGTTGGAGGATGCTCGAAACGATCTGGAGACTGTTCTTGACGCGGTGATTGACCTCCTTGAGCAAGAGTTCCTTCTGCAGGACCTGCGCTTCGAGTGCGCGTTTGGCTTTCTCCAGCTCATGCCTCTCGTTCAACTCGCGAAGCTCGGTCAGCTCCTCGAAGAGACGGATACCCATGTCGCAGCGGGCAGCCTCTTTGTCCCCCAAGAGCAATCGTGCCAATTCTTCGTTGACCTTCAGGAGGTCGCGGACATCATCCTCGAACGACAGTTCGGGGTGGAGCACGGTCCAGTAGTGAGCTGTGCGAATGAAGGCTAGCAAGCCCATCAAGTGCTCGAACCGATTGCCCCCAAGGACCTTACGCAGGGCGAGCCGTGCGCGATCTGCGCGTCGCGGCTCCACAAACAACAAAGTGGCCGCAGCGATGAGCCAATCCTCACCCTCGGTCTCCGGTGCTGGCCACTCCATCAGTGTGGGAAGAGCTTCAAGACCCTCCACGATCACGTTGTGATCCCGATCCCAAGGTGGCGGCGTCTTCAGAAGTTTGATCGCTTGTTCAATACTTTGGACGGCGACAGAGGGGTCGCCAGACGAGTGACCTCGCCCAACCAGGAAGGCGCAATGGCGTGCAATACAGTAGCGAACCTCGCAGAAACGCGAGAGGTAGACAAACAGCCTCTCCTTGAAGAGGGAGGGAATTGGGTTGTCGAGGTATCCAGCTTTGGCGAAGGTCCATAGCCTTTCGATGACTTCAGGTGCGTCCGGCGCCGAGGAAAAGAAATTTGGCACCAGGCCGAAGCGACTGGCTACCTCGCGTTGAAACGCGGTCTTGCTGGCGGACGCTGCGGTCATCGAGCACGAAACTCCCACCGGAATTGCATTTCATCTGCTTTGGTGACGGTGTGCCGCTGAACCGCGACGAACCCAGAACTTGGCGTGTGGGTCAACGAACCACAAGACCTGCCATGCCGAGGAATGGCAATGGTCAAGCTAGCTCCCGTCCCCATCAATGCGCTGCACAAGAAGCCGGCCCCGATCGAGCGCGATACGGTTTTGGAGCGAAAACGGGCCGAGCTTGCCCGGGTGTGGGCGTCATTAGCCAGGACAGGATTGCGCCCCGGCATGGCGGCGACCCTCAAGACGCAGGAAAAGGCGCTGCTGCGGGAGATCGATGAGCTTTAGGCGAACGCCAGTGGTGATATCTAGCGCCGTTCGACTCTCCTGGCGTCTGCAGGCCTCACAGTCGAAAAATCCTACCGCTCGCTCCTCTAAAATTTTCCCCCGGCTTCGGCTGATACGAACTCTGAGTTATTCCAAGAATTGATCTGCTTAGCGCAGCAATGCGGATCTCAGGTATGCTTCCTGACCGTCACCCACGGTGCACAACCATACTATCGCTCATAACCCGCGAGAGCACTGGGGCGCGAGCCCCCGCAAGAGCGTGTGCACCACCATCGAGTGAAATTCTCGCTTCTAGTTTTTTCGCCTGTCAAACCTCTTAGCCGGAACTTTCAAATGAGAGCGTAAGTTTCCTCAGCGAAGGAGCAACCTATGCTCAATATCGATCCACACCGACCGAAGGGCAGCCCGATACCTCCTCGCGGCACCGATGACGAGATCTGGGCGTATATTCCCGTTATCGTCTGCGTGGCGGCCCTATGCCTGGTCTGTTCTTCGTCTCGCCAGCCTTCGATAACCAAAGCAACGGCGCGAGAAGCGCGCGGCCGGGGGCGGCAACGTCAACTACAAGACCATAGCGGAGGAACGTACTGGAAACCCATGAGTTGACCGATAGAAGAACAAAGGAGACTGAGATGGATCAGAGACCCCGAAATGACCTCCCGCCGACCAGGGATGATCCGCTGACTGACGGCCTTGGCGGCCCGCGCAGCAGGACCACCTGGGATCGAGCGACACGGACGGAAGAAGGCGCCTGGAACGTTCTCCCCTTGGCACTCGTCGCAGCACTTATCGCTATTGGTGGGTGGTTGCTCTTTGCGAGCGACCGAGCAAACACGCCAGGCCCGAGGACTACGGAGAACACACCGACCACAACTGGTCCGGCACGACCTGGACCGGACATGAATACTGCGCCGCAGCCAACGACTCCTCCGTCGACGGCTCCGGCACCAGCCACAAAGCCCTAATAAACGAATGCTGCTCTCTTCGCCTTCGACCCCGCTTCGGCGGGGTTATTTCTTCTGTCCCACTACATCACTGCCGCAAGGACGACGAAGGCCGCGAGGCGACGCGCGGCAAAGGCGGCGGGCCCTTCCTCCTCGTATGATCTGGAAACAGCGCACGTTCCCACCGATGCGGCCCCGTGCCAGGCGAGAAGGCGCCCATTTGTCGGCGCAGGTTGCGCACCATGCATCCCACTGCGCCAGCGCTGCGCTACTGCCTCCGCCTTCGTGGCGGAGGGCTTGGCCAACCCTGATGGTGGTGCCGTAGTCCACCGCCGGGATGGCTTTGAGTGGGGCGCTGAAGCGCCCGAGGCCTGGTGGCGCGTGGCCGTTGAGCGTGGGCCGTGGTGCCTTGGGGTCGGGCTTGTGCCGCACCGGTGGCGGGAAGGCCTTGATCAGCTCGTCGCGGCCGTAGAGGGCCTCACAGCCGCCAACGATTCGGACCTGGTGGGGATCGCCCTTCTGATGCCAGCTGCCTGGCAAGCGCAGGACGCGGGCCAAATCCTTGGCATCGGGATCGGAGCCGCGGGCCTCGACCATTGTCTCCATGATGCCGTGGAAGTCCTCGGCGCTGATCGGATGCTCGGTATCGATGAGCCAGTAGCTGTGGAGCTTGGAGAAAACCTCGCCGTTGACGTCGATGCCGGTGGAGGTCTCGACAACCAGGGACGGTGGCAGCTCGAAGGCAGGCGGAGGTGCGGCTGTATCCCATTCGTGGAAGATCGCGCGAATCACCTCCACGTTCTTGGCTAAGCGCCGCTTGCCCTTCATGCCCTGGATGCTGACGAAGACACCCCAGCCCTTGGCCTGCTGCTCGCTCAACCATTGCAGCTGGTCATCGATCGAGCCGTGCCGATGGTCGATCCACGGCCGCTTGCCGGCCTTGAGGCTGGCCTTGGCGCGCGCCTGGTTGTCGTCGCCCGGCGGCGAACACGAATTGATCGTGATCGGGGTCGAGGAGGTCGAGAAAGCGACAGGCTATACCGCCGTCGACGGTGAGTTGTAGCGGGTGCATGTTTGTCCTGAGACTGTAGAGGGTGAGGCGAGCGCGGTTGGGTACTGGAAACGCGAAACCCCGGACCGCTGGTGCCCGGGGTTTCAATGGTCTGGAGCGCGAAGAAGAATCAGGCGGCCGGCGCAGATTCCCTCTTGAGGATCTGCTGCACCGTCATCGTGCTCATGCGCAGGTGCTTGGCGATCGAGCGCAGCGAGTAGCCCTCACCGCGCATCTTGAGCACTCTGCCAACCTTGCCGTCGGTTGGACGGAAGCCCACCTGGCGACCGAACGGCTTGCCGGACTTGGTGCCCTTGATGCGAGCCACTGCCATGCCTGACTTGACCCGCTCCCTGATCAGATCGCGCTCGAACTCGGCCAGGCCGGCCATCAAGGTCCGCAACAGCCTGCCTTGGGGTGTGGCCAGGTCGAAGCTGAGGCCGGTCTGGGCGATGACGCAGACCTTCCAGCCGTGAAGCTCATCAAGCGTATCGACCAGGTCTGACGTGCTGCGGCCCCAACGGGAAAGCTCGGTGACCAGCACAGCGCCGATCTCCCGGCGCCGGGCGAGCTCAATGACCTTCTTGCGCTCGGGCCGGCTGTTGCCGGCACCGGAGGCGGTTTCAACGAACGTGGCCACCACCTCGTGCCCAGCACGATCGGCAAAGGCGGTCAGGTCCTCGACCTGGCGGTCGCAATCCTGATCGCTGGTGCTTACCCGGCAATAGAGCGCCACCCGCATCGGGCGCACTGACGTCGAATGTGCCAATTCAGGAAGTTGCTGCAGGATTGCGCGACGGGTTTGGCGCCGTATCTGCATCCAAAATTGAGCGCCACGGTTGCCGTGACGACTACGGCGCCTGCCGATGCGCCTAGGGACACCTCGGCCACCGACGGTCCGATCGCGGCCGCCGGACCTCGACCTTAAGCCCGAGCCCTTGGGTCGACCGGTCCCAGGACGTCTGCCTCCATGATGGGCCACTTGCTGCCTCCTTGAATTCTCTTGAATTCCTGATGATTTTTCGCCTTGATTTTTTGGTTATTCCCTCCGGATCACTGTCCTGAATTGCATGCGCACGGCTTTTAGCGCTTCGATATGTTGAGCGCTCAAAATTGGGCCCTCAAGAGTTTGATCGGCCGCTCGCGCACGCCCGCTGCGAATCCGACCACCAGCAGGCCGAGGCCCTCAAGCGCCTACGCCGCCGATGACAGCTGCCGGGCAATCTGCAAGACCATGGGTGTCCACCATGCAACCATCGCGAGGCTGGCGAGGTAGGCACGGGCCGTGGCCAAACGCGCGTAACAGTGCCGGGTGGATCATCTTCGCCGGCACCGTCGCCATGGTGCTCCTGTTCGCCGTATCGGCCGTTATGTTGCCAATGACGAATGTGACGTTATGCACAGCGGGCTTCGAAACCTGCATAACCCATAGCCGAAGCCAACCATGGCATGTAGAGGACACGCCGTGCCCCACAGACCAGTCAGAGGGGTTCGTTCGCCCCGTGGTTTTTGTCAGGATAAGCCGCTGTCATTCGATCAGGGTGTCAGGTTTTTCGACGCCCCTGGACGTCTGCCCTGCCGCTTGCGCGAAGTAACGCCGGGCGCACCACGCCACGGTCGCGAGATTGGCGGGCTAAGGGCGGCCACCAAAGCCGGCTCCGGGCCTCCTCGTGCGCGCGCGTACGAGGCCGGAAAGCGTCCTCTACGTTGCTGGAGTGACCGATGAGGTATTCAATTGAGGTGTTGCACGACAGTCCTGATATTTGGAGGGTCATATGGCGATCGGCAGCACGGCGCTCGCAACTTTTCTGGCTATTCTCGTGATCGGCATCGTCGCGGGTCTCACCTTCAATCGCTATGCCCGGAGCTGGCTAACCCGTCTCGGAACGACAACTCGGAGCGACATCACCGCGGCGCTGGTGGGAATCGCGGGTGCATTCATCGGCTTCCACATCAGCATCATCCTCGGTCTGCTACCGTCGCCGCTCATGCACTTCATCCTGGCAGCTGTCGGTGCCTTTGCGGTTCTATGGTTGTGGAGAGGACGGTGAACTCGTGGACAGGTTCTCCGGGGCCCGATCGGGCCTCGCGCCCGCGCGCGAATGGGGACGGAAACGGACGTGAGGCGCGCGCGGTGAGCGAGCAGGCGCTAGGCGGGGTTGGATTAACTTACTTTTTGAAAACGTAGAAGCCAACCGTCCGGAGCTGCCGCAAAGTTTCCGGGTGGGCTTCGAGTTGTTCTGCGGCAATCACTTCAACAAAGAGCCACTTCGTATGCTCAGACAACGGCGGAATGTTTCGCCCAGTCACATCAAGTGAGTAAGCGAAGCTCCGAGAACTGCCCTGGGCGCGGAAAAGAAAGATCGGCAACCGCCCGAATACCTAATACCTAATATCCCACGGAGAGTGAACGGTGGTGGCCGAGGCCTGTTCCAACGGAACCGGGCAGCTGCAGGAGAAATGGTGAACCGTGGCAGTTCGATCACAGCGCGTGACCCGCATCACGATCGGCCCTTCCGAAATGCCTTAATCGCCGCTGGTCAAAAAGGCAGTGGTTGCGCTCGAATTCGGCCTTGGCGATTGTTCTTGTGCAGAGGGTTTCAGCCGCTAAACCGATCCGTGAAATTGCGGTCGTGGCTGAGGTGCGTAGCGAACGCAGGCACAGACACGGCCAGTAACGCCACAGACCGCGTTAACCAGCGAAAACCCGGGCCAAAACGATCGTGAGCCGGATCCAACGCCGCCCAGTAAGCGAACGAAAAAACGCACGGCTAAGCGAACGCAGAGGAACACCAAGCGCCGCCTCGGCAACGTCGTTCGCTTAGTGCAAGCGAACGACGGCAAAGCAACCGCTTCTCAACAGTCCCTCGCACGGGCAGCTGCGGCTGAGCAAGACGCGTGTTAACGAACTCTTGCGAGAGTTGGAAGCCGCCGGCAAAGTTTTGCGCCGCATCTGCGATTACGCCACCATCGACCGACCTGCCAGCTGAGAGTCGCCGTGCCGCGGGCGCTTCCAGCGCTGTAAGCGTACAAGCGTCGCAGGTAAGCGTCAGGCGGTTAAGGGCCAAAAGCTAAGCCACAGCCTTGCCGATTGCGTCGACCAGCGCGCGCTGCGAGAAGGGTTTGCGCAAAAACGCAACAGACCCTGTCTCGAGGGCCCGTCGTTCAATGGCCTCGTCATCAAGGCCGGTCATGAAAATGATCGGAAGGGTTGAACCGAAACCTTTGAGTTGACGCCGTAGTTCAATGCCCGACATGCCGCCGAGATCGATATCCAAGAGGAGACAATCGGCGTGTTTGGCGGCGCCGCGAGCGAGGAATTCCTCCGCCGATGCGAAGGCCAGCGTTGCAAACCCATGCGCGTCCAATAGGTCAATGCTCTGCACTGGCCAGGTGCCAGAGTGCGGAATCATCATAGGCAAAGAAACAGAAATGGCTAAGAAAAAGGGGAATGCTGGCAGCAAGAAAACTGCAGCGAAGGTCAGCTCGCGGACGACCGCGAAGGCCAAGAAGAACAGGGCAGCCAAGGACGCGGCTGCCGTGAAGGCGGTGCTCGACGCCGAGGCCGTGCGCGAAGCTGCCGAAGAGCTGGTGCACCTGGAGAAGGGCGAGGCGGACTAAAAGCCGCCGCACCGGCCGAAGTCGTCCAGCAGGGCGAAAATGTCAGCGATGATAACGCGCAGGAGGTGGACGAGGGCGACAAGTCCGCCAAGCGCAAGCCCAGACGGCAGAAGGGCGATGCTACGCCCAAGGCCGAGCAGCAGATGTAGCTCGCCGGGCATGCTCAACGGCACGGGCGGCATCAAGGGCGACAGCAGCGGCAACAGCGATGAGGACATCGTCGTGCGCATCAAGGCCGATGCGCCAGTCCTCAAGCCCGATGAGCCGATTCCTGCGCGTCCCGTGCTCTAAACGCTTAGTTCCCGAAGATGAAGATGCTTAGGATGCCCTCTGCCAGCGGAGCGAAGATGACCAGCAACGAGGAGCGGTGGAACTGGATCAAGGGCCGCGCCTGCTACAGCATCGCCGGCATTCTGATGTGGGCCACGCTCACCGGCAAGATGTCGCTGCGCGAGCTGATGGCTCTGCTTGGAAGACTGGAAAGCCTGGCGGTCTTATTGGGGCGCTGAAATCCGGCCTCCGGGGCCCCAAGCGCCGGCCGGCTACCGTGGCTGGCCTCGGCCCTGGCTTTCGCCCTCCTTGCCCTCGTGGCGCGGACTGCGGTGCACGTCATTTCGGCACTGGCGAGCACGCCTGCCGCCAACTGAGTTAGTCGGACCTCTGGGTGGCCGGACTGGATGGCCCTGCTGCGGCGCTCTCCCCCTTTGGTGCCGCAGCGGGGCCGCATCCGATCCGAGCGCGGCGGTCTGCGCGCCCAAGGATCGAGCTACCGAGCATGGTCCTTTGATTGAAGACGCCCTAGGAACCTGGCACCCTTCCTCAGGGTTAGCCTTGTTGTTACGCCAGACGCGACATGGGCAATCGACTAGGGTGGATCGTTTTTGCGGGCACTATTGGCACGGTGCTCGGCGGCTACCTAGTGTTCACTATGTGGCCCCACCCGAGAGAGACGTATTGCACAGCGGGCTTCGGCAGCTGCATTACCAATAGGCGCGGGGAATGGCATGTTCTGGATACGCCGTGTCCCGCCGGTCAATCACCACGGTTTACCTCTCTCGCGGCACACCGTTGTCACTCGATTAGGCCGCCAGGTTTTCCTGCACCGCTTAGTGTCTGCCCTATCACTTGTAGGAGGAGGTAGCTGCCCCTAGTGGCTGGGTAAGCCTAAGTGCCGCCCCTCAAAATGCGACCACCGTGCCGCGCAGTCGTTCAATCCTGATCCTCATCGAAGAAACACTCCCGGATCGAGGTGCAGGCCGCTCGAAGTGTTGGGTCGGGCGTGCAGGTAGCCAGACGTGGTGGCGATGTTGCCGTGACCCAGCGTCGACTGCACCTCGGGCAGCGAGGCGCCGCGGTCAATGGCATGCGAGCCATGGGCGTGCCGCAGCCAGTGAGGTGACACTGACGCGTTGACGCCAGCCCTGGCCGCCGCCCGCTTCACCATGCCATTGACGGCACGTTCTGTGAGCGATCCGCCCTTGCGGCTGGCGAACACGGGATCGTTGACGCCGGCGTCGCCGCGTAGCGACCACAGCGACCGGCTGACGACCTCGGGCAGGAGCACCTGGCGCACCTTGCCGCCCTTGCCGGTAATCGACAGTTGCACCCGCTCGTCGCGGGTGAGTACGTCCGACCAGGTCAGGGCCACAGTTTCAGACACGCGCAGGCCTCCGGCATAGATGACCTCGAGCAGCACGCGGTCCCGTTTTGATGGTGCTGCGCGGATCAGCAGGCCCACCTCCACCTCGGTGATGATGCGTTTGGCCAGCGTGGCGCCACGGTTGCCGGCATTCGACCGCACCTTGATCGTCGCGCCAGCGTTGAAGGGCGTGTAGCCCAGCGCGTGGGCGTAGCCCAGGAGCGACTTGATGCGGAGCACGTACTGGCGGGCGGAGGCCTCCGACAGGCCGGCGCTCATGCTGGTGAGGGCATCGCGGACATCCTCGACGGTCGCGGCGCGCAGGCCACCTTCAGGGAGCTCGGCCAGGAAGCGTCTGGCGGTCACCTCGAAGTTGCGCTGGGTGTGGCGCGAGTTGAGCGATCTCAGCCAGGATTTCAGGAGCGCCTCGTCGGATTCGGCGCGTGTCGACCTGACCAGCGTGATGGGCAGATTTGCGGGCACCTTGGGAGACACAAAACACCCCTGTTTCCGTTGTTCAATTATATTTCCGTCAAGGTCAAGG
The DNA here is from genome assembly GCA_963770295.1 of uncultured Alphaproteobacteria bacterium. Classification (GTDB taxonomy): domain Bacteria; phylum Pseudomonadota; class Alphaproteobacteria; order Rhizobiales; family Hyphomicrobiaceae; genus AWTP1-13. The sequence continues at coordinate 54,025 of CAVYPA010000006.1, forward strand.
CGCGAACGCGGTGTTTCGGGGTGACATTAAACGACGGTTGCGGTCTCCACTAGCCGCGGGGCGATCGAGCCTTCCATGCAGGAGCGCATGGCCCTTCGGCTCGGAGCGCCTCGCACGCACACGCGTACGGAAATTCTCTGTTATCGCACTGTTGAAACAGCTGCACGGGAGGCTCAGATCTTGCCATGAATGGCGCGCCCCAAAAAAACCGTGACAGAGCCCACCGCCGACCGTCTACGCTACGACATTGATCGTGGACGAGGCGGTGACAAGGTCGACGGTAGCGATCCTGCTATAGCCCCACTGGGCACCGATGACGAGGCTGGAGGGGCACCCCCGACACCAGCGCAGATCAAGCAGGCGTACGCCTATGAGATCGCGCCCGGTCCGAGTTCTGAAAACGTCGGCGACTATGGGGTTTTGATTTACATGTGTATGGTCGCATTCCTCGTGACGATGGTGAGCTTAGCGGTATGGTTGTTTTAACCGTACCAATTGCGCGGCCATGAGCCCCCCCAAGCGGCTGGCCGCCGGGCGCCGAAGCCAGAGGCACCGGGGGTATCGAGAGAACATCACCGTTAAGGAACTTTAAGAGTTGCACAAGCAGAGCCGGACCGCGCGTGTCAGGTTCTAGTGCGGGAGGGATCAAGGGGGATCGAATGACCGCCAAAGAAACCATAGCAAGGTTGCGCGAGCGTGTTGCTGCGCTGGTCACTGCCGGCGTACCGGCTGACGTGGTTGTGTGGCGCCACCCGGGAGAAACCGAGGATGAAGCCATAGAGCGCTACATGCGGCAGCATCCCGAGATTGCGACCACGCCAAGGGCGTCCAGGAACTTTCATGTGGTCAGCTGGGAAAGTCGGACCGGAGGCTGATCGACCGAGTTTCTTCACTCTCGCGCTTCGTTTCGCGGGCCGCGGAGCGCCGATCAGCGGTTCATCCTCTACGGTGGAGGATGAACGACCCGCAGGGGCTCCGCTAGGAATGCTCAACGAAGATCCCCTCTGTCGTCATGGCGTCGAGCGAGCCGCTAAGCTCGTAGCTGACGCCGGCCGCAGCGAAGTCGATGGCGGGCGGTCGAAATACTCAGCCATCACTTGCTCGAGAACTGCGCTGCCGAAGCCCTTTTGTTTGGGTTGCGTCACGGGCGGCCCACCGTGCTCTTGCCAGCGGAAGACGAAGAGCCGATGGCTATTCGGTTTGAGAACGGACCAGTGAATATGAACACGTCCTGTCGCATTGGATAGCGCGCCGTACTTGGCTGCGTTCGTTGCAAGCTCGTGGACAGCCAGGGCAAAGTTCTGCGCAGCCTTCGCGCTCAACATCACAGTTGGTCCCTCAATCGTTACACGACCGAGGAATGGAACTCATCTCCGTCCGCACGACTTTGGCGATGTCCGCACCCTGCCAATCTTTCTCAATCAACATGACGTGCGTCTGGGCGAGCGAGCGGAGGCGATCGAGCACTGCTGCTTCCGCCTCCTGGACCGTGCTCTTGCCCGCAAAGCTCCTGGAAATCACGGCTTGCACCACAGCGAACAAGTTCTTGGTGCGGTGATGCAGTTCGCGGGTCAGCATCTCTTGGCGAGCTTCCGCCCGCTTGCGTTCGGTGATGTCGCGGGCAATCTTTGACGCGCCGATGACGGTCCCATCAGCGCCCTTCAACGGCGATACGCTCAGTGAAACGTCGATCAGATTTCCATCCTTGCTCAGGCGCACCGTTTCGTAGTGTTCCATGCGCTCTCCGAGTCGGATGCGCTCGAGAATGGCGGAATTCTTCGTTATGGCGATCGGCTGGAATGAGGATTGTGACCGACTTACCGATCATGTCATCTGCAGTGTAGCCGAACAGGCTCTCCGCAGCCTGGTTCCAGCTTTTAACAACGCCGTCGAGGTCTTTGCTGATGATGGCGTCATCCGAAGTTTCGACGATAGAGACGAGCTGCCGATTGACTTCCTCTGCCCGCTTGCGGGCGGTGACATCGTAGAAGCAGTTGACCGCTCCCGTTATGTCTCCTCGCTCATCTATCTGAGGAGCAATATTGACTATGACAATAATCCGCGACCCATCGGGCCGCTCGATAAGCACTTCCGCGTCATGCACCCCGTTTATCTTGCCACAGAGCACGTCAGCCATTGGGCATTGCTCGTGTGGCATATAAGTACCGTCGGGGTGGTACAGCCTGAACGAGCCGCAGAAGCGCTCGTCGGTGTCCCCCGGCTCGGTTTGCGACCCCATAGCAGCGAGGCGCGGTTGTTGTATTCGACGATCACTCCCGCGGCGTCACACGAATAGACAGCTACGGGTGCCAGGTCGAACAAGGTGCGATAGCGCTTCTCGCTTTCGCGTAACGCTTCTTCAGCCTGCCTGCGCTCAGTGATGTCGTTCGACAGAATGCGGTTCGATGACACTTGGCAACTTTCGGCGCGGCAAGGCGCGAAGTGCCAGAGCCAGACGACCTATTTAAGATTGGCCGAGATGTCCCGAGCAGTCGATCAATCCTTAAAAATGCAGCAAACGTGATGATCGACGATGAAGGTCTCACCCGCGTAGCGACGGCGGCCCAGATGCTGCGTGGTTACGAACCCTACGCCCCCACGAGCAGGCAGTCAAACTCAAGAACACATCAGGAAACTGACGGCAGTCGTAGCGGCAGAAATTGGCACTCTTTCCGTCACGGCATGTCGCCCGAGGGTGTCTGTTGATGAGAGTGGACCGGCCGTGCCGATGGGAGAGGGCTGGCCGCAGATTTCGTCAGAGGGTGACCCGTTGCGGACGAGCAGTGGCGTTGCCGGCAAGCAAAATTTAGGGGGCGGTTGGATCGCCAAATTTCAACCAAAGCGTCCAGATCTCCGCCGAGACGGCTCTATATTTCTCTCTCGGCCAGATAGCGTCTTCACCGAACCAACGGCAGAATTCTTCATATACAATGGCCTGGACATCTTCCGCTGAATGCGCCGAGCCGAGGCGTGGAATGATTGTTTCTACTTCCGGTTCGTATTCGTCAGTGTTGATCTCGAAATTAATACCCAAAGGATCAGCTTCGAACAAAGCTTCTGACATAGCCGCGAACAGCTTACCGTACTGCCGCTTGAGAGCATCTCGTTCTGCGGTCATTAAGAGCGTGAGCCTCGTTTAATTTCTGTGGACCCGAAGCGCTAACTCCCCCCCACCATGTGGTGCTCAGGGCTTCCGACCTTGCGGTCGCGCACGGGTATCACACGCGACCGCTATTGGCACAAGGGAGACGCCTTTCGGCGCTGCAGCGAATAGGTCAGGAATGTGAGGAGCTTCTGCCGTGTCGGCGAGCCAGCGGGAGTCCCTCGGATACCCGAACGGGTTCGACGCCGGCGACTTCTACCTGGGACCGCCCTGTTTCTCGATGGGCGAAGCCGCGGCGCGGAGACCCGGTCCCAGCGCCAGACGCCAGATCGGGTGCGCATCGGATCGACCGACAGTCGCTCAACCAGGCAACGACATTCTCCCACCCAGGTCGGCGGCCATCCTCGCGCGAGCTTCGCGCTCCAGACCTCAACACTCGCGCTACGTGATTTGTCGATACGGCAATGCATTCGGCATGAGCTCACCCTCTGGCTCGAACAAGCATTGCGGGGCAACCTCCCGATCGAAGTCGGGTTTCTCCGGGTATAGGTACTCGCGCAGGAGCGACACGCGGTCGGAGGCTTCCTGGCCAGGGACGAGAAGAAGCGATCCGACAGAAATTGGGCGTCAGCGGTAGTGCTGCCGGAAAGTTGCGGATCGGTGTCTCACCGGACGTTCGCCAAGGCATTCTGCATCGCCTCGGCAGCTGTTCCAGGGTGAAGGGTTTGACGATACGGGCGCCGACATCATCAGGAAAATGTTCGATAGGCAGGGCGAGACCACCCCACCTTGCGGGGAGCCTTCGGTTGCATTGCGCACGAGACACCGGCCCGTCCGACGGCGCACCCGGATAGCCGGTCACCAGGATGAAATGAATGGAACCTTGCGGGCGGCGAGCTCCGCGGCCGCTGGCGTGGCCGCGTGGCCCTTCAAATTTATGTGCAGCAAGGCAGCGTCGAAACCACCTCGCTGGATCGCGGCAATGGCCGCATCGAGGGTGGACACCGGTCCGAGAATGTCGCAGCGGAGTTTCCGCAAGGTCGCGACGGGAGCGAGCGACGGTTGCGCACCGGGCGCAGGAAGGCCCAGATGAATGTACTCGGCAGGAGCTTTTCAATCCTTCGCAGGTGATAATTGCGGGCGCCCCGGCTCGGCCGCATATCCGTCAACAGAAGGCCACCAACGTCACCCAATTCTCGCCCATTGAAAGCGCGGAGTTCCGATCGCAGCGGGTGACGCAATGGCGCAAGTTTCGTTGCGGGATGCGCGAACCTGGCAGATTTTCTCCCTCGGGCTGCTCCTGACATACGGCGTCGGCATACTGGGCTTCGACCAGACGCCGTCCAACATCGCCCTCATCATCGCAACCGCACTCGGCACACAATGGCTGTGCGCGCGCACGACCGCGAATACGCGCTTCGATCCGCTGAGCCCGCTCATCACCGCATTCTCGCTGTGCCTGCTGCTGCGCACGTCGTCGCCGGCCTACCTCGTGCTCGGCGCCGTGCTGGCGATCGGCTGCAAGTTCGTACTGCGCTTCGACGGCAAGCACATTTTCAACCCCGCGAATTTCGGCATCGCCGTACTGCTGCTGTTCACCGATGCCGCTTGGATCTCGCCCGCGCAATGGGGCAGCCGCACCTGGGCAGCGTTCCTGTTTTTGTGCCTCGCATGCCTTGTGCTGTCCCGGGCAAAGCGTGCCGACATCGCCATTGCCTTCCTCGGCATGTACGTCGCCATCCTGCTCGCACGTGCACTCTACCTCGGTGATCCCCTTGCCATCCCCATGAAGCAGATGCAGTCGGGCGCGCTGCTGCTGTTCACCTTCTTCATGATTACCGACCCAAAGACCACGCCGGATCGCCGTTCTGCGCGCATGCTCTATGCCGTGCTCGTCGCCGCTGCAGCGGCGTGGCTGCAGTTCACCCACTACATGCCGCAGGGGCTCATCTATGCGCTCTTCTTCGCTTCTCCGCTCGTGCCGCTGCTCGACCGGTTCATTCCCCGCGACCAGCCCGGACGTGCGCTTCGAGTGGTCGCGGCCCGTGCTCAATTGATGGAGACACCTATGCGCAACAAGCGCGGGGCGTGGCTGGCCGTCACCCTCCTCTCGACGCCAGCGTCGATGGCCGCCCAGCCGGCCCAGGCCTTCTGCGGCTTCTACGTCGCCAAGGCCGACGCAAAGCTCTTCAACAAAGCCTCCAAGGTGGTGGTGGCGCGCAAGGGCGAGCAGACCGCGGTAACGATGGCCAGCGACTACCAGGGAGATCCCAGGGAGTTTGCCCTCGTCATCCCGGTGCCGACGGTGGTTAGCAAGGACCAGATCAAGGTGCTGGAGAGCGCGCTCGTCGACCACCTCGATGCCTACAGCGCCCCGCGGCTGGTCGAATATTTCGATCCTGACCCCTGCAACCCGCCGGTGCCGAACCTGGTGATGCTGGCGATGGCGCCAGTTGCCAGCGTTACACAAAGCGAGATGCAGCGCAAAAGCGCCGCGCTCGGCGTAAGGATCGAAGCGGAGTACACGGTCGGCGAATACGACATCCTGATCCTCTCCGCCTCGCAGAGCGATGGCCTCGTCACATGGCTCAACGACGGCGGCTACAAGATGCCGGCGGGCGCCAGTCCGGTGCTCGGCTCCTACATCAAGCAGAGCATGAAGTTCTTCGTCGCCCGCGTGAACCTGAAGGAGCAGGACAAGCTTGGATTCCGCTATCTCCGCCCAATCCAGGTCAGCTACACGACGCACAAGTTCATGCTGCCGATCCGCCTCGGCACGGTCAATGCCGATGGCCCGCAGGACATGATCGTGCTGATGTTGACCGAGAAGGGTCGCGTCGAAACCACCAACTATCGCACCGGCCGCATCCCTTCCAACCTGGATATCCCGATCTTCACCAAGGTCGAGTTCGGCGATTTCTACCGCGCCATGTTCGACACCCAGGTCAAAAAGGACGACATGCGCGTGGTCTATCTCGAGTATGCCTGGGACATGGGCTGGTGCGACCCGTGCGCGGCAGACCCGGTGCCCAGCGACAAGCTGGTGGCGCTGGGGGCCATTTGGCTATCGCCGGCCGGCGCGACCCAGCCGCCAGGTTCGCCGACCGTGCGGCGCCCGCCTATTGGCGGCAGCAACGTCTTCATCACCCGCCTGCATGTGCGCTACGATGCGGCGCACTTCCCCGAGGACCTGATGTTCCAGGAGACGGCCGACCGCGCCAGCTTCCAGGGCCGCTATATCCTGCGCCATCCCTACACCGGCAAGGCCAGTTGCGCGGCTGCTGAGGATTACCGCCACTCCCTCCGCCCGCGGTTCGAACGCGAGGCCGCGACCCTGGCCGGGCTCACAGGCTGGGACATGGCCTCGATCCGCGCCAAGATGCAGGCGAGCGGGCAGGGGGCCAAATAGCACGCTAGCCGCACCTGCGAGCTTCTCGCACTTTTTCTTCAGATCACGCTCTCGCGGGTCCGGCTCTGGCTTGCGCGCCGGGCCTTTGAACATCTTGTGCCGGTTTGCCTCCCCTCCAGGACCTCTCCCCCAGCCGCCTTCAGACCCAGGCGGAGGTCGGGATCCGCTACCGCTCCTGAACGCGGGCGACATCTCGTGCCGGTTTGCCTCCCTCCAGGTCTCGTACTGGCCAATGCATCCTCAAGCCATTGGTCTTGCCTGACGCAAAACCAGATTACCCAGCGAATTCAAATCGCTAAGGATCAGCGATCAGCTTATCCATAAGACCACATGCAGCGAGGAGCGCTTGCGGTCGCAGGTCGCCTCCTTGGGGCGATAAGCGAAACAAAAGGGCGCCGAGCGTATCCGCCCAGCGCCAAAAAGTTGGCAGTGCCCGCATAGCCAGCGACCCTCAGCCGTCCACTTCGGCTAGTTCGCAGAATATGCAAGTGTGTGCATAGCAAATCTGAGTATAAGTGTCAATATTTTTAAATACTATGATAGCTTTGTGGCGGTAAAAGCTCTATGTACTGTGAGAATTTTAAGTATATCTTGAGGTTACGCCTTGAATTGCTAGAACAACATCATTAGATCTGGGAGTGGGCAACTATCGCCCAAGAACTGGCCACCGGATCCCGCCTCTGGCGCGCGCGTCCGGGCGCAAAACGGGGGTGGGGCACGGAACTGTTCCCCCGGAGCCGCGCAGAGGGATGGTCGGTTATGGCGCTGCTGAGGTCCGGAGGGTTCCTGGCTCCCTCGTTAAATCCCCGCCAGTATTGACCCTCGGGGGCACCTTACGGAGCGATCCGGTTCCCGACCCGCCCGAAAGCCTTCAGCGGCCCAGGGCGCATACCCGCCGGGCAAGCGCAAATGCTAACGCCCGGGCACACTCAAACGGCCCAGCATACGGCAAACGGCGCCATGGTGAGGTGCGATACTCATAACCCCACTCATCGGGTGATGCCGATGGGGAGGCGAGGCGGCACCTCGTTAAGAAATGTTCCGGGGAATCTGAGGGTCTGAAACCAGCTGACCTCCAAGGGGCACCACCCACGTCGGTGCTCCGTACTTCCGCCAGGAAGGGAGCTAATGCCAGACTGGCCCTACTCATGTGACTACCCCGGAATGACTTGGGGTTGCAGATAACACTAGAGAATACCGCTAGGGTTACATAGTAACATGGGGATACATGGCTACTGGTTGCAGCTTCCACGTAAACTGCGGGAGGGAGGAAGACGGGAAGTTTTTGATTCCGGCGCCGCCGAATTCCCAGTGGCTAGAAGTACGCCTTGTGTTTGGTGTGGGTGACTGCTGATTGGCTTCAGGTCAGCTCAGGCTGTAAGCAACCCCCGTTCACGTCGCAAACTTACATGTTCGCTGCCACGTCGCCCACGATCCGGACCCGAACTCGTAAGCTATTGCCCGGCAGATAAGCGAGCGGGATGTCCTCCTGCTCTACCACGGCGAGAGTGCCGGTATCCGCCCCTGATGTGACCGCCCGCTCTGCCGCGAGCGCGCGCGCCTTGCCAAGCGCCTGCTCGCGGGTGAGCCCCTGGTAGATTTGATCGACCTCGCCCGACACCTGCGCAATCGCCGCACCCACTGCATTGGCCACGCCTTGATGCGGCACATGCTGCACCCGGGATATCCCGGCCATCTCTTCCGGCACCAAAAAGCTGCCGCCGCCGACGGCTATCAAAGGTACCTCGGAGGCGTCGGACTTCATGCGGTCGACAGCCTCCTCCAACATGGCCCGCGCGCGTTCGATCGCAGCGGCAACGAAGGCCCGATCGAGTTTGTCCACAAGCCGCGCATCACCGAGGCGGATCAATCCTGCGGCCACCGCCACGTCGGTGCAGGTCAGCTGCTTCCCTCCGAATACCATCGCCTGCTCGCAGAGCCGGTACCCGACGCTGACGGGGCCGATCCGTCGCGGATCCTTGGGATCGATAAGGGTCCCGCCACCTAACCCGATCGAGAGCAGATCCGGCATGCGGAATGCCGTCCGCACACCTCCCACCTCGACCGTATTGTTAGCCTCTCGCGGAAAGCCGTGACGCAGACAGCCGACGTCGGAAGTTGTTCCGCCGACGTCGACAACCAACGCCTCCTTGATTCCCGACAGGAAGGCGGCACCGCGCAGGGAGTTGGTCGGTCCGGACGCAAAGCAATGCACCGGAAATCGCACTGCCTGAGCGGCCAGGCTGATCGTGCCGTCGTTCTGCGTGATGTAGAGCGGGGCGTTGATCCCTGACTGGCCCAATGCCCGGATAAAGCCATCAGCGGTGCTGCTCGCAAGCTCGACCAGCGCGGCATTGAGAAGCGTGACGTTCTCCCTCGCCAACAGACCGATCCTGCCGAGCTCATGCGACATCGTTACCGATACGCCAGGAGCGAACGCCTCCAGGATTGCTGCCGCCTCCTGTTCGGCTGCGGCATTGAGGGGCGAGAACACCGCGCTCACGCCGACCGCACGCACGCCCGAATCGCGAATGGATTTGGCCACGTCGCGCATGGCCCTGCTGTCAAAGGGCACAATCGGGTGGCCGTCGACCTCGTGCCCGCCGCGGAGCATGAAGGTCGGGCCTTGGACGAGTTCACGCAGGTCTGCCGGCCAGTCAACGAACGGCTCGAGCGTGGCAGCCGCCGGTAAACCGATGCGCACGGCTGCGATCTTTGCCAGATGCCGTCGCTGTACGACCGCATTGGTAAAGTGCGTTGTTCCAATCATCACGGCATTGATGAGGGCCGTATCTATCTTGCTCTCAGCGAGGAGCTGGCGCAGCGCGGTGACGATGCCGGTGCCGACATCAGGCGTTGTAACAGTCTTCACGGCATGGCGCACCGTAGTGCCGTCGATAAGAACCGCATCGGTATTGGTGCCGCCGACGTCGATGCCGATGCGGATCATCGCGCACTCTCCGGGAAGATTGATCTAAATTCGAGGTCGTAGCCGAATGCGCGCGGACCGACATGCTTTAAACCCTTGGACGACATCAGGATGGCAGGTGCCGGGAGCGCGATCACGGTCACGCGCTGTCCGTAGCGCACCGTTTCTGTCCCAATGGCCTCGCCCGAGAGGCTATCCATGAGGCAGATCAAGTCAGGCACGGTGACGCGAACCTCCTCGTTGAGCCAAGCGACCGAGAACTCGTTTTGGAAGTCGACACGAAAGCTATCGCCGGCATTCTCGTCCAGGCCCTCCAGGACGACGGTGCCACGCAGCCAGCCTTCGGTGGTCCGGCGCATAACATCCCGCACCTTGCCGCGAAACACGGTGATTCCGTTTTCCGTTTCAACCACGGCAGCGATGGGGTCACGGTGCGCCTTGCGCGCGGCCTGCACCGTCTTACCGATACGAATTGCCTTGGAAGCCGTATGTAGGCACGAGGACGTTTTCACTTCGCGCCCGAGACGCGGCGCTTTGCAGGTTGCGGCGATCGATCCAAACACGGTGCAGGCCTTGCGGGTCATGCGCTCCATCCACGTCCAATCTTCGGCCTCGGTGAAAATGATCGAGTTCCTGCGGATATCGACCATCGTCCAGGGATAGGCTGGCAGGTCGCAGATGGCGAAGGTCGTCATGTCAGCCTGCGGGAAAGCCCTGCCCATGGCGTCGCAATCGACTACGGGCAAGCCGAGGATGGCACCCGCGAGAAACGGCTGAAAGCCGTTGTTGCCGCCGACCTCCCACAGCATGATCGCCTTGAACTTCCTGCCGAGATATTCCTCCATCATGGTAATGGTTCTGGCGATCACTGGGCCATCGCACATCTTCTCCTGAAGCGCGAGGGGCGCCCCCATCTGGCCGACGCAGGCGATGAGATCGTCGTCATCAAGGGCCAGGGGATCGACCAGATCGACGGATTTTCCCATCGCCCAATGCTTTCGCGCCTCGAGCAGGCTGTGATAGGGGTCGCCGCCGCCACCCGTCCCAAGGATCCAGGCGCCGATGGCGAATGGCTCGAGATCGTCCATGGTGATACGGCGGTTCTCGGCTGGCATGCGGTTTCCTCAAGCAGCAAGATGGCAAGCGACTTCGTGGCCCGGTGCGAGAAGGCGCGGTCTTGGATCCACCACGGTGCAGCGCGCTTCCGCCATCGGGCAGCGCGTGCGGAATCTGCATCCGCTGGAGATTGCCAGGGCGTCGGGCGGCTCGCCCTCGAGCCAGGCCTGCTCGATGACGCGTCGTCCACCTGGGATTGGAACGGCGGCGAGCAGCGAGCGTGTGTAAGGGTGCATGGGCCGGGCAAACACTTGCGCCGTTGGCCCAATCTCGACGATCCGCCCGAGGTACATGACGGCTACACGCGAGCAAATGCTACGCACAACGGCGAGATCGTGAGAAATGAAGAGCAGCGTCAGCTGGTACTGACGCCACAGCGCTTGGAGCAGCTTGAGGATGGTGGCCTGCACGGACACATCGAGGCCGGATGTGGGTTCATCGAGTATCAGCAGCCTCGGACCGAGGGCAAGGACGCGGGCAAGACCCACGCGCCGTTGCTGGCCGCCGGACAGCTCGTGCGGATAAAGCGACAAATGCTCCTCCCTCAATCCTACTGAAGCGAGGATTTCACGGACTTTGGCCTGGCGTGCCGAGCGCGGCAGTGTGGTGTGGATCACCAGCGGCTCATCGAGCGAACGGGCTATGGTCCAGCGTGGATCGAGGGCGGCGCCAGCGTCCTGATAGACGTACTGCATGCGCTCGCGTACGCCTCGGAGCGCGGAGCCGTCGAGCCCGTGGATAGTGTTCCCCTCGAAGTGGATGCTGCCGGCATCGGGGCGAAATACGCCGATCAGCGTTTTTCCAAGAGTTGACTTGCCGCATCCCGATTTGCCGACGATGCCGAGGATTTCGCCTTGCGCGACGGCAAAGTCGACGCCATCGACGGCCCTCAGCCTTTGTCCATCCTTGAGGGCGAAGGATTTGACGAGGTCGGCGGTCTCGAGCAATGGCACGGTCACGGCACGCGTCTCAGGGGATGGTAGCAGCAAACGCTGTGCAGGCTGCCCGAAACAGGCGGTCTCGAGATTTTACACTCTTCGGTCGCGTAGTCGCAGCGAGTGTGGAAGCGGCAGCCAGGTGGCGGGTCGATGAGGCTCGGGATCTCACCGCGAATCTCATTCACCACGGCATCGGTCCGCGGCAGGCTCTCCAGCAGTTTGGCAGTGTAGGGGTGGCGCGGCGCGGCAAAGAACGCCGCGTTGGGAGCCGCTTCCGCTTCCTGTCCGGCGTACATCACGACGATGCGGTCGCAGATCTCGTAGGCCGCGCCCAGGTCGTGCGTCGTCAGCAGGAGCGAGACGCCGCGCCCTTTCACCTCACGGTGAAGGAGTTGGAGTATCTGTGCCTGAATTGTCACGTCGAGCGCGGTCGTCGGCTCGTCGGCGATGATCAGGTCCGGCTTTGGCAAAAGCGCCATGGCGATCATGATGCGCTGGCGCTGCCCGCCCGACAGCTCATGCGGAAGCTTCTGCAGCGTCTGCTCGGGGTTCTGGATTTGCAGGCTGTGCAGCATCTCGACGATGGCCGCGCGATCGCGCCGGCATTGCGCTTTTGGATAGCGCGCAAGTACGGAGGGCCAAAGGCGCGTCCCAAAGGGCGGGACGTGCGGCGATTTCCAATGCATCACGTCCAGCATTTGCTGGCCGATGGTGAACAGAGGATTGAACGAGCCAAAGGGATCTTGCGGTACTAAGGTGATCCTGCGGCCGAGAATGCTCTGGCTGCGCTCGATCGCGTTCATGCCGACGAGGTCGCGACCGGCGAAGCGGATCGTGCCGCGGCGCAATTCGGCCGCAGGATGGGGCAGCACGCCCAGGATGGCGCGCACGAGCGTGGATTTTCCGCAGCCGGACTCGCCCACGAGGCCCACCACCTCGCCCTTGGCAATGGTTAGCGATACACCATCGAGGGCTTGGACGATGCCACGCTCGCTGTGATAGCACACTTCCAGGTTTTGGACCGCAAGCAGCTCAGTCACGCGGCCTCCCTGCCCGGCGGGTCTTCGGGTCCATCACGTCGCGCAAGCCGTCGCCCAGCATGTTGAAGCCGAGCACGACGAGGAAGATCGCCAGTCCCGGCGCAGCCGCATACCACCACGCGTCAGGCAAATACTCGCGGCTTTCTGCGATCGTACGTCCCCATTCTGGAGTCGGCGGCGGCGCCCCAAGACCCAGGAAACCGAGCGCCGCCGCCGTCAGGATGGTGAACCCCATCCCCAGCGTGATGCGCACAATAATGGGTGAGACGATGTTGGGCAGAATATGCAGCCAAATGATGCGCGCTGGCGAGGCCCCGAGCGCAATGGTGGCCTCGATGAACGTCTCCTTGCGTACCGCCCGCGTTTCGGCGTAGACGAGTCGCGTGAACCAGGGCCAGAACGTCGCCGACAGCGCAAGGATGACGTTGGGCAGGCTTGGCCCTAGCGTTTGCGCAATTGCAATGGCCAGGATGATCTGCGGCACCGCCAAGAAGATGTCGGAGGTGCGCATTATCAGGTTGGAGATGAAGCCGTCGCGGATCCCTGCAACGAGCCCGAGCGGCACGCCTACTGCCACCGCTGTGCCGACGGCGATGACCGCAATCATGATGGTAATGCGCGCGCCGAACAGAAGCCTGCTGTAGATATCTGCACCAAGACGATCCGTCCCGAGTAGGTACTCCCCGCCAGGTGGGCGCAGCCGGTGTGCCGGATTTATCTCAAACACGGCGTCTGGGTGCGTCGCGAGCCATGGGGCACAAAGGGCGCAAACCACCAACGCCAAAACGATCGCCAATCCGAGGACCGCAAGTCGGTCCTCGAGGAGCTTGCGCAGCACCAGCTGAAGCTCGCTCGTCACGGCCCGGATTCCCGCGGATCGATCAACCGGTGGACGATGTCGACCAGCACGTTGATCAGGATGTAAATGATCGAGGCCCAGATCGTAAAGCCAAGGACCGCGTTGTAATCGGACATGATGATCGAGTTCACCGCATAGTACCCGAGCCCGGGCCAGTCGAACACGGCCTCGATCACGACGGAGCCGCCGAGCAGCGCTCCCGAAACCAGTCCGATCTGAGTGACGGTCGAAGTTAGCGCGTTGCGCAGGACGTACTTCCAAACGATGACCGAACGGGGCAGGCCCATAGCCCGCTCGTATTGCACATAGGGCTTGTTGATCGCATCGAGCACGCCGGCGCGTGTGAAGCGGACGATGGTCGCCATGGCAGGAAACGCAAGCGTGATAGTGGGCAGAATAAGGTGCGAGAGGGCGCTGCGGAAGCCAGTCCCATCACCGGCGATGAGGGTATCGACCAGGAACAGTCCCGTCACAAAGGGTGGTACCGGTTGGCTCGCGCCGATGCGTCCCCCGAGCGGCAGCCAGCCAAGATCCATGGCGAGCCACAATTGCAGGATGATGGCGAACCAGAAACTGGCAATTGCCAGGCCTGAAATCGTGACGAAACGCACAGCGTGATCGAGGAGAGAGTTGCGATTGAGCGCTGACAAGACGCCGATCGGCACTCCAAACGCCACCGTCGCCATCATGGCCGCCAGCGTCGAACTCAATGGTCGCAGGCAGACGCGAGACGAGGTCCTTCACGACCGCCCGGTTGGTGAACAGGCTGTTGCCGAAATCGCCGCCAAGCACGCGCAGGTAATAGTCGAACAGTTGCCGGGCGAGCGGCTGGTCGAAGCCAAGCTGTCGGCGCAGCGCCTCGATTTGCTCTTGCGTGGCACGCTCGCCAGCGACCAAAGCCGCGGGATCGGCCGGGATGATGTGTGATATGACGAAAGTTACCGCAATGACGCCGGCTACGGTCGCAACGCTCCAGGCCAGGCGTCGAACGGCATACCCAACAAGGCTCAACGGGAACGTCCTCGCCCGGGCGGGCTAGTGCCTAGGCCAGATTGATCCAGCGAAAATCCTGGCCGTTGCCGACCGGACAGAAGCGCACACCCTGGACCCCCTTGCCGAAGGGTCCGTACCACTTTGTATTGTAAATGAAGACGCTCGCCGCCTCATCAACCACGATGCTTGCAGCATCTTGCATAGGCCTCCTCGCGCACTTTCTGATCGGTAGAGGAGAATGCTTTCTCGATCAACGCGTCGACGGCCGGGTTTTTGTACCAGGACCCGGACTTCCACGTACCCCAGTTCCTGCTGTCATACATCTCCCCGACCCAATTGTGCGGGTCCGAATAAAGCGTGGAGATCCAGTTGGTCCAAATGTCGGGTGTTGTCTCGTTGGTGCGTGACTTACCCGACAGCGTGGGCCAAGTCTCGGCAACAACGCGGCTCTCGATGCCGAGCTTGCGCAGGCCGGCCTGCATAAGTTGTCCAGCCTGTTCGGATTGGGATAGACCAACCAACGTGTGAATGTTGAGCGGCCTGTCGACTTTAGCCTGGGCCTTGGCGAGTTCTGCCTTGGCCTTCTCGAGGTCATAGTCCCATCCCTTCACGCCCTTTGGGTAACCCCACAGGTTGTTGGGGACCGGTGCCGGGTTGCGCGCGGCGGTGTCCTTGAGGATATCCGTGATGAACGCCTTGTAGTCGAAAGCCATGCTCACCGCCCGGCGAACATGGACGTCATTGAGAGGCGCACGCTGGTTGTTGAGGTGCAGGATGAAGAGCCGCATTGATTGCTGCTCGATGATTTGCACCGCCCCGGACTTCTGCAACCGCTCCAGCGCATCGGCGGGCAGGTAGCCATCAAGGCCCTGAAAGTCGCCGCGGATCAGGCCCAGCACTTGCGTCGACTGTTCGCGCACAGTCCGCAGATCGATGCGATCGACGTATTTGCCGGCCCAGCCCAAGAAATGCTCGGGATTACGCAATCCAGTCACGCCGGTCGCGGGATCAAACCGCTCCAGCTTGAACGAGCCCGAGCCGGCGACGTTGCTTGACAGCCAGGCTTGGCCCCAGTCGCCGTCCTTCTCGTTGGCCTTGACCAACTTGGAATTGACGACGTGGATCTCAGGGACGGTCGAGAGGAATGTGGCGGCCGGCTTTGTCAAGTTGAATTCCACCGTGACCGCATCGATTGCCTTGGTGGACCCCGGCTTGATGATCGGGGTGAACAGACCCGCCGCCCCTTTGTTCAAGGCAATGATGCGGTCAATCGAATAAGCCACATCGGCCGCAGTGACGGGACTTCCATCGTGGAAACGGGTGCTGTCCTTGAGCTTGAAGCGGTACGTCAGCCCGTTCTCCGAGATCGTATGGCTTTCGGCGAGCCACGGATTGAGCTTTGGCGGGTTGTCGAGCCAGCGATAGAGACCATCGTAGAAATTGAGCCGCGTTGCAACGCGGCTGTTGTCGAACACTGTGTGAGGGTCGAGCGTGTCATACTCGGAGGGATTGGCGAAGACGAAGGTCTTTAGCGCTTGCGCCTGTGCCCGTGGGGGCGCGAATGCTGTGGTGAGGCCCGCCAGCACGAGCCCATGGAGCATCTCGCGGCGTGTAGAGTTAGAAGCGAAACCCATAGCGCATCCTCCCCATCCGTGCAGGGCCGACCGCTACGCCGGACCCGGCAAAGCTGCATTGTCTTGGGCTTATACCCAGTGCACGAAAGCAGCAAGGGAATCGAATTGGGTGGACCGGATTTAGTAACCCGTCGCAATTGTTGACGGTAGATTGAACGGGTGTCAACGGCGGGAAGAGTCCGCTCGCGCTCGCTGCACAGACGAACACAGCTCGACCCAACTCCACGTCCGGCATGGCGACGAGGTGGCGGAGGTAGGCGGCGTCGTTGAGCGCATGCCAGTGGCTTACCTCGATGGCGGCAACGCGAATGGTCATGGGCGTCCTCTTCGTGGTCGTGAGTCCTCTCCGGTAGTGCGCTTCACATTGACATCGATGGGCGCGAGAAGAGAAGCGGGAGTGGCGGTCTCCTTCGTTGAGAGACCGCCCAGCATGCGCTTCCGACACTACAACCCTTCAGAATCTGTCCGCTAACCGATCGCACCTGTCATAACATGGTTACCCGCGATGGGCCGCCGATGTCGCAGCGTGAACCTGACCAGACTCCTGCGGCGAAGCTCTGTAGCATGCAGAAGCCCGCGGCAGGGTGGGGGTGCTGAACGAGGGCAACGACGCATTGCGTGCACCCGGCCACTCAGACTGGAAAACTGTATGGCATCCTACGACACGGCAAGGGAAATACTAATCCGAGCGTTTCCGAATGAAGTCTTTCGGCCGCAGCCCTCGGGCGATTGGCAGGGCGAGTTTCCCCTACCTGATCCAGTGGCCGAGTATTTTGCCGAGCTTGGACCTGTTGACGCGTGGATACCCGGGTACGGAAACCCCTACTTCTTGCCGAGCCTTGCCGGGCTCTGGGGCTTTCAGGCTGGCTACCGGTACCACCCAGACACACATCGGCCCTTCCCAGATTGGGACGACGATTGGCTTGTCGTAGCCGACGAAGGAGGCGACCCCTTCATTTTTTCACGAGCAGCCTGTGCTGTTCTTCATGCGTATCACGGTTCGGGCGTGTGGGAGCCAGCCGTGTTGTTCGGCGATTTGGCTGAAATGGTCACATCCGTTGCCATCATCGGCGACATCGTCCAGTCCGCAGGCCAGCTGCTTACCGATGATGACTCGATCATACTCCCGCATCATCAGGACGACGCGCGCAAACGCATCGGTGACTATTTGCATTCAATGGAAAGAGCGGACACACTTCTTCAACGCCTTGGTTGGACCTGTGGACTTACCCCGGTTTTGTGGACAGGTGAGTACTATCGATCAAGTGATCTGATGTGGATCCTCCTTGTCCTGGCCAGTACCTTTGTTCGTGCCCCCTGCGGAGCCCGTACCTTCGTCCCGGCCCACTCGTCTGACACGCCGGCGCGCGCAGGGCTGGTCAAGATCGGCCGTCGTGCCTACGTCAGTATTCGCCGTGACATTTCCAGGCCGCATCTTGAGGGGCCTGAGCACGACGGCAGCGTGGTGTGCGCCGGGATCAGCTTGCCGCGTGTGGTGGCGCTCGTAGTCGACCGGTGACAGATAGCCCAGCGAAGAGTGGCGCCGGCGCGGATTATAGAAGCCCTCGATGAACTCGAACACGGCCATGCGTGCTTCCGCTTGCGTCTTGAACGTGCGTCGATCGAGAAGCTCGCATTCAAGCGTGGCGAAGAAGCTCTCCGCCATCGCATTGTCGTAGGCGTCGCCCACCGAGCCCATCGAGGGCCGCACACCGGTGTCACGGCAGCGCTTGCCAAATGCGATGCACGTATACTGGGCGGATTCAAGCGGTCGTCGCAACACGGTCTTTGTTGACCGATAGAAGCAACTGGTCAAGCGCCTCTGCAGGCGTTTTCCAATCAAGCGTCCTTCTGGGCCCGGGAGTTCAGGGCGGCCGCCACTGCTGCGACCTCCTCGGCGCTGTGTATGCTGAGATCGGTGCCTTTTGGGAAGTACTGGCGTAGCAGCCCGTTGGTGTTCTCGTTGGTGCCGCGCTGCCATGGGCTGTGAGGATCGCAGAAATAGCCGCACGCCCGCATCGATCTTCAGGCGTGCGTGCAGCCAGCTCAGCTCCTTGATCCCAAGTCAGTGATCGACGCAGTTGCTCTGGCAAGGTGATGATCGTGCGTGTGATGGCGTCGCGCACCGCCTCGGCGCCATGTCCGGCGAGTGCGGGTCCGTGCTTCACGCGAGCTTCGTGGCCATGGCCCGTCATGCGCGGCAGGTGGAGCAGCAGAGTGAAGCGTGTCGTGCGCTCCACCAAGGTGCCGATCGCGGAACTGCCAAGACCCAAGGATGAGGTCGCCTTCCCAGTGGCCCGGCACGGCTCGATCGGCTGCCTCCACCGGACGTTGACTGATCATGATCTCGGGAGAGATGAAGGTCTTGCCTCGCCCGCGCGTGCGCGCCTGCGGCATCGCGCAGCGCCCGCCCGGTGCGCAAGCAGGCCGTCAGCTCGCGGCGCAGCGCGCCTCGACCTTGAACGAACAGCGCTTGATAGATGGCTTCGTGGCTGATGCGCATGGTCTCATCGTCCGGGAAGTCGATCGGCAGACGGCGGGCGATCTGTTCCGGGCTCCAGGCGCTTGCCCACCGCCGGTCTTGCCGTGGTCCATGCCGACGGCCATTCCACGACACGGCCGGGCCGGGAACAGGAGCCCCACTTGGAGCGACGACCGCGCCAGCCAGTCGTTCCTCCACATAGGCTTGCAATGCCGCATTGAGCGCAAGCTTCGCCTGCTTTGGACGGCGAGCAGCTCGCTCGGCGTGCCATTGCGCTGTCGTCGCGCGATACTCCAGGCCGCCGCTTCGGGTGGCGGCGTTGCGCCGCAGCTCCCGGGAGATAGTCGATGCTGCCCGTCCGATCCGACGAGCGACCTCCTGTATGGTCTGGCCTTGCGCGCGAAGGAGGCCAATCTCCTCCCGCTCCGTAAACGAGAGATACCGCCCAGAGAGCGGCTTCGCCGACAGTCCGAACATCGCTGGTGGCATGCCGCCTGCCTTCCGGAACCATCTTGTTCCCACCGCCGGCGGCACGCCGGCCTCGACCGCAGCAACCTCACTCGCCTTGCCTGCCGCGATCGCTGCCCAGAACCGTCGCCGTTCATCTCGTCCTGCCACCGGCGGCCGACCTGGTGACAACAATGGTGCCCGCCCAGATCGATTCGAACGTCGCTTTCGAATGTTCATCGCAACCTCCTTTATCAAGGTGTTGCGACGACCGCTTGAATCCGAGCAGCGAGCCCTGGTCGGAGTGATGGATGACATCCTTCGGTCGGCGCGTGGCCAGTGCCATGTTCAAGGCATCAAGAACCAGCTGGCTGTGCAAGGTCGTGGCCATGGCCCAGCCGACGACGCGGCGGCTGAACGCATCGAGTGTGACCGCCAGGTAGAGGAAGCCGGCCCACGTCGGCACGAAAGTGATATCGGCCACCCACAGCAAATTCGGGCCCGCGGCCGTGAAATCGCGGTCGACCAGATCGGGCGCCCGCTGGTCTCCGTTGCGAACGGTCGTGCTGACAAACCTGCGGCGGCTGACACCGGCAAGATCCGTAAGACGCATCAGACGGGCGACCCGTTTCTTGCCGACAGCCCTGCCAGTGGCCCGCAACTCGGCATGTATGCGGGGCGCCCCATAGGTGCCCTTCGAAGCCGCATGGATCGCGCCAATGCGCTCGATCAGCACTGCGTCGTCCCTGGCGCGACGCGACAGCGACCGCTTCGACCACGCATAATACCCGCTGGAGGAGACGCCCAGCACGCGGCACAGCGTGGCAACTGGATAGGCCTGGTTCTCGCTCACGAACTTGAACCCTTGGGCGGGATCGCGTCCGTCTCCCGAGCGAACCAGGCCGCCGCCTTTGACAGGATTTCCCGCTCCAGCTTGAGCTGTTTGACCTCACGCCGCAGGCGCACCAGTTCTTCGCGCTCTGCGCTCGTCAAGCCGTCCCCACGGCGGCCTTCATCCCGGTCGGCCTGGGCCACCCAGTCGCGGATCGATTTGGCCGTCGGCTCAAACTCCTTGGCCAGCTCCTCAGGCGATCGACCGGCTCGAACCAAATCAACCATTTGTCGTCTGAATTCTGGCGCATAAGCTCGACGTGTGCTTCTCGGCATCGTGGCAACCCTCCTTCGGTAGTATTGGGGTCTCCACCAAACCGGGGCAACATCACTGAGTGCCTAATAGCAATCTGCCGTACCGGCCATCTGCTCAATCGACTTGTGCATTGACCCTTCCGCATTGGCACACAGCCGAAAGTTGGACAGAGCGCCAGGGCGGGTCCGCACCTGGGGGTTGACCGGACGCGAGGTTGCCGTGTCGGCCGGGCCTCTTCTCCGTCCGTCCTTGACCCCGAGGAGACTTCGGCCGCGAGCGGGCGTTGCAACGCAGCATTTGTGTTGTGCCGGTGGAAACCAGATCTGCTAACGTGGCTCTATCGGCTTCGCTAGGAGCGGCTCGGGTGAAGCGACGAGAGTTCATCGCGCTTGTTGGGAGCATGGCGGCTTGGCCGCCCTATGTGTATGGGCAGCAATCGACCGCACCCATAATCGGGTTCCTCAACACCGGCACACGCATTGGGCGTGAGCACTTCGTTGATGCGTTCCACGAAGGACTGAAGGAAGGCGGCTTTATCGAGGGGCAAAATGTCACCGTCGAGTATCGTTGGGCGGACGGCCGGTACGACCGCCTTTCAGCGCTTGCCGACGAGTTGGTCCGTCTCAAGGTTTCCGTTATTGTTGCCATTGGTAGCGACGCCGTCGCGCTCGCAGCTAAGACCGCTACCAGCGCAATCCCAATTGTCTTTGGCAACTCGGGAGACCCTGTAGGAGCTGGCCTGGTTGTTAGTCTCAGCCGACCGGGCGGTAACGCAACAGGCGTGAGCTTGTTCACCACAACTCTCGCTGCGAAGCGATTGGAGCTGCTCCGTGAGTTGGTCCCCTATGCGCAGACTATCGGCGTTCTCACAAATGCGCTCAATCCCGCAGCTGCGACCGAAACGAAAGAGATCATAGCGGCGGCCAGCAGCGTTGGACAACCGCTGCAGGTTCTGGCTGCTGCTACTGAGACCAGTATCGCAGCAGCGTTCGATAACCTGGCTAACCACCAGGTCGGTCGAACTCTTAGTGAATACCGACCCCTTTTTCCTAAATCATCGCGCGCAGATCATCAGTCTAGAGAGTCGCCATAGATTGCCCACGGTGCACACCATACGAGAGTGGACGATGGCCGGCGGCTTGATTAGCTACGGCTTCAGGATCGCCGACGGTTATCGCCAAGCGGGGAACTATACCGCTCAGAATTCTTAAGGGCGCCAAGCCTGCCGACATGCCGGTCGTGCAGCCAACGAAGTTCGAGCTAGTGATCAACCTCAAGACCGCGAAGGCCCTTGGACTTGCGATCCCGCCGTCGATGCTCGCGCGTGCCGACGAGGTGATCGAATGAAACGGCGGGAGTTCATTGCGACTAAGGTCGACGGCCAACCGCTGCTAGAATGCTCTGCGTTCGCACGAGGGGAGCGACAATCATGCTGGTGCGCGTCGTAGTTTGCATCTTCGCGGGCATTGGTACGCTCCTCGGCTTCCTTGGCGTTGCGGCCGCGCAGGAACCTCAAAAGCCAGCTGCCGGCCCAGTCTTTTCGACTACCGGCCCTGATGCCACCGCCTATGGTGCGGACGAGGGTTATCCTCTCGGCACCCGAGCGACGACCGACGAGGTCCGACATCTGGTCGCTTCCTACAGCCGCTTCGATGATCTTTTTATGTCCGGTATCGTCATACGTGCCGAGGAAACCTGGGCGTTCCAACGTGCTCCGGCGGAACCGCAGATCGCGTACAATTTCCAATCTAATCGCTACACGCTCGAGGACTATCTCAATCGCAATCCCACGACCGGTCTATTGATTGCCAAGGGCAACACGATACTCTTCGAGCACTATCAATACGCGCGCTCCGATCGCCATCGTTTTCTCTCGCAATCCATGGCCAAGACGATCACGGCCATGTTGATTGGCATCGCCGTTTCGGAAGGCGCGATCAAGTCGATCGACGACACAGTCTCAGCTTACGTTCCTCGGCTTGCCGATACTGAATATGGCAAGACTACAATCCGTGATCTTCTGCACATGGCGTCGGGCGTTGCTTTTAGCGAAAATTATGACGGGAAAGATGATGTCGCCCGGCTCGTGGCTGATCTCTCGCGCAAACGCGCCGTCGACAATGTCTCGCAATTCAACACACGGGTTGCACCACCGGGTAGCATTTTCCACTACGCCAGCGCTGAGACCCTAGTCCTCGGCCTCGTGTTGCGAGCAGCAATCCGGAGACCTATCACGGACTATTTACGTGAGAAGATTTGGCAACCGATCGGCACAGAAGCCAATGCCTCATGGGCCATTGATAGCAGTGGCCAGGAAGTGACGTTTTGCTGCTTCAACGCGGTGTTGCGAGACTATGCCCGGTTCGGACGGCTCCTCGCGCATGACGGGATGTGGGAGGGACACCAACTCATACCGCGGCAGTGGGTCATTGACGCGACCACGGTGCGCCCTATGGAGGGCTACCTCGCTCCGGGCGTTGCGACCCGATACGACGGGTATGGATATCAGGTATGGATTCAGTCTGGCTCGGAGCGGAGGTTCGCTCTCAAGGGTCTCCGCGGCCAGTTTATCCTGGTTGACCCGGCATCGAAGCTCGTGATGGTGCACACCGCTGTCCGGCAAATCCCGAACGATCCGGCGAACGCCGAGACCCGTGCCTTATTTGATGCGGTCGTCCAAGAACTCGGCAAGTGAAGTTTTTGGCGACCTATTGCTCTGGTGATCGAGCGCCGAAAACTTGTTGCAGTGCATGAGTCTCTTGCTGGCACTCAAGAGCCATGCCTCCGTCGACCACCAGCATGGCCGGAATTGAAGGAGCAAGAGACCAACGATAGGGGCTCAATTACCCATCGGATTTGGGCTGAAATTGACCCAGAGCAGAACATCTAACTGATGCACTAGCTGTGCGGCAGGGTGGCAACCTTGCTGTCTCAGAGCAATGCCGACACACTAAGTGCACTGCGGCATCGTCCAGCAACGATCGAACCTGCGTTCGGCCAGATCGCTCTTCCTGATGCAGACGTAAAGGCAGCCCTCACCAATCCATGGACCGACCTCGCAGTCAGTCTCGATTTGCAGCACATGCTGCCAGCCGTCGGCGCGCGCGAAGTGCGTCGCGCGCTCCCGAGCCTCAAAGGCGTCGTAGGCTTGGCAAGCTTCCTCGTAATCAGGCCACTTAATTGGAGCGCCATCCTTCTTTATGCGCTCATGAAAGGCTTTGACCGTCGAGTGGTTCCAGTAGTCGTCGTCGGCGTACTTGACGCAATCCGTCTCAAGCGGATCCTGCCACGGGGACGCAACCCCACCGACCTGGTGGATCGCACCGTGTGAAGCGAACCCGTTCGGGTGCTCCGCAGCGAGATCCTTCCAAAACCGGTCGTAAGCTTTGAAAGCTTTGTCTTCTAGCCGCCCCCAACACCTCGGGTAGATGCCTCGCCAGTCGAGCGGCGGTGGCACTCCATCGAGTGCCAGTAGCTCACGGGAGCCCCACGGTGGCGGCAGCAGCCACAGTTTGGGGGTCACGCGGCGCGGCCTGAAGATGAAGTGCCGCGGCCTGAAGTAGCCGCCGGGATTGCTGAGTTCCACGGGAAAGTCGCGCCGCCCAAGACGGTCTGTCTGCTCGGTGATGAACAATACGGACGCGCCGGTCGTTCCCCACGTTTCGATCGGGTCGCAAAAGAAAAGCAACCGACCCGATGACGGGAATCCTTCCAGTCCGCCCGCGGAAAGGATCTCGGCAAAGTCGATCTGCGCGACGAAGCTCAAGGGCCATGGCCGTGCCGCATGTTGCTCGAAGTGGCTGTCAGGATCGGCCGGTCTCCACGGCCAAGGAACCTCGGAGGGAAGATCGGGCGTGCCGCCGAGGCGGCTCGCTCCTATCGGGGCGTCTGCGCCCTCTTCGACAGGACCAGGTTCGAGGATCATGGCGTGTCGCGCGGCGGCTGCCAATCGAGGAGACCACTCTCCGAGCCCAGTCTGAGCGAGCACGGCTTCCAACTCTTTGCGTGTTGTCCACATCGGCTGCCTTTCATGGGGCGAGGCGCGCTGTTCACGCCGAACTCCTACCCCCTAACGGTGGCAGCCAAGCGGCTGAGCGTCCGCTCCTGGCACGGACCGACCATCGGCGCCGCCGCGGCAGCTGTGTCAGGAATCGGAGGGTCACCCGACGCGGAGGAAGGTTCTCAGGATCCGGCCGCGGCGGCTGAATCTGATCCACAGCTGACTCCGGACGCGTCGCGGGATTAAGCCAGTAACGCAGCCTGCCTGTGGGTACATTCCGAATCTACTCCCGCTTCTCGATGCAGCTAAACTGCCGGGACATCGCGTCCGGAGGAGCGACTATGATCATTCGTTCATCGACTTTGCTATCGGCCGCATCGTTGCTCGTCGCGCTCACCGTAGTGCCCGCCGAGGCGCAGTCACCATCAGGTGAAAATCCGGTTCTGGGCACATGGAAATTGAAGTCAACGGTCCGCGAGGTGGCGGCAACCGGCGAGAAGGTCAAGCAAATGGGTGAAAATCCCAGCGGCTACCTTAGCTACTCCGCCGATGGCCGCATGTATGCACTTATCACAGCGGACAATCGCATCAAGCCCCTCGAAGTGAACCCGACAGATGAGCAGCGGGTCAAACTCCACCAGACCATGACCGCCTATGCAGGAACGTATACGGTGCAGGGCGAGAAGGTGACCCATCACGTGGACATCTCTTGGAATGAGGCTTGGACCGGAACCGACCAAGTCCGGTTCTTTAAACTCGATGGGAACATTCTGACGATCACGACCGCCCTCATGAAAAGCCCGATAGATGGTCGTGAAGGTCGGGGCGTTCTGGTGTGGGAGAAAGTGAAAGTGCCGACCCAGTGAGTGGCGGTCCCGCTCTTGCCACGGACTACATGAACGAGCGCGTGCGCTTTTTTGAAACTCACGCCAGCAATCATGTCTATAGAAAAGAAGGCGCTCCGTTGCTGGTGGCCAAGTTCAGTGGGGTCCGCACACGCGTGGCACCCGAGGTGACGGCATTGTCGCGGTCACCAAGACAAAGGTGGAAATGGTGAAAAGCCCGATTGGCAAGCAAATTAGTCGACGGACCATTCTCGGGGGCGCCGCGGCCATTGCTGCCACGCCAGTGCTGGCTGGTGAGTGCCTAGTCGGCCCGGAACCTCATACGAAGGGTCCGCTTGTATGGATGGATATGGATCAAGTCGAACTCGATGCCGCGTATGACCAGGATATTTATGCTCCGCTCGGGAACCAAATAATTAGAAAGCGCTGCGCCAGCACAAGTGAGGCCATTCGCAGCCGCTTCGGTGAACCTCGACATGAGTCCTATGGTCCATCCGATGTCGAAAAATTGGACATCTATGCCACCAAGCGGCCCAATGCGCCGATATTTGTCTACATTCATGGTGGCCAGTGGCTTCTCGGTTCCGCAAAGGCGTCAGCATTCCCGGTGGAACTTTTCGTTACCGCAGGCGCGCACTATATCGTCCTAGACTTTGCGAACATCAAAATGCCGGACATCGATCTTCCGATGATTGCCCAACAGGTCCGGCGGGGCATTGCCTGGGTTTACAAGAACGCCAGCACTTTCGGCGGTGACCCCAATCAGCTCTACATTGGCGGGTTCTCTTCCGGTGGCCATCTTTGCGGTGTGGCTCTTGTCACTGATTGGCAGAAAGATTTCGGTCTGCCTGCCGACCTGCTGAAGGGCGGCCTCTGCATGAGCGGCATGTATGACATGAAGCCGGTTCGCCTCTCCAAACGTGACAAGTACGTCAAGTTCACGGACGAGATGGAGCAGGTGATGAGTTCGCAGCGATATCTCAATCTCCTGCACGCTCCCATCATCGTCACGTACGGCACCAATGAAACTCCGGAATTTCAACGCCAAGGCCGCGATTTTGCGGCGGCGGTGAAGGCGGCCGGAAAGCCGGTCCAGTTGATCGTGGGGGCCGATTACAACCACTTCGAAATGGCAGAATGCCTAAGCAATCCCTACGCTCCGAATGGACGCGCGGCGCTCGCTTTGATGAAGCTTGCGTAAGTGTGACGGCGGTCTGACCCGCGCCAACAGTTTCCCAAAGGAAGTCGCCTGATGGCGCGCGGGAATTGCTTGCATTCCTGAAAGGTCCAATGGCAATTCCCGTCATTAAGGCGCAGGGAATGGAGCTAATCTGAGAAGTCGGGTATTGGCACCTTTTCCCCATCGCTTGCTCAGGGGAGTGCAGCTTCACTCCAGCAACGGACAAATTTCTTGGGGGCGCAATTGTCAGGGCGTGGATCGCCTTCGCGGCCACGGGCTCGCATTTTTTCGCCGAGGTGAGAGGCTGAAAGACGACTTTGTTCGTGGCCGAGGGCTCCGGCGCGGCAGGCGATCCGCATCGAAGGGCCGTGTCTTACCCCCTAACTGGCCCTCCAATTTCGTCACACCGATGGCCGCGCCACGTGTCCATGCATAAAACTCGATCTGTTGGGGCAGTGCGTCTCCGCCGACGCCAACCAGCAAACTTCTGGAAGCCGGCTCGCATACAAGCGTATGCATGGTGCCACATCCAAAGGCATATCTGTGGTCGAACACGGGTGAGGCGGATCTGTTCAACGCACGAAACAACTCTTCGGGTGAGAGCCTCGCTTTGGACCAGGCCTCAAGTGGAGGTAGGCGCTGGTAGGTCCAGGCGGACCGGCGGTTAAACATCTGGAGTTTTTTGATCTGAAAGTGGTTGGTGCAGGCCAGGTTCCCGCCCTCACGGACCACGACCTCCAGGGGCGATGCCTCCACGACGGCTCCCACCCCTTTGGCGTCCTTGAGCGAGTAACTGAAGGAAAGACCGTGTGGGAGCCGTTTCAGCATTTTGACGGCTTCCGCAGTCGTAGCGCACTGGTCCAGTACGATGCGGACAGTCAAAATGCAACCCAAGCCCGGCCGCCACGATTTCGATTGATTGACCAGGTGCAAGGCGACGCAAAGGCCGTGTTCGTTCATTCCATCGACACGTCCTGTGAACCTGTCGGAAAAGCCAATGCTCGCGTTTACCCCCTTTGGCTGTATGGCCAGCAGCATGCTGTTATACTTGCCTACCGAGTAGTCGTAATTGCGACCGAAGAGATCCACCGTCGAAAGAGAGGAGCATCCGTAGGTGGGGTAAGCAAGCCGGCCGTTGGAATACCGCATCACAGCCGTCTCAAATGGAATTTCTAAGCCGTCGGCAAGTCCGTGCAACTCCTCCCAGATATTGGGAGCATAGGTGGCGAGCGCCGCCTGTGCATTCTTGATGCTAAACCCGTAACGACCCCGCCCTCGACGATGCTTGAAGGTTCTGCCGCGCGGGCTGTTGCGGAAGCCTTTGGCGGTCTGGACCCCAACATCATAGCAACTGCCTCGGCATTCCACGACGGCAACCCGCCACGGATTCGTCTCGCTAATGGGATCGGTTAGACTTTCGCGCATGGGCATCCCGCAAACAGGCTGTTGATGCATAGACGTGCCGACACGCCAAGGGAGAGACTGCGGCGATTCGTAGGTTTGTGTCACGACCGGGCCTCCGGCGCCTGTTGCGCGAGGCGACGATTTCCGCTGATAGTTGCCACGGCCGCGGCGATGGTCTCAAAAAGTGAGCGGGCGAAAGAACGGTGATGCTCCTCGGCGCAGAGGCGGGCATCTTTAGCCATCCGCCACCGGTATAGCCATGCACCCTTTTGGCACTGAACCGGCGTAGCTTCGGCACCTAATTCTGCACGGGCTAGTCTAGGCGTTCGTTCAAGCCTTTGCGTTCGCTCGCGAGTGCCGTCGTTTCTATTCCGGACGCTGCGGCGCCGAGAATAACCGCTACACGGCCTCATCAGGATGGCGAAGCACAATATGTGGATTAAGCCAGGTTGCCCGGGGTCCTGCTGCGCCTCCGGTTGGGGGCTACATTTCCGAGCTGAGCCTAGTCGCCAGTGAAGCTGACGTCGTATCCAAGCTCGGTCACAAGTATCGCAAACCCAGGGAGCTGGAAGACAACCCCACTGCCCACGGCTGCCTACATTTCGACGGAGGCGATTGGTGATGGACAAGGAGCTATCATCGGTGCGCTCTTCTACGTTGGGGCGGGTCTCCCGATGGGCCCGGTAAGCCGCCGCCGGCGGAACGCTCGTTGCAATGGCCGGCGCAGCCGCCTTGGGAGGCGGAGCCGGAGGACTGGTTGGAACATGGCTCGCGAAGCTTCTGGGCGACCAACGCGCCCGACGTCTTCAGGAGCAGCTCGATCACGGTGGGCTGCTGCTCTGGGTACGCACCTGGGACGCCGACGAGGAGAGTCGCGCGGTTCAAATTCTCAAACGCCACTCGGGCCGGGACGTCCACGTTCACTGATCCAGGTGCGTTTTCTGGCCGGTGTCAACAAAGTGAGAATAGTACTTGCCGGCCAGATCGATGACGGAAATCTCGGCACGATTGGAGTTTGGCGATGAGCTCGAATGTTGCGCAAAAGTTGATTTAGGCGCACGTGCTGCACGGCGATATGAGGCCAGGTGAGGAAATCGGGATCCGCATCGACCAGACGCTGACGCAGGACGCGACTGGCACACTGGTCATGCTGGAGCTCGAATCCATGGACCTGGATCGAGTGAAGACCGAGATCAGCGTCCAGTATGTCGACCACAACATCGTCCAGGCCGATTACAAGAATGCCGACGACCATCTCTTCCTGCGCAGCGCGTGCCAGCGCTTCGGCGTCTGGTTTTCCCGACCTGGAAATGGCGTGAGCCACCCGTGTCATCAAGAAAACTTCGGGAAACCGGGCAAAACGCTTCTGGGCGCGGACAGTCACACACCGGCGGGCGGCGCGCTGGGTATGCTGGCCATCGGCGCCGGCGGACTGGAAGTGGCGTTGGCTATGGCGGGCGAGCCATTTTTTACGCCCATGCCCCAGGTTTGGGGGGTGAAGCTTACCGGCCGGCTACCGGATTGGGTGAGCGCCAAGGACGTGATCCTCGAGATGCTGCGCCGCCACGGCGTTGAAAGCGGAGTAGGGAAGATCGTCGAGTACTATGGACCGGGCCTTGACGCCTTGAGCGCGATGGATCGGCACGTGATCGCCAACATGGGTGCCGAACTAGGCGCTACAACGACTGTATTCCCCTCCGACCAGGAGGTTCGCCGCTTCCTGCGTGCCTGGCAACGAGAAGACGACTGGGTGGAACTGGTCGCTGATCCGGGCGCGGACTACGACCTCCATGACGAGATTGACCTGTCGAGCTTGGAGCCATTGATCGCATTGCCGTCCAGCCCGGGGCATGTAAAACCGGTGCGGGAAGTCGCTGGTGAGCGGATATACCAAGCCTATGTGGGTTCCTCCGCCAATCCTGGCTACCGCGATTTCGCTGTTTCGGCGACGATGGTGCGCGGTCGACGCGTGCACGACCGCGTTTCGTTCGACGTCAGCCCAACTTCCCGGGCGCAGCTCGAGACGCTGGTACGCGACGGCCACATCGCCAGTCTGATTCACGTCGGCGCGCGGCTGCACCAGGCAGGTTGCAACGGCTGCATCGGCATGGGCCAGGCGCCGGCGACACACGAACTCTCATTGCGTACCGTCCCCCGCAACTTTCCGGGGCGATCCGGCACGCGCGAAGACAAGGTGTGCTTGGTCAGCCCCGAGACCGCCACTGCGTCCGCGCTCACCGGTGTGATCACCGATCCGCGCTCGCTTGGCATCGACTACCCGCGCATCGCCGATCCCGACGACCCGATTGTGAACCGCGGAATGTTCGTGCCGCCATTGCCGCGCAAGGCGGGCTTGGGCGTGGTGATCGAGAAGGGCCCCAACATCGCCTCGTTGCCGACGTTCGTGCCCCTGTCGGATACAATCGAAGGGCCGGTTCTGCTCAAGGTCGGAGACGACGTCTCCACCGACGAGATCATGCCCGCTGGTGCGCGGGTGCTGCCGTTCCGGAGCAATATTCCGAGAATTGCCGAGTTCTCCTTCGATATTATCGATCCCACCTACGCCGCGCGCGCCAAGCAGACGAGAGCACACGTGGTGGTGGGAGGAAACAACTACGGGCAGGGCTCGAGCCGTGAGCACGCCGCGCTGGGGCCGCAGTTCCTCGGGCTTCGCGCCGTGGTGGTGAAGAGCTTCGCGCGCATCCACGCACAGAACCTGATCAACTTCGGTGTGCTGCCGCTGACCTTTGTCGACCCTGCCGACTACCTCGCCATCCAGCCCGGCGACGTCTTGCGCCTCCTGGGCGTTCGACGCACGCTTGCGGAGGAACAAGAGCTGCTGGTTGAGAACGTCACGCGCGGGCGAAGCTTTCAGGTCGCTCATTCCCTGTCGCCTCGCCAGGTAGAGTTCGCGCTCAGCGGGGGATTGATCAACTGGATGAAACAGCGGCTCTCCAGTTCGGCGGTGCCCGGTCATGCATGATCGGCAATGCGCAAGCTCTCGTCAGGGAGGCTGTGATCATGACAAAGACGTTCAAGGTTGGCGATCACGTGACGTGGAACTCGGAAGCAGGGCACGTCAGCGGCAGGATCGTCAAAGTGCATAAGAAGGATGTGAACTACAAGGGCTACATTCACCATGCGAGCATTCGAGATCCTCAGTATGAGATCAAGAGCGACAAGACCGATCATGTGGCCCTGCACAAGGGAACGGCACTGAAGCTCATTAGTCGTTGAAGTCGTATGACACCCCGGAAAGAGATTGCGGCTAGCACAATAAGGTCTCCCGATGACGATCTCTCGTACCGTGTTGGCTGAGGCCGTTCTATGCACAATCTCGGATGCGATCGTTGCCGCCGATGAGAGAGGCATCATCCAAGCTTGGAATCCTGGAGCAGAGCGCATCTTCGGCTATACGAGCGGCGAGGCGATCGGGCAGTCACTGGACATCATCATTCCGGAGCAGCTGCGGGCGCGCCACTGGCTGGGCTATCGCCAAGTTATGGCGACCGGCGAGAGTCGGTACGGGCACGGCGATATTCTTGCCGTTCCCGGGATCCGGAAGGACGGAGAACGCATCTCGCTGGAATTTACGATCGTGCCGCTGCGGGACGAGGCGGGCCAGATGATCGGCGTGGCGGCCATTATGCGGGACGTCACGATCCGCTTCGAAGAGATCCGCGCCCTGAGGCAGAAGCTCGCCGAAACTAGCAGCCGCCAGGACGAAAGATAGAGCCGACGTGGTCGTAAATGATATGGGGCATTCGTTCTTTACCATCGGACATTCGACCCGGCCGATCGAAGTTTTCGTCGATTTGTTGGGGCAGGCGAAGGTTCAACTCGTCGTCGATGTCCGGACCGTTCCGCGATCGCGTACGAACCCCGAGTACAACGACGACGTCCTACCCGAGACACTGTCCGCATTCCAAATCGCCTACATCCACATCCCTGCGCTTGGAGGGCTGCGAGGCCATATTCGGCAGATCTCGCCAGCCGTAAACGCCTTTTGGGGGAACCAAAGCTTTCATAACTACGCCGACTACGCCATGACCGACGCATTCCGCTCCGGTCTTGCCAAGCTGCGGGAACTAGGGCACGCGCAACGCTGCGCGGTCATGTGCGCGGAAGCCGTATGGTGGCGATGTCATCGGCGCATCATCGCGGACTACCTGATGGCCTCTGGCGAGACAGTGTTTCATATCCTGCGCGGGGGCCATATCGAGGCGGCTCGACCGACGGGAGCAGCTAGGCCTGGACCAGGGGAAACGCTGATCTACCCAGCCGGTGTCTAGAGGGGCCCATGCCTGGTTGTCCCGGCCCGACGTACCCAGAGCAGCACTCGCAGACAAATTGATTGATATCATTTCTCCTTTGCAATCGAGCAGCAGGTCGCCGAGAAGCCGTACTCCGCGCGCTGAAGACCGGACCTGGCGTCTATTCTGGAACGCACTTCGACCGCTTGGCGTCACCCGTCTTTGAGACAGCGGCGGCCGCTCGTCGGGGCTTGAGGCCCTTCTCAGATGCCGGCCGCTCGACCTGCAGGCTCTTCTTGAGCATTGCCATCAAGTCGATCACGTTCTTCTGCGAAGGCGCCGCAGGTTTTGCGCGAGGCGGCATCGTAACGCTTTTCTCTTTGAGCATCGAGACCAGGACAGTGCGATAGCGATCTTCAAGGTAGGCCGGATCGAAATCCTCCAGTTTCATCTCGACGATGTGCTCCGCGATGCTGAGCATCTCCTTAGGAAGCGACATCTGTGGAATGTCGCCGAAGTACTCCGCTTCGCTCCGGATCTCGTGCCCAAGGGTTCGCGACGTGCATCCGGTGGGGACAGCCCAGGCCCCATTGGCCGCCCGGGTTCGAAAGACCAAAGGAGCGCAGGCGGGCGTGAGCCTGAGGGAGCTAAGGCGTGGAAACCTTCGCGCTCGTGATCTGGCTGGAGCGAGCCTCATGACCCCTCGCCAAGCACTGAACACGCTGATTTGGTTCGTGCTGCTGCCGATCACCATCGGCATATGGGTCCAGTTCCTGCCGCCTTGCGTGTTCGGCTGCGCTCAGATCCAGAAGACGGTCGCGCCGAGTCCACCACCTAATGAGCCCAAGGCGCTTAAGCGGTACACGGTCTGCGGCATTGCCGGGCCGTGCTGGCAAGTCGTGGGCACGCCGAGGCGTTAGTCGACGGTGTCGGGCGGCGCTCCGCTTCCGGGTTGCGCTATGCAACTCGTGGAAGCCCGCGCTACGCCCGACCTTCGAGGTCGGCTCGTTTGAGCCGAATGCAGGTCGCAACACGGATTAACTGCACGGACTGTCTGCCGACTGATGGTTGCTCTATGCAACTCTTGGGCTCGACAGCGAGGCCGCCTAGCCCGAATTTTCCCCGTTTGTTCTCCTGGCCATGGGGGGGGGTAGCGGCCCAGTCCGCTCTTGCCGTCCTGGGGCCAATACGTGCCGTTTGCTGAGGGCCCTACGTCAATTGGGCGCATATTCCCCAATCTCGCGTTGAAGCCGGTGGACGGTGCCGACGCCGAGGCCAACCTCGCGAGCCACCTTGCCAACTCCAGGCGGGCGCGCTCAATCTTGTCGGGTTCGGCACCGGGGCGCCCCAGCTTCCTGCGCACCCTCCCGTCCTACTGACGAACTTGCCGTCGCGGGCGATCTTTTCCTTGATGACACTGAGCCCAGCGCGGATTCGCTGGCGGATCATCGAGCGTTCGAACTCGGCGAAGGCGCCCGTGATCTGGAACAGCAGCTTGCCCGTTGGCGTGGTGGTGTCGATGTGCTGCTGATCCAAGTAGAGATCGACGCCGACCTCCTGGAGGTGCTCAATGGTGCCGAGCAGGTCGATCAGCGATCGGCCTAGCCGATCAATGGCCCACGCCATTACGACGTCGAACTTGCGCCGGTTGGCGTCCTTGAGCATGGCATCGAGGCCAGGGCGCTTGTCCCGTTCCTGGCACCACTGATGCCGGCGTCGCGGTAGGTCTCGACAACCGTCCAGCCGCGGCGTTCGGCGACCTGCTTGAGCTCGCGGATCTGGTTCTCGACGGCCTGATGGTCGGTACTGACCCTCACGTAGAGCGCGGCGCGTTTCGGTTTCCCCATCATCTCAATCCCCTCCTGTTCGTCTCACCCCATACATGGGGTTGGTTGGTTGTACAAAATCAAATGTTTTTGTATTATCTCTCCAGCCCCCAGTGCGTGTGGCGGTATTTCAGGGTTTTGCGGGTCATTTTTGCTGGGGTTTTTTGTATGGGGGTGAGCACCTCTCGCCCCTCTGGCCGGCCGCAATAATCTTGCCAGGAATCGTTGAGTAGGCTCCGAGGTGTTTTTCGCGGAGGCAGCAGGGGTGACGCTACCAGAGCCTAGTCACGGGGTGGCGAAGCCTAATGGGGGGACAGGAGGTCTGTTGCCGATCATCGATGTGGCAGTGACCGGCATCGGCCGCGCCGTGCAGATTTTGGCGGGTCTCTTTTGCGATCTACTGGCTGCCCTGGCTGCTGGGCACGGTCGTGCTGGTGATCCTCGAGGTCGTCGTTCAGGACCAATTGCGTCTGGGACGGGCTCCAGACTGGGCACGGGAGATCTTATGGGCACCGTTCATGGCCATGGCCTATCTGATGCTGCTCAGATGGATGCTCGACGGCGAGCCCCCCGCTCGCGCGATCAACTTCGAGGTTGAAAGGAAAACCTGGGTCGCAACGCCGATCGTCGCCGCGTGGTTCATAGCCAACATCACCGTGACCGATGCCCCTATGCCATTGATGCGCTGGCTGGTTCTCCCGTCGGACTATCTCGCCTGCCACGCTTTACTTTTACGCCTTTGGCTTCGCCGCCTGGCTCGTGAACGGCGCCCTCTCGGCCTGCTTTTTTGGCTTGATCGTCGTGGTCGCCAAGTTTGTTGGGCCCGATCTGCGCGAGCTTTGGCGCCTCTTGCGGCTACAAACCGTACGTTTGCTCTGTATCGCTCTGTTGGCCGCGGCCGCTGTTGGCGGCCTCTGGAGCCTTGGTACGCAAGCCCAGGCGTGGCTCGGCGTCGGCCGGCTGGCACCGCACACGATGATCCCGTGGCGGGCCAACATCCATTGGGCGTTGCCCGCCGAGCTTCCTAATTTCCCGCTCCACTTTCTCCACTTCGCAATCGAGGGCTGCATCCTGGCGGAAGCGTATCGGCGGCTCCTGGCAGCCCATCAGCCGTGCATTCCAGCCCGCAGGTGATAGGGTGAGAAAGCGGGCAGGGACTGTGGTGGGAAACTTTGGAGGAGGTGCGTCGTGGGCGTCTCGCTCCACTATTGGGCGGTGCCACCATCGAGCGGCCTGTTCAAGCGCCTGCAGAGCGACAGGGCGTTTGTAACTCTGATGGGATCTCTATTCTGCTACGGCGGGGGCATCTTCTTTTTCTTCGACGACATCGCCGCCGCAGAGCGCGAGGACATTCTCCAAGAGGTGATCAGCGCACAAGAGAAAGTCCTTGGGCCTGAGCCCGAAGCCTGGCAATTGATCGAGGAGTTCCGCCTGGAACTGGAGCGGACCCGCCTCGCCCACCCCGGCGTCGAGCATCGCCGATGCTCCCTGGAGATGACCAGCTTCCTCGTCGAGGAGCGGCTCTCGCAGGCATTAAAGCATGTGCGTGAGGACGCCACAACATTCGTGGGCAGGCTTCTGTACGGCGACCAAGTGCATAGTGCTCTCAAAAGGGGGGAGGTTAACCTCGAGGAGTTTTCAAATGATTCGGCCTTCGCGTGTGGCAACTTTGTTTCCCCCTCGCTTGTGAAGGAGGGCGCGCAGGCGTTGAGCGCGCTCGACGCCAAGGCTCTCTTTATCAGTGACTCGGTTTGGCAGCTTCAGAGCTTCCAGCGCTGGCACAGCGTCTATGGGGAGGCGGCAGCCCACGGCGAGGCGCTCTGTAGCGGCGTGTGCTGACCTCCCGAGGCCACGAGGTTGTGCTCGGCGTTGGCGTCGGATGCCTTGCTGTCCCGAGAAGGGTGGCTGACCCCGCGCTCGCTTAAGGACCTGGCGGTCGCTGCACGCGTAGCCTAAGCGTCAGGTCGCGTCGAAGTCGCGTGGCTAGCGTTGTACCAGGGGCGTCAAGCCGCTGCTCCGGCCTGGAAGGTAGCGCGACGGGGTCGCATCCGGCGTGCCAGAAGATGCCGTCCCGCCGAGACGATCTGACGGTGTGAACAATCTCACCGATCACCGGGCGCAGCCTGGAGCCGGCGCCGGATAAAAGCGACATCGGGGTGGTCCGGCCCCAACGCCTTTTCGGCGATAGGGAGCGCTCGTTTGTAAAGCTGCTCGGCCTCGGCGTAGCGGCGGTTCTCCCGGTAGAGCTCGGCCAGGTTCTTGAGGTGTGCCACGCTCAAGTTAGGATGATCGGGACCCACAGTCCTTTCCCAGATCGCAAGCTCGCGTTGATGAAGCGGCCAAGCTTCGGCATAGCGACGTTGCAGTGCCGCAATTCCGGGCAACCCTCACCAGCACGGTCATTTCCAGGCTGCTCGAGACGGTCAAAGATTATGATGTCAACATTATCGAAGTCATCGGGCACACCGATGAACAACGCATCATCACCGAACGGCCATCCAATTTAGACAAGACCCTCATTCCTTTTCTGCAACAAAAGTCGCTGACCGAGCACTTCATTCCCGTCGACAATGCGGGGCTCGGCCTCGCTCGTGCCGCCGCAGTTGTGCGCGTCCTCGGCAATGACCATCGGCTTGCAGGTCTGCAGATACTCCCGTACTCCGGCGGTCAACTCATCGACGTGGGTGACAAGAGAGCGGATGGTGCAAGTTCCGGAGATGTGAAAGAGCGGAGACGTATTGAAATTCGCGTTCGTCGTACAGACACAGCGGGTTCGAAAGAGCGGAAACGGATACTTATACCGGATGTGAGAGAGCGGGGACGGATAAAAGTTCGCGTTCGTCCTTCGAATAGGGAGCGACCACCTTTCGGGCCGCAGCAGCTGCCTTAGCATATTATTTGACTACGGAGAATATTCCAGGGGTGTCCATCAAGGTATAGTCGAATGCCACCGCGTCCCTCGACATCGATGGGATGAGGCGCCGATGCTCGACTGTCATACTGCACTCCCAATCAGTTGTGCATCACGCGTAGAGCAGTGTCCTTCGGGGCCGTCGTGACCTATACCCACGAAGACCATGGAGATGGCCCGCGATTTCGGTCGCGGCGTCCCGACTTCCATCCCTCGCGCCAGCCAGGGTTGTGACGTACAGTGGTCGAAGTCCTCACGCGTAACCGGTCTGCAGCAGCGTGAAATGTTGATTTGCTGCCGGCATGTCACGCTCGGGAAAGGATGTGCAGCCGCGAGCAAAGGCGCGGCGAGGCGAGGCGAGGCGCGCCGTGTAGCGGCTACATCCAAACTTTTGGAACGTACCTAACCAGAGTTCGTTGTCCACACGAGACTCTCTAGCGCGAGGTCGAGGGGTCTGTGGAAAAGTCAGGTGCAGCAGTAGCGCACCCAGCGCTGCATCAGGGCTTTTCGCTCATCTAGGTATGCGGCGCGCCGGTAAGCAGCCTCGGTCTTGTCGCGCACGGTGTGGGCCAGGGCTGCCTCGGCCACCACCTCACGCACCTTTGCTGATTTGGTCGCCCAGTCGCGGAAGGAGCTGCGGAAGCCGTGCGCCGTCGCTACGTCGGCGAAGCCGCGGTCGCGCAGAACCTTGGTGAGCGCCATGTCGGAGAGTTCTTCTCCGGTGCGCGGACCCGGGAAGAGTAGGTCGCTACTGGGATTGAGCACGCGGGCCTCCTTCAAAATCTCCAGGCAGCGCTTCGACAGCGGCCCGCTTCCGTCGCCGGCGTAACAGCTAGAGCCGGATGCGGCAGCCACCGGCTGGTCGAGCTTTACAAGCAACTAACTTCCGTAACTGCTTACGACACACGACAAACTGACATGGCGCGAGCGGATTGAGCGCATGCGTCAGGCCGCCGAGATTGTGGCGGCCGAGGCCGAGGATATGGCCGCGAGGCGCGAAAGCTACTTGCAGCGACGCGATGCCGAAACCGAAACGGCGGGCAAATAACGCCCGCCGCCTTACCAACCTAACCAGTATACCATGATCCAAATCTACTTGCGCGAGGAGCCTGACGCTGGACTTCCCTACTTCGGATCGCCATCGCTGCGCATCCGCGAGCTGAACGACCGCGTCCAACTGACGCGTTCCTCCTGCAGACATCACCGCCGACGCCTCCTGCGCGCGGTCGAACGGCAGCGGTGATCGCGCACACACGAGCCCGCCACACGTCGGAGTTCGCTTGGCGCAAGTATACCGTAGACGGAGCATCGCATATGCCGGCTTCCGCAGCATCGATCAGAGCTCATGCAGCAACGGCCGGTGTGCCGGCGGCTGCTTTATCTCGCAGCAGTTGCAGCGATCGTGCGAGTATCTCCTTTGACAATCGAGCATGGAGATCGCGAAGAGCATCGCCGTGACACTGGCGCAGCTCTTTTCCGCTCCCACACGGACATTTCCAGTGGCCCTTCAGTGAGGCATTCGACAGCATTTCAACGAGCGCAATCACGCAGCTGATCTCCTCGGTGCCGATCAGCTTTCCGTAAAATTCTATCAGCGCTGGCACGCCGTGAGGCCACTCACCAAATGGCCACGGCCGGCCAGCCAATTTCTCGCAGATCCCGAGAAAGTATGATCGCAGTGGCCCCTCCAAGTATTGCTTTAACTCGAAGCGGCCGCCGTACTGAAGCCACAACTCTTCGGGCAGCCCGAGGCAAAGCGTCCCGTTAGCAAAAACGTGAAAATCTGGATGATTGGGTATGCGGCCCCCAAGTTCGCGCACGACTGGGATGCCGATGGGATAGCTAGCCGGAAGCTCGATTGCGATCAGAAAATTATCAATAGCGATCCCGTCTTCAATCAAGTGGTACGTGCCTGCGACCAGGAAGCCATCCTCAGTTGTAACAGCGTGCAGCGTCGGAAAGTCACGCGCGAGCATGCGCGAAATCGCATCGGAAGCTTTCCCTCGTGATGCCCCGCCGCTCATGCGTGCGGGAGCCAAGGTCGGGTCGGCGTGGCGCGAGCCACCGAGGCCCGCAGGGCAGCCGTTTTCGCAGTGCTTGATGGTGTCCTGCTCGCACCGAACACGCCGCTCCAGCCGCTTTGGTCGAGCGTCCGAAGGGTGGTAAGCGCGGCAAAGCCGAGCGCATTCCGGTTCACTGTAGCCCCCACGTCGTTTTCACCGTTAGCGGGGTCTTCGATCATAATGTCATGGCTATTGTCGGCGACCGTTTGCAGGAAATGGCGAAAGCGCTCGTGGAGGCCAACGCGGCGGGAGCCTTTCAGAACTTCGATCACCAAGAGCTCCAGCGGAAACGTGCGCATCGAAAGCCCTGAGCGCCGGTTCCACAGCTTTCCCAGGCGGATCTCGTCAACGCAGCCGCTTTCCGTGACGTGGGTAAGATGCATGGCAAGGTTGGTTTTGAGCCGGTCCTTCTCACCGCCGTTCTGATGCAAAAAGGCGTAGGTCTGGGACGCATCGATGAAGCGTCCGGGCACAACATCAATGCGCAGATCGTTCTCGTGGTCGAACACCCGCAATGCCGTGGTGCGTGGGTCGACCTGATATTTTGTCTCTAGGATTTTCCGGACGTTCTCATACAGGGCCTTGATGCTCTCACCGGCGTTCGCGCTGTCGCGTGGAAAATAGCAGATCACATCGAGGTCGAAGTCCGCAAGCAGCATCGTCCCTTTGGCCTTCGAGCCGCCGTACCGGATTATCGGGGCCGGGTTAAAAGCGCTCTTCAGCAAATCTTCGACGTCGGCACGGGCGCTTTGCAGCGCGTGCATCTCAGCGCAATCAGGACGCACGTCCTGTGCGCGCAAAATTGCCTGCAGTTGTTCATCGTTGGTCATGATCACTCACCTTTAATCTCGGGATGAACCCGCCCCGAGCCTTGTCGTTGTCGTACACAACTAATGCGGAATGGACTTTCGGTAGCACCACGTGACCGCACACGATGGCTACTGGGGCCGGAATCGCTGGAAAGAGATGCAGCTCTTTGAGCCCTGCATGCTGCGCCACCAAGTGGCTGAGGAACGCCTCATACACTTTGCGAAATTCCAGCAAGTCCTGCCTCTGGCGCAAGAAACTACGGTTGGGAATCTCGCTCACGAGGTGGATCTCATAAAGCCAATCCCCCTCCCCGAAGGTCGCCGGCAAGGATGTCGGGTCAACCACCCCGCTCAGCGATAGGACTAGCCCGACCTTCCCGGTCGCCCGGCCCTCTCGCACAAGGCGCCGTTCGTACCGTGCCGGAAGTCCGTCTGCGCGCCAGCGCCACGGCTTTTCTGCGCCGTGGTGGCGCTGGAACAGTTCGAGCTCGACTTTGTCGCTGAGCGCGCGCCCGAACTGCATCAGGAGCGGTATGGGTGCAAGGCCAAACGCCGAGACATGCATAGGTGCACGGCCGTCGATGCCGCGCTCATAGAAGGCGTCCATGCGCTGCGTAATGCGGCGTGCCGCAGCCGCGTGGTAACCCTCGGCGTTTTCGTCGCCGAGCTCGGCAAGATCGATGGCGTATCCAATGCGATCGGTCGGATAGCGCGGTGCGACAGCGTCGCGGATTTCATCAAAGCTGACATCGACCGGCCGGCCACCGATGCGCGCCTTGAGGACAACAAACGACGTGCGCGCTTCTGGGCCAAGGCCCGTCTGGTATTTGATTCGGTCCTCGTGCTCGCGCCTATATTCCTTGAGCACGTCGGCGCTGTAGAGGTGTTTATTCTTGTCGACTTCGTCGTGGCAGTCGCCGCACAGGAGGATCAAATTGCCGATCGCATGGATATCATGCGGGCGGCCTCGGTCGTTGCCTCGCGGCCCTTCCGGGCTGAACGCATAGATGTGCGCGTGCTTCGAGAGATTGACGCCCGAGAGCGAAATCGGATGCTCAAACAAATACTTGTTGCATCCTCGAAATTCGCATCGGCCGCCTGCCGCAACGGCAAGCAGGAGTTTCCGCTCCGCCAGAATGTGCCTCGTCTGCCGAGGACGCGTGCTGCGCACGCTTACGAGTGCCATACTCCCCCGCTCCCCGTCTAAGGCGTGCTTCCCCATATCATTCCGCGATATCCGGTAACGTCGCGACGACCACCCCCTGCACCTGGAAATCGCGACGCAAGACGATCGCCTTGTGCCGCGCATTCTTGCTGCGCGGTACGAGTGCGACGGCATCACCAGAGCGCCGCAACTCTTTGATAGTCGCCTCGTCATCGACCAAGGCGACCACGACATTGCCGTTCTCAGCGGTCGGTTGCTGGCGCACTAACACGAGGGCGCCATCATTAATGCCAGCCTCGGTCATCGAATCGCCGACGGCGTGCAGCAGAAAGTAGCGCTGGCCAGGCCTCGCCAGGCGCGTCGAGACAGGGATCATCGCCTCGATATTTTCCTCCGCAAGCAGTGGTGCGCCGCAC
Organism: uncultured Alphaproteobacteria bacterium; assembly: GCA_963770295.1. Lineage (GTDB taxonomy): Bacteria > Pseudomonadota > Alphaproteobacteria > Rhizobiales > Hyphomicrobiaceae > AWTP1-13. The sequence goes on from CAVYPA010000006.1 coordinate 94,994, forward strand.
GGCGCTCTACCCACAAGCGGAATGAGCACGGTCGATTCCCGATCTCGGCTGTCGGGGGGCATGCGCAACAGACGCAGCGTGCGGTCGGTTTCCCGTCGTGCAAGATAGCCGCGCTCGATCAGGCGATCGATAATGACTGCCGCCGAGCGCGGCGACGAGAATTCCAATTCGGCCGCGAGTTCGCGCACCGATGGTGCAGCACCCGTATGCACAATGCGGTTGCGAACGAAGGCGAGCGCCTTCCGCTCGATGGGCTTCAAGTCCGAATCGTCTGCTTTCTTAATCATGTACACACAGTGTATGCTGCCGTATACAAGAGTCAAGCCACGCGCGTTGCCGGATCCAGTGGAGTGGCAATGGTCACGCCGTTGACTGATGCGACGTCTGCCGGAGGAATTTCCGCCGGCAAGCGTCATAGCTACCGGCCACACCTCCATGTTTGCTGGCGAAGTAGCCGCTAACCCCAATCCTCCGCCCGCGTGTTGAAGGCCAGCGCGATGTCGGTGGATCTCGCGCTCGGATGCTGGAGGTCGGCAGCCTTACTGCCGCAGCACGTGCACGGGGTCGCGTCCTTCGGCAGGAGCATCTCGCTCCGCTCGCCGATATGCAGCACAATGGCCCCGGATTCGAAGAGCCGATCAGCAATGGGCTCAAAATCGTCGTGTTCGGCGACAAGGCCACGTCGTTGGCCGTCGCGAAGGGCGATCGCGTCTACTGCGAGGGTCGCTTGAAGCTGGAGAGCTGGACCAGCAAGGACGGCAAGGAGCGCTCCAGCCTCAAGCGCCTGGAAAGTCGAGCGCCTCGGTGAGATCGGGCGCAACAAGCCCGCCCAGGCCGACAGCGCGCCGACGCAGGCCAGACCCAAGCCGGCGGCGAGCAGGTCGAATTTCGACAAGCCCGTCGACGACGAGATTCTGTTCTGATGGGCGACACCTACGACAACCAGGCGGGACCGCGAGCAACAGCGGTCCCTTTTGCTGTCGCTCAACGCCTGGGACCGGGCGCTGCGCAAGGACGAGTGCAATGCCTGGGTCATCCTGGGCCCGTGAGCAGGTGTTGGTCCTCATGGGTGTTCGCGAAGCTGGCGATCTTGCGCAAGCCATGAGCGCTGCAAAGGCTAGATTCCCGGACGCGCACGTCGTGGTCGTCGGCAACTCTTGGAACCGCTACCTTGTGGTGACTGCACTCGCGGTGGGCGCAACGACCTTGCCATCAAGGGGGCGATTGGGCTTGGCGCCAGCCAGGCGCCCGGGCCGCACGTCACGCCGGCTCCCATGGCGCCCGACGGCGGCATGGGCGGTGTGGTGTCCTGCCGCAGCGCTGGACTCCGCCGCCGCGCGCGCCAGGCGTGCAGGAGACCCGCGTCAACATCAACCTCGACGGCTACCGCCTCGGCGAGGCCGTCGCCTACCACGTCGCGCGGGCCAACCAGCACGTCGCGGCAGCGGCGCAGTTCGATGCCGGTCGACCTGCAGACTGCGTGAGACTGTCTCGCCGGGGCGTCGGCGATTGTGCGGTATCGCACAATTTTTGAGACCGTCCACAGGCCCGCCCTCCGGTAGGAGAGCGGGCCTTTTTTTGCGTTTTAGTCGTGTTCAGTTTTGTAACATGCAATATTGACGCGCTCTGCTATCATTCAGTCAGCCCGCATAGAATTCTCCTGCTGGGGGAAGCGCTCCGGGCAGCGCCAACAGCGCCCGGAGTTTCAGCAGCCTGCGCCCCAAGTCTAATTTGGGGCGCTTTTTACGCGGCACGCGAATGCCCAAGGGGCTGGAGGTGCCCGCGCGGCCGGTGCTCTAGGTGGGACCGGGGATCGTTCTTCGCTCCAAACGAAAAGGCACCCGGCGGAACGGGCGCCTTTCCAAAACCGGGATACCAGGGCGGCGCATCAACCGTCGTCTAGCGCGTTCTTAGCGTCCCGTTGAAAACTCGCCATTCACGCTCCGCAAACAGTGGGGCGGCAAGGCGACCAAGATTTCAGCACTCCGGCGAAGGTTGCCGACGCTTGCCCAGCGATGGCTGGATGATTTCACCCTGGAATAGGTAGTAGCCATCCACCTTCAGATGCTCGAGTACCTCTCGGAAGTCACCAATGTCCCAAGGCTCTACAAACTTCAGTGTGTTGATTGCCTCGAGGAAAATCCACTCCGTGAGCGGTGTCATCGGCGGAATGTTTGCTCCCGTCATGTCGACCGAGAAGGCAAAATTTTCACTCTCGCTCTCGTCACGGAAAAGATAGATAAACATGGGTTTGCGAATGGTTGCGGCGATCCGCCCCTTGTAGCACCTGGAGCGGCTACAGGTGCAAGCAAGACCCTGGAGTAACAGATGCGAGCGCCTCTCACTTACGGATAAGCCGTCGAGTGCGCACGCGCGCGCGTGAGCATCGAGCGCCGAGATTTTCACGGCGGCACGCTAGACGCCGGTACCCCGGCGCTCTCGACGTCAACCAGGATCAGATAATTGATGCGGGTCTCCGGGTCGGATGCACCATAGCCCCTTTCCCCCGCGCCGGCCATGCGCCCGCTCTTTGCTGGGCTTCGCAGTCATTACGCTCGTTTCAAGACCAGCCGGCCGCTGCGGCTGGAAACATCGTAGGTGCCGGCGAAGACGGCACCGCGCAGATTGCCGGAGGTGAGGTGACCGCGTAGTTGAAAGGTCGAGCCGTCGGTGGTGAGTTCCTCCATGGCGTCGATGTGTGCTTCGACGGTGGCTGCGGGGGTCTCGAACATCACGTGCAGGTGCTTGTCCGGATTGGCCACGGCCCGCAATAGGTCCGCTTTGTCCGGACCGTTACGAATCTCGAGTTCATTAGTCGTCATGGAAGCCCCTTTTTCGTCGTGAAACGCCTTATCGCTTGAAATGTTTCCATTCGATGGAGGCTCGTTCGGCGAGAATGCCGCTTTGCCACAAGCACCGGAGTAGTTGAATGGCGGCGACAACGATCAATATTGTGGCCTATAGCGATGCGCTGGTCGTGCTGGCCACTGCAGGGGTTGTTGTGCCACTCGTGCGTCGCTGGGGGTTCAGCGCCGTCCTTGGCTACCTCGGGGCGGGAGCCATCATGGGACCGCTGGGGCTCGGCTCTTTCATAGATAGGTTTCCATGGCTCTATTGGGTCACGGTGGTCGATGCCAAGAACGTTGCCGGTATCGCCGAGCTGGGCGTGGTCTTCCTCCTATTCCTGATCGGCCTGGAGCTGTCCTACAAGCGGTTGCTGACAATGCGCCGCCTCGTGTTTGGATTGGGAAGTTTGCAAGTGATCCTCTCCACAGCTGTGATCGGTAGCGTTATCGCTTTGGCGGGCAACGAGACCGCAGCGTCCATCATCCTCGGCGCCTGTCTCGCCCTCTCCTCGACCGCGATCGTCATAGAGGTGCTATCCAACCAGCATCGGCTTTCAACAACAGCGGGCCGGACTAGTTTCGCCGTCCTTCTTGCCCAGGACTTGGCTGTGGTGCCACTCCTGCTATTCATCTCCATCCTCGGCGCGGGCACCAACCGTCAGATCTTGACAAGCCTGTTGTTGGCGCTGGGAAATGCCGCGCTGGCACTTGGCTTCATCGTTGTCTTCGGTCGCCTGCTCTTAAGGCCTCTCTTCCGACTCGTTGCCTCCACAGGCACGAGTGAGCTGTTCGTAGCAGCGACCCTGTTCGTGATAGTCGGCGCAGGGGTAGCAGCTGGGCTCGCAGGACTTTCGATGGCGCTCGGAGCCTTTGTTGCAGGTCTTCTCCTAGCCGAGACGGAGTTCGACAAGGCTATTCAAACGACCATCGAGCCGTTCAAGGGGCTGCTCCTCGGAATCTTCTTCTTCACTGTTGGTATGAACATCGATTTCCGAGAGCTCGCCCGGGAGCCGCTATGGCTGCTCGCCTGCGTGGTCGGCCTCATTGGCATAAAGTCAGTTCTGCTGATCGGCCTCGCACGCCTCTTCCGAGTACCGTGGAGGGCCGCCATCGAAACCGGCATTCTGCTTGGCCCAGGCGGCGAGTTCGCCTTTGTTGGACTCGGCTTGGCGACGACCTTTGGGCTTGTCAGCGCTGGCGCCTCCAGCTTTGCGCTGGCGGTGACCTCGATAACGATGTGCTTGATTCCGCTTCTCTCCCACCTTGCGCGCCGATTGTCGTTGGCGGTCCAGCAATCAAGACCTCTCGACCCCGAGCTCGCCGTTGCACCAAGGAGTGGCGCTACTGACCACGCTATCGTGGTCGGTCACGGCCGCGTTGGCCAGGTCGTTTGCGATATGCTGGAGCGACATCGCTTTCCCTTTCTTGCCGTCGATAGCGACCCACGTGCGGTGACGGAGTACCGCCGCCAAGGCCGGGAGGTCTACTATGGGGACGCCACCAATTCGGCATTTCTTGAGGCCTGTGGCCTGATGCGGGCTGCTGCGGTGATTGTCACCATGCACACACCGGCAGCCATCGATGGAACTGTCAGGTTGGTACGTTTAGTCAGATCCGACATCCTCGTCGTTTCTCGTGCCCGTGATGCTCTGCACGCCCGCCATCTGTATGCAATCGGCGTAACCTATGCGGTTCCGGAAACCATCGAGGCAAGCCTGCAGCTTTCGGAAGTGGCGTTAGTCGGCCTTGGTCTTCCGACTGGGCCCGTTATCGCCTCTATCCACCAGAAACGCGACGAGTTTCGAAGCGAACTGCAGGATGCTGCCGGAGAGACAGGGCTTCATGTCAGCCGCACCCTCAGAGCCCCCAAATCGACGTGATCATCAAGGACCGCTGAAGCCACGTTCTTCGAATTCGACTGACAAAGTTCATCAGAGCCGATGCAGACCTCGGCGCCAATTCATCTACTAATATAAGTCCCCTCGTCCTCATCGAAGAAACACCCCGGGATCGAAGTGGCTCGCCCTCGGGGAAGGATTCGACTAGGTACAAGCAGGACACCTGCTTTCGGGCCTTGTCGCAGCACGGCGAGCGGCCGACCAAGGAAATTCGTGCATATCACCCAGGAAAAGTATCGAGGCGAGACTGAGGAGGAGGCGATGGCGAAGCACTTCGCCCTTCACTCCGAGGACCGTGACCGCGACATCCTTCTCACGGTGTAAGTTTGATGGCGAGCAAGCAACAAATCGACCGGATCGCTCATCGCATCGAAGCGCTCGCGCAACCAACTCAAGGTGGTCCTCATCTTGGCGTTGTGTTCCAGATGCCGGGCCAAACAGTCGAGGAAGCCCGCAAGGCACACGCGGCGCGGTATCCCGAAGATGATGCCGGCACCATGATGGTCATCCGCTGGCCGCCGATGACGGCAGCCGAATGGGAAGCAGAATATTGCACTCCGCCGGTGAGAGGTTAGGCGAGCACATGGTCACTCGCGCACAACTCGATCGCATCGCGACCCGCATCGAAGCACTGCCTTCGAAGTCCGACCCCACGGAACGAACATACTCTCGCTGACACTCGATGCGCGCCTCTGCAGTGGCAATCAGGTTGTCAATTTCCGCCACGATCAAGGTCGTCTCGTCCGGCTCGGCATCCAAGATGATCGGCTTGTAACTTGTTTTCATGGCTTAGCCCTTGCGACAAGTCTGGGTGGATCGGGGCGAGAGTGTTGGTCTGCTGGATGAATGCTCTCGCCCCAGGCCAATCCCATTGTTTGAGGGCTCGGCCACGTCGTCGCGAAGGGAGGCGATCACGACGCGCAACCCGTAAATCTCCCAGCCGGCGATGTGTTCCTTTGTCCGCTCCCGAATAGTCCCTGGCAAAGACAAGGGTACAATGGAAAAACCCGCCCACCCGTGGAAGGGCGAGCGGGCCAAATAAGTTCAGAAGCCGATGGTGTTAGGCCGCCAACGCCACCGTCGTGCCCGTCCTTGACGTGTGCAGTTTGACCCGGCCGGCGGCCTCCAGCTCCCGCAACAGTTCGTTAACACGGCGACACCACGGTCGAACGGTTGACCGGCGAGCAATCCCTCGCCAGAGCCTCCGGCGACGCAGCAGCAGTAGCGCGCGCCACTCGCGACCTCACTTACTGGCAGGCGCGCCTGGCAAGCGCGCAACTCACGGAGCCTCCGTTTTCATCGCAGGTCCAGTCGGCTCGCGCGTAACCATCGCGCGTGGCAAATCAGTCCCCAAAACTTACCGCATCGTCGGAACTGATGAGGCTGATCCGTCCAACGGCACCCTGTCTTATGTCTCGCCGCTTTCGCAGGCGCTGATGGAAAGGTGGCCGGCGATACCGTCGTAGTTGGTGGCACGACCGTGGAACTTATCGATGTAAGTTAAGCTCGTTTTGTATCACTAGTGTCTGTAAAGGCGCATGGGGCGCAACAACCCATGCCTGAGCGCGTTTAGAAAACGGTAACCTTTCTCAAAAGCCAGCAAGGATCGACCGATGGAAACCCTCGATGAGAACGCCAGCGTCATCTCTGCCAGCAAGGTCACCGGCACGAATGTTTACAACACGGATGGAGATCAACTTGGGGAGATCCACGACGTGATGCTGGACAAGAGGTCGGGAAAAATTGCTTACGCCGTGATGTCGTTCGGCGGTTTTCTTGGAATAGGCGAGCGCTATCATCCGCTGCCGTGGGCAACGCTTAAGTACGACACCCGGCAGGAAGGTTATGTGGTGGGTCTCACCATCGATCAGCTCAAGGGTGCGCCGACGTACGCGGCCAATGAACTACCTACATGGGGTGATCGCGCGTATGAGACCCGCATCCACGACTACTACAAGATGGCCCCGTATTGGGGTGTTTGAGGCTTGACCGACCGAGCAGCTACGCACTTAGGCTCTCTGGGCTCTCGCCGCTGCTAGGCTAGCTGAGCGTTGTTCTTCAACCTCTCCCGCTCAGAGAGCAGAAAACGCTGCACACCTACTCCGCGATGCCGGATCTGAAAGCGCCTGAAGATTTCTATACGAACGAATTCATCACCAAATAATCGGGTCTTTAGAGGCGGGGATGTTACTTTAGCAACTCTTGCTGGAGTTCGCGGCATGCAGTGTGCGTCGTAGGATGCTCCTTGCCCCTCTGGCGTGGCCTCGGTATCCCGCGCTTCGATGCGCGAGGCGTTGCGTGCCACGTGTGGTCGTTCTTCATGGCTCGACTTCCGCGGGCGGGTTTCCTTCGGGCTTAGTGTCAAACGGCGCCTCTATGCGGTGTCGGTCTTTGTACATTTCCAGTTTGTCGGCGATCTCCCCTACCAGTTGAAGCTGGTCCGGGTCGCTCTCTTGGTAAAATCTGAGCATTTCAATTGCATTCGCCAGGTCATCGGCAAAGGCGCGAGAGAGCCGCCGCGCCAGGTCATGCGCAACTCCTTGATCGGAGATGCCAGTCGCCACCAAGCGCCCTTCGATCTCGCCATGCTTGTTTTCTACAAACTCACAGACCGCGAATTTGCCGTCCACGCGCACGACGCGAGGATCCAGACGCTCTCGCCTCAGGTCCCCTATTTGTCGGACGCGGTGTTGAAGATTTCGGTGAAGCCCATGGGCGATTGCGGCGGGCCGAGGTATGCGGCCCGCTTGGATCCATCCTGTAAACGTTAAATCACCTATTCCTAGCCATTGGCAGATGCGCTTGCGACCCACGCCCAGGCGCGCCGGGTCAAACGTACCGTTCGCATCGAGCAAGAGGCCTTCACAGACGTCGCCCTGCTCGGCCATCCGCGTATCAGCGCAAAGCTCATCTGGGATGAAAAACTTAGCCTCTTCGTTTTCGGACATTTTGTACCACTCTGGACCCCTGATTGCGCATGAATGTACATCACTCTATTCGGATATCAGACAAATAATGCCAAGATTAATTCGTATAATAGGAACATAAGAAGTATATCATGCGATTTCGGAAACTTGGCAGCGATTGCTTTTCGCTAGTCCCTTGAAAGGTACCGCTTTTGTTCCCACATTTCGCGCATGACTCCAGCAACACCAAGAAGAACGGAAGCATTCAGGCTCCGTCACACGATCTCTCAGCTCCTCGACCAGGTCTTTGCCATCGAACACTCGATGGAGATCTTCCACCGCAAGGGTGATCGAGGAGAGCTCGAGCGTGCTGTCGACAACTTCAATGACATGCTCGGCCACGTCGACCGGCTCGGCGAGATGATCACGGAAGCTCGGGCAATGCAGCGCGCAGCCGCACACGGTGTTGTCGAAGCCACCGAATAAACTCTCCCCCAAAACGGGCAGTGGCACCGCGGTGACACCCAATACTCCGTTCGTAAGTGGCAATGAATTACCGCGACTTTCTCGCCGCGTGTGTCACGCTACTTGCGGCTGCTTTCAGCGCGACCGCATCCGCGGTGCTGTAGCCATTCGGGGGACGGTCAGTCCTGGTGGGCACCCCGCCGCGCAGGGACTGAACCCTGCCGAACACCGCTGATTGTTACGCGACTGCAACCAGTTGCGCGCTTATCCACAGAGACTTCAGCGGTCCGCCGCAACCATGCCTTTGGCGTAGAGTTCTTGCACCAGACACGAGCGCAATGCCCCCATTAACGCTCAGTGCACAATGCTGCGGACTCTTCGCATAGTGTGCGTTCGTACTGCGTCTGTGTGCGTAACGAAGAGCCCGTCTTCACCCGCCCTTCTCCGCCGCGGCAAACGTGCGCAACATGTCTTCCGCCGCTTGCAGATCCTTGGGGTCCTCGTTCGCAAATCCGCCGGCGGTTTCACCTTTTGGAACATGACCTCCCCCGAACCCGATGAACCAGTTTGCGTGAACGACCTGCCTTTCCGTTCTATCTTTGAAGCCAGTGGCCGTAACCCCTAGGATGGCGTCCTTGTCCTCTTTCCGGAACGTCTCGTCTTTTTTCGCGCTGTCTGCCTCGAGCTGCTTCACGCGCTAAGCGACGAGCGTGAAGAAAACTTCCCTGAGTGCGGCGGCTGCCATGAATTTGCTGTGCAGTGGAACCTCGGCAAGGGTCAATCACAGCGACCCTTGCTAGCCGTCCCAAAACCGGTGCGGCGGCCAGTCAAGGGCCAGCAAAGCTCGGCCGCGAAGCGGGTCACCCTTGACGGGCCGCATCGAGTGCCGGTTTGAACTCGCGCACAGATCAGAAATCGGCAGTTCACGTATCTGCCCGCATAACTGCCCGCCGGTGTTCTATTTTGAGGGCTAAGTGTTGGTCGGAGCCGGTAGATTCGAACTCCCGACCCCTTGCTCCCGAAGCAAATGCGCGGCTACCCGAGGCTCGGCCTTTCCACGTGACCAAGGACTGCCGACAGCAGCTGACCAAGCTGCAAATTAAGATGGTTGCGAGCCCCCGCAACCAATCTTTTCAATGTCCGACCCGGACACATGGGTGACAGAACGTACCTATGACATAGGTGACAACCTAGGCCCAAAGGGGTTGTCAACGGGTTGCAAGGTTCTCTGCTCCAGATCGATATAGCCCAAATCATAGTCGATGAAGCTGACGAGCCAAATTCCCTCGTCGACCTCCTTGATGCCGAGCCGCTGTCCGGCGAGGACGGTGGAGACGTTGATTTTCTTTCTGTAGATGCAGATACGGCCGCAGGCGGTGACGAGGACGTCGCGGTCGTGGAGGGGATATTCGAGATCCGGCAGGCCCTGGTAAGGGCGCCTTGAGGGGATGTAGACCTCGGCGGGGCATTTCATGGCGATGGCCTCGTGCGGCCTTTCAACATTGAACTCGTTCACGAAGTCGTCGAAGCGGGCCTGCTGCTGCAGGCTATTCATGCCCGGCGGCCGGGTTGCCTCCTTTTTGAGAGTGAGGTGCATGCGCTCATGGCGGCCATTCTGCTGGGGATGGCCCGGTTTGATGCGCTCGATGGCAATGCCCAGGCGCAGCCACCAGACGGCGAGTTTTGACAGATTGAAGAGGGCGTTAGGACTGGCGAAAGGCACCCCATTTCAGAACGAATGGCTTGAGGCAGCCCGCGCTCAGCGAAGAGCCGCTCGAAGGCAGTAACGGCGATTTCCTCGCGGGGGGGTCTCGAGGGCTTCGCACATGAGGAGGAAGCGCGAGGCTTGGTCGGTGACCGTGAGGGGATAGCAGTATCGGCCGTTGCCGAGCTTGAACTCGCCCTTGAAGTCGGCGCACCACAGATCATTGGGCGCCAGGGCCTTTGAGAGCGGCGTGCCCGTTGCGCGGCCGCGCCGTTTGCCCATGCGTTTAACGAGGCCGTGACGGTCGAGGACGGCATGGATGGTGCTTTTGGCCGGCAGGCGTAGGTCGCCGGGCAGCCGGCGCAGGAGTGTCCGACCCGGACACATGGGTGACAACCTGGGCCCGAACGGGTTGTCGATGGGTTGCAAGGTTCTCTGCTCCAGATCGATTTAGCCCAAATCATAGTCGATGAAGCTGACGAGCCAAATTCCCTCGTCGACCTCCTTGATGCCGAGCCGTTGTCCGGCGAGGACGGTGGAGATGTTGATTTTCTTTCTGTAGATGCAGATACGGCCGCAGGCGGTGACGAGCACGTCGCGGTCGTGGAAGGGATATTCGAGGTCGGGGAGGCCCTGATAGAGGCGCCTTGAGGGGGTGTAGACCTCAGCGGGGCATTTCAGTACGGCAGCGACGCCCTCGCAGTTTCGTTGGGATCAGCGAATATTCAGGAGACCGACATGAACTTATCCTTCCACGGTGCTGACCGCAGTGTCACCGGCTCCTGTCACTTGGTCGAATGTGCCGGGAAGCGCATCTTGATCGACTGCGGACTGCATCAGGGTAGCCACGAGTTGGATAAAGAGAATGCCCAACCATTCGGTTTTGATGCCGCCGGCATCGACTACCTACTACTGACCCACGCACACATGGATCATTGCGGGCGGCTGCCCTTGCTGGCCAAGCGAGGGTTTCGGGGCGAGATCATCACAACGTCGGCCTCGCGTGAGTTGGCGCGATTGGTCATGCTGGACGCGGCCCACATGCAGGAAGAAGATGCACGCTATCGTGCACGCAAGGGCGGGCACGAGGGTGCGGGTCACGATAAAGTCGAACCGCTCTATACGACCCTCGACGCACTGAACTGCCTGGATTTTTTCGGGCGGACCGCGATTTACGGACAAGTCATGGAGATAGCCACCGGTGTGCGCGCGACCTTCATCGACGCCGGTCACATCCTGGGCTCGGCCAGCATTTTCTTGGAGCTCGAGGAGCAGAGCCATAAGACGAGCGTGCTGTTTTCAGGCGATCTGGGCAATGCTGGTCGCGTTCTGCTGCGCAGCCCCGCAAGACCGCCGCACGCCGAAAATGTCGTGATTGAAACGACATACGGGGACCGGTTGCACAAGGAATTGGGACCATCCAAGGATGAGTTCTATGAGGCCATAACCGAGACGTTCAAACGCGGCGGGAACGTCATCATCCCGACCTTCGCTCTGGAGCGCGCCCAGGAACTGCTCTATTACTTGAGCCAGGGCATCGCTCAGGGCCGGCTCGGCCAGTCCACCCAAGTATACCTGGATTCACCGATGGCGATTTCAGCCACGGAGATCTTCCGACGTCATCCGGAGTGCTTTGAGCCGGCGACGGTGAAGTTGTTTCAGGGTGGGCACGATCCTTTTGAATTGCCGGGATTGCATTTCACGAGGGAGACCGCCGAATTGGTTGCGATTAACAGCATCCATCGCGGGGCCGTCATCATGGCCGGCTCGGGCATGTGCACCGGCGGCCGCGTGCGCCACCACCTCCAGCACAATCTCGGTCGCGACAATTCGAGCGTCGTGTTCGTCGCCTACGCAGCCGTTTTGACTTTGGCGCGCCGTATTATCGACGGGGCCAAACAGGTGAGCATTCTCGGCGAGGATGTTCCCGTCCGCGCTCGCATATACACCATCAATGGTTTCTCCGCGCACGCCGACCAGGCAGGGCTGCTGGCTTGGCAAAAGCAGACCGGCGCCAAACGTACATTCCTGGTTCACGGTGAAGAGGACACGATGAGGCAGTTCACGGCAAAGCTTGCCAACACTCGCGTTGAAATGCCGGGGCCGAATCAAGTTTTCGAGTTGTGAGCTACTGCCGATGTAGCCGGATGACCCGCCGCATCACGAAATCCCCGAGGCAAGGTCCCCAGGTATGGATGGCGATCTGCACGTTGACGCGGCGCGAGCAGTTACTGAAGACGGATGCCCACGAACCTACCACTTCCGCACCGCAGCAGTCCCGTCAAGTTGCGCGGGATGTTACTTGCGCGGCACGTGATGCTCAATCAACGTACGGTCGAAAGCGGGGCAGCCTGCAATTGATCACGTATCCTTGCTTTCGCCCTGTTCGTGTTGTGATCCTCACCCCATATTTCCTGACGCGATTAGCCGGCACCCTAGTCGACCTGGGGCCGCGCTCGCGACGGATTGGTCTGAATAGGGAGGCTCACATGGCCGAAGTTGCGATCAGGTCCCCTCTGCAATACCTGGACAAGGCATCATCGGCCCTGCGCGAATTGGGACTGATGCCGGATAAGGTCGAGCCGGCCCCCATCAACGCCTTGCTCGAGAAAATATCCGACCTCGACCGAGACAAGATCGCGCTGATCGCACGTACGCTCGGGCAGGCAGAAGTCTTCAACGAAGTGGTGCGAGAGCAAACCTCCAAAATGGAGATCGGCGAACGGTATCAGGCGATTACAAACGGCTTCAACTCCATCCGCGACGACTCCAAGCGCCTGGTTGATCAAGTTGCCGATGGCAAGATCGATGTGCTCGAGCGCGGCACCAACATGTGGATGAAGATCGCGCGCGGCGACATCGGCGACCGCTTCGACAAGATCCGCAAGACCTACTTGGCCGTCACAAAGGAGACCAAGAATCAGATCGCGCGGGAAGGCACGATCCTCGACGCGTATCGCGACTATCGCGGCGCCTTGAAACATGCCGAGGTGATGGCGCTCGAGGTGCTCAAGAAGGCCGGCGAGAAGCTCGACGCAGTGAAGGCGGATCTGAAGGTCGTCGCCGACAAGGTCTCTGCCTTCTCCGGCACCGAGCCGTCCGAGCGAGCTAAGCTGGAGCTTGCGCGCGACGAGCAGCTGCGTCGCACCCAGGACGAGGACAAGCGCTACCAGATCGCCAAGGACCTGTCGGACAATCTGACCATCTCCTACCATACGTCCGAAGTAATCATGGCGCGACTCATGCAGACGACGTCGGCGAAGGAGCGCGTCTATGCGCAGGCGGTCACCTTCTTCTCGACCAACGACAGCGTGCTGACCGCGCTCAAAGCCTCGTTCACCGGCATGTTCGGTCTGCACGAATCGACCAAGACCCTCGACGCCATGAAGGAAGGCATGTCGAAGAGTCTCGATACGCTGTCGGAAGTCGGTGACAAGGTCACGGAAGCGGCCGTGCGCAGCGGCTATGGGCCGACCATCCGTGCCGATGCGGTCAAGAAGCTCGTCGACAGCGTTGTCAATTTCCAGGAACGTTCGACCGAGATCATCGTCGAGATGCGCAAGCTTTCCACGCAGAACTCGGCCGAGATCCGTGACGCGGTCGAAGAGGGCAAGAAGCGCATGGCCCGCCTGATCGCGTCCGCTGAGACGCTGCCTGCTGCCGGTTGACGGTAGAGGTGGAGGAGCCTCCATGGCCGAGACCGCGCTCGCGCCGAGCAAGCAGCAGAAGCTCGACGACGTGATGATCGCGATGGACGTGGTGGACATGTTGCGCCATCGCGAAGACCTGGTTCGCCGAGAGCTCAACGACGATGGTCGCGAGCGCGAGCTGATCGCCCGCCTGCGCCAGATCTACCACGATCAGGGCATCGAGGTGCCGGACCACGTGCTCGCAGAGGGCGTCAAGGCGCTCGACGACAGCCGTTTTGTCTATACACCGCCGCCGGCAGGCTGGAAGCGTACCTTGTTCACCCTGTGGGCCAAGAGGGAGACGCATGGCAAGCGCCTGGGCGTGGCCCTGGCCCTCCTGATTGCAGTCTTCGTCGGCTATTACGTGCTTGTCTCACGGCCAGCCAGGTTGACCGAAGAGCGAGCGCGCGTCGAAATCACGCAGACGTTGCCAAAAGCCTTGCGACAGGCGCACGCTGACGTTATGGCCGTCGCTGGCGATGATGCAGCCAAGCAGAAGGCTGCCGCCCTGCTGGCCGATGGCGAGCGAGCGGTGCGTTCTGGCGACCGTGCAGCAATGACCGAAACAACCACACAACTCAACGCACTGCGCGGCGACCTGACGCGCGAATACACGCTCACCATCGTATCGCGCCCGGGTGAGAGCTCGGGCGTGTGGCGCCGCCCACCCCGAGGCAATCAGGCCCGCAATTACTATCTGATCGTCGAACCGCGCGCTGCCGATGGACAAAAGCTGAGCATTCCGGTGCGCAATGAAGAGACCGGCGCCGTGGAAACCGTCGCGAAGTTCGGCGTGCGCGTGCCGCAAGCAACGTTTGATACGGTCGCCCAGGACAAGCACGACGACGGCATCGTCCAGAAGAACCTCTTCGGCGTGAAGCGGCGCGGTATGCTGACGGTCGACTATCAGATGCCGTTCGAAGGTGGCTTCATCACGAAGTGGTAAAGTCCGAGATGTGGACCGGACGACAAACCTTGGCATCGATCGAAGGCGCGATCGCCAAGCTGCATGGCGAGGAAGGCCAGCTCGACCAGGCCTTGCGCTCGGCGGTCGGCGACGCCGATCGGCTGCGCAAGGAACGCAGCGAAGGGCTGCGCGAGCTGGCACGCATCAAGCTCGACGAGATGACGGCTGGCCGGCTCGTTGGCAATCTCGATGCCGGCGAACGCCGTGCCATGCAGATCCTCGACGAGTACCGCCTTCGGATGGTGGCGGTCACTGAGCAGCGCGCGGCGCTCTTGAAGGAGGTCGCAAGCGCCGAGGCCGAGCGCCATACGGCAGCCGCGGCCGTCGAGGCCGCCCTCGAAGCGGTTGAGACGTTGCGCGCGCAAGCCGAGACCAAAGTGCAGACGACACCGGAGTGGCGGACGGCAAAGGCCCGACGCGACGAAGCGGATGCGGTTGCCACCGAGGCGGAGAAGAAGGCCGCTGCCTCGGAGGCGGAACTGGGTGCCAAGAAGAAGCCCTATGACGAAGACCCCCTGTTCGCCTATCTCTGGCAGCGCCACTTCGGAAAGGCTGCGTACAGTGCCGGCAACATTGCCCGCGCCATCGATCGCATGGTCGCGGAATTCATCGGCTTCAGCGATGCACGGGCCAACTACGCAGCTTTGAACGAGATCCCGGTACGCCTTAGGGAGCACGCGACGGCCCAGCGCGCCACGGTGGTCGAGCTACAGGCCGCGCTTGCCGACATCGAGTGGCGCGCCATGCTCGAGCTGGCCGTCGACGCCAAAGAAAAGGTCATGGCTGAAGCGCGCCACAAGCTGGCCGTCGTCGATGACACCGTCGACAAGAAGCAAGGCGTTCTGCGCAAGCTCGATGACACGCGTAAGGCGCTGGTCACCGGCGAGGGCAATCCGGCCTACAACGAAGCCCTGGAAACCATCGCCGCAGCCGACAGCAAGGACGACTTGGCCGCCCTCTATGCGGAGGCCCGCCGCACGCCCACGACCGCCGATGAGGCGATCGTTCGCGGCCTGGAGGCAATCGATGCGAAGATTGCCACTGCCGAAGCGGAGATTGCCGACCTGCGCCGCACGGCACAGGAGCTTTCAAGCCGCCGGCTCGAGGTTGAGCAGGTGCGCGACCGTTTCCGCACGACCGGCTACGATCATCCGCAAGCCACCTTCGACAACAACAGCGCCATCTCCGATACCCTCAAGGATATTCTCGAGGGCGTGGTCAGAAGCGGTGTGCTGTGGGATCTCTTGCGGAAGGGCTACGGGTCCCGACCCACACGTGGCGGGGGGGACTTCGGCTCTCCCGGTTTCCCGTTTCCCTTTCCCAGCACCGGCGGCAAGACTGGCGACTCCTCGGGTGGAGATTGGCGGGACCCGTCTAGTCGCGGCGGCTGGTCGCCGAGCGCGGAGCCGACTGAAGAACGCTCTCATTCTGATGACGAGAACTTCTCCACGGGTGGGTCCTTTTGACGGCAATCGCTACCAGCGTGCGGCGAAGCTTGCAGAAGAGAGTTCTGGATTTGGACACTCTCAGCGCGCCGGCTTGTCCGTTGGCGCGTCAGCTCTCTGGGGTAGACTGACCACGTGCCGCATGGCGGTGTGCGCCAGCCGGGACCCTGGGCGTTCATCAGGGGCGCGGCTGCAGACGCCTCCCTAGCACGACCCATTGAATGCGGTCACTGGCACCAGTCATCCCGCCACCAATCAGCTGCTGCCCAAGCGCTGATCGCACGCTGAGCGGGTCAGTTGGGCATCTGCAGGATGGCGGGGTCGCGGTAGGCACGACCTCCGATTGAGACTAGTTTTCCTGGGGACGATCTGGAACATCCACTTGGCCTACAATTTCCAACCTAGCTCGCCTTCCCTGCCACCCCCTCCAGCTGACCCGAGCGGCGAACATGGCACCTCGATGATCGGTTTGGGGACGCTCTTCGCCCCGCTCTACTTTGTGCACGGAATAGTTGAGCCGACTGACGGACTGTTGTCCCAGCCCATCAAATCGCTGCTGAGGAACTGGGGTATTCTGCAGCATCGACGGCATGGTTCATTTCGCTCCTGTCCCTCGCTTGGGCCGTCATGCCGCTCTACAATCTGTTGGCTGATTTCGTCCCGCTCGCCGGTTCGCGGCGCCGCAGCTATCTACTCCTCACCACCGCTGTGGCATCTATCAGCTTGACGGCGGTGTATCTTCTGCCGGTGGGGTTGTGGTCGCACGAATGGGAACCCCTCACTCCACTTTGAAGTCTTTCGGCTTCCAATCCGGTTTTGGATATTGCGGGCCCATTGCTTCCAGCGTCTCGCGCACGATGGAGGCAACCGCAGCGTTGCGCGCCCATTTGCGATCCGCTGGGATTACATGCCATGGCGCCCATTCCGTCGAGCATCTGTGAAGCATCAGCTCGTAGGCTGCCACGTATTCGTTCCACAGCTTGCGATCCTCTAGATCGGCAGGGTCGAACTTCCAGCGACTCTCAGGCTCGTCAAGCCGGGCCTGCAAGCGCTCCCGCTGTTCCTCCCTGGAAATGTGCAACATAAACTTCAGCACGGTTGTGCCGTTCTCGACCAGCGTCTTTTCGAACACGTTGATCTGCTCGTAGCGGTGTTCGATGGCCTTCTTTGGTGCTAGCTCGCGCACGCGGCCGACCAGCACGTCCTCGTAGTGCGAGCGATTGAAAATGCCGATGAAGCCGCGGCGCGGGCAAGCGACATGGGCGCGCCACAGGAAATCGTGCGCCAACTCCTCCTCACTAGGGGCGCGGAAGGAGGTGACCGTGACGCCGAGTGGTCCCGTCTGGTTGAACACGTGGCGCACGGTGCCGTCTTTGCCCGCAGTATCGACGCCCTGCAGCACAACCAGGAGGGCACGCTTTCCCTCAGCGTAGAGCTTATCCTGCCATTCATTGATAACGGCGCCGTCTTTGGCGCTCTGCTGTTCGGCCGCCTTGCGGTCCGGGAAAGCAGAGGCATCGGCAGCATCGCGCTTGCCGAGATGAGCACGGGCACCAGGCTTGATGCGAAACTTGGCTGCGAAATCTTTTGTCATGGCTCGGTTCTGGTTCAGTCCTCATTGCCGCGATCACGTTCACGAACCGCAACGGTAGCATCGCGTGCAATCCCTGGCATCGCAAGTTGCGCGCGGACAACCGCCGACCCAACGGGCAGCCTGCTGCTGGACAAGTGACACAAACGCCATAAAGCGACAGCCACCGTCAACGCGCTGCACAATTTTATTCACGAGCGTTGTCCACAGTGGGGCAAATGGCTGCAAGACCAAAAGCTATGAACACGCCGGGTCGACGCGTGGAGGGCGAGGAGTAAACGCATTCGGCCGCTTCAATACACACTCGTAGTCGAAGCTATCTCGCAAACTATGCCGCCATGAAAAGATCGAGGCGAGTAGACTCGCCGACTGGGTACTCACATTTCCGGTTGCGACCCAGCCCGTGAATCCCAGCCGCAAGACCGTGCGACCCTGGCGGGTTCTGGACTGATCGCCGGCTCATTACTCGTCGGAGAGCTGACGAATTGCGGGGTCAGGAAAGCGGGACACTTGATAGATGGATACCTCGGAACGCTAAGAGCGATGGTCCCACTTTGCGGCATGTCATTAATAGCGTTTAATTCATCTATTAAAGGCAGGGCCCGTCACCGAGGGACTTGGATGCAGGAGCATGCGCATCGCCGTTCCTGAGGCGTTGGACGGGTCGCTCACCGCAAGCATCGGCAGAAATCAGGTTTCGTCGCCTGTCAGAGACTGTCGCCCTACGGGCAAGGTGCAACAAACTGCGCAACAAACTCTAGAATTCCAGTTACACAAATTCATTCAACATCAATAGGTTACGCAATCATGGCTGGCGAATATGGTCTCCCTACGGGGCGCCAAAAAAACACCGTTCAAGATATTGATTCTATTGGTGTTATTCGAGGTGGCGAAATGCCTGGAATCGCACCCCCTGCCAAGACATACCGTGACCTGCTGTTCCTAAGGGCCGACGACCGACGCACGGCGACTAGTGCAGATTACGCCAACGAGTTTCCGTGTTGCGGTCGTGCGTTCGACTTCGACCGCTACCATCTGAGACATTTCGAAGTGTTCTCGGTGGTGCCGTTCAACATGACGTCGGGCAGGCATGCGAGCCGTTGGCTCATGATTGTACGCGGGGATCAGATCGTCGCGAATTGTACGGCCGCGGGAGCTCAAGCAGCGGACGTTCGCCATGGCGAGCGTCGTATCGGCCGAACGGATCAATCGCCGTCATTCGCCTGTTTGGCTAGCCACTGACCATCAAAACGCCCGACTTCCACTCGGAAGGATCAAAGTCGGTCATTCCGCCGCGATGAGCGACTGTTGCGCGACAAGGCGAGTGTAAGCGCCGCGTCCAGCAAGCAGCTCGTCGTGCGTCCCAGCCTCGACAATTTGGCCCGCCTCCATGACCAGGATCATGTCCGCTGCCTGAATGGTCGAGAGGCGATGGGCGATGATGAGTGACGTGCGCTCCGCCATCAGTTGATTGAGGGCCGCGCGGATCTGCTGCTCGCTGATCGTATCGAGATGCGAGGTCGCTTCGTCGAGAATCAGGATCGGCGCGTCCTTCAGAAAGGCGCGCGCGATCGAGACTCGCTGCCGCTGACCGCCCGACAACTGCACGCCTCGTTCGCCAACGCGGGTCGAGAGGCCCTCGGGGAGCCGGTCGACAAACTCGCCCAGCGCCGCACGGCCGATTGCAAGCCGCACGTCCGCCTCGGATACCTCGCGCCCGGCCAACCGGATATTCGCCGCTAACGTATCGTTGAACAGATACGTGTCCTGTGCAACGAGCGCGATGTGGCGGCGCAAATCGTCCAGCCGCAGCTGGCGGAGATCACTGCCGCCGAGCATGATGCGGCCTTCTTGAGGATCCCAGAAACGCAGCAGCAGGTTGGCGACGGTCGACTTGCCGGCGCCCGATGCGCCGACCACGGCCACCGTACTGCCCGGCCGCATGTCGAACGTCACTCGATCCAAGGCCGGCGCGGCGCGACCGGGATAGGTGAAGCGCACCGCTTCGAAATGCACCTCCGGGTTCGCGGGGATCGGCAAGGCTCCGTCGGCGATCGGCTCCGACTTGGACTCCACGACGCGCAGCCGCCGGGTGGAGGCGATAGTATCGGCGAGTAGCCGCCCAACCTGGCTGATCTCGGCGACTGGCATGAAGGCCGCGACCGACACCAGCACCAGCAGCGGCAGCCATTGATGGGCGAACCAGCCCTGGGCGGAAAGCAGGGCACCGAGCACAGCGACCGCCAGGCCGCCAAGGCCCATTGCGATCTCCAGCCCGGCTGTCTGTGTGGCGAGATCGTACAATAATGCCCGGCGTTTCTTCTGATACGCCGTAATGTCGTCCAGAAGCACCGCCCGCCGCCGTCCGATGGCCTGGAACGCTTCGAGTTCGGCTAAACCTTGGATCGTCTCCGTCAGATGGGCGCTGATCCGGCCCAGTGCGCCGCGCGCCTCGCTGCCGAGCCAATCGATCTCACCGCGAGCAAAGACTGGCGCCAGCCCCGCCCAGGCCAGGAACGGCAGCAGAACAATGGCGAGCGGCCACGCAACCCATGCCAGCAGTGCCAGCACCCCGGTCGGGATCAGCACGGCGACGAATGCCGGTGCCACGGTATGGGCGTAGAAATACTCGACCGTCTCGACATCCTGGGTCGCGAGTGCCACCAGATCGCCTGAGCGGCGCCGCAGCAGATAGGCCGGTGCCAGACGGTCGAGCTTGGCGAACAGCGCGATGCGCATCTCCGCCAGCAGGCGATAGGCCATGTCGTGCGCCAGCCAGGATTCCAGCCAGTGCAGCGTTGCTGCCACCGGCGCCGCGAGCAGCAGCGCCACCAGAAGGCCGAGGACCGGCTGCTCCGACGCGACCGCCCCAATCACCAGAGCGCCAAGAACGCTAACGCTGATGAAGGCCAAGACCCGGCCGACGCCGCACAGAATGGTCAGTGAGAGCTGCACGCGCCACGGCTGAATAAAGCTCAGCAGGGCGCGCAACGTCTCGCGCCAGCCAATCTCGGCGGCATCCTCCGAAAGTGGGCGCACCTCCGGCCCCGCCGCCGGCGCAATCGGCCGCGCCCGGTCCATTACGTCGACGGGCTCGTGGCGGGCCGCGGCTCCGAGTTGTGGCGCCATTAGCTGCTGATACACTCCGGGACGCGCGATCAGCTCCGCATGAGTGCCGCTCTCCACGACGCGGCCATGGTCCAGCACCAGGATGCGATCGGTCCCTATCACGCTGGATAGTCGGTGCGCCAGGATCAGCGTCGTGCGGCCCTGCATCAGCCGGTCGAGTGCCTGCTGGATGATGGCCTCGTTTTCTGCATCGACGGAGGACAGTGCCTCGTCGAGAATCAGGATTGGGGCATCCCGCAGCAGTGCGCGGGCGATGGCGACACGCTGGCGTTGTCCGCCGGAGAGCGTGGCGCCGCGTTCGCCGATGCAGAGTCTCATACCCCTGCGGCAAGGCGCCAATGAAGTCGTGGGCGTTGGCCGCGCGCGCGGCGGCGATCATCTCCTCCTCCGACGCATCTGGCCGGCCGAGGCGCAGATTATCGGCGATGGTGCCGTTGAACAGTGTCGTGTCCTGGGCGACGATCGCGATCATCCCGCGCACCTGATCCGGGTCGAGTTTACGGATGTCGTGTCCGCCAATGCGGATCGTACCGGCCTGGGCGTCGTGCTGGCGCAGCAAAAGGCGGAGGATGGTGGATTTACCGACACCGCTCGGGCCGACAATACCAACCGTCTCACCGGCCGCAATCGCGAAGCTCAACCCACTATGGGCGTCGCCGCGCCGGCTTGGATAGGCGAATCCGACCGCCTCGAAAGCTATGGTCGGCGTGAGATCCTGCCGGTGCGGCGCGCCGCCGGCCGGTGCGTCGCTCTTTGCCTCCAGCAGCGCGAGAACGGCGGTGGCAGCCGATTGACCGATCATGCCCTGATGCAAGACGTTCCGCAGATCGCGCAACGGCCGAAAAATCTCCGTACCGGCCATCAGGATGATCAGCAGCGCCTCCAGGTTCATTTCGCCATGACGCACTCGCCAGGCACCGACGGTGATGGCAGCGGCCGCCCCGAAGCCCGTGCCGAGATCGGTGAAAAACCTAGTCAGGATCCCGAGCGACAGCACCCAGAGCGTGCTGTTCGACAGGGTGCGCGCCCGCTCGGCCAGCTTCGCGGCGAACGCGCCACTCTGGCCGAAGGATTTGAGCGTCGGCAAGCCCTGTACCGCGTCGAGGAACTCTTCGCCGAACGCCTTGAACGCGGCGGCGCGGGCGATGGCTCCGCGCTTGTCGGCATTGTGGATCAGCATCGGCAAAGCGAGAGTGGCGAGTGCCGCGACCAGCATCACCGCGGCGGTCGGCACGTCCCACCAGGCCAGCACTGTGAAGATCACCAACGGTGCGCAGGCAGCAATGATGAGCTGGGGTAGATAGGCGCCGAAGAAGGTCTGCAACTGTTCGACGCCGTCGACCACCGCCAGCATCACGCCGCCCGTCCGCTCCGTCCCAAACCACGCCGGGCCAAGTGCAGCTATGCGGTCGAACAGACGCGCCCGCAGAGCTGCCTGCACCCGCCCGGCCGTGTCCTGTGCCAGCACGGTGCGCGCGTGATCTAATCCGGCACGCACAAGCACGCAGGCCGCCGTTTCTGCGGCTGCGGTCGCGATCTCAGTCAAGGGCGCGCCCGCGAAAGTCAGCGCCAGGACGCGGCCTAGGCACACGAAGCGCAGGATGCCGACAACCATCGCAATCAGCCCAAGCCCAACCGCGGCGGCCACGCGCAGCCGTAGCCCTTCCATCATCGCCCACAGCCGCCAGTCGAAATACATCATGTGCTCCCGTTTGCCCTAAGACTGCCGCGCGGGTGGCACCCTGGCAAAAGACGGTTTTTCAGGGGGTGTTGAATATCCTACAATACCTCTATGGTCACGCTTCCCCCTTGGCGGCGTTACGCGCATTCGAGGCGACAGTTCGCCTCGGTGGGCTTGCCCGTGCGGCGGTCGAACTGAACCTCACCACCAGCGCAATCAGCCATCAGAGTCACACCGGCCGGCGCGAGACTATTGTCCGCCGCCGGCGGCGCCCTGTCGCTGCTGGAGGACGTCGGGATTGGCACCGGACCGGTCAGACCTTCACGGTCGAGGTGTTGGAGGAGCTCGGTCTCCCACGCGAGATCAGCGTCGCTCCTGGCACCGAGACGACCGACCGCGAGGTGCCCGTGGACGCGCACGCTCCACAGGTCATTGGCGACTCCGCCAGAGAGTGGTTCGATGCGAGCTGCGTCTTCACCCCACTGCCCGAGTGCCTTCCATCCCACTGGCGACATTTTCAGGGACACCGTCAGATCATTGAGATCAGGATGCCCTGACTTCAATTCGCTCTTCATCATCTCCGAGTGGTTCAAAACAATTCTTAAGCATGTCGAAGGTATGGCGAACTATGAGCAGGCTTCCGTCGAGATGACGGTTGCGTTTCTCGACCCGCTGCCACGCTTCGTCTTCTGGGCACTCAAGCCGGTAAAGCCGCGCGCCCGCTCCTAAGGCGACCGCGGCCGCCCTTGTCTCATCCCGCTCGCGCCGCGACCAGAAACCGATATCAAGCACGACGTCCAGGCCGAGCTCCACGCATCGTGTCCACTGCTTGCCGATCAGCCTCGACACCTGATGGCGGAATACCGGAAACTGATCGACGGGAGGATCATCGCCATACAGGTAGGCCATCCATTCGTCATGACTGAAGCGAATGGCTGGCAGCTCCTGCTCCAGCCGTCGCGCAAAGGTCGTCTTTCCCGCACCGATATATCCGTGGATCAAGTGAGCGGTTGGCATACCGCTACCCAAGCGTCTTAGCGAGGTGTGTAGTCCGTTGGACGGTCGTTGGACTACCCTTCCAGTAACCTTTCCCGAACCGGACCAACAGCAAGCTCGTCGCCGGCGAACGAGAAACGGCAGATAGTGTGACCCAATGCTGCCGAAGTCGGCGGACTGCAATTCATTTCAGCCCATCCGCCGGAAGCCGCCATCTGACCAGGCTACGATATCTCCGACAGCTTCTTGCCGATGCGAGGTTCAGTCCCGGCGATCAGGCGTTGAATGTTAGTCTTGTGCTTCAGAATGACGTAAAGTCCGCCCGCGACAGCCAGGAGGACATATGACTGGGGCTGATTGTAGATTTTCATAAGAGCGATTGACGCCAATGCGCCAGCAATTGAGCTGAGCGACACAATGCGCGACAGCGCCAGAACAACACCGAACACCAGCGCCGCTCCCAATCCGACTGGCCAAGCCATCGCCAGGAGCACGCCCAACCCCGTCGCCGCTGATTTTCCTCCCGAGAAACGTAGCCAGATCGAGCGGGCGTGACCCAAGACCGCCGCCAGCCCAGCCAGCGCTACCAGCCAATTCAACCACTCAAGGGACAAGCCAGTCCCAATGAGGCGAGCCGCAGCGATTGCCGCCGCTCCTTTGAGAACATCCATCAGCAGCACAGCAATCGCCGGGCCTTTGCCCAACGTTCTCAGAACATTGGTGGCGCCGGTGGATTGTGAACCATGCTCCCTAATATCGATGTCTTGCAACAGCTTGCCGGCCCAATAGCCGGTTGGGATTGCTCCCAGCAGGTAGGCGATGAGCAATGCGATTGCGCTGATGATCCAAGGGTTCATCGATTTTGCTTCCAATTCAGCACCATTGGCGCGCGCAGGTTGCTGAGCAATCCAGCGTGCCGCCACAGACTACTTCGTACAAGCATCGTAAGGGCGTTGACGGGCAGTACTCCCTCGGGTCCGGACCTGAACGAGCGCATTCAACCAGTCCTTCTTGCGGCAGCAAGTGGCACAATTGCCCCGTTAGCCGCACTGCTAGGAATCCGTCTGGAACCTGAGGTGCAACGGTCATGTCCGTAGCCTGGGTAGCGCAAGGGATCGGCTCTTTGACCGACCTTTCGCAGGTCGAGACGGCGCACCGCGCTTCTTTAAGGAGGTGGGGACACCGTGCTTAGAAAAACCTTGGAATCGCATGGAATGGTCGCGCGTCCCCACTTTCTCTTAAGTTATTGAAACAGCTCAATTGACCGAACTCCCTACGGGGCGCGTCAGACCCAGTACGCCAAACTTGTCGGCACAGCGCCTGCCAATATGTTGGCTACCTACGACGATCCCCTCGGCGCCTTGTTGAAAGACGACGAATTCGAGCGCTTCGGCTACTTCTTCGATTTCGACTACATGAGCCAGAACGTGCAGAAGTGGATCGAGCGGTTTGACCTGGATGTGCGGCCCCTCCTCCGTCGCTCATGATGATTGGGCGAAGGTCTGGTATTCTGAGAGGCTTCGCTGGAGGCGAAGGCACACTAAGATTACGACTTCGCGCGCCGGTCGCCCGGACACGACCCTCGACCAGCCATGCCGGAACGCGCTCAGATCGCCACCGTGTCCAAGCATCTCCACCTCGTCGTCACGCACCCGGAGGTTTGTTTGAGGACACCCCTTGCACGTACTAAACCCTGCGAGATTATCGTGCTTCACGGAAATACCAATGCCGCGGCGAGGCCAAGGGCAAAGGACACCGAAACGAACATGATGTTCCGAGCCGGCCTGGACACGAGAGATGAGAGGCCGCGATCTCCTGCCGTGTTGAGGTCGCAATTCTCGAACAACAGCAGGCCGGCCCCGATGGGCACGACCCACCATGGTCCTCCTGCAAAGCCCAGGAGCGAAGCGCCAAGTAGGATGGCATAGACAAACATGGCTCACAATCACTGCACGAGACGATCACATGAGGCCAAATGCCCAGTCACCGGCTGATCGCCTCATAACCTGGAAAAGCAGAGCAGCCGCTTGCTCGCGAAAGCATAGTGGAACGCTGAATGCAGTACACAACCCTGCTGGTGGTGCGACCTTTATTGCCGTCTACGTCGGCATGGCCCTCGGTCGCTGGCCCGGTCTCAAGGTCGATCGCACCGGCATCGCCGTGCTTGGGGCCATCCTTCTCTACTCCACTGGCGTCGTCACCAACGCCGCTGTGCTGACATTTCCTCTCCGCTGGTTTTCACGCATTTCGGCGCACGCTAGCCGGGCGCGCCGCCCCGTCAAACGGCCTAAGGCCGTTCCCCTGAGCCGGCTCATTCCGCACGCCTTTCCTTTGCGCCTTGTGAAAACCAACCAAAGGAAAGGAAACATCACATGAGTAACAAGCAACAAACTATTGCCCTGCACCGCCTCACGGCCTGGAAGGGCAATGTCCGCAAGACGGGCCCGAAGGAAGGCCTCGAGGAACTCGTCGCCTCGATCTCCGCGCACGGGCTTTTGCAATCGTTGATCGTCCGTGAAACCCCGGACGGTAATTTTGCCGTCGTCGCGGGCAGGCGGCGCCTGATGGCGCTTAAGCTCCTCGCGAAGACCGGAAAGCTTGCACCAGACTTCCCGGTGCCGTGCCACGTCGTCGCCGGCGAGGCCGATGCCTCGGAAATCAGCCTGGCCGAGAATGTCGTGCGCGTTGCCATGCATCCCGCCGACCAGTTCGAGGCGTTCCGCACCGTGATCGACAACGGTGCGACCGTGGCCTATGTCGCGGCGCGCTTCGGAGTATCCGAAGACATGGTCGAGAAGCGTCTCAAGCTCGGACAACTCTCACCCGTCATTCTCGCGGCCCACCGCTCGGACGATCTCAGTCTCGAACAGGCGCAGGCTTTCGCGCTGTCCGACGACCATGCGGCGCAGGAAGCCGTCTATGCCGGGTGACGCTGATGATCATCTTCCTGCTGCTCTACCTCAACTTTCGCCGCATCGCCGAGACCCTGATCGCCATGCTCTCGTTGCCCTTCGCCCTGGTGGGCGGACTATCGTCAAAGGCTGGAATCTACCACCCAACTCGGCGGTGCGGTCGCGACACCTGACAGCAGGAGTAACCCATAATGCGTGGCATCACCCTTTCGGATGAGAATTGGGGATCTGCTGTCCCTTGGCCACTCTGTCGGCTGTTTCTGGTGCCCTCCGGCACAAAGCGCTTGATTGTAGTTTACCGATCAACCATCTAACAGGGTGTGATTCCGCTCGGATAGCAGCATGCGCCTGCTCATACGTCTCGTCGCAATTGTCACTGCGCTAAGCTTCGCGGGAGCAGCACCTTGTCTGCCATGCCGCTGGTGTGGTGCATCGGCAAGGACGGCCATCGCGCCGTCGAGACAGATGCACCAACAGGGCATGAAAGCAAGCGACCCTTCCCCAGGCGAGCTGATCGCGACTGGATCCCACAGTGAGCCCTGTTCCGACTGGCAGCTTCTGAGCACAGCCGGGCCGCCACAGGTAAAAAGCCCTGACGTAGAACCCAAACCGATCACGGTTCTCACGGCTTATCCGCCACTCAAATTGGTAGTTGACGCGGCATTTCCCGCGCACGGGGCGCGCCACACAGTCCCCTACCAGCCCAGGCCAGGAGCGCATCTGTGCGCGCTCCGTTCCGTCGTCCTGCTGATCTGACAACCCGAATCATTGGTAATGCGAGGCCCGAAAGGGCCAGTGCATTTCATGCGTGAGCGATTCGGGGGACGACAACATGCCAGCAATGTCTGGCTTCACACGTAATATCATCGTGCTGACATTCGCATCGGCGCTCGGCGCCTGCAACCCGTCTCCTGAGACAATGCTGCCGACGCGGTCGGTGGTTCCCGAAGGTTTGACCTCGGACCGCCAGCTCCCGATACGGCCGTGGGTGCCCGAACTTCATCCGACACCCGGAGCGATCGGCCAGCCGCGCTACGCCGAGTCGCTTACGCTTGGGCAGGCCGTCGCACGCGTCATCGCCTTCAACCCAGCCATCAAGGCAGCCTTTCTGGAAATTGAAGCCAAGCACGGCGAGGAGGCACAGGCCTCGTTTAAACCGAACCCCGAACTGCTGCTTGAGATCGAGAATTTCGCCGGTACCAAAGACAAGCGCGGATTTGAATCGGCGGAGGAAACACTCGCCCTTTCGCAAACGATCGAACTCGGCGACAAGCGGTTGAAGCGTCTGCGCGCCGCACACCTAGAAGCCTCGGGTGCCGGCTGGGACTTTGAGGCAACCCGCTTGCAGACCGCATTGCAGGCGGCGCAGGCTTTCATGGATACGTTGGCCGCCCAGGAACGACTAAAGGTTCTCCGTGACTTCGTCACCATCGCGGAAAAAACCAGCGGCAATGTTGAACTGAGGGTTAGAGAGGGACGTACAAGTCCAATCGACTCCGACCGCGCCATGGTGGCGCTGGCGCGGGCGCGCGCACTCGTGAAGGGCGAGGAAGCCCGACTTGAGGGGGCCAAGCGCAAACTCTCCGCGCTCTGGGGATCGGAAGTGCGGGATTTCGGTACGGTCACCGGACGTCTCGGACGCAGCAATGCAGTGCCGTCCTTCGAAGCCGTGAAGGCTTTGCTCCAGGATAACCCGTCCCTGGCCCGTTGGAATGACGGCATCTCGCACCGGCTTGCGGTTCTCGACGTCGAGCGCAGCAAGGCAATCCGCGACGTCAAGGTCGGAGCTGGTCTTCGGCGGCACAACGATGACAATTCACTCGCGATGGTAGCCGCCATTTCAGTGCCCCTTCAGATCTTTGACAACAATAGCGGGGCGATTATTGCGGCGCGTCAGCGCGTTGCCAAGGCTGAGCACGAAGCGGGCGCCGCGCGAGCGCAACTGATCGAATCACTGGTTGAGGCGCTGGGCGCGCTGAAGGTCGCGGCAACTCTCGTGCGTGCACTTGAAACCGAAGTGTTGCCCGCGGCGCAAACGGCATTTGATCGCGTGCAGATCGGCTACAGCGAAGGTCGGTTTGACGTCCTCAACGTCCTTGAGGCGCAACGCGCCGTATTCGAGACGCGGCTTGAGCTCGTCAATGCTCGCGCTGACTACGAGAAAGCGCGCGTACTCGTCGAATCCCTCATCGGACGCGACCTTAATGGCCTGTAGACACCCAAAAACAGCGATGCTCGCACACTCGGTCCACGTTGCGTACAGGAACAAGCCGCAATGGTTCGTGCTCGTTATCTGATCGTTGCCTGCGTCGGGCTCTCTCTGGCCGGCCTCGTCGGCTACCGCGAGCTGCGCTCGGGTTCTGCACCTGCAAAAGAGGAAGCGCACGGCCACTCTCACGGCGAAGCAAAGAAAGGTGAAGGCAAGGGGACGGACGACCATGATCACGCTGGTCATAACCACGGATCGGCGGAAGAGGGCGAGGGCTATATCAAGTTCACGCCAGCGCAGATGCAAGCCACCGGCGTCGAAATAGCGCCGGCAGCCTCAGGCACGCTCATTAAGGAGATCGCCGTTCCCGGCCGTATTGCCATCAATACCGACCGGCAGGCGAAAATCGTCCCGCGAGTTGCTGGTACGGTCGCGAAAGTCCAGAAGCGAATGGGAGAGGCGGTAGCCGAAAACGACGTGCTGGCCGTGCTTGAAAGCCGCGAGATGGCCGATGCAAAGGCCGATTTTCTTGCGGCTTGGCGCGCCGAGGAACTGGCGCTTTCGATCTTCGTCCGTGAAGAGCGCCTGTGGAAACAAAAGGTCACGGCCGAACAGGAGTTCCTAAACGCTCGCAACGCCCACCAGAGCGCGAAAATCAAGCTCGATGTCGCGCATCAGCGCCTGCACACCATGGGGCTTAGCTGAGGAGGAGATTGAAGGCGCTTACGCGCGTCGGCCGATGAGCCACAATTCCGCTTCTACGAGATCCGCTCGCCGATCGCCGGCCGTGTGACCAGCCGAAACCTTGTCCTTGGTCAATCGGTCGGCACCGACAAGGAGGTCTTCACGGTCGCCGGATCTTGCCAGCGTGTGGGTGGAAATTGCCATCGCTCCCCACGACCTTGCGCTTCGCGAAGGAAGGTCAGGAGGTCCGCGTTCAAAGCGGCACGCAGCGCGCGGATGGCAAGATTGTGGCGCTCAGCCCGGTCATCGATCCCGATACCCGTTCGGCCAAGGCCATCGCTGAAATCGACAATGCCGCCGGCGACATGGAAGCTCGGTGATTTCGTTGCGGCACAGCTCATTGGCGCCAGTCAAGAGGTCAATCTCATTGTGCCGCGCGATGCGGTGCAGACGATCAAGGGCAACAAGGTGGTGTTCGTGAGCGAGGGCAGCGGCTTCAAGATGCCGGCCCGTCACCATTGGGCGCGAGGACTCTGCGAACGTGGAGATTCTGTACGGGTCTTGAGTTCGGCGAACCTATCGCGGTCAAGAACACCTTCACGCTCAAGGCGGAGCTCGGCAAGGCCGAAGCCGAGCATGAGCATTGAGAGAGGCGGAGCATCGCTGTGATTGAACGCATTCTCAGCTTCTCCATCACCCAGCGCGTTCTGGTGGTGCTGCTGGTCGCGGCGATCGCGGCGTTCGGCGTGCGGTCGCTGCAGCATCTGCCGATCGACGCGGTGCCCGACATCACCAACAACCAGGTGCAGATCAACACCGAGGCGCCGGCGCTTTCGCCGTTCGAGATCGAGAAGAACGTCACGCTACCCGATCGAGACGGCATTGGCCGGCATTCCGGGGCTCGCCTACACGCGCTCGCTCTCGCGCAACGGTTTCTCGCAGGTGACGGCCGTTTTTCGAGGACAAGGTCGATATCTATTTCGCGCGCACGCAGGTGGCGCAACGGCTAGCGCAGGCCAAAGAAAACCTTCCTGCAGGGCGCCGAGCCGAAGATGGGTGCGGTCTCGACCGGGCTCGGCGAGATCTACATGTGGACCGTCGCACTACCAGCATCCCGGCGGCAAGGGCGCGCGAGATCAACGACGGGCAGGCCGGGCTGGCAAAGCGATGGCAGCTATCTGACGCCCGAGGGGCTGCAGCTGCGCAAGGATTTCGAGCTGGCGATGTATCTGCGCACGGTGCAGGACTGGATCATTCGGCCGCAGCTGAAGGGCGTGCCCGGCGTCGCCGACGTCGATGCGATCGGCGGCTATGAGCAGCAGTACCAGGTGCAGCCCGATCCCCAGAAGCTCCTTTCGCTTGGCCTGTCCTTCGCCGACGTCATCAAGGCGCTGGAGCGCAACAACACCGGTATCGGCGCCGGCTACATCGAGCGCCGCGGCGAAGCCTATGTGGTGCGCGCCAACGGGCGGCTGGAGAACGCCGAAGACATCGGCAACGTGGTGCTTGCCGACCAAGAGCGGCGTGCCGGTCTTTCTGAAGGACGTCGCCGAGGTCGGCATCGGGCGTGAGCTGCGCACGGGCTCGGCCAGCGAGAACGGGCAGCGAAGTGGTCGTCGGCACGGCCATGATGCTCAAGGGCGGCAACAGCCGCACCGTTGCCGTCGGCCGTCGATGAAAAGATGAAGGCGATCAACCGAGCGCTGCCGCCGGACATCGTCGTCAAGACCGTGCTCAACCGCACCAAGCTGGTCGACGCGACCATCGCCACGGTCGAGAAGAACCTTGCCGAGGGCGCGCTGCTGGTCATCGTCGTGCTTGTTCCTGCTGCTCGGCAATTTCCGCGCCGCGCTGATCACGGCGCTGGTCATCCCGATCACCATGCTGATGACCGCCATCGGCATGCTCGGAGATGGGCATCTCCGCCAACCTGATGAGCCTCGGCGCGCTCGATTTCGGCCTGATCGTCGATGGCGCGGTCATCATCACCGAGAACGCGCTGCGCCGGCTCGCCGAGCGCCAGCACCACTGGGCAGCGGCTGCTGACGCTCACGGAACGGCTGCAGGAGGTGCTGGTCGCCAGCAAGGAGATGATCCAGCCGACGGTGTTCGGCCAGATCATCATCATCACTGTCTACGTGCCGCTGCTGACCTTCACCGGCGTCGAAGGCAAGATGTTCGAGCCGATGGCGCCTCACGGTGATCATCGCGCTCGTCGCCGCCTTCGTTCTCTCGCTGACCTTCGTGCCGGCCATGATCGGCGCTCTTCGTGACCGGCAAGGTGCAGGAGAAGGAGAACCCGGTCGATCCGCGGTGCCAAGCGCTTGGTACGAGCCGCTGCTGCGGGGCGCCTTGCGCGACACCGGCTTCGTGATCTGGGGCTCCGTCGCGCTTCTTCGTCGTCTCGTCTGTTCCTGTTCACGCGGCTCGGGCAGGAGTTCATTCCGACGCTCGATGAAAAAGACGTGGCGATGCACGCCATGCGCATTCCGAGCACGTCGCTTGATCGCAATCGACCGCGATGCAGCTGCAGGTCGAGCAGGCGGTGCGGGCGTTGCCGGAGGTGGCGTTCGTCTTTTCCAAGACCGGGACGGCGGAGATGGCGACCGATCCGATGCCGCCGCACGTCTCGGACACCTTCATCATCCTGAAGCCGCAGGAGGAATGGCCCGACCAGACGCTGACCAAGGACCGAGGTCGTCCAGAAGATCGCGGCGGCGGTCGAGAGCGCTGCCCGGCAACAACTACGAGTACACGCAGCCGATCCAGATGCGCTTCAACGAGCTGATCGCCGGCGTGCGCAGCGACGTCGCGGTCAAGGTCTACGGCGACGATTTCGACCAGCTGACCGCCACCGCCAACAAGATCGCAGCCGTCCTGCGCACCATCCGCGGCGGCGCCGACGTCAAGGTCGAGCAGACGACCGGCCTGCCGCTGCTCGATGTCAAGCTCAACAAGACGGCGATCGCGCGCTACGGGCTCAACGTCGCCGACGTGCTGGACGTCGTCTCGATCGCCGTCGGCGGGCCGGGAGGCCGGGCATGGTCTTCCAGGGCGACCGCCGCTTCCACATCGTGGTGCGCCTGCCTGACCGACTGCGCGAGGATCTCGCCGGACTGGAGAACCTGCCGGTTCCGGTGCCGCGTGACGAGCAGCGGCGAAGAAGGGGCGAGCTCGCGGCCGGCCTTCATCCCGCTCAAAGCCGTGGCCGACGTTCGAGACTGGGCGAAGGCCCCAACCAGATCAGCCGCGAGAACGGCAAGCGGCGCGTCGTCGTGCAGGCCAATGTGCGCGGCCGCGACATCGGCTCGTTCGTCGCCGAGGCGCAGGCCAAGATCGAGCGCGCAGGTCAAGGTGCCCGCGGGCAGCTGGCTGGACTGGGGCGGGCAGTTCGAGAACCTGCATCGCCGCGCGCAACCGGCTGCTGGTCGTCGTGCCGGCCTGCTTCTTCGTCATCTTCCTGATGCTGTTCACGGCGCTTCGGCAACGTGCGCGAGGCGCTGCTCGTGTTTTCCGGCGTGCCGCTCGCAATCTCGGGCGGCATCCTCACGCTCTACCTTCGCGGACATGCCGTTCTCGATCTCCGCCGCGGTCGGCTTCATCGCGCTGTCCGGCATCGCCGTGCTGAACGGCCTGGTGATGGTCACCTACATCAACCAGCTGCGCCTCAAGGGAGTCGATGGCGAGAGACGCGATCGTCGAGGGCGCGCTGACGCGCCTGCGGCCGGTGCTGATGACGGCGCTGGTGGCCGCGCTCGGCTTCGTGCCGATGGCGATCGCGACCGGCACCGGCGCCGAGGTGCAGAAGCCGATCGCCACGGTCGTCATCGGCGGCCTCGTCACCTCGACGCTGCTCACGCTGGTGGTGCTGCCGGCGCTCTACAAGCGCTTTGCCCTCAACAAAATCACACCGCGGGAAGTTGCTGCCCACCAAGAGAAGGAGATCCCAGCATGATGCTGATGCGGTTTGCATTCGCGTGCGCGCTGGCTGTTGTCGCGTTGCAGCAGGCCCGGCCCTCGGCGCAGGAACAGAAGGATCATGATCACGGCAAGGAGATCGCATTTCAAAGTGACGCCGCCTGCCGACATCAAGGCGGCATGGACGTTGATCACGACCAAGGTCAGCGAGGCGGAAAAGAGCCTTGCCGCCAAGCAGTTCGATCCAATCCATGAAATCGGCGAGCACATCGAGGCGGCCGTCCATGTACTGGAAGAGAAATCCACGATGGTCACGGGTGACAAAAAGACGAGGCTTAGCTCCGCCCTCAAGCAGCTCGACAAGGCGGTCGACGAATTTCATCATGCGGCCGAAGAAAAAGACGCGAGCAAAGTTGGGCTTGGCCTCAGCAAAATAAAAGGCCTCTTACCGCTCATCCAAGCGCAGTACCCGTCGGGAGCGCTGAACTGATTGGAATAAGCCGCCGGGCCGGTCTCAAGCGATCGGCCCGGTGCACGACCCTGGGACCTTGTCGGCGTTGGTTTTCGAAGGCAATGTCATGTTACGACGCTTCGTCCTCGTTGCCCGATCGTCTTGTCGACCTTGACCATGGGCGCCGGCGAACCAGGCGTTGAACCTGGTCGCCCAGACTCGTCGCCACGCGAGGATGAGGGGCGCCTTTTCAACGACAGAGGAGTCATGCTCCTGGGGATCGGAAGGCTCGATGAAGCGATCGATCTCTTCACCCAAGCGATCACCGGCAATCCGCATTTGGCAACAACCTACTACAATCGCGGCAACGCCTACCTGCTCCGCAAGGAGCCGGAGCGCGCTATTGCCGACTACTCGGACACGATACGAATCGATCCGGACTTTGCGCTCGCGTTCATAAATCGCGGCGTGGCCCATTCAACGCGGAATAACCTCGAAGAGGCGCTGAGGGACCTCAACAAGGCGGTGGCGTTGGCACCGCGGACCCTTGACGCCTACTACAATCGCGCGATGGTATTCACAAAACTCGGCCGACTCCTCAAGGCGGTGGAGGATTATACCACGGCGATTCACCTGAATGAGCGTGACTCGGAACTCTATGTCGCCCGCGGTCACGTTTGGGAAGGTCTCAAGGAGGTAAGCAAAGCCATAGCCGATTACAGCAATGCTCTTGCCATTGATCCAGGCAATGAAATCGCCCTTTGGCGTTTGAACCGGCTGGGCACGGCGAGCCGTTATAATTCTCGTTAGGTCGAGCTACCCATGAAGCCCGTGATCGAGGATCGATGTGAAAATAGGTAGGAGCATGACGTTAGCAGAGCGATCCACCACCAACATCCGAGCACTTAAGATGCGGGTCGAGGGCATGGATTGCAGCGCCTGCGCGATCAAGATCGACAATGCGCTAAAACGTCTCCCTGGCGTCAGCAACATAAACGTAAACTATGGCACTGAGACGCTGGTGCTCAACGTCGACGAAGACCGCACGTCGCTTGCGACAATCGAAGAGAAAATTCGCAGACTCGGCTATGCGCCGCAGGCGGTGGCCGGCACGGCACCTGAGGCCACCGAGTCGGCGAGCCAACTGGATCTCGCCTGGTGGCAGACGCGAAAAGGCCAGGTTGTAATCGTAAACGCGGCATTGCTTGCTACAGCGGTCGTGGTTGCGTCGATTGCCCCTGGCCTATCGTTCTGGGCCTATCTGGCAGCGACCCTTATCGGCCTCGGCCCAATCGTGCGGCGTACGCTCGCGGGTGCTCTTTCCGGCACGCCATTCAGCATCGAAACGCTCATGACGGTGGCCGCAACAGGGGCGGTCGTCATCGGCGCCGCTCAGGAGGCGGCCGTCGTTATCTTCCTGTTTGCAGTGGGCGAGCTCCTGGAAAACGCTGCTGCAGGTCGCGCCCGAGCGGGCGTCAAAGCATTGGTCGGACTGGTCCCCCGCACGGCTCAAATCGAGGATGCGGGGCAGCCGCGGGTGGTACCTGTCGAAGAGCTACGCGTGGGTGATGTCGCCGTGATTCGGCCAGGCGATCGGGTGCCATCCGACGGCGAGGTGATGGACGGTTTCTCAGAGGTCGACGAGGCGCCGGTCACGGGCGAAGCGATCCCGGTCGCGAAGAACGTCGGGTCGCTTGTTTACGCGGGCAGCATCAATGGCAACGGAGTGCTACGCCTGCGCATCACCAGGACGACTGCCGACAATACCATTGCCCGAATCATTCATCTTGTTGAGGAGGCACAAGCTTCCAAAGCGCCCACCGCTCGCTTCATCGATCGTTTGCGGAGTACTATACGCCGGCGGCGATGGCAGCGGCTGTTCTCGTCGTCGTCGGCCCGCCTCTCCTCTTCGATGCGGATTGGCAAACCTGGGTTTACCGCGGGCTCGCCACGCTGCTAATCGCTTGCCCGTGCGCCCTGGTGATCTCGACCCCGGCGGCCATTGCGTCGGGACTTGCCGCCGGTGCCCGTCGCGGGCTGCTAATCAAAGGTGGAGCCGCGCTTGAAACGCTGGGAGAGGTCACCATCGTCGCGTTCGATAAGACGGGAACATTGACCATCGGCAAGCCGCAGGTGACAGATGTCATAGCGGTCGAAGGTACGAGAAGAAGACGTATTGGCTCAGGCCGCTGCAGTGGAGCGGGGCTCGAGCCACCCGCTCGGCCTTGCCATCATTGCTGCCGCCGAAAAGGCCGCGCTTCCCATTCCACGATCTTTCGGGGCAGCGAATGCGATCCCAGGCAAGGCCGTAGTCGCCAGGCTTCGCGAAGGATTCGCCTCCGTTGGCTCGCCTCGATACGCGGCCGAAATGAAGCTGTTGCCTGACGCGCTCGGTGTCGAGGTGCGGCGGTTGGAGGCGGAAGGCAAAACGGTGGTGATCGTCGCAGTGAAGGAACGCGCGCTCGGCCTAATCGCCCTGCGCGATGAGCCGCGGCCCGATGCGGTGGCGGCTATCGCGCGTCTCAGCGGACTTGGGGTGCGCGCGCTCATGCTGACGGGTGACAATGGCCGCACCGCCCGTGCCATCGCGGACAGCCTTGGGATTGAGGCGAAGCCAGAACTTTTGCCCGACGCGAAATTGCGGGTCATTGGGGAACTCAAGGCGCGCGAACCAGTGGCTATGGTTGGCGATGGTATCAACGACGCGCCGGCGTTGGCAGCCGCTTCAGTGGGCGTCGCGATGGGCGGCGGCACAGACGTTGCGCTCGAAACTGCGGACGCAGCACTGCTTCACAATCGTGTCACGGGCATTGCAGAGCTTATCGAGTTGTCGCGGGCAACGCTTGCCAACATCTGGCAAAACATTGCCATCGCACTGGGGCTCAAGGGCGTTTTGCTGGTCACCACGCTGTTGGGCTCGCTGTGGATGGCAATTCTGGCAGATACCGGGGCAACGGTGCTGGTGACCGCGAACGCGTTGCGCCTCCTCACTGTGAGCGGTCGGTTTACCGCATCCGGGCACGAGGCCGCATAATCACGCGCTCAAGCACAACGCTTGCGAGCTGGTCGATATCACCTGCGGTGACATCTGATGGTGGCTTGCCGCCCAGGGCGGGCAGAACATCCTTACGAAGCTCACGTGTGATCTCGTTCAATGGACCGGAGATTCTGGCGGTCCCTTAGTATGACTGAGTCATGTATGGACGACGCCCGCCGTGCAAGAGGAATTTGACGTTTGCCGCGATGGTCGGGTGCGGTCATGTATTCGGCCTATTGTTGCAGCCCGCTTTTGGCCGCTGGCCATGATGTGATCCGCTGATCGGGTCCCAATCAGAAAAACGCGCTCGTTAGTCGCGTAACTCAGTACGGGTTCTCCCAATCGAACGGCTCGACCGTTTCGCATCAACGTCGTGATCACCCCTGCAATCCTAAACGCAACGTTACAAAGCTATTCCCCTGTCTCTTTTGCCGCTTTTTACGCAAGTGCCGCGGTTATTGGACGTGCACGGTAGACTTCCTTCTTGGTCAGCACCGCCCAGGCGATGCGCGCTGTCTTATTAGCCAATGCCACCGCAGCAACCTTTGCCGGCTTGCGCGCCAATAGTTGCGTCAGCCAAGGGTACTTCTCGGGATGGGCGCGCGCCTGCCTGATCACGGCAAACGCCCCGACGACAAGGATGCGCCGCAGATATCGGTCGCCTTGCTTGGAGATGGGTCCTAGCCGCTGTTTGCCGCCGGTCGAAATCTTCGCGCGAGACGATGCCGATCCAGGCCGCAAAGTCGCGCCCTGTCTTGAAGATCGAAGCATCTGGAACCGTGGCGACAATGGCACTCGCGCCGAGGACGCCGATGCCAGGAATGGTCTCGAGCAGTTTGCTGTCCTCGTTTTTGCGATGCTGAGAAAGAAGGCGCTTCTCGATCGCACCAATCTCGGCCTGGCAAGAGGCAATCTGTGCAACAAGCGCTGATAGGCTGGCGCGCGCATTCTCGGGCAGGCGGGCATCGCTACTGTCGGCGATGATTGCAAGCAGCATCTTGAGACCGTCATAGCCTTGCGCGGCAACGATGCCGAGCTCGGCCAGGTGCGAGCGCAGCCCATTGATGGCCTGTGTACGCTGCCGCACAAGTAGGTCGCGCACGCGGTGCTGCATGAGCTGGGCTTGCTGCTCGGGCGTCTTCACCGGCACGGTACGCACCGTCGGTCGCCGGACCGCCTCGCAACACGCCGCAGCATCGACAGCGTCGTTCTTGTTGCGTTTGACGTAGGCCTTCACGTCCTTGGCCGGCATCAACCGTACGTCATGGCCGAGCTTCTTGAGCTCGCGCGCCCAGTAGTGGGCCGACGCACACGCTTCCATGCCGATGAGACACGGCGCGAGTTTGGCGAAGAAGGTCAGAACTTGTGATCGCCGCAACGGCTTGTTGAAGACCACCTTGTCGTTGGCGTCGACGCCATGCACATGGAACACCTGTTTGGCAAGATCAATGCCGATCGTGATAACCTGCATGTGGACGGTTCCCCTCATGTGATTCGTGTCCGACGATCACCCTATGGCACTTCGATGCCGGGAGCGGGCGCCGTCCACCACATCAAAAAATCCAACTGAGTCAGTTGGCCGCAGCAGCTTCCCAGCGGAGAATCATTTACTTGGCGAACCCGCACTTCAGCAGGGGGCTGAGATGGCTCGCCGACTGGCAGACGGGTGTGAAGCCCGCTTTGTCGGCCAACTCTTCGACAAAAGGGTCCCTCCCCTGGTCGACTTCAGCCATGATACGTGCTGCACGAGCGCGAGCATCAGCCAATCCCGTTGAGGGATACGTGCCCAGGCGAACCTTGCGCTTCAGACGTTGACCATCAAGCGTACGGCTGTAGTAGCAGCGCCATACACGCTTGCTTCGCCCCTTCGCGTCAGGTGGAAAAACCACCAGGACGAGGCCCGGATTACCTTCAATCCGATACTCAGCTTCTTTACCTTCACCGTAGAAAGGCGCAGCAGCTACTGATCGATCCTTTGCCGCGAGGAGTTTGTTGACGCTGCGCACTCTTGCTTCCCGCCGGTCCGTTGCCGGTCCCTTTTTGCCCTTCAAGAGCGGACAGCATGAGGCAGAACTCGGTCAGAACAGGAGATCACAGCACTTTCAATCCACATGATTTTATGGCTGACGAATAGACCAATGTTGACCGATGCTGGCCGATGCGGGTTTTTAAAAAAACTGAAAGGTCGTAGGTTCAAATCCTACCCCCGCGCTGGCCTTACCATGCGCAGGCGGAGGATTGGCGCTGAGGTTCGGGTGTTTTCCTGTCGCGTGCCGCTTGAGCTGACCCTGGCGCGGCTTTTCGCCCCGAGCGGATGTCGCAACAGCTCCTAAAGTAGACAAAGCTGAATGTGCAAACCGAGGTGAGAGTCGGATGTTCTATAGGCGAGCCGCTAGTTGATCGCCTTGCTGGTGGGGAATGCGCGTCGTGCGAGAATCCCAAAGGTGGTGATGAGAGTCGCAGATTGGCAGCCACGGCTCCAACGCCGCTTCCTGGGTCAACGCCAACCAGTCATTACCCCCTGCGTCAAGCGGCCACGATGGCCTGCTGTCGCTTGGGGAAGGTCCGCGGAGGGCAACAACTCCAGCACGTCACGGCTCCGCCGTGTTTTGATCGGCGCGTAGCTTCACACCCACGGTCATCCGACTTAGCTCGGCCACTGGCGACGGATGGGATCGCTGCCATCCCAACCGGCCGCAGCCTCGCGGACCGCGTTAAAAATACTCATCCGTGTGAGCGTGGCATGCGCCATCTCGATCACCGTGCCGGGATGGCCTTCATTGCCGAAATAAACGAAACGACCTCGAGGGCTGTCGCCCTCCTGGCAGACCGTGTAGCCGCTGGCCAAGGCGCGCTCGTAGATTTCGTCATAGTTCTCTGGCCAGCTCGACCAATGCTGCATGCCTTCATGCCCGGCGGAGAGGAAGTCGAGATACATGCTGGGAGTGTGGCAACGCTGCTGGATCAACTCAAGCTGCACCTCCCCCGAGTTGGCCAAGGCGATGGAGATGTGGGCATCGTCGTAGCAACTCCCGGCGTAAGTGTAGCCGGTGACGGCCAGGCGGTCCGCGTAGAACCAGGGTCCGATGCCGCACACCTCCACCCAATGGCGCATCGCCTTTTCGATGTCGCGCACGACAATTCCCACCTGGCGCATGTTCCCGAACAATCAACTCATTGCAATTCTTCCCTTTCCCCATTTGTCGACTACTCAATCGCACTTTGCCATCACTTCAGAGGAAAATTGCTCCAGGAGCTCCAAGAGTCCCCTGAAAGTCTTTCCCGTCGCCGCCGATGACAGCAGCCACGAGGACCGCAAGCGCGAGTGCATGTAGTCGGTCTGGGGCTGGATCTCCTCGGAGGCGCGCGATCAGCTCACCCAGGAGAAAGTCGCTCTTTCTACCGCGGCGGGCCGCGCCCGTAAAAGAGTTTCTGGCGTCTTGATGGCGGCCATAGGTAGTTTCCGAGTCTGGATGATGGTCAGCCGAGCGCGCTTCCATAGGGCGACCCGCTAGGCTCCCTCCCGGCGGGTTCTACGGATGCACTGGGTTCCTCAAACCAGTGCGCAGCGCCTTGCCCCCAGGGCGCGACATCCCCCCGAGACCGGCTCCAGATCAGGTTGACTTGGAGTCGGGCTCCCTTTTCTTCGCCTGCGCAAATGAAGCAGAGGGGGGCAGCTAGAACCTGGGGCTTTGACCGGATGACGAGCCAGCACCAAGTGCCGAGAACAGCTCACGATCAAGCACGTAGTGCGAAGATGGCCAGGTCGAATGGGAGCGCCGCTCCGCTTCACTCGATCACGGTCATGCCCCCCTAGTGGGCGCAACATCGAAAGACACTGGACCAACGGAATTGCGTCGCGTCGAGCATCTGATTCAGATCGATCAAAACACGACCATCCGTCTCAGGAATACTGGCGAGCTGCAGCGTCTTGCGGAAGATGACGCAAGAGTCTGAATGCTGACTGACCACGGCTCGCGTGATGTGCCGTAACCGACAACTCACGCGCTACTGAGAACTACCGGGATGTCGGTGATGGATGTTTCGTTGTCGGAGACGAGTATGAGCTACTATTTCAGCAAGACCCTTGAGATGCCTTTCGTTCAGGCAATCCAGCACGTAACGGAGGCCTTGGCCGGCAAGGGATTTGGCGTCCTGACGACGATCGATGTGCGGGCAACGATGAAGAAGAAGCTCGACATCGATTTCCGCCCCTACACTATCCTTGGCGCGTGCAATCCTGAGTTCGCGCACAAGGCGCTGCAAACCGAGGACGTGATCGGAACGATGCTGCCCTGCAACGTGATCGTCCAAGAAATTGGCAATGGCTTAATGGAGGTCTCGACCATCGATCCTGTAGCCTCGATGATGGCTGTCGGTAATCCAGGGTTGGCGTCTATCGCCGGCGACGTCAGGGATCTCTTGAAACAGGTCGTTGCCGACCTCTGAGTAAGCCTCGCGTGTCGATGATGGTGCCCGGCACGCCAAAACCCGAGGGAGGAGCCCGGTGGTGCGGGATTGAACCTTGGGGTGCGATTACGCTGCCTCTTGATGGTAATAGCGCAGGAGCCCACCCAATCGCTCGCGGCATTGCGCGGACCCCTCGCGGGGACGTCTGGATCGCCAGGGAACAGCAGGACGTTGTCCTTCCCCTGATAAATTACACTCGGCATGCCTGGTTCGGCGACAACGGCATCCTCGTCGCCGCTTCCCTGAGAAGTCACATGGTGAGCTACGCAGGCTCCTTGTCCGTACTCGCACATTTGATGCACTTTCCTTGTCGAAAATTCTAATTCGTGCATTCCGCTTGGTCGTGTTGGTCGCACCCGATTGCACCACACTTGCTGCAGCGATAGACTAGGCTATTGCACGCGTGGCGAACCTTGTGTCTTCCTCGACAGTGAGCCATTCGAGCTTTCCTTCCACGACTTGTCAGCCGTAGGATGCGCGACCGATCATATGAGCCATTCCGGCCCTAGTACACGCGCGCCTCCGGCGGGATGTAGGGGATCTCATTGGGGAGCGTGCGCGTGTGTACCGGGCGATAATCGATGTGCTGGGCGTCCATTGTGTCGCGCCAGGTGAGCGTATGCTTCATCCAGTTGTCATCGTCGCGGACGGGATAGTCTTCGCGTGCATGGGCACCGCGGCTTTCGGTGCGATTGGCGGTAGCGTGCATGGAGACAACGGCCTGGCCCATCAGGTTGTCGAGTTCGAGGGTCTCGACCAGATCGGTGTTGAAGATGAGCGAACGGTCCGACACATGAATATCGGTCATTTTGGCCGCCACTGCGTCGATGGCTTGAACACCCTCCTGTAGCACATCGCCCGTGCGGAACACGACGCAATGGTTCTGCATGATGCGCTGCATGCGGTCGCGCAGCTCTGCTGTGGGACTGCCGCCTTTGGCGTGGCGGAAAAAGTCGAAGCGCGCAAGGGAGCGATCTTTCGTCGCAAGCGTGATCATTGCGTCGTCTGCGGCCTCTCGCGTACCGATGCGTTAGGTTTTCATCCCTCCGAATGACATGCCGTCGAAGCCCTTGACGGCCGCAAGCAGCACGACCCGCCGATGCCTGCTGATGGCGCGGAGGGCCTCATGTTCGAGTTGGTCCGCAATTTCGTCGCGGACAAAGCCAGCTGCGGCAGGCTCCAGCGCCCCGGCCTCGCTTTCAAATTGCCGCAGCAGAGCGTGCAGGGTCGTCAGCGACAGTTCGGTTGAACGCCGCTCATCCGCCAGTCCTTCGATGAACTGTCGATACTTCCGGTACAGCTCAGTGTCATGCATACCGCCTCCTCCCAGAAAGGCCACCGCTTGGCCGCAGGAGTTCCGGCCAGGGGCGGTCGCGAGCAAATGCTCAAACTTGTTGAGGTATA
Organism: uncultured Alphaproteobacteria bacterium; assembly: GCA_963770295.1. Classification (GTDB taxonomy): domain Bacteria; phylum Pseudomonadota; class Alphaproteobacteria; order Rhizobiales; family Hyphomicrobiaceae; genus AWTP1-13. Next base: position 137,397 of record CAVYPA010000006.1, read on the forward strand.
AAACATATAAATTGATGCTTTTAATATAATTTGATAGATTATGTCTTGAACATAGCATATCTGAGAGCTAACAATCAATGAGGACAGCATGATCACAGCCGGGCAGTTGCGGGCGGCGCGCGCACTCATTGCCATCGACCAACGCGAGCTCGCCGCGTTGTCGCGCCTTGCGGTGCCGACCATCCAGCGGATGGAGGCGAGCAACGGTGTCATCAGGGGAAACGTTGACTCGCTGATGAAGTTGATTGGTGCGCTCGATGCCGCGGGCATTGAGCTTATCGCCGAAGGCGCGGTCAGTCAGGGCGGAGGTCGCGGCGTGCGACTGAAGTCCCCAAGAGCTGACGGCAAGGCCTATCGGCGAAATGCTCGAGGCTAGCTGTCTTCGGAGGCGCGAGGCTATTGTGCCAGCGAACCGCAGACCTTGGGGCAAGCGCGCTCCGGGCAATGGAGCGGATGCAGTGCCGTTCCCGAGCCGCCGTGTCTGCGCCAATCAACGCCGGCGCGACAGAGCAAGGATCGCCAGTCCTGAAAGGCATTACCGGCGGTACCCGGCGCTTGCTCGCGAGGCTTGCCCGAACAACGATACCGTCGAAATGGAGAATCTCTATCAGTATACAAAGCATTATTTGAGGGTGATGTCGGCGGGCGGCACGCTGGGACGAATGATCCTGGCCGGGTCGTCCCGCTGGGATTGAACGAAGGACAGCAGGCCATGGAAAGCACCATCTCCCGGCCAATCGACTATGACACCCACATTCTCATCGGTTCTACTTCGAGCAGAAAGATGGTGGTGATTTGCCACTGGCCGCATCTGCCGCGGCAGGTTGAGGTGCAGCAGAGAATGGAGAGCGTCCAGGAATGGTACGCGACATTTCTGCTCTGCACCCCGACCTCGATCATGCCTGTCGAGAACAATGGGGAACGCAAGCGAGGCTCTTCACTGGGGCGCCCCCGACGAACGCGATGAGGGGGGGGCCGCCCACCAGTATTCGAGGTCGAACGCGGGCCGGCGCAGCCTGTCGCTGCCAACCGGGTGTCCTTGCCATCAAGAAGGGTGAACCGTGGCAGTTGAGGCGATAAACTGGCGTCGTCGGCGTTTTCCATTGAACGCCGAACAGACGGTAAATATCGTTGGCAAATCGGCCCATTGTTCGCGATGTTCATCGTGAACGGCCTGCATGGTATCTCTGGCGGCAACTGGGCCCTGATCATTTGCACGGTGCTCTCGTTCCTTGTAACGCTATGGGTCCTTGGCCGTCCACCGATCATGCGGTTCATCGGTGGGTCGGTGAGCATCTCATTCGGAGCCCCTGGCGCTCATTACCGGCGATCCCATGTGGGTGCAGATCAAGGTAACCCTATTCAACGCACTGGTCGCCTTCATTCTGTGGATTGGTCTGTGTGCGGAAAAGCATTTCTTCCGTTTCGTGTTTCACAAGACGTTCCATTTTACGGAGGAAGGCTGGCACAACCTTAGCCGCAATGCAGCACTGTTCTTCCTGGCTACCGCTGTCGCGAACGAGGCGGTGCGGTTTGGGTTTGCCGACGCCGACATCATCGCGCTCAATCGCGTCTTCACGGGCATCGATATCTGGATTCTTCAAGATATTCATCGTCATGCCCGCGACGGTCGTGTTCAGAAGCACCAGCAGCCTAACCCCTTTCTGAAAGGGGGCCCGCGAAACGGCGTAGCCGACCGAACTTGGGGTACCGGGTGATCTCAATTGGGCTAGGCGCCTCGCCCTATGTTTTCGTGCGCCACAAGGCCGCCCGCTTCGGCGACGGAAGTAGCGGGTGCACCACCACCGTCGTTGCTAACGTCGGCCGTTGGCTGCGCCAAGCAACAGGCGAGACACCGCAGGCAGCGAAAATCGGCGCTGCAGAAAGGCTTTCCGACGCGCGACCGCCCCTTGTTCCTTCTGGCCTCGCACCATGTCTCGGATCTGCTTTATGAAGCGTTTCGCTCTGCGATGGCGGCTCGATGTTGCTCAAGCGCCCGCCGCGCTTCTCTCAAGCAGCGCAATCAGACCCTGCAAAAGTACAGTCGGATTCGGCGGGCAGCCGCGGATGTGCAGGTCAACCGGCACCACGGCCGAGACACCGCCGACGCAGGCGTAGCCGCCGGCAAAAATGCCACCGTCACGCGCGCAATCACCGACGGCTACCACCCACTTCGGGTCAGGTGTCGCGGCATAGGTTCGTTCCAATGCCTCGCGCATGTTCTTGGTTACGGGGCCGGTCACCATCAGGACGTCGGCGTGGCGTGGCGAGGCCACGAAGCGTAGCCCGAAGCGCTCCAGATCGTAGAAAGCATTGTTGAGAGCATGGATCTCCAGCTCGCAACCGTTGCAGGAGCCAGCATCCACTTGGCGGATGGACAGGCTGCGGCCGAGGCGACGGCGCGCTGCACGCTCGAGGCCCTCTGACAATTCCGCGAGCGCTGCATCATCGCGCGCAGGTGCAGCCTCGGTCAGCGGCGATTGTAATAGGCCCTGGAACAGCAGTTTGCGCATGCTCGGCTTCTAGAGATCGTGCCCCGAATAGGAGCAGTTGAAAGATTTATTACACAGCGGAAAGTCGGCGACGATGTTGCCCTCGATCGCGGCTTCAAGGAGCGGCCACTGGAACCAGGAAGGGTCTCGCACATGGCAATGCTCGACTATCCCATCCGAGCTGAACCGGACCCAAGCCAGAATATCACCGCGAAAACCCTCGATTAGTGCAAGGCCTTCGCCCCCTTGCCGGATTCGAGAGCCACTCTCTACCCTTGTTTGAAGGGTGCCCTGTGGAAGTCGTTCCAGAATCTGCTCAATCAATAGAATTGACTGACGCACCTCGTTGATACGCACCCAGATGCGTGCGTCGACATCCCCTTGCTGACGGACCGCAACATCGAAGGTGAGAGCCGTATAAGGAGCGTATCCCGGAGCTTTCCGTGCATCGAACGCTCGCCCGCTGGCCCGACCGATGTACCCGCCCGCGCCATATTGCACTGCGAGATCGGTGTCGAGGATTCCTGTGGTGGCGGTCCGATCTTGCAGAGAGGCGGTGTTGTCATAGAGTTCGATCAGCTCTGGAAAGCGCCGCTGAATCGTCCTGATCAATGCGCGGATGCTGGCAACGCCTTTGTCGTTGAGATCGCCAGCAACACCGCCGGGCACGATGCGGTCCATCATCAGCCGGTGACCGAAACACACGTCGGCCACACGCAATACGTGCTCGCGCAAGATGCTGCAGTGGGTATGCATCAGAGAGAATGAGGCGTCATTGCACACCGCGCCGATGTCGCCAAAATGATTGGCAATCCGCTCGAGCTCGGCCATCAACGCGCGCAACCACACCGCACGGGGCGGCGGCTCGAGCCCAAGCGCTGCTTCGACGGCCTGGGCGAATGCCATCGCATAACTGACCGTGCTGTCGCCCGATACGTGGCCCGCCAGCTTTGCCGCTCGTTCGAGCGATGCGCCGGCCATGAGATGCTCGATGCCTTTATGAACGTAGCCGAGCCTTTCCTCTAGCCGCACGACCGCCTCTCCATTGGCCGTGAAGCGAAAGTGTCCGGGCTCGATGATGCCTGCATGGACGGGCCCAACTGCAATCTGGTGCATCGGCGGGCCTTCCGATGGATGGAATGTGTAAGTATCGCCGCTGGTCGCCTCCGCTTCCCGGTTGCCGAGCGGGTGGCGTACACCCCAGCGGCCGTGGTCGAGCCAACGCCGCTGGTCGGGACAACCCTCGGGCTCCAGCCCATAAAGATCGCGGATTGCGCGCTCCAGGCGCAGCGCGGGGGGATGCGAGAACGCAACGGAGGGAAAGCGTTGCCCGGTACACGGCAGGCTCACCACAAGAAGTTCGCCAGCCGGCTCCTGCATCAAACCCAAATGCACCGCCCCGCCATCGCTCCAGAGGCCGACTAGCGTGGCCTCACCGGCGGCGACACCCACAATGCCCTGCCGCCACGTTTCTTCGTCAACGATGACGCGTGGCCAAGGACGATGGGCCTCGACAGGCCTGCCCTTCTCCTTCAAAGCGGCAACAAAAGCCATTGGCCGATCCTCTAGCCCAGCAATCGTGCCACGCCCTGGAACCAGGCGACGAGCGGTGCCGGCAAATAGATGCCCGCCGCCAGTACGAGGCCGAGATGTGCGAACAGCGGCACATAGGACGCCTCGACGGGCGCACTGCTGCCGATCGGCTTGCCGAATCCGATCTCGTTGAGACGCAACAGCAGGGCGCCGAAGGCGATTAATAACCCGAACACGACCAATAGTGCCAGTAGCGGCTCGCGCGCGAACGTCGAGCTGACGATTAGAAACTCGCTCATGAAGATCCCCATCGGCGGCAGGCCAGCAATGGCGACGACGCCCAGCACCAGGCCCCAGCCGAGTACGGGGTGGCTCTCAGTCAAGCCGCGGATTTCGGCGATCTTCTGCGTACCCTTGGCCTGGGAGATATGTCCAACAGCGTAGAAGATGGCTGATTTCGTCAGCGAATGCATCGTCATGTGCATCAGCCCGGCGAAGTTGGCGAGCGGGCCGCCCATGCCGAAAGCGAACGTAATGAGTCCCATGTGCTCAATCGACGAGTAGGCAAACATGCGCTTGATGTCGCGCCGGCGATAAAGCATGAAGCCGGCGAAGATGAGCGACAACAGACCCAACGTCACCATGAGAGGGCCGGGAGCGAAGGCGGCCGTGTTTGCAGTCATCAGTATTTTGAAACGGAGCAGGGCATAGAGCGCAACGTTGAGAAGCAGCCCGGAGAGCACGGCCGAAATCGGTGTCGGGCCCTCGGCGTGCGCATCCGGCAGCCAAGCGTGCAATGGCGCTAGGCCAACCTTGGTGCCATAACCGAGCATCAGGAACACGAAAGCGACGTTCAACAGCTCCGGACTGAAGCCAGCCGCTTTCTCAACCAACGCCGTCCACACCATGGCGTCATTGCCTTCACCGATCACAGGGCGCGCGGCCATATAGACGAGGATGGTGCCGAACAGCGCGAGCGCGATGCCGACGCTGCCCAGGATGAAATACTTCCACGCCGCCTCAAGCGCCTCGTGTGTGCGGTAGATGCCGACCATCAAGACGGTCGTCAACGTGGCAAGCTCGATGGCAACCCACATCAGGCCGATGTTGTTGGCAAGGAGCCCAAGGTTCATGGAGAACATCAGGGTCTGGTACATCGCATGGTAGAAGCGCAGATACTGGCGCGTGAGCCGGCCGATCTCCAGCTCGTGAGCGATGTAGCTGGCGCTGAAGGCGCTGGTAGTGAAGCCGACAAAGGTGGAAAGCACGATGAAGACGATGTTGAGATCGTCAACGAACAGGTAGGCGGTGGGCGCGGGTCGAACCACAAGCAGGGAAAGCGCCGCAACGAAGGTGAGGAGCGCCGCCAGCACATTGAGGCGGGCAGTCAGCCAATAGCCCGGCAGAAGGACGAGCAGCACGGCCGATGCAGCCGGGATGACCAGGATTGCTGTAACGGGATCGAATGGAAGATTGCTGAGAAGTGGGGTCACCGCCGCTCCCCTCGAAACTCGTCGAGCGCCTCAAGCTCGACTGAATCAAACCGCTCGCGGATGCGGAACAGGAACACGCCAATGACAATGAAGGCGATTAACACCGAGAATGCCACGCTGATCTCGACAACCAAGGGCATGCCTCGGGCGCCCGTGGCCGCAAGGATCAAACCGTTCTCGAGCGACATGAAGCCAACGATCTGGCTGACGGCATTGCGCCGCGTTACCATCATCAGGAGCCCGAGCAGCAAGACGGAAAGGGCAAATGCGAGGTCTTCGCGCGCCAGCGGATCGGCCGCCGCCGCTGCCCTGAGCATAACGACCATCGAGAGCGCAACGAGCGCTATGCCAAAGAGCATGGTTAGGCCAATGCCGCCGACGGTCTCGATGGTGCGGTGGATGCCAAGACGGATCACGACCCGGTGCAAGGCGACGGGAATAATGATGCCTTTGAGCACCAGGGCGATCGCCGCCGGAACATAGAGATGCGGGGCATTTTGAATGTGGGCCTGCCAGGCGACTGACGCCGAGAGTACAACGGCGTGCAGTGCAAACACGTTGAGCAGCGCGAACATGCGATCCTGATAGAGCAGCATGAAGCTCACCAGCACCATGCCGCCGGCCAGCATATGCGCAATATCAAGGGAATGTCCGTCCATCAGAAGCTCCGCGAGACGAAACGCAGAAGCATGCCGAGCAAACCGAGCATGAGAGCGATACCCAGAAAATCCGGTACACGGAACACACGCATTTTGGCGATCGAGGTTTCGAACAGCACAATCAGAAAGCCCCCGACGGCGAGTTTGCCAAGATAAGTCACCATGCCGACGGCATAGCCCGCCAAAGGGCTCCCTGCCGGCGCCAGGCCCCAGGGCACAAAAATGCAGGAGATGAGCGAGATGTAGAGCAGAAGCTTCAAGGCGGCCGCCAGTTCGATGACGGCGAGATGCCGACCGGAATATTCGAGCACCATCGCCTCGTGCACCATGGTGAGCTCGAGATGCGTAGCCGGGTTGTCCACCGGTATGCGCGCGTTCTCGGCCAACGCGACGATGATGAATGCAACGAAGACGAGTCCCAAAGAAACGCGCACGCTGCCGTTGGCGAGCATGAACTCAGCGATGTAAGACAGTTGGGTGGAGCCAGCGAGGAGAGCAAGCGTAAAGGCGATCATGATCATCGCCGGCTCGGCCAGTGAGGCAAACATCATCTCTCGGCTCGAGCCGATACCGCCGAAGCTGGTACCCACGTCCATACCGACGAGTGCAAGGAAAAAGCGCGCCGAGCCCAACAGCGCGGTGATAGCAATGAGGTCGCCGACCCAGCTGAACTCCAGTCCACTGGCAAATGTCGGAACTAGCGCCGCGGCTACCCACGTAGCGCTGAAGATCATATAGGGACCGCTGCGGAACAGCCAGGATGCGTTCTGCGCCAGTACGACTTCCTTGCGGATCAGCCGCAGCAGGTCGCGGTAGGGTTGAAGAAGCGGTGGTCCGCGCCGGCGCAGCAAGCGCGCCTTAACCTTGCGCGTATAGCCGAGCAGCAGCGGCGCCAGCATGAGCACCAAGATCATCTGTGCACCCTGCGCGATGAGTTCTAGGATCAAGACCATATCAGCATCACCAGCATCAGAACGAACAGGAGACCAACGAGAACGGCGAATACGAGGCTCAGGAATTGGCGAATGGTCAGGAACTGCAGATAGCTGAGCTTCTCGGCGGCGAACCAGACGGCGCCACTGACGGGAGCATAAATCGCGTCCCAAACGGGATCGCGCAGCGTGACGGTCAATCGGGCGGGCCGCGCGTCACCGGGCACCGGCATGTCGACGCGTTCGCGGGCCAGGAATACCACTTCTCCAAACACGCGCCGTATCGGCTGGGCAAAACTATCGGCGGTGTATTGAGTGGCCGAGCTCGGGTCCGGAAAGCCGCAATCCCAGGCCGGGCCGCGGCGCGCGGCGCGCGAAGCAAAACGATGGATAACCTCCACCGCGGCCAGTGTTGAGATTGTGATGAAGGCGAAGACCAGTAGCCCGTTATAGGAACTGCGACTTTCGGCAACAGGAATGATCGACAACGACGCAATGGCGGTTTGAGAGGGCATGCGGGTGCCGACGAGGCTTTGCACGACGGGTGCTAGTCCATCGATGAAGAAGCCCGGAAGGATGCCGGCGACCAGGCATAGGGCAGCAAGAGCGAACATGGCGCCCAGCGACGCACGGTCCGCGTCCTGCGCTGCCAGCGCCGCCGGTGTGCGCGCACGACCGAGGAAAGTAACACCAAACGCCTTGACGAAGCAGGCTGCCGCGAGCGCCGCCGACAGGGCGAGCATGGCTCCTACAGCAGGCACGATCAGCTTGATACCCCACGATGGGACATCAGGGCTCAACAGGATCGCCTGAAAGGTCAGCCACTCCGAAACGAAACCATTGAGGGGGGGTAGCGCCGCGATCGCCATGCATCCCGTGAGGAAGGTGAACGCGGTAAGCGGCATGCGACCCATCAACCCGCCAAGGTGCTCCATGTCGCGCTCGCCCGTCGCGGACAGAACGGCCCCGGCCCCGAAAAAGAGCAGGCTCTTGAATAGGCTGTGATTGAAGACGTGGAACAGTGCGGCTGTCATCGCGAGTGCGGCGGGTGCCGGCATGTTATGCGCCGAGAAAGCGAGCGCGAGGCCGAGGCCGATGAAGATAATGCCGATATTCTCCACCGTGTGATAGGCCAGCAGCCGCTTGAGGTCGTGCTGCATCAGGGCGCTCAGCACGCCAAGCACACAAGTGATTCCTGCGAGAGGAATCACGACCATGCTCCACCACCAGGCTGGCGGACCGTTGAGGTCGAAGATGATGCGGATGAAGCCGTAGACCGCGACCTTGGTCATCACCCCGCTCATCAACGCCGAGACGTGGCTGGGCGCGGCGGGATGGGCGAGCGGGAGCCAGACGTGTAATGGCACGAGTCCAGCCTTCGAACCGGCACCCAGCAGGACTAGGATCAAGACCAATCCAGGCAGACCTGGGGGCGAACCGCGCATCTCGGCAAATGCGTATCCGCCGCTTCCGCCGGCGAGCAATCCGAACGCGAGCAACAAACACAGCGTACCAAAGCTCGCCATGACGATGTAGATGTAGCCTGCTCGCCTGTTCTCGGGATCTTGATGGTGCGCCATCACCAGCGCCCACGACGAGAGCGACATAAACTCCCAGCCGAGAAGGAAGGTGAACGCGTCGTCAGCGAGAACGACGAGGTTCATGCCCGCGAGAAAGGCCGCGTAGAAGGGGAGCACTCGTCCAGGTGCCTTCTCATGCTGGCCGTAGCCAATGGCAAAGAGACTAGCTGCTGCTCCTCCTAGGTTAGCAACAACGAGAAAAAACGCGGCGAGTGCGTCGATACGAAAGTGCGCACCGATCCAGGGCAAGCCGAGAGGCAGTCGCAGCAATGATGGCGCGCTAGCTGCATCGACCAAGTAGGCAAGCGCAACAGCGAAGACAACGAGGCAAATACCAAGGCAGGCTCCATAGACCAGGCGCCTTGCCGCAAACCATCGCCACGTGAGCGCGGCGAGCAGAGGTACGCCAAGTAGCGCCGACACGCTCCACAGTGCGGCCATGACGGGAGTCATGCCGCGCCTCCGCCGTTGGGGGAGCCGATGGTCGCTGGCACGAAGAGACGTGTGCTCAATGCCCATAGCGCAACCGTTAGCAGCAGCGCGATGAGGGCCACGAACACCAGGCTCAGGTATTTGCGGATGGTCAGGTGGTTAAGCTTTTCGGCTGCGAACCAGATCACTTCGGCAATCGGCACGTAGATCGCATCCCAGGGTAGGTCGCGCAGTGTGACGGTAAGGCCGGCGGGGCGCGCATCTCCGGGCAGGGGCATGTCGACGCGCTCGCGCGCCTGAAAAACCGCCGGGCCGAACACGCGGCGTATCCGCTGCGAAAAGCTGTCAGCCGTGTACTGTGCGACGGAACTGGGGCCGGGGTAGTCACAGTCCCACGTCGGACCGCGCCGCACGGCGCGCGACGCGAAGCGGTGGATGATCTCGATCACCAGCGGTGTGGAAAGGGTGATGAGCATGAACACGAGCAGACCGCTGTAGGAGCTGCGGCTCTCGGCAATCGGGACGATCAAAAGCTGCCCAACCAGCAGCTGCGTCACGGGTGAGATAGCATCGATGGCGATGCCGGAGATGATGCCGAGCAGCAGACACAGGGTAAGCAGGGCGCCCATAGCAGCGCGCGAGAAGCCATCAGTCTCCACAGCCGCGGTGACGGCCGCAGACCCGGGCCGACCCAGGAACGCGATACCGTAGGCGCGCACAACGCAGGCGGCGGACAGGACCGCCCCCAACGCCAGCGTCGCACCGACCGCTGGCACCATCAGCTTGACCCACTGCGGCGTTTCCGGGCTCAGCAGAATGGCCTGAAATACCAGCCGATCGGATCGAAATCCATTGAGGGGCGGCAGCGCCGAGATCGACTGGCATCCATCAAGCATTAGGAAGGTTGTTTGCGGCATCATGTGGATGGTGCCCCCGAGACCCTGGCTGTCACGCGACCGGTTGTGTTCAACACGGCACTGGCACCGATGAACAGCAGGCTCTTAAGAGCGAATGATTGAGCGTGTGCCGCAGCGTCGCTGTGGAGCCGAGGGCCGCCGCTGCTGCCACGCCATTGGCCTTGAACGCGAGGGCAAGCCCGAGGCCGATAAAGACAATGCTAGCGTTCTCGATGGTGCTGTAGGCGAGCAGTTGCTTGAGATCGCGCAGCATCAGACGATGACGAAAAACAGGGCGGCCAGTGCGTCCATACGAAAATGCGCGCCGACCCAGGGCAGCCCAACCGGTAGCCAAGATGCGGGCACTGTGACCGAACCCAACAGAAGTTGGGCACAGGAAATGCGGGAAATGGCGAGGCGGAGATAGATTAAACGACTGCGGACATCTGTTTTCTGGAGAGCCACGGCGACCACAGCTGCTCCCAGCAAAGTTGCTACACCCCCCGAGTGCCATCCCAATCGACATTTGCCCCACCTACCGACTCGCGGCCAAGAAAGCCGCCCCGCAACACACTTACTTAGCCGCTTCGCCGGTGTGATCGGGCTGGCGGGGTGTCATGAGCGGACCAGAACTCGTCTTTTCTTCGAGCGGAACGCACGTGCCGCGCTACCGCGGACAACGAAAGATGGCTCTTTGAAGCGCACACCGCGTCCGCCACCTTCGCTGCGTACATTGTCTCCGAGCAACTCGATGCCAGTCGCCGTGAGCGCGCCGACAACCTTGGTCAGCGTATCGATCACACCGCGAACGTTCCCCTCGCTCCTTTCCATCCTTTGAATGGTTGCCAGCGACACACCCGACAAATCGGCCAGCGTCTGCTGGTCTATGGATAGAAGGGCACGGGCGGCTCGCAATTGGACAGCGGTAATCATTGCAGACTCATGCCTTGGCAATGAGTATCTATATATCACACATGACAGATCGTGTCGAGGATACTTAGTTACCCAAGAGAAGGGTCGCGCTTGCGCAACAATCGCCCCGTGTGGTCAACCAACGGGGAGATCCGAACTCGACGATTTGCCAATCAGATGCTTCGTGTCGTTGCTCGCTGGGAGTACGCGCTGAAGGCGACGGGCTACGACCCAGCCGAGGGCTCTCCCCGCCCGAATTTGGACCATCTCCCTGAGATCACCAATCCCGCGTTTATGGAGCGTGCCACCGAGCTGCGGCTTTGACGGCCGTCAATCAGCAGCGACCGGTTTCGCGCGGTCGCTCGTATAAGTTGCTCTGCTTCGGGAGCGCGAGCCTGAGGGTGCCGCGCCGGCCAATATCATTTCCTTAGCGGTCCCGCCTGCGTTTTTCGACTAGCACAGGCCGAAATGGGATGGGTTTCGATTTTCAGATCATCAAGGATGGCAGCGAGGTCCGCCTCTACTCCATGAGCATCGCCGCCTTCCGAGTCCCAAGGTGCCTATGGAGGACAAGATCGCGAGCTGCGTCTGGCAGGCGCGGCAGGCGCCGATCTTGTGCGAGCGACAAGCCGCTGCCGCCGATGCGCAACGCGTCTTGTCATTTCTAGCAGACTAAGGCCCGCCAAGCGTCACTCGAAGTCGTGATATCCTTGCGCGCGGCGGAAGGTTCCTGCATCGGCAGACCATGGATCAAGAAGACTTGTTTCGGCGCCTGGCAGTTTCTCTGGCCGTCGGCCTGCTGGTTGGGCTGGAGAGGGGATGGCAGCTGCGCGAAGAAGCGGAGGGCGAGCGCACCGCGGGCCTTCGCACCTACGCGCTCACGGGACTGCTCGGTGGGATATCAGCCGCGGTGTCGGCGGCCAGTAGCCCACTGCTGCTGGCGGCAGCGCTCATGTCGTTCACGGCGGCTTTCACGCTGTTTGCCTGGGTCGAAGCCACGACCGAGCGCAATTTCAGCGTCACGGGCGTGGTGGCCGCCATCCTGACATTCCTCATCGGTGCCTACGCCGTGCTGGGTGAGCCGCTTGTAGCGGTAGCTGCTGCGGTGGCCATGGCGATCCTGCTCGCGCTCAAAGCGCCTCTACATGCCTGGCTGCGCCAGCTGGGATGGACGGAGGTACGCGCGGTCCTGATCCTGCTGGCGATGACATTTCTGTTGCTGCCGATCCTGCCAAACCGGCCGATCGATCCGTGGCAAGCCGTCAATCCAACCGAAATCTGGCTGCTGGCCATCCTGATCGCCGGCGTTTCCTTCGCGGGCTACGTTGCCACCAGAACCATGGGGGATCAGGCGGGCATCGCACTCACGGCGGTTGCCGGCGGCGTGACGTCATCGACGGCCACCACATTGAGCCTAGCGCGACTGGCGCGGGAGCAGCCGCAAGCCGCGCATTTGCTCGCCGGCGGCATTCTGATTGCCGGCACGACCATGATCGTGCGTGTGGTGCTGATAGTGGCCGCTCTGGCTCCTCATCTTCTGACAGAACTATGGCTGGCGGCTTCGGCCGGGGCGATAGCGCTGGTCGCCGCCAGCGGCTTCCTGATCTTGCGCGATCGCGAACGCAAAGAGCCCCGCGCGACGTTACGGCTGACCAACCCGTTTGACATCGGTAACGCCCTTATGCTCGCCATCCTGATCGGCGTCGTCATGGTGCTGGCGAAACTCGCTTCCTCAACAGCAAGCGCGAAGGGGCTATTCGTACTGGGAGTACTGTCCGGCATCGCCGATGTCGACGCCATCACGTTGTCTATGGCACGCCTCGCCGGCGCGACGGTGCCGAGCCCCAGCGCCGCAGATGTCATACTGATCGCGGTCGGCGTCAACACCATTGCCAAGGCGGTGATGGCCGCCATCATCGGCGGCCGCAGGATCGGCACGGCGGTCGGCATACCGAGCCTAGCGGCGGTGGTGCTGCTGGGTTTGGCGCGCGTACTCTAACTCACCCTATTGGCCTGCTTGCCCTACCGCTCAGGCAAGGCACGCGCGCGATCAATGGCGTGAAGGGCCAACTACCCAGTCACCGCCTGTCCTCGCAGCAGCTCCGGCATAGGCAAGCGAGAAGGTGCCTTCGCGACGGATGAGCGCCAGCTTCCCGGTCGGCGTGATGATGGGCCGCTCGTAGATGCCGCTGATTCTGGCGCCCGGCTGGGCAGGCTGGTGGTCCAGCGTGCGCTAGAGCGGATTCCACTTGATGTGGATCAGGCGCGATAGCCTGCGTGTCTGAAGTAGCCGGCGCATTCGGAGGGCGCAATCGCCTTCACGCTGCGTCCGACCAGCTTCCAGAGTGCGTGGACGGTGCAGGCAGCGGCTTTGCGCAGGTCCGACTTGATCTTGGCATATGCATTCTCGATGGGGTTGAGGTCGGGCGAGTAGGCCGGGAGATAGCGCAGCTCTGCCCCGGCGGCCTCGATCGCCTCGCGCACACCCGCAACCTTGTGAGTGCGCACGTTGTCCATGAAGACGATGTCGCGCATCCTCAGCGTCGGCACGAGCACCTGCTCGACATAGGCGAGGAAGGATCGCCCATCCATGGCGCCGTCGATCACGTAAGGCGCGGTCACACTGTCGACGCGCAGGGCGGCAACTAGCGTCAGCGTCTTCCGCGGCACCTTCGCGACCAACCGCTCGCCCAGCGGGGCGCGGCCGTAGAGCCGGGTCATCTTCGTCGTCACTGCGGTCTCGTCGATGAACACGAGACGCGAGGGCTTCAGCGAAGGCTGCTCGGCCTTCAGCTCCTTGCGTGCGGCAGCGACATCAGGTCGATCCTGCTCAGCCGCGTGCAGGACTTTTTTTGAACGTGATCTCGTGGCGGTCGTAGAAGCGCCAGACGGAGCTGGTGGCGACAGCGAGCTTCTTCTGGCGGCGAAGCCGGTCGCGGATCTCCTCAAGCGTTAGATCGGGCTCCTTCGCTACCAGATCGAGGAGCCACTGCTCGTACGCCTTGAGCGGCGAGCGACTGTGCCCAGTGCCGGGTTTCGCCGCAACGCTACCCGTTCTGTTCCACCGGTCAAGCCAACGCACTGCTGTAGAGGGAGCAAGCTTGAGCACACGCGCAACCTCCCGCCGGCTCTCTCCCTCCTCGACCATCACAACTGCACGCTCGCGCAAGTCTTTCGAGTAGCCCTTCGTCATCGCATCCCTCCGCCGCGCCGATGGAGCACTCGAATCTGATTTGCGCGACCGTGGGAATCCCCTGTGGCTGTTCCGATTCACATCAAATAGAAAGTGCTCTAGTCTCCCGAGACACTCGGGAAGAGGAGTTCGCGCACCATCGCAAGCTGTTTCTCACTGAACAAGGGTATTCCTACCAAGTATACTGAGGCGGCCCCCGTTCGTCGGATTACCCGGCGGCTGGACTAAGCTCTTTTGTTGTCGAGCCGCCAGTTTCTGTTTTTTGTTTTTGTTTTTTCGCTGTGGATAAATGTGCAATGTCCGCGTAGGCCTCCAGAGTACGCGTCAACAGTGTTTGCTGGGCCTATGGCTACAAAGAAGATTGACGACATCCAACCCAAGGCTGTCATGAGTCCCACCGAGCAGGGCCGCTGGGGTTCGCTGCCTCCGGACGAGCAACTTGCGCGCCTGCGTGCGGCCATTCAGCGTAGCGTGGATAGCGACCCGAGCGATCTCACCATGGATGAGATTTGGGCCAGGCTTCGCGCCCGCCATGCAGACGCCAAGCTATAGGCTTTCGACAGAAGCCGCCGCAGATATTTGGCGGTCGCGACGGAGCCTAGATAAAATTTTACTGTGCGGAGCACCGGCATTCGGTGCTCGCCGGGCGGACGCCCAGGGCGTTTCCGATTGGAAGGGTGTCCTGCAGTGCTTGGGCTTGATCTGTGAGGCACACAACCGAGCTAGTGGCTGCCACCACCTCGTCCTCTCTCAGGTCGCTAGCTTCGAAACACGTCGCTTGAGCTATTTGGTCCCCAGCGGATCATTGCATGGCACGAGCGCGAGCAGTGCGGTGTGGAAGGACTGGTCCCAGATGGTCGGTGCGGTCGAGTTGCTTAAACGTCGGCCGGGTTGGGGCGGGTTGTTTCACATACCCTCGTGATTGAGCGTTTTGCTCATACGGTAGCAAGCCTGTCCGGGACCGCCCACAACTTGGCATCGTGTCCGCGTCCCCGCGCGACTCCGTGCCCCGATCTGGGCGCCGGGACCGCCCACAACTTGGCATCGTGTCCGCGTCCCCGCGCGACTCCGTGCCCCGATCTGGGCGCCGGCACCGTTTCGAGTTCATGGGACTGCGTGTTCGTGGCATGCGGCGCACCAAGCTCGTGATCTGGGCCTTCGATCTTGGGCCGGTATCTCCTCCTCCCGCTGCGGCTGATCGAACGCCGCGGCGACGTGCCGTGCCGCAAAGCCCTTCGGAAATTTAATTTACGCAGCGCTGGGCCCCAACTCTGTCCAGGACATCGACTGTTACCGGCAAGCGCCGCTCCCGCAGGGTCATCTCGCTCAGGAGGTGTAGCAACAAATGGGGCAACAAACCCGAAGCGCGTGTCAGGAAAACTTGTTCAATTTCAAGTAGTTGCGGCAACCAACTAAGCAGGTATGAGCGCCCTACGGGGCGCCAGAAATAGCCCTTAAGCTGCTGATTTTACGTGGTTATCCACTAGGTCTCAACACCGACTTTGTTTTCGGCAAAATTCAACGGTCGTAACGTCGACAATCAGCGCAAGGCGGATCGCTGGGGTTGAAAGCGTTGAGATCGAGGACCACGGGTCGGTCGATGGGACCCATCGAGTACGAGGCGCCACCACTTAGGCCGAAGATGTCCCCCCTGCAGGAGGGGACGCATGGGCCCGGGGATACCGCCGCAAGTGCAAGTGCTGCCTGAAGTTCTTTCGCCCTGACCCGTGTAACCGCCGTCACCAGCGCTACTGCGCGGCTCCCCGCTGCAGACGAGCCAGCAAGGCCGCCAGCCAAGCTCGCTGGCTCGGCAAACCCGCGAACCAGGGCTACTTCCGCGACGCGTGGCACGTCGCTCGCGTCCGCGCGTGGCGGTCGCGCAATCCCGGCCACGAGGTTTGCCACCCCGACCAGAAGCCCTTGAAAACATATGAGGTTTTTCTGGCTAACCTCGAACCAAGTTCTTGAAACAGAACAATTTGCGAAGCGCTCTACGGGGCACCAGAAATATCCTTTAAGTGATTGATTTTTATTGTAGTTATCAACTAGGTAGCCGCAGCCGGAATCGCAAGGTTTAGCCACACCTGCTTGCGTGCCCCTTGCACGGTTGCTTTCGGGGCAGAGAACGGACCGCACATTCGCAGCAAACGGCGAGAATTGAGCCACAAATCCGGACTATCCGCTGAGACGCTCGTCATACCTTTCGCGAGTTTCCGCCATGAGCCGCTCTACCGGTCCTGGTGGTATCTGGTCACTGGAGAGGTGGACGATGTGCGAGCGGACCGCGAGCTTGGGCCGTGTGCGTGCGAAGATCGTGCCTGCCTCGCGCGGCACCCGTGTCGTGGGCCATCGACGACCTCATGAGGCATGACGATGTTTGGTGGCGGCATCCGTTCAAGTTGCGCCTTGGCATGAGCACGTCCAGCAAGGTGCGTCTACAGATTGGGCAGCCAAGACAAGCCCGGCCACTCGGGTCGATCCGGCGCGCGGAAGCGTATCATTGATCTGTTCAACCTTGCCAATGCGGCACGCCTGGCTCAGCCGCCGATCGGCTAAGCTTACTTCAGGACTCCCAAATGGAAACTGGTTGGGTTTAGAAGCTCAGAGGGTTGGTCACTCGGGTCCAGCGTCCTCCTCTCACCATCGCTAGAAACGAAGAGTTGGCACCTTGTCGAATGTTCGCTCCAAAGCTGACCTCGGGGCCATTAAAGATGTCCTTGTACTTTCGAATAGACTCTAGACCCTTCACAAAGTTATCGAGCGTCAGATCGGGACCGGCATTCATTAGGCCGGTGGCCGCGATGTCCGCAGCGACGTAACCATAGACGGCGCCGATGTTAGGGTCGGCATTGTATTTGGCCTTGTATGCTGCAACAAACGTCTTAACCGTCTGGACCTCGCTGTCACCATACGGCATTTCTGTCAGTCCCATACCGTAGAAGCCGTCCATGCCCTGCGCATTACCGACTACTAAATCGTAGACGGCTGCCGAGCCAACGAAATCAACATCGTTCCAGCCCATCTTGCGCGCCGTGACGTAGGGAACGATCGAGTCGCGCACGATGGTGCCCATCAGGACTAGATCGCAGCCTGCGCCTTTGAGCTTGGTGATGGATGCCGTGAAATCCTGATCGGTCGGCTTGTGCGCCGCCATCTCGACGATATTGATGCCAAGCTGCTTGGCCTGCAATTCGGCTCCGATCAGGATCTCCTTGCCGAAGTCCGTGTCCTGGTACATGACGCAAGGTACCTTCTTGCCCTTCTCCTTGACGAAGTAGTTAACAGCCGAACGTATTTGGTCGACGTAGGAGGCCGCGCCGTAGAATTTGAGGCGATCGTAGGGCTCGTACATCGAGCGTGCTGCCGAGAGCGGGAACAGGTTCGGTACGCCGGCCGCCAGCTGGTCCTTGAAACAGGCGTTGTTCATGGGCGTGCCGAGAGGCGCCACGAAGGCGAACACATTGTCGCGGTTGATCAGCTTGGCGCACGCCTGCACGGCTTTCGGCACCTGGTAGGCCTGGTCCTCGATGATCAGCTGGATCTTACGGCCGTGGATGCCGCCGGCCGCGTTGATTTCCTCGAAGCGCATCTTCACGGCATTGGAGGAAGATACGCCGTACGTCGCCGCTACGCCCGACAGGTCGGTGTGCATGCCGAGCACGATCTCGGTCTTGGTCACGCCGCGCGTCTGCGCCGACGCTTGCGTTGCGACAGCCGCGAGCGCGGCAACCGCCACTATCGTCGTCAATTTCCGCAGCATCGTTTTCCTCCTCCATGGAAAGCGGCCCATTGCGGGCGGCTGAAAGGTCTTCTGGGTCGGTCGTCCTCGGCTATCCAGCGTCTTGGTACATGCTGTCGATCAGGGTCTTGTATTTCTCGTTCACGAACTTGCGCTTCAGCTTCATTGTTGGCGTCAGCTCGTCGTCCTCTGCCGTCAGCTGGTGCTCGATCAATCGAAACTTCTTGATCGTTTCGACCCTGGCGAACCCCCGATTGACCTTCTCGATCTCCAACCAGATCAGGTCCTGCACCTCGCGCGCACGGCACAGCGAGGCGAAATCGGTGAATGGCACATTCGCATCCTGCGCATACTTGGCCACGTTGTCGTAGTCGATCATCAGCACGCACGTCAGATACTTGCGCTTCTCCCCGATCACGACCGCATCCGAGACGTAGGGCGAGAACTTCAGTTGGTTCTCCAGCTCGGTCGGCGTGATGTTCTTGCCGCCGGCCGTGATGATGATGTCCTTCATACGGTCGGTGATCTTCAGGTAGCCCTCGTTGTCGACGAACCCGACGTCTCCGGTGTGCAGCCAACCGTCGCGAAGTGTCTCCGCGGTTTTCCCCGGCTGATTGTAGTAGCCCATGAAGACGTGCGGGCCGCGTAGGAGAATCTCGCCTTCCGACGAGATCTTGAGCTCGGTGCGGGGGGCAACCACACCCACGGTACCGAGCTTGATGCGGTCGGGCATACCGGTGGCCAACCCGCAATTCTCGGTCTGCCCGTAGACCTCGCGCATGTCGACGCCCAGCGCGCGGTACCACTTTATGAGCTCGGGCGCGATTGGCGCAGCGCCGGTGCCGGCGTAGCGGGCGCGATGCATGCCGATAGCGCGCTTAATGTTGTCAAGGACGAGAAAGTCGGCGATGGCGTACATGAGCACCAGGCTGGCCGATGGCTTGCGCCCCTCGAGCCTGCGCTCGTCGACCTTGAGGCCGATCCGCAGCGCCCAGGTGTAGGCAACGCGGCCGATCCAAGTCGCCTCCTTCATACGGATGGCAATGCCGGAATAGAAGCGCTCCCAAATGCGCGGCACGGCGAAGAACAGCGTTGGGGCGACCTCGCGCACGTTGTCGGGGACCGTCTCGATGCGTTCGGCGAAATTGGCGATGGCGCCCGAACGCAACGGCAGGAATACGGTGAAGGTGCGCTCCGCGACATGGCAGAGCGGCAGGAACGCCAGCTGTTCTCCGCCGTGCTGGATCGGGATGAAAGAGTTGGCATTGCTGATCTGGAAAAGGACGTTCCGATGCGACAGCATCGCGCCCTTTGGCGGCCCCGTTGTGCCGGACGTATAGACGAGCACGGCCAGCTCATCGGCCTTGGAGGTACCGATCAGTTTCGCCCATAAGCCGGGGTTGGCCTCGTCGTAGACGCGGCCGAGTGCCAAGAGCGAGTCGAACGACAGTACCTGCGAGTCGCTGAAGCTCGACAGCCCTTCGACATCGAAGACGATCACCTTGCAGATGTGGGGACACCGCTCGCGCACCTCTAGGTACTTGTCGAGCTGCTCGTCACTCTCGACAAACAGGAAGCGCGAACGGCTATCGTTGAGGATGTACTCGACCTGCTTGGCAGCGTCTGTGGGGTAGATGCCGTTTGAGACGCCGCCAGCGCCCATGACGCCCATGTCGGCGTAGAGCCACGTCGGCTTGGTCTCGGCGAGGATGGAGACGACCTCGCCCTGCTGCAGACCAAGGCTGACGAGGCCGAGTCCCGTCCATTTGGCCGCCTCACCGTAGTCGCGCCACGAGGTGGCGCGCCAGATGCCCAGGCGCTTCTCGCGAAACGCCGTCTTGATGCCGCGTGCGCGCACCTGATGATTGAACAGCTTGGGGATGGTGTCGCATCCCTCGACCTCAACGCTGCTTTCTAAGATTGCTCGCACGTCGATATCCATGCAGCCGCCTCCCGTTAGCCGCGCGTCTTATTATTTGGCGCAATTGTAGGTCACTGGCCGGCTGTCCGGCTAGCGCCATGTCTTGCGCTTCTTCCAGCGGCGTTGCCCGCGGGCGCCGTGCTCCTTGACCCCCAAATAGAACTCCCTAATGTCGTCCTTGGCCATCAGGCGCGCGCAGGTGTCGGCCATGACAATGCGGCCGACTTCCAGCACGTACCCATAGTCGCCGACCTGCAGCGCCATGTTGGCATTCTGCTCCACGAGGACGATGGTGACGCCGCGCTCGCGGTTTATGCGCACGATGATGTCGAAGATCTCCTTCACGAGCCGTGGCGACAGACCTAGCGAAGGCTCGTCCATCAGCATCAGGCGAGGCCGGGCGATCATCGCCCGGCCAATCGCCAGCATCTGCTGTTCGCCCCCGGACAGAGAGCCTGCCCGCTGTTCAGCCCTCTCTCGCAGCACCGGGAAGTAGTCGAACACGGTCGACAGGTCCTCGGCAACCCCGTCGACGTCGCGGCGCGTGAACGAGCCCATGCGCAGGTTCTGGCGCACGCTCAGGAACGGAAAGACCTCGCGCCCCTCTGGCACGTGGCTGATGCCCAGGCGCATGACCTTGTCCGGATCCATGCGCCGGATCTCGCGGCCTTGGTATATGATGCTACCCCTTTGTGGGTTCATGACGCCGCAAATCGTTTTCAGAACGGTGGTCTTGCCAGCGCCGTTGGCGCCGAGGATTGTGATGATGCCGCCCTGCGGCACGTCGAAGGACACGCCACGGATGGCCACGACAGGGCCGTAACAAGTCTCGACATTACTGACTTTTAGGATGTGCTCCGACATGACCGTTCAGCCTCCGAGATAGGCGCGGACCACCTCGGGATGGTTCTTAATCTCGTCCGGGGTGCCAGTGGCGATTGGCCGACCGTAGTTCAATGCCAGGACCCTGTCCGACACGGCCGACACCAGGTTCATGTCGTGCTCGACCATGAGTACGGTGATGCCCAGCAGATTCTTGATGTCCTCGATCCAGAACGCCATATCTTCAGTTTCTTCGACGTTGAGACCCGACGAGGGCTCGTCGAGCAGCAGGAGCTTGGGACCGGTACACAGGGCGCGCGCCAGTTCGGTGACCTTGCGAACCCCATAAGGTAGGTTCACGATCAGCGCATCGCGGTACTCCTGCAGGTTCAGGAAATCGATCACCCGCTCGACCGCCTCGCGGTGCTCGACCTCCATCTGACGCACCGCAGGTAGGAAGAGCAGCTCACCGAAGAAGGTCGACTTTTTGTGGACATGGCGCGCCAGCAGCAAATTTTCCAGCAGGGTGGCGTGCTCGAACAGCTCGATGTTCTGGAAGGTCCGGGCAATGCCGAGCGCCGCGATCCGGTGTGGAGGTACCTTGGTGATGTCGCGGTCTTCGAAAACGAGGCGGCCAACCGTTGGCTGGTAGATGCGGCTGACTAGATTGAAGATGGTTGTCTTGCCGGCGCCATTGGGGCCAATAATGGTAAATACTTCGCCCTTGCTCACTGCGAAGCTGACGTCATCGACCGCGCGGATGCCGCCGAAGTTGATGATTAGATTGTCGGCCTGGAAGAACGTCACCGTAGTCGCTCCGACTTCATGTAACTCTTCTGCCGCGTGAAGGTGTGGCGTTTGTACATGGGAAACGTGGAGAAGAAGAGCTTGATCTTCATCCACCGACCATACATGCCCAACGGCTCCAACAGGATGACCAACACCAGGATTAGGCCGAAAAAGCCTGCTTCGACCCCGGGCTTTTTTAGGAACTCTCCGATAGCCTTACCGACAGCACCAACAAGGCCGATCCCTGTGGTGCTAGCCACGTCGGAGAGCGTTGCCGGAATGGAGTCCCGAAGGATAGCGATGGTCGGCGGAAGCAGCGCAACGAAGATCGCACCGAAGACAGCGCCGTGCAGCGAGCCGAGCCCCCCCACGATAACCAACAGCAGCAATTGGATCGACAGTAGGATGGTGAAGATATCCGGCGCAAGATAGGCAATCTTGTGGGCGAAGAGTGCGCCCGCCAGGCCCATCAGCGCAGCCGAGTAGGCGAAGGCGATCGATTTGTAGACCGCCAAATTGACCCCCATCGACCGGGCGGCGATCTCGCTGTCGCGAATGGCAATCCAAGCGCGGCCGGTAGGGGATCGCAGCAGGTTGCGAGTCATCCACAGCGTCAGCGCCAGGATGGCTGCACAGAGATAATAGAACGTGGCAGCGTCATTAAAGTGGATACCAAAGATTACGGGTTTCTCGACCGCCATCCCAGCGAATCCCTTCGTCACTGCCTCCCAACGTGTGAACACTTCTTGGATGATCACGGCGAAGGCCAGCGTGGCGATGGCTAGGTAAATGCCCGTCATGCGTAAGGCCGGCAGCCCGACCACGATGCCGGAAGCCGTCGTTATTAGGATGGCCAGCGCGATAGATGCAACCCAAGGTACGCCGCGCTGGAGAAAGTAAGCGTGCGCATACGCGCCAATGCCGAGAAAGGCAGCGTGGCCTAGCGAGAGCAGTCCCGTGTAACCCACCAGCACCATAAGCGAGACGCCGCAAATGCCGTAGATAAAGACCCACGTAATCTCGCCAACATAGTAGCTCGACAACAGGCTTGGCAGCAGCAGCATCACGACTGCCAGCAATCCGTACCACATGGCAGTAACACCGTCGCGGAAGAGACGGACGTCCTGCTCGTACGAGGTCTTGAACACGAATCGCATAAGCTCGCCTCTACACTTTCTTACCTCCAAGCGTTCCGAACAGCCCTTGCGGCCGCACGGCGAGCATGACCAACAACACGATGTACGGCGCCGTATCCTTGAAGCCCTCGGGCAGCGTCGCGCCGGCGTAAAGTTCGATCAGGCCGATGGTGATCCCGCCCACCAGCGCGCCGGGAATCGAGCCGAAGCCGCCTAGCACGGCAGCGGCGAACGCCTTGAGCGTTACCGCCAGTCCCATGTTGATGTCGATCAGCGTTACCGGCGCCAACAGGATACCAGCGGCCGTCGCCACCGCCGCTGAGATCGCCCACACCAGCGAGAATATCAGTTTGACCGGAATCCCCACATAGTAAGCGGCCAGTTGGTTCTGTGATGTCGCCTGCATTGCAATGCCAATCCGTGTGTAATTGAAGAAAGCAAAGAGCACACCACACAGGATCAATGTGCCAGCGATGATCGACAGGTACTGGTGGCTCAAGGTCACGCCGGCGATATTGGTCACACCGGAGAAGGGCGTAGGCAACGTGTAGATTTCGGAACCCCAGGTGACACTAGCAAAAGTACGAAACATGGCGCCGAGACCGATAGTCAGCATGACGACTGCAAACTGCGGCTGGCCGATCACGCGACGCAGAATGGTCATGTCCAGTAGGGCGCCGAAGACCGCGATCACCATTACCGCGATCAGGAAACCGACCCAATAGTCGAGACCCCACAAGACTATCGCCATGTAGGCGACGAATGCGCCCAGCATCAACAGGTCGCCCTGGGCAAAATTGACCAGCTCGGTTGACTTGTAGATCAGCACGAAGCCGAGCGCGACCAAGCCGTAGATGCAGCCGACCGCAAGCCCGTTCAGGGTCAGTTGCAAGAAGGTAGTCAGTTTCCGTCCCCGTCGTTTTGCAGTCTAGCCTGCCACAGCTACGCCAATATCGGAACAGGGTTTGGATTGAAAATTCGAGGCAGCGGTGAACTTGCCCCACCGGGCGATCTCCTATTTCCACGGTACTGTTTGACTATGTACGAGAGCACACTTGCGCGGCTCAATGAACCCAAACAGAAATGCTCGAGACAACCACGCTACGAGCCAAATGTTGCGTCGCAATGATCGTGTGAGCCTGAGTTCTGGAATGGAATGGGTCCGGCCGTGCTCCTGCCCGGCCAGCGAGTGACGCCGGCAAGGGGCTGCACCAACAGGAGCCGCTCATGCCCTGGACAGCAAGCGTACAGATCGCCGTGGTCGGCATCGCCAGAAATGGTCGCGCGGCCAGGTTGAGGTGCGGCTCGCCAACATGCCCCCCTGCCTGATTGGCATGGAGGCCTGTGTTGGCGCGCATCACCTCGCCCGCACGCTCGCCACGCTCGGCCATGACACTCGCTTGATGCCGGCCAAGTATGTGCGAGCGTACGTTAAGGGCCAAAAGAACGACTTCAACGACGCCGAAGCAATCGCCGAGGCGGTGCAGCAGCCAACGATGAAGTTCGTTGCCACGAAGACCGCCGCCTAGCTCGATCTTCAAGCACTGCATCGCGTTCGCGAGCGGCTGGTCTCGCGGCGCACTGGCATCATCAATCAGATCCGCGCCTTCTTGCTGAAACGCGGCATCGCGGTGCGCCAGGGCATTCGCTTTTTGCGCGCCGAGCTGCCGATCATCCTTGCCTCACGTACGGATGTGCTGTCTGCACGTATGCTGCGCGTCATCGAAGACCTCGGGGGCGATTGGCGGCGCCTTGACGAGCGCATCGAAAACCTCTCGCGCGAGATCGAATTGATTGCCCGACAGGATACCGGCTGTGACCGCCTCATGAGCGTGCCCGGCATCGGCCCTATCATCTCGAGCGCGATTGTCGCCGCGATCGGCTCCGGCGACGCGTTCTCGAAGGGACGCGACTTCGCCGCTTGGCTCGGCTCGTGCCAAAGCAAATCTCGACAGGAGATCGCACCATCCTGGGCAAGGTCTCGAAGCGGGGAAATCGCTATCTGCGGGTCCCGTTCGTGCAAGCGGCCAGGGTCATTCTCATCAAGCCGATGAGCTGGGAACGTCACGGGCTCAAATCCTGGTTCGAGGCCGCAAAAAGCGGCTTCACCACAACGTGCTGGCGATCGCGCTTGCCAACAAGCTGGCGCGTATCGCTTGGGCAGTTGCTCGCCAAGCAACGCGGATTCGAAGTGACGAGAAAAAAGATCCTTGTTGCACCTCAACCTCTTTAAGCCACGCGCCGTGCTCAGCACCGTCGACGCCAAGCTCCTATCGGGCGGCCCTCGCGGGGCTGGCCTTGATAAGGCTGGGAGAGACGAAGTTTGCCCACGAGGTCTGCGAGAGGTAACGACGAGATGGAGACCGGTCTTCCCGGCGCGAGCGAAAACTGGTGACCCACTTGGCCCTTCGAGGCCTGTCCTATAATGAGATCGACCGCGCGCTCTGATATCCATGATGGCCCGGAGCAAACACACCGCTCCAATCTTAGGCCGAATATCATTCATGCAAGACCGAAAACCAAAGCGACGAAACTTCTTGCGACGCACGGCCGGACCATACATGTGGGTCAATCGCGTCGCGCACCTTATGTCTGGTATCAGGGCAAAGCGAGCGTCCCTGCTTCACGCACGACGGAAGGCGCCGGGAGTTGGTGCCCTCTTGATCACATCTTCGGCGTCGGCAAGCAGGCAGGTACAAATCATGAGGTTAGCCACCCCGAGCAGAAGCCTTTGAAAACATATGAGAGCTTTTTCTGGCTAACCTCGAACCAAGCTCTTGAGACAGAACAATTTGCGAAGCGCCCTACGGGGCGCCAGAAATAGCCTTTAAGCTGCTGATTTTACGTGGTTATCCACTAGGATATCCCCAGCCGGAATCGCAAGGTTAGCCAACACCAGCGTGCGCGCCCGTTGGTGACAGACGCGCACGTTACTTTTTGGGGGCACAGAACGGACCGCACATCCATTGCGAACGGCGAGTTCGGGGCCACAAATTCAGACAACTAACTGGCGATGAGTTATAGGGGTATGGCCGGACCTCGACTGCAGGCTGCTTGGGCGCCGTCGATCAAGGTGAGAACCCGTCTCAGTATTATGGCGTAATGCGCCTCGCGGTCGCGATGCAGTTAACGAGAGTGATGGCCACCAGGATGGGATACTTGGACGTCTCATTCCGCAGGTTCGTTAGCCCGGCCCGCTGCAGGATGTCGACGACATAGGCGAACAAGAACTTCTCTCGCCTGTATGGAGTTGTTTGCTCGATCGACTGCGCAAGTGCGTCGCTCCCCAACCCTTCGGTGAACCGAACGGCGGCGGTAAAGCGCTGCAGCTCGCGTTCCTGATCAGCCTCCGAGACGATCGCCAGAACCTGGCCAGACTCTTCGATCGCCAGATAGAGCACGATGAGGATGTTCAAGAGAATATCGATCGTCGACATCGAGACGCCGAGTGAGCGCTGCGCCAACACCGAGCCCAGAAGGGTGGGTTGCGTAGCATAGATTCTATCGCAGACACGCTCTTTCTCTCTGGTGCCCATGGAGGCCGCGGTCGTGATGGCGGCCGCGAGATGGGCAGCACTCACAGTTGGCTCAAGAGAGGCGCGTGCGCTCGCGTCTTTCATCTCATGCGCTTGCTTGCGCTCCATTCTTAGAGGGGCGGCCACCCTCGCTGGCATAGCTCGCACGGCAAAACCCACCGCTCGAACCGCTCGAGGACCCCACTATCAAGCTGACCGTATCCGTGCCCTGCGATATTTACCGTCGCCTGTTCGACGCTATTGTCCTTCGCTGCCCGTCATCGGCCCCCGTGACGTCGCTCACAGCTTTGATAGAGATGGGCACAGCCACGCACAAGCCACGAGGAAGCAAAGGAGCAGTTGCAATGGAAACACGTATCGATCTTGAGAGACTTCGCGTTGCTGTCACGGGCGGCACGTCAGGCCTCGGTCTGGCACTCGTCCAGCGGCTGGCCGTCGGTGGCGCCCGCGTCGCCTTCGTCGCCCGCAATCCAGAAACCATGGAGCGAATCGTTAGGGAAACGGGATCACACGGCATTGTCGGCGACGTCTCGAGCAAGGACGATATCTATCCGATTGCCCTGCAGATAACGGGCCATCTCGGTGGTCTCGATGTTTTGATCAACAACGCATCAAGTCTGGGTCCCGTACCGCTCGTGCCTCTCAGCGACACAGAGTGCGAAGATTTCTCCCAAGCGCTGGCGGTCAAGTGATCGGAGCGTTCCGCTTGACCAAGGCTTTGTTCGGGGCGCTTGCGGTCTCAGCTCGCAATCAGGGGAGCGCGTTGGTGATCAACATTTCTAGTGATGCTGCGGTAAATGCCTATCCGGGGTGGGGTGCCTATGGCGCCAGCAAAGCAGCGTTGCGCCATATGACTGCAATTTGGGCCGAAGAGGCACGGGCCGATGGGGTCAGCTTCCTCTCGATCGATCCTGGCGATATGGACACTGCACTCCATGCTCGGGCGGTACCTGATGCCGACCCCCAGACGCTCAAGCGTCCCAAGGATGCGGCTGCTGAGATCGTCGACACGATGCACCACGCACTGTCGATGAGTAGTGAATTTGCCGTCGCGGTGCGCACATGATTGCCGCTGACCGGCCGGGCCACGGACCCGCTAAGCTGCTGTCTGTTGACGCCACGGGGAGAGTGCGGGATGCGCCGCGCGCTGAGCTTGCCTTGTTGTTCAGCGCGGGCGATCTGGTCATTGCAAACGACGCCGCAACCTTGCCGGGGAGCTTGCGTGGCACGCTTCAGAGAAGCGGTGAACCAATCGAGATTCGACTAGCCGCTTGGATAACGACCGGAGATCCGACGCGATTTGTTGCACTTGCTTTCGGGCCGGGTGATCATCGGACTCGCACAGAGGACAGAGCTGTGCCGTCGCCGCTGTCGCCTGGTGACCGCCTCTCCCTGGGACCGTTAACCGCGATTGTCGAGCGCCTTCTCGACCATCCTCGACTGATTGCCCTTCGTTTCCTGGGCAGCCACGCAATCGTGCTAGCAGGAATTGCGCATCACGGGCGCCCCATCCAATACTCGCACGTGCCCGAACCGCTGGCGCTCTGGGATATTTGGACGCGCTTCGCAGCCGAGCCGGTTGCGTTCGAGCCGCCGTCGGCCGGTTTTGCGCTTGACTGGCAAACCATTGGAACCTGGCGGCGGCGCGGCATCGCGTTCACCACCCTCACGCACACGGCCGGGATTTCATCGACTGGAGACCCGGCCTTGGACCTGCGGCTGCCTTTCGATGAGCCGTATTGCATTCCCGAAGGAACCGCGGCAGCCGTCAATCAAGTAAAGTCGAAGGGTGGCCGGATCATTGCCGTCGGCACTACCGTGGTGCGCGCGCTGGAGTCGGCCGCAGATGCCGATGGCGAAGTACGAGATGGTGCTGGAGTTGCGAGAGGACGTATCGGCTCTAGAACCCGACTACGCGTCGTTGACGCAATCCTTACCGGTGTACACCAACCCGGCGAAAGCCACTTTGAGCTTCTTGGGGCATTCGCAGACCTCACAACTCTAAGAGAATTGTCGGCGCTTGCAGAGCGGCTCGCGTACCGCTCTCACGAGTTCGGAGATTCCATGCTGATTGAGAGCCAAGCCGACCAATTACGTGCAGTGTTCGCTATATAGCGATCGACACCATGCTGGCACTGAGTTCCGTGAAGTTGAGTGGGAATGGACGCCAGCCGGCGGCAACGCCAGCCTCATGATCATCTCGCCGTAGTGCCTCCCTCGGTTAGGCAACCGCCGCGGTAAGCCTCTATCTCAGAACCGTCGCCACGAAGCGCCCACTTTCAGTCCTGACGGGAAGTCTTGGCCAGGGCAGAATGGGTCATGGGTGCTCGGCCTCCTCTTGCATGCTGGCTATTCGTGCGTTATATACTGAACCACATGGTTCAGTATATGAGAGCCCGCCTAGATGCCTCGTTCACCGCCCTCTCGGACGCCACCCGCCGCGGCGTTCTGGAGCAGCTCGGACGTGCAGACGCTTCGATCACGGACCTTGCCGAGAAGTTCCACATGACCCTGACGGGCATGAAGAAGCACGTCGGCGTCTTGGAGCAGGCCGGTCTCGTGACCACGGAGAAGGTTGGTCGCGTGCGGACCTGCAAGCTGGGGCCTCGCCGGCTCGAGGACGAGACGGCGTGGATCGAGAGGTATCGCCAGCTCTGGGACGCACGCTTCGACGAGATGGACAAGGTTGTCGAGGAGCTGAAAAGGAGGAAGAAAGTCGATGGACGCACGAAGAGAGAGTGAGCTCGCGCCCATGAAGAACCGCACGACGGTGGAACGGAAGTCCGAGCGTGAGCTGGTCATCTCGCGAACTGTCAACGGCCCGGCTCGCATCGTGTTCGAGGCGTGGACTAGGCCCGAGCTGTTCAAGCGGTGGTGGGTACCGAAGTCGGCGGGCGTGTTATTGCTTTCCTGCGAGATGGATGTTCGTGTCGGAGGCAGGTACCGCCTGGTGTTCAGCTTCGAGGGCTCAGAGATGGCGTTCTTCGGCACCTACCGCGAAGTGACCCCGC
Organism: uncultured Alphaproteobacteria bacterium; assembly: GCA_963770295.1. GTDB lineage: Bacteria > Pseudomonadota > Alphaproteobacteria > Rhizobiales > Hyphomicrobiaceae > AWTP1-13. The sequence goes on from CAVYPA010000006.1 coordinate 166,473, forward strand.
ACTCGCGCCTCGTCTGGACTAACGACGAAGCTGGTGACGCTGGGCAAGTCACGACGGTGACCTTCGAAGAAAAAGCTGGCAAGACGTTGGTGGTCATGCACGAGCTCTATCCCTCGAAGGAAGCTCTCGACGCTGCCCTCGCCTCCGGGAGTCAAGATGGGACGCTCGAGACGTTCGAGCAACTGGACGAGCTTCTCGTCACCCTGGGCGCGAGCGTGGGACGGTCATGAAGTCGTCGACGATGCTGGAGGATCGCATTTGGGGAAGCTGGATGGCGGCGTCCCGAGGGTCGCTTCAATATTGAGCCCTTATGCTGCAGCTGCTCAGGTCGGCTTGGCGTCAATCGCGTCGCGCGCCTGTGTCTGGTATCGGGGCAAAGCGGGCATACCTGCTTTGCGGCACAACGGAAAGCGCCAGGAGTTGGCGGCCTCTTGATCGCATCATCGGCGTCCGCGACCAGACAGGTACAAATCACGAGGTTAGCCACCCCTACTAGAAGCCTTTGTCGTTTTTCTGGCTAACCTCGAACCAAGCTCTTGATAAACAGCAGTTTGCGAAGCGCCCTACGGGGCGCCAAAAACGCCGTTCAAAGCATTGATCTTGTTGATCTTTTCCAAGGCGTGGAAATGCCTGGAATCGCACCCCTGCCAAGACAAGCCGCGACCTGCGGTTCCTGAGGGCCGACCATAGACGCGCGGCGGATACTGCAGATTGCGGTGGAATGCGGATCAAGCCTTCGGTTTCGTCGGTTAGGCGCTGAACGCTGACCCTGAACGGCGCGCAATTCCAACTGGACCTGACGACGAAGCCGCTGTTGGTCGCTGAGGCCGCCGCTGCGCAGCGATGAAGAGCACCGGTCAGCGATAACGTCCTCTGCTGGCGATCGCTGCTTTCACATCTTCCCGTCAGTAGCCGACCGCTTGGCCGTCGGTACGTTTCTCTGATGCGGCGAAATAACCGTCATCGAGCTTGAAGATGAACTGACCTCGCCCGAAATCGGTCGCGAGGCGGTCGCTCCGGATTGTTTGATGGCCGCGGGATTTCAGTTCCTCGATCGTCGCAGCCGGCACCTCGTGCTCAAGCTGGACGTTCAACTGGTCGCCAAGGCGCCAGCGCGGCGCATCCGAAGCCGCCTGCGGATTTTGATGGTAGTCCGTAACGCGGACCATCACTTGCGTGTGGGCTTGCGCCTGGATGGAGCCGCCCATCACGCCGAAACTCATTACCGGCCGCCCGTTCTTCGTGACGAACGCAGGTATGATCGTGTGAAATGGTCGCTTGCGCGGCGCGACGACGTTGGCGTGGTCCGGGCGCAGGACGAATCCATAGCCACGGTTCTGCATGCTGATGCCGTCGACCACTATGCCTGAGCCGAAACCCTGGTAGTTGGATTGGATGTAGGAAACCATCATGCCCGTAGCGTCGGCGGCGGTGAGATAAACAGTGCCGGCCGAATTCGGCACGCCATAGTGCGGCGTCCGCACCTTTTTCATGTTGATGAGACGCGAGCGGCCTCGCAGGTATTCCTTGTCGAGGAGATCCGCGTTCTTTACGCGCATTGTGTCGGCATCCGACACATACTCATAGATGTCGGCGAACGCGAGTTTCATCGCCTCGATCTGCAGGTGCAGACTGTCGGCGGAATCCACGGGGATCGCGTCAAGGCCGAAGGCCTCAAGTATACCGAGCGCCATCTGAGCCCGCGATGCCTTGCCCGTTTGGGGGAATCTCGTGGAGTGTATAGCCGCGGTAGTCTTGGGCGAGCGGCTCGACCCAGTCGACGGTATGCGCAGCGAGGTCAGACATCGTCATTGCACCGCCATGCGCACGGGAATGCGCGGCCATGCTTTCCGCGAGCTCGCCCAGGTAAAACGCCGCACCCTTCGTTTGCGCGATGCGCGCTAGCGCTCGCGCGTGAGCGGGCGCGGTGAATTTCTCGCCGGCTTTCGGGGCTCGGCCGTGGGGCATGAAGTGCTCGGCAAAGCCCGGCACATCCTTCAAGTTTGGCACCTGTCTTGCCCACAGCCGAGCAATGGTTGGGGACACCAGGTAGCCGTCGGCGGCATAGCGAATTGCCGGTACGAAAAGGTTGGCAAAAGGCAGTTTTCCAAACCGCTCTGACAGCGCAACCCAGGCCGAGACCGCGCCGGGGATGGTGACCGCGTCCCAGCCTCTGGTCGGCATCGCGGTCTTCCCGTTAAACCGGTCGATCGTCCAGCCCTCCGGCGATCGACCGGAAGCATTCAGGCCGTGGAGCTTGCTGCCGTCCCACAGGATGGCAAACGCATCGCTCCCGATGCCATTGACTGCGACGTAGCAACCGCGTTGCGCGCCAGTATTGGCATGCGCTGCGAAGGGTATGGGAATTCCCAGTCGAAGGGTCTCATTGCTGTTCCGTCTCAACTCCCGAAAATTCGTATCGCCCGCCGATGCCGGTTCCACGAGCCTCGCGGTACGCGAGCCATGCAGTTGCAACACCCTGCACGCCACCGCCGTTCGAATTCTTCGAGCGCATGGTGTTCTGACCACGCGCGGGGCCGCGCGAATCCCGCACGCCTCTCAGTTGCTGTGGCCGGCCGCTTTCTGCAGCTCGCTGAGCGGCACCATGCGGCCGTGCAGCGGCAGGATCTGATCGACGGCGAGCCCCTGCTGCGTGATGTTCTCGTACAGGCTGACTGTGAAGGAGCTCGGCGGGCTCATCGGCGCCACGTTCGGCGCCGGCGGCGTGTAGGCGTCGGCCTGGATCAGGAATTTCTCCTTCGGCAGGTACACCATCAGCATGTCGTCGGCGTGCTGGATGCCGGCGATGCGACGCACCTCGACCGTGCGGGTCCCGTCGCTCAGCTCCCGACGATCACGCACGCCCTCCACGGTCGCCTTCCGACCCGTTCGTGCGAGGTGATCGGGCCCCACCGTCGCGGGCGCTGCGACGATCTGCTCGAAGTACGCGCGACTAGCGTCCTGCGTGACAATCGTCGCGCCTTCACCCGCGAAGGCACGCACGCCGCCGGAGTGATCGAAGTGGTGATGGCTCACGATCAGGTACTTGATCGGCTTGTTCGGCGCCAGCTTGCGGGCCTCCGCGATGACGGCCAGCGCCCGATCGTCGTTCAGCGGGCCCTCGGCGACGATCAGGTGATCATTCATTTCGATCACGACGCTGTGGTGTGAGCCGCCGGTCACATACCACACCCCATCCGCGGCCTTCTGGCTCTGCACCCGCATGTACGGATTCCCGGCCAGCCGGACGTTGTCCGGGACCTTGATGTCGGCGGAAGCGTTGGCTCGCACTTCTGTGATCGTGAGCTCGAGGGCTGGGAAGCCGCCGTACGTCTGGCGGATCTTCGTCGGGAACAGCACGCCGCCGAAGTCACGATAGTCGGCGTAGCTCACCTGGATCGCCATGTCGCCGAGGACGGGATTCGAGAGGGAGGCTTCGACGCGCTCGACCAGGTTGGCCGCGTCGAGCGACGCCGTGGCCCGGAAGCGCCCCGGGATCCCGAATGCGATCGTGCGGCCCTGCACGCCGGCGGGATTCGCCATCGCGGCCTTGATGATCCCGTGGGGCATCGACCAGAACTGAAACTGCCGGTCACTGAGCGCGATCGGCGCGGTCACGGTGTTCTCGCCCATCACGTTCCACGCGTGATCGCCACTGACGACGAAGACCTGCCGGTGCTCGCCGCGCACGTAGGCCCCGCCGCCCTTGGGCGGCTCGAGCGCGCGGGTCCGCATCAGGTCGTCGCGCAGTGACGCCGTCTCGTAGTTCACGACGCGGTTGAACATCCGCACGTCGAACTGCGGCCATGGTTGGCCCGGCGCATAGCTCTGCCCGACCTGGAAGACGACGCCGCTCCCCTGGATCTCGATCGACTTGACGTCGGCCGTCCCGAGAGCCTTCGAGGCGGCCTCCAGCGTAGCCTTGGCGTCCTGAGATTCCGCCGCGAACGGCAACAGGGAGACTACTGCGGTCAACAGCGCTGCCAGCATTCGCATTCCAACCTCCCGGAGGTTTGGGGTGGGATCGCATGGACGAGAGAGTGCCCGTGGACGCGTCCGCTGTCGAGCCGCGCCGAGGCTCGAACGTTTTGCGCCGCGTCGGATAGGGGGCTATCGGGGATGGTGAGAATTGGCACGACCCGAAAGTGTTTGGCATTGCAGCGGTTCGTCCGGGCCGCGCAGGTCGGCAACTAGCAGAACACAATCGCTGCCCTGGTCCGTAGCGATAGCTCGCACGCTGCGAGCAGGCGCAGGCATGCATAGGTCTCGACGCCGAATTGCTTCCACGTCAAATGGTCTGAGCGCTGAGTCTCGGGTCGTCTCCAAGGCCACAGCCTCCGCGACGACCGGCTGCGCGGGTGGAGTTGGGTATTTGCAGCGCTCAACAACTCGCGTGAACTCATAATCCATGTCCAACGGCATTCTGAGCAGGCCTGCCAGTTCGGCGCACTCGGCTTGCAAGCGCTGGGGCGATCCGACCCAGCCGCCCGACAACCTCAAGGTAGGCGTAGTAATGACACGCTTGAAGTCGATTGGAACGTAAAAGCCATTTGCATCGCTGTGCACGAGCAGGTGCTGGTACTTCATGTCCTTGCCGGCGTTGAAGCTCTCATAATATTCCTCGTTAAGAGCAACGTTGTGGTAGGTCTCCCGATTGCCAGGGACGGGATTTGGCTTGCCGAGCGCAAGATGAACCGCAATACGCCGGAGATAGTGGATGCCTGTGTAGTTCAGCATGTGGCAAGAAAAAATATCATCCACCTCGTCCGGCTCGACATGCTCCTCCAGACCCTCCGAGCGAAGATATCGACACATATCGTGATCCATGCCCCGGAAAGATCCCAGCGATGCACAATGATGGTCATTTCGACGAAAGCGTCGCGGCGACCTATGACGATGACGAGGCCAGGTCGGACTCGAAGGTCGTCGCTCCGGTTGCCGATCTCCTCGCCGAGCTTGCCGGAAACGGGCGTGTGCCGGAGTTCGCGATCGGTACGGGACGCGTTGCCTTGCCGTTGGCGCAGCGGGCCGTGCGCGTAGAGGGCATCGAGCTTTCAAGACCGATGGTCGAGCGCCTTCGCGCGAAGGAGGGAGGGATGCAGATCCCAGTCACGATCGGCGACATGTCCACGACACGCGTTGCCGGTGACTTCTCGCTTGTCTATCTCGTGTTCAACACCATCAACAACCTGACCTCGCAGGAGGCTCAGGTTGCCTGCTTCCAGAATGCGGCAGCGCATCTCGAGCCGGGAGGATGCTTTCTGATTGAGGTAGGTGTGCCACCGCTTCAGCGACTGTCGAAAGGTGAAACCCTCCTGGCATTCGACCGCAGCGATACGCATTGGGGCATCGACGAATTCGACGTCGTGACCCAGAACTTCACGTCGCATCATGTCAGAATGCGGGGCCAGAGCCTTGAGCGCTTGTCGATACCGTTCCGCTATGTCTGGCCCGCCGAACTGGACCTAATGGCGCGGCTGGCTGGGCTGAGACTTAAGGAGCGTTGGAGCGGATGGCAGCGCGAGCCTTTCACGCGCCTCAGCGACAGCCACGTATCCGTTTGGCAGAAGCAGGCCGCGTGACCGAAAGTGGTCATTCACGACGCTCTTACCTGGATCCACCCGCGTCCGCTCGATCCCCATTTGCGGACTTGTCAAGGTTCATCAGACTCTGGCGCTGTGGTAGAGTTGAGGATGGGCGCGGTTGCTTGGGGCCGATGGCCAGTGCCCCGTTTCCCATCCTCGCTCATCGAACCGGACTTGCGGAACTACCGCATCCGGCTCGTCACTGCCTGGCCCATGGCGGGACACATCAAGGCAGGTGTTCGAGACACAGCAGCCCGCGCTCCCCATGCAATACTGCGAAGGAGAACTGGTGGTTGCCGCGCCCTGCCATTTTGTGCCGTCTAACGAGGAACGCGCGCTCGCGCTCGCTAACGTAGTGATCGATGCTGCGGAAAGCTGACCGGCGCGTCCCGTGGCAGAAGTAGTTCGACCAGCCACGCAGGGACCGATTCAGCGTGTCGCGTATCTCCTGCCATGGAGCGGTATTACCGGGCACCAGCAGATCACCGACCTGTGGCAACGTGCGTGTGCGAGCTTTACTCAATGATCTCGTTGACGCGGCGCAGGATGGATGCGGGAATAATAACGTCGATTGCCCGGGCAGTGCTCAGGTTAACGACCAGCTCGAGCTTTCTCGGTTGCTCCACCGGTATTTCGCCAGGCCTTGTCCCTTGCAAAATCTTGGCGGCCATGAGCCCCAACGGTCGATAGGTATCAGGGGATGTCGGGGCCGTATGCATTGCTGCAACACGTATAGGCAAGCCGTATCAGGCCTTGCGTGGTTCATGCCGGGTAGGGGAAACTCCCCTCCGTGATGCCTCGAAGCGAGGTAATTCGTGTAAGACTCTCGAACCAAGGCAACTGCTCACTCGATTGAACGTGGCACCACGGCACGATCGCGGTAGCATCGTTGAGCGTGCCGACGTACAGATCGACGATCTCGGGACGCCGATTGGACCGATAGGCTATTGGTGACCCGCACACCGCACAAAAGCTGCGCAGCACTCCTGGTAATGAACCAAATTCCTTGGGCTGGCCGTCGGTAAAACGCAGCATCGACGCCTTCACAATTACAAATGTCGCGACCGGAGAAGATGTATGCCGTCGGCAGCTCTCGCAGTGGCAATGGATGACTTCTTCCGGCGCACCCTCGACTTGTATTGAACTGCCCCGCACAAGCAGCGACCGGTTGTCTTACTCATCTGTGTATACCTTTGCACCCGCGGGACAGTAACTCGACAGAGCCAGCTTAGGGTAGCAACCCTTTCGGTCTCCCGCGCGGACGCTCGCCCAACCCGGCCAACCGCGCAACGGTGGCGTGGCGCACGTCGAAGGTCCTGGCGATCGTCCCGGCAGCTTTCGCCAGGGGCCATGCGCTTGAGTGCCTCGGCCTGCGGATGGTCGGTCAATTTCGGCTTTTGCTGCCGAACCGGGTAACTCGACATAACAGACCACAGGCCGCATTCGCGAGCAGTCCGGCCCACCCGCGTTGGGCATTGCAACGATCGGGACACGCAAGCAAGGTAAGTAGCGGTCACGCAGGCCTCATCCGGACACGGCCCGCGCCCCCGCGTACCCAAACGCCGACTGGAGGCACAATATGAATCTCCATCTCACCGGCAAAACCGCTCTCGTGACGGCCGCGAGCGGCGGCATTGGGAGGGGTGTGGCGGAGGCGCTAGCCGACGCGGGCGTGCGGGTGGCGATCAGCGGGCGCACGCTGGCGTCGCTCGAAACGGTGGCCGAGACGCTTGCCTCTCGCGCGGGTGGTCGGCCGGCGATCGTGGTCGGCGACGTCGGCGCCAAGGGCGGCCCAGCCCAGATCGCAGCCGAGGCCTCGGCGGCACTCGGTGGTCGCATCGACATCCTCGTCAACAACGCTGGTGCGGCGAGACCGATCACTGAGCGAGGCGGATGATGCCTATTGGGAGGAGTCGCTTGCTCTCAACTTCATGGCGGCGCGGCGACTGACCGATCTCGTCATTCCCGCGATGAAGGCGGAGCGCTGGGGGCGGATCATCAGCATCTCCGGGGCACTTGTTGCGCCGAAGCTCAATGCAGCAGCTCCCGCCAAGGCGGCTCTGGCGAGCTGGTCACGGACGCTGGCATCCGAGCTCGGCGCGTACGGGATCACGGTCAACACGATCGCGCCGGGGCGCATCAATACGGCGCAGATCCTAAGGTTGCATCCGACTGAGCAGTCGCGGGCCGACTACATCAAGCAGAACATTCCTGCCGGCTATTTCGGCGAGCCCTACGACATCGGCCATCTCGCAGCGTTCCTCGCCTCCCCGCTCGCCCGCTACATCAACGGCGCTGCCATCCCGGTCGACGGGGGCGCGGTGCGGCGGGCGCTGTAGATTGGCCGAGCACGCAGATGACAATCCGTCCTCAAGACGAATACTCACCAAGCTGGGTTTTGCCCTGCTCGACAGGCCCCAAGGTTTTTCGCGCTCACGCACAAGAATATTGCGCGGCGCCGCTACAAGCTCGCGCCCTTCGGCGCGCTTAAGTGGCCAGACCGGAGCCGATGACCGGATTGGGTCGCGTTTTCATCGTAGTTCAGATAAAGGAACGCGTCGCGAAGCGAGCTCACCCACTGTAGACCCTCCTTGCGGAAATGTAACGAGAGCTGCGTGTTCACTTGGGCCTGAATTTCAGAGCTGTGGATGTAGCCGCCGGGCATGTTGCGGCGGCGATTGTTGTCCTTGGGCGTGGCGGCAACGCCGTGGTCTGCGCTGAGAACAATAAGCGTCTTGCCGCCGCCGAGGCCCGCACGCTCGAGAAAATCAAACAGTTTTTTGAGCAGCCTGTCCGTACGAAACGGAAATGTCCGCGGACCTCGTCTAATTTCCGGCCGAGTTCATGACCCACATAGTCATTGGCGGAAAAGCTGATCGTCAGGACGTCTGTGGCGTCGCGCAATCCAAGGCTCTCACGTTCGATAATTTGTTCCGCCAGTTCCTCGACGAATTCATTCGCCGAGAACGCGGTTTTCGAGTTTGGGTTTGTCCTCGACCTTCTTTGTTTCGAAGGGAAACGCACTTGCGTACACCGTCGAGCACAGCCATTGCGCAGAACGGCTTTTCGTTCCGTCTTTCAACGGGATACCATTTGTTCGACTCAATCCTGTTCTGCAGGCCGGCATTGAATGCAACGATCCATTCCGACATGTAGTAAGTACTCGTCACAGCGCGGTCTTCGTAAAAGCAGTAGGCTGCGTTCCCCATGTGTCCCGAAGTCAGAATGGCTCCACGATCTTTCAGGGAAAGGCCGAAAACTTTGGATGTCGGGCGCGCCATCTTGAGTTCGTCGCCAAGCGTGCTGACCAACAGGCGCCGCGGTGAGGAGCCTTGCACTCTTTCACTGGGGCCGGTCAGGCAGGTCGAGGCATCCGCGACGCTTGCGACGTTTCCCTTCGTGTCCTTTTTGCAGATTTCCTCGATAATGAAAGGCGTTCGTTCGTACCATTCGTTGCCGATGATGCCGCTGACCGAAGGCGTCGCGCCGCTGAGGAAGGGTGGAGTGGCCGACGGCAGTCACGGTGGGATACTGCGGGAAATGTGCGTCAGCAAATACAGCGCCGTGGTTCAGGAGCGTCGCCAGACCACCTGTATAGGACCCCTTGAAGCGCTGAAGATAGTCGTAGCGGAACTGATCCACGATGATGGCCAGGATCAGCTTGGGCTTTTCTTTTTCGGCCCGGGCGAGACAGGGCCTGATTGAAAGGCAGAGAGATGCGGCCAGGAGTACGAGGACGCGGGAGCAATAAAGCACCATCAACTCCCAAAAACAACATCACGCAATCAATCGGTAGCGGCTCAAACTACGAAAGGTTGACGGAAGCCATGGCCGCTCAGGCGATCGTACCGAGTCGATTGGGAGGCTGCTATCTGTAAAGTACCGAACGCTCCCACCTCGCGTGCGGTCAAGATCCCATCGTACAAGGTCGTGTAGGCTGCGGCCACGGCTGCGGCAAACATTGCAGGCATATACTCGAAGAGATTGATGGGGGTAGCGTGATGCTGCGGAGGTTTGTTGTTCGAATTCTGGTGGTAGCTTTTGCTCTGACACCCGTTTCTGTGCGCGCCTGGTGGGATGGCGGGCACATGCAGATCGCCTATCTCGCCTACACGAAGCTGACACCCAGTGCCAAGGCAGCAGTCGATCGACTGATTGCGCTCAATCCCGACTACTCTACGTGGATTGCCGGCATTCCGGCGGACCAGGTCCCGATGCTGGCGTTTGTCCGCGCAGCGGTATGGGCCGACGACATCAAGGAGCCGGGTCACGGCTACATCAATGATAGTGAAACGCCCTCGACGCCCGAGGCGGGCCGGAACATCGGCTACGCGGACACGCTGATGCACAAATACTGGCACTTCAAGGACATCGCGTTTTCGACCGATGGCACGCCGCTGATCGCCCCCGATGAGGTGAATGCGCTCACTCAGATCAAGCTATTCATGGCTGCCTTGCCGTCTTCGTCGGGCGCGTCGGACGATATTCGCTCCTATGACCTTGTTTGGCTGTTGCATCTTGTGGCAGACGTGCACCAACCCTTACATGCCACGACGCGCGTATCTCAGAACCGCCGCGAGGGCGATCGCGGCGGCAATGCGGTGATGGTGCGGCCCGCCACCGGCGAAGTCATTAACCTCCACGCCTACTGGGACCGCATGTTCGGCGGGTACTCCACGCCGCGCGGTGCTGTTTTCGATGCGACAACCCGTGATGGCCTTGTCCACGTACCTGTCGATCCGGGGTTGGCCACCATCAGCGATCCGGAGGTTTGGCTCAAGGAGAGCTTCGATGCGGCGCAGATGTTCGCTTATGCCGAGCCAGTCCTTTCCGGGACAGAGCCCGTCGAGTTGACAAGGGCCTACGAGACCGCCGCCCGCACAGCGTCACGAGCGAGAGCCACACGCGCCGCACAGCGCCTGGCGAACCTGTTGAACCGGGCTTTTTGATCCAAGCCTGGCAAAGACATTCTCTCATGCATTAGCCGACCTCGACATTTGCATCATCCCGGTTCTCTTCTTTGGCTTACGAGATGTCCCACTGGCGCGATCCGGAGTCGCAATTGCTCGTCAGCGCCTCACCCCGACAGCGATCGGGTTGGAACACTCCCCGTAAGCTCTTGGAATCCTATGGGACGGATTTCCAAGGTTGGAACACGCAAGCGCTTGTTCGGCAAAGGATTGCGAATTCCCCTACGGGGCGCCAAATACACCGTTCAAGATATTGATATTACTGCACAATTTTAAGGTGGGGAAGAAACCAGGAAGCGAACCACATCCCAGAAATTGATCTTTGGCCGACAGCGACCAATCTCCGTGCCCGCAGTGCGCGGAGTCGTGCCATTGGCCGAGCGACGTTGGCACGCGAAGCACTTTCAACGCCAATGGACGTGCGATCTCTTTGGACCGCGTAGGCCAACGTTGAGATGCTCGGTGGCGTCGGACGCAACAATGAGATCGGGCCGTCGCAGTCTGTTGTACCCTGGATTCCTGACGGATTCGCTGCGCTGCCGAACACTCCTGCTTCGTGCCAGCGGAATTCGGCGTGCGGAAGACGAACGTCCCTTTGACTCGCTACGTCGACAGGCGCAAAAAGACGATATCCTTCACGGTCGGCTCGAGCGGCGCCGAGAGACTGACGATGTTCCCCTCGCGATCGGTCTGGAACGTGATGTCGAGTTTGTCCGGTACATGGCGGTCAGGTACCTCGGGCAGTTCGAAGGTTTCGTAGTGACGGTGAATCAGTTCCGCGAACAGGCCGCGCCATGACCACTGCAGCGCACCGTCCTTTTCCCTGATCGACATCAGGCCGTAGGCGGGATGCTCGTAGTCGCCCGCATAGGCCGCAATTTTATGCGCCGGCCGTGTGTTGGCGTGGCGCGCCTTCGCTGAAAAGTCCTTGCCGGCCTTGAGATGGGCGATCGCTTCTTCGCGTCGCTGACGGAAGCGCTCGCGCCATGCGACCGGATCGCGGCCGCGCATCCGGTCGATGATGTAATAGGTCAGCGCCTCTGTGACGCCGTTCGGGCTGCGGTTGGTGAAGACCGCAATGCCGATCCCAAAATCCGGCACCAGCGTCATCCGCGTATTCCAGCCGGGCCAGCCGCCACCGTGCCAGACCAGCCGGTCGCCACGATAGCCGATGCACTGGAAGCCAAGGCCGTAGTGCGCGTCGCCGAACTCCGCATAGGGAGATTGCAAGGGAACGTTGACGCGCGGCGCATGAAGCTCGCTGATCAGTGCCGGCGGCAACAGGCGCTCTCCGTCCAGTTCCCCTTTACCCAGATGCAGCCGCATCCAGTTCGCAAAGTCAGCGATCGAGGTTGTCATCGCGCCGGAGGCGGTGGTCCGGATCGGAATACGCAATGCTGGCAGCCGCATGTCTGCCTGCATCATGTAGGGCCGCGCCGGCTCCCTTGAGGCTTCGAGGTCCTCCAAGCTGAAGCCGACTGTCATGCCCAGCTTGTCAGTCAACTGCGCGCGAACGAACTCCTCATAGGTTTGTCTGCTGAGGCGTTCGATGAGCAGACCAGCGACGTTGAAGCAAAGGTTGTTGTACTCATAGCCAGAGCGAATATCGCGGCTGAATTCAAGATACCGCATGCGGTCGAGCAAGTCGGCCGGCGCGAGATCGCCCGGCTCGTGCATCCAGTCATGGCGCGGTAATCCCGTGCGATGACATAGCAGGTCGAGGACCGTGACCCTCTCGGTCGCCACCGGGTCGCTCAGGCGAAACTCCGGCATGGTGTCACGCACCGGCTTGCTCCAGTCGAGCCGCCCTTCATGGTGAAGCAGCGCCAGAGCCGTGGCAGTGAATGACTTGGTGATGGACAAGATCGCGAACTGCGTCGCTGGGGTTACGGGAAGGTTCGCCTCGACATCGCGCTGACCGTAAGCGCGGGTGAGCACGACCTTGCAGTCCTGCACCACGGCGAGCGCCGCGCCCGGCACCTTCCAGTCGGTCATTGTTTCGGCGGCGAGCCGATCAAGATCGGAGATGAACGATGTGATTGGCGCCGTGGGCGCTTCGGATGAGTTGGGCATGGGATGGCATTCTCTGCTTGAGCAACAAGCGAAAGCGCCCATCAAAGATGAGGGCGCGCGACTACGTTCGCGTAGATCGGTCGCCCGATCCGCTCGTCGTTCGTTAGTGTTCGATAAAACCGAAGAGGGCCATCAACATGTTCATTGCCTCAACGCACACGGTCCTGTAGCACGACGTAAGCGCTGACGTCGAGGGCGCCGAAGATGACGCCGATGGGATGGGAGGCGCTCGGGCAGTGGGGTGAAGACGCCGCTCGCATTGAACCACTCGCTGGCGGAGTCGCCAACGACGTGTGGAGCGTGCGAGTCCACGGGCACCTCGCGGTTGGTCGTCTCGGGGCCAGGAGCGACGCCGATCTTGCGTGGGAGACCGAGCTCCTCCAACACCTCGACCGTGAAGGCCTGACCGTGCCGGTGCCGATCCCAACGACGGACGGCCGGCTGTTCGCGGACGGTCTTGTGGTGATGACATACGTGGCGGGCGGACCGCCCGAGACGGAGGCCGACTGGCGTCGCGTGGCCGACACGCTCCGCCGGCTACATCGATTGACGCAGGGCTGGCCGCAGCGCCCAGGTTGGCGATCGTCGACCGACCTCCTGCGCGCTGAGACCGGGACGAAGATCGACCTCGGCGCGATGCCGCCTGAGGGCGTTGCTCGATGCCGAGCAGCGTGGGCGCGGCTCATCGGACGTCAGACATGCGTCGTCCACGGCGACCCCAACAATCCTGGCAACGTCCGCATGACCGCGAATCGGGTCGCGCTGATCGACTGGGACGAGTCGCACGTCGACGTCCCCGATCTCGACCTGGTGCTGCCCCACAACGCCGCCGGTCTCGACGACGGCGCGCATGACATCGCCGCGCAAGCGTCGGCCGCATGGGAAGCCGCCGTCTGCTGGGACGACGAGTACGCAATCAAGCGGCTTGCCGAAGTTCGAGCGGTCTGAGCAGCGGAAGCGAATCGCGAGACCGCATCGTCGGTCATTGCGTGTGTTGTGCGTCACAGCAAAAGCAGATCCGTCGACGGTACAAATGGGTCATGTAGAGGCATGCCGGCGGGTTCGACGACACGGCAGAAGCCTCTCAGTAAGCTGACATATCACTGCCCCTACCGACATTGCGGACTGAGTGGGCGTGTTCCTGGCTGGTAGCATGAACGCCCACCTGGCCCACCGATCGGACGTGGGCAGCACTATGGCGCGACAATTCTCGATGCGGGGCTCACCTTGATTGTTGCCCACAGCACTTGTCGACGGCTTCGGATGCTTCGGATCGGTGAGAAAGACGGGCAAAGAAAGCCTTAGAAAGCTATAGATAGAAATTCTTTCTGTCTGCGTGCTTGATTTTGTTAGAGGCTGCGATCCCCCTACGGGTCGCCAACTAAGCCGTTGATACCAGTGCCGTTTTTTCGGTCTTGTGGCGTCAACCACATTCAGTGTGGCGCAACAATCCGACGGTGGCTGCTCGCATTACGACTTTTCTGGCGACTTTAAGATCAAACATGTTTCCGTGCCGTGCGCGACGAGCTTGCCGGATTTATCCATTACTCTTCCCTCCGCCGTCGCGATGCGAGCGCCGGAGTGAATGAGTTTCCCCTCGCACCTGAGCTTGCCGGACGTCGCCAGCACTGGCCGCACGAACGAGACAGTCATGTCTACGGTCGCAAACCCTTGACCGGGTTTCAACACCGAGTGCACGGCGCAGCCCATGGCGCTGTCGAGAAGCGTCGAGATCCAACCGCCGTGCATCGTGCCGAGTGGGTTGAGAAATCGCTGCTGTGGCACGGCCTCGAAGGTAACGCGGCCGTGCTCCGCCGAGACAATCCAGATGTCTGTCGTCTCCGCAAATGGAGGTTGGGGATACGCTTGCGAGATCATGTTGCGCAAGAAGGTGAGCCCGTCCGTCGACAAGGCCGTTTCGGCGGGTACGACACCGAAGGCGGTGCGCGGAATTCTTGTGGTCATTTGGGCTGCCTTGTGCTTGCTGTGGATCATCGCCTCGCGCGGTCTCCGCGGCGGCCCCACGGAACGAAGTAGATGGAAAGGGCGGTCGCGATCCCGTATGCGGCGAGGCCTACGCCGACCAGCGCGAACACCGTCCATGCCGGCGCCTGCAAGGACGTCAGCCACCAGCCGCCCAGGGCGATTACGAGGAGACGAGCCGAGCCGGCCATGACGGGCCAGAAGACCCTGCCCGCGCCTTGCGACGCAAAGAAGAGGCACAGCCCAAGTCCATAGAGTGCATAGGCGGGCGCAGCCCACGCAAAATACGATTGTGTTGTGGCCAACACATTCGGATCGCTCGTGAACAGCTGTGACCAGAGATTAGGCCAGACAGCTACGATCAGTCCGATCGTGCCGACCAATAGCGCTGCGTAGACGCCGCCAGTCCATGAGACGCGGCGTGCGCGCGCAACATTGCCCGCCCCGATCGCCATGCCGACCATCGAGACGCACGTCACGCCGACACCGAATGACACTGGGATCAGCAGGAACTCCAGGCGCGTCCCGATGCCGAAGCCGGCCAGTGATTCGGTCCCGAAGCTTGCAACGAGGCGGGTCAGAATGAGAGCAACGAGAATCGATTGCACAGGCGATATGGAGGCAAGCGCTCCGACACGCAGAATGTCGCGGATGTGATCCCAGCGAAGAGATGCATTCCGCAAGCTCAATAGAATGCGCGCGTAGGGCGAAGTGAGATACCACACGAAGAACAGGGCACACCCACTGTAGGCAAGTACCTGTCCCAACGCGATGCCGGCCATGCCGAGCCTTGGGAAGGACATCCCGCCGACACCCAAGCCGAAGCCGAGCGCTCCGCCCAGCACGACCTGCGCGACCGAGGTCGACACCATGGCGACTGAGGGGACGCGCATATTGCCGCCGGCCCGAATGACGGCGGCAAGCATGTTGGTCAGCCAGATACCGACCGCGCCAAAGAAAATGACATTGGAGTAGATGAGCGCCTCCGAGAGTGCCGCGTCGCGGCCACCGAGGAGACGGTAGACCGGCTCCCCAAACCCCATCATCGCGATCGTGGAGATCGCGCCAAACGCGACGCCAATGATGACAGCCTGAAAAGCCAGGCTCGACGCCCGTCGTTCGTCGCCAGCGCCAAGCGCGCGACTGATGGCCGAGGAGACACCGCCGCCAACGGCCCCGCCCGACAGCATCTGCTGCAACATGACCAGCGGAAATACCAACGCAAGGCCTGCCAACGGCGGTGTGCCAAGTCTGCCGACGTAGGTCGTCTCGGCGATCGTCACCAAAGCCATGGCCAGCATCGCCAGCATGTTCGGCAAGCTCAATCGCACCAGCGTCGACAGGATGGGACCTGCGAGCATGCCGTTTGCCGTTGGGGCGTTATTGCGATCGGCAACGTGCGTGGCGGGCTTGATGGTAACCACCGACATGGCGATCCCTCAATCGGTTGGCAGCACGAGGCGCACGCCAAACCTGACAATTATCTGCAACGCCCGGTTACCAAGTCTCACCGAAGGGCCGCACTTCCACATTGAACGACCATGCGGAGCGAGGCTGGTTGGCGACGTGCCAAGCTTCATCGGCGATCGCCGCAGGCGCGATGAAAAAGTCATCAGGCTTTTCCTTAAAACGCTCACGCGCCCACGGCACGTCAATGACGGCATCGATCACGATGTAGGCGACGTGCACGCCTTTCGCACCCAGGTCCCGCGCCATGGCCTCGGCCAGGATGCGCTGCGCCGCTTTCGTCGGCGCGAAACCCGCGAAATTGGCCCGGCCGCGCAGCGCCGACGTGTTTCCGGTGACGATGATTGCGCCTTTGCCAGCAGCCACCATGGCCGGCGCGACGCGCCGCGCAAGGTAGAGCAATCCCATGGTATTGACTTGGAAGTTCCGGTTAAGGACATCCGGCTCAATCTCCGTGAACGTCCCCCAAGCGCCAGCGACCGCATTGTGGATCAACACGCTGGGAGCGCCCATCTCGCGCTCGACAGACGCCACCGCAGCATCGACCTGCGAATGATCGGAGACGTCACAAACATAGGCCCGAGCGGACGATACCTGCTCGGAGAGAGCTGCAAGTCGCTGGGCATTTCGCGCCAGCATGGCGACACGGTAGCCCTCACCCGCAAAGCGACGGACCAGCGCCGATCCCGTTCCAGGACCCACGCCGCTTATCAGACAAACCGGTTGTGCCATCTTGCGTTCTCCTCAACTTGTCGAACGAAGCGCTTCGGCAACGAAATCGAGGCGGTCGTTGCCGAAGAACATGTCGTCGTCGACGAACATCGTGGGCGCGCCGAACACCCCGCGCTCGGCCGCCTACTGCGTCTCGGCCTCAGGCTTTGCATCCATGTCCGCGGCGCTGGCGCGCTCAAGGAGCCGTGGCGCGTCGAAGCCCGCCCTGCTCAGGATGTCGATCAGCACCGAACGCTGAGAGAGATCGGCCTGCTTGGCCCAGATCTCCTGAAGAGACGGCCGTCACATATTCTGCGCCGCGGCCATCGGCGATGGCGACGAGCGCACCTCGGTCGAGCTCGGCGAAGTCGAACGCCCTTGAGTGTGGGTTTCTTGCAAACTCCACACCGCAGCGCTTGGTACAGCGCTGCAGGTCGATGCCGGCGTACTTGCCTTTGATCTTCCATTCGATCGTGGTGGGACGGTTGCCGACCAGCTTCATCAACTCGAGAATGAGAAACGGGTGATACACGATCTCAGCGTTGTGCTCCGCCGCAATGCTTGGGAGCTGAGTGTGCGCGAGATAGGCGTAAGGGCTCGGGAAGTCGAAATAGAACTCGATGGTACGCGCCATGACAGCGTCCTCAGATTGCGGAAAGGTGAAGTACGTCCGGTTTGTCGCAGGCGATCAGCGCTTCAATGCATTCTTAGTCGCACGAAGAATGCCGTCCGATAGCTTGGGATCGCTGACGGCACGGGCGAGCACGACAGCCCCAACGAGAGATGCAACGGTCGCCAGCGCTTTCTCCTCGCGTTGCCGCTGCGTCTTCTCGGACGACATCCCTTCGCTCAACCGCCGCATCATGCCTCGCAACCCGGCGGTGAAGCGCTCGCGCACGGCTTGACCCTGGCGTGGCATCTCACAGCACAAGGCTGCCAGCGGACAGCCGCTTCCCGGGGCATCCCGATGTGCGGCCGAAAGGTATTTTGAAAGGTAGTCGCTGTTGTTCGGCACCTTAGGCGATTCACGCCCTTTGGCCGCGATTGCGTAGGCCACGGCTTCCTCGACAAGCCGCTCCTTCGAGCCGAACTGGCTGTAGAGGCTGCCGTGGGTCATCCCGGCAGCTTCGGTCAGAGCATCGACGCCGACGCCGGAGATGCCGCGCTCTCGCATGAGACGCGCAGCAGCCCTGAGAATGCGATCGCGATTTTCGGCCGCTTGCTCTTTGGAGACGCGCATGTCGTTTGGTCCCGGGGCAATGCGTCTTGACACTTATAGTGACGATCGTCATCTATGGCAAGTGCTATGATTGCGATCGTTATCTAATTATCCCGGAGAGAAACGCATGCCCAAGGTCGCCGTGCAGGACGTGGCACTCATCGTTGGAGGTGGTCCCGGCATCAGTGCCAGTTGCGCCAGGTTATTGGCGCAAGATGGCATGCGGGTTGGCATCGCAGCTCGGGATCCGGACAAGCCGGTCCTCGAAAGTCTCGAGCGATCCCATGGCATTCGCCGCTACCGCTGCGATGCGAGCGAGCCGGACGCCGTACGAGAGCTGTTCGAGACTGTCGTGCGTGACCTTGGTGCCCCGACCCTCGTCGTGCACAACATCGATGGCCGAGTAGCCGACATTTTTGGCAAGGCCATTACGGACGTCGAGCCGAGAATGGCGCTGGAGACACTACGGAACGCGGCATTCAGCGCGCTCCTGGTCGGCCAGCAGTCGGCACGGATCATGCGCGACAACCCAATCAATGCCCAAGGCGCGAAAGGAACGATCATCTTTACCAACGCAAGTGCGGCCCTCAAAGGCTTCCCGTCAAGTGGTGCCTTCGCAATGGCATGTCACGCCAAGTCCGGGCTCGCGCAGAGCATGGCGCGAGAATTGATGCCCCAGGGCATCCATGTTGCAAACGTGCCGATCGACGCGGCGATCGGTTGGACTCAGGAAGACGGGAGCCGTGCGCATCGTCGGGCGGGGACGACCGTTGACGACAACATGGCCGATCCGGACCGCATCGCGGAGACCTATCTGCAACTGCATCGCCAGCATCGGTCGACGTGGGCATTTGAAGTGGTGCTACGACCATGGAACGAGAAATGGTGACCGCAAGACTGCAGCCGTCTGAGTTCTCGCTGCAATGGCGAGAGCCATGGGCGCAAAACCTCGGGCATTGGAAATGACATGAAAGCCCTCGTTTTCAACCGCTATGGCGGACCAGATCAGCTCGCATTCGCCGATATTCCGCGGCCAGCATTCAAACCGGACCAGCTTCTGGTCCAGGTCCACGCTGCGGGTCTCAATCCGATCGATAACATGATCCCGAAAGGGACGTTCAGGCCCATCCTCATGTTCGAGCTGCCAGCGACACTCGGCAGCGATTTGGCGGGGACAGTGGTCGAGGTCGGAAGTCGAGTCACCCGGTTCAAACCGGGCGATGCTGTGTTCGCCAGCATCTTCGACCTCGGCGCAGGCGGCGCTCTCGCCGAATTTGCCCGCGTGCCAGAAAGTGTCGCTGCGCACAAGCCGTGAAACCTGGACTTCGTGTAAGCCGCGTCGATCCCAATGGTCGCGTTGACATCGTGGCAAGCGCCGAAGGAGCGTGCAGACCTCAAACCCGGCAAAAAGGTGTTCATTCCCGCAGGTTCCGGAGGAATTGGCACCTTTGCAATTCAGTTTGCGAAGTCCTCGGAGCAAGCGTGGGTACGACCACGAGCACCCTCATATAATTCAAGTTTGCATTCGCGGTTGCGTACCCGGATTTATGAACGTTGCTGATAGCATGCTGCGGTGCAGCTAGTTCTGGATAGTTCCCCACCGGCGTTTCCGCCCTGCAGCGGATGAAACGCTGAGTTGATGTGCTGGCGCGTCGCCGGCACAGAGGTCGGTTTTACTTGGTGCAGCAAGCCCGTTTGTTAGTTGGACCCGGGATCCGGAGCACCCCCAATTGTCGCCACGGGCCGGCGAGGGCCCGGGAGCACGCTTTCTAGAGTTCGTTTGACGGGATCCCACGCCGGCGGCGCAGCGGCAGGAGGGGATGATGGAAGTTCTGTATCCCACATTGCGCCGGTCTCGACGTGCACAAGGATACGGTCGTGGCCTGCGTTCGGCACATGGTGAACGGTTCGGCACGGTCGCGAGGTCCGCACCTTCAAGACGACAACCAAGGAGCTGCTCGCGCTGTCGGACTGGCTGGCTCGGCGAGGGCTGTACGCCATGTCGCGATGGAGGCGACCGGCGTCTACTGGAAGCCGGTGTGGCATATCTTGAGCGACGGCGATTTCACGCTGGTGCTGGCGAATGCGGCGCATGTCAAGAACGTGCCGGGCCGCAAGACCGACGTGAAACGATGCCGACCTGGCTCGCCGATCTGCTGGCGCACGGCCTGATCCGGAGCCAGTTTCGTGCCGGACGAGCCAAACCCAGGAAATGCGCACCTTGCTGCGCACCCGCAAGCAACTGGTGCGCGAGTGCAGGCCGCCATGTCCAGCGCCTGCAAAAGACGCTGGAGGACGCCAACATCAAGCTCGACTCGGTGATCTCCGACATCGTCGGCTTGAGCCGGCCGAAGGATGATCGAAGCGCTGATCGCCGGCGAGAACCGATCCCGCGAGCTGGCGGCTATGGCCATCGGCGGATCAAAGCCACACCAGACGAATTGGAAGCAGCCTTGCGCGGTCGCGTGACCCGGCACCACCGCTTCCTGTTGCGCCTTCATCTCAGCAGATCGACGCCCTCAACGCGGCGATCGCTCAAATCGATCAGGAGGTCGACGCCTATGTCGAGCCCTTTCGCACCGCCGTCCGAGCTCCTGACCACCATTCCCGGCATCGACGAATTGAGCGCTTGCGTCATCCTGGCCGAGATCGGCCTCGACATGAGCCGCTTTCCGACCGCCGGCCACCTGATCTCCTGGGCCGGCCTGTGCCCGAGAAACGACGAGAGCGCCGGCAAGCGCCGATCCACACGGATGCGCAAAGGCGCGCCCTGGCTCAAGACCACCCTCGTGCAATGCGCCTGGGCCGCCGCCCGCAAGAAGGCCAGCTATCTCCAGGCCCAATTCCACCGCCTGCGCGCGCGCCGCGGCGCCAAGAAGGCAATCGGCGCCGTCGCCGCCTCGATCCTCGACCGCCGTCTATCACATGCTGATCAGCGATGGAACCACTATCGGGATCTCGGCCCTAACCACTTCGGTCGGCTTACCAAGGAGCGCCAGATCAATCGCCTCGTCCAACGCTTGGCTGACCTCGGGTATGCTGTCGAACTCGCTCCCCTACCTAACTAGCACCGTTTGGTTTCTTTGTAGTGAAATTGGGGACTGCCTATAACTATAATTCAATTAAGTAAAAGTCGGACTGCCGGGGATCGAACCGCCTTGAGCAGCCACGCGATATATAGTACGCGCTCCAATCAAGGCAAGAACCTTGGCGCGCTCCTCCGCCGTGGTCGGGCTGTGGACATCTTTTGGTCCAAACGCCTCAGGTAACTTGTTTTTCCGCACGCAGTCGGGAAATGCCGCCATCATCATCGACGTCTCGGGCGATCATCGGTGCCGAATCACCCTTCTGAACCTCAAGCACCGCGGCAAATGGTTCGCTCCGATGCGGCAGTTCGTAGACCGACGTGGTCGCGATTGGAGCTTTGAGGTCCAGAGTGAGGTCCGTTGCAAGCGCCGCGAGTGCGGCCACGCACGCAATCGGTTGTGGATGATCGGTAGCAAGCTGGTGCCGTGCGATTGACGGAGAAAGGGCCCGGCTCCAAATCCCGAGCATGAGCCCAGAGCAGCTTGATCTCTTTCGTGACTCCAGGGCCGCCGCGGTGGCACCCTCGGTCGCGCCCAGTGCACGCTCGACCTTCGACGTGGCAGCGCTTGACGATGATGGGCTCGTCGCGGCGCTCGCCAGCGCCAATCCTACGGACAGCCTCACGTTGGTGGCCGAGGCCGCTCTTCGCCGACTGGCTGCGGCCGTGCCCCTTCTGCGGAGCCTCAGCCGACGGCACGCGGGATACGGTGCGTCCCGACCGATACCCGAGCAAATTGCCGCCTTGAACGCCTTGCACGCCATTGGCACACACGAGGCAACGCTGGCGGTCGCCGAGGCGATCGAACGAGGTTGGGTCGAGGGGCCAGGGCTGGCGGTGGCCATTCGATGCGCCGGTCGCCTACACGCGCATCTCTTGGCCGAAACGGTTGCTAAGCTGCTGCAACACGCCGACCCCAATGTTCGCGCTTCCGCCTGCGGCTGCGCCCGCCCCCTGCCCCTGGTCATCGCGTTGCTGGGAGAGCTAATGGCGGATCTGCATCAGCCGGTTGCCGAGGCCGCCGCATGCGCGCTGGGCCGGTTTGGCCGGGTCGAGGCCCGGCCGATGCTGGCGGCCCTGCTCGAGAAGGCGCCGAGCGAGGAGGTGATCGAGGCCGCGGGTGCAGTCGCCGACGAGTCTAGCATGGTTCTGCTTGGTCGGATCGCCCGGTCAGGGTCGAAGCTGGCGCCTGCGGCATTGGCGGCCCTCGCTGACCTCGATCACCCTCGCGCGGCCAAGATCAGAGCCGCCGTTATGTTGTCGGCACGAGCAACCGTGCGTTAGCTATCGCCCTCGGAACAGCGCGGCGAGAAGGATCCAAAATGAATCGTTGAAATCACACAAAACGGTCCAGGCCTCGGCGATGCGGAGACTGGCACAAGGGAGAAAGTTGCAGCGGTGCAGCAACTTCGGCAGAAATCGGGGGTACTTCTGTCATGGATGCAGCATCGCCAGATTGGCAACCCCAGAGTTACGCATGATCGGCATTTCGCGGACGCCGGGGGACACTACTTTCAAGGGGGGAGCCTCAGCCACGACATGCGTCGGATCGTCAGCGATCGACTGTCGTAGACTAGCGATCGGGAAGCAGCGCACGCCGGTAGGCTTGATTGCTTGCGCGTTGATGACGTGCTCGCCTTCGATACCCAGCCCAACCAGATCGCCAGGATAGGCAAAACCCATAACTTGGCGCCTGCGGTCGGCCAAAACCTTGTTGAGGGCGATGGCACCGTCGATCCGATAGAGATAAGTGACCGCGTCCCCTTCCGCGAATAACAGCTGCTTGGCTTCGCGGCGGAGCACGCCCTGCGTCAACTTTTGCTCAAAGCCGATGTCAGGCACTTCGGCACGAGGGAGCGAAGAGAGAGCGAGCGGCCATCGGGGATATGTTGGGACAGGATCGACATCGGTCAGCTCCCTACCAATCGTTGATCCGCCCAACTGACCACGCCCTGTCGCGCCCATTCAGAGACAGATTGTATCGGTTTGTAACAAAAACTTGACGCTTGCCGTACCGGTGCTCACTTGGCGATCAGGTCGTGTACGACAACCAATTACAGCTTCGAGCCAACAGGCTTTGATAGGCGCGACGTTCGTCGTCGTTTTCAAACAATTGAGTCCAAAGAAAGATTTTGCCGTGCTCAACCGCAGCCTGGAGGTGAGCAGCATGACGCGGGATCAGCCGATGGTTGAGAGCAAATTTCTGCGTAGGCGTCGGTCTTGACCAATGTTCTTTCGAACGGGATGCCCGGTATGTTCCCATCCTTGCATTCTTCCGCCGACAGTTGAGTTCACCAATCTAGTCCATGTGAAAGTGGGCTCAGGTAGAACGGCCGAGCTGGTCTTGGGACCGGGCACGGCGCCTAGTTCATACCGTTCGGCCTTCATTTTTCATAGAGATCCCCCATATAAAGGCGTTATTCACATACAGTGCTGTTGCAAGAGCCCTTTTTCACAAGATAACATGGTTTTTCATGGCGTATGCCCGCGCAGGACGTGAAATTCACAAGGAGTCATGACTTTTCATGCGAGAGCCCCAGGAGAAGCAATTTTCAGAGCCTGTTACGGTTTTTCGTGAGAGGCGGCTTCCCGAGCAGGCTAGGCCTGCTGGGTATGCCGCTCTCATCGATGCGTACAACCTTTCTGTGCCGCTTCCCCTGACGCTGTCCGCGATTGGAAAGCGCCATAGGGTCTTCAACCAGGACGGCTGGCGCATTCTGACCCCCCGGCATGAGCCTCATGCCAGTCTCGAAGGCCACCTCACCTTTGCCCTCAAGCACGAAGGGCTTGATCTGGCCGTCCTAAAGCGACTCTTCCTTGCTGTCGAACCGGCTGCAATCGAGGGCTTGGTCCGCGCCACGCCGACCGGAACGTATGCGCGCCGGGTCTGGTTTTTGTACGAATGGCTCACCGGAAAGACCCTCAATCTACCGGCGCTCGATAAGGGCTCATACACGCTCGCTGTCGATCCCAAGCTTCAATGGGCCATTGAAGGCACCAACTCCCCGCGCCACCGTGTCAGGAACAATCTCCCGGGCACACCTGAATTCTGCCCGCTCGTTTTTCGCACCGAGAAGCTCGAGGCCTTCTTTGCCGCCAACCTCACGGAGCGCGCCCGTGCTGTCGTCGCCGGCGTGCCGCGCGACTTGCTGGCGCGCACTGCCGCGTTCTTGCTGCTCAAGGATTCCAAGTCCAGCTACGTAATTGAAGGAGAGGACCCGCCACAGGACAGAATTCAAAGATGGGGACGCGCCATCGGCGAAGCGGGGCGCCAGCCACTCGACCTCGATGAACTTTTGCGTCTGCAAAGGATCGTCATTGGCGATGCCCGCTTTGTGAGGCTTGGGCTTCGGGACGAGGGCGGTTTCGTCGGAGAGCACGACCGTGTTACCGGGGCTCCCCTGCCCGACCATATCAGCGCGCGCCCCGAAGACCTTCCCTCGCTTGCGAACGGGATGATCGCCTTCGATCGAACGATCACGCCAGGCATGGACGCCGTCATCGCGGCTGCCGCGCTTGCCTTCGGATTCGTCTACGTCCACCCCTTCGCAGATGGCAACGGCCGCATTCACCGCTACCTCATCCATCACGTTCTTGCCCGGCGGGGCTTCAATCCGGCTGGCGTCGTGTTCCCGGTTTCCGCAGCGATCTTGGAGCGGATCGAAGAATACAGGCGCGTGCTCGAGAGCTACTCCGACCGTCTCCTGCCCGTTGTGCCATGGGAGCCCACGGACCGCGGCAGTGTGAGAGTGACAGGCGATACCGCCGACTTCTATCGGTTCTTTGACGCGACCCCGCACGCTGAGTTTCTTTATGCCTGCGTCCAGCAAACCATCGAGCAAGATCTGCCAAGTGAAGCGCTCTTCCTGCGGCGTTACGATCAGTTCCGCGGTGCGACGGGTGCACTCGTCGACATGCCCGATCAGACTATTGATCTCCTGTTTCGTATGCTGCGGCAGAATGACGGCCGCTTTTCAAGGCGCGCGCGGCAGCGCGAGTTCGCGCAGCTTACCGACGCGGAGGCGCAACGGATCGAACAAATCTTCGGCGAGACTTTCGAGCAGCCCAATGCGAACTCCGCTGCATAAGGAATTGCATTGTGGATGATGGAGCAACCAAGTTGACCGGGCCGGCCATTCGATCGCTGAGGATCAATATTTCCAAGGCATCCGGCGGCTCATGTGGAACCCGCCTACTTGCCTCAACTTGAACGTCGGGCCAGGAGATTCCTGCAAGTCTCCTGTGCTATTGCGCTCTTGTTCTCGCCAGCGCCATTGGCATCACCGAATTCGACTACTTCAACCGCGTAACCGCGACGGGCTTCCTGATCGAAGCCGTCCTTGCCATAGGCGACGAGAGCATTCTCAAGGCAGACAAATTTCCGTTGCCGCCCGTGCAGGGATGACCAGGGCAGACGTGTCTATGTTCTCGTCAACAAAGCTGGATGCGCCCAACTCGAGAGCGGTCGCGACATTGCCGCGTTTGGTTGAGTCTCCCACTACCACTACAGGCGCGTCCGGGAAGCTCGCCTTCGACCCTAGCCTCCCGCTGGCTTCTTCCTCCCGCACCGTGCCTACAAAGCGGATGCCCTTTCGGGGCACGATCTTGATCAGCAGAATATCCGGCGCCGGCGAGCAGGTCCCGGCCCTTCATCGGTGTTCGAGACAGTAGCCATCTCGCCGAAGACCCAAGCGCGACGGGCGTTACCGAGGACATCATCACCGAGCTGTCACGCTTCTCCGATTTGTTGGTCATCGCCCGGTGGCAATCGCATGACGCTCCACGAGTTGTCGACCGATCATGACCTGATCAACCGAGCTGGCCGAGCGGCGTCGACAAGCTGGGCGCTCATGCGGACGCGATCACCGGCCCGGCGAATACTGCCCTCGAGTATGTAACGCACCCCAAGCTCCCGCCCCACCTGCCGTACATCGATGGACTTGCCTTTGTACTGAAAGCTCGAGTTACGGCTCGGTATCCATCCGGCCGACGAGCTGGTCTGCTGACTTGGATGCTTTCGCCTGGCGAGCTCAATGGCGATATCGCGCGCACTCTCTCCGCCACGCCGAGGTACACGGCATAGATCAGTGGAAAGGCTACCGTGGCAATGATTTGGAAAAGGGGATGCCATTCGCCAGCCTTGCGGCGCACGATAATGGCGGCCTCCGGTACAATATGGCCGTCGATGAGGACGCGGCCGATCGCACCAACGCCGCGCGCCTCATCCTCGCCTTCAAAATAGCGCTCCAGCACCAGTCGGTTTCCGCGCAGCACCACGAGCCCGTGCTGGTTCCAGACGCGCTTGTCGGCCACCGCTTTGTCTAGTCGAGCTCCCAGGTCAGGTGCAAAGCCAGCATCCACCTAAGCAATTGTAGAGAATGTGTCCGCCGCTGACGATCCGGCAGAGTGCGCCACGATGGCGGCTCCGACTCCCAATAGCATCCGGCGCCGGCTGGGCTTTTTCGTTATCATTGCACGCCTCCCCTTAGATTACTCGACGTGATTGGAATCCCAACGACGTTGCGGCGGCCGTCATATCACTCGCTCCATTGTCTTGCTTCGCTGCCACGATCAGGGCGTTTCGCCCTTTTCGCGGAGCTTCCATACAAATCCACACGGTTAGGTTCTCGCACCGAAGCCGGGCAGCGATACGCTCCAACGAGTTCTCCTCGACCCACTTTGTGGCGATATTGATGGCGATCCTGCCACTCTCCGCAAGGCGCTGACGCAGAAGGATGCAGGTCGGCATGTCCAGGACCGCCTCGTAATCGAAGTCGGGTCCACCGACATCGACGCCAATCGCACCGTAAATTCCAGGTGTACTCTCCAGGAACGTCGCCATATCCGCGCTGACGCAGACAACTCCGCCGGGCATCCAGAAGTAGCGACGCGCAATCTCGAAACTGATGGCGTTATCGTCAACAACCGTCACGCGACAACCACAGCGGTATAGCTCTGTGGCAAGCGCACCGCCACCGCAGCCGAACAGCGCAATGTCGGACGCATTTTGAAGAAGTCGCCCCATTAGCCGCACATAGTCAAGGCCGGCAGATCCGCCGGGAAGAACGTAGCTTTGCTTGACTCCCTCCTCGAGATATAGGCGCGCGCCAGTCGTTCGCTCTTGCACGACAGTAATCTTGCCGTGAAGTCCGTCGAACCGGTCGAGAATCTCCATGGCTGTTCCATCTCCAAAACCTGGCTCAGAACCAATGCCCACCCGCGCTACCGGGGGCACGCTATCAAAATCGCGAGGCGGCTGGAGCAGCCGAACTGGTCGCCTAGACGGGCAGCATTCCCAATATTTGGCGGAGAGCAAGTCTTTAGACGGTCGGCTCTTGCTCTATCACTTGGCGCCGGACCAAATCTCTCATCCGGCCAGAAGGTCGCTCTAGCTCGACATTGACGCCCGTTGGCCTTTCAACCGAGGCCGGTGCATGCTAAGCGACGCTGGCCATGCCGGACACAGACGCCCCGATCCTGGACTTCGAGCGAGGCCCGCCGTCCGGCGATCTTGAGGTGACATCCTCGCCTTTCTGGCTGACCAAGAGTCTCCAGGCCATGTCGCGGGACGAGTGGGAGTCACTCTGCGATGGTTGCGGCCAATGCTGTCTGCTCAAGGTCGAGGACGAAGATACCGGGAAGATTTTCCTAACGGAACTCTGTTGTCGCTTGCTTGACTTGCGCACCTGCCGCTGCCGCGACTACGGGAACCGACACGCGAGTGTTCCAGACTGCATTGTGATCAGCCCTAACAACACGATGGAGCTCTCATGGCTGCCGGATACCTGTGCATACAAGCGGATCGCGAACGGGCACGGATTGGCGTGGTGGCACCCTTTGGTGTCGGGCGACCGCAATACCGTCCATCAGGCGGGGATATCGGTGCGCGGCTGGACACGCAGCGAAGCGGGCGTGCGGCCAAGCGCGATAGCCAAATACATTGTGGGCGAGGCGGGGTGAGTGTGCGCCCTGCTGTGCCTGGCCGATGCATCCTCTGACCCAGATGGTCACCACGCCACATCAAGTGGTTTGATGTAGGCCCCCGGGTGGGTTCCGGACAGCGCGTTCACCTTGCCCGGTCCACGGAGGATGCCGCGCCCACGGCAAAAGTTCAGCCGATTTCGGACATGCATGCAGCTGCGCCCGATGGGTTCGGACCACCGCAAGTCGATGTCTGCAAATGTATACCCGTGTCGATTATGAGCGGATCGGCAGTCTGAGAGACCTGTCGGTGGCGCACTAATCCAACAGCTTCCGTTCGCCGACCGACGCTTGGTGCCAAAGATCGGGATAGGGGGACGCCTCGCGGCGCCGCCCCTCCCACACCACCGGGCATACGGGTCGCGTACCACGGCGGTTCGACCGGGTTGAGCTTCAGCGGGCAATGTAGAGTCGGGGCAGACCGAGAGCGTCGAAGACGTGGTTGCGCAGTGCCATTTGAACCGCCGGATGTCCTGACATTCGCCAGAACCCCGTCGGTGAACCGGCAGCGACCGCAGCAAGGAACTTCGGGACGCCTCTGCGGCGCAGTTCCTTGAAGCGATTGTGCCCGTTCTGCCACTGCCGCCAAAGATACATTCGCAATCTTCGGCGGGTCCACGCTTCCAGGTTGGTGAGCACGCGCGGGGTCTGACAGAAGTCGAAGTAGCTTCGCCATCCAATCAGGTATGGTTTCAGCTCATCGACGACCTGTGGCAAGGATTTGCCGCGCGTCCGGCGCGTCATGTCCCGGATCCGCGCCTTGAATTTGTCGAGGGCTTTCGGCGCAATGCGCCGCTCGCTCCCGTCATTCGAGATGCTGAACCCCAGGAACTTCCGCTCCTCTGGGCGTGCCACCGCGCTTTTCGTCTCGTTGACCTTGAGCTTGAGCCTGTAGGGTCAGGAACCGGCTCACGGAAGCCATCACCCGCTCGCCGGCGCGGCGGCTGCGAACATAGATGTTGCAGTCGTCGGCATAGCGGCAGAAGCGGAGCCCCCGGCGGGCCAACTCCTTGTCGAGATCGTCGAGCACGAGGTTGCTCAGAAGGGGCGAAAGCGGGCCGCCTTGCGGCGTGCCTTCATCCACCGGACGGACCAAACCGTCCTCCATCACCCCGGCGTTGAGAAACGCCCGGATGAGTTTGAGCACACGCTTGTCGGCGATCCGTGCCGCGACGCGCGCCATCAGGCCATCGTGATTGACTCGATCGAAGAACTTTTCGAGATCAAGATCAACTACGACGCTGTAGCCTTCGGCGACATAGCGTTGCGCCTGGGCTACCGCCTGATGGGCAGAGCGTCCCGGCCGGAAGCCGTAGCTGTGCTCGGAGAACGTTGGATCCCAACGCTTTTGCAGGACCTGCAGCAACGCCTGCTGGATCAGTCTGTCGACGACACAAGGCACGCCGAGCTTTCTGACCCCGCCGTCCGGCTTCGGTATCTCGACCCGTCTGACCGGCTGCGGCCGATAGGTTCCCGCAAGCAGTTGGGATCGTATGTCTGGCCAATGCTCACGCAGGTAGCTCTTGGCGTCGTCGATGGTCATCCCATCCACGCCCGGAGCTCCTTTGTTACCCCGAACGCGTTGCCACGCGCGCACGAGGTTCTCTCGCTCGCACACCTCCTCCATCAGGTGCATCGTTGCAGCCGGGCTTTCGGGCTCTGCCACCGCCACGACCGGTTCGGCCCCAGGGCCGCCGGCGATCGGGGCTTCACCCCTCTCGATCGGCTCCCGCGCCAGCGCTTGCTGGATGTTCTGCCGCAGTCCGCTCATGAGATGCCAGTCCTACTTGCCGCTCCCAATCGTTCGGGCCTTCGACCATCGTTTCCGGCTCGGCCTATCCGTTGCTCCGCCTTTCGGCTTGGAGTGCCTCACTGGCGGGCCCGCCCGAAGGAGCCTTGCGAAACAAGTCGCCGCCAAGGATACTTTCAAATACCGCTCACCAAAGGGATGCATCATGTCTGTCGACCGGCAAGCCGCCACTGACCGCCTCATGCGCTTCCTCGCTGTCGAGGGCGTGACCGGAAAGGAGGCGGCGATAGGGCGGGAGCTCACCGTGGCGCTGGAAGAAAGCGGCGTGCCAGCGGACGCGGTCCGCCTCGACGACGCGAACACACGCATTCCCGTGCCGACGGAAACCGGCAACCTCATTGTCGATCTGCCCGGGCGCGGCGTGATGCACAACCAGCCGCGGATTATGTTCATGACCCACATGGACACCGTCCCGCTGTGCGCCGGAGCGAAGCCGAAGCTTGCCGGCCGTAAGATCGTCAATAAAGCGAAGACTGCGCTCGGCGGCGACAATCGCGCCGGTTGCGGCGTTCTCGTCACGCTGGCGGCCGAGCTTGCGAAGCAGAAGCTTGATCATCCGCCGATCACGCTGTTGTTTTGCGTGCGGGAAGAGAGTGGGCTATGGGGTGCGCGCCACGTCAAAACCGCCGACCTCGGCTCGCCGGTCATGGCCTTCAACTACGACGGCGGCTCTGCCTCGAATGTCACCATCGGCGCCGTCGGCGCGGATCGCTGGGAGGCCGAGATTTTTGGCCGCGCCTCGCACGCGGGCGTCGCACCAGAGCGCGGGATCAGTTCGACCATGATCCTTGCGCTTGCGCTTGCCGAAGTGAAGGCTGGTGGCTGGTTCGGAAAGGTGACCAAGGGCAAGCGGCACGGCACGAGCAATGTCGGCCCGGTCGCCGGCCGTGACGGCCGGCCGGCCGGAGATGCCACCAATGTCGTCACCGACTATGTGCACGTGCGCGGCGAAAGCCGAAGCCACGACGCGAAGTTTTTCAAGGAGATCACCAAAGCCCACAGGGTGGCGTTCGAGAAGGCGGCGATGCGCGTCAAGAACAGCGAGGGTAATGCAGGCCGTGTCAAGTTCAAGGCCGGGACTGACTACTATCCATTCCGCATGAAGGAAAGCCTGCCCGTGGTCAAACGCGCGGTTGCGGCAGTGTCCGCCATCGGCGGAACGCCGGCCATCCGCGCCGCGAATGGCGGGCTCGACGCGAACTGGATGGTCCGCCACGGTGTTCCGACAGTGACCTTCGGCGCAGGACAGAACGAGCCGCACACGATCGACGAGTGGATCAATCTCGACGAGTACGACCGGGCATGTGCGCTCGCAGTACAGCTTGCGACAATGCGCTGAGCTGCATCCTCAATATCTCATTGTCGAACTATCAGAATGGAATGGACCGGCGGTGCTCCCCGCAGTACCCCCACGTTGGGGGGGTGACCAGCAGCAAGGAGCCCGCCATGCCTCGCCATTCCAAAGACACCGTCGCCGTTCTCGGTCGACATCGGCAAGAACGCCTTCCACCTCGTCGGTCTCAACAAGCAGCGATGGCCTCAGCATCGCGGAAATCGTTCTTGTCCTTGAGGAAGGCCTTGGCATACTTGGCCGGCATCAGCCTCGGATCGTGCCCCAGCGTTTTGAGACGGCGGCTCAGATGATGGGCGCCGACTGAAGCGGTTCAGCCTGAAGCTGTCACAGGCTTCCATGCTGACGAGGCAGGGCGGCAGGGCGGCGAGTTTGGCTTCGAGCTGCGTCCGTCATTGGGGCTGCTAGGGCTGCGCCGTCTAACGCTGCCTGATAGGCTTGCATTAACTCGGGCGTGCCGGGAGCCAGGCAGGAGGGTGCGTGGCCCGAGTCGTCGCCTAAAGTAGTGCCGGACACAGAAACGCGATGCGGAACTCAACCACGAGTTGCTCATGATAGCGGAAGGCTGGCCGCCGATCCCCGAGAGCGCATTGCGGGCGATCGAAGTTTCCCACCGCCTGACAACATTGATGCAAAACGGTCGCTTGTTCTCGCTCTCGATCAGGGACACGTCCGTCACAGGGGCGAGCTTTGGCAAATGCGTTTAGCCAGCGCGGACCAACCAACTTCTAGAGACCCTGACCTGGGCGGCAAGCTAGTAGACGACGCCTACAGAGTGCCCTCGCTGGGTAGCTAGCAAGGTCTTTTTCGGGAAATCTGAGCTTCATCTCGGCGGACCACCAGAGGGTTTCAATGGAAATCCTCTCGAAGGTGACGTCTTCAAGGTAATGCGCATTGTTGTCTGCGTGGAAGACGTGGAGAAGCTTTGCGGCTCTGCCAAGCCGAGGTCGGCTTGATCAAAGGTAGGTGCGCGAACAGGATTGTTCATCGACCGCGAAGGGTTGCCTGGCAATAACCCGGCGGCTCGCCAACGCCGGCGTGGCTGTCACCGTGCTTTTATCGACCGACCTCTTCGTGCTCGCCCGCCATGCCGATCACAACGTGCCGCGCTGCGTGGCAGACGCAAACTTGTTCGTCGACTGGGGGCGCAACTGCTCGATCTCATCGAACAACATCCTGAACCCGTTCACACCGCTCGGCGACGGCTCGCTGATCCGCATGGCCAACCTGCATGCGAACATCCTGCAAATCGGACAGCCCGAGCGTATGACGGAGCTGTTCGCCATGATCTCGGAGCGCTCGGCGCGCTCATGAACCTCGGCGACTACGGCCTGAAAGTCGGCAATCCCGTGATCATCGATGCGTCCACGCCCGCGACGGCGGTCGCCACGATTGCGCCGGTGCTCGCCGCCTTCAAACGCGGCCGCCAGACGGTCGATCGGCCGCGCGCTCGGCTCCTGCAACCGACCTGGGCCGCTGGACCGGCGCCCATTTTTTGCCGGTTCCCGAATGATGGCAATGTCGGGTACGCTTTGGCGGAACCCAAGAAGACTTGCGAGGAGGCGGCCTATGAAGATCGGATTCTTCGATGACTATATACTCGGCATGATCCTGGGCGACACGATCGTCGACGCCTCCTCAGCCGTCGCCGAAATCCCGCGCCTTGGTCCCCACGATCTCATCAACGGCCTCATCGCCGGCTTTGACACCCACCGACCGCGGCTGGAAGAGGCCGCGAACCGGGGTAAGCGCATTCCGCTGGCCTCCGTGCGACTAAGGGAACCGCTGCCGCGCCCCATCAACATTGACTGCATGGCCGTCAACTACATGGAGGACGGCACGCGCAAGGAGCCGGCGCCAATCAACGCCTTCCACAAGTCTCCCTCGGCCATCATCGGGCCTGGAGAGACGATGGTCCTGCCTGACGCCCCGGCGAGCGTGTTCGAAGGCGAGGCGGAGCTCGGCGTCGTTATCGGCAAGCGGGCCAGGAACGTGAGGGCCGCCGAGGCCATGGACTACGTTTTCGGCTACGTCAACTTCATCGACGGCTCGGCGCGCGGCCTGCTGCCGCCCAACAACGTGTTCTTTCAGATGAAATCGCGCGACACGTTTGCGCCCATTGGGCCCTATCTCGTCACCAAGGATGAAATCAAGGACCCCCACACCCTGCAGGTGCGCCTGTGGAACAACGGCACGCTCCGGCAGAACTTCAAAACCTCGGACATGGCTCACAAGATTCCGCGCTGCATCGAATGGGCAAGCGCCCTGCACACGCTGGAGCCCGGCGACATTCTGGCCAGCGGCACCAACCACCGCGGGCTGCACGCATTTCAGGACGGAGATCGTATCGAGCTCGAGATCGACGGCCTCGGGCGGCTTGCCTTCAGAGTCAGCGATGCCCTGAAACGCACCTGGAGCCGCGAGACGCGCCTCGAGCGTCAGGAGAAAGGCCTCGATCCAGTGGCGCCGCAGCTGAGCGGCAAGTACGCACCCGCATAAACCCCCTTTGCCAACACGCCCCCGCCAGTGATCCGCACTTGAGGCGCGGTCTGTTGGTGGCGGGATGACGAATACCACACACTACGGCTTGGCGCGAAGCGAACAGGCGATTTTAGGGGTCCCTTATCTTGCTTCCGATCACGCCAGTTACACTACCGGCACCCAATTGAGGGTCGACGACGTTGGTTCCCTTTGTACTGGCCAGCCCGCCACCGCCGGCGAGTGCCAGGTACGGCAGCGCCTTGTAGGAGGATGAAACGATGTCCAGTTCGATCAAGCGCATCGACGTGCGGGCCCTCAAGGCGGCGCTGCACGACGGGCTCGAAATCGCTCTCCTCGATGCCCGCGAGGAGCTGAGGTTCGGGGAGCGACACATCCTGATGGCTGCGTGCATGCCGTTGGGGCGCATCGAGGTGCTGGCCGACGACATGGTGCCGCGACGCCAGACGCGTGTTGTGTGGTGTGACGACGGCGGAGGCTTAGGCGAGCGCGCTGCCCAGCAGATGGCCGATCTGGGCTATTCGGACGTGTCGATCCTTGAAGGCGGCATCGCAGCCTGGGAGAGCGCGGGCTTTCGCATCTACAGCGGCGTGCACGTACCGAGCAAGGCGTTCGCTGAGGTTGTCGAGCACGATCTTGGCACGCCCTGGATCACTGCCACCGAACTCAAGGCGCTTATCGATGCCGGCCAGGACATCGCCGTCTTCGACAGTCGCTCGTTTGCTGAGTATCACAGCAACTCTATTCCCACCGCCATCAGCGTCCCTGGCGCTGAGCTGGTCTACCGCTTCAAGGATCTGGTGCCCTCGCCGAGCACGATGGTGATCGTCAACTGCGGCGGTCGTACGCGCAGCATCGTAGGTGCCCAGTCGCTCATCAATGCCGGCGTTCCCAATAAGGTCGTCTCGTTGAAGGACGGTACCATGGCCTGGCATCTCGCGGGCTTCCAGGTCAGCCAGGGCGCTGACCGGAGGCCACCGGATGTTTCACCAGCGTCTGCTGAAGCCGCGTACCAATCGGTCGAGCGCGTCATTAGCGGTTTGCACATTCCGCGCATCGATCCCCTCACGCTCGCGGCATGGCGCGCCGAGAGCGAAAGGCGCTCGCTCTATGTGCTCGACGTGCGCACACCCGAGGAGTACGAGGCCGGTCATGTTGCCGGTATTCGGTCCGCGCCCGGTGGGCAGCTGGTGCAGGAGACCGACAATTATCTCGCCACCTGGGGTGCCCGCGTCGTGCTCGCCGACACGGACGGCGTTCGCGCTGTCATGACGGCATCCTGGCTCAAGCAGATGGGCTGGAGCGACGTGGCCGTCATCAGGCTCGAGGATGTGCCCGGAAGCCGAGTGACCGGTCCTCATCGTCCTCTCGCGCTCGGCCTCGAGTGTGCGCAGGTTGCCGCAATCAGCCCGATCGAGTTGAAGCGGCGGCTCGAAGCGGGCACAGTTACGCTCATCGATCTCGAGTATTCGAAACTCTACCGAAACGGCCACATCCCTGGGGCCTGGTTCGCAACGCGCACGCGGCTTGGCGTAGCCCTCGAGAAACTGCCACCGGCGGCAAGCATCGTGGTCACATCGCCCGACGGCGATCTCGCACATATCGCCGCGGCGGAACTCGCCCGAACTACAGCGCCGCCCGTCTTCGCACTCGAAGGCGGAACACGTTCGTGGAGCGCGGCTGGCTATCCTCTCGCGAAAGAGACTGATCGAATGGCCGAAACGCCGGACGATGTCTGGCTGCCGGCCCGTGAGCGCGGCGGCGACCGCGAGAGCGCCATGCGCGCCTACCTCGCTTGGGAAATTGACCTCGTGAACCAGATGGCGCTGGACGACGACCAACGATTCAAGGTGGTGAAGGTCTGAGCAGGACAGATGACCAAGGCGTGATGGATCCGATGGAGTGGAGCGAGAGAGTCTCATGACCAGCATAGTTGGCACCTGGCGCCTTGTGCACGCCGAAGCATTCGACGCGAACGGTAAGCCGCAGCCCGCTCCCTATGGCGGCGCGCCAATAGGCCGCGTTATGTTCACGAGCAGCGGTCGCATGATGGCTATGACGGGTGATGGCCGCCAGGAGGCGCACGCTGACCACGTCCGCGAGTACAATACTTACGCTGGCGCCTACACATTTGACGGCAAGCGGCTCATCACCCGCGTCAATTCCTGCTCCAATCCTGCCTATATGGGCACCGAGCAAGTGCGCGAGGTCAGCCACGAGGGCGGGCTGATGGTGCTGCGGCCGCCAGTGCGCGCCTACGTGGGTCGCCCGCCCGAGCAGCGCGTCCTTTACTGGGAGAGGATTTCGGATATTGACGGATGACAACATTGGTCGAGCGCTTTGGTGCAGGGCGCCTGCAAAGCTGCTAATCGCACGCCTGCGCCGGCACGGTGACTTCTCGGCCGTCGAGCTGATCAAGCATCGAGTCAGCCCACAAGTCTGCGTCGAGATTATACAGAACAGACGTGGCGTGCTTCACAGTCGATGAGAAGCAAGGGGCGAGGTCGATGTCTGCTTTTTACCGGTCGCCACCTGGTGAAAAGGAGGTGCCAATCGATACAATTTGTGTGCAGGATCAGGCTCACCCCGGAGGGAGCATTCACAGAACACCTCGAGGCCGATAAGACGTTCAAGGCCGTGATGGCCGAAGCCGACGCCATGGCTGGTCTCGCCAAACGCATCGCGCGGGCCCACTCGGCGCAACTGCTTTCCGATGCCGAGCAGGCCGTCGACGGCGCGCGCAAGGAAGTCGACGACATGACGCGGCTAGCAGCGGCGGCCCTCCAGATCCGGCACGAGGCCCAGGGCAAGGCGCAGAAGGCAGCCGAGCGCCTCAAGCGCTTGTCGAAAAGACTGCAGAGCACGATCGCGACAAGGCTGACCTCCTGGAGTTTGAGGCTCACGCCAAGCACTTTGACGCGTCAGCGGGCCAAAGGAGGCGGCATCCAAAGCCGCCGACAAAGCCCTTGGCGACAAGAAGCGCGCCGAGCAATCCAAGGCTCAGCACGTCGAGCGAACCCGCGCGTACGCACAGCTCGTCCGGCAACTTGATGATGGGCGCGCGACCGCGCGGCGCCGTGCGGGGTTGCGCACACAGCTGGTCGAGGCGAGCCACGACCAAGCTTTATGGGCGCACCCAGTCCCAGCTCGCCTCTGACAGAAAATCACTCGAGCGCCTCGATGGAGAAGCCGGAAACGCGCTTGTCCAGCTCACCGCACACGAAGCCGCCTTCATTGAGGCGGGGGCAGCGCTGCTCCAGAACCACGCCCTTCATGTCGCAGCGCATCTCGTGGACGGCGAGCTCTGCCCGGCCTGGGGATCACTCGATCAACCCGCCCCAGCACACGGATTAGTCCGGGCGGGATCCGTCGGGGAGACCTATTAGCGCGAGAAAGCCGCGCTCGAGAGTGCCCGCAAGTGCTGCGAGGAAGCCCGTACTCAAGCTGCGTCTGCTCGCGAAACTTTCGGCAGGCGCGAATCTGAGTTGCAGGATCTCCCGGTTCCTGCGAGTCCGGCGAAAGCGCTCGACGAACAGCTTGCAGGCATCCGGCCCGCACTACAAGGTGCTGCCGCTCGCGAAGCTCGGGAGGAATCGACTGGAGAGCGTCATCGAGCGACTGACGGGCCAATGCCGCCGCCTGTGGCGAGAGGCAAGATACGTCTAGCCGCGATCAGTGTGTCGTTCGTTTCGCGTTCGTCTTTGACAACAAAGGTATATCGCCGAGGCCCAATTCAAATCCACGCAATCCAGCTTCGCGCAGCGTGTTGCCGACGCCGGCCTCACTGAAGCCGCGTACAGTGAGAGTAAGGGCGACGTTCCTCGCGTCGCGGACTTCGAGGCGAATGTCAACGATTACCGCGAGAGGCTCATCCGGGCAGACGAGCGGCTTCAGAAGGCGGCCTTGGCCATTCAGAATGCCGACAGGCCTGACATCAAGGCTCTGAAGGCCGCCATGGATGAGGCCGAGACGGCCCTTGCGGCAGCCAACGAGCTTGCTGCCGACATGAATGCCCGCCTCCGGTACCCGGAGAAGCTTGCGACCGAGTTGTCCGCTGAGATCGCGCGCCTCGACCAGCTCGAGCAGGAGATGGGCCTTTGCGAGAACTGGCAGACGCCTTTACGGGTCACAACGACATGAAGATGAATCTCGAGACGTTCGCCATCGCCACTATGTTCGACCACGTCCTCGAGGCCGCAAATCTGCGGCTCGGTCCGATGTCGCGGGGTCGCTGCATGCTTGTCCGTGAACCCGAAGGTCGGGGCACGCCCGGCGCGGCCTCGGGCTCTCCATCGATGATGCCTACACCGGGCGCCAGCGCCCGGCATCCACCCTTTCCGGGGGCGAGACGTTCATCGCGGCCCTGGCTCTCGCCCTCGGCCTTTCCGACGTCGTCGAAAGCACCCGCTGCAACGTCCGCCTCGACACAATCTTTATCGACAAGGGCTTCGGCAGCCTTGATGCGGACAGCGATGACGGCACGCTCGACCAGGTCCTCGAGACCCTGCAAGACCGTGTCGGACAGAACCGTGCAGGGGGACCCATCTCGCATGTGCCCCTCGACCAGCAGGCCATCTCAAGCGGATCACCAAGACGGCCAGCGGCGGTAAGATCGAAACGCGCTCGTAGGCGGCCACACAGCGGTTGACGTCAACGCGCTTGGGCAAAGCATCACAGTTGACTAGGACGGATCGAGTGTTCATGCTATGTTCCTGATATGATTCACATCGCCTCTCCGACGGGGGGTGGCGTTGATGGTTTGTCGATCCACGAGGCCCCGACCGGAGGCAGTAGCAACACGCGGAGGCCAACCGGCATGGACTTTGAGACGCTCGATCGGTTGCGGCAAAGCCATCCAGCGTGGCGGTTGCTGAGGGCCGACTATGCGGCACTGATCGCGAGCTTTCTGCAGCGCACCTACGTGAAACCCAATGTCCGCTCGCTGCCGGAGTCGGAGCTTGTTCTGAAGCTCGAGGACTATCTGTTCCATCTGCGCCGCGATCAGGGCGAGGACAGGTTCCCGCGGCAGGCCGGCGCCTACCTCGAGGACTGGGCCTCCGACAGCCACGGCTGGCTGCGCAAATACTACGCGCACGACAGCGACGAACCCGCTTTCGACATCACGCCGGCGACCGAGCAGGCGCTCGACTGGCTCGCGAGCCTGAGCCACCGGCCTTTCATCGGTACCGAGTCGCGGCTCCTGACGCTGTTCGAGCTGTTGCGCCAGCTGGCCGATGGCACCGACACCAATCCCAGGACCCGGGTCGCGGAGCTCGAGCGGCGGCGCGCCGAGATCGACGCCGAAATCACCCGCATTCGCGGCGGCTCGTTGCCGCTGATCGATGCTACGGGCGTCCGCGAGCGCTTCCTGCAGATCACCGACAATGCGCGCGCCCTGTTGTCAGACTTCCGCGCGGTGGAGCAGAACTTTCGGGACCTCGATCGTGCCGCACGCGAGCGCATCGCAACCTGGGACGGTGGCAAAGGCGCGCTGCTCGAGAAGGTTCTCGGCGACCGCGACGCAATCTCCGACAGCGACCAGGGCAAGAGCTTCGGCGCATTCTGGAATTTCCTGATGGCCCCGCAGCGCCAGGAGGAGCTCTCAGAGCTTCTGGCCCGCGTGTTCGCGCTGGAGCCGGTCCAGAACCTCGCCCCCGACCGGCGCTTCCTTCGCATCCACTACGACTGGCTTGCTGCGGGCGAGGTGGCTCAGCGCACGGTCGCTAGGCTCTCCGCCGAGCTTCGGCGCTATCTCGACGACAAGGCCTGGCTCGAAAACCGACGCATCATGGAGATCTTACGCGAGGTCGAGGGGCGCTCGCTCGAGGTGCGCGACTGGCAACCAGATGGGACGTTCATGGAGCTTGACGAGATGGCACCCGACGTTCGCCTTGTCATGGACCGGCCGCTGTTCACCCCGCCCATGAAGCCAGAGATCGACGATACCATCGAGTTGTCGAGCGCCGACGACATTCCAGCGGACGTGCTGTTCGACCGGGTCTTTGTCGACAAGGAACGGCTCGGCAGCCAGATCCGACGGCTGCTGCAGCGCCGCACTCAGGTGTCACTCGCCGAGGTGGCAACGGCACATCCGCTCGAGCACGGGCTCGCCGAGCTTATTGCCTACCTCAGTCTGGCCTCAGACGATCCGGCTGCCGCGATCGACGAGCAGCGGCGCGAAACGATCGCATGGACCGATGGCGAGGGCCGGCGGCGCCAGGCGCGCGTGCCGCTCGTGATCTTTGCCCGTGCCGTGTCCGTCGAAGCCGAGGCAGGAGCAGTAGTCACGACATGATGGCGACCGTCCTGAACGAGCTGCCGCATGTGCTCATTGCGCTGTTGAAGGGCATCCTGGAGCGCGAGAACGCTCCCGCCCTGTGGCAAGGTCTCATCACACATCAGGCCCGCGTGCGCGACCACGTCGCTGTCATCGGTCTCGACCTCATGCTGGACGAGGCGGAGGGCTATGCCTACCTGCGCCAGAAGCCCCAGCTCGAAGGCGAGCCGGAGTCGCCGCGGCTAGTCGCGCGACGCCAGCTCGGTTTTTCATTGAGCCTGCTGCTGGCGCTTCTGCGCAAGAAGCTCGCCGAGCACGACGCCATGAGCGGCGACACGCGCCTGGTCGTCACATCCGCGGATATCCTCGATACGATCCGCCTGTTCCTGCCTGCAACGGCCAATGAGGCCCGTCTCAAGGATCGTGTCGATCGCGACATCGGCAGGGTCGTGGACCTCGGCTTCCTGCGGCCACTCAAAGGGCGGGAGGATACCTACGAGGTCAGGCGCATTCTGCGCTCGTTCGTCGATGCGCAATGGCTGGGGCAAATGAACCAGCGCCTGGCCGCTTATGCGGGTCACGCGAGTGAGGTGCTGGAGAGCGGGGCAGTGCGCCGCCAATGACTGACAGAGCAGCATCACTCCCGCTCGATCTTGTGAGCGAGCCGGATAGTACGCCGCCAGGCGTGCGCCTCGACGCCGTCGAGATCCTGAACTGGGGCACCTTCGACAGGCAGGTCTGGCGCCTCGACCTCGGCGGTGACAACGCGCTCCTGACCGGCGACATCGGCTCGGGCAAGTCGACGCTCGTCGATGCCATCACGAGCCTGCTGGTCCCGGCCCAGAAGATCGCATTCAACAAGGCGGCCGGCGCGGACGTGCGCGAACGCGATTTGAGGTCCTACGTGCTCGGTCATTACAAGTCGGAGCGCGGCGAGGCGGGGCTGTCGGCGAAGCCCGTGGCGCTCAGGGACCACAACAACTATTCGGTCATTCTCGGACGCTTCCGCAATAAGGGTTACGGCGAGACAGTCACGCTCGCCCAGATATTCTGGTTCAAGGAGGCGTACGGCCAGCCGGCACGGTTCTATGTCGTTGCGGACAAGGCGCTGTCGATTGCTGAGCACTTCTCTGGTTTCGGCCGTGACATCAACTCACTGCGCAAACGCCTACGCAAGGTGGCGCACGTCGAGCTCTTCGACACGTTCCCGCCCTATGGCGCTGCCTTCCGCCGCCGCTTCGGCATCGACAGCGAGCAAGCGCTCGACCTGTTCCACCAGACCGTGTCGATGAAGGCCGTCGGCGACCTGACTGACTTCGTTCGCGCCCACATGCTGGAGCCGTTCCCGGTCGAGGACCGCATCCAGCACATGGTCGCGCACTTCGAGGACCTGACACGCGCGCACGAGGCCGTGCTCAAGGCGCGCGCGCAGATCGAGCGGTTGGTGCCGATCGTGACCGATTCCGACGGCCATGCAGCACTCGTGGCGCAGGTAGAAGACCTAAAGGCCAGCCGCGAGGCGCTGCGCGCCTTCTTCGCCGAGCACAAGGTGGCGCTGCTCGACAAGCGCATCTCCGGCCTGGCCTTGGACATCGCGAAGCTCGGTGAGCGCATCGTGGCGCTCAAGGGCCTCCGGGGCGGACAGGATGCGGAGCGCGATGGCCTGAAGCAGGCGATCCTGGAGAACGGCGGCGACCGCGTTGCCGTGCTCGGCCGCGAGATCGATGCCAAAGCAGCTGCCCGGCAGGAGCGCATGCAGCGCGCGGAGAGCTATGGGCAAATCGCAAGCAAGCTGGGGCTCGCCGAGCCGCGCGATGCCGACGTGTTCCTCGCCAACCGGGTCGCGATCGAAGAGGAGATTGGCACCACCAGTAGGCGCGAGGGCGAGATCCAGAACGAACTGGTCGAAAGCCAGATCGAGTTCCGGGGCCTCAAAGACCAGCACACCGAGATCGGCGCCGAGCTGACATCGCTCAAGGGCCGTCGCTCCAACATTCCCGCCCGTATGTTGTCCATCCGCATGGACCTCAGCAGCGCGCTCGGTCTCGATGCCGGCAGCCTACCGTTCGCCGGCGAGCTGATCGAGGTGCGCCAGGAGGAGCGGGCGTGGGAGGGCGCGGCGGAGCGTCTGCTGCACGGCTTCGCGCTGTCGCTGCTGGTTCCGGACGAGCATTACACTGCCGTTGCGAGCTGGGTCGATGCCACGCACACGGGCTGCCGCCTTGTCTACTACCGGGTCCAGAGTCGCCCGGGCACCGTTCGCGCCCGGCGCCACGCCAGGGCGATGACCAACAAGCTCGCCATCAACGACCAATCGTCGTTCTACGACTGGCTGCAACGCGAGCTCGACGAGCGCTTCGACCACATCTGCTGCGCGAGTCTCGACGAACTGAGGCGCGAGGAAAAGGCGATCACGCGTGCCGGCCAGATCAAGACCGGCGGCAAGCGGCATGAGAAGGACGACCGCAGGCGGATCGACGACCGCGCAACCTTCGTTCTAGGCTGGTCCAACGCCAGCAAAATTGCCGCGCTCGAGAAGGCGGCCGCCGCACTCGAGGGCCGCATGCAGGCGCTCGGCAGCGAAATCGCCGGTCTCGACGGCGATCGCAGGGCTCTTCAGGCGAGAATTGGCCTACTTCAACAGCTTTCTGCGTTTGCCAGCTTCAATGATCTCGACTGGCGTACGATAGCGCTGGAGATCGACCGCCTGCAAGAAGAGCGCCGCCAGCTCGAGGAGGGCTCGGACGTCCTCAAGACGTTGAAAGCCCAGCTCGATGGCGTCGAGCAGGCGATCGCCGAGTCCCAGGGACAGCTTGACGCCGCCACCCGCGAGCACTCCAAATTGGAGGAACGTCGCGCCGAGGCGGAGCGGCAGCGGGGCGCCGCCGAAGCCGACCTTGCCGCGCTCGCCGAGGACCTTCGCGCTTGGTTTTTCCCCAAGCTCGAAGCCGCACGCCCCGAGGCCTTGG
This sequence comes from uncultured Alphaproteobacteria bacterium, assembly GCA_963770295.1. Taxonomy (GTDB): domain Bacteria; phylum Pseudomonadota; class Alphaproteobacteria; order Rhizobiales; family Hyphomicrobiaceae; genus AWTP1-13. Next base: position 209,453 of record CAVYPA010000006.1, read on the forward strand.
GCGAGCACCGGCTGACGGTGGAATCCTGCGACGGATGCGAGCGCAAGATGCGCGACTGCCTGCAGGGGCGCATCGACGCTGAGAGCCACAAGCTCACGCGGCTGCGCGACAGGATCGTCGCCGCCATGCGGGACTATGCCAACCTTTGGCCCGAGGAGACGCGCGAGGTCGACGCCACGGTGGAGGCGGCCACCGAGTTCCGCCAGATGCTGGCCGCGCTCGAAGGCGATGGCCTCCCTCAGTTCGAGGCGCGCTTCAAGTCGCTGCTCAACGAGAACACGATCCGGGAGGTGGCAGGTTTCCAGTCCCAGCTCAGGCGCGAGGCCGAAGAGATCCGCGAGCGCATCGCGATCATCAACCAGTCGCTGCGCGAGATCGACTATGAGCGCGGCCGCTACATCGTGCTGGAGGCGCAATCGACGTCAGACCCGGAGGTCCGTGATTTTCAGCAGGATCTTCGCGCTTGCACAGAGGACGCGCTGACGGGATCGGACGATCAGGCCTACTCGGAGGCCAAATTCATCGAGGTCAAGCGCATTATCGAGCGCTTTCGCGGTCGCGAGGGCACGAGCGACCTCGACCGGCGCTGGACCCGCAAGGTGACCGATGTACGCAGTTGGTTCGTGTTCTCGGCCTCTGAGCGCTGGCGCTCCGACGACAGCGAGCACGAGCACTACTCGGATTCGGGCGGCAAGTCCGGCGGGCAGAAGGAGAAGCTCGCTTACACGATCCTGGCTGCCAGCCTGGCCTATCAGTTCGGCTTGGACGCACGATCGCCGCGCTCTCGCGCGTTCCATTTCGTGGTGATCGACGAGGCGTTCGGACGCGGCTCCGACGATTCCGCCCAATTCGGCCTCGACCTGTTCAAGAGGATGGGTCTGCAGCTCCTGATCGTCACGCCGTTGCAGAAGATCCACATCATCGAGCCCTACGTCGCCGGCGTCGGCTTCGTGCACAACGAGGAAGGGCGCCGTTCCAGGCTGCGCAATCTCACGATCGAAGAATACCGGACCGAGCGGTTGCGGCGCGCAGGGTGACGTGATGTCTTGGACGAGCCCGGACCATCTCGTGGCGCAGGTCCAGCGGCTGTGGGACCGGGGCCACCTCCTCACCAGCGGCGTTCTGGTGAAGGAGCCAGAGTGGGGTACAAACAATGGCCTGCAGTTTCCCTTGCTGCTGCGATTGCGCCGGCCGTCGCCTCGCGAGATCGGCGAGCGTTTCGAGGCCGTGCGGTCCTGGATCGAGGCGCTGGAGAATGGGTCGAGGTCACGGCTCGGGGCGGGCTACGAGATCGTCTGGGAGGAAGTCAACAATCGTCTGCTCGGCCGAAACAAAGTACCGATCGCCGCTCGCCTGCCCACACGGGCCGATGCCCTCGTATTGATCGGCAAGGCCGACGAGGCCGCGCGGTTCGACGAACTCATTGGACCAACGCTCGATCGGTTTCCCGTGCTTCGAGAATGGCTCGTCAAGAGACCGCTCGTCGCGCTCGGGCACGCCAGCGATTGGAGCCGGATTCTCGATTGCCTGATCTGGTTCTGCGACCACCCCCGCTCGGGCCTCTATGCCCGCCAGATCGATGTCGCGGGCGTCGACACCAAGTTCTTCGAGGCACGCAAGGGGCTGCTGACGGAACTGCTCGACATTGTTCTGCCAGCAGAGGCCATCGATACGTCCGCGACCGGCGCAAAGGGCTTCGAGGCCCGCTATGGGCTTAGTGCCAAGCCGAGCCTTGTCCGCTTCCGCATCCTCGATGACCGCCACGCCATCGGTGGTCTGAGTGACCTCACCGTGCCCATCGAGCAGTTCGCCTGCCTCTCGCTGAGTATCAGCCGTGTCTTTGTGGTCGAGAACGAGATTACGGGCCTGGCATTCCCTGCATCCGCCGACGGCATCGTTGTGCTGGGCCTTGGTCATGCCGTGAGCCTGGTCTCGAGTGCGCATTGGCTCGGGGACTGCGAGGTCTACTACTGGAGCGACATCGATACGCATGGCTTTGCGATGTTGGACCGCCTGCGGGCGAGTTTGCCAGGCGTACGCTCTCTGCTGATGGATCGCGCGACGTTGCTGTCGCACCGGCCAATGTGGATGACCGAGGAGGCCCCGCACATCGCCACCCTCGATCGCCTCACACCCTCCGAGGCTGCACTTTATGCCGACCTTCGTTTCGACCGCTTCGCACGCTCTGTGCGCCTCGAGCAGGAGCGCATCTCCTTTGGCTGGCTTCGCCGTGCGCTCGACCGTCTCGACGCACCCCCCCAACTTCAGAGGATCTTGTAGTCGGTCTTGCGCGAGATGGAGAACTCGCGGCACAGCGGCGCCATCTTCTCCCCGTCCAAGACGCCAACGATGAACTTGAGACGCTCGTCCATGCGTTTACACGCCCTCCAGGGCATTTTGCGCTCCCCGCAAAAAGGCCCGATTGTGTAACCCATGTCTCCGGTATGAACTGTCACCCTTCTCTCAGGAAGGGCAGGCTGTCCGACCCACGAACATAGATAACAAAACGTACGTATGACATAGGTGACAACCTGGGCCCAAACGGCTTGTCGAGGGGTTGCAAGGTTCTCTGCTCCAAGTCGATATAGCCCAAATCATAGTCGATGAAGCTGACGAGCCAAATTCCCTCGCCGACCTCCTTGATGCCGAGCCGCTGTCCGGCGAGGACAGTGAAGATGTTGAGTTTCTTTCGGTAGATGCGGATGCGGCCGTAGGCAGTGACGAGAACGTCGCGGTCGTGGAAGGGATAGTCAAGGATCGGCGCGCTCCACCGCAGCCACATAGCCGTGCTCTGCGTAACCTTCGTCGGCGCTGCCGGGCAGCCACTCGCGTGGATTGATCACGCAATCCATGCTGCGCGGGCCGCGCCACGCCAGGAAGGAAACAGCAATGCCCGCTGAGGTCTCCCAACGCATCGATGGCCACCGCCTCTGGCAAAGATTGATGGACATCGCCAGGTTCGGCGCGACAAGCAAGGGCGGAGTATGCCGGTTGGCCCTATCACGCGAAGACATTGAAGCCGGAGCAGCGCTAGTGGATTGGGCAAGATTCATCGGTCTCAAGCCGTCAACGGACGCGGCCGCAAACCTCTTCCTGTCACTGGAGGGCCGCGAATCCGGGCTGCCGCCGCGCTGATCGGCTCGCACATTGACGCCAGCCAACCGACGGCAGGTTCGATGGCGCCTATGGCGTGCTGGGCGCGCTGGAGGCCGCATAGGCCATTTCCGAGGTTCCAGAGCGGCCACGCAGGACTATCGAGGTGGTAGCCTGGATGAATGAAGAAGGGTCGCGCTTTGCCCCGGGCATGATGGGATCCGCCGTGTTCGGGGCCGCCGCCCTCAACTGGACGTCACCGGATCACTGCGGGCGTTTATCGGCGCGACGCTAATCGTCTTCGGCGTCTACAGCCTGGCGCGACCCAAACTGCCCGCCGTTAAGGGTAGTGTGATAGCCGACAGTATCGTGGGGCTGTTGAGCGGCGCGTTCAGCGGCAGCACAGGGTTGGCAGGCATTCCCGTGATCGTGTGGGCGAGCCTGAGTCGTTGAAGGATGACCAGCGTGCGGTCTTCTAGCCTGTCGTGGTCGCAGTCTTCGTCATGACGCTGATTTGGTTCCGTGGCACCGGCATTGTCACACCTGCGAGGCTGCGCTTGTTCTGGATCGGGTTACCCGCTGCGGTTCTCGGGACCTGGCTTGGGTTGAAGCTTTACGGCAGGTTGGGCGAGGCGACATTCCGGATCGTTGTCCTCGTGCTGTTGCTTGCCTCCGGCCTTACACTTCTGCCATGGCCTTGGAGCAAGGATGGATCAGCGCAGCACTTACCGTTTTGCTCCCGCGTAGCGCTTGTCCGCAAGGGCACCCTCATCCTCGGCGGCCTCAGCGAGCAGCCAATCCCGAAGCGTGACGACCTTTGCGTCGCCGGACGCCAGTTTCGGGCAGACAATCCAATAGGTGTTCTCGAGCGGAAGCGACACATCGATTGGCACGACGAGGCGGCCATGCAGTAGATCCCATGCCGCAAGCGTCGTGCGGGCGAGTGCCACCCCCTGTCCGTTGGCGGCCGCGTCGATAAGCATGCTTGCCTGGTTCAGCACCGGTCCGCGTCGAGCGTGCGCTGAAACGCCCGCGGCTTCAAACCACTTCGACCAGGTGGTCCAGCCGTCCAGTCGAAGCAGCGGAAGTTTCAGGAGGTCGGACGCTTGGGTAATGCGATTGCCGCCAGAGAGGAGTTTGGGACTGCAAACCGGCACGAGCCGCTCCTGACAGAGGGCAATGGCATCAAGACCCGCCCAGTGCCCATCACCATGGCGGATCGCAAGGTCCACGTGCTCCGCGATAAGGTCGACTTGCTTGGTCGTTGTGGAAACACGGAGATCAATCTCTGGGTAGGCCGCAGTAAAGCGTCCAAGCCGGTGCACAAGCCATTTCGCACCGAAGTCCGGCGAGGTGCTGACGGTCAAAATGCTCGAAGGCTTGCTTTGACGCAGATGGTCCGTGCCCACGGCAATCCGATCCAGCGCGTCGCAGATGACGGCCAGGTATTGCTTGCCGGCGCTGGTGATGACGAGGCGCTTGCCGTCGCGCGAGAACAACTTGAGGCCGAGGGTCGCTTCCAGAGATTTCACTTGTTGACTTACAGCTGCCTGGCTAACGCCGAGTTCTTGTGCGGCGCGTGTAAAGTTCGCGCTCCGAGCCGCCACTTCAAAGACTTAAGTGCATTCAGAGGTGGCAGACGGCGTGGCATCGGCGGGCCTTGGATGAGTAAACAACGATACTGCCGGCAACGACTGGCCAACAACAGGACTATGGTCCTTGGCACATGAAAAAATCTAGGATCATCCTAAGAAACGATGCTTTGCGGACTGGCACGGTGAAGGACTATCTCGAAGACCACGTCGCGCATTGACGCGGTCGGGTTCCCAGCGCAGCCGCCCGACGCACAGATCTCCGCCGCCAACTGCTGCTTCCACCCGCATGCGGGAGGAGCGCTTGTGAGCGCCCAAACGATTACGCTTGCGTCGCCGTCGGCCGGATCCAACCCGCCCAAGCCTACCATCGCGTCTCGCACCAAACTTCTGCTGGAAGGTCCGATCCTGCCCACCTTGCTGTGGCTCTCAGCGCCGAATGTGCTCAATCTCCTCGCCATCGCCGGCATGATCACTTTCGACGGCATCTTCATGGGCCAGCTCGGCGCGGATGCGCTTGCGGGGGTATCGCTCGCCTTCCTCTTCGTCATGCACATCCAACACGCCGCTGCCAGCGGCATGGGCGGCGGTGTCTCGTCCGCTATCGCGAGGGCCCGGCGCCGGCAAACGGGACGTCGCCAACGCGCTAGTCCTGCACACCCTCGTCTTGGCGCTCGGCCTCGCGACCGTTTTCTCGATAGCCTTACTGCTCTCGGCGCCAACGGTTTTCCGTTGGATGGGCGGCCACGGCGCCATGCTCGCCGCCGCAATGAGCTATGCCAACGTGGCACTCAGCGCCGCCATCTCAATTTGCATGCCGAACCTGCTTGGGAGTGCCGTGCGCGGCACGGGAATAATCACCAATCTCTCGGTGGTCCTGCTCACCGCCATTGCGGGCCAGCTGGGCAAAGAAACCGCAATCGGCTACGCGCTCGGAGCCCGTCTCGAATACATCCTGATCCCATTGGCGTTCGGATTCGGTACATCCATCGTTGCTATGGTCGGGACCAACCGGGGCGCCAGACAATACCGGCGCGCCCGAGAGGTCGCCTGGACCGGAGCCGGCACCGTCGCGGCTACTTGCGCTGTGATTGGGATCTTCTTTGCCATCTTCCCAAGGCTCTGGCTGGGGCCTTTTCAGCGACGCTGAAGACATCGTCGGCCTCGGCACCTCGTACCTGCGAGTCGTGGGCCCAATCTACAGCCTCTATGGCCTCGGCATGGGCCTCTACTTTGCGACCCAAGGCTTCGGTAATGCTCTGTGGACCGTGCCGGCCAATGCCGTGCGCCTCGTCGTCAGCAGCGTGTGCGCGCTCACCGCGGTCTACTGGCTCGGCCCCGGCGCGCTTGGCTTCTTTGTGTCGATCGCGGTCGGGTTCTGCGCTTACGCCGCCCTGACTTCTGGTCGCCGCCCTCCGAGTGCGGGAGCCGCTTCTTGCACAAGCTGCATAGCCACACACCTCGTCGACGGTGGAGATCTCATGCGTGCTCTTGTCCGTGCGGTGGCGGCTCTCCCGCTCATTCTAATCGACGCGACACCAAATTGGGCGCAGCCCGTATGCAAGCCCACCATTGCCTTCACGGAGACGCACTACGCGCTGATGAAGCTACCGAAGCTGGAACGGACTTTGGATAGTAAGGTTCACCGTTGATGCGTCGCGCTGCGCCACCAGTTCTGGCAGCTTCTCGATCGGTTTGGAGGGAGAATGCACCCGACACCGAGTATGTCGAGACCTTCCAATGGATTCCGGACTTGAACGTCATCTCCAAGGAATTCTGGGCTGACGAAGCGGTTGGGGCCTACACGGTAAATGACATCGCCCCATGTCCATGTTCAAATTACAAGAATTAATCCCCTTCCAACTCCAAAGACAGAAGACTGGGCTGTGCTAGCCTGGTCTGCGCTGGAGACTACGACAGCTTGGAATCATTCGCGTCGCGCCTCGTCGCTTTCTACGGCGGTGTTCGCGGAAACCTGACCGCCTGGATTATGCCGGGAATCCCATCCCAACGACCGGCCTGGCAAGGATTGGCCGGGGCTTCGGCACGTCGGCGCTCATCGATAGATGTCGAGGAAATTCGGCACAGCGATCCAGTCGATCATAGCGCGCGGATCCTGCAGCAGCGCGTGCATGGTTCGGTCCTCCTCAGTCTGGAGGTCGACACCCATGTAGGTGCCGAGCTTGCGGCTGTGCTTGACGATGGTCTCGCCTATCGGCTGGCGAACGCGGTTGTATGCGGCGAGCGCGGTATCGATATTGTCGTGGTCACGCAGCGCATCCGCCAGTGCCTGCGCGTCGCAGCCCGCCTTGGAAACGCCGAACCCCATGTGCGGGCGCGCGTTGGATGCCGCGTCACCGAGCAGCGCCACGCGGCCCGACACGATACGCGGTGCGATGAAATCGTAAATCGGCGTGAAGAAGGGCTGCTCGATCACTCGTAGGCAATCGTTAACGGCGGGCGGCAGCGCGTCCTGGCCTTCGTCCCGCAAGGCGGCAATCAGATCCTTGCGGATCAACGGCGGCGGTACCGAATAGTCGTGCTGATGGCCACGCTCGTCGACGCACATCTCCTTCAGCAGGTCCGCGTCCGCCATACGATACCAGATAAAATTGAAGCGTCGGCGCCCCGGTCGCAGGTCATCGTTGAAGCCCGCGATCGGATAGCAGATCACCTCTTGCTGCGGCGGCAGGAAGAAGGAGAAGTAGGGAAAGACCTCCGCCAGCGCGCGTGGCGACAGATCGGCCTCGTTGGGTGCGCCGCGCCAGATGTAGTAGCCGGCATAGATCGGCTGCACGTCGGGCAGGATCGCGGCGCGCACACCGGAGCGGACGCCATCGCCGCCGACGAGGATGTCGCCATTTTCGACCCGCCCGCCGGAGAAATGCACGCGCACACCCGAGCCGTTCTGCTCGACGCGCTCGAAATTCCAGCCGAGGTGGTAGTGCGCGGGGTCGATGGTCTCCCGCAGCAGTCGCTGCAGCCGGTCCCAGGAGGTCATAATCTGCGGCAGGCGTTTCTCTGCAACCACGCGTCCGGTACGGTCCAGCGCTATACGCCGCTCGACCTTGACGCCGAGATTGTTGGTGGTGGCACCGCTGCGTTCAAGTGCTTGCAGCAGCTCCGGATGCGTGGTGATGCCGGCGCCACGCCCTACCAGCTCGACCGCTGAACGCTCGTAGACATCGGCATCCCAGCCAATCTGACGCAGGAATGCGGCCGCGAACAGGCCCGACATCGAACCGCCGATGATGATAGCGCGGCGTTGGTGTGAGGAAGTAGAAGCTGACATCGGACCGGACGGGCGTAAAGCACTAAACCTTGGACTGGTGACAGTAAAGTCAGGCCATACCGCGTCGGCGTCAACGTTCCCGTCGCACTAGCGCCGCATCGGCCACACGCTTTGTCTGGGTCGGCTCTCCGGTTGTATCACCTGTCGATGAGCAGAGAGCGGCGTCCACGGCCCGTCGATAGTCGCTGTATCCGAGCGCAAGGTTCGTTATCTCGGCATCGAAGTCGATGATGCCATTGAGATCGCCGAGAAGATCGACATCTGAAGGCGATACCTCAACGAGCAGACGTGGTCGGCGGCGGCCTCAGCGTCGCCGATCACGACGCTGCCGAGGAGCGCTTCTGTTTAGAGGCCGCACCGGAGCCTTTGTCGGTTGCACACACGCCGATTGCCAGTCCGCCGCGAAATCAAAGCGAACGCAGTCGTGGCCAGCGCTTGGCTCATCAGTATGGCTCGCGCGTGAAGATGAATGTTGTGCCGGTAACGATCGGTGCGCTGGCCCCGACGAAGGACACGTTGACATCCTTGACCTGACGAGAACCGGCGCGACCGGAGGCCTGGAGGGCGCCCTCGATGATGTGCCACAGGCCGTGAATGCGGCCCGTGCCCAGGCTGCCACCAAACGTGTTCAGCGGCAGCTCGCCGTCAAGCGCGATCCGACCGCCCTGAATAAAGTCGAGGGCCTCGCCATGCTTGCAGAAGCCGTAGGACTCAAGGCCGTACATCACGGACGCCGAGAAGCCGTCGTAGATTTGGGCGACGTCGACGTCCTTCGGCGAAAAGCCGGAGCGTTCCCACGTGAGCTTGGCAGAGCTCGCGCCGCCCTCCATGTAGTCGGCAAGGCTGCCAATGCGGCCAGCTACCTCGAAATGCAGGCGTTGGCCGTAGCCAGCGAGAAAGGCCGGCTTGGGCCTTAGGTCACGCGCCCGCTCCGCTGTCGTCAGCACTACTGCAACGGCACCCTGCACCGGGATATCGCAGTCGTAGAGACAGAACGGATAGGCCACCATGCGCGAGTTGAAGTAGTCCTCTCGCGTCAGCGGCGTGCCGTAGAAGAAGGCGTGGGGGTTGTGCTGGGTGTGCTTACGCTGGATGAGTGCAAGCGTGACCATCTTGTCGCGGCTCTGGTTATGGCGCTCAAGGTAGCGCGTGTAGGCCACCGCCATATGTTGGCCGGGCCCGCCGAAGCCGAACGGTCCGGTGAACTGGGTGGCGCCAGCCGCTTGCCCACCCGGCAAGTTCTGGTAGGTGCCTTTGGGGTTGTGCATCGCCCGCCAAACCACGGCGTAACGGCACACGCCAGCAAGCAGTGCATTGGCCGCCTGCTGCACGGCGCCGCCGATGTTGTTGCTCCCTACCTGCATGTGCCACGTGAGGTTTGGCAGCTTCAGCATCGCCATCATGCAATTGACCGAGACGACGGAAATGCCGTCTACCTCGGCGTGGCCCGTAGCCGGCAGCTCAGGATAGGTTGAGAGGCCGTCGACATCCTCCATCTTCAGGCCGGAGTCAGCGATGGCGCCTTTCACGGCCTCGAGTGCATGCGCCGCCAGCGGCAGGTCGGCCGACCGCGTCACCTTCGAGTAGCCGACGCCCGAAAGCGCGATCTTGCAGCGGTTCTCCCACTTGGGCATGGGACGTTCCTCAACCCGCCGTTGATTTGGACAACGCGGCCAGCTTGAACTGCGGCAGTGTGATGTCGTCGCTGAGCTTCTCGAACACAACTTCCACGCGGCGGCCGACCTTTGCCTCGGTAAAGGGAGCTTCCAGCAGATTGCCGATCATCAGTGCGCCCGGCGCATCGTCGAGCTCCACGATGATCGAGGCGTAGGGCACTGCTGGCGCGAAGCGCTTGTCGCCGGTGTGGTACATGATCGTGTAGGCATAAATCGAGCCTACCCCGCGCACTGGCTCGAACTTCAAATCGACGCTGATGCACTTCACGCAGGTCGCGTAGGGCGGATGCTGGAAGTTGCGACAGCTTTGGCAACGTTGCAGTTCGAGCGAGCCGCGTCTCGCCGCCTCCCAGAACGGACTTGTCCACTCGTTGGGTACCGGCACAGGCCGTGTCACCTTGCTCCAATCGCTCATGCTTCTTGCCTGTGTATGGTTGCCAGGACGGACGTCGTCCAAGCCGCAGCCCTAAAATACGCCCTCGTCGGCCAGATTTTTGATCTCGGCTGTCGTCATGCCGAGCAGCTCACCGTAGACGTACTCGTTGTCCTCGCCGTAGCAGGGCGCGCCGCGGTCGACCCGCCCGCCGGCGTAGGCCGGGCTCTCCGACAGCTTCACCGGTACCTCGGCGACCGGCCAGCGACCGATCTTTGTGCCCGTCACCTCGGTCAACCATTCGAGTGCCCGGAGCTGCGGATCAATATCGCAGCGCTCCTCGGTCGTCTGGCAAACTCCGGCCGGCACGCCGGCCTGCTGCAGCGCTATCATCAGCTGGCGGGCGTCATGTCCCCGCGTCCACTGTCCTACCAGCGCATCGAGCGCATCCTGATTAGCGAGACGGCCGGCGAGCGTCGCAAAGCACGGATCGGCTGCCCATCCCGGCTTCTCGGCCACTGTCGTCAACGCGCGCCACTCGTCCTCGGTGAAGCAGGCGATCGCAAGCCAGCGGTCTTCACCCGCGCACGGGAAGGCGCCGTGCGGCGCTGCCGGCTTCAGCGGCGAGCGGTTGCCGGTGCGGGTCCAGATGCGGCCGTTCGCGGACCAATCAAGGATCGTCGTGCCGCAGATGAAGAGCCCGACCTCGGTTTGCGATGCATCGATCCACTGACCCTCACCGGTGCGCGCGCGATGGAACAACGCGCTCAGCATGGCAAGCGAAAAGCTGTAAGCTCCCATCCAGTCGAGGTAGCTGTAGCCCCAGCCTGCCGGCATAGCGGGTTCGGGCAGACCCGACATCTCCGACAGCCCCGCAAACGAGTTGGCGATTGGCCCGATCGTGCGGAAGCGCCCGTAGGTGCCCTGCGCACCCATGCCCGATTGCTGCACGTAGATGATGTCAGGCTTGATCTCGCGCATCGTCTCATAGCCGAGCCCCCAACTGTCGAGCACGCCCGGAGAGAAGCCTTCCGCGACGATGTCACAAATGGCCACCAGCCGCTTCGCGATTTTGAGGCCTTTGGGATGGCGGACGTTGAGCGAGATGCCGCGCTTGCCGGGATTCTTGTTGTTGAACTGGCCGCCCATGTCGGGATCGGTCACGCCGTCGAGCGAGGCGGTGGCCTTCATGCGCGCCTCGCGACCGCCGATCGGCGCCATGGCCGCGAGCCGCGTGTCAGGGTGACTCTTGAGCTCGACTTTAAGGCATTCGGCGCCAAACGAGCTCAGAAACCGCGTCCCGCCGGCGGATGCCAGGAACCACGTGAAATCAAGCACGCGAATGCCGTCAAGTGCGAACGGCCTTCCGCGATACGACACCTTACCGGCGTTCGCCACCGAGGCCTTAGGGTCGATCGCTGGCGCGCCGCGCGGTATCGGGTGGTCGACCGTGGCGGCGTCCTGATTGAGGCGTGGCGCGCACCGCCCTGGCATCCAGCCGGTGGCCGTGCCAATCCACTTCGACGTCGCATAGCGGAACGACTTGCCGAGCTCCGCATGCTCCACATCGGTGACGCTGCCGCGCTTGATCCAGTGGGGGTCGAGTGCATTCTCATGTGGCTTGCGCAACGGCGCCCACAGCATTCCAGACTGCTGTGCCTCGCGCCAAGGGATGTTCTCGTAGGTGAACGCGCGCACGAAGCGCGTCACGGCCTCCATCGCTTGGTCGCGGCCCGCCCTGTCGGGTGCGGTGCCTGGTACGAAGCGGCCGACGCGCGCCGTTTTCGCCGTCTCTTTGTCGAGTCCCGGTTCGATGCCGTACATCTCCATCAGAGCGATCAGCTTCTCGCCGTCGTCAGGCCGATTGCCGAGGCTCGCCATCACCCAGCGACCGTCCTTGGTATGCGCGATCGTCGGATGCGGAGACACGCTCTCGCGTGCGTGCCGGCAAGTTTGGCGGCGGATCGCGGCGCGCCGCATGACCCAGGTCATCAAATCGACCTCGGTGCACTTGGACACCGCCTCGTGCACGGCGCAGGACAGGTGCTGGCCCTTGCCAGTTCGGTGGCGGTACATGAGCGCCGCCAGGATCGCCATGCTCGTCTGCTCGCCGGTGACGTGATAGGCGTGCCACATCTGGGGTGCGATCGGAGGCAGGTCGTACTTGCCGCCAGGCGCAGGGTCGTAGCCGCAGTTCATCATCACGCCGCCGAGCGCCAGATGAACAAGGTCGCTACCCTGGTAGTGGCTCCACGGGCCCTCGTCGCCGAACGGCGTGACGCGAGCATGGATCAACGTCGGGTACCGCCTGAAAAGAGTGTCTTTGCCGAGGCCAATCGTTTCGAGCCTACCCTTCGGCGTCGACTCAAGTAGGACGTCGGCCTCAGCCAGAAGCGACTGGAGCTTCTCGCGATCCGGCCCCCCATCGAGATCGAGCACGACCGAGCGTTTGCCGCGATTGTATTGCCAGAAGAACAGCGAGCCTTCAGGGTCCGGCTTGTCCTGGTAGAACGGCCCGATGCGGCGTGTCGGGCTGCCACCCGGCGGTTCGACCTTGAGCACATCAGCGCCGAGTCCCGCCAGCGTCAGCCCGCAATATTCCGCTTGCTCGTCCGCCATCTCGATGACCCGGATGCCCGTCAGAGATCCGGGCTGCGTCGCAGGCACCGGCGCGCCGGACCGGATGGCATCGGCAGATTTCGATCGCAGATCCATCGTCATCCTGGCAAATTCCGGCTGTTAGCGAACGTGGAGGCAGCCATCAGCAAATTCCTCGTTAACCGAACATTCTTTCCCCCGCATCGATGTGAATGCACGTGCCGGTGATGGCCCCGGCGCGGTCCGAGCAAAGGAAGGCCACGGCGAAAGCGAGTTCGTCGGGTCGCGACTGTCGCTTTATCGGATGCCGCTCACGCGCGCGCTTTGCACTGTACTCCGGCGTCATCCCGGGGTGGGTGGTGTAGTCCCGCACCGTATCCATGAAACCCGGGTTCACGTCATTCACTGTGATACCGAACTCGCCGAGGCCGGCAGCAAGCGACTTCGTCAACGTGCGCAACCCGCCCTTGGCCGTCGAGTGAGGAACCCGCATCCAACCGCCCGTGTATCCATCCGGACCGTTAACATGGATGATGCGACCCCAGCCTGCTTCCTTCATGGTCGGCACGAATGCCTTAGACAAGTACCACGATGCGGTCAGCTGCTGGTTGAGAAAGAAGTGCCAATCCTCGTTCGTGGTGTCGAAGAAAGATTTATGTAGGCGCCGCGCGGCATTGGATACGTAGATGTCGACTCGACCGAACTTGTCCTCGGCGCGGCGCTTCATTTCCTCGACGGTCTGCAACTCACCGACTGTGCCCATGACGACCAGCGTCTTGGCGCCGAGTGCTTGCGCCTCCTGCTCGACGTGTCGGGCCTCGGCTTCGTTGGCGCGGCTGTTGATGATGACGTTGGCGCCGCGCGCTGCGAATTCGAGCACGATCGCGCGACCTATGTTGCGTCCCGAACCTGTCACGAGAATCGTCTTGCCGGTAAAATCGAGGTCTTTGTCGATCGCCATCGGTTGCCTCCCACGGCTGCCAGCAGAGCCCATCGCAGATTGCCTCACCCATGATCAGCCTCTTGCCAGTCGCGGCGATCCAATCCATTTCCTGGAAGTGCGTGACGCATTCACTCGACGAGCAAGGCATCTTGGTGATGTCGGTGCCCCAGAAGAGTCGGCGCGGCCCGAAAGGGCGCCGCACATCGCGCGGTAGTGTGAATCCAGGCTCTTAAACGGATAAGCGTCGTCGGCATAAGAGGGGCCGCCCGTCAGCTTCACCGCGACGTTCAGAAGCTTCGCTAGTCCGGCGAGCTTTTCGGTGTACAACGGCTCTGCCCTCAAACTGTGTGAAATCCGCGACGCGAATGCCTTCGAGACAATCGAGATCGATGCCAACGGTTATCGGTGCCTACTCCCGTTGTGAGGAAAACGGGCAACGAGCGTAACACTCGCTCGTGAGCCGTGGCTATGAGAAACAGCGCGGTTCGCCTCGACCGATTGCGATTCGAAGCGGCAGGCTTAGCCCTAATTATAGTTCGAACCTGCTGGACGACACCGGCGCACTGGGCAGAGGCAAAGTACCTCGGAAACCAGACAAGCTCGCTGCCGCGCATTGGGCGGGGGTCTTCGGCCAGGTCGAACACCTAAGAGTGCCAAGCAAAGTCCAACCGTATGGCGGTTCGGGCGCTGCGGCTGGGCTATTGCAGCCTCCTGAGCAGTCCCTGGAGATCGCCAAGCACCCAAAGGTCGCGCACCTTGCCATCCTCGAAGGTGAACATCGGGACGCCATACCACCAGACATGCGTCCCAGTCGGCGCAACGCCGAGCAGCTCTTTCCGATGGATCCCGTGAAACCGCACCTTTGCGAAGATCTTGTCGCCTTCCTCGACAAGGTCGAGGATATCTGTTGTGTACTGACCGAGCGCTTGGGTGACCATATCAACATAGCCAGCGAACTGCTCATGACCGCGAAGCACCGGTCCGAGTGACCCGCGAAACGTGAAATCATGATGGAATATCCGGGGGATCAGCGCCTTGTCGGCATGGTCCCACATGTCCTTGTAGAAGACGCGGACAATTTCCTTTTGACTGCTTAGCCCTTCCAAAGGAAGAAGACGCTCGTGCGGCAGCATGCATTTGTCCTCGGCGCTGCGCCAACATCGCGGGCTGATTTACACTGTCCGCGGCAGGCGCGATTTTCGATCGGTCCGGCGCTAGTGCGTCTAAACGCGTACCGATCATAATTTGATCTTGAGGGCAACGTCTTGAGGGCGTCATCTACGCCAATGCGACGAGCGCCATTGACAGAGCAACTTGCGCCGTCCGCGCGACGGGTGGCGGTGAAAGTAATACTGTATCCGATGCGGGTCGCGGGGACAAAGAGTGCCAGAGCTGCCGTGCAGACGTAATAAGATGTCCGCGGCGAATACATATTTCGCGTGGTTCGCCCGAACGCCCGAGCCCAACCCGGCAACGATCATTTCTCAGCTTTGGTAATCCGGCAGCTTGACGCGGTTTGCTTGGCGGCCAGACTTTGACCTTACCGCATCGCCATGGCCGATTTATCGGTGGTCGCACCGGCTCCCACCTCTCGCATAACTGGAGCGTCCACAGTGCAGCTCAAGCCATCGCTGGTTTTCTCGAACTTTATCCTCATGGTCGAACCGCCGACCTCATAGACCCTGAATGCGACTAGGGTATCTCCCTCGATCAGCCACAGCGCCGAGCCAGGACTGCTTTTGGTTTCCCACGGCTTAGCGATCTCTCCCTTGCCGGTGCGGGTAAATGACCCCGTCTTGCGACCTCGCGGCGTGTCAGCCCAGGTGTTGCGAGTAAATTTGGTGCGGATGGCCGTGCCCTGCCTGATCTTGATTACGGCGATGGTTGTAAAACCACCCGGCGCTTCGCCCAAATCGTTGCGGAATTGGCCGACGTAGCTGGTGGAGGTGTGGATCGTTACACCCTGAAGATCATCGACGGTTATGTCCTCCGCAACCGCCGGCCCCCAGAAAACAGCCAGCAAGCCGAGCCCCCAAATGAAGCGCATGTCGCCGCATCTTGGGCCCACCAGCCTTCTGATTTTGTTTAGCCGCATGGATCGCTTGTCAAGTACGGGCAACGTAGGCATCCAGCATCGACGGTCTCGGCGGCACGGGCTCGCGCCAGCGCGTCGGACGGGGCGATGCTGCGTCAGCTAATTCGGCAACAATGCGGGCGCGAAGGAAGGAAGGCAGGTAGGCAATCAATAATGAAAAGTACGTCATAGGCTTCGCGATTGTTTTTGCTTTCCGGCTCACGTCCCCTCACGGGCAGAAATGCCACCCGTCGAGCAAAAAACACTTGTGGCCGACAGGCGCCGAATTCGAACGCTTCGGCTTACCACCGCGTGATCGCCCGCGGCAAGGGGCTGCCACTCGTACGCGCTACCTCTCGCGGCCCTCTCCTTCGGAGGCACGCGCACTAACACCTAGATTTACCCAGTGCACGTGTTGAAGCATGGGCGCGCCCGGGGTTGTAGCCTCGGGGAGAAACATATCGTAACACGGGCCCCCCGCTGGGACCGATGGCGCAAACTGGGCAATCGCTACCATGGCAGCAGGCCGAAGCCGCACGCCAGGAGGAGAGGTTTGACGGATCGTCCTTGCGGCATGATCGTTTCTCCAGTGGCCTGCACTACGGGTAGAACTACCGGCCGTCGAAAGAAAAGCACTTGCTCTTACCGGTAGCCGGAGCCCTTGGGGCCGGGGTCGTTGGAGGAACCGCTGCGAGATCGGTAGCGCGTTGCTCGACCTCCCGCCGACGCGAGCTCTTCGGGAACCGCTCGATGAAGCGGCGCAACACCGCCGGGTCCTTCGAGTTTTTGATTAGGCTCCAGGCGACATCGTCAGGGGCAGCCGGTGGCGGAGCAGGCAGTGGCGGAGCCGGGGACGCCGCCTTATTGGACGGCTCGGGCGGTAGCTCCTGGGTGGATTTGGTGAGTGCCGCCAGCGTGGCTGCTCTTTCTCCGCCTCAGGTCGCTTCTGGCTGTCTGGGAACTGCTCAATGAAGCGTTTGAGAAGGGCTGGATCATGGGCCTCCTTGATGCGGGCCCAGGTAATCTCGTCGGCAGGAGGCGGCTGCACAGAAGCGGCCGGGTCGAAGTAGAACCTACCCGTCAGCGCGGAGTGCCCCCAGGGCACCTGCTGTCCCTTGGTCTCCCTGAGCACGTCGTTGCGAACGGCAGTCAGGATATTGCTCAGGTCAGCCCTCGTGTTTTGAACGTGCTTGATCAGAGCGTTAGCGAAGGGCGAGTTTCGCCCCGTGCCGTCGAGAGCCACCTTGCCAGGCTGGGTAGCCCACAAGCGTGCCGACGCCCGCTTCAACGGGCGCCAGCCCGCGGCCAATCTCCGCCGACCGCGTGCCCATGGCGGGGTCTGAAGAAAACGTTTAACGCCGCAAACGCGACAAGGGTGCGAAGGGAGGATGGGAATGAGCGTGGAATACTCCAAAAATACAAGGAGAACATCCGTTCCGCTTGGGGCTCCCAAACTCTTGACATCCCTCAGTTATCACCGTCCCCCACGGGGCGCCACCCAGCCCAAGTTCACTTGAAAAGATTGAAAGAATCCGCTTTCACGACGTCGTTTTCGCAAGGAGGTTCACGCTCGTTCCATGGCGGCCGGAGCTGCTGAAGATGCGCGGCAAAGAGATCGACATCAGCGTGCGCGACCGCACAATCGCGATGGTGCTTGCACGTCGACGAATTCGGGACCTTGAGTTATCGCGATAAGGCGAACGGCCCGAGCAAGGATTGGGCCTCCCCCGGTCTACGGCCGGCGTTCCGCCCTATCGCGCTGGCCGACGGCCAGCGCGACCGAGCCTCGCTCTCGGTCGGCATCTCCGCCAAGAATTGCGGGTTTTGGCCCATACGGGTCGGTAGGCCGAACTTCTAAGTTCATGCCACGGACGTCGATGCCGGGTTGGCATTTGCAGAGCGAACATTGCTCAACTCTTGCTCCGGCTCCGTCAACCCATTTCAAATGAGGTCAGCAGTACAATCAGGAGCGGAAACTTAGCCCCTATCGGCCACGCGCTGTGCATCTGTCGTTTCAGCCGCGCGCGGATCCGCGGAGAGAGACCTACTCGACACTGCAGATCACATTGATAAGCGCCTGACGCTTTTCGCGCGTCACAATGGCAATGGCACGCTCGAGGGCGTCGGGCAATGCGGCGGGGTCTTCGACGCGCTCGCCATAGCCACCCGCCGCGATGCAGATTTGTTCGAATGCCGGGAGTCGATCGAGTTGCATGAACGGCGACTCATTGCGCTTCGAAGCGCGGCCGCCTGGGTACATCGCGGTCGTGAAATGGCGCACGGCGTTCCACATCGCATTGTTCATGACGATGAACAGAACCGGCAGGTCGTGCAGGGCAGCGGCATGGTGGACGGCGGCAGGATTACTGAAGAGATAGGCGCCATCGCCGACGACGGCAACGACCGGTCGCTCGGGAGCCGCGAGCTTGGCGCCAAGCGCGGCGCCCGCCCCCCAGCCCAGACCTGAGGCGGAGCTCGAACCGAAGTAGCTATCGGGGTATTCGAATCCGCAATGCGTCAGGCGGAGCGTGTACTCGTTGACAACGATCGAACGTCGGTCCTTTGCCTGATGGAGGCAATGGCTGACCCAGGCCGGATGGATGGGGCTGCGCGTGGAGACGAGTTCACAGGTCCTCTCCCACTCCGCTGCCAGTGAAGTTCTCTGCTTGATGATACGCGTCCGACGTTTCGCTACCGCTGCCTCAGCGACCTCGCCCATCAGCGCCTCTGTCAGTGCCTGGAGGATCGTTGCTGTCGAGCCGGTGATGCCGAGATCGCAAGCAAACCCTCGAATGGGAATGTGCGCAAACAACGGGTCGAAGCCGCATTGGATGACTTTGCACCCCGCCGACGGCGCAACATGGTCGGGAATCCAGGGAACATCGATCTCTATCGCCAGGATGAGATCGGCGTCGGCTACGAGGGAACTCGGGTCGTAGCCGAGGTTCATGGAGTGCGACGATGGCAGCGACAGATAGCGCGGGTGGAACTGCGCGAGGGGAATGGCAAATCGATCGGTGAACTGAGCCAGAGCATCGAACGCAGCGGGATCGCGGCCTGCGCTGGCCGTCAGGATCAGCGGACTCTTGGCCCTGGCGATCATTTGCGCTGCCTCGGCAACGGCTTCGCGGTCGGGCGCGGCCGGGGCCGCGGCACGAAGCCGGCTCGACGTCCGATAGTTGCCCTGTGCTTGCACCGCTAAAACCTCGCGCGGGAGGCTTAGGTAGACAGGCCCGCGCGGCTCGGTACCTGCAATGGAGAGGGCGCGATCGACGACGGTTTCGAGCTGCTCGGCGTTACGCAGCTCGTAGTCCCATTTGACCAATTCACGAATCATTCCGGCCTGGTCGTACATTTCCTGCGCCCAGTGGATATAGCCGTCGCGCGAGCCGAGCAGGCCACCTTCCGTGATGGGCGAGCGTCCCGCCGTAAGAAGAATAGCTATGTTTTCGCGGGCCGCATTCATCGCAGCGCAGACCATGTTGGCCGTTCCGACGCTGACATGCACCATCACGGCGGGAATCTTGCGCGAGACCATCGCGTAGCCATGCGCCATGGTGACCGCAAGGTTTTCGTGGGTGGCGAGGATCGGCTGAGGCACACGGGTGCCCTTCTGTTCAGCCTCCGCGTAGGCCTCGATGATCGGGGCGAAGTCGGTTCCCGCATTGCCGAAGAGGTATTCGACCCCGCGCTCGGCAAGAAGACAAAGATAGGCTGTGGCAACGCTGTCCGCCTTAGGGGCCGGCATAGAGCTTCTCCTCTTTCCTCTACACGCTCTGCGGCGCTGGCTCCGCCTCGAACGCCATGGCGTCGGAGCTCGCGATTGATACGCCGACGCGTGTGCCGGTGGGCCAGCGGTTGATCGCATCGGGCTCCAGCGATCTCACCAGTATGCGGTTCGTGCTAACTTTAGGCGCCTCAAGATAGAGATTGACGTAGCCGCCCTGATAGATATGCGCTGCCACCGTGCCCTCAACGGCGATCGGCTCGCCTGCATTTGCAAAGCGCAACTGTTCGGGCCGTACGAACAGGTCGACGCGATCGCCGGATCGGACTCGGGCGAGCGGCTCTCTTGGAACGGATATCTTTGCTGCGCCCAGCGTGATGATGGCTTGGCCGTCGACCCAGTCAAGGCGTCCGCGCAGCACATTTACATCGCCAACGAAGGAGGCAACAAATCGGTCGGCGGGGCGGCGGTAGATTTCGTCCGGGCTACCGACCTGGCGAAAGCGTCCCTCGAACATGACGGCGATCCGATCTGACAAACTCAAGGCTTCGCTTTGATCGTGGGTCACGAAGATCGTAGTAACTCCGAGCTGGCGCTGGATCTCCTTGATCTCAATCTGCATGGATGCGCGCAAATTCCGGTCGAGTGCTGAAAATGGCTCGTCCAACAACAAGACCTTCGGCGCGACGACAAGCGCGCGAGCCAGCGCCACACGCTGTTGTTGACCACCCGACAGCTGGTGAGGTCGGCGATCGTCCACGCCGGTGAGCCGCACGAGGGAGAGCGCCTCAGCAACCCGGCGCTTCAGGTCAGGCTTGGCGATGCGCCGCATCCGCAGACCGTAACCGACATTGTCCGCGATGGTCATGTGCGGGAACAACGCATAGTTCTGAAACATCAACCCGATCTCGCGCTTGTAGGTCGGGATTTCATTGACACGCTTGCCGTCGATCTCGATCTCGCCGTCGTCGACCACAAGAAATCCGGCGACCAGATTGAGCAACGTGGTCTTGCCGCACCCCGACGGCCCGAGAAGGGTCATGAGCTCGCCGCGGCGGATGGATAGCGTGGCGTTCTCGAGGGCAACCACCTTGCCGAATCGCTTGCTTGCACCCAGCAGGCGAACGGCAGCATCGTCGGAGCCGGCCATCGTGGGTGCTCCCGCGCGACCGTTGGATCGACGTTCAGCGGCGAGGCTCGACATTCAGCACTTTCCCAAGGCCGAGATAGGCGTTGGCCACAGTTAGTAGCGTGGCCGTCGCCACGATATACAAGACTGAGAGCGCGGCCATGGAAGGGTCGGCATATTCGCGCACGTAGTTGTACATCGCGACCGGCAGCGTCTGGGTGCGTTGCGCTGTGACGAACAGCGAGGCGGTGAATTCGTTGAACGACAGAATCGCCGCCAACAGCCAGCCGCCGACCAGGCCAGGCGCGAGTAAGGGCAGGGTGACAGTAGCGAGGACCCTGGCCGGCGGTGCGCCGAGGCTTGCGGCAGCGAGCTCGAGCTTTTGATCAAGATTGCGCAACGAGACGAAGACGCTGCGCAACACGAACGGCAGGACCAGCACGACGTGGCAAGCGACGACTACGGCAAAGCCGCGTGCCCAGCCAATCTGCGCGGCAAGAATTAGAAAACCCAGCCCGATGGTGAAATGAGGCACGACCAACGACGACAACAGAACGGCCTCTACCGTCCGCTTGAGGGGGAACGAATACCGATCGAGCGCAAAGGCGAAAGTTGTTCCCACCAACAGGGCGATGGAGGAGGCCCAGCCGGCGACAATGAGGCCATTACGCAGGCCCGAACGGAAGTCCTCATAGGCGAGGGCCTTGGCAAACCAACGCCACGACCAAGTCTCGGGGGGAAACGCGAGAATTGCCTTGTCGTTGAAGGCAGCCAGAGTGACGACAGCTGCCGGGAGAATGACGAAGCCAAGAATGGCCAGCACGGCCAAGGTACCGGCAATCCCCAACATGCGCTGGAAAGTAGACCGTGCCATATCAATGCGGACCGAATTTGTCGAAAGGCCGAGCTACGACCCGCAAAAGGCTTAGGATCGCGAAGCTGAGCGCGAGCCCAGCCACCGAAAGACTTGCCGCGAAGGGAAAATTGAAGCTCGCGAGACCGAGTTGATAGACGAGATTTGAGATCATGTTCACCTGGCCGCCCCCAATTAGTTGTGGGGTCGCAAAGGCGCTGAAGGTCCAGGCAAAGGCCGTGGTGACTCCAGCGATAATGCCGGGTGTGGAGAGCGGCAATGTCACCGTAAGGAACGTGCGGATGGGGCCTGCCCCGAGGCTCTGCGCCGCCTTCTCAAAGGTTGGGTCAATATGCGCTAAGGCGGTTGCCAGCATTATGACCATCACCGGCAACGTGACATGGACGAGCGCGGTGATGACGGCGAAGGTCGTGAACATGATCTGAAGCGGCCGGTCAATCAGCCCCAGCTTGAGTAGAACGGAGTTGATGAAGCCGTTGTTGCCGAGGACAACGATCCAAGAATAGGTCCTTACCACCTCGCCCAGAAAAAGCGGTGTCACAGCGATGATGAGGATGGCGGCCTTGATCAGCCGATTCTGGGCATGCACCAGCGCGTAGGCAATCGGATACGCGACTAGGAGCGTGCAGGCCGCGGTGAGAAAGCAGATCCAGACTGTGTCGATGAAGACGCGGGCATAGAGTGGCTTCAGCAGCGCCGAGAAGTTGTCGAACGTAAGTCCCCCGGCCTCAAGAGAACCGGGCACATAGGCGCGCAAGCTGTACTGCAGCACGGTCGCCATCGCTGCAAGGAAACCGAGCGCGCAGAGTGCTGCCGGAAAGACAAAAGTGCGCAGGAAGGGTTGTGGCTTCATCGCGCGACCTACCCGCAGCAGGACGGCCGGCAGGCCGGACCGTCCGCCGCGGAAGCCATCCCATCAGTTCATGATGTTCTCTGCAAACCACTTGCGCCACTCCGCGGTCTTCGCGGCGCGCAACTTGTGGTCGATGATGATGGCCTGGCTTTTCCATTGCTCAGGGGTCGAAAACACGCCGGGAAGCTTGGCGATCTCAGGATTGAGCTTCGCGTTCGACACTACCGGGCTGCCCTTCTTGAGTGTGGCGACTTCCGCCTGCATGGCGGGGTCGAACATAATGTTGATGAACTTGTAGGCCAGGTCGACCTTCTTTGACCCCTTCATGATTGCGATGGTGTCGATACCGAGGACCGCGCCCTCCTTCGGGATGACAAGCTTGATGGGTACACCTTGGCCGACCATGTGGTGCGCGTTCATTGACAATATGACCTGCACAGGTGTCTCGCCGTTGGCGATAAGCTGCTGGCTGTTGGCGTCGTTGGTGTAATAGGCCTTGAAACTCGGTTTCAGCTGCTTGAGCTTCTCCTGCCCCTTCTCCCATTGCGCCGCATCGCCGCCAGCCAGCAGAGCGGAAACGACGATGATGTGACTGGGATCGAAATCCGGCGCGGCGAGCTTGCCCTTGATCTCAGGCTTCCACAGATCGGCCCAGCTCTCGAAAGTGAACCCCGGCAACAGGTCCGGGCGATAGCCAATTGTATAGACGTAGGCCCAGGTACCGACGTGATAGGGACTGATCTTGGCCTGCTCGACCAGGTTTGCGGCGTTGGGAACTTTGGTAAGGTCAAGCTGCTCGTAGAGGTCATCGTTAGCGTAGAGCCAACCGACATGGGAGGTCGTGAAATTAAGATCGCTCTCCGGGTTCCCCTTGGCGAGTTTCGCCTTGTTGAGACGGTCGATGGTGCCGCCGGTGATGAACTCTACGGGCACGCCGGTTTCCTGTGTGAATTTCTTAGCCACGGTCTCGGCCACGAGATCGCGCCAGCTGCCGCCCCAGATGCTGACAACGAGCTTGTCTTGCGCCGCAGCGGGAAATGAAAGCAGCAGCAAACCGAAGCCAAACGCGAGAATGGAAAGACGTTTCATGCTGCAACTCCTGACCTGCGGGCGGGCGTGCGACATGAGCCCACGCGCCATGGGGTATCAGTCTATTCATAGGCGGTGAGGCCGTCGATGAAATTGTCGTCCGTTCAACCCGTCCGACGGGTAACAGTCAGTCGATGTCGGTGTCCGACGCACCGTCGAAGCGGGGCGCCCAGCGATCTTCATTCGCGCCACGTTGCACCGCTATTCGATGTTCGAAGACGTGTGCCGTGCGGGCGGCGTCGACGCGAACGGGTTGAGCGGCCGGAGGATCTTCCGGCTGCCATCGAGCGCTCCCTTAAAGTGATGCGCAGGGAGAAGCGCCAAGCGCTCCTCAACGTTATCTGTGGTGTCTAGCGCCGAAACGAACTTGCTCGGGCCTTCTGCTCCAGCTTAGGTTGCGTCTCGGCCAACCCTGATGCAAGTCGACGCGATCAGGCAAATCTGCTTCCTGCATCGCCACATGGAGCAACGCATGTCGATTGAAAGAGTTGACACGCTTGTAGTCGGCGGCGGACAGGCGGGGTTGGCTATGAGCGAACATCTGAGCGCAAACGGCGTGCCTCATCTGGTTCTGGAGCGGTACCGGATTGCCGAACGCTGGCGCTCGGAAAGATGGGACTTTTTGGTTGCGAATGGTCCAGCTTGGCACGATCGCTTTCCGGGTCTTGAGTTCAGCGATGTCGACCAGAGGGTGGGTCCGAACGACTTTCCCCCCAAGGAAACTGTTGCAGACTATTTCGTCGCCTACGCAAAGAAGATTTCTGCTCCCATCCGTTGCGGTGTCGAAGTGCTGAGTGTCGAGAGGAATATCGGCCGTTTCGGTTTCTGCCTGGAAACTTCCGCAGGCGTGATTGAGGCCAACCGTGTTATCGCCGCGACTGGCCCGTTCCAGCGTCCCATCATGCCTGAGATGGTTACCTCTGAGACGGGTGTCCTGCAGATGCACTCCTCTGGTTACCACAACCCCGGCCAGCTGCCCGACGGCGCAGTGTTGATCGTGGGATCGGGTTCTTCGGGTACCCAGATCGCAGAGGAGCTCCTAGAATCGGGACGGCGTGTCTACCTTTCAGTGGGACCACACGACCGTCCGCCGCGGGCCTATCGTGGGCGTGACTACTGCTGGTGGTTGGGTGTTCTCGGCAAGTGGGACGCCGTAGCCCGGGAAGCTGGAAAGGAGCACGTGACGATTGCCGTGAGCGGTACACATGGCGGCCATACGATCGATTTTCGCCGCCTTGCCGCAAAAGGAATGATCCTCGTCGGCCGTACGGAAGCTTATCAGAATGGCGTGATCAGCTTTGCTCCGGATCTCGTCGAGAATCTTGCGAAGGGTGATGCGAACCTTCTGTCCGTGTTGGACGAAGCAGACGCCTATATCGCGCGAAATGGCCTCGATCTGCCGGAAGAGCCCGGTGCGCGTGCAACCGTGCAGGATGCAGAGTGTGTGACAAATCCTATGCTCTCACTTGATCTGGCAAAGTCCGGAATCGCGACGATCATCTGGGCGACAGGTTTTGCTTCAGATTTCAGCTGGCTGAAGGTCGACGCTTTTGACGAGAACGGGCGGCCAAAGCATCAGCGCGGCGTCTCGGCCGAGCCAGGCATATATTTCCTAGGACTATCCTGGCAGTCGCGGCGAGGCTCCAGCTTCATTTGGGGCGTGTGGCATGACGCGAAGTATCTCGCAGATCAAATCACAATCCAGCGCAATTATATGGCGTATCACAACGCTTCGCAGCGAGAAGATGAGGCGCGGTAGTTGCCCGCAAGAATGCAGGCCGCTCCGCTGTGCGACAGCCGCAGCAATTCGTCGCCTCCGGCATTGGTGTTGAAGTAAAGCGTTTGCGCTCGGACAAAATCGAAACCAGCTCGTTAAATTTCAGCATCCCAACGCTCAATACGGGTCGCGAGGCCGACAGCTTCGAAGCCCGATCTGAAGGGAGGCCAAAATGGCGCACCAGCCTATCTGGAAGTTCAATACCAAGGACACCTACTCCGAACAAAAGCTCGACAACGACCTTTGCCAAGTGGTTGTGGCGAAGGGCACGATGGTCTTCGTGCGTGGGCGGATCGGCCAAGACCTCGAAACTTCGAAGAGCGTCGGCGTCGGCGATGTGGCCGCTCAGACCGAGCAGGCCATGAAAAACATCAAGATGCTGCTCACAGAGGCGGGCTCGTCGCTCCACACATTTGCAAGATCATGATCTACATCATCGCCCTCCGGGTGGACTGGTCAGACGCAGACCCGATCGCCGATCTCGAGCGGCTCTGGGCGTTCTACGAACCGCAGCTCGAGGCCTACGTAACCCGGGTTATCGATCCATCGTTCGCTTCGAGCTTCGGCGTTCCGGGCGACGAGTGAGCGGCAACTCGCTTTAGGCTGATCGATTGCGCTGATGACCTTCCATCAACCACATCGGGGACGGTCGCCGATTGCGTTT
Source organism: uncultured Alphaproteobacteria bacterium (assembly GCA_963770295.1). GTDB lineage: Bacteria > Pseudomonadota > Alphaproteobacteria > Rhizobiales > Hyphomicrobiaceae > AWTP1-13. Next base: position 235,207 of record CAVYPA010000006.1, read on the forward strand.
GGGGCGTTCAGCGGCACCTTCGCTCGCGTGGATCAGCTTCAGCCATGAGGCCGCGTGGACGGCGCTCAACAGCATTTACAGCAGCAGCGCCAGATGGCAAAAGTCAGCAACGCCGCGAGGTGCCACCCCGTCGGCCGCCCAGAGCGCGCTGGCGTTCCGGCGGGTCGCCTGCCCGAATCCGCCGGAACAGACCTGGCTCATGGCTTCGTGTTCGCGCGCTGGTTTCGGAATGCCGCCTCTCCGGCGTCCGAAACCTCGACCCACTTCTTGTCAGGCGCTGCGTCTGCGGCGTAATTGTCGTGCCAGTTCCACCACTTGTAGGTCGAGGTCTGCGGGTAACCCTCGGGCGAATTCTCCCAGACCTCCTGCCGGCCCAGCGGCGTGATGTCGAGATAGTTCCAGGTGCTCCCCATCTGCTCGTCGCCGCGGTTGTTGATGAAATAGGTGCGGAAGACGCGGTCGCCATCGCGATAGAACACGTTCGTGCCGTGCCACTCGTCCACGCCGAAGTCGGCGTCGAAGCTGTCAGTGAGAGTAAACCACGGCATTTCCCAACGCATGCGCGCTTTCAGCCGCGCGATGTCCGCTTGAGGCGCACGCGAGACGAAGGCAAGGGTGGTATCACGGGCGTTCAGATGCGCGACGTGAGCGACCTGGTCGGCCACCATGGAGCAGCCCCGGCAGGCGTGGTCGGGCCAGCCGAATACCCCCGGCTCGAAGAAGGCGCGGTAGACGATTAGTTGGCGCCGGCCGTCGAACAGGTCGAGCAGGCTGGCCTTGCCCGCAGGCCCCTCGAATGCATACACCGTCTCCACGGCCATCCACGGCATTCGCCGGCGCTCAGCGGCCAGGGCATCACGGGCGCGGGTTTGGGCCTTTTCCTTCACGAGCAGCTGCTTGCGGGCCGCCTCCCACGCCTCCGGCTTCACGACGGGTGGTGTGTGCATAGCGGGCGGTCCGCCTGTTTGGCCGTTCTCGGTTGACGTAGTCATGGCTTTTGAAACCTCCTAATTTGCGCCTAGTTCCCGCGCCTCGAGGCTGAAAGCGCGTTCCATTCGCTGCTCATCCTCGTTGTTGGTGGTGAAATATTTGCACCGGGGATCAAACGGTGAGAGTAACAAGTGTGACGGTAGTCCGATGGAGTCGCTGATTGCAGTCGCGTCGCGTGCACTCGAAGCGGGGCTGCATCAATCAGCGGCCAATCGAACTCGATACTGCTTTTCTCCGGGTCTGCGTCGGGTAGTAACCGCTGGCGGCGATGCGGCAGCCTGAGCGATATTTCGCCGATTGTCTGCGAGCGTCTCCCCCAATTGATTGACTTACCGCCGCTGGGTTTCTCGATGTTCAAATTCGCCCTTTTCTTCTCAAGTGATATCGGGGCAACTCCCTTCTAGGCTGGGCGCCGCATCGTCCCGCGCCGCGCCGCCTCGATCGCAGCGATGTCGATCTTCTTCATGCCCATCATCGCATCAAACGCGCGCTTTGCTTCACCGCCGCCCGCCGCCAGCGCGTCGGTCAGCACGCGCGGCGTGATTTGCCAGGAGATGCCCCACCTGTCCTTGCACCAGCCGCACTGGCTCTCCTGGCCCCCATTGCGGACTATGGCGTTCCAGTAGCGGTCGGTCTCTTGTTGATCATCAGTGGCGATCTGGAACGAGAAGGCTTCGTTATGTTTGAACGCGGGACCCCCGTTGAGACCGATACAGGAGACGCCGGCGACTGTGAATTCCACCGTCAGCACGTCGCCCGCCTTGCCGGCCGGGTAGTCGCTGGGTGCACGGTTGACCGCACCCACCGTGCTATCGGGAAAGGTCGCGGCGTAGAAACGGGCGGCAGCTTCGGCATCCTTGTCGTACCACAGGCAAATCGTGTTCTTCGCCATTGCTTGTCCTTTCCTTCTTTGACGGCATGATCGGATCGTTGGCTCAGATACCCCGACCCGCATCTGCGAGTAGCTTGACGCCGAGTACGCCGAGCAATGCTCCCATGGCGTGGTCGAGAACAGACTTCAGGCTCAGATAGAGTGCGCGCGGTCGCGGCGCAGACAAACCGAGCGCGACGATTGAGTACCAGGCGGCCTCGTTGACAAACACGATGGATAGGATCGCGACCACCACCCACGGCGGCGGATCCTGGGGCAGCACCGACACGAATATGGCTGAGAAAAAGACCGCAACCTTTGGATTGGTGATCTGGGTCAGAAAGGTCTGACTGAATGCCTGGCCGAGCGACCGGCGCGGTTCGCTGTCAGCGACCTCGATCGGCGACCCGGCATGCTGCCACACCATCACGGCGAGAAACAGGAGGTAGAGCCCGCCCGCGGCCTTCAACGCCGCATAGAGCCATGGCGTCTGCTGGAACAGAATCACGACACCGAGAATGGCCCCGACGGCCCACGGAAGCACGCCGAAGCCGCACGCGAGCGCCGAAGCCAGTCCCGCCTGCCGTCCCGAGACGAGAGCGGTTCGCGACACCGTGATGAAACTCGGGCCGGGAACTCATCGCGGCCAACAGATGCACCGCGGCAACCGTGAGCAGCGGCTTTAGCAGCGGTTGAACGGATGTCATGAGATACCGATCTCCTCGTCACTACCGTGTCCGCCCTCGAGTAGTTATCGGGTCAGTGTCCCGCCCCGACGACGGCGACGTTGACACCAGACCTGATGGCACTCAAATAAGAATTTAGGAACACTCCCGGACTGCCAGAAGGACCAATTTGTGCGAAAAAGACCAGACCAACTTGCGCCCAGACCTGGGTCTTGGCCATTGCTGTCAACCTCGTTGGTCGCAAGGACCTAAAGGGCGAGCTCTATCGTGGTGAGCCCTCCTCGACTTCGCCCAACTCCACTCTTTATTTCATCTCCGAGGCGCACCGGTGCGCAGAACCCAAAAGATGCCGTTCATCACGCGTCGGTCATTTTTGCGACGCGGACCAGACTAGGTGACGCTGCCTCGAAGTCGGTCAGATCCTAGCGCAGGATCCAAGCTCCAATGTTTGTCAGCTTGATCCACTGTTCGCTGCGATGAACTAGAGCATATTTGGCTACACAGCGAGCGCGTGGCATTGCCAGGACGACGGCCAGCCGAAACGCGAACGTCGTCAGCACCACGATGTCGTAGTTGTCAGGTTAGTCCTCCTGGACTGCCCTACGCTCGCCGATACGCACGCGTCTGGCCCTCTTTGGCGTGAGTGGCAAGGTCAAGTGGCACTACTGGCAAATCGAACCCACTATGATATCAGCAACTCACCAACGGCAACACGCGTACCTGCCGCTCGTCGAGGGTTGGAAAGCCGTCTAATAGCCATCGAGGCATGCCTGGCGGCCGCTCGAGGCGAACGGCGCAGCACAATGCTGGGAAGGTGCACACGTCGGCTGGATTAAGCCCGGCGGACGCCGTTTCGTCGGCCCGAGATCAGCTTCAACCAAGGCGCCGAATGGAAAGCGCTCATCAGCGAGTACATCATAACCATTCCGTCCAGCGGTGATGCATGGTGCGTGACCGAGCAGAGCATTTCCGGCGAGCCGAGATTAAGAGCACCCGTAATCAGCGCCATGATTGCGAAGGTTGGAGAGGCCGCAAGGGATAGAAAGTGGACTGCGGCTGCGTTGGTGCTTTCACCGATCATCAAGATGGTCTTTGTCATGGTTTGGCTCATCTCGATCTCTCGCGCCGATCATTGAACCGACGCATCAGAACTTCCTCATCTTCAGGTGGCCGTGGCTAGCGACGGCCGGCCACGGCCACTTACATGTTCGTGGGGGCACTCATCCGGGAGGGGGGCGGCAGAGCTAGTCGTGCCCTTTGCAACTCGAACCCGTCGCCGGCGGTGCCTTCGCAACCGCTGTCGGCTCATAGCGGTCGTGGTGACGTACCCACTCCATTTTGTTGTCAACGTCCCTCTCGTCGCGGCCCTTGGGTGTCAGGTCGAGCATGTTGTAGGTACCCATCATCACCTCTACGCCGCGTCCGTAGGTCGAGTACGTGTGGAAGATCTGGCCCGCCTCGTCCTTATAGAACACGCTGATGCCCGGCCATTCCTGGCCCGCGAAGGGCCACGTGCCGTAGTTGTAGTCGAGCTTACCTTTGGCAACCTCTTCCGGCGTGAAGCTGACGCCGAACTCGTAGTTGAAGTCGCTGCCGTGCGCAGACACCCATTTGAACCGCCAACCCATGCGTTGGCGAAATCGCTCGATTTCGGCTAGCGGCGCGCGCGAGATAGCTACCAGCGTGACGTCGCGATGCGCCAAGTGCACATTCATGCCGTCGCTGTGGTCAGCCATGAAGGAGCAGCTCGGACAACCTTGCTCCCACCCCGGGGCGAACATGAAGTGTTGCACCAGCAGTTGGCGACGACCTTCGAACAATTCGGCGAGCGTGCGCCGTCCCTCGGGTGCGTCAAAAACGTAGTTCTTGTCGATACGCACCCATGGCAGCGCGCGCCGCTCACGAGCGATCTGGTCGCACAGGCGTGTCAGTTCCTTTTCGTGCGCCAGCAGCGCCCTGCGCTCGGCAATCCATTCGTCCCTGGTGACGACGCGATGATTTTCGGTGCTCACCTCGGAAATGCCGATCGTGACGGTTTTGTGTGTTTTCATCGCTTTGGCTCCTTCCTTCGGCTATCCATTCGCTTTTCGATACTGTCGGTCGAAACACTTAGCGGCGGGCATCGAAACGGTGGGAGTGACAAGTGTGACGGGATTGCGATGGACTCGCTGATCACGGCTGCGGCGCGGGCGCTCGCCGCGGGTGACCTCCTCGGCGTATTGAAGCGGGTTGCCCTACGAGACGACCCGCCTGCCCTTGCGCTTCGCGGTATTGCGATGGCGCAACTCGGCGATTTCGCGCGTGCGAAGACTCTTCTACAAAGTGCGGCGCGCGCTTTCGGTCCGAGAGAGGCCGTGGCCCGCGCGAGATGTGTCGTGGCCGAGGCTGAGGTCGCGCTCGTATCGCGCGACCTGAGCTGGCCGCCGAAGGCGCTCGACGCGGCGCGGGCGACGCTCGAAAAACACGGCGACCGGGTGAACGCCGCGCATGCGCGGCATCTCGAGATCCGGCGCCTTCTCCTGATCGGGCGTCTCGACGAGGCGGAGCGTGCGCTCGCCGGACTCGATCCGGCGCCCTTCCCGCCCGCGTCGAGGGCCGCCCACGAACTGGTCGTTGCTGGCATCGCAATGCGCCGCCTGCGCACCAAGGTGGCGCGCTCCGCGCTGGCTCGGGCCGCGCATGCGGCGCATCAGGCAGGTATCCCTGCACTGATGGCTGAGGTAGAAGGCGCATCCCTTGTCCTGAACACGCCCGCGGCGCGCTTGATTTCACGTGGCAAGGAGCGACTTCTCCTGCTTGAGGAGGTTGAAGCGGTACTGGAATCGGGGGTGCTCGTCGTGGACGCGTGCCGTCATATCGTGCGTGGCGTACACACCACGGTCTGGCTCGCACGGCGTCCGGTGTTGTTTGCGCTGGCGCGTTCGCTCGGCGAAGCGTGGCCCGGAGATCTGTCGCGGGACGCGCTCGTTTGGCGGGCATTCCGTGCAAAGCATGCCGACGAATCGCATCGCGCACGCCTGCGAGTGGAGATTGGGCGGCTTCGCGCCGAGCTTCGGTCGCTCGCAAGCGTGAGTGCGACGACGCAAGGGTTTGCACTCTCGCCACACCGAGCGGGCGAAGTGGTCGTGTTGGCACCCCCCGTCGAAGACCGGCATGCGGCGGTGATTGCATTCCTCGCCGATGGCGAGTCGTGGTCAAGTTCGGCCCTGGCGCTTGCGCTGGGAGCCAGCGCACGTACCGTACAGCGGGCGCTCGATTCACTTGCGACAGCAGGCAAGGTACAATCGTATGGTCGTGGGCGAGCACGCCGCTGGACGGCCGCGCCCGAGCCTCGGATTCACGACAACATTGTTACTCCCCGGTCCACTGCCGAGCGACTAGAGTCGAGGTATGAAAACATCAGCAGCCGAAATACTCCGCGAATATGGCGGCTTTCCAGATGTCGACCGCGTGAATGGGGTGACGTTTGACGGTCAGTACGTCTGGTTTGCGTCGGGAGACAGGCTCAACGCCTTCGATCCGGAGACTGGAAAGGCGGTGCGCTCGATCGACGTCGCCGCGCATGCAGGAACCGCCTTCGACGGCAAGCACCTGTTCCAGATCGCTGAGGATCGCATCCAGAAGATTGATCTAAAGACAGGTCGTCGTGCTCTCGACGATCCCGGCGCCCGGGGGCGGCGGTGACTCGGGACTCGCATGGGCCGAAGGGACGCTCTGGGTGGGGCAGCACCGAGGCCGCAGGATCCATCAAATCGATCCCGAAACGGGAGTTATCCTTCGCACCATCGAATCCAACCGCGTCGTTACCGGCGTCACCTGGATTGACGGCGAGCTCTGGCACGGCACTTGGGAAGGTGACGAGAGCGATGTGAGGCGGGTCGACCCTCGAACAGGACAGGTCTTGGAAAGGCTCGAGATGCCGCCTGGCGTGGGCGTGTCGGGCCTGGAGTCCGACGGCGGCGATCGGTTCTTCTGCGGCGGCGGAAGCAGCGGGAAGGTGAGAGCCGTCCGCCGACCTAGGCGAGGCTCCGCGGCCAGGCCGAAGAGGTGAGCACAAATGTGCCCAGGGGGCGTGAACAAACACGCTCACGAATGCCCACTGCTGGCACCGCCAATCACCTGCCGGCCGCCTTGAACTTCTCCCTAACTGGCTCGAGTTCTACGCCGTGTGGGCGGTGACCAATTCACCCCATGGTTCAGCGCGATAGGACGCGGCGCGCTCTAGGCTGCTAATCAGAGTCTGTCTGACTCTGTCCGAATTGTCTTTCAGCATTTGCGAAGCACTTGTTAGCTTCGGACCACACGCACCATGGGCCCGTTGGACGTTGCGTGGCAACCGTTGATCTCTACATTACATGCGTCCGGCCGCAAGGTTGCACTTGCGATCACCGGAGGCGGCAGCGGGGCGGTCGGCGAGTTGCTTCGTGTTCCCGGGGGCTCTCGGCTGCTGGTCGAGGCGCAGATTCCCTACGACGCGCTGGCGCTTGCGACATTTCTCGGCTTTGCACCCGCACAGGCCTGCAGTGTTGACACTGCAGTTGCGATGGCACGGAGCGTACGGGCACGCGCGGCCAGGCTGGTGCCGGCCGGTACCGATCTGGTTGGCCTCGGCGCGACGGCGGCACTGGTTAGTGATCGCCCGCGCAAAGGCGAGCATCGGTTTCATATCGCATTCGACAACTCTGCTGGCATCGCGCACTGCACGGGCGTGATGGCCAAGGGCCGACGTGGTCGCGCCGCTGAAGAAGACCTTGTTTCGAGCGCGATTGTCTTATGGCTAGCCCACGCGTGCGGGATAGCCGCGCCGTCACCACGCACCCTGCTCGAAGCGGATGAATATTTTGCGGATACGGCCTCCGCAGCCGTAGATACTATCGATCAGCTCTTGGCCGGCGAGCTCAATCGCGTCACCGCCCAGCCCGATGGCCAAATGATGCTGTCGGCGCCGCCACCCCGTGTGCTATTGCCAGGCTCTTTCAACCCGGTGCACGCTGGACATTTGTTGCTGGCGCGGGTCGCCGAAGAGCTCAGGCAGCAGCCCTTGGCATTCGAAATCTCTGTCACTAACGTCGATAAGCCACCGCTGGCGGGCCAGACGGTGAGAAACCGGCTCGCGCAATTCGCGTGGAAATCGCCGGTCGAACTCACGCGAGCACCAACCTTCCTCGAGAAGTCGCGCTTGTTTCCGAGGACCACGTTTGTGATCGGCGCGGACACAGCGGAGCGGCTGGTTGCGCCGAAATATTACGGCGATGATGAGGTTCAAATGCACGTCGTGCTCGATGAAATCGCTAGTTCCGGAGCCAGCTTTCTGATGGCCGTGCGCCGCGACGCAGCGGGGCGCGTACGCGCGCTGAACGACATTCCCGTGCCGCGGCGCTATGTCGATCTCTTCACTGAAATCCCTGAGCACCAATTCCGCTTTGACACCTCCTCATCCGAGGTTCGCGCACGGGGACGCGTAGCTGGCAATTCATTACGAGCCCAAAGATGATGCAAAGCGCTTACCCCATAACCCCGCCCCGCGCGCATCGTGGATGCGTGTCTTTGCGGCGGCGAGGAGGGAGCCGCGCTCTCGGCTAGCCGCAGAAGACCGGAGCATCAGGAAGGACTCAGGAGACTCCCAATAACGTCGGAAGCGAGCATTGATCGCGGCCTTGCGCCAGAAGTTGCCTCGCCGATGCCTCACGTGGAGAAGGTGCGCAGACCACCGAGCTCGAGCGACTCGACGACGCTTTGCCTCCGACCGCGCGCCTTCCCTTGCCCTCGACGAAGTGTGCACTTCCCCTTCATGCTTAGCGCGGGCGACGCGAGCGCGCTCCCTCCCAAGCCGTCCTATTGATCGGGAACGCCGGCATCGTCCCGCCTAGCGCGGCTAGAATTTGCTCGGCAGCGGAACGGGCAAGCAGCAGTGACGCCTCGACCGTCGCGCCGGCGACGTGCGGTGAAAGCGTGACCTTCGGGTTTGTCAACAGGGGATGATCGCTTGGTAGCGGTTCGGGATAGAACGCGTCAATCCCTGCACCGAAGAGATGCCCGCTATCGAGAGCGCCGTTCAAGGCCGAGAAGTCGAGAACCTGGCCACGTCCGGTATTGATGACAATAGCCCCCTTCGGAAGTGACGCCAACTCACCTCCCCCAATCATGCCGCGGGTCTCAGGGGTCAACTCCGGCACAAGTACGAGGATATGGCTCTTGCTCAGCATCGTGTGAAGGTCCGGAATCATTTCGATGCCGGCCAAACGCGCAAGCCGCGGGTTGACGTACGGGTCATAGCCAAGAACACGGCAATTGAAGCCGTACTTCAACTTCCGCGCGACTTCGGAGCCGATATACCCGACGCCGACGATGCCGACGGTCCTTCCTTCGAGCTCAGTAATTTGCAGACCCGACCGCATGTTCCAAGCCGATCCGTCCCGAACGGCTCTATCACCCCATACCAGCTGTTTGGCGGTCGCCAGGATCATCATGATCGTATGCTCAGAGACCGGCACGCGACCGAAGCCCTGGTGATTTACGACAAGGATGCCGCGCTCAGTTGCGGCCGGAATATCGATGTTGTCGGTGCCGAACCCAGACGACGATACGACCACAAGGTCTTTACCGGCATCGAGCACGTCCGCAGTTACACGCTCAGGAGTGCGGACCCAAAGTGCGCGCGCACCATGCAGGACCTGCTTTAACTCAGCCGTATTGTTACTGTCGACAACAACGACGTCTGTCCCACCATCAGTTAGCATTTTATGGCCTGCGGTATGATACATGGACCGCCACAGAACCACTCTCCCCTTCGACACGGTGTGACCTCCCCACGGAAATGTGTTGTGCCGAGCAGCGGGCGCGCGCCCTTTGCATCTGGCTAGCTGATTGAGCCTATCAATCTGGGCTGCAAAGGGGAATCGCGCAGATGGCAGCTGACGAACCCACCCGTTCTGTGCCAATTGGCGCTTTGCGCCGGGCTGGCGCAGGGATCCTCATCCGCCCGCACAGCTCGCGGATCGAGGCTTCTTTGCTTCCGCGCTGCCTCGACGCGTCGCCGTGCAGCCCATCGCCTGGTAGAAATGCCGATCGTGCGGCTATTCCTTGCGGATGATGCGGCGACTGCCCGTCGGCATGCCCTTCGAGATTGATGCTGTCATAGCTGCGGCGCTTCGATGGACTGGGTCTCGCGCCAAGACACTCAGACCGACTTTGCTTCGTTCCTGAGTTTCGCCTCAATCATCTCCCGAAGCGTGCGGCGCATGATCTTGCCGGCGCCCGACACCGGAAACTCAGGAAGGAGTTCCAACCGCTCGGGCAATTTGAACTTTGCAACGTTCTGACCCAACAAGAACTCGGTCAACTGTGCGAATGTGAGAGCGGCGCCGGGTTTGAGGACCACAAAGGCACAGGCGCGCTCGCCGTATGTGGGATCCGGCATGGCGACGAGCGCTACCGAATGAACCGAATGATGCTTAAGGATCAGATTCTCGACCTCGTCGATGTTAATTTTCTCACCACCGCGATTGATGAGGTCTCCCTTGCGGCCCTCCGCATAGATGTGGCGGCCACGCTTGGTGACGACGTCCCCCATTCGGTAGAAGCCGTCCGGCGTAAAGGCTCGGGCGTTGACATCGGGGGCATTGTAGTAGCCGCGAATAGTGTAGGGCCCCCGGGTTACCAGCTCTCCCTTCTCACCGTCGGGAACTTCGCTTCCTTCTTCGTCGATGACCCTGATTTCGTCGTCAGGACACATCGGCGCGCCGGAGCTCATTAGGATCTTTTCGTCATCGTCATCGAGCGACGTCAAGTTGAGCAAGCCCTCGGCTGTCCCGTAGACTTCCTGGTAGAGACAATGAAGCGTCTTACGCACACGGTCTCTGAGTTCCGGCGACAACCGTGCACCTCCGTTTTGGACAGTCCTCAGCGAGCTGACGTCGAATTTGGCGAGGGTGGGGTCGTTCAGCCAGTTGACGAATAGCGGCACGGCCGCTGGGATCGTGGTCACGCGCTCTTTTGCGACAAGTGCAAAGACAGTCGAAGTATCCGCCTTTGGCGCGATCACAACCCGCCCGCCGCTGGCGATGGCACCGAGCATCCCGGGCGAACCGAGATTGTAGTTGTGCGCCAGGGGCAAGACAATGAGCTGAACGGTCTCGGAACCAAAGCCCGCGACGCGAGCACTCCGCTCGAAATTGTAGACATAGTCATTGTGGGTACGAGGAATGAGCTTCGGAAGCGCCGTAGTCCCGCCCGACAGCAGCATCAATGCGACGTCGGATGGATCTGGCATCTCGGTGGCAATGGCGGCAACCGATGTCGCTGGCGGGTCCGAGTCGATCAGAACCGATAGCGACATCTCATCAGTTGTGCTTGCCCCGAGCACGAACACGTTGCGCAAAGCAGGAGATGTCTCTCGCACCATCCTGGCCATGCCTTTGAAGTCGAAGTCTCGGATACGGTCGGGAATGAACAGGGCGGATGCTCCCGAGGCCCTGACATAGTGCGAGATTTCACTTTGCCGGTGCGAGGGAAGCGCCAGCACTGGAATAACGCCAAGTCGCGTCAATGCAAGAAATGTGATCAGGAACTCCGCGCTATTCGGAAGCTGGAAGACTACGATTTGGCGCGAGCGTAGACCGACGCCGTGTAGATTGGCGGCAAGCCGCAACGATCGGATCCAGATGTCTTCGAGCGTCAACCGCCGTTCGCCGTCGATTATTGCTAACCGCTTGGGTGTCACCGCGACCAGGTTTGCAAAGTAGTGCGGTAGCGAGAAGTCGCGCCAATACCCTTTCTCACGATAGCTGCGGGCAAGGTCTTCGGGCCAGGGTACACATCCAGGGAGCATCAAAACTCTCGCATCGTTCAAGCGTGGGACGGTGTCAGCAGAAAGGGGCCGATAGCCGTGCACGCGACTCGGTAAAAGGCGCGGACCCTCGGAAGGCAGCTCTTGGCACAATGCGGCGGCGCCATATGATCAAGAAACCGCTCATACCAAGCCGCACTCGCTCGCGAGGCAGGGTTCATCGTCGAACGTGCCCTTCTAGCGTTCGCAATCATTGCGCGCGGTGTCCGCTGACCATTTTCCCGTTTGATGAGCTTCGACAATATTGCAGAAGGTTCCTAGCTGCCGGCCCGCAACGCTGAAATGTATTGCATCAAGTCATTGATATTGTCGATAAACTACGAAAGTTGCTTTGCGGACTGAACCGCGAGCCCTCCCTGGTTCGCGTTTCCCCCAGGGTGGGCGCCAGGCACCCCTCCTACAGGAAACGAAGCGCCGAGCACCAGGTCGAGAACGCTGAGTTCGGCAAGGCAAGCGCGGTCGCTGGCGGCCGCCGACCAATGCCGCCCGACGCCTAACCTCGCGCAGGCCGAGCAAGCCGATGCAGAGGCAGAAGGCCATATACGGGTTGACACCCAGATCACGGGGCCACCTCGTGGCGAGGCGAACGCAGAGGCAGGGGGCTCGCGGCGATCCTGGTGCGGCGTGGCGGATGAGGGAAACCTTACAATGCCTGGTTGAGTTGGCTGCGCACCGCTCCTCGCTCATGTCCAGGACGAGACTCCACTACCAAGCCTTCCAGGCCGGCGGTGGCGTGACCATTCGCTAATACGCGTGCCATATTCCGGCGATCCCGCGTGGCACGAGACCGCGCTAGACGAGGCCTGAAGAAGAGCGAAAGCATTGCAAGGTTCACGGAGATCCCCATGCGAATAGGCTTCCTTGGCGTCGGCAACATGGGTCAGCCCATGGCCGAAAAACTACTCGATGCGGGGCATGAGCTTTGGATCTGCGATGTGCGCTTGGATGCAATGCAACCGCTCCTGGAACGCCAGGCACGGCGTGCCGTCTCACCGAAGCAGCTGGCTGATGCCTGTGACACGGTGGTGGTCTCACTGCCGACGCTCGACGTGTTTCGCCAAGCTACAACCGGACCTGAGGGGCTGCTCTCCGGAAGCGCGCTCAAGACCCTCGTCAACACCTGTACGGTCGGCGGCCCTTTCATCACCGAGATCGCGCACGCCTGTGCTGCCGCAGGTGCAATGCTGATCGACGCGCCCATCAGTGGCGGCCGGGCGGGAGCGCAGGCCGCTACACTTGCCGTCATGGTCTCAGGCAATCTGACAAAAATCGCGGAACTGATGCCGATCTTCCGTCTTTGGGGGCCGACCGTGGTGATCGCGGGTGACAAACCCGGCGCGGCTCAGATCATGAAGCTGACAAACAATATCTTGTTCGCCGTGTCGCTGATCGCGACATCGGAGGTGATGACGATGGCCACAAAGGGCGGCATTCCACCCGATGCCATGCTGCAGATCCTCAACAATGGCACCGGCCGAAACTTCGCAACAATGAGTTTGTTCCCCAGCGCCGTGATTACACGCAGCTTCGAATTCGGTGCCACATTCGAAATCCTCATGAAGGACGTTGACCTCGCCATTGAGCAGGGCGAGGCGCTCGGCGTCCCCATGTGGGTGTGCCAAGCGGCGCGCCTGGTCTTGCTGCACGGTGTTTTTCAGGGTCGCGCACAGCAGGATTTGTCCCGCGCGGTGCAAATCGTCGAGCAGGGCGTTCGAACGCGATAATGCATGGCATGGTTCGTAGATTGCAATGTATGAGGCAGGAGCTTGCGGGTGGAATTTAGCGCGGCTGACGCGCGCCGGCTCTGAATAGGTCCTGGCGCACGCGAACGTTGCCGCAAACCGAGTGGCGGTGATGGCCTTCAGTCAACACACGGCAAATGATGCAACCCTACTACGGCGTGAACGCATAAAACGAGAAGCGCGGACACTTGGTCAGTCGAGCCGGGCCGGCGGGGTTTGTCGGATTCCCCAGTTTCTCCGATGCAGCTGGCGGACGGCAATACTGCAGCGCAGAAGTCGGCCGCTAAGTGCCAGGACGCAAGTCACTTCCGACCAGTCTATGTGGGTAATCCGGCAGCAGTCAGCTCGGCGGTGAACGGCTCAAAGGTTACGCGCGATAAGAAATTCGTCAACCGAATGTTCGGGAAGCTCGTGAGCAATTGTTCAATCGTGGTCCCCAGTTCTTGCGTGCGCCCGAGCCTGACAAGGGAAATGATGACATAGCCATGCCAAGGCAGGTGCCCAGGACTCGCTTGAGCGGCGCGCCGTGCTGCGATCAGGGCGGCGTCGGCATCTCCTTTAAACAGCCTGGCACGCGCCAGCGCAGCAAACGCTAGATGCCGCGCCGGATCGAAAGGACTGCAACGTAATGCCCTCTCAGAGAGACGGATCGACTGGTCGTGGCGTCCAGCCCAGGTGTTGACCCACCGCCCCCACCGCCAGCGCATGGGCATTGCTGGGTTTTGAGCCAGCGCAGGTTCGGTCATCTGTATTGCGGTATCATAATCCCGGGTTGCCCTGGCATAGGCATTGGCGGCAAACGCTAGCGTAGACGCATCGTCCGTTCTGATCGCCATGACAGCCTTCGCGTGCGCAAGCGCGCTCGCGAGATCGGCGGACAATTCTGCCGACTCATTCCAAATTCGTTGAATCTGACACCACGCTGCCAGCCCGTGCGCTTCGGCAGCCTCCTTCAGCCTTTGGGTCACGTGGGGACGCCGCCTTGGCAAGCCTGCACACCTCAAGCGGCATCGGCTACTTCGGTTGCGGGCGGGAAGAAACGTTCCCGGCAACGGGCACGCCCCTAAGTAGACCAAACGATACCAAGTGGACATCTGGCAACGTCGAACCGATCGACCGCGCACCTCGCTCGGACGTGCGCAACGGGCCGGCTGGCGACGGGCATCATTGCCCGCGATGCCGCCTTATTTCTGTCAGCCGAGTTAGTCATGTCGACATGGAGGCGCGAGTTGGGAGACGGCGTCGCCGCTCCCGAAGCCCGAGTTGTATCTCCGGGGCGCCTCACCACAGCAAACCGATTGCACCTGGCGATGGATGAGGCGAAGATTGATGATTGGCTGATCGAGGACATCCTTGATCTCCTGAATGACGCTCTCGGCGGGTAGAGACCCTCGAGGCACATTTTCTGACCAGGACACGCGCGTGTCCCTGATGGGTTTCATGCGTGCGAGCGACGATGCCCGTCAGTATCGGCGAACGGGGATACAGGAGGGAACGGGGGTGCTCAAACGAAGCCTCGTGGCCGCCCTGATCGGGGTGGTGGCAACGCCGGCCGTCGCGGAATGGCGCCTACCATGCATTATCGCCCCTGGCTGCTCCGTCACCTTGGTGTCCCCAGAGTATGCTGCGCGCCCCGTGCAGCCGCTCAACCCCGAAGCCGCGCTTGCCGCGGTCAACGCGTTCCGGACCAAGAATGGGCGAGGCACTGTGGTGCTCGACGCGCGCTTGATCAAGGCCGCCGCGATACAGTCTGAGACTCAGGCCAAGCGAAGCAGGATCGGCCATGACGGGCCTGACGGATCGCTACCCAAGGACCGTGCCGCGCGCGCGGGTTATCGCGCCAAGATCGCCTCGGAGAATGCTGCTGCCGGGCAGAAATCTTTCAGCGACGCGATGCAAAGCTGGGAGGGAAGCGCCGGTCACCGCGAGAATCTGCTGCGTCCCGAGGTCACGGCGATTGGCGTCGCCATGGCCAAGAACTCAAGCGGCCGCCCCTATTGGACTCTCGTGCTCGGCGCCGAACGGAAATAGTCCCGGATGGACCGCTGCTCGACCCGCATGCCCAGGCGTATCGACACAAATGTGGAAGTGGTTCAGCCGGAAATGGCAGCAGTTTTCCATCTGGAAAACACGAGCCAAATGATCGCCGGCTAGACAATCAAGAGCGGCCATTGTAGCCCGCTCCGCTAAGCCTCGCGTAAGAAGCGCACCTGCAGCTTCCGCCCTCAGGCCGAGCCGCCGATCGTTCGGGTCGTGTATGCGCACACGAGCGCCATCGGCCAGAAAACGAAACCAACTGTCCAAACCAGCCGCACACACCAAATCGGCTTGCGGGTGATCCCTGGAGCGAGCGATTCGATCGGCGAGGCCGTCAAGCTTGTCGTGCGCCCACAACATCGGGCCGACCCTAATCAACTGGGCCGGGCGACCCTGGTCCGCGAGCATGCTGGGTAACGCCGAAGCTGGAGCAAGGTCTCGCAATAGAACCGTGGTGAGGGTTGGGATCTTTGCGCTCACGAACACTTCCTGGCGCCGGCGTCGGCGTACAACCGCGATGTCGTGTCCCTCCCGGAGCGCAAACGCCCCCAAGGGGCCCGGAAAGAATTTTGACAGGGGGCGCCACAGCTGGCTAAGTCGACGGACACTCTAGGTCGACGATGCGGAGTTGCCAATGTCGACACCGAGGAGGCGATGCCAGCCACCGGCCGACTTGGGGGATTGGCTTGCGTTTCCGCATTGGCGGATGCTCGAGCCGCCACGGTCGGCGCGACCGTCTAGACGGTAATCTTTCTCACCGGCGCAGCAGAAATGACCGCAACCATTCCTCAGTTTCTTCGGTTCACTCGCATCCTGCTAATGCTGCTACCGCCTGCGCTCGTCGCACCGCAGGCGGCATGGGGGCAGGGCGACTGCGAAACAATGCCTGCGGGTCGCGGCCGAACCGATTGCTTTATCGGCCGCGCGCGTATCCTCAACCAGCAATCCGACATCGCCCGGGACAGGGCGCGCTTAGAAGGCAATAGCGCTCGGCTACAAGCCGCAACGGGCACGTCTGCCCAACCCGCCGCACCCTGCCAGGGAAAGGGAGCGGGCACCCGAGCCTGCTACACCTGCTGCCGCACGCACGGCTTGGCCGCATCAAGGTGCCTGCGCCAATGCAGACGGCACATGCCGCCTCCTGCTAAAACGAAGCCCGTGAAGAGAGGACGCGTCGGATAACCCTAGACGTCCGTCGAGGTGCGACAGCTTAGGCCTGAGGTCAGCCCTACCCTGTTGGCCCTGATGGGATCAAAATCTAGCGGCCGCTTTTTAGAATTTATATCTTAAACCCACGGCAACAAGGTCAGCGGAGTTATCGGCACTGCCGCGCAGCAAGACGGCCGCGGGAGGTGTACCAGCGTTGCAATGCGAGGTGCCACCGTTCTGGGCCGCGCTGGCGATGCAAAATGTCGCATCCTGGAAAAACAGGTGCGCGTAACCGAGATCGAAGCTTATCTGCTCAGAATATTTGTACGAGGCGCCAGCGCTGACAAAGATACGATTGCTGTCGGGAATCAAGATGTCCCGCGTGGAATCCTGGATCGGCGAGGTCTCGTAACCTATGCCTGCGCGCAAGAGCAGGGTCGGACTATACGCATATTCAGCGCCAAGGGAGTAAAACCAGCCGTCACGATAGTTGAGATTGAGCGCCTCACAGACGCCAGTAGCGCCGCAACCCGAACCGACAGCTGCAACGTTTTGCAGCCGGCTCCAATTCTGCCATTCAACTGTGCCCATGATGGACAGTCGCGGTCCCACGAGCTGGCGCGCGCTAAGTGTCAACTCATCGGGCAGTGTCAGGCTAGCGGTCGCATTTGCGGACACGGGTGGAGTGAGAAGCCCGGCGGAGCGCACATACGACCCGTTGACGTCGACGCCCACCGACGAACGATAGCCCAATCCAATGGCCGTCGTCGCTCCAGGTTGCCAAATCATACCCACGGTTGCGCCTACCCCCCAATCAGTTGCATCGAAGGCGCGGGCACCGACCAGGGAATCGAATGGCCCATGATTGAGGCGCAACTTGAAGTATTCGATCTGTGCGCCAACACCGATCGTGAATTCGGGGGTGAGCTTGTAGGCGATGGTCGGATTGATATCGACCGAGAAGACCTTTGAGGTGATGGCAATTGGAGATCCGGCCCACGGCGTGTTATCCGGCTTGGTGAGTAAGCCAAAGGGCGCGTTCAAACCCAAGCCCACGTAGACCTGGTCAGAAAGTTGGCAGGTCACAAACGAAGATGG
The DNA here is from genome assembly GCA_963770295.1 of uncultured Alphaproteobacteria bacterium. Classification (GTDB taxonomy): domain Bacteria; phylum Pseudomonadota; class Alphaproteobacteria; order Rhizobiales; family Hyphomicrobiaceae; genus AWTP1-13. Next base: position 252,628 of record CAVYPA010000006.1, read on the forward strand.
GACAAAACCGTCCCTACCGATGTCGGTAGACGCAGGGGTGAGCCCCGGCGCAATCCGCGGAACACCGCTGACAAACAAGCCGGCTTGCCCGACTTCATCACCGCTGGCGAATATGCCCGAATAGCTTGACGAGGCGTTGCAGCCAGGTAGGGCCGCGGTCGCCGCCGAATTCCAGAAAACAGAGCTGATCTCGCCGCCCGCCGCGGAACCTGCAAATGCGGAACCGAGGAAATAGGCGGACTGTTCACGGACTCCGAAGCCGCCGGCTTGCGCCTGCCTCGTAGCAGTCAGGTCGCAAAGTGCCGCGCCGGCCACCCCCACGAGGATGCCAGGCAAAGGCAGTCGCAAAAAATGCACGAACCTTCGCACGCGACCCTCCCAAGGGGGATCGCCCCCTGTCAGAAGCACGGCACTAACGGCCGATCATGCGCCCCATCACCGCTCCTTCGCCTGCCAAAGGCGACGGCAGGCCAGGTCGGCACATATATTGAGATACGGGTATTGCAATTAGGTCGTGGAATATGGGGTGTCGGCCACGCTGGACGCTTTGGCACATTACAACGATTCGCGATGGCTTAATGTAGCTTCTCGGCGCCGATCTGAAACGTCCGCGAACGCCGATGTCCGAACGGGGGGAAAGCCCTCAAGCCACGCGATGGGGCGGGGACATTAGCAATGTCGCTTTCGGGTGGCTGCATGGACGCGTTTCTTTCCAGCCGGCACACCGAAGCCCGTTGCCTCCCACTCGGTTGCAATGCAACAGTCTCCCGCGACGGCCGGAGAAAGGTGCCGCAAGGATGCGGCCATGGGCTCATTGGAAAAGGTACAGCGATGAAGGCCATTATCATGGATCGCCAGGGCGGTCTCGAGGTTCTACGCTATGGCGATCTGCCGGACCCGGTGGCGGAACCCGGCCAGGTTGTGGTTGATATTTATGCGGCCAGCGTCAATGGCGCCGATACCAAAGTGCGCGAGGGCGGCGCATACACGACGATCTCCACGTTTCCTTACGTACTAGGTCGCGACTTTTCCGGTGTCGTGGCGTCGCGAGGTGCCGGCGTTACCGACTTTGCGGTTGGGGACGCCGTATTCGGCGTGCTTGCGGCCGGCCGCGATGGAACCTACGCGGAGAAGGTCGCAGAAAAGGCCGCGCTTCTCTGCCGCAAGCCCGACCAGCTCTCCCACGCCGAAGCCGCCGCGCTAGCGCTCGTCGGCCTAACTGCGTTGGTCTCAATCGAGGACACCATCAAGCTGCAACGCGGTGAGACCATTCTCATTCAAGGCGGCGCCGGCGGCGTGGCAGGCTATGCCATCCAACTTGCCAAACACATCGGTGCCCGCGTCGTAACGACGGCCAGTGCGGCCAACCACGGCTATGTCAAGAGCCTCGGTGCAGATCAGGTGATCGATTATAACAAGGAAGACTTCAGCCAAGTGGTAAGGGATGTCGATGCGGTATTTGAGACCGTCGGTGGCGACGTCGCCGCGCGCTCATTTGCGGTCCTGAAGTCTGGCGGGCGGGCGGCATTTATTGCCTCAGGCGCAACTGCACCACCTTCGCCACGCTCCGATGTGCGCTCGCTGCGTCCTGCCGTTGGTCGCGACCGTGCGCACCTTGAGCGCATATTGGAGCTCCACGCGATAAAGGCCGTGCGCGTGCCGGAGCTGCGCGTGTTTCCCTTGCGCGATGCCGCCGAGGCTCAGCGCATCAGCGAGGGCCGGCACTTCCGTGGCAAGCTGGTGTTGCAGGTCCGATAGTTGGATGCGGGGCCTTCAAATCCAGTGCGGCCAAAGGCGTGGGCACAAACGAACCCGATCGACGGGTGTCGCCGAGGCGCGTGCCGTGCCGCCCGGAACGCGCGCCCATTGCCAACCTGCCTGAGAGCGCACGGCGTGCCGCTGCGCGTAAACGACGCCGTTGCGATCATTCACGTGCGCCTTTGCGGGTTTGCTCCGCTTCCTTGCTCAGGTATTGCGGCGACCTTCGAGCTGTCGTGCAACGTTGTGGTGAGAAGGTTGGCGATCTGGACAGTTTGGGCGCTTGCAACCAGCGGCGATGCTCGCGGCTTTGCCCGTTGGGGTTTCGCACTCGCTCGACAGGTTGCCTCGCCGCCGGATTTCATCCGAGCACCGGTTCGCCCAGGCTCTGCATCAGGCGATTGGCCCAGGAGAACATGGCCACGGTATGGACCAGGTCGAGGATCTCAAGGTCCGTTAAACCCTGTGCGCGCAACGGCGCAAGGTCGCTTTCCTGCATGGCTATCGGATCTCGCGCCAGCTTGGCAGAAAAATCGGTCACGGCCTTGTGGCGGGGATCAAGCTGTGCCTGCAAACCCTCGGCATAGAGACGGTCGATGACATCGGGCCGCTTGCTGAGCTCGACGAAGCGCTTGGCGTGTACCGAAGCACAGTACGAGCAACCATTGACCTGTGACGTCGCCACCGCGGCGAGCTCGCGATCAGCGCGTGGCAGGCCGCGGGCACCAAACATGATGCCGTTGTAAAGCGGGGATCGCTCGGCAAGCGAGGCCGGATCGTGCGCCAACACCCGCGAGTAGGCACCCACGGGGCGGTTGGATGGCGTGATCTTCAATGCCTGCCGCTGCTCTTCGCTAGCCGCGTCGGCATCGACAGGGGTAATCCAAGGGGTCCACTCCAGCTCGCCGCGAGTGAAGTCACGCATTGGCTTGCTCATGGTTGGCTCCCAAGCAGGCGCAGTCCTGCGCACACGCGGGCTTGGAAATTCACGTAGGCTACGAGTTGCGACAGTGCAATCACGGCCTGCGGCGACATGCCGGACGCAAGCAGGGTGTCAATGTGCTCGCGCCGGGCGCTATCGGGGTCGGTCGTCAGGCGATCGACATGGCCCAGGATGGTCCGCCAACGCGGCTCGCGACCGGCGGTCGAGGGATCGGCCGCGCTCGCGGCCAGCGGGTCCCTACCATGCTCGATCACGCGGGCCCGGTAGTGCTCCTGCAGCCTGGCATCGCGCAACAGAACGGCAATGCGCAGCGCCACCGCGGCACGCTCTGCCGCGGACAGTCCGCCATCGTTGCGTGGCGTGAAGATTGCCTCGCCGCTACGCTGCAGATGGCGCACGACGTCGGGACGCTGGCGCCGGAGCTGGGCAAGTCGGGAATCGGCCGCAAGGCCGGCGAGGTCATCCATGACATCGGGGACATCGGGGACATCGGGGGTCGGCGTAAGGCTCATGTGTTAGGCTCCACTGGGCGCCGGATCGGCGGCGAATTTGGTAACGTCCTGATCGAGCACATACTCGTCCCCGTTGAGCTCGGGCGTATTCCAGGCAAGCAGACGCGCCCAGTTTCGCTCGTAGTCTTCCGCAAACAAGGCGCCGGTGAGACCCGTGGCGACGCGCTCGGCGCCTACGCTGATCGCCGGGATGTCGCCGGTAAGCGGCCCGTGGCTCATGAAAGCCGGAAAGGTAAAGCAGTGCACGCGCTGCACCCAGGGCGCGACGCCGGGCTGGCGCTCCAGGAACTCCATGTCGCTGCCCAGGAACGGGTCATCGGCCTGCTCGTAGTCATCGCCACCTGCTGGCTGGAAACGATCGCGCCAGCGCACAACGTGCGGGGCAAGGCCGGCGAGCTCCGGGCGGCGGTCCCAAGCGACGGCAAAGCCCGTGCACAGGATCAGGTAGTCAAACACAAGCGACCCGCCGCTTGTCTCGAGTCGGACGCGGCGCTCGTCAAGCCAGACCCGAAGCGGCGTGCAACCTGCGATGATGGAGAAATTCTTGTGCCGAGAGCAACGCAGCATCGAGTCGCGAGGCGGCGGAATGGCATGATCGACGATGTGCTGGACGATGGACCAGCGTTGCGCCGGCGTGAGCCGGTTGAAGCCATGCCACATGCCGGGGCTGCCAATGCCCATGCCCCGATTGATGCGCGGTACGTCCGGACGACGGACGAGCATGGCCACGCGCGCCGCGCCCGCCTCGAGGGCCTCGCCGGCGTTGTCGACCGCTGAGGCGCCGGCGCCGACTACGCCTACGGTCTTGCCGCGCAGCGCGGCAAAGTCGATATCGTCGCTGGAATGGGCCCAATGGGCGCGGTCGAGGGCACGAAAAACCTCCGGTACAAATGGGCCGCCCAGGCCATCTCTTCCGGTCGCCAGCACCACGCGACGCGCCGCAATTCTCCGTTCCCCCACTGCCGAACGCAGCTGGAGGCAGACCGCCGTCGCGTCGCCGGCAATGTCAATGATCTCAACCTCGTTCTCGATCGGCACGGCAAGCATGCGCCGATACCAGCGCAAATAAGCCATCCACTGCAGGCGCGAGATCCGATGCACGGTCGGCCATGCGGCGATACCGAACTGGGCTTCGAACCAGGCGCGAAACGTGAGATTGGCAAGCCCCAGGGCCGGTCCGACCAATTCTGGGGGCGACCGCAGCGTTTGCATGCGCGCGTAGCTAACCCAGGGACCTTCGAAACCTTCAGGTGCACGGTCGAACAGGCGCATGTTGCGCACGCCCAAGCGCTTCAGGGCAAACGCCGTCGCCAATCCCCCCATGCCTGCGCCGATGATGGCGACATCGAGCAGCCGACCCCAGCGGGGATGCGCGGTGGGCTGGAGCCACTCTTTGGCGGGAGGAATGAGCAGCAGCTCTAGATCGCGCGCGAGCCGCGCCTCGAGTTCGGCCAGGCTCCGCGGGTTCGCGCCTTGCGGGGGATCAACCTGCATCGCTGTCCCCGAGCTGGCTGCCTGCGCCGCCGAGGTAGGCATCCCGGATCCTTGCATCATGCATGAGTTCGCGGGCCGGCCCAGACAACACGATACGCCCCGTCTGCAGGACGTAACCGTAGTCGGCGATTTGCAGCGCGAGGTGGGCGTTTTGCTCCACCATGAAAATGCTGACACCTTCCTGATTGACTCTGCGGATTAGCTCCAAGACGCGGTCGACGTGCAGCGGCGACAGGCCCATCGTAGGCTCATCCATGCAGATGACCCGAGGCCGACCCATCAGCGCACGCGCCATCGCCACCATCTGTTGCTCGCCGCCGGAGAGGGTGCCGGCCTGTTGTTCGCAGCGCTCGCGCAAGCGCGGGAACAACTCCATCATGCGCGCATAGTCTCGGAGAATTTCGGGCTTGTCGGTCCGTGTGAAGGCTCCCATCAGCACGTTCTCTCGCACCGTCATGCCGCCGAACAAACGCCGCGCCTCGGGGACGGAACCAAGGCCGCGTCGGATGATTTGTGGCGTGCGCAATCCCGTGATCGGTCGACCGTCGAACACGATCGTTCCCGACCGCGGCTGCACGAGCCCCAGAATTATCTTCATCGTTGTCGACTTACCGCTAGCGTTGCCACCCAATAGGCAGGCGATCTGGCCGCGCCCAACCGCAAATGAGAGGTCAAAATGCACCTGGATCGGGCCATAGAACGTATTGACACGCTCCAGCCGCAAAATCGGCTCGCTCGAAGGCATGGCTTGCGGCTCGTTCATACGGGCGCCTTCGTTACCCTTCGCATTCGGCCGACCTCGCCGTGACCTAGATACGCCGCGATCACTCGGCGGTTGGAGGCTACTTCGGCCGGCAGCCCTTCGGCGATCTTGGATCCGTCATCCATGACGACGACACGATCGGACAACTGCATAACCAGATCGAGCTTGTGTTCGATGAGCAGGATCGTCACGCCGGAGCCCTTGAGGGAGCGGATGATTTCGAGCATCTCGGCGGTCTCGGTCGGGTTCATCCCGGCGGTCGGCTCATCGAGCAGTAGCAAGCGCGGCCGCAGCGCAAGCGCCCGCGCGATCTCCAGGCGGCGGCGGTTGGCGTAGGACAGGCTGAAGGCGGGGTTGCCGGCCCGCGGCAGAAGCCGATCGCCGAATAGGCCCAAAATCTTGGTGGCCTCACCGCGCAGCAGTGCCTCCTCGGCCGCAACGGTCGCCGGCCTGGCGAGCGCGAGCGCAAGTTCCGCCAAGGGACCGAGCAGCGGCCACGTCGGCCGCACCGCCGCCAAGCGCGTGTGCGCGCCGACCAACAGATTGTCGAGCACGCTCAGGTTGCCGAAGACACGGCCGTGCTGGAAGGTGCGGGCGATGCCGAGTGCGGCAATTCGCTCCGCCGCGAGACCGGCGATCGGGCGCCCGGCGAATGCAACGCCGCCGGAGTCGGGAAATTCGAGACCCGTCACCAGGTTGAAAAGGGTGGTCTTGCCCGCCCCGTTGGGACCGATGATGCTCACGAGCTCGCCCGAAGCGACGACGAGATCGAGAGCGTCGACCGCGGTGACGCCCCCGAACCTGCGCGTCAGGCCATTGATCACGAGCAGTGCTTCCATCGCGCCTTCACACCGTCCCAAACAGGCCCTGCGGCCGGAAGCGTATCAGCACAAGAAGGGCGATACCGTAGATCAGGAGGCGATACTCCGCGGCGGCGCGGAAAATCTCCGGCAGACTGACGAGCAGGACGGCGCCGACAATGCCGCCGACGACGTTGCCTAGCCCACCAAGGATGACCATCGTCAGCGCAAGCAGGGAGACGTGCGAGGTAAACGTCTCGTGATTCACATAAGAGAAGATATGCGCCATCAGCGCCCCAGCAACGCCAGCCGAGAATCCGGCAACCGCAAAGGCGATGCCCTTGTAGCGGTCGAGCGCGATCCCGTAGCAGCGTGCCGCCACGTCGTCGTCGCGGATGGCGCGCAGAGTTCGACCAAGGTGCGAGCCGAGCAGACGCTGCTGCAGTAGCGCCAACAGCAGCAAAGTCGCCAGGGATATCTCATAGACCCAAGTGCCGCTCATGGCCGACAAACCGAAGGCCGACAACGGAGGAATGGCCGTCAGCCCGACGGGGCCACGCGTAAGGCCGTCCCAGTTCAGGATGATGAGGGTGACGATCTCGCCGACCCCTAAGGTGGCGATTGTGACGTAGTGGCCGCGCAGCCTGAACGAGGGCAAGATGATCAGTGTGCCGAGCACGGCAGTCATGGCGCCGGCGCAGATGATGGCCGCGGCCACCGGTATTTTGAGGTCGATCGCCAGTAGAGCCGAGGCATAGGCTCCGATGGCAAGCAGGCCCGCGTGCCCCAACGAGATTTGCCCCGCCGTGCCCGCCACCAGGGTCAGGCTGATGGCCAAGATGGCGTAGAGCCAGCCAATGCCAAGCGTCTGCAGGATGTAGCCGTTGCGAACGACCAACGGTAATGCCAGCGCGATTAGACCCGCAGCGATCAAGGCAGCACCGGGTAGGCGCATCGGCGCGCTCGGTGCGATAAATGTGCCGGTGAGCGGCTCAGGAGGTAGGCGTCTTCCGCGGTTGAAGATGCCGTTGGGTTTGAGGACGAGGATGAGAATCATCACCACAAAGGCGAACAAGTTTCGATAACTGGTGCCGAGAATGGCGATGCCGTAGCTCTCGATCAGCCCCAGCAGCAGGCTTCCCGCGATCGCGCCGGGAACGTTGCCCATGCCGCCGATCATTTGCGCGACGATACCTTTCAACCCGGCCTGATAACCCATATTGGGATCGATGCTGTTGTAGTACATGCCAACGAGAAAACCGCTGATACCACCGAGAGCAGCGGCGATGGCGAAGACCGCGCTATTGACGCGATCGACGTCGACCCCGCATTGCTGGGCGGCATCGCGGTCCAATGCCGTGGCCCGGACGGCCCATCCCAGCTTGGTGAAGCGCAAGAAAACATACAGCAGTAACGCGCTGAGCAAGCCGATGGCAGCGATCAACAGGTCGAGGGCTCCGATGGTGCCGCCGCCAATCTGGAGACGCCAGCTGGGGACCTGGCTGGCTAATCCGCGGGGGTCGGGCGTAAATAGGAGCTGCGCCACCTGGTCAAGCACCAACCCAACCCCTATCGTCGACAGCAGCGGCGCAATCCTCGGAGAGCTCTGCAGCGGGCGCAGTGCAAGACGCTCGATCAAGATGCCGAGCAAACCACAACTAACCACGACGACGAGCAGCGTCGGCGGCAGCGGCATGCCGAGGTAGGTGACGCACAGCCATCCCACGTAGGCCCCCACCATGTAGATGGAGCCGTGGGCGAAATTGATCAGGTGAGAGACGCCGTAAATCAGCGCGAGACCAACAGCAAGGAGGGCATAGATATTGCCGACCACGAGACCGTTGATGGTGTAGTCAAGCCAAGGGCCGAGAACTGCTGAGCTGGTCACCCGATCATCTTCCCCTGGAAGATTTGGCCCCCGCATGCGCCAGAGGTCGCCAGCAAAGCCTACTTCGTGGCGGTCTTGCCATCCCACGCAACCCAATTGCCGTCTTTGACCGTGATCCTGCTGACAAAGGGATTGGCGACCCGGCGGGTGGCCGGATCGAAGGCGACGGAGCCGTAGACGACACTCGGCACATCCTTGATCTTGGCCAAACCGTCCCTGATCTTGCCGCGCTCGGCGCCGAACTGGCGCATGGCGGTGGCGAGCAAGATGAAGGTATCGTAGGCGCGACCGTTATAGGCATCCGGCTGGGAGCCAAATTTGGCGCTGAAGCCCTGCACGAACTTCTGCACCACCGGGCGCGGGTCGCCGGGGAAGAACGGCACGTTGGTGACCACGCCGTTAACGGCATCCCCGCCCAATTCCAGGAACTTTGGCGAGTAGATCGACCCGCCGGCGATAATCGGTTGCGGCAGCCCGGCGTTGTGGATTTGCCGCGTGATCTGCGCGCCGTCGGGGTAATAGGAAATCAGCGCGATGCCATCGGGGTTTAGGTCGCGAACGCGGACGATGGCGGAGCGGAAATCCTTTTCGTCGGCAAGATAGCCCTCCGCACCGACGACCTCGCCGGCATTCTTCTTGACGGCCTCGACAAACAGATCCTTTGCCGTACGCCCCCAATCGCTATTGATGTAGAGGACGGCGAGCCGCTTGAGCTGCATGTCGCGCGCAAGCTCGGCCAGCAACGGCATCTCGTCCTTTTGGTTGACGGCATTGCTCCAGATGCAGTCGCCGGCCTTGGTGAAATCCGGATGCGAATTGGTGAAGCCGAATTGCACCAGGCCGGCGGCCTGATAGATCGGGGACGCGGCCATTGAGGCGGCACTGGAGAAATCGCCCACCTCTACGAGGATGCGTTCATCACCCACGAACTTGCGCGCGATCACAACGGTTTGGCGAGGATCGGATTGGCTGTCCTCGAAGATATACTGCAGCGGCCGACCATTGATGCCGCCACTCGCGTTGATCTCATCGAGGGCGTAGTCAAAGCCCTTCTTCCACTGGGCACCGTACTGCGCGTACTGCCCAGTCAAGGGTCCGGTGACACCGATAAAAACCGGCTCCTTCGACGCCGGCTGGGCGTGGGCCAAATGTGCCAACGAGGCGATCACGGTCGCCACCAACATGGGCATCAACAAACGCAAGCAATGATGAAAACGCTGACAGGGCATGACTTTTACTCACAGGGCAACGGACGCCACGACCGTCGGCCGCGCGTCTTGCTGGGCTTTGCTCGAATTGCCGCAGACGCGCCCGAATTCTACCGATGGTGATCGCACCGCCGCTCGCTCTAAGGGCCCCAGCATATGCGGCATTCCGATCGAGGCCGTCAAGAACGGGGCAGCGACGGCCGTGATCGGCCGCCTTTGGAGGCCTGCGCCATCCCGGCCTTGGCCGCCGCAGGGCCTGCGGCGGCCACCTCGCAGTCGTGACCGTGCGGGACGCCGCCTTGCTCGCAGGTAGCGCGCAGCCCCGGGCCCGGTGGCGCTTCCGAACCGGCAGCACGCGCATCCCTCACGCCGACGCAACGCCATTCAAGTCCTCATCCCGGGCGAATAGGCACGCCCGCAGGCGCGGCAGCGCCGCGCTGAGGGCGAGCAACGGCCTTCTCAGCGTACGAGCGTTTCGCAAGCGGGCCGGGGCGGGCCACGCAGGGGTGTCGACCCCCGCCACCCCCTGTTTATCGCCTGTCGCCGCAAGGCCAAGCGAGGGCTGTTGGCCGGGGCGCATGCGGGTCGCATGCCTCAAAGTTGATGTCTTGTCCATCAGTGCTAACTGCTGATACTATACTTTTAACGTTGGAGCCCCCAATTGCGATGATTATTGCCGCACAATTACGCGCCGCGCGGGCGCTGCTCGGGATCGACCAGCAGACGCTGGCCGACCTTGCCGGTGTGTCCTTACCTACGATCCAAAGGATGGAAGCTAGTCAGGGCAACGTGCGCGGCGTCGTCGACACTCTGACCAAGGTGGTCGAGGCGCTGAGCGCGGCGGGCATCGAATTGCTCGGCGACAACGCCAAAAGCGATGGTGGCGGCCGCGGCGTTCGCTTCAAGGAGCCCGTGGTGATGGCGCAGCAGCGTCCCGCGTCGTCCTTCGCGCGCGCCAAGAAGGGGCGCACGATGCTGCGCGTGAAATAGCTCAAAAGCATGGACGTAAGGAGGCGGACGTCACAGGTCCGGCCGCGGGAAACGGGGGCGAATGCAGGTTGGGATCGCACTGGGGGGCGTGGCCGTCCTGCTCGGCACGGCCGTTGCTGCGGCGTTGCTGCAACGATCGCGCCTCGCTACGGCCCTGACGTACGGCATTAGTCTTGTCGCTTGTCTCGGCATTCTGGGCGCGGGCTGCCACTACCTCACGCTGCATGCCGCCCCAGCACAAAGCTTGCGCTTGCCCTTCGGGCTGCCTTGGACCGGCACCCATCTTCGCCTGGATGCGCTCTCGGCATTCTTCCTTCTGGTGGTGAATTTGGGGAGTGCCGGCGCCAGCCTCTTTGCCATCGGCCATGGTCGGCACGAGACCGCGCCCGGCCGTGTCCTCCCCTTCTATCCCCTGTTTGTCGCCAGCATGAACCTCGTCGTGCTTGCCGACGATGGCTTCAGCTTCCTGCTTGCCTGGGAGTTCATGTCCGTCTCCTCCTGGGCGCTTGTGCTCGCGCACCATCATGATCCCAACAATAGGCGGGCGGCTTATATCTACCTCGTGATGGCCAGCTTCGGCACGCTGGCGCTGTTGCTGGCTTTCGGACTGCTCGCGGGCGGAACGGACGGCTACGCTTTTGCCGACATCCGCGCCGGCGGCGGCACGCTACCCGCCGTCGTCTTGATCCTCGCTCTCATCGGTGCCGGCTCCAAGGCCGGACTGGTGCCGCTGCACGTCTGGCTGCCGCTCGCGCACCCGGCTGCGCCCAGCCATGTCTCCGCCTTGATGAGCGGAGTGATGACCAAAGTTGCCATCTACGGTTTTATCCGCATCACCTTCGACCTCAACGGCCCGCCGGCGTGGTGGTGGAGCGTGCCGTTGATCGTACTGGCCGGCATGACCTGCGTCCTCGGCGTATTGAGCGCGTTAATGCAGCACGATCTGAAGCGGCTGCTGGCCTACCATACGGTCGAGAACATCGGCATTATCTTCCTGGGCCTCGGCCTGGCGCTGGCATTCTCTTCGCACGGCTTGCCGGCGCCGGCGGCTTTGGCACTAACCGCAGCCCTGTTCCACGTTCTCAACCACTGCCTGTTCAAGACCTTGCTGTTCCTTGGCGCTGGCGCGGTGCTCGCCGCCACTGGCGAGCGCGATATGGAGCACCTCGGCGGCCTGATCCATCGCATGCCGCTGACCGCCTTTGCTTTCTTGACCGGCTGCATGGCGATCTCGGCGCTGCCGCCACTCAATGGCTTCGTCTCGGAGTGGTTGACCTTTCAGGCAATTTTGCTCAGCCCCGAACTGCCGTCATGGGCCCTGAAACTGATCGTTCCGGCTGTCGGCGCTATGCTCGCTTTTTCGGCGGCGTTGGCCGCCGCCTGCTTTGTCAAGGCGTTTGGCGTGACGTTCCTCGGGCGGCCGCGCACGGTCGCCGCCGAGCAGGCGAACGAAACCGATCCGATGTCGCTCGCCGCCATGCTTGCCTTGGCATTGTTCTGCGGCCGAGCACTGCTTCGGTCATCGCCTGATGATGGACCGCATCGTGCGGGCGGGGTGATGTGGGATCTTCGCCCGGACGGTGCCGACACCCTGCGCACGCTGGTCGCCACCATCAGGCGACATTTTCCCGAGCTGGTCGAGCTCTACGACGGCACGGCCTCACTGCAAAACCGTACGGTGTCGACCGGGATCCTAAGCCCCGATCTGGCGATGCAATACGGAGCAGGTGGGTTCGTCGGCCGCGCCTCCGCCCGCCTTTTTGATGCGCGCAAGACGCCAGGTTACGCGCCCTATAGCAAGCTCGCATTCGACGTGCCCGTGCGGCAGGCCGGTGATGTCGACGCTCGGGTTTGGGTGCGTATCGAGGAGGTCCAGCAGTCCCTATCCCTGATCGAGCAGATCCTTGAGGATCCGCCCGCAGGCGCGCTGCGCATCAACCCGCCGGCAAAAGGTGACCACTATGGCGGCGAGGGCCTGGCGCTGGTTGAAGGCTTCCGGGGCGACATCCTGGCCTGGGTCCGCCTCGCCGCCGATGGCAGGCTCGCGCGCTGCCATTTGCGCGACCCGTCGTGGTTCCAGTGGCCGCTGCTCGAGGCCGCCATCGCGGGCAACATCGTCGCCGACTTCCCCCTCTGCAACAAATCGTTCAACTGCTCCTATTCCGGTCACGACCTCTAGGACCGACCATGCGCAAACTGCTGCTCGAAAGTCTCATCCAGCTGCCGCTCACCGAGCCGGCGCCGTCGCCCGACGAGGCCAACCTTGCCGCCTTGACCCAAAGTTTGGGCGCGGCCGCCCGCCGGCGTCTGGGACGCAGTCTCGCGATCCGTGAGGTGGACGCGGGCTCGTGCAATGGCTGCGAACTGGAAATTCACGCGCTCAACAATGCCTTTTACGACATCGAGCGTTTTGGGCTGCGTTTTGTTGCCTCCCCGCGCCATGCCGACGTCTTGCTCGTGACGGGACCGGTAGCCAAGAACATGCACGAGGCGCTGCAGCGCACCTATGCCGCGACACCGGATCCGAAGTGGGTGGTGGCGGCAGGAGACTGCGCCGCCGATTGCGGGGTTTTCGCCGGCAGTTATGCCTGCCTCGGCGCGGTTTCCTCCGTCATACCCGTAAATCTCACCGTCCCCGGGTGTCCACCAACCCCGCTGGCCCTGCTCAGGGGCCTGATCGCACTCCTCGATCGGCGCGGTGACGGCGCAGGCGCAAACTGAGGTCGTCGTAGCCTGGCGCGGGCTTGCCACCAGCGGCCGCACGAGATGCCGCGGCGTTTACGGTTGCGCCGCGTCGCACGCTAGAACCATCGGCACAGTCCATCCGCGAAGCAATGTTCAAGCTCTCCCTGAAGGACGACGCCGAGCGCCCTGCGCCAAGCCGGCGCACGGGGTCCGCTGGCCGGGGCCCGCCAACTCGCCGCAGCCAACACCCGCCAAATTTACCAAGCCGGCCTCGGTGGCTTTGGAACTTGTTCAGTTGCTCCCTCGTCCGGCCGGGCAGGCCTCATATCCGGTTCTGGTCCATTGGGTTGCGGCATTGCGCTGTCTTCGGACCGCGTCTCGCCGCGTCGCCCTCGCCTTTGCTCCCTTCCTCTGGCGTCCGTTCCGCACGGCGCGGGGGGCATTGTCGGGGTTGGGCTTCCTGAGACGCACGCTGGACGGCCGCTGCCGGAGCGCAGCGTGAGGCTCGCTCGCGCTAGCCCGATGCAAGAGTTGAAGAGCTCCACGTCGACGCTGCCGCGATTTTGCCGTGGGGCTCAGATGGAAGCGGCGCCACCGGCCCGGATCACCGACAAAAGTGAGATCAGCACGATCGCCCGGCCCTTGCTGCGAACCAAACGCCGTGCCGCACGCCGCAGGGACAGCCGAGCCCGCAGCCCCCTGGCCTATTCCAGCGCCTCTGATAAGAGCCGTGGCTCGTCGGGGAGCTCGCTCAAGCAACGCAAGGCATCTTCGCCGAGCTGCAGCAGCGGCCAGCCATAGTCGATACCGCCCCAGTCGACGACAGAGCCATCGAAGGCTTCGAGGTACAGCTTCAAGACCGAGACTTGGTCGGCGCACTCCTGGGGATTGCCGGGCCCCTCGAAATAAAGCGCGGTCCTACAGCGCTCGAGACGGCGTTTAATCTCAGGCGTCACACTCCCGTCCCGGCGTGCTTGGCGAACATAGATGGCCGGCGCTTCCGGCCAAGGTTCCACAAACGTGTTCTCCCGATCCGGATAGTCGTCCACGAATCGCGTGATGCGTTCGCCGATCTGCTCGCAGATCGAGGCAACCTCTGCCGGAGCTCGATCGGTGAGAATGGCGATGTAGATCATCGCCATTGACTAGGCAAACAATGCGAAGAAGTCGTGGCGCCTGCGCAGTTCGCCTCTCACGCAGCTCGGAAAACCCCGCACGCCTAGCGCGCAGAAAAAAGGGGAAGAACGCCCGCGCGATCGGGTCTGCTAGAGCGACGTGCTTTCAATCGGAAGCATAGCCGGCGTGGCTGAGATAGTTACCGGCCCCAAAGAGGTGGGCTTTCAACTTCGAGAAGGCCATCTCGATGGGATTGAGATCGGGCGAATAGGCGGGCAGGAACAGGAACCAGGCGCCACGGGCCTTCAGAACATCTGCGGCCTTGGCGGAGGCTTGGACCTTCAGATTGTCGAGCATGACAACGTCGCCGGGCTGCAGGGTCGGGGCAGGCTGGGTTTCGATGTAGAGATCGAAAGTGGGCCGGTCCAAAGCACCGTCGATCACCCACGGCGCCGTCAGTGCATTGCAGCGCAGGGCCGCGATGAAGGTTTGCGACTGCCCGTGGCCGAACGGAACCGCGCCGGATAGCCGCTCCCCTCTCAGGGCACGGCCACGCAATCGGATCAGTTTGGTGTTTATTGAGGTCTCATCGATGGACACGAGGCGGTGCGGTATGGCCCGCATGATCGGCTGACGCCTATCGATCCAAGTATTGCGAGCTTTGGCGACGTCAGAGCGTGCGCGTTCCGTGGCCAGCAGGGTTTTTTTTAAAGCTGAAGCCGGTCGTGCACAGAAACCGCGACAGTGAAGCGGGGTCCACAGCGAGGCCGTGCCGAGCCTCGAGCTCGGCGCAGAGCTCCGGCATGGTGATGTCGGGCTTCTGCTTCACGCGCCCGATTAGGAAATCACAATACGGCGCGAGCTTGCCACTGCCTGGTGAGCAGCCCTGCCGTTCCGGTGCAAACGAGCCCGTACGATGATGGCGTGCCACCAGCTTTACCGAGAAAGACGGGCTGACCTCCAGATCCTCGGCCGCACCGCGGCGTGATTGGCCAGCCGCGACACGGGCCACTACCCGCCAGCGCAAATCCAATGAATAACATCGCCCCATGATCCACCTCCGAACACGGTGAATCACAGTTCCCCGGGGGAATCCCAATTCCGACTTAAGGCACGATGCTCTAGCCTCGCGCAAAAAAGTGGGCGGACAAGGCGGCTGCACCGGGCTCAGCCGCGGAGAGGCGGCTGCAAAAGGGCCTGTCCCCCTTGCTCCTGAGCAAGAAATGCGTGGTTGGCTGCCCGGATCGTGGCCGCCTCTTCATCATAGATAAACGGCAGGAAGGCATAGCGGGCACCCCGCGTCACCTTCGAAACCGAATGTAGAAGCGAGCAAGAGAACACAACGGCCCCGCCCGGTGCCGGCTTGAAGCCGCGTGGTCCGTACTCGGGAAAGCTGACCTCACCGCCGTCGAAGTCGGCATTCAAGTTCACCGAAGCCGCAAAGCGCCTGTGCGCAGTGCCCTTGGTGGTATTGTCGCGATGAGGAGCGAAGTGGCCGCTGTCCTCTGCCCGGTAGCAGCCCACGAGAAACCGCTCCATTTGCGAGGCCTTGTATTGATAGACCTTGAGCAGTTCCGGGATCACCGTCCGGTTGAAGCGCCGCAGCACCTGCCGAATGACCTCACTGTCCTCGATAATGTGGTCCCTCCGCCGCTTATGGCCATGGTCATGCAGCTGCACGGTTTTCCCACCGACATCGCGCATGAAACCCGTTTCTTGCCCGCCGCTCGCCTCATACTGGGCGATCAGCTCCGCGCAGAACTCGGGCTCGAACACGTTTGGCAGCACTAGAACGGGCGCTTGCACTTCAAAGCCGGCGAAGCGCCCCGGTGGCGGCAACGACTTCAGGTAGTGGATGAGCTCAATGGCTTCGCCGCCGTCCGGTCTGAACGGCGCCACTTTCAAGGTGCGCAAAGTTGGATCGAGAACGACCCAAATGCGGCGCAGGGGCACGTTGCCCTTGGCGGGGTCGGCATCATGTGGGATGGCACCATAGCGCCTACTGATGGCGCCGTCGAAATCCCAAAAAAAGCGATAGCCGGGAATGCGACCGACGACTCGCCTCTTGGCTTCGTCGGCAGGATCGATGCTGACCCCGAAGAACGTAGCGCGCTCGTCATCAAACAGATCCGCGTGCGCGAGGGCGACGTCGAGGGCCGCTTTGCCCTTGGGGTCGGCCGACCCGAAAAAACACAAGACGATATAGCGCCCGCCAACACTGTCGAGGGCAAACGCATCACGCGTGCTCGCCCTCGCTTCAAACCACGGCGCGGGTTCGCCGACGCCTAGATTGCGATACTTGGGCACGTCAAATTTCCTTAGGCGACGGCAAGCCGTCCATTTCGCTGCCAATAGCAAACAAAGCTTAAAGCGATCCTGCGTCCGGAGCCAACCCTTCGGCACCGGTTGGCCTTAACCGAGTGATAGCGCCGCCGCACCGGCGCCGAGAAAAATCGCGCGGCGTAGTTAGCGGAGCGCTCGTATGCCCTTCCTCGGCAAAGGCGGGCCTTCGGCCCGCACCACGCCGCAGCTAGCGTCGAACTTTGACGGCTGAGCTCCGGCTTGGCAGGCGGGCCCAGGGCGGCGGCGCGGCTGGCTGGGTGCGGGCCAGGGCTTTCGCGCGGCGCGCGCGGCGGGGAGAAGGGGAGGGGATGAGCGCCGTCCCCTTGCGATCTGCCCGCGCGTGCCGCACGACTAGCGAACGAGAAAGAGCGGGCACTCGAGCGCTGCCAACAGCGGGCGTAGGTCGCCCTCGTCGGGCACCAGCAGGCCACCATATTGCCCGATGACAAAGCCGCCGCGCAGCCGGCGCAAGGTTTCGGCCATGACGGCGGCCTCGCCCCGATCAATCTCGGCCAGTTCGATGCGCACGTCTTCACGGCCACCGACCACTAGGCGTGCTTGACCTTCCATGTGTGCCAGCTGGTCCTCTTGCGTCGCCAGCAGCAGCAGGACGATGGCTCCGGTGTCCACGGCCGCCATCCGCTCGGCCGTCATCAGCATTCCCGGCAGCCGCTCCGTATCCTCCACGGCAACAATTGCAGACCCGCTGCAGCGCTGCGCCTTGGGGCCGACGATTCCCAGCCCCGTGGCGCCATCGATCTCGAGCATCACCTGCTTCAGGAAACCGCCGTCGCGCGGCGATAGCGGTTCCGCCAACACGACCACGTTCCATGGTCCTGTCTCTGCGCAGGCAACCGAAATTGCCCGCAAGGGTTCGTCGCGCACCACGCGCGAACGCAACGGCACATCGGCCTGGCGTGCCAATTTCTCGACCTGCCGACGCGCGTCATTGGCGGCCAGCCGCAAGCCAAATGCCATTTCCTCTCTGGAAACGGTTCGCGACCAGCGCCCGGTGAGAGACACCTCGCGCACGAAGCTAAAGGACGTGCAATCAAGCAGCTGTTGGTTCTCGACGAAGAGGCTTTCGATTTCCGACTGGAAGGCTTGCGCAATTCTGATCGCGGCACTCAAGGCGATGGCGCTTGGCGTGCGGGCGCCGAGCTGTAGGACGACCCGGCCGCTGTCCTCGCCGCTCGAGGCCACATGCGCGATCATGGGGTAGCCTTCCCGTCCTCCGGGGTGCCTACACCACCCTTGGAAAAGCTGCGGCCGCGCTCCGCGAAGGACCGCAGTTTGTCCTCGACCAGCCGATTGATAGTACCGGCGGGAAAGCGACCCTCGGCATCACGCTCGCCGGATTTGACGCCGGTCAGGATCTCGATGCCCTCGTCGATACTGGCCACCGGATAGACCGAGAATTGCCCGTGCCGAACCGCCTCCACCACATCCTCGCGCAACATCAGGTGCTGCACGTTGGCGCGCGGAATGAGCACCCCGTGTTGCTCGGTGAGCCCACGCGTCCGGCAAACGTCGAAAAAGCCCTCGATCTTCTCGTTGACCCCGCCGATCGCCTGCACCTCTCCCCATTGGTTGATCGAACCGGTAACCGCCAGCGCTTGCCGGATTGGTACGTCCGAGAGGGCCGATAAGAGCGCATAAAGCTCGGCGGACGAGGCACTGTCGCCATCGACCCCGCCGTAGGATTGCTCAAATACCAAGGTTGCCGCCAAGGCGAGCGGCGTATCGAGCGCGTAACGGCCGGCGAGGAACCCCCACAAAATCATGACGCCTTTGGTGTGCAGAGGCCCGCCCAGCTTGGCCTCGCGCTCGATGTCGGTGACCCGGCCGGAACCGAGGCGAGTGCGCGCTGTGATGCGACTTGGCCGGCCGAAGGAAAATGAGCCAAGCTGCAGCACAGAGAGACCATTAACCTGTCCGACTTGGGCACCGTCGGTGTCTACCAGCACCACGCCGCGATTGATGACCTCCTGGGAGCGATCGCGCAATCGATCCGCGCGCTGTGTTTGCTCGTCGATGGCCCGCGCCATGTCCTGCTTGGTCGTCACTTTGCGCTTGGCCTGATCCGACCAATAATCCGCCTCGCGCACGATGTCGGCGATACGTCCGATCTCGATAGACAGCTTCTCACGGTCATCGGCAAGCCGCGAGCCTTCGTCCATCAGCCGCGCCACGCCGGCGGCGTCGACCGGCTTCAAGCCGTGCTGTTTGACGATCGAGGCGATCAGACGAGCATAGGCCTGATCGTTCTCACTCGAACGGGCGATGGTGTCGTCGAAATCGGCTTGCACCTTGAACAGGCGCGAAAAATCGGGGTCGTTCGCCGCCAACAAATAGTAAAGCTCGCGATCACCGAATAGAACCACCCGGAGATCGAGTGCGATGGGCTCGGGACTGAGCGACTGGGTAGAAATGAGCCCCGAGGCCTCCGTTGGCTGCTCGATGCGCAGCTCGCGTGCCTTGATAGCACGCTTCAAAGCTTCCCAAGCGAAGGGCGAGAGCAGAAGCTTGCGGGCATCCAACAGCAAATAGCCGCCGTTCGCCCGGTGCAGAGCACCGGGCTTGATCAACAGGAAATCGGTAATCAGCGTACCCATTTGCGCGATATGTTCGACCCGGCCAATCAGATTGCTGAAGGTGGGGTTGAGTTCCTCGATGACCGGTGCGCCGCCGTCGGCGCCATTGTCGCTCGAGACCATCACGTTGACCTGATAGCGCCGGAAGCGCGCATCGCGCGCCACGTCCACGGGCTGTTTGACGATTGCGTTGTCCTCCTCCGCCGAGGCCAAAAAGAGCCCGACGTTGCGGATCAAATCCCGCCCTGCCGCCTCGAGGAAATCGATGGCTTCATTCACATCGCCAAAGGCCGCCGCGAGATCGTCAAGAGCCTCGCGCACGGCATTCTTGGCTACTTCCTCATTGAGTTCGCTCAGCTGTGCTCTGCGTGTCTTGTCGGCTTTGGGCATCCGCTCCAGGATGGCCTGCAACTCCTTCTGCAAGCCTTCGATCTTGACCTCGATATCCTTACGCATGCCCTCGGGCAGAGCACCGAACACCTCCGGCTTGACGACCTTGCCTTCGTGCATGGGCGCCATGGTGAAGCCAGTCGGGGTGCGCAGGAGGGTTATGTTTTGCCCCTGCGCCTTGGCACTGAGCGCCTCGAACGCCTCCTCTTGCCCCGACCTGAACTGCTCATCGATGGCGCGGCGCCGCACCTGGTAATCCTCACCTTCAAACAGGGCGGGTAGCACGACGCGCAACTCGTCGAGGGCGGCGAGCATGCCTTTGGCGAACGCGCGGGCCCGGCCGGGCGGCAGTCGCAGGGCTTTGGGACTATTGGGGTTGTCGAAGTTATAGACGTAGGCCCAGTCGGCGGGCGTCGGGGATTTGGCTGCCTTCGGCCCCAGATGCGATTTGACGGCGGTCGTTTTGCCCGAAGCCGGCGGACCCAGCACGAAAATGTTAAAGTCGTGGCTCTTGATGCTGGTGCCGAACTGGATGGCCTTGAGCGCCCGATCCTGGCCGATCAATCCGCTGATGGGATTGAGTTCATCGGTGGTCTTGAAGCCGAGCTTGCTGGGATCGACTACCCGTCGTAGCTCGGAGGCTTGCAAAGGCTGCGGGCGCGCCGCGGCGGTCGTCACGTCTCCGGTACGCTTGGCTCCCGAAGTGTCCTGCTGCGGACGCTTGAAAAACATGCGATAACTCACCGCTACGCGACGCCGGGCGGCACCATAGGCGCCGGTGGGCCGCAAGAAAAGATCGCTCATGTGGTCGCTGCGCGCCGGCGATGAGTTTCTCCGGCCTTGCTGTGGCCCGCATGCCAGGTGCCAAGGACATGAAAACCCTTCCGGTCCATTGGGATGGAACCAGCGGCGGCGACCGGTCCCCGCCGGCGCGCGATATCTGCCGGGGCGTTAGCCGCCTGTTCAAGGCTTACGGCTTTGCGCCGGTCAGCGAGGTCACGTTGGCGAGCGGGCGACGGGCGGACGTCATGGGCCTGTCGGAAGCCGCCGAAATTTGGCTTGTCGAAATCAAGTCGTGTCTTGGAGATTTTCGCGTCGATCAAAAGTGGCCACAGTACCGCGAGTTCTGCGACCGGTTTTTCTTTGCCGTCGGCCCGATGTTTCCGCGCCAGGTGTTGCCCGCCGATACCGGCCTGATCGTGGCGGATCGCTATGGCGGGGAAATATTACGCCCCGCACCCGGCCACAAACTCGCTACGTCACGACGGCGGGCCCTAACCCTGCGACTGGCGAGGACCGCGGCTTTGCGCTTGCAGGCGGCGCTCGATCCCGACCACGAACTTGACGCTTTGTCGCGGAGCTGAGGCGGGCGAGCCACGGTTGCCGCGCCGAAGCCTCCCGCCTGATCGGGGCGTCCCTGCCCGCGCGCGAAACGAAATGCCGGTGGCACACCCCAGTCTAGCTCAGAGTTGCCAGGCCGTTGTTGAGCACGATCACGTCGCGCTCGACCACACGCGCGCGGAAAGAGACACTTTCACCGTCGGGCCACATCTCCGTGCGGATCGTCTCGCCCGGAAACACCGGCGAGGAAAAGCGTACCTTGAGGCTCTTGAGGCGTTGGGGATCATTCCTGCAACAGGCCTTGATGATGGCCCGACCGGCCACGCCATAGGTGCACAGCCCATGCAGGATCGGCATCGTAAAGCCGCCCTTGGCGGCGGCCGCCGGATCGGCATGCAGCGGGTTTCGGTCACCGGACAGCCGATAAATCAAGGCGGCGTTGGGCGCCACTTTGAGGTCAAGGCTCAAGGTCGCTGGACGCTCGGGAAGCGCGTGAGGCAGCGGCTGCGGCCCGGGCTTGCCACCGAAGCCGCCGTCGCCACGCAACATCGCCGCCGAGAGCATGGTGGCGATCGGTTCGCCGTCCGCCTTGTCGAGGATCTGCCGCTCGACGAACAGCACGGCCCCCTTTTCCTTGCCCTTATCCAAGAGATCCTTGACCCGCCCACGGCCGATCACGGTAGCCGCTGCCGGGATCGGCCGATGTATGGTGAGATACTGCTCGCCATGCAGCACTTTGCTGTAGTCGGCGGTCAACTCCTTGCTCTCGAGCCAGTTACCCGGATAAGCGAGGATCACCGCCATGGTCGGCAGCGCGACCAAGCCGCGTTCATACACGAACTTGAGATCGCCCGGCTCGGTGGGGTCGGAGCCGCAGCCGAGCCCGAGCGCATAGAGCATGGTGTCCTTTTCGCCATAGGTGTGCTCGATCTCGGGGAATTTCCAATTGAGGATCTTCTGCGGGTCGAGAGGCATAACATCGCTTTCCTGGCTTGGCTGATCGAAATGTCTGGCTAGATGACCTTGTCGCGCGCAAGCTTTTCAACGTCGGCGGCCGCGTAACCCAGCAATTGCGTCAATACTTCGCGCGTGTGCTGCCCCAGCGTCGGGGGTGCCTGGTAGCCATCGAGCGGCGTCGCGCTCAAGTGCATGGCATTCTTGATGGCTTTGACGGTGCCGGCGTTGGAATGCGGCATTGCCGCGATCATGCCGCGCGCCTTGAGGAGTTCACCGTCACAGACCTCACCCACGGTGCGGATGGCGCCGCTCGGCACGCCGGCCTTGTCCATGCGCCCCATCCAATCATCGCGGCTGCGCTGCTTGATGAGGGCCCTGACGAGGGGCACCAGCGCGTCGCGGTTGCGCACGCGGTCGGAAGCCCTAGCAAAGCGGGGATCCTCGGCCAGATCCGGCCGCTCCGCGCCTTTGCAGAAGCGGTGCCACAGATCATCGTTGGCCACCCCCAGATTGATCCAGCCGTCGCTGGCCTCAAAAGTTTCGTAGGGCACGATGGTGGGGTGCTCGTTGCCGCGACGGCGAGGCGATTGGCCGGTGGCGAAATAGATGCTGGCGTTGAAGGTCAATAGGGCGGCCACAACCTCATACATCGAGACGCTGACATGCTGACCCTTACCGGTGAGCTTGGCCGCGTAGAGCGCGGCCAAGATACCCTGCGAGGCGGTGAGCCCCGATACCAGATCGCCAATGGCGGTGCCGACTTTGTAAGGCGCCCCGTCACGCGGCCCCGTCAGGTCCATCACCCCGGCTTCGCCCTGCACGATCACGTCGTAACCGGGCCGGTCTTTCTGCGGTCCCGTGGCGCCAAATCCGGAGATCGAGCAGTAGACCAGCGAGGGGCGGCGCGTGTGCACCGCAGCAAAACCAAAACCGAGCCGATCCATCGCCCCGGGTCGGAAGTTCTCCACCAGCACGTCGGAAACGTCGATCAGCCGCCCGAGCACCTCCTTGCCCGCTTCGCTCTTCATGTCGAGAGTGACGCTCTTCTTGTTGCGATTGACGGACAGGAAATACGCCGCCTCGTCACCTTGGTAGGGCGGGGCGAAGGCGCGCGTATCATCACCCTTGCCGGGCTGCTCGACCTTGATCACCTCGGCGCCGAGGTCACCGAGCTGCATGGTACAATAGGGTCCGGACAGGACGCGCGTGAGATCGACGACACGAAGCCCTTCTAGAGGACGCATTTAGTACCTCGCATGCATGGGCAAATCGCGGCGCGCAGCTTTGCGGGCGCCGATGAGGCGGCCGCGGTCCGACGCGGCCGCGACAACCGCCAAATGGTGGCTTGAGGGCCAAGCTCGCCGGTTACACGAACGCATCGGATGGTCTTCCTACACCCCCGTTGGCAGACAGCGGCAAACTTACGTCCTGTTGCCGGCGCGCAGGGCCCGAAAGCGCTCGAAGGAAATCTCGGCGTTGGCGTAGGCCTCCTGTAGCTCCACGCTCCAATAGCGCAAGTCCGGCAGCATGATGGGCTCGCCGGTCACCGCGCAGCGCACGAAGTCGCCGGGGCTCAGGACCTGGAATTCGCCGTCAAGGTAGCGCAGCTTGGCTTCGCCTTTCAGCCCGAGCAGTTTTTCGAATCGGTTCATCGCCGTGGAGTTATTGCTGTGGAAATTTCCCAGACATTCAGGAGCCTACAAGGGATGCGAGCATACAGGCCACCACTAGCATAGGCCAGCGTGATAGCACGATGCAGGCAAATCCCACACTGGGTTGCAGGTGTTTGCCCTGAGGGTCAAGGCGCGATCGCACTGGCTAGAACAGCGAACCCTGGCCCTCCCCACCGCGCGCCTTGGCCCTGGCCTTGCCTTTGATTGGAAGGCGAGGCGCGGGTTGAGCGTCCCGGGCCGCGCTCGCCTCCGCCCTGGCCGCAACGTGTCCATCGGCAAGCTCGATATCGAGGCGCTGGCCGGCGGCGACGGTACCCGCCGAGCGGACGCTGCGCCCCTCACTGTCGCGCAGCAGGGCATAGCCGCGTTGCAAGCTGCCGTGGTAGCTGAGCGACCGCAGCAGCTTGGCGGAGCCGTCGAGGTAGCTGCGGCGGCCGTCGAGGCCGGCCAAGGTGGCGCGTCGCAGGCGTCCGGCGAGCACCTCGAGACCCTCCCCTGAGCGCCCGAGCCGGGTCAACAACGCGCTTGGCGACAGGCGGCCGAGGATGCGCTCGAGCCGGGCACGTTTGGGCCCGGTGCTGCGAACCAGGGCCGACAGCGTGCGCCGTCCCAGCGCTTCGAGGCGATCGCGCGCGCGCGCTTGGCCAATTTCGAGGAGCCGCGGCCGCAGCCTGGCTGCGGTGCGCATCAGGTGCATGGCGTGCGCACGGGTGTTGGCCAAGAGGGCGCGCGCCAGGCGCGCCTCAACACCATCGAAGCGCTGGCGCGGCAACGCCAGCAGCTCCTGGCGTCGAGGCAGGCCGCGTCCTGCCGCGCGCAAGTGCGTGCGCAGCTCCTCCAATAGGCGATGGGTGCCGGTGTGCAGTCGACGCGTCAGGTCGCTCAACTGTTGCACGAGCTCTAAATAGCGAGGCACTGCCCATTCGGCAGCCTTGGTCGGCGTCGGTGCCCGTGCGTCGGCGGCAAGATCGATGAGCGTGGTGTCGCTCTCGTGTCCGACCGCCGAGATCAGGGGGATCCGGCTGTCGGCAGCCGCACGGACCACGATTTCCTCGTTGAAGCCCCATAAGTCTTCGAGGCTGCCGCCGCCGCGCGCCACGATCAAAAGATCGGGCCGCGGCACAGCGCCGCCGGCAGCGAGCGCGTTGAAGCCCCGAATCGCGGTCGCCACCTCTGCCGCGCTCAGCGGGCCTTGCACGCGCACCGGCCAAAGCAGCACGCGCACAGGAAACCGTTCGGCAAACCCGTGCAGCATGTCGCGGATCACGGCTCCCGTCGGCGAGGTGACGATGCCGATGACGCGCGGCAGGAACGGCAGCGCTTTCTTGCGTGCGGGGTCGAACAGGCCTGCCGCCGCGAGTTTCTTCTTTCGCTCCTCCAGCAGGGCCATCAAGGCGCCGATCCCAGCCGGCTCCAGCGCGTCGATGACGATTTGGTAGGTCGATTTGCCCGGGTAGGAGGTGACGCGGCCGACGGCGATGACCTCAAGTCCCTCAACCGGCCGAATGCGCAAAGTGCTCAAGGTGTTGCGCCAGATCACGGCGTCGATCCGCGCCTTGTCGTCTTTCAGCGTGAAATAGCAGTGCCCCGAGCCGTGCACGCCGCGGAAGCCGGAGATTTCCCCGCGCAGGCGCACATAGCCGTAGGCACCCTCCAGCGTCCGCTTGATGGCGTTGGAGAGCTCGGAAACCGTGAACTCGGCAA
This sequence comes from uncultured Alphaproteobacteria bacterium, assembly GCA_963770295.1. Lineage (GTDB taxonomy): Bacteria > Pseudomonadota > Alphaproteobacteria > Rhizobiales > Hyphomicrobiaceae > AWTP1-13. The sequence goes on from CAVYPA010000006.1 coordinate 277,787, forward strand.
GGTTGCCGCCCTGCCGGGTGGAGGGCGCTAGCTCGGCCACGCAGCCCCCCCGGCTTTGTCGAGCGAGGCGGCAAATGTTACATGGGTTGGTCGGTTCGAGTGGCCGTCGGTCGACGGGCCTCTGAGCGCGTTCGTGGGGTCTTGGCTGATGAATGTTCTCCTGATCGGCTCGGGTGGTCGCGAGCATGCGCTGGCCTGGGCCCTCTCGGCAAGTCCGCTGCTGAGCAAGCTTTACTGTGCGCCGGGCAACGCGGGCATCGCCGCCTTGGCGGCGTGCCCCAGTCTCGATATCCGCGATCACGGGGCCATCGTGCGTTTTTGTAAGGAGAAGCACATTTTTCTGGTGGTGGTCGGGCCGGAGGCCCCTCTGGTGGCCGGGCTTGCCGACGATCTGGTGGCCGCAGGCATCAAGGTGTTTGGGCCGTCGAAGGCAGCGGCGCAGCTCGAAGGCTCGAAAGGCTTTACCAAGGATCTCTGTCGCGAATTTGACATTCCGACCGCCGCCTACCGCCGCTTCGCCGAACGCGAAGCGGCCCTGGCCTACGTCGATACCCACGCCCTCCCCGTCGTCATCAAGCTCGATGGGCTGGCCGGCGGCAAAGGCGTCAGCGTAGCGGAAACGCGGGCGCAAGCGCGGGCTGCGGTCGAGGCCTCGTTTGGCGGCGGCGGTGACGTGGTGATCGAGGAGTACCTGGTCGGCGAGGAGGCAAGCTTCTTTGCCCTGGTCGACGGCAAAAACGTACTGCCGCTCGCCACGGCGCAAGACCACAAACGCGCCTTTGATGGTGATACGGGGCCCAATACGGGGGGTATGGGGGCCTACTCGCCGGCAGCCGTGATGACGCCGCAGCTGATCAGCCGCACTATGGAGGCGATCATCCGGCCGACCGTGCGCGCCATGGCTGAGCGCGGTACACCCTTCAAGGGCGTGCTGTTTGCCGGTCTCATGATCACCGAGGAGGGGCCCAAGCTGATCGAATACAACGTGCGCTTCGGGGATCCGGAGTGCCAGGTTCTAATGCTGCGGCTGAAATCGGACCTGCTTGCAGCCCTGCTGGCGACCGTCGACGGCGTGCTCAATACCTTCGACCTGCGCTGGCATGAGGACGCGGCGCTGACAGTGGTGCTGGCCTCCCGCGGCTATCCCGGCGAGTACGCCAAAGACACGGAAATCCGCGGCGCCGAGGCGGCGGCGGCCGTCGAGGGCGTGCAGGTGTTCCATGCCGCGACCGCGCGCGAGGGCGCGCGGCTGCTCGCCACCGGCGGTCGCGTCTTGGCCGTGACGGCTCGCGCCAACACCGTAAGCGAGGCACACAGGCGTGCCTACACAGCGGTTGCTAGGATCGACTGGCCCGGGGGCTTCTATCGCACCGACATCGGCTGGCGGGCGATCGAACGGGAAGAGAGCACATGACGGCAGCAAGAGATCTGTTCCCCGGATGGGCCGAGCGGCGGATCATGACGGAGGCTGCCGAGATCGTCGTGCGCACCGGTGGGTCGGGACCGCCGTTGCTGCTGCTGCACGGCTATCCGCAGACGCACGCCTGCTGGCACAAGATCGCCGCCGAGTTGGCGCGCCATTGCACGCTGGTGGTCGCCGATCTGCGCGGCTACGGAGCCAGCTCCGTCCCCCCCGATACAGCCGGACACATGAGTTATGCGAAGCGAACCATGGCGCAGGATTGCCTGGCCGTGATGCGCTCGCTTGGTCATGCGCGCTTCATGGTTGGCGGGCATGATCGTGGCGGCCGCGTCGCCTACCGGCTGGCCCTCGATCACCCGGAAGCCGTCATGGCCTTGCTGCCGATCGATATCCTGCCCACGGCCGAGGTCTGGCGGCGCGTCAGCGCCGAGAGCGCCGTGGCCTCCTACCATTGGGGGTTCTTGGCACAGCCTGCGCCGATGCCGGAGCGGTTAATCAGCACCGATCCCCCGTTCTACCTCGAGCACACGCTGAAGAGCTGGACAAAATCGCGCGACCTGTCGCCGTTTTCGGCCGAGGCGCTCGCGCAGTACCGGGCCTTGTTGCAAGATCCAAGTCGCGTGCACGCGGTCTGTGAGGACTACCGAGCCGGCGCCGGTATCGATCGGCAACTCGACGAAGCGGATCTGAAATCCGGGCGAAAAATTACCTGTCCGACCTTTGTTGCCTGGGGCCGCGACTACCTGGGCAAACGCGGCGCCGAACCTTTGCAGGTCTGGCGCGCCTGGTGCAGCGACCTGTCGGGGGCCGAGATCGACTCAGGCCATTTCCTGGCGGAGGAAAACCCGGACGCCACGCTTGCCGCCGTGCTGCCGTTCCTTGCCTCACTTGGGGCCTCACTTGGGGCCTCACTTGGGGCCTCACTTGGGGCCTCACTTGGGGCCTCACTTGGGGCCTCACAACGGGCCTCCTCACAAGGGGCCTCAGATGCGCCCGCAGATGGGAGCGGGCATGGGGCGAGGCGATGAGTGAGCCGTCCAGCGGCAAGGCGCTTGCGATGCGCAAGACCGGTCCTGTCGTGCTGCGGCCGAGCATCGCCCTGGCGCTCGGTGGCGGTGGTGCCCGCGGCCTTGCTCATATTCTGATGCTGGAAGTGTTCGACGAATTGGGCTTCAAGCCCAAGATCATCGCTGGTACCTCGATCGGCGCGCTGTTTGGCGCCGCCTATGCTTCCGGGCTTCCGGCCGGGTTGATCAGGGCCCATGCCGAGCAGATCTTGAGCCAGCGCCTCGATATCGCCCGGCTGCTGTTTGCGGCCCGCGCCGAGCCAATCATAAAGCTGCTCAACGTGCTGCCCGTGCGCTTTGCCCTTTTGAAGCCGGAGCCGCTGCTCGAATCGCTGCTGCCGTCCCGCGTTGCCCGGGATTTTGGCGATTTGCAAATTCCCCTGCGCGTGGTGGCAACCGACTTTTACGCGCAAGAGCAGGTGGTGCTCTCCGCCGGGCCATTGCGCGCCGCCATCGCCGCCAGTATGGCGCTGCCCGCCCTCTTTGCCCCAGTCGTGAGTCAGGGACGCACGCTGATGGACGGCGGGCTCGTCAATCCACTGCCGTTCGATGTCATTCGCGAGGAGGCCGACATCACGGTTGCCATCGACGTTAGCGGCGCCTCGACCGGTCCCGGCAAGCATCCCCAACCATCCGCGTTTTCGGCCCTGATGGCCTCGTCGCAGAATTCTACAGCGGTCAATCGTGCGCGAAAAGCTCAAGGCGCAGCAGCCTGACATTTATATCGACGTCGAGGTCGACGAATTTCATGTGCTGCAATTTCATCGCTTTAAGGCCGTTCTGGAGGCCGCCATGCCGGCGAAGGAAAAGCTGCGGCGCCAACTGCTGCGCGTGCTCGCCAGTCAGACCGCCGAAACGTTGCCGGCCAATCCGGCCCCCGAGCCGGCGCCGGTGGGCGGTAAAAAACGCCTGCCGCGGCTGAAACGCCTGGCTCCGGGGCGCCGACCCTGAGGGCGCTGGCGACCTCTCAAAAAACAGAGGCGTTTCCGGTAGTTGCCCCCTCACCCTAAGTTGCGAACTGCACAATTGCCACAGCCGCACAGCTTTTTGCCTCGGTTTGGTCGATTTGCCGGTCTTACAGGACGGAGCGGCGCTAGCCTCGTCGCAGGTCTTGAAAGGGCTGAGAATTGCGCCGCCCGCGGCAGAACGAAAGTTTTCGCATCGACGTCGACCTCGAGCACGCGCAGAGGGAAGGCGAACGCGTGCGCGCGCTGCTGGAGGCCTTGCGCCGCCGTCATGATCTTGCCCGCTATGAGTACACTCGGATCGTGCGGATCGTGCCGGGTAGCGATACCTTTGCCCATCCCATTTTGACGCTCGGCAATCGCTTCGCCGACAGCGAGGACCTGCTGCTTTTGACCTACCTGCACGAGCAGATGCATTGGTATCTGTGGCTGCTGGGCACACCGGAACACGATCCCGTAGCGCCGTTTTTCGACGAGTTGGTGCGACGCTACCCCGAGGCACCGATCGGCCTGCCCGACGGGGCGCGCAACTACGAATTGACCTACCTGCACCTGGTCGTGAACTGGCTTGAAATTGCCGCCGCCTCCACGCTGATCGGCCGGGCCCGCGCATTTGCCTGCGCCGACGCCCAGCCGACCTACCGCTGGATCTACAAGACGGTCCTAAGAGATTGGGACCTGTTGGCCGAGCTCTACGAACGCCACGGCTTGTTGCCGATCCGGCGGGCCGACGAGCTACGTCAGTCCTCTCTGCGCGCCGGCCAGGGCACGCTCAACGGCGAGCGACGAAAAATTCCCGCAAGAGCGCCGCGGCCCGCACCTCCTCGATCCCGCCGTACACCTCCGGCGCGTGGTGACAGGTCGGCGAACTGAAGAAGCGCGTTCCATGCTCAACGGCGCCGCCCTTCGGATCGGCGGCAGCGAAATATAATCGCCTGATGCGGGCAAAGGATATGGCCGCCGCACACATGGCACAGGGCTCCAACGTCACATAGAGATCGGCGTTCTCGAGCCGATCCGAACCGACGCTGGCGCAGGCCTGCCGGATGACGAGCAGCTCGGCATGCGCGGTGGGATCGGCCAACGCCCGGGTGTGATTGCCCGCGCGTGCCAGCACGCGGCCGTCGACCACCACCAGGGCGCCGACGGGCACTTCGCCACGCGCGGCGGCCGCCTCGGCTTCGGCCAGCGCCGCCAGCATATAGCTCTCCCTGGCACGAGCTGTCATAAGGATAGCGTCCTCGGTCGCAACTCAGCGCGAGCATTGCATGCGTAAATCCTCGCCAGGTCAACGCCGCGCCGCCGCCGACGCGGCCGCCGGCTGGCCGATGCGCGTTGCCAAGGCGATGGCGCGGGCGGGACTGTGCTCGCGGCGGGAGGCGGAACGCTGGATCGAACAGGGTCGGGTCAGGGTCAATGGCAGCGTGTTGAAGAGCCCCGCGCGCGACGTGTCCGAGCAGGATCGCATTACCGTCGATGACAGCCCGCTGCCGGCGGTCGAGCCGCCGCGCCTGTGGCGATACCACAAGCCGAGAGGACTGGTGACGACCCACCGCGATCCGGACGGGCGGCCCACCGTATTTGCGGCACTGCCCCAACATTTGCCACGCGTCATTTCGGTTGGCCGTCTCGACGTCAACACGGAAGGTCTGTTGCTGCTTACTAACGACGGCGCGCTGGCGCGACATCTGGAGCTACCGGCCACGGGCTGGCTCAGGCGCTACCGCGTGCGAGCCCACGGCACGGTCACGCCGGCGGCGCTCGAAGCCTTAAAGGAGGGAACCGAAGTTGCCGGCCAACGCTATGGCCCGATTGCGGCGAGCCTCGACAAAATCCAGGGGACCAACGTCTGGCTCAGCCTAGCGTTGCGCGAGGGCAAGAACCGGGAAGTGCGCACCGTCTTGGAAAGCCTCGGTCTCACGGTGAATCGGCTGATCCGCGTCTCCTTCGGCCCCTTCCAGTTGCTCGAACTCGAACCAGGTGAGGTCGAGCCCGTGCGACGCCGGGTGCTGATTGATCAGCTGGGACCACAAGTCGCGCGCGAGCTTGGATTGAACGATGAACCCTCCCCGGTGGCAGCAAGCCCCCCCTCCAGCACGCGGCATTGGCGGTCCAGCGCCAAGAAGGGGCGGCGATGAGAATTGTCGGCGGACGGTTCGGCGGGCGCCCGCTTGTCGCACCGACGAGCGCGGTGGTGCGCCCAACATCGGATCGCGTGCGCGAAGCCATTTTCAATATTTTGGCGCACGGCATCCCCGACTTTGCGCTTGACGAGGCCAGGGTCCTCGACCTTTTCGCCGGCAGCGGCGCGCTCGGCCTTGAGGCGCTGTCGCGCGGTGCCGCCTACTGCCTATTCATCGAGGAGGCGGCTGCAGCGCGCGCCAGCATCCGGCGCAACGTGGAGGCGTTGGGGCTCACGGGCGTGACCAAGATCTTCCGGCGCGATGCCGCGGATTTGGGCGTGGCGGGTCATCACGGCGCCGCGCGGCTGGCGTTTTTGGACCCGCCCTACGGCAAGGGTCTAGCCGAGGCCGCGCTGCGCTCGCTCGTCGAGGGAGGCTGGCTGGCGCCCGGGGCGGTCATCGTCATCGAGGAGGCCAAGACGACGCGCCTCGCCCTGCCGCCACCCTACCAGGCGATCGATCAGCGCAGCTGGGGCGACACACAGGTATTGTTTGCCAGCTGTTGAGCCACTCGCTCTTGACGCGACGCGCCAGGAGCGCACCAATGCCGCCATGCCAATGCCACCCAAGGTGCCGGGCCCCACCCTCGACCCGGTCGAGCGTGACCGCTTCGCGGCGTTGGCGTCCGAATGGTGGGACCCCCGCGGCAAATTTCGCCCATTGCATCAGATCGGTCCGGCCCGGCTCACTTTCCTGCGCGATGAGCTTGTGGGCCACTTCGGCAAACCGGCCGGGGGCTTGCGGCCACTGCAGGGCTTGCGGTTGCTCGATGTGGGCTGTGGCGGCGGCCTGATCTCGGAGCCGCTGGCAAGGCTCGCGGCCACCGTCACCGGTCTTGATCCGGCGCTCGAAAACATCGAGGCGGCAAGGCGGCACGCGTCGGCGCAAGGGCTGGCGATCGCCTACCGGACCGGCCGCGTCGAGGACCTGACCGACGAGGGGCTCATTTTCGACGCCGTCGTCTGTCTTGAGGTCGTGGAGCACGTGCCGGACGTGGCCAGATTTCTCGCGACCTGTGCCCGGCTGATCCGGCCGGGCGGGCTGATGTTGCTGTCCACCATCAATCGCACGCTCAAGGCCTATGCGCTGGCCATTGTCGGCGCCGAATACGTCTTGCGTTGGCTGCCGGTCGGAACGCATCGCTGGGACAGGTTCGTCACGCCGCAAGAGTTGCGACAGCATCTTGAGGCCGCGGGCCTTCGCGAGCCCGTGCTGAAAGGTCTTCTCTACAACCCGCTCAAGAGCGAATGGACGCTCGGCACCGACACGGACGTGAACTATCTGGCGTCTGCCGGCAAACCGGGGTGAGGGACGGGCTCTTTACCCAACGGGCGCCGACCGCTCGCCATGGCCGAGATTTTCTGATCTGTGGACGCCATGGCAGGCAAGACAAACGGCAAGGTCGTCATCGTGACTGGCGCCGGGCACGGCATCGGTGCCAGCATCGCCCGGGCGCTCGGCGCCCAAGGCTGGCAGGTCGTCTGCGCCGACCTTGACCGCGAGAGCGTCGTCGCCGTGGCGGCAAGTATCGCCGACGCGGCCGCCATCCAGTGCGACGTCGGCAGTGAGGTGGAGGTCGAACGCCTGGTGGCGCTGGCGCGTAGCCGTTTCGGGCGCATCGACGCCGTCGTCTCGAACGCCGGCATCGGCAAGTTCGCGCCGTTGGCCGCAACGAGTGTTGAGGACTGGAACCGGGTGCTCGCCACCAACCTGACGGCGACCTTTCTTCTGGCCAAAACCGCCGCGGCCGATTTGCGCCGTAGCAGAGGAAGCATCCTCGTCATCGCCTCGACGCGCGCGCACATGTCCGAGGCGGGCACGCTCGCCTATTCCGCCAGCAAGGGCGGCCTCGTGGCGCTCACGCACGCGCTGGCGATCACACTGGCGCCCGACGTGCGCGTAAATTGTGTGTCGCCCGGCTGGATCGATACGGGTCGCCATGGGACCCTCACGCCCGTTGACCACGCGCAGCATCCCGCCGGGCGCGTCGGCCGGCCCGAGGACGTGGCCGCGGCCGCCGCCTATCTGTTGTCGGATGCGGCGGGCTTCGTGACGGGCGCCGAATTGATCGTCGATGGCGGCATGACGCGCAAGATGATCTACGCCTGAGGTCTCGGTCCGACCCGATCTCTCGACATTGCCGCCAAGAAGCGTCATAGGTCCAAGCCAAGGTTGGGCCACAAGTTGGGCTCGTATGGGGACGGACCATGGCGCGCACGGCGGCTTCGCAGCGAAAGACCAAGGCGGATCGGGCACGACGACTAGCCGGGAGCAGAGCGGCTGCGGCGCGCCCGAAGCGACACCGGCTTCGAGCCTCGCCTCGCCTCAAGAACCCATTGCTCGAGCCCTGGACGGCGGCCTTCGAACTGCCGCCCTTCGATCGCCTCGCGAGCCAGCACTTCCTACCGGCGTTCGACCGCGCGCTTGCCGACCACCTGAAGGAGCTTGCCGCGATCGCCGGGCAGCGGGGCGCGCCGACGTTTCAGAACACCATCGAAGCGCTCGAGCGCAGCGGTCGCGCCCTGGATCGGGTTGCGTCGGTGTTCTTCAATTTGTCGGGCACCGACACATCGCCCGAAATCCAGGAGATCGAACGCAAGGTCGCGCCGCGGCTTGCCAAGCACAACATGCGTGTCTACCAGGATGCCAGGCTATTCAAGCGCGTGGCCGCCCTGGTCGAGGGGCAAGTCGGCCTGCGGCTGAGCGAGGAGCAGGTGCGTGTGCTCGAGCGCTACCACCGCGCCTTCGTTAAGGCGGGAGCTTCGTTGAAGGCCGGCGCCCGGCGGCGGCTCACCGCCATCGCCGAGCGCCTCGCCAATCTCGCCACCAAATTCAACCAGAACGTGCTCGCCGACGAGCAGGCCTTTCTGCTGGTGCTGGACGCCGGCGACCTGACGGGTCTGCCCGATGCGCTGCGCGCCGCGGCGGCCGAGACCGCCAGCGCACGCGGCCTGCCGGGCAAGTATGCAATTTCGCTGTCGCGCTCCAGCATCGAACCGTTTCTGCAGTTCTCCGCCCGGCGTGATCTGCGCGAGAAAGCCTTTCAGGCCTGGACCCGTCGCGGCGCTAACGGCGGCAAAACCGACAATCGCAAGCTCGTTGCGGAAATCTTAGCCCTGCGCGCCGAACGGGCGCGGCGGCTGGGCTTCACGACAGCGGCGGCGGCGACACTCGAGTTCTCGATGGCGAAAACGCCCGAGGCGGTGCGCCGTTTGCTGATGGAGGTGTGGCACCCGGCACGCGAGCGTGCGCTCAAAGAGCGCGATGCCTTGCAAAAGAGCATCACGGCCGCCGGCGGTAATTTCCGCCTGGCGGCGTGGGATTGGCGCTACTATGCGGAAAAGGTGCGCAAGACCAAATTCGACATCGACGAGGCCCTGATCAAACCCTACTTGCAGCTCGAGAATGTGATCGCGGCAGCCTTCGATGTGGCCCATAGGCTGTTTGGTATCGTCGCCACCGAACGCAAGGATCTGAGCCTCTATCATCCGGACGCACGCGCCTTCGAGATCAAGGACGCGGCCGGCCGCCACCTCGGCCTGTTCGTCGGCGACTACTATGCCCGGCCCTCGAAGCGGTCGGGGGCTTGGATGTCAAGTTGGCGCGATCAGCACCGGCTCGATGGCGAGGTGCGCCCCTTGGTGGTCAACGTCATGAACTTCGCCAAGGGGGCTGCCGGGGAGCCCACGCTGCTCAGCCTCGACGACGCGCGCACACTGTTCCACGAGTTCGGCCACGCCCTGCACGGATTGTTGTCGAGCGTCACCTATCCCAGCGTATCCGGCACCAGCGTGGAGCGCGATTTCGTCGAGCTGCCCTCGCAGCTTTACGAACACTGGTTGCTGCAACCGGAGGTGCTGCGCCGCTACGGGCGACACTACAAGACCGGCAAACTAATTTCGTCCTCGCTGATCAAGCGCCTGCAAGCGGCCCGCAATTTCAACCAAGGCTTTCAGACCGTCGAGTACCTGGCCTCGGCAATCGTCGACCTTGACCTACATGTCCTAATGGACACCAAGGGGCTCGATGTCGATAACTTCGAGCGACAGACGCTCGGCAGCATCGGTATGCCCGAGGAGATCGTCATGCGTCATCGCATTCCGCACTTCCAACACATCATCGGCGGCTATGCGGCCGGCTACTACAGCTATTTGTGGTCCGAGGTGATGGATGCCGACGCCTTCGGGGCCTTCGAGGCGACCGGCGACGTCTTCGACGCCAAAACCGCCCGCCGGCTGTATGAGACTATTTATTCTGCCGGTGGTCGGCGTGACCCGGCCGCGGCATATCAAGCCTTTCGCGGCCGGTCACCCACCACCAAGGCGCTGCTCGCAAAGCGTGGCCTGGCCAGCGATGGGGCGGTGAGACATTAAGGCTCAGGCGTCGATCGGTGATCGACGTTCGAGCTGCCCACGCAGGCGAAAGGCCATCGAAGGATAGTTACTCCATGCCCGAGCACTTCGGCGAGATGCTGCAAAAAGCCCTCGCAGGCACGTTGTTTGCGAGCCGCTGGCTGCTTGCCCCGTTCTATCTCGGGATTGTGCTCGGCGTCGTCATTCTGCTCACCAAATTCCTGCAGGAATTGTGGCACCTGATGCTTAGCGCCTTCAGCGGCACGGAGGCCGATGTCATTCTCGGCCTGCTGTCGTTAGGCAACCTGGCCCTTACGGGTTCCTTGTTGTTGATCGTCATATTTTCGGGCTATGAGAATTTCGTCTCCAAGATCGACCACTCGACGCACCGCGAATGGCCGGAATGGATGGGGACGATCGATTTCACCGCCCTCAAGTTAATATTGCTGAGTTCGATCGTGGCGATTTCCGCCATCCACTTCCTCAGGCAAGAGTTGGTCTGCTACGTCGTCATTCACGCCGTATGCATGAGCTCAAGCGTGCTGCTGGCCTTATCGGACCGCATTTCCGAAGGCACCGCCCCACCGTCGGCGTCCAAGTCCGTCGCAGCCGAGGCCCACAACGGCACACAATGACGAGCGCAAGACTGAGCCCCGCGGACTTGGAAGCGCTGATTGGTCGGGCCTTGCGTGCCGCACGCACGGCGCCAGGCAATGCCGCCTCGGTGGCGCGCGCCCTCACCCAGGCCGAGATCGACGGTCAGAAGGGCCATGGGCTGAGCCGGGTGCCGAGCTATGCGGCGCAGGCGAAGGCGGGCAAAGTCGACGGCTTTGCCACTCCTGCCGCCTCGCAGCTGCGGCTTGGGACGCTGATGATCGATGTGAAGCATGGCTTCGTCTTTCCCGCCGTCGATCTTGCCGTTCAATTGCTGCCTGGGCTGGCGCTGCAAACGGGCATTGCCGCAGCGGGTTTCGTGCGTTCGCACCACTTCGGCGTGGTCGGTAGACACGTTGAGCGCTTGGCCGAGGCCGGCTTGGTGGCGCTGGCCTTTGCCAATACGCCCAAAGCCATTGCGCCCTGGGGCGGCCGGCGCCAACTCTACGGCACCAACCCCATTGGCTTCGCGGCGCCGCGCCAAGGCCATCCGCCAATCGTCATCGACCTGGCTTTGAGCCAGGTGGCGAGGGGAAAGATCCTGACCGCTGCGCAGAGGGGTGAGCCCGTACCCAGCTCCTGGGCCACGGACGCTGACGGCAGACCGACCAGCGACGCCAACGCGGCGCTACGGGGAGCCCTGCAGCCAATCGGTGCAGCCAAAGGTGCGGCACTGGCGCTGATGGTCGAGATTTTGGCGGTCGGCTTGACGGGTGCAACACTGTCGACCGCCGCCAGCTCGTTCTTCGATACGGACGGGCCGCCGCCCGCCGTCGGCCAGCTGCTCATTGCCATCGATCCGGGGGCCTTGGGCGGCGCGGAGGCCCTGGCGCAACGGGTTGCCGCCCTGGCGGAGGCGGTCGAGGGCGACGGCGAAGCCCGCCTGCCCGGGTCCCGTCGCATCGACCTGCGTCACCAGGCGGCGCAGGAGGGGGTTTTGGTCGATGCCAAGCTCTGGCGCGAGGTCAGGGCAATAGCCGACGCGGCGGGCTGAGCGGGGTCAGGTCGCCTCGCTTGCAGCGTCCGATTGGCGAAGGTGTCGGCAAAGATCTGGGCACGTCGGGAAACGCCGGCGCGCTTGCGCGCAAAGATAAGCCCCGGGGTAATGTTACGCCCTGGCATGGGCGTCTAAAGCAAGGCTTAGACGGCGTTAATCGGATCAGAGGGGCATGATCTTGCCGGGATTGAGAATATCCTGCGGGTCCAGCGCCGCCTTGATCGAGCGCATCACCGCGAGCCCATCGCCGAGCTCTGCCTTGAGATATTTGGCTTTGCCCTGGCCAACGCCGTGCTCACCCGTGCAGGTCCCTTCCATGGCGATGGCGCGCTCGACCAGGCGTTGCAGGAAGCCCTCTACGGCGGCGCGCTCGGCGGCGTTGTTGCGATCGAAAACCGGCGTGGTGTGAAAGTTACCGTCGCCGACGTGGCCGACGATTGGGGCAATCAACCCCGAGGCTTCGATGTCTTTTTGCGTTGCCACGACGCATTCTGCGAGCCGCGAGATCGGCACGCACACGTCCGTGGCCAAGGCGTCGCGACCAGGAAAGACGGTCTTGATGGCCCAGTAAACATCGTGCCGTGCCTTCCAGAGCCGGCGCCGGTCCTCTTCCTTTTCGGCCCAGTCGAACCGGATGGCGCCCTCACTCTCGGCGATCTCCTTGAAGGTGGCAACCTGATCACGGGCCCCGACATCGCTGCCGTGAAACTCAAGAAACAGCGTAGGTTTCTCCTCCAGACCGAGTTTGGCATAGCTGTTGACCGCGCGGATCTGCGGCGGATCGAGCAGCTCCATGCGGGCGACACCGAGGCCGAGCTGGATCGATTGGATCACCGCGTTGCAGGCGCCTTCCAGGGTCGCGAAGGGACAGACCGCAGCAAGGATGCGTTCGGGAATGCCATAAAGGCGCACGGTGAGTTGCGTGATGATCCCCAAGGTGCCCTCCGAGCCGACCAGCAGGCGTGTCAAATCGTAGCCTGCCGCCGACTTGCGCGCCCGCTGCGCGGTCTTGACGATCGCACCGTCGGCCATCACAGCGGTGAGATTGAGCACATTCTCGCGCATGGTGCCATAGCGCACGGCGGTCGTACCCGAAGCGCGCGTCGCGGCCATGCCGCCGATGGTGGCTTCCTCGGCGCCGGGATCGACGGGAAAGAATAGACCCAAATCACGCAAGTGGTCGTTGAGCTGCTTGCGCGAAACGCCCGCTTCAACCACGCAGTCAAGGTCGCGCTCGTTGACCGCCAGGACGCGGTTCATCCGCGAAAAGTCAAGCGATAGGCCGCCGCGGGGGGCGTTGATGTGGCCCTCCAGCGACGTTCCCGCCCCGAAAGGGATGATGGGGGTGCCATGCGTGGCAGCAACGCGCACGACTTCGCGCACCTCATCGGTGGTCTCGACCCAAATCACCGCATCGGGAGGTTGGTTTGGGATCCAGGTCAAGGTGTTGGCGTGTTGGCGGCGCAGCGCCTCGCCGGTCTGCAGGCGATCGCCAAAGCGCTGCCGCAAGACCGCGATGGCCGTAGCGCTAGCCTGCGTCCTTGTCACCATCGCGCCCGGCTCTGCCATCGCCATCAGCTTACTCCCTAGCATCCATTTTACCTGCGCCGGCTACCTGCGCCCGCACTGATGCGACACGAGGACCGCACCAATCAAACCTTGCGGCATCTTTATCGGGTAACGCCAAGGCCCTACGAGAACGATGTTCACACAGTCGTGTAGCAATGTGAAGGCTCCGCTCATTGCCTTTAACCGTATCTGTTTCGATCTCTCCGTCGAGCAACGGCCGGCGGGCGGACAACAAGCGGCCGGAGGAGACTACAATGATGATCGGCAAGATCCTAAGCTTCGGGCGCTCGGCGGCGCATAACGAGAAGGCGCCGGTATTTTGCGCCAACCCCAGCGACACGGTGTCGGCGGAAAACGTGCGGGCGCTCGCAACCGGCGCGGCCTTGGCCGTGGCGCTGGATACCTCCCCGGCCGTGCTGGTCAGCATCTACGACTATGCCCATCGCTTTCGCGATCACGCGCATCGGCGCATTGCCTGCTGAGCGATCAGGTTGATCAATCAGCCCCGACCTATCGGCCCCCCGCGTAGCGCCTCGGCGCTTCGATCCGTGCCTCGATGGAAAGGGTGCGCGGAAAAGGGGCCGCTGCTGCGCTCCGACACCAGTTGTCGACGAAGGAGGCCGCCCTGCAGCTGACCCGCGGCCACCGCCTGGGCGCCAGGACGCTTGGCCGCCATGGCGGCATTGCGCGCCTCGACGGCCGCCCCGGGCCTGTCCCGTTCGGCCTGCGCGTAAGCCTTTGACCGTCTCGACCAGTTGAGCACAAGGTCGTGGCGTTGCTGGCGGGCAACGTCGATATGGGACAACGACCACCGGTAGCCTGTCTCAGCGACGAGTCGATTGCAGGTCGCAAGCAGCCAGACGCCGAGCCGGACGATGAGCCCGAGATTGATCCCGCGGAGCCGGTGCGAAAGCTGCAATCCTTGACACGCCTCGGCCCCCTCGTCGGCGCCACTAAAACTTAACGGGTCATTAACCGTTGCCATCGATGCTCCAATCGATTCGAACCCGGATTTGAGCGGCATGCAAGCGAAGCTGCAACAGGGGCTCGGTGAGGACGGCGCGCTGCTCATTGCCACCGATCTGCGCCAGACGCTTGCCGGGTGGTTTGCGCATTTGGCCGGCGAGCGCCAAAGCTCCCCCCACACGCTGGCCGCCTACGAACGCGACCTGCGGCAGTTTCTGCATTGGTTGAAGGAGGCCCAGGCGCGCCCGCCCGCGCTGGCCGACCTGGCAAGTCTCGACGCCAAGCGCTTGCGCGCCTTTATGGCGGCGCGACGCCGGGCGGGATTGTCGAGCCGCTCGCTGGCGCGCACCATGTCAGCCTTGCGCGCCTATTTCCGCTGGCTGGAGGCGGAGGACGTCGACCACAACCGGGCCATCCTGCAAATCGCCTTGCCCAAGGTGCCGCACGGCATCCCGAAGCCTCTGACCGTTGCCAAGGCGGCCGCCGTGGTCGACGGCGCCGCCAGGGGCGAACGCGGTTGGCTGGCGGCGCGCGATACAGCCGTGCTGTTGCTACTTTATTGCTGCGGCTTGCGCATTTCCGAAGCGCTCGGGATGCGGCGCGGTGAGGCGCCATTGCCTGGCCGCGACGTCGTGCGCATTACGGGCAAGGGCGGCAAGGAGCGGATGGTCCCCGTACTCCCAATCGCCCAGCACGCCGTCCGCGACTATCTCGATCAGTGTCCTTATCGGCTCGCCGCGGATGCACCGTTGTTCCTCGGTGCCAAAGGCGGCCCGCTCCGGGCCCGCCTCGTGCAGCTGCTGATGCAAAATTTGCGCCTCAGCGTCGGTCTGCCGGAGACGGCGACGCCGCACGCGCTGCGCCATTCCTTCGCCACCCACCTATTGTCGGCGGGCGCCGATCTGCGCCAAATCCAAGAGCTGCTCGGCCACGCCAGCCTCTCGACCACGCAGGTCTATACCGAGGTCGACCGCGACCGCTTGATGGCCGTCTACGCCAAGACCCATCCGCGCGCCTAAGCGCCGGCGAGGACGCCGTGTTGGGCCCGATGCGGCTCGAGCGCTGCGGCCATATCGGCTAGCATGTCGCTGCCGTCAATCTGCTTCGAAGGACGAAACATGGCCAAGACCGCTCTCATCGTCGGCGCCGGATCGGGGATCAGTGCCGCATTTGCCCGCGCGCTCCATGCCGACGGCTACCGCGTAAGCCTCGCGGCCCGAGACATCGACAAGCTCGCCCCTCTGTCGCAGCAGACCGCAGCCCACCTGGTTCAGGTCGATGCCGCCGACGCCGGCTCCGTTGCAGCTCTGTTTGCCGAGCTCGACCAGCGTTTTGAGCGGCTCGACGTGGTGCTCTACAACGCCAGCTATCGCACGCGCGGCGCGCTGCTGGATCTCGACCCCGTCGAGGTAAAAAAGTCGATCGAGGTTTCCGGTTACGGCGGCTTCCTGGTGGCCCAGCAGGCGGCCCGGCGCATGCTGGCCCAAGGCGAGGGGGCGATTTTCTTTACTGGCGCCTCGGCCAGCGTCAAGGGTTACGCCCAGTCCGCGCCCTTTGCGATGGGCAAATTCGCCCTGCGGGGACTGGCTCAGGCGATGGCCCGCGAGTTGCAGCCGCTGGGCATCCATGTCGCCCACTTCGTGATCGACGGCGCCGTCCGCAATGCCGAGCGCGGTCGGCCCGACGATTCGGCCCGCCCCGACGGCCTGCTCGACCCCGACGCCGTCGCCCACAGCTACATGGCTGTGCTCAAGCAGCCGCGCAGCGCCTGGAGCCTGGAGGTCGAAGTGCGCCCTTGGCTGGAGCGCTTCTAGGCAATTGGTTTGGTACCCAATCGATTTGGTGGTAAGCTCGCGCTCTCAGCGTCGCCGGCGCGCTGCCCGTGCGGGCTGGTAATGGGCCGGGAGAAGGCCATGGCACGACTGATCGAGCTCACCCTCAACGGCCGTCGACGCATCGATGCGGTGCCCGACAACCTGCTGCTGCTCGATTATTTGCGCGAACAGGCCGGCCTGACGGGAACCAAGACCGGCTGCGACGGCGGTGAATGTGGGGCCTGCACCGTGCTGATCGACGATGTTGCCCGCCTTGCCTGTTTGACCTTGACGGCGGCGGTATCCGGTCGACGGATCGACACCATCGAAGCACTCGGGAACGCCGGCGCCTTGTCGGCCGTTCAGCGCGGTTTTCACGAAAAGCTCGGCTCCCAGTGCGGCTATTGTACGCCGGGCTTCGTCATGGCTTGCGCCGGCCTCCTGCGCCGCAATCCACGGCCGAGCACGGAAGAGATCCGTGCCGCGCTCGGCAGCAACATCTGCCGATGCACCGGCTATGTGAAAATCATCGAGGCCGTTGAGTTCGCCTCAGACCTGCTGGCGCAGGGTGGGACCGCACCATGAGCGAGATAGCACCCCTGCACCCGATCGGCGGCTATGTGCCGTTGCTGGACGGGCCCGAGAAGGTTTCCGGTCGCGCCAAGTACACCGCCGATATCATCGAGCCCGATGCGCTGGTAGGACGGATCTATCGCAGCCCCTATGCGCATGCCGAAATCCTCGACGTCGACACCTCGCAAGCGGAAAAGCTGCCCGGCGTGAAGGCGGTGCTGACGGGCGCCGACTGCGCGCGAGGCTTCGGCGTGCTACCAATCGCGCGCACCGAGCATCCGTTGGCCCGGGGCAAGGTGCGCTACAAAGGCGAGCCCGTGGCGGCGGTGGCCGCCATCGACGCGGCGACGGCGGAACGCGCCATTCGCCAGATCCGCATGCGTGTGCGCGAGCTGCCCGGTTATTTCACCGCCCGCGCGGCGCTCGCCGCCGATGCCATTGCCCTGCACGACAAAAAACCCGGCAACATCGAACGCGATGTCAATTTCGAGCTCGGCAACGTCGAGGCCGGCTTCGCCGAAGCCGATCTGGTTCGCGCCGCCACCTACAACTGCGCCGAGGTGTGCCAGAACCAGATGGAGATGCATGCCGCGGTCGCCCGCTACGATGCCGTGCGCGACCGCATTTCCGTGCACGCTAGTACGCAAGTGCCCTATTACGTGCATCTGATGCTGGCGCAGATCCTCGATATGGACATGTCGAAGATCCGCGTGGTCAAGCCCTTCGTCGGCGGCGGCTTCGGCTGCCGCACCGAGTGCCTCAATGTCGAGTTGATCACCGCGCTCTTGGCCCGGAAGACTGGTGGCGCGGTACGTACGGTCATCAGCCGCGAAGAAACCTTCATCACCCACCGCGGACGACCGGAGACGGATATTCGCCTGAAGCTCGGCCTGCGCAAGGATGGACGCATCACGGCGGTTGATTGCGAGTGCGTACAGCGCGGCGGCGCCCACTCCGGCTACGGCGTCGTCACCATCCTTTATGCCGGTTCGATGTTGTATGCCCTCTACGACCTCAACAACGTCCGCTACACGGGCAGGCGCGTATTAACCAACACGCCGCCGTGCGGGGCATTCCGCGGCCACGGTACGGTCGACGTGCGCTTCGCCTTCGAAAGTCTGCTCGACCAAATGGCGGGCGAACTGGGTCTCGATCCAATGGCGGTGCGGCGCGCCAACTATCTCACGGCGCCGACGTTTACCGCCAACGATTTAATGGTGAACAGCTATGGCCTGCCTGAATGTGTCGATTGGGTCGAGCGTGAGAGCGGCTGGCGCACGCGCAAGGGCCGGCTTGCGAACGGCAAGGGCCTTGGCTTTGCCTGCTCCCACTACATTTCCGGCGCCTCCAAGCCCGTGAACTGGACCGGCGAACCGCACGCCACCGTCAAGCTGAAACTGGACTTCGACGGCTCGATCGTGGTGCTGACCGGCGCCGCCGACATCGGCCAAGGCTCCTCGACCGTACTCGTGCAGGCGGTGGCCGAAGTGCTGGGTCTCGACATTGCCCGCGTGCGCATCGTCACCGGCGACAGCGACGTGGTGCCGAAGGACAACGGCTCCTACTCCTCACGCGTCACCTTCATCGTCGGCAATGCGGCAATCGACGCCGCCAACAAATTGAAGGCGCTGCTGCTGGCCGCGGCAGCCCGACGGCTCGAAGCCGAACCCGGCGACATCGAATGCCTGGGCGAGCTTTATCGCGCCGGGGTGCAGGACAAGGGGCTTTCCTTCGAGGAGGTGGTCGGCGAGGCCCTGAAGGACAGCGGCACGATCACGGTCACGGGTACCTATTCCACCATTCCCGAATTGCACGGCGGCAAGAAATATCGCGGCGCGGCGATCGGCGGCACCATGGGTTACAGCTACTCCGCCCAGGTGGTCGAGGTGAGCGTCGATGAGGAGACCGGGCAGGTCACGGTCGATAAGGTGTGGGTCGCACACGACTGCGGCAGAGCCCTCAACCGGCTCAGCGTCGAAGGCCAGGTGCAGGGCTCCGTTTGGATGGGTATGGGGCAGGCGATGAGCGAAGAGGCCCGCTATCACGACGGCCTGCTGGTCACGGCCAACATGCTCGACTACCGCGTCCCGACCATCCGCAATTCACCGCCCATCGCGGTCGGCATCGTCGAGAGCAATGATCCGCATGGTCCGTTCGGCGCCAAGGAGGCAGGCGAAGGCTCGCTGGCGGCCTTCCTGCCGGCCTTGACCAATGCCATTGCCGATGCCACGCGCGTGCGCTTCAACGATCTGCCCGTTACGCCCGATCGCGTGTTCGCGGCCATCGAGCGCCGCGCCAGGCAGGCAGAGCTAGACGGCAACGGCAAGCGCCGCGCCGGGGGCGCCTAATGGAGGCCCTACCGGCATTTGCCCTCATCACGCCGGCGACCCTCGCCGACGTCCTCGCCGCGCGGCGCGCCCACCCCGGCGCCCAGCTTCTGGGCGGTGGCACCGATCTCCTCGTCAACGTCCGGCGCGGCCTCTTGGCACCGAGTGTCTTGATCGACCTCAATGGCGTGGTGGAGTTGCACAAACTGAGTGCCGACGCCAATAGCCTGGCGCTCGGAGCCGCCGTCACGCTGCAGCAAATCGAGCGCCATCCCGGGGTGGCAGAGCACTATGCCGCGGTGGCGGAAGCCGCGGCATCGGTGGCCGGACCAACCCAGCGCAATATGGGCACCCTTGGCGGCAACCTTTGCCTCGACACCCGCTGCATCTTCTACAACCAAAGCGAATGGTGGCGCTCGGCCAACAATCACTGTCTCAAGACCACGGGCGAAATTTGCCACGTGGCGCCCAAGAGCCGCGGCGTTTGCTTCGCCAGTTTCAGTGGGGATCTGGCACCCGCCCTGGCGGTGCTCGAGGCGAAGGTCGATCTCCTCGCCCCGGATGGCGCGGCCCGGACGCTGCCGGTCGAGGACCTGTACGTCGGCTATGCCCGTCACGACGATGCGACCGCCGGCGACGGCAAGCACTACCTGGCGCTAAGGGCGGGCGAGATGGTGATCGGCGTGCGCGCGCGCAAAGAGCCGGGCCTGCGTTCCGGCTACGACAAGCTTCGCGTTCGCCGCTCGATCGAATATCCGCTTGCCGGCGTTGCCGTGGCCTTGCGCCGGGAGGGCGATAGGCTCGCCGACTTGCGGGTGGCGATCACGGGCACCAATCCGCGACCCGTGCTGCTCGAAGGTACCGAGCGCCTTTGCGGCGGCCCGCTCGATAGCCACCTCTACCATGGCCTGGAGCAACTCGTGCGCGACCAGGTCATGTCGATGAAGACGACCTTCACGCCGGGGCATTATCGCCGGCGCGTCGCCGGCACTTTGGCGCGGCGGCTCCTGACCAGGCTGTTCAACGGGGATTGAGCCGGCGCGTGGCGGCCGGCGCCAGGCGTGCGCTCGGCGCCGAGCGGCGCACGTGGGGCCTATGGTGGCGCCGAGGCCGGTTCGACCAGTCCCCCCGCGATCCAGCGGCTGAGAAAACGGTCAAGCCAGGCTTGCACCTTGGGGCCATGCGTGACGTGGCCTTCGATGTGTTGCGGCCGCGCACAGGCGCCCTTCATGGCGAGCCGCTGGGGATTGTGGCCGGTCCAGCGATGCACTTGGGCGTAGGTGATCTCTGGATGAAATTGCACCGCCACGGCCGCCGGGCCATAGATAAAGGCCTGGTTAGGGAACGCCCCTTGCGAGGTGGCGATCAAGCGCGCACCGCACGCTAGCGCGAAGCCTTCCTTATGCCACTCGTAGACATGATCGGGGAAATGCCCGAGCGCCTTGCCCGCCTCGGTGGGGAGAAGGGGGTAGTAGCCGATTTCGACCAGCTCCTCGGGATGGAAGCCGACTTTGGCGCCGAGATTGACGGTCAGCATTTGCGCGCCGAGGCAGATCCCCAAAAACGGCTTGCCTTCCCGCAACGGCACCCCAATCCAATCGATTTCGGTGCGCACGAAATCGTCCTTGTCGTTGGCGCTCATCGGTCCCCCGAAGATGACGCAGCCGCAGTGTTGCTCCAGCGTCGGTGGCAGCGGATCGCCGAAGCGCGGCTTGCGGATATCGAGGCTGTACCCGTTGCGGATAAACCATTGGCCCACATGGCCAGGATTGGAATTCTCCTGGTGCAGAATGATGCAGACGGGGGATTTGGCCGGAACCTTCGGGTTCCGCGGCGGGATCTGACCGATTGCGCGGTCTTGCGAGCGCGGCGGGGAGGTGGCGTCAAGCATTGGTCAGGTTCTGGCCTCGTGGTTGCAGCAACCATCCGACAATGGGAATCACTAGTCTATGCGGCATGACACGCATCGCCAGCGCCAAAAAGGGATTGATCAACCCGGGGATCGTCACCCGCCAACCGAGCGCAAAGCCGAGATAGCCCGCCCGCGCAACCGCTTCTGGCGAGGCGGCTGGCAGCAGGGCTCGGTAAAGCGCACCTTCGGCTCCCATGCGGGCGTGGAAGCGGGTGTCGACCGGCCCCGGCGCCAAGGCGCAGACGCGCACGCCTTCCCCCGCCGTCTCGGCGGCCACGGCTTCCGACAGGGACAACACGTAGGCCTTGCTGGCATAGTAGGCGGCCTGATTGGGACCCGGGGCATAGCCGCCAAGGGAGGCCAAATTGAGAATGCCGCCGCGTCCACGCACGCGCATGCCGGCGAGGAAGTGCCGGGTGAGTGCGGTCAGCGCGCGCACATTCACATCGACCAACTGGGCGAGCGCCTCCGGGGACTGCTCGCCGAACCGCCCGGCCAAGCCGATCCCGGCGCTGTTGACGAGAACGTCGGCGTAGCCGCCGCAGGCGGCCAATGCCGCTTCGAGGGCGGCGATTGCGCCGGGTGCGGTGATGTCGATCGCCGCGGTGGTGACCTCGACCCGGCTTTCGGTGCGGATGCGGTCGGCCGCCGCCAGCAACGGCTCCGGCCGGCGCCCGACCAGCAGTACGTCGTTGCCCGCGGCGGCAAAGCGTCGCGCGAGCGCCAGGCCAATGCCTTCCGATCCGCCGGTGACAACGGTGAAGGGCCGTAGTCCGGCGTAAGCGGCAAGGGCGACCGGGTCGGCCCGCCAGCGGCGGCGCCTCCAGGGTTCCATGAGCGTGGCGAGCAAGGCCATGCCGGCACCCAGCCGCCTCAGCTCGCGAGTGCCGCAACCGGCATCGGCTTGCGCCGCTCCGGGGCCAGCGCGCGGCGAAAGCGCAAGTCGAACTCGGCGCGAATGTGGCGGGCGAGCTCGACGGCGATCTCGCTCTGACGCGCTGGCGGCAGGTATAGGTTGATCAGAAATCTGGGCAGCCGCGGCAGCCGGGGATCGTCCACCAGGCGCAGGTAGTCGGGGATCGTGCGGCGCAGGAACGGCCCGACGGCAACGTCGGCGTCAAGCGAGGCCTTGAGCGCGTCCATGCCGCTCTCGCACACGGGCCGCCAATCGCGCTTGCCGTCACGCAGGGCCTTCAGCACCGATGGACGAAACTCACAGGTTTCCCGCCCCAGCGAGATCGGCAACGGATCGCGACGATGCGCGACCCCGTTGACGGCACCCGCCCAGACCAAATCGTCCTCCAACAAAGTCTCGCCGTGAGGTCGGCAGGCCTGCTCGGTGGTCAAGGTGAGGTCGATGTCGGCCTTACGCAGGGCCTCGAGGAGCTGCGGCGTGGTGCTGCATTTCAGGGAAACCCGCACGCGCGGCCAGGCCTTATCGAAGCGCTTGAGGATTGGGGGAATGAAAACGCCGACGATATCGGTCGGCACGCCGAGCCTGACTTCCCCTTCGTAGGCGGGCGCGCTCATGGCACCCCAGACCTCGTCGTTGTGGGCGATCAGACGGTGGGCGTGCACGATCAGCCGCTCGCCGTCGGGCCGCAGGCTCAAGCGCTTGTGATGGCGCTCAAACAATTGCGTGCCGAACAGCTCTTCGAGCCGCTTCAATTGCTGGCTGACGGCGGCTTGCGTGAGATTGAGCAGGGAGGCCGCGCCCGTCACGCTACTGGTCTCCACGACAGCCACAAACGCGCGCAGCAGGGCAATGTCGATATCGCGGCGCATGGCACACCTTAATAAAGGAACCTGATGCAGGATATAAATAACATTCGATTTATTTATGCAAGCACAAAGCTTAGGTTGAGCTTCAACACCGCTCGGCGGTGGCCAGGATGGAGCAGAACCATGGCACACCTTGCATTTCCCCTATCGGCCTCGGGCAACGCAACCGCCGGTTTCGCAGGCTGGATGTCGCGGGTCTTTCTCACGCTCGAGTTGGTGATGCAGGTCCGCAAGGAGCGGCGTACGCTGCAGCAACTTAGCGACGCCGGTCTCAAGGACATCGGCCTCAC
This sequence comes from uncultured Alphaproteobacteria bacterium, assembly GCA_963770295.1. Classification (GTDB taxonomy): domain Bacteria; phylum Pseudomonadota; class Alphaproteobacteria; order Rhizobiales; family Hyphomicrobiaceae; genus AWTP1-13. Next base: position 300,661 of record CAVYPA010000006.1, read on the forward strand.
CAGGGCCGACGTCGACGCCGAACGGCATCGGTCCTTCTGGGACGTGCCCGTCGATCGTCTGAGATAAAGTCGACCCTGCCGGGCGCCAGGCGGCGCCCGCACAGGCGCCCTCAGCCCTTGACGCACACGACCTGTCTCAGCGTGTGCACCACCTCCACCAGATCCGTCTGCGCCGCCATGACGGCATCGATGTCCTTGTAGGCCATCGGCGTTTCATCGATGACGCCTGCATCCTTGCGGCACTCGATGCCGCTCGTCGCCGCCGCATGAGCTTGCAGCGAAAAGCGCCGTTTGGCCTCCCCACGCGACATGCGGCGGCCGGCGCCGTGCGCGCAGGACTGAAAGCTGTCTTGGTTACCCTTGCCGCGCACGATGTACGATTTGGCACCCATCGAACCGGGAATGATGCCGAGATCGCCAAGACCGGCGCGCACGGCGCCCTTGCGCGTGACCCACACGGCGTGATCGAAATGACGTTCCCGTGCGACGTAATTGTGATGGCAGTTGATGGCCTGCCGCTCGGTCCGGAAGCGGGGCAACTGTTCGCGCATAACCTTGAGGACGGCGGCCATCATGACCTCGCGGTTCTGACGCGCAAATTCTTGTGCCCAGGCGATGGCGGCAACGTAGTCCTCAAACAGCGGTTCGCCCTCCTCCAACCAGGCGAGGTCCCGGTCCGGCAGCGGCCGCGTCAATTGGCGCCTCTCGAGGGCTTCGCGGGCCTTGGCAATGAAATGGCTGCCGATGCGGTTGCCGATGCCACGCGAGCCCGAGTGCAGCATGGCCCAGACACGATCGCACTCATCGAGGCAGATCTCGATAAAATGGTTGCCGCCGCCGAGTGAGCCTAGATGGGTCAGGCTGTGGGCTTGGCGGAGCGCGGGGTGCTTGTCTTCGAGTTCCTTCAACCCTGCATCGAGCCCGCTGTCGCGAAACAGGCGGGCCACCGAGGTGGGCACCGCATCCTCCCAACCGCCCTTGCGCCCAATACCACCGTGCGGCACCGCCGCCTCGATGCCAAGCCGCAGGCGCTTGAGACTGTCGGGCAGCTCGGCTGCGCGCAGCGAACAGCGCACCGCCATCATGCCACAGCCGATGTCCACGCCGACGGCGGCCGGTACGATTGCGCCTCTGCTGGCGATCACCGAGCCGACGGTGGCACCTTTGCCGAAATGTACATCGGGCATCGCCGCCACGTGGCGATGAATGAAGGGCAGCGCCGCAATGTTAAAGAGCTGGCGCCGCGCGGCGTCTTCGACCGGCACGCCGTCGATCCAAGCCTTGATCGGTGCGTAGCCTGTTTCGATCGTGTTGGGCCCAGCCATGGCCGGCGACCTCAGCAAAACATCCCAAACGACACGCGCTCAATCGGCCTGCGCCAGCTTGGCATTCGGTCGCGCCGCCAGCGTCACGCCCGCAAGGATCAGCATAAAACCCACGACGTGAAAGGGGTAAAGCCTTTCGCCGAGCAGGCTGGTGGCGAAGACGGCAGCAAACAGCGGGATCGTGTGCAGAAAGGCGCTGGCGCGTGGTGCACCGACCAACTCGATACCGCGGTTCCAGGCGACATAGGCCAAAAGCGAAGTGACGAGCGCCGCATAAACGACGGCAAAGACCGTCAGCGGCTCAAACAGCAGGCGCCAGCCGATGGCGAATTCCCAGATTGCGAACGGCAGAACGAAGAGAGCGGACGCCAGCGCGAAGACGAACAGGAAGCTCATCGCGTGCACGTTGGGGCGCAACCTGAGACAGGCACAATAGATGGCCCAGAACACCATATTAACGATGATCAGCAGATCGCCAAAATTGAAGCTCAAATCGATGAGACGCCGCAGCGAGAGCTGCGACATGATTGCCAGCACACCTGTCAACGACACGAACACGCCAAACAGCTGGAGGGCGCCCAACCGATCGCCGAACAATAGCCAACTGGCGGCGACGATGAAGACCGGGGAAATCGATCCCACGACACCCATGTTGAGGGCCGTTGTATACTGCAGCGTGACGTACTGCATCGTGCCAAAAATGCTGCCGCCCATGAGCGCCAGGAACAGCATCACCGGCAACCTTTGCCTGAGCACCGGCCAGTCCCGGATCACATGGCGCCCCGCGCACACGACGATCACGAGCGCAACGAGGAGCCAGCGCACGAGCGAGAGGCTCGCCGCAGGCACATAGCCGCCGATGGCCCGCGCGACAATGTGGTTGCCGGCCCAGCAGGCGGCCGCGACGGGCAGCAAGACGTAGGCTGCCGTTGCTGAGCGCAGGAATGCCATGAGGTTTTGCAACAGGGTCGCCCGCGAGGTCACCGCTTGCCGGCGACGCGCCCCTGCTTTGCACAGCCATTGGGCGCCGACAAGCCTATAAGGTATGCACCCGGGCGCGAGCAGCCGCGCTCGCCTAGCGGCCTTTCCAGTCGGGCTTGCGCTTCTCCGCGAAAGCCTTCGGACCCTCGATCGTATCCTCGCTGTTGGCCATCGCCACGTAGGCTGGATAGTGCACGTTACGCATGGCAAGTTCGATCGCGCCGACGTCGAGCGAGCGCTGCACCACTTGTTTGGTGGCACGGATGCTCATGGGGGAACATTCGAGGATCTGGCCAGCCCAGCGACGCGCCTCCTGCATGAGCTCCGCATGAGGCACGACGGCAGTGACGAAGCCCAGCTCGTAGCCCTCCTGCGCGGAGACGTGGCGCCCGGTGAGCATCATTCCCATGGCCTTCTTGAGCGGAATTTGCCGCGACAGGCGCTGCATGCCGCCGGCGCCGGCGGCGAGCCCAACGCGCGGCTCGGGCAGTGCGAACTTGGCGCGGTCCGAGGCAACCATGATGTCGCACGCAAGGGCGATCTCGAAACCGCCTCCCATGGCAACGCCGTTGACCGCAGCAATCACCGGTTTGTCGAGATCGTGCCGATTGGTGAGGCCGCCGAAGCCTTTGGCCGGAGACTGCGGCCGAGCGCCGGTCTTGGCCCGGAGTTCGGCGTGATACTTGAGATCGTTGCCGGCCGAGAACGCCTTGTCGCCCGCACCCGTAATGATCGCGACCCACAGCTCAGGGTTGGCGGCAAACTCATCGAAGGCGGCCGACAGTTCCGCGTTCGCCATCGGATGCAACGCGTTATAGACCTCGGGCCGATTGATGGTGACGAGATAGAGATGCCCATCGATCTCACTCTTGCTGTACTGGCCCATGCCTTGTTCCCTTCGCGCGCGGTCGTAATGGCGCCGAGCTTAGCCCGCCCGCGGCGCACAGCAAGGGTCCAAGGCATTGGCGAGGGCCTACCGAGAAAAAGCCGCCGACGCGGGGCGGGCGAGCGGTCCGGGAGGCTGCGACCTCGGGCAACCTCGGATCTTGCCCCACATCGCCAAGTTTCCTGCGACCGGGGAGCCTAGTCCACCAAACCGCCAACCGGGCCTGCCACTTGGCCGGACCTGCTCGCCTTCCTATCTCGAGGAGGTCTTGTCAGGTCGACCGGGCCGCGTTGCGGCAGCTTCAAAGGCCTCCGTGGCGGAGGCAAGGCTCTTTTTTCGGGATTGTTGCCATGACCGACATCTGCGCGGCGCTAGGGCTCGCGGCGGGAACGCGCATCGTCACCTTACACGTGGACGACGTCGGCATGTGCCATGGTGCCAACCAGGCCTACTTGGACTTGTACCGCACCGGCGCCGTTGACAGCGGCTCCGTTATGGTTCCCTGCCCCTGGTTTCCCGAAATTGCCGAGGCGGCCCGTAGGGACCGTACGCTTGATCTCGGCGTGCATCTCACGCTCACCTCGGAATGGGACGGCTACCGATGGCGCGCGATTTCGACGACGAGCCCGGCGTCGGGCCTGCTCGACGACGACGGCTATCTGCCGCGCAATTGCCTGAAGCTGCGCGCACGCCTCGAACCCGAAGCGGTCGAAGCGGAAATGCGCGCTCAGATCGAACGCGCGCTGGCGACCGGCATCGATATGACGCATCTCGACACGCATATGGGCGCCGCACTGGTGCCCGAGCTGCTCGCCATCCTGCTCCGGCTCGGTCGGGCGTATCGCGTGCCGGTATTGCTGCCCCGCAATCTGGCGAGCTACCTCGACGTGCTGCGCCTTGGCGCCGTCGACCCGGCGCCCTATGCGACGGCAATCGCGGCGCTCGAAGCGGCGGGTGCACCGATCGTGGATCAATTCCGCATGACACCGGGCGTGCCGAGCAGCGAGGTACCGCAGGCCTATCGCCAACTGCTGACGACGGTACCGGCCGGCTTCACCTTCCTCGCCCTGCACTGCAACGCTCCAGGTGACATCGAGAGCATCGTGCCGGCGCGCGCGCATTGGCGCACCGACGAGTATCGTCTGTTTGGGAGCGGCGAGCCGCGGCGCTGGCTCGACGAGGCCGGCATCGTCCGCATCGGCTATCGCAGGTTGCGCGAGCTCTATCGCAGCGCGGTCGCGGCGTGAACCGGCGCCCAAGTTTGCCGGGCGCTTTTTCAGCTATGGCGCGCCTTGTGGGCCCCTTGGCCTTGCCGGCGCCGTCAGGCCTCGCTCGGCAATGCCGGCCTTGAGGTCCTCGATGCCCCTGCGCACGGCTGCCTGCAGGGCCCAGACGTCGCCCTGCCAGGCCAAAAAATCGAAACCTCGCGCGGCGCAGTCGAGCCCCGAATCAAGGTCAGTCACCAGCCGACCCAGCGCCTTGCCGTGCCGGTTCGCAGCTGCCGTCACACGCTCAACAGCGGCCGCGAATTTCGGGTGCGTGAACTCGCCCGGAATGCCAAGCGAGCAGGACAGATCGAAATGGCCAATCCATAGGCAGTCGACGCCCGCTACGGCGGCGATTGCATCGACATTTTCGGCGCCGGCCGCAGTCTCGATCTGCACGAACAGGCAGTTGCGCTCGTTCAGGTGGCGCAGCTTTTCTGGCACCGCACCCCCGGTATAGTTGTCGTGCGCCAAGCCGACGCCAACCCCGCGTTTGCCGTCGGGATAATATTTCACGAACGCCACGAGTTCCTGCGCCTCGCGGGCATCGTTGACAAGCGGCACCATGATGCCCTGTGCACCCATATCGGCATAGCGCGCCAGGTGGTGGTAGGATTTCGAGGGCACACGGAAAATTGCCGGCAGCTCAGCCGCCTCGAAGTAACGCACGCAGGCCTTCACGACGTCGGTCGAGAAGCCCGAGTGCTCGGTATCGAACAACACAAAGTCGCAGCCCGCGCCCTTGAGAATGTGCCCGATGCCGGGCGTGGCAAATTCGACGACGAAATGGCCAAACTTGTAGGCCTTGTCCTGACACAAGCTTCTCAGCGTAGGCACCGTCATCGCTCCCTCATCTGCAAGTGGCCCGACGCGAGGGCATTTCTAGCGTGGGGTTGCCGACTTTGACAGCGGCCCCGGCATTTCTTGCCACGGCCTCGCGCACAATCGCAACTGACGATGACGGTAGGCTGTCGCTGCGCCTTCGCGAATTGCAGCTAAATCGGCAGCGCTGCGCAGCGAGCCTTGCCCGCTCGGCGCGCCAGGGCATGGCTCAGCGCTCGCTGCATCTGGCAGCTCCTCAAGCGGCGGCCGGGGATGCTTTCGGCAGCCGCGCCAGCATGCATAGCGGCAACCAAGCCGCGGCCGCCAGCGTATAGAGCAGCCAGGCATTGGTGTAGCCGATCAAGATCGACTGGCGCGCAATCTCGGTCGAGAGCTTGGCAAGACCTGCCGTGCTGTCGACGCTCCAGGCACCCATCACCCACGGCAGCTCCAGGACGCGATTATAAGGTGAGATGGCTTCTACCATGCGCGCATAGTTCGCCGACTGCGAGCGGATGATCTCTGCCACCGCGACGGAAATGAACAGGCTCGAGCCAAAATTGCGCAGCAGATGGAACATCGACATCGCCTCGGCCCGATATTTCGGCGACAGCGTCCAAAAGGTGATGACGGTCAACGGCACCCAGGACACCCCGATCGACATGCCCTGCAGCATGTTACATAGCAAGAGCGCGGTCATGCCGACGTTGAGGTCGAAGCTCATCAGCCACAGGCCCGTCGACATCTGCAACAATGCACCGATCGACAGACTGAGGCGGGGATCGAGACGGCCCATCGGCATGGCCAGCAAAAATCCGATGGCCGAACCGAGGCCGCGCCAACCGATGATTTCACCGATCGCAGATTCGGGATAGCCGGCATGCTGTTGTAGCAGCGGCGGCAGCAAAACGATGATGGCGAAGTTAAGCATGCCAAACAGGGTGACCAGTCCCAAGCCCAGCGCATAGTTGCGGTCGGCGAGCAACCGCAGGCGTACGAACGGTCGATCGCTGGTCAGGCTGTGCACACAGAAGAAGTAAAGCATGAGGACAGCGCCGATGCTGGCGAGCACGATCTCGATGCTATCGAACCAGTCGAGCCGCTGCCCGCGCGAGAACACGAGCTGGGCGGCGGCAATTCCGGAGGAAAGGCTGATGAAGCCGAGCCAATCCAGATGCGCTTGCGCTTTGCGTTCTTCCCGCGGGAGTGCCGACCAGCAGCCGACAATGGCGGCAACGGCGACGGGTAAAATCATCCAGAACCCCCAGCGCCACCCGAGCGTCTCGGCGATCTGGCCGGCGAACATGGGTCCGAGCGAGGGCCCGACCATGTTGGCCATACCATAGACCGAGATCACCGTGCTGTGCTGACGGCGTGGGAAGCTGTCGAACAGCACGGTTTGCCCGAGGGGAACGAGCGGCGCGCCAGCCGCGCCTTGGGCGATGCGCCAAAAGATTAGCTCCTCGAGCGAGTTGGAGGCGCCGCACATGAAAGTGGCGACCGTGAAGAGAAGCGCGCTGCAGATCATGACGCGGCGTTGACCGAACCGGTCGGCAAGCCAACCCGTGGCCGGGGTCGCCACCGCGGTGGCAACAATATTGAAGGTCATGACCCAAGAGATCTCGTCTTGGGTTGCCGACAGCGCCCCTTGCAACTGCGGCAGCAAAGCGGAAGAAATGAGCACCGATCCCGAGTAGATCGTATTGCTCAACATTACCGTGACGAGGATCAAAATCCGCTGCGCCAGCGTCAGCCGATTGACGGCATCCTCGTTCATCCGCGACCCAATCGTCGTCTTGACAAATGCACCGGCTGATATAGTAACCTAGGTTACTAACTTGCGCCAGGCTCGCATGACGTCGGACGATCAGCACTTTATCGGCTACACGATCACTGATGTGGGGCGCCTGTTGCGCACCGTCTTTGAGCGGCGCGTGCGCGACTTTGGATTGACGCGGGCGCAGTGGCTGATCCTTGCTCGCCTGCATCGACGCCCGGGGCTGAGCCAAAGCGAAATCGCCGATCTGCTCGAGATCGAGAAGGCGCCTGCGGGGCGGCTGATCGAGCGCATGGAAGCCAAGAGCTGGCTACAGCGTCGCAGCGATGCCAAGGATAAGCGCATCAATCGACTCTACCTGACGAGCAAGGCCAATCGTCTGCACGCAGCGATTTGGCCGATCGCGGAGGCCACCGTCGAGGATGCCTTGGGTAACCTGTCGCCGGAAGAACGCCGACACCTGTCGGGACTGATGGCGCGCGTCAAGGTGACCCTGCAGGCACTGGCCGAACGCGATCCGGCCCGTGGCGAGGACGCGGCGGGCAATGCCGAAACAGAGGAGCTGCGGGCGCTGTGAGCCGGCTTTTGCATCGCCGATATGTGCGGCCCGTGTTACTCGGCGTGGTGCCTTCGCTGGTGGTCCTGGCAGCCCTGCTGTTTTGGCTCTGGGGCGGGCGCTACGTCAGCACCGAGAACGCCTACGTCAAGGCCGATATCGCGCAGATATCCGCCGAGGTCAGCGGTCGTGTCCTCGAGGTGCATGTGGAGGACCACGCCGAAGTCAAGGTCGGCGATTTGCTGCTGACGCTCGACGACGAGCCCTTCCGGGTCGCCTTGAGCAAGGCCGACGCCGAGCTCGATAGCATGCGGGAGCAGGTGCGCACGCTCATGGCGTCCTGGCACGAAGCGCAAAGCGAGCTGCGCGAGGCGGAAAGCAAGGTCGCCTACTGGAACGCCCAACTCGCTCGGCAAAAGACCTTGAGCGAGAGAGGGATCGTCGCCTCGAGCAAGTTCGAGGAGGTCGAGAGCAACGCCACGGCGGCCGAGGATCGCGTGGCCGTCATGCGCCGTAGGCTTGACCGCGTGGCCGCGCAACTGGGAGGCGACCCAGCGCGTGCCGAGGACGACCACCCGATGGTGCGGCAAAAGCGGGCCGAGCGGGAACGGGCGGCGTTGGATTTGGCCCACACCATCATCCGGGCGCCTTTGGGCGGCGCCGCGGTCAACGTGCGGCTGCAGCGCGGCGAGCAGATCAAGGCGGCGACGCCTCTCTTCGCCCTGGTCGCCGATACGCGGCCCTGGGTGGAAGCCAACTTCAAAGAAACCGAGTTGACCTACGTGCGTAAGGGACAGATCGCGCAAGTCGTGCTCGACATCTATCCCGACGTGGTCTGGCAGGCCGAGATCGAAAGCATCAGCCCGGCGACCGGCGCCGAATTCGCGGTGCTGCCCCCGCAGAACGCCTCGGGTAATTGGGTAAAGGTGGTGCAGCGACTGCCGGTGCGGCTGCGATTGCTGCCGCAACCCGGCGAACCGCCGTTGCGCGCCGGCATGACCGCTAGCGTGCGGGTCGATACCGAGCGCAAGAGCCGGCTCACCCAGCTGATCGGGGGCTGGTCCGCCTTCGCAACCAGCGGCAATTAGGCGCGCGCCGGGCCCGTCAGTTCCGGCTGAAGCCCTCCAGTTCGGCGACGGCCCAATCCAGCGTTTTCGCCATCGGTTCGCCCTTCATCATGCGCACCACCATCTTCGAGGCCAGCGCCTGCGTGTAGATTTGCTGGGCAACTCCGGGCGGTGCCGGCGCGAACGGGACAATCGATACTTGATCGCCCTTGTTGGGGTAATGCGACAGGGTACCTTTGGGTGGCACCTGTTCGTCCCAGGTCTTCAAATCGTTGAATTTCACAAATGGCGGCAGATCGTAGCCCTGGCCGCCGTCGACCAGTTTGGCCGCCGCTTCGCGGGTCGAGACGTGCTGCAGCAGCGCCTTTGCCGCCGATTTGTTCTTGGAAAAGTTCCAGATGCCCTGGAAGCGCGGCAAGACCGAAACAAACCTGCCTTTAGGTCCCTTTGGCATGGCGTGCGTCCAGAGTTTTTCGGCCACCTGAGGGGCATCTCGCTTGGCCACCGCCCAGGCGCTGGGCGGGTTGAAGATCAAGGCGCCCTTGCCCGCGACCAGCCATTTGTTATTGGAGGCATTGTCCCAGGCGCTGACATCGGGCGGTAAGAACGCCGACAGGCGATGAAGGTATTCGAGCGCTTGGCGCATCGCGTCGGACTTCGCCGTGATCTCGCCCTTTTCGTTGACGAGTTCGGCACCAAAGGCGCGGAAGAAGGCGCCGAGCCAGTCGACGCTGTCCGTCGTCACACCGAGCGGCAACCCGAACGGATAGCCCGCCTTGTGACACTTCCCGGCAGCGATCAAGAAGTTATCCCAGCTCCAATCCTCGATCGCCTTGCTGGGTTCGCCGCCGGCCGGAAACATCGACAACAGGTCGATGCCCGCGTGCTCCTTCATCAGGTCAATGCGACTGCACGCCGTCAAGCACAAGGTACCGCGAATGCCCGGTACCACCACCCACTTTCCCTTGGGTTTGGCAAGGTATTCGATGGCCGCACTGACGGGCCCGTTGCGGGTGAGCACTTCCTGCATGACGTCGTCGACGGGCTCAAGCGACGTCTCGTAGTGGGGCGGCTCCCAGGCGGAGAAGTCCATGATGTCATGGCCAGACTTTGCCAGCGCCTCCGCCGCAATCGTCAGGTAGAGCTTGTTGCCCTGGGTCGAAAGGTAGTCGATCTGCAGGTTGACCTTCTCCTTGTCGGCCCAGGCCTGGCAAATTTCCGTCATCGCCGTGTTGCCACCCGGCACCCAGTGATCCCACAGGGCGAGACTGAGGCTGCCGGCGGCACCGGCCGTGCGCACGAACGGTGCGGCCACCAGTGACGTCGCCGCCGCCGCCGTGCCCACGAAGCGACGACGCGAAATTTGGCGCTTGGCCATTAGGGTACCTCCCAAACACGATTGCGTCGGGGCCTGAGCGAGGCAAATCGGCAGCCTGCTCGGCACGGCGTTGTTTTACGCGCGGAATGCTAATCGAGACGCCTGGCCCGCGCTAGGCCCATCGCGGCAGCCCGCAGCCGGCGGCGGCGCGCACATCACAGTGCCTAGCCGTGCAGCCTGGCGGAATTGGCGACGAGAATTCGGCCTCCCCCTCCGCTGGGCCGGGGTCCAGGCTTGCAACAGCTCAAACGGGTGCCCGACATCGGGCATTCCCCCCTGCCTGCGCGGATGCGGTCAGCGGCAGCCCCAGGGCGCATGCGGCTAGGCGGCCTTCGTCTTGTGGCTCTGCTTCAGTCGCCCTCCCGCAGCAAGGCGCCAGCATCGACCGGCAGCGCCACCCCGGGTAATGAAATTCGCCGCATCCGATGCGAGAAAGAGGGCCGCGTAGGCCACGTCCCACGCCGTTCCCATTCGACGTCGCAACGGCATCTTGGCGTCGCCGGCGGCAACGATCTCCGCGCGCGGCTTGCCCCACGCACGCACACCGAACTCGGCGTTCTGGCGCGCGATTTGTTGTGTGTAGGCGATCACGCCGGCCTTGGTCGTTGATCGCGCGCCGCGTTTTCGCGGCAAGGCGCGACGGTGGCGGGCCTAAACCAAGCCGGCGACGGCCAGCTTGGCTCGGATCGCCTCGCGCTCGAAGGGCTTCAGGACATCGTCATCCGCCCCGCTGCTCAGCGCCAGGGCGATGTCCCTGGCGTTGTTCTCGGTGGCGCCATAAATGACGAGCGGCCTGCCGCCGTTGGGCATGCCGCGCAAGGTCGACAGGAATTCCACGCTGCCCATCGCCGGCATCTGCCAATCGAGCAAAATCGCGTCGGGCATGGCGGCCTGGCAGGCATCGAGGGCGGCCTGACCGGTGTCGGCCTCGCGGCTGTCGAACTTGAAACTTTGGAAGATATGCCGGGCGACTTTTCTGACGACGTCGGAATCATCGACCACGAGACAGGTCTTGATGGAGAGCCAACCGGGTTCCTTGCCGTCGACCGCCTGCCGCAAGTTGATTGCGGCATTGCCGCCATTCGCCGCAAACCTGAAGGGGAGAGATTAACTTTGCGTTGCCGGGGCCGGCGCCCATCAGCCGCTCGGCTTGGCCGCCAACAGGATATCGCCGCCATCCCGGCTAATCGCGAGACGCATGCGCGCGGAGGCCGCCAATCGCCAGGTGAAGTAAGCCTGGATCGACATGGCATCGAGCGGCGGCGATTGCCCGCCGCCCACGTAGTCCACCAGATATTGCGGCGGCCTGGCAGCCGTGCCGCGACAGCGCAGCTGGAAGTTTGGATGCTCCATCGTGCCCTGAATGAGGACTTCGATATCGCCCCCGCGCGGCAGCGCGGTAATAGCGCTGGCGATCAGATTGAGCAGCAGCTTCACCCTATCCTTGGCCATCTGTCCGGGCTTGGCGCGCCAGGTCAGCTTGTGCTTGCCCTTGCCCAACAGGCCGCGCGAGATCTGCTCGGCGGTGGCAAGGTCGATCTGCGCCCCGGCCGAACCGGCCGCGCCGAAGGCGAAGCGGGCGAACTGCAAGCGGGCCGATGCCTGCTCGGTGACATTGCGGATGACGTCCATGGCGTAGGTTTTCGCCTCCGCATCGTCATCCTCGTCCAGGATCTCCAGGCCGTTGTATATGGCGCCGACGGGACCGATCACATCGTGGCAAATTTTGCTGGAGATCAAAGCCGCCAGCTCAAGATCAGTCGGTTCGGCGCCGTGGGCCATTGCGAAACCTCGGTCTCGTTGTAGATGAGGCGGCCCAGCGGCAGACAGAACGCACACTGCTACGCTGGCCTCGGGAACCGCTTGCGCATAGGCGTTGCTGTGATACATGCTTTGCGGCTCACCTGCCAGGGCAGTCACGCGCAGGCGGCCCGGGTATTGTTTTTTCGTCACTACCTGTGTGCTGGCTCGCGCCGAGGACGCTCCCGCTGGCGCGATCGAAGGCGCCCCCTTGTGATCGAGACGACGCATGGACGCCAAGGACGCGAAATCGCTCGCGGAAGGCCTGCTCGGCGTCGTGCTCAGCGCCGCCCGTGTTGAGATGTCCCACTTCGGGGCCCGGCTCGCGGTCGAGACCAAGGCCGATCGAAGCCCTGTGACAATTGCAGATCGTGCCGCGGAGGAGATTATTGTGCGGGGCCTGCAGCGCTTGGCCCCTGGCGTGCCCGTCATCGCCGAAGAATTGGTGGTGCACGGCAGTCTTCCCGCAACGTCCGATCGCTTCTTTCTCGTCGATCCCCTCGACGGTACCAAGGGGTTCATCAAGGGCAGGCCGGAGTTTACGATCAACGTTGCCCTCATCGAAGCGGCGCGACCAACCTTTGGCCTGCTTTATGCACCGGCGCTTGCCGATTTCTACCTGACGTTGGGGCCAAACCAGGCGGTCAATGCCAGGCTTGACCCGCAGGCGAGCGTGCGCTCGTTGGCGGAGGCCGAGCTTAAGCCGATTCGCAGCCGCCTCGCTGATCCCCGGGCCCTCGTCGCCCTGACCAGTCAATCCCACCTCAATCGGGCGACCGAAGACTTTCTCAAACGCTACCAGGTGAGCCGACAAACCGCGCTCGCCTCGTCCTTGAAATTCGGGTGGCTGGCCAAGGGGGAGGCGGATCTTTATCCCCGAACGGGCGAGACCAGCGAATGGGATACGGCGGCCGGTCACGCCCTGCTGACGGCGGCCGGGGGAGCGGTGACGACCCTGGAGGGGGCCCCACTCCTCTACGGCAAGGCAAGCGCCAGGTTCATCAATGCGAACTTCGTGGCCTGGGGGCGCATGCCCCTGGCGCCGGCGGGTTAACGCCAATGGCGCCACAGACCTGGCCGGGGGCGCGGCAAAAGACCCATCGTTAACCGATTGTTGGCCATACTTTCGTAACACTTTGCGACAATTCTTAAGCTAGCGCGGGCTTTGCGTTGGCCCCGGCAGTTCGGACTTTCGCGATAGGCATCCCATGAGATCTTTGCTGCGGAGACCTGGCGCGCTGGCGCTCACTGCCGGCCTAGCGGCGGGATTGCCCATGCTGGTCCTGGCGACGCGCGGTCCCGCGCAGGAGGCCTTGCCCTGGGCCCGCAGCACCGATCCGCGCGCGCAGCCGCGTTATGAGGAGCCCGCCGGGGCGCCCGGTCAAACGACGCGCCCCAACGACGCTTATTCACCACGCTACGCCGCGCCAAGGGCGGTCGGTGAGGGGGACGCCTATCGGCCCCCGCGCGCGGACAGCTACCAAAGCGGCGGCGCTTATCCACCGCCCCCAGCCTATGGACAGCCTCAAACCTACGGACAGCCTCCGGCCTACGGACAGCCGAACTATGCCGGTCCCCCCGGCCAGGGCTACGGGCCGTCCGGGGCGCCGCCACCAGGCTATGGGCAGCCCTACACGCCCGCGCCGGGCGGATACGAGGATGGTACGCCTGCGCCACCCAACGACCGGCGCTACGGCGGCTACGACGACGGCCCGCCGGATACCTATTCCTCGCGCGAAATCCTGCAGACAGGGCATAGTTTCTTCGGCTCGGTCAGCAAGGGATTGGCGAACGTGGTCGAGTACGCCTTCAAGAATCAAGGCCGGCCCAACGGCTACATTCTCGGCCAGGAGGCCAGCGGCGCCTTCGTCGCGGGCCTGCGCTACGGGGAGGGCGTTCTTTATACGCGCGACGCCGGCACGCACCGCGTTTACTGGCAGGGGCCCTCGATTGGTTACGACGCGGGCGCGGAAGGCTCCAAGGTCTTGATGCTGGTCTATAATCTGCGCGATCCCGGGGACATGTACCAGCGCTTCGGCGGGGTGGATGGCTCGGCCTACTTCGTGGGCGGCGTCGGCGTCACCTTCCAAAAGAGCGGCGATATCGTCGTGGCTCCGATTCGCTCTGGCCTCGGCTTGAGGCTGGGCGCCAACGTCGGCTACCTCAAATACACGCCCCGACCGACCTGGAACCCGTTCTGAAATAGGGGGCTGGACCGTCCGCCGGTCGGCAGGGCGGGCGTGACGGCGGGGCGCTGGCGGCCTAGTATCGGGGCCAGGACTTCCGCCAGTCTCCAACAAGCCACAAGGGTTGGATCCAGGTGCGGGGGTTGCGCGTAGTGTAGTCGTTGTCGCCGCACATCGGCCGGCCGAAGGAAAAGGGCTTGATTTCCATCCAATCCGCCATGCTCGTGGCTTTGGGCTTCCTGGCGGCCAGCCTGCTTGGACTGCTTCTGGCGTCGGCCTTCTGGGGCCGGGCGGTGCGTCTGACGACGGCGCGCATCAAGCAGTCCTTGCCCGTGAGCGAACAGGAAATTCAGGCCGATCGCGACCGGCTGCGGGCCGAGTATGCGATCAAGGTGCACAAGCTCGAAACCCACCTCGACCAGGCCAAGCTCGCCCGCGCGCGTCAGCTCGTCGAGCTCAATCGACGCGATGCCAGCATTTCGACGCTGGAGACCAACATCGGCGAGCTCAAAGCCGCGTTGGAAGAGCACCAGAATGCCAGGCACGTGCTGGAGCAAACGATCGCCGACCGGCTACCCAAGGTGGAGGCGCGTCTGGCCGAAGCCAAGCGCCTCATCATCAGTCGCGAGCGTGAAATCGCTGAGCTTTTGGACAATGCCAAGCGCCACAAGGTCGCCCTGGAGGAGGCCGCGTCCATCAACGCCCAGCAAACCTCCCAGATCGAACGCCTAACGAGCGCGGTCGCCGCGCGCGGCGCTCGCAGCAAGCAGGCGGGCGACTCGGGCGCTGAAGCGGAGGTTGCGCTCCGGAGCGAGCTTGAGGCGCTGCGCGCAAAGGCCCGCGACCAGGCCAATGTGATCGATCGCCTGCAGCGCAATGCCGCTGGACCGCAGGGCGTCGCGACCGCCGGCGCAATGGCCGCCGAGGTCACCACGAGCCGCTCGCAAGAGGTGTTGGCCCAGGCGGAGGCTGCGCTCGCATCGGCGCGCTCCGGCACGGCGGAGACGGACAAGGGCGCCGCCCTCGAGCAGGAGCTGCGCGCACTCAAGGCAAAAGCCGACGACCAGGCCGGCGAGATCACTCGCCTGAAGGCGGCGCTGGCGACCTTCGAGGCGGAGGACAAGACGGAGGGTGGCTCGAAAGAGAGTCGCGCCGCGCTCAAGGCACGCTTGGGTTCGGCACAAGCCCAGGCCGATCATCAGTCGGCCATGATCGGTAGGCTGCGGGCCGAGCTTGCCGCCGTCAACGAGCGGCTCGCCCGCCAGGCGGCCCACTTCATGGACGAGATGCGCCGGCTTGGGGCCGGCACCCTGCCCGTTGCCACGCAGCCGCGCGCCTCAAGCGCGCGCTCCGATCGCCGCCCCCTGGCGGAACGCGTGGCGCAGGTCCGACCCACGACGCCGGGCCCGCGCACGACCGCCCAAGAGGCCGACGCGCCGGAGCCCACCACGCTCGACAGCACGCCTACCCCACCCCGCAACGGCGGGGACAGGGAAAGCCCAAGCCAGACACCGGCGGCCTCTGCCGCAGAAATGCCCAAAGGGGACGACATACCTGTGGAGCGTCGCCGGCTCAGATTGCTTGATCGCATCACCAGCCTGGCCAAGGAGTAGGCAAGGCGGTGGGCGATGTCCCCTCAGGTGCGGACGGGGGCGAGCAGACCGAGCAAGGGACGGGGACCGGCCGGCGGGAGGCGGGACCAAGCAGTCAGACGGGACTAGGCAAACAGCGTTGCAGCGTAGAGGCGTAAGATGTCGAGTTTACCTGCGTTGGCGATTGACAACACGGCGCCTCAGCTGCCTCCCCGATCCATGCGGCTCAGCGATGCGGAAAAGATCGCCGCCGACCGCCTCGATACGACCAGCATCAGCTCCCTGAAGGCTGCCTTGGCAGGCGTCACGGTCAACGACGCCGGAACGACAGGACCGCGCCTGGTGGAGCGTATTGATGCAGCTGCCAAACTTGCCGCGGACGCCACGGCCGCCGCCGAAGCGGTCGAGACCCTGAAGCGCCTGTTGCAGGCGCAGCTCGCTGCAAGCCGCCCGCCGGCCGATATGGCGCCGGTCGTGGCGCTGAGCGTTGGTCCGGGACTGGGCGCGGCAGCGGCCGCCGAGCCGTTGCCCTCAGCGCCGCTGGCCCCCGAGCAGCGGCGCCCCGACATCCACGGTTTCCTCGCGGGCTTCGTCATCTCGGGCGCGATCGGCGCCGTGCTCTACCTCTACATGATGGCTGGCTGAGCCGAGCGACGCGATCCTCCCCGGCGCCGGCCGCGCGCCCGGTGCCAGGACGGCTGCGAGGTTGACCACGGGCGCCGAAGCGCTCGCTTGGCGCCAGCCATAGTCGCGCGCCATGTGTAACATTGCGCGTTCGGCAAGCGCCGTGATTGTCAGGAGCGGATTGGCTCCGAGCGAGCGCGGCATGATGGATCCGTCCATGACGTAGAGCCCGACATGGACATCGCCGACGCCAGCGCCCGGCGCGAACACCTGGCCCTTGTGGTTGACGACCCCATCGCGATGATCGCGTCCGATGCTGCAGCCCCCGAGCGGGTGCGCCGTGGCGGGTTGATGTCCCATGACCGTGCCGGCCAGCGGGTTCTTCACGTAACGGCCGCCCGCTTGGCGAACCAGGGCTTCCAGGGCGGCATCGAGGCGACGGTAGACGGGTTCATCGCTGGCGCCCGGCCAGCTCAACACGACACGGTCGGCCTCGAGGCGGAGTTGGCCCGCTGCGCTGTCATGGGAAACCGCAAAGAAAGTCTGCAGCCCGGCAAACGGGCCCTTGTAGACGCCGCTGATGAGGCTCTGCAGGGCGCCAAGCAAACGGCCATTTGGCAGGAAAAGGACCGGCAGAATCGGCGCCATGGCCGACGGCAGGGCGCCCTCCTGTATGGTCAGGCTGTTGGCGACGTCGGCGGGATCGACGATTTCGATCTGGCCGGAAACGGTGGCGCCGACCACGGTGTCCTTGACCTTGGGGGGATGGCCGACGCCAATGCCAGCAACCGGCAGCTTGCCCCCCCAACCGAAGGCAATGATATCGCCATTGGCGGAAAATCGGTGACCCAGGCGATCGGAAAGGGCGAGCCCGCGTTCGCGCGAGCGCAAGAGAATCTCCGGTTGATCCCAACGTGCCGGCGGCCAGGACCACCAGCGCGGCCGAGACGGAGCCCGCAGCGTCCACCCCAGCCGCATCGGCACCTGGCTGGACCTCGAAGTGCACCCGCCAGCATCCGCTGCGGCGGTCCTGCGCCAGGTGGCCTACCTTGGCATGGGTGAAGATTTGTGCCCCGTGCCGCACCGCATCCGGCAGGTAGGTGAGCGCAACCGTGTTCTTGGCGCCCACGTTGCAGCCCCCGCAACAGTCACCGCACAGCGTGCAGGCGGGTTGCGCGATGCCGGCCAGGTTGACGCTTTCTATGAAGTTCACCGTTACCGGGGCCGCGACGGGCTCCACGCCGAGCCCGACACTGGCGGCGTCAAGCGCCTTCCATTTGCTGCGCTCATGAGCGGCGGGATCGCGCGCCGGCCTTAGCCAACGCCGCGCCTCGAGGTAGCCCTCCTCCAGCAGCGGATCGCGGGCAAGCTCACTCGGCCAGGCCGGGTCCTGAAACACGCGTGCATCGGGGCGCAGCGCCACGCCCGCGTTGATCAGCGATCCGCCACCCAGCCCGCAGCCGACCAGAACGTGAATGTCATCGCCAAGCCTCACGTCGTAAAGGCCCGTCGGCGAGCCCAATTGCGTCTGCCGGCCCGAAAGCTGCAAATCGTTGCGCAGGTCGGAGAATTCGGCGTGGAAATTCGCCAACGGGGATCTCGCGTCCGCGCTCCAGAACGGCAACGCGTTTGCCGGCCCGCGCCAGCCGCGCGGCGGCGACACCCCCACCATAGCCAGACCCAACCACGACGGCATCGTAATCAGGCCCGATCAGGCGAAAGGAAGAGGCAAGTCGCTGCATAGGCATCCGGAGAGTTTCGAAAGCAACACCGACGCCTATGCCGGTGTGGCCCCCGCAAAGCAAGCCGTGACCCGCGCGGGCGGTGCCATTACCAACAGCTTCGGCGTGACCACCGCGATTTCAAGCGAGAACGCAGCCGTTTGACACCGGTTCCCTTGCAGCGCCCCCGGCACGCATTTTTGCACTGCACAATGACCGGGGCCAACGGGCATGCTAGATGCGCGAGAACGCTCCGTTGGTCGGTTGAAAAATCGCATTTGGTCCCTTCATTGCAGTTGGGACAACGCGGCCCGATCTTGTAGAAGAGGCGGTTGGGGCGAGGCGAAATTAGGGGCAGGAACGCAAATGCAGGCGGGCGACGTCGCTCAAGCAAGCATGGGCCAAGTGGCCCCAACCAACATCTCCGATCCGAACTACTTCCACAAGGTCGTTGATTGTCAGTGGGCCTGCCCAACGCACACGCCGGTGCCTGAATACATTCGCCTGATCGCGCAAAAACGCTATGCGGCGGCCTACATGCTGAACTGGGAGAGCAACGTCTTTCCCGGGATTCTTGGTCGCGTTTGCGATCGGCCCTGCGAGCCGGCTTGCCGCCGCGGTCGCGTCGAGGAGAAGCCCGTCGCCATTTGTCGTCTGAAGCGTGTGGCCGCCGACTACAAGGGCGAGATCGATGCCTTCATGCCGGACGTACCAGACGAGAAAAATGGCAAACGCATAGCCCTGATCGGCGCCGGGCCGGCCTCCTTGACGGTGGCGCGTGATCTGATGCCACTCGGCTACACCTGCACCCTCTTCGAAAAGGACGCGCGCGGCGGCGGCTTGATGCGCACCAATATCCCCTCCTTCCGCCTACCCGAAACGGTGCTTGACGAAGAGATCGACCGCATCGTGGGTTTCGGGGTGGAGGCGCGCTTCAACAGGGAGATCAAGAGCCTCGAAGCCTTGTTGGGCGAGGGTTTCGATGCCGTTTTCATCGGCACCGGCGCGCCTAAGGGCAAGGACCTCGAGATCCCCGGGCGCAGGCAAATGGCCGCCAACATCCACATCGGCATCGATTGGCTCACCTCGGTGGCCTTCGAACACGTGAGCCGAATTGGCAAGCGCGTGGTCGTGATCGGCGGCGGCAATACGGCTATGGATTGCTGTCGCTCCGCGCTGCGTCTCGGCGGCGAGGACGTCAAAGTGACCGTGCGCTCGCCGCGGCGGGTGATGAAGGCCTCGCCGTGGGAGATCGAGGATGCCGAGCATGAGGGCATCCCGATTTTCGACAACCACGCGCCCAAAGAATTCGTGATCGAACACGGCAAGCTCGCCGGTGTCCGCTTCCAGCTGATGCGTGAAGCCGGGATCGACACGCGCGGACGGCCCCGGCTGGAACCCTCCGGAGAAGAGGTGGTATTTGCCTGCGATGACGTGTTGATGGCCATCGGCCAAGAGAACAGCTTCCCCTGGATCGAGCGCAGCATCGGTATCGAGTTTGATGACTGGGGCATGCCGAAGGTCGACAAGGCGACGATGATGTCGACCCGGGCCGGCGTCTTCTTCGGCGGCGATGCCGCATGGGGACCGGAAAACATCATCTGGGCCGTCGCGCACGGCCATCAGGCGGCCATCTCGATCGATTTATTCTGTCACGGCAAGTCGCTGAACGAGCGTCCGGCGCCGGGCACCAGTCTGTTCAGCCAAAAGATGGGCATCCACGAGTGGTCCTATAAGAACGACTATGCCGCGCAACGGCGCGTCGGCATGCCCCACGTCGACAAGGCGCAGGCCTTGCGCAACCTGAAAGTCGAAGTCGAACTGGGCTTCGATGACCAGCTCGCGTTCAAAGAAGCCGAACGGTGTCTCAACTGCGATGTGCAGACGGTATTTTCGGTACCGTTGTGCATCGAGTGCGACGCTTGCATGGACATCTGTCCGGTTGACTGCATCAATTTCACCGCCAACACCGATGAAACGAGTTTGCGCAGGAAACTGCGGGTGCCGGCGCGTAACAAGACGCAAGATCTTTATGTCTCGAGCCCGCTCAAGACCGCTCGCATCATGGCAAAAGACGAGGACGTTTGCCTGCACTGCGGGCTGTGCGCCGAGCGTTGTCCGACCGGCGCCTGGGACATGCAGAAGTTCATGTATGTCGAAGCGCAGGCTGCACAGGCTTGCCTGACGCACCACAATGCCTACCTGCGCTGATGGAGCGATCGATCTCAAGATGAGCGGCATCAACGACTTTGTGGTGAAGTTCGCCACCGTCAATGGTTCGGGATCGGCGAGCGCCAATACCATCTTCGCCAAGACCCTGTTCCGCATGGGGCTGGCGGTGAGCCCCAAGAACATCTTTCCCTCCAATATCCAAGGCTTACCGACCTGGTATGAGGTGCGCGTGTCCGATGCGGGCTACATCGCCCGTCGCGAGGGGATCGACCTGATGGTGGCCATGAACCCGCAGACCTTCAAGGAGGACCTGGCGGAGGTCGTACCCGGCGGCTGGCTGCTCTATGATTCGACCCTGCCTCGCGTCTGGCCGCGCGACGACATCAGCGTGGTCGGCATCCCCATCGCTCAGCTATGCGCTCAGAAGTGGAGCGACCCGCGCCAACGTCAGCTCTTCAAGAACATGGTTTACGTCGGAGCCCTGACGGCGCTGTTGGATATCGACGTCGTCGTGCTCAAATCCGCCATCGTCGACCAGCTCAAGGGTAAGGAGAAGCTGGTGGCGGCCAACATGGAGGCGGTCAATCTCGGCCGCGATTTCGCCGGCCAGAATTTTCACTGCCCGCTGCCTGTTCGCGTGCGCGCCGCCCAGTGCGCCAAGGGCAAGATCATGGTGTCGGGCAACGACGCGGCCGGGCTCGGCGCCATTTATGGCGGTGCCACGGTGTGCGCCTGGTACCCGATCACGCCGTCGACGTCGCTGGCCGAAGCCTACGAAAAGTATGCCCGACGCCTGCGCGTGACCAAGGATGGCAAGCGCCTCTATGGCATCGTGCAGGCTGAGGATGAGTTGGCCGCCGTCGGCATCGCCATCGGTGGTGGCTGGAACGGCGCACGTGCCTTCACCGCGACATCGGGGCCCGGCATCTCCCTGATGAGCGAATTCTTGGGCCTTGCCTATTTTGCCGAAGTGCCGGTGGTACTGTTCAATATCCAGCGTGGGGGTCCGTCCACCGGCATGCCCACGCGCACGCAGCAGTCCGACATCATTTCCTGTGCTTATGCCTCGCACGGGGACACAAAACAGGTATTGCTGTTCCCCGCCAATCCCAGCGAATGCTTCTCGATGGGGGCGCAGGCCTTCGACCTTGCCGAGCGCCTGCAGACCCCGGTCATCGTCATGTCGGATCTCGATATCGGCATGAACGAGTGGGTGACCGAACCGCTGGCTTGGAACGACGCGCACGTACACGACCGCGGCAAGGTGCTGGACGCAGCCGCACTTGAGGGTTTTAAGGACCTGAAAGGGCGCGACTGGGGCCGATACCTGGATGTCGACGGCGATGCCATCCCCTACCGCACGCTGCCCGGTACGCATCCCAGCAAGGGCGCCTTCTTCACGCGCGGCACGTCACACGACGAGAATGCACGCTATACGGAAGATGGGCGCGTGCATGCTCGTATGCTCGATCGCATCCGCCGTAAATTTGATACTGCGGCAACGCTGGTACCGAAACCGGAAGTGAACATTCGCGACCAGAACGCCAAGATGGGCATCCTCTACTTTGGCGCCAATTCGCCCGCCGTGCTGGAGGCGCTCGACCTGCTCGAACGCGATGGCATCAAAATCAACGCCCTGCGCATCAAGGCATTTCCCTTCAGCAAGGAGATCGCCGCATTCTGCGAGGACCATGACACGTTGTTCGTCGTCGAGCAGAACCGCGACGCCCAGATGCGCTCGCTGCTGATGACGGAAATCGATGTGCCCGGTGGCAAACTGATCCGCGCGCTCAACTATGATGGCATGCCAATGACGGCCGCTTTCGTGCGCGGCGCCGTGCTCAAGGAAGTGCGGCCTGCCAAAGCGGCAGCGGAGTAAGGACAAGCATGAGCTACATTGCCAAACCCTCGGCGCACCACCCCGCCCTGCCGAAGAACGCGCTAGGCCTCACCCGGCGCGACTATGAGGGCACCATGTCCACGCTCTGCGCGGGCTGCGGACACGAACTCGATAACGGCGGCCTTGATCGAGGCCTGCTTCGAGATGGATCTGCCCGCACACCGGATCGCCAAAGTGTCCGGGATTGGCTGCTCGTCCAAGGCGCCGACCTATTTCTTGTCTCGCAGCCACGGTTTCAACTCCGTGCACGGGCGCATGCCGTCGATCACGACGGGTGCGGCAATCGCCAATCGCGACCTCGTCTACATCGGTGTCTCCGGCGACGGCGACACCGCCTCGATCGGCCTCGGCCAATTCTGTCACGCCATCCGGCGTCGCCTGAACATGACCTACATCGTCATGAACAATGGCTGCTACGGGCTCACCAAGGGTCAGTTTTCTGCGACCAATGACAAGACCTCGCCGTCCAAAAAAGGGGAAGCCAACCCCTTCGAGGCGATCGATCTTTGTCAGCTTGCGATCCAGCTGGGCGCCGGCTTCGTTGCACGTTCATTCTCCGGCGACAAGAACCAGCTGATCCCGCTGATCAAGGCGGCCATCGGCTACAAGGGCTTTGCCTTCCTCGATGTCGTTAGTCCGTGCGTGACCTTCAACAATCATCCAACCTCGACCAAGAGCTTCGATTACGTGCGCGCACACAACATGGCCTCGGAAAACCAGCTCGACTATGTCGAGCCCAAGGATGAAATCACGGTGGACTACGCCGAGGGCAGTTCGGCAGCCATCGCGCTACATGACGGCTCGCGCCTGGTGCTGCACAAGCTCGATGCCGCTCACGATCCTCGCGATGCCGATGGCGCCATCATGGTGATTCGTCGCAACGATAAACAAGGGCGTATCGCCACCGGCCTGCTCTACATCGACGAGAGCCAACAGGACATGCACGACGTGCTGGTTTCGACCGATCAGCCCCTCAACCAAATAGCAATGTCGCAGCTTTGTCCGGGGGCAACGGCGCTCGATGCCATCAATCAACGGCTGCGGTAAGCGCGAACGCCTTGGCGCCTAACGCGCGCCCTGTCTAGCCCAAGATTTCGGTGATGGGCCGATGCTCGATTCCGAGATGAACGCGCTGCCCTGGGGGACATTTCGTCCGGGCCTGCCGGTGCGTGCACTCATAGGGCTCTCGCGCCATACCCTGCTGGGGCGTGGCAAGCTGCGCAAACGGTTGGCGCAGCTGTTCTTCCTGCTGCACGCGGGTCCGGTCGATTCCCGGCTGTGGGGGTACAGGATCCGTCTCTTTCCCGATCACAACGTATGCGAGCGCAAGGCGCTCTTGCGACCCGACCGCATGGATCGCAACGAATATGCCTTCCTGCGCACCCAGCTCGCGCGCGCGCGGTCCGTTTTCGTTGACGTCGGCGCCAACGCCGGCCTCTACAGCCTCTACGCAGCGCTGAACGCGGGCGAGGGCGCACGCGTCTTGGCAATCGAACCCGATGCGGCGCTGCTGGCACGCTTCGCATTCAACCTGCGTCTCGCCCGCAAGGACCGTTACGCCGCGCCTGAGGTGGAGGTTGCCACCGCCTGTGTCGCGGTCGGCGACCACGACGGCGAGGGTCTGCTTTCGACGAGCGGCGACGAGGGCTCCCGATCCCTCCGTAGGACCGGTGTCGGTCGCCCCGTCCAGGTCAGGCGTCTCGCCGCCCTGCTCGCCGAGCACGCCATTGGCAAAATCACCGTCCTGAAAATCGACGTCGAAGGCTATGAGGACCGCGTGCTGCCTCCCTACTTGGCCGCGGTTCCTCAGGATCAGTGGCCCGACGCCATTATTATCGAGCACGTCTATCGCCCCAACTGGAGCGTTGACTGCATTGGGCTGTGCCAGGGGCGCGGCTACCGCGTGCGCGGCATCACCAACAACAACACTCTGCTTGCGCGCGCGGACTGAGGCGGCAGGGAGTTTTCTCACTCCCGACCGTTCATGCCGTGCTTGGGTCCCGCCCCCGTTCTGTTGCAGACGGAGCCGGGTCTTCACGCTTGGTCTTTGCCAGCGAGGCAACGCCGCGCACTTCCTCGCAAGGTTTGGCGGCCTTTGCTACTTCGGCGGCAACACAGGCGGCGCAGTCGGGCTGTCCGGCGGGGTTGACCTTGTGGCGGTGCGCGCGGGAACGCCGAAGGCGATCTGCGACAAGATCGAAGCCGACACGAACTCATTTGCCAAGATGCCGTGCTCAAGGAGCGTCGGGCCGGCCTGGTCGCCGAGACGGTCGGCACCGGTGCAGCCGATTTCACCGCTTACATCGCCTCCAAGCGGACCAAAATGGGGCAAATTGATCAAGGACCTCAAGCTGCGGGTTGAATGAGCCAACCGATCCGCGCCGCAACGGCGACTACCACTTGACGTCGGGAAACTCCGCCATCGAACGTTTGCAGGCGGCGCGCCACTCCGGTTTTGTCATGTGGGTGGCTGCATCCCAAAAGTCCATGCAATCCTTGAGCGATTTGCCGCCGCCGCCCGGGCTGCTGGGCGCCGACTCGCTCGGGCTGGAGGGGGACGTCGCCGGCGAAAGGGCGAGGTTTGGCGAAGACCCGCCCCCCGTGGCGAACTGGGTCGGCAACGGGTCAGACATTGGGGCGAGCACGGGCAGCGCCGGTTCCGGCGTTGCCGGCGCCGCCGGCCCGGCCACCGGAGCTGTGGTCGGCGCGCTCGCTGCCGGCACCGCCGCGGTGGTGGCGGCCGCTGTATTGGCCGTAGGGTTGGTGCTACCGCTTGTCGACGTGCTCGGGAGGGCCGCCGAAGCTACCGGCGTCGGCGACGTCACGCTCGGCGCCGGCACAGCCGCTGCGGCCGCCGGATTGACCAGGGCGTTGGCGCGACCGGTGCCGGTTACTGGCGCGCCCGCCTCCGACCGCCCCGGCATTGGCGTCGCGCTTGCGCCCGCGGGGTGGCCGAGCGAACGCATGCCGGAACCGTGCGAACCGCCACGCGCCTCGGCGTTCGCGGCGGCAAGGCACAAGAGCAATAGGGCGAGGGCAGGGAGCAGGTCCAGGGGCGGCTTGAGCGTGAGCATGCTGACACCGTAAAGTTGATAAATCCAGGATCAACGTTGCCGGCAGCACCCCTAGCGAGGGAACGACGAGGCGACGCTTTTCCGCCCATCACAACTTGGCGAGCCGGCTCAGCCCTTGGCTTTCGCAACGGGACGGTTTGCCGTGGGAGCTTCCATCTCCCGGTATTTGCGCTGCAGATCGATGGCATAGTCGCGCACGATCGGTACCGCATCGCGCCTGTGGGCAAGCTGCATGTGGAAGACCAACTGGCTGCCGGTGCGGAACATCATTTCCGCACTGATCAAATAAAACTCCCACATGCGGCAAAACCGCTCATCGTACATTTGGGCGATCCTGGCGCGGTTGGCCTCGAAGCGTCGGCACCAATGGTTGAGCGTTTTGGCGTAGTGGAGCCGAAGGAACTCCAGGTCGGTGACCCAAAGGCTCTCCTGCTCGACGGCGGTGAACACCTCGGAAAGGGCCGGCGAATAGGCGCCAGGGAAAATGTATTTCCTCAGCCAAGGGCTGGCGGTCCCGGGAGGGCTCATGTGCCCGATCGAATGCAGCAGCATGACCCCGTCTGGGTCCAAGAGTGCCCTCACCTTGGCGAAAAATTCGCGATAGTGGCGGACGCCGACGTGCTCGAACATGCCGACCGAAACGATGCGGTCGAATGGCTCCGTCAGCTCGCGATAGTCGCGTAACTCGAAGCGCACCCTGGCGCCGAGGCCGGCTGCCCGCGCCTTTTCGTTGGCGAGAGCGTGCTGCTCGCGCGACAGCGTGACGCCGGTGACGTCGACATCTTCCAGGCGCGCAAGGTAGAGCGCCAAATCGCCCCAACCGCTACCGATGTCGAGCACCCTCAGTCCTGGTCTGAGATTGAGCTTGGCGGCCAAGAGCCGCAATTTGTTCTGCTGCGCCTCCTCGAGGCTGTCGCTGTCGGAGAGGAAGTAGGCGCAGGAGTACTGCATGCCCTGGTCGAGGAAGAGACGATAAAAGTCGTTGCCCAGATCGTAGTGGTGGGCGACGTTCTTTTCTGCCTTGCCGACCGGATTGGCCTGCTGGAAGCGCTTGAGCCCGCGCGAGACGCGTCGCAGAACGTTTTGCAATGGGTAGGCCCCGAGCGCCAGCCGATTGACGGAGAAGAGGGTGAGAAAATCACGCAGCGTTGAGGCTTCGAAGCTCAAGCGGCCATCCATATAGGCCTCCCCGGCGTGCAGTTCGGGATTGAAAAATAGCTTGTGGTAAAGCGCTCGATCGCTGAGACGCATGGTTACGCTCGGGCCCGGCCCACCAGCGAAGACGTGCACCTTGCCGTCGGCGTCGATGACCTTAAGGCTTCCGTTGCGCACGAATGACTTCAACATGTGCGATAGTGGAAACATGCTCCGTCCTCGCTTATCTCGCACCGCACAGCCGAGCCGGGCGCCAGCGCCG
Source organism: uncultured Alphaproteobacteria bacterium (assembly GCA_963770295.1). Classification (GTDB taxonomy): domain Bacteria; phylum Pseudomonadota; class Alphaproteobacteria; order Rhizobiales; family Hyphomicrobiaceae; genus AWTP1-13. The sequence continues at coordinate 327,204 of CAVYPA010000006.1, forward strand.
CACCTAAGGACCGGCTTTCGCCGCGGGCCAGTTGTGCTCGACACCCGCTTGCGCGCGGCCGCGGCATGCCCTACCAACGCCCGCGAAGCTAGCTCCGGAAGCGGTACGCTATCATGACCTACGCCTTCCCACCCATTGCCCTACCGACGCTGCCCATTCGTGGCTCGGACAAACTCTTTCCTATCCACCGAATTTATTGTGTCGGGCGCAACTACGCGGACCATGCCGTCGAAATGGGGCATGATCCCAACAAGGAACCGCCCTTCTTTTTTCAGAAGAACGCCGACAACGTCGCGACCGACGGCAGGTTTCCCTATCCGGCGGCCAGCACCGACGTACACTTCGAAATCGAGTTGGTAGTGGCGCTCAAGTCCGGCGGGGTCGACATCGAACCGGCTGATGCCATGAAGCACGTGTTCGCCTATGCCGTCGGCATCGACATGACGCGGCGCGATCTGCAAGCCGAGGCCAAGCGCCTGCAGCGTCCGTGGGAGGTGGGTAAGGCCTTCGAGCATTCCGCTCCCTGCTCGTCGCTAGTGCTGGCGCAGCACGTTGAGAACCCGAGCCAGGGAGCGATCTGGCTCGACGTCAACGGTGAGCGAAAACAAAGCGGCAACCTCAACCAGATGATCTGGGACATTCCACACCAGATCGCCTTTCTGTCGGGACTTTTCGCGCTGAAAGGCGGGGACCTGATCTTCACCGGAACCCCCGCCGGCGTCGGTGCCACCAAGCGGGGTGATCGCCTCACGGGCCACATCGATAGCATCGGCGATTTGGAGGTGAGCGTCGTCTGAGCCCGCGGGGGCCAGCCGGGACGCGCAAGACGCAAGCGCAGCTGCGGCGGTGACGGCGCCCGAGGCTCGCGGCCGACGTCACGTCACGAGCACGACCTGCCCGGGCCGCACGGCGAGGAAGCGGCCCGCCGCGACCCCGCCGCGGGCCAACGCCGTGGACAGGCGTTGCGGCGGCGCGTCGACGGCCTCGTTGGTGAGCCGAAAGGTTCCCCAATGATGGCCCAGCGCGCGTTCGGCCCCACACAGCTCCAATGCCTCGAGCGCTTCCTCGGGATTCATATGATTGTTGCGCATGATCCAGCGTGGCTCGTAGGCGCCGATGGGCAGCAACGCCAGCGTCAGGCGAGGATGGCGCTCGCGCACGCGGCGGAAGGTGGTTCCATCACCATAGCCGCTGTCGCCCACGCAATAGATCCTTTGCGCCCCGGCCTCCAGGACGAAGCTCGCCCACAGAGCGTGCCGGCGATCGCTGGTGCCGCGCGCCGACCAATGCAAGGTCGGCTCGACGTGCACCCCAATGCCGCCATCGAGATCGACGCGCGCGTCCCAGTCCAAGGCTTGGGCCGCGAGCCCAGGGATGCTGTTTCGCAGGATGGTGTCATTGCCGAGCGGGGTGACCAGGCGAGGGCGAAAGCGCTGCCAAAGGGCGCCGAGCGTCGCCACATCCATGTGATCGTAGTGATTGTGCGTAATAAGGACGATGTCGACGTGCGGTAGCGCGTCGAAGGCGATGCCGGGCGCGTTCACCCGTCTCGGCCCCAAGAACGACAGCGGGCTGGCACGTTCCGCCCAAACGGGATCGAGAAGGATGTTGCGGCCGCGCGTCTGGATCAGGAACGAAGCATGACCGACGTGGGTAATGCGCGTGCCTGCCCCATCAAAGCGCGGCGGTGGCCGATCGGGCGGGAAAGGGCTTGGGAAGGCGTCCGGCCAGGCAACTCCTCGATCGGTGAGCTGCCATTTGAGGACGGCCAATTGGTTCTTTGGTTTGACACCGCCCGGATTGAAGAACACCGTGCCGTCGAAATGGTCCGACACCGGGCCGCGGTAATAGGCATTGCTGCGGTTCGGCGCCAGTAGTGCCCAACCGCCCGCGGCTGCCGCCGACGCGGCCCCCAGCAACTGCATCATCCGGCGCCGGCTCGGCATGCCAACCTTCCACCAGCTGGTGTGAACCTGCGCCTTGAATAGTGACTGATCTGGGCCGGGGCAAGGGCGGCGCGGCGGAACGCTGGGTGCTGCGGCAAGCGCGCCGACCCGCCCAAAGGCTTCGCCCCGGGCCAAGCTGCCCCAGTGGGACGTGCGGCGAAAGAAAAGGCCGCCCGCGCCAGAGCGCGGACGGCCCATCTTGTAGACGCTGTAGGCAGCAGTGTTACATGTCCATGCCGCCGTGCGCGTGCCCGGCGTGCGCGTCCTTCTTCTTCGGTGCCTCGGCAACGCCGGCCTCGGTGGTGACGAGTAGGCCGGCAATCGAGGCTGCGTCCTGCAGAGCCGTACGAACAACCTTGGCCGGATCGATGATGCCCTTCTCGAACATGTCGCCGTACTCGGCGTTCTGGGCGTCGTAGCCGAAGGCGGCACCACGACCGTCCAGAACCTTGCCGACCACGATCGATCCTTCGACGCCGGCATTCTCGGCGATCTGACGGATCGGGGCCTGCAGCGCACGCTTGACGATGTTGATGCCGGCGTCCTGGTCCTCGTTGTCGCCCTTGGCGGTAATGGCCTGCGCCGCCTTCAGCAGCGCCACGCCACCGCCGACCACAACACCCTCCTCGACCGCAGCGCGGGTCGCATTGAGTGCGTCGTCGACGCGGTCTTTGCGCTCCTTCACCTCGACTTCGGTGGCACCGCCGACCTTGATCACCGCCACACCGCCGGCCAGCTTGGCCAGGCGCTCCTGGAGTTTCTCGCGATCATAATCGGACGTGGTCTCTTCGATCTGCGCCTTGATCTGGGCAACGCGGCCCTCGATTTCCTTCTTCTTGCCGGAGCCGTCGATGACCGTGGTATTCTCCTTCTCGACGCGTACGCGCTTGGCCTTGCCGAGCATGTCGAGGCTGACATTCTCGAGCTTGATGCCGAGGTCTTCGCTGATCACCTGACCGTTGGTCAAAATGGCGATGTCCTCGAGCATGGCCTTGCGCCGATCGCCGAAACCGGGGGCCTTCACAGCGGCCACCTTGAGCCCGCCGCGCAGCTTGTTGACGACCAGCGTCGCCAAGGCCTCACCCTCGACTTCCTCGGCGATGATGAGGAGCGGCTTGCCGGTTTGCACCACCGCCTCGAGCACCGGCAGCAGCGGCTGCAGGGTCGCGAGCTTTTTCTCGTGGATGAGCAGGTAGGGCTCCTCGAGTTCGGCGATCATCTTGTCGGCATTGGTGATGAAATAGGGCGACAGGTAGCCGCGATCGAACTGCATACCCTCGACCACGTCGAGTTCGCTTTCGAGGCTCTTGGCTTCCTCGACCGTAATGACGCCTTCGTTGCCGACCTTTTGCATGGCCTCGGCGATCATATCTCCGATCGCCTTCTCGCCGTTGGCCGAAATGGTGCCAACCTGGGCGACTTCCTGGCTATTCTTGACCTTCTTGGCGCGCTTCTCGATGTCCTCGACGACTTGCGCAACCGCCTTGTCGATGCCGCGGCGCAGATCCATCGGGTTCATCCCGGCGGCCACCGCCTTCATGCCCTCGCGCACGATGGCTTGCGCCAATACGCAGGCAGTCGTGGTACCATCGCCGGCGACGTCATTGGTCTTCTGGGCAGCTTCGCGCACCATCTGCGCGCCCATGTTCTCGAACTTGTCCTCGAGCTCGATTTCCTTGGCAACCGTGACGCCGTCCTTGGTGGTGCGCGGCGCGCCGAACGACTTCTCGAGCACGACGTTGCGACCCTTGGGGCCCAAGGTGACTTTGACGGCGTTGGCGAGGATATCGACGCCGCGCATCATGCGCTCGCGTGCGTCGGCAGAAAATTTGACGTCTTTCGCAGCCATAGTGAGCTAACTCCTGGAACGTAAATCTTTGACGGTCTTTCAGATCGCGGGACTGAAGTCGGCGGCGCGCTTGGGGCCCGCGGCGCCCCACGCCATCTCCCCTTCTTGCGGACTACTTCTCGAGCACCCCCATGATGTCGCTCTCTTTCATGATCAGTAGCTCCTGGCCGTCGATCTTGACCTCGGTGCCCGACCACTTGCCGAACAGCACCTTATCCTTCGGCTTCAGATCGATCGGGACGATCTTGCCGCTCTCATCGCGGGCCCCTGGGCCGACGGCGATCACCTCGCCCTGCTGAGGCTTCTCGGCGGCGGTATCGGGAATGATGATCCCGCCGGCCGTTTTGGTTTCGCTATCGACACGGCGCACGACGACACGGTCGTGCAAAGGACGAAACTTCATCGAAAAACTCTCTCCGTTTCAGTGGGTTATCCGACTTTTTGGGTCACGCATTGGGACCACTTTGGGCCCTGTTAGCACTTTATCACATCGAGTGCCAACGGGGCGTTGGGGAGATAGCTAAGATGTCTTCATCTGTCAAGCGCCACACCCCAACCCCGTTCGGTGTCGCGGAGCCAAGGCCGTGGGCAGGAACAGCGCCAGGGCTGGGCCGCCCAGACCGCCGACAATGTTCGCCGCCGCCGCGTTGGCCTGCGTCCGCCTTGCCAACGCGGCCCGGCGACCTCGCAGGGTTGGGCGGCCGCAGCGGGCGAGCAGCTTTGTGGCGCCGGGGCAGCGCGAAAGGTCGGCCGCGTTACGCCCCGACGGCCTTCCAAAGCTTGGGGCCGTTGCGCTAGTTTGCGGTCGGCGCGCTGTCGCGCCCTTGTCATGCAGGAAAGTTAGCCACCACACCCGCCAAGACCGAAAAGGCGTGACCGTCGCATCAGGAGGAGCAGGAATGAAAAGGCAATTTGGCTGGAGCTGGCTAAGCGCGAGCCTACTTTGCGTTGCCGCGGGTAGCGCCTCGGCTCAGACCGAAATCCAGTGGTGGCATGCCATGACGGGAGCCAACAACGACCTCATCGTCAAATTGGCAAACGACTTCAACGGCACGCAGAAGGACTACAAGGTCGTTCCGAGCTACAAGGGCGGCTACCCCGACACCATGAACGCCGGCATCGCCGCGTTCCGCGCCGGCCAGGCCCCGCACATCATCCAGGTGTTCGAGGTGGGCACCGCCACCATGATGTCGGCGACGGGCGCGGTCAAACCGGTGCACGTGCTGATGAAGGAGGCGGGCGAGGCGTTCGATCCCAAGACCTATTTGTCGGCCATTACCGGATACTATTCCACCAGCAAAGGCGAGATGCTGTCATTCCCGTTCAACTCCTCAAGTACGGTGATGTGGTACAACAAGGATGCCTTCAAAAAAGCCGGCATCGATGCGGAAAAACCACCCAAGACCTGGCCCGAGGTGTTCGACGCAGCCAAAAAACTCAAGGCGGCCGGCTATGCCAACTGCGGCTTTGGCAATGCCTGGGTGACCTGGGTCAACCTCGAACAGCTCTCCGCTTGGCACAATATTCCCCTCGCCAGCAAAGCCAACGGCATGGACGGCTGGGACACGGAAATGAAGTTCAATTCTCCGCTGCACATCAAGCATCTGGAGAACTTGGTCGAGCTGCAGAAAGACAAGACCTACGACTATTCGGGGCGCACCAATACCGGCGAAGGCCGCTTCACGTCGGGTGAGTGCCCGATCTTCCTGACCTCGTCGGCATTTTTCGGCAATGTGCGCGCCAACGCCAAGTTCGACTTCGCCAACGCGGCGATGCCCTACTATCCCGAGGTTACCGGAGCACCGCAGAACTCCATCATCGGCGGGGCTTCGCTGTGGGTGATGGGCGGCAAGAGCGCCGCCGAGTACAAAGGGGTCGCCAAGTTCTTCAGCTTCCTTTCCGACACCGATCGACAGGTCGAGCTGCATACCAAGTCGGGCTATCTGCCGATCACCAAGGCGGCCTATGAAAAGGCCAAAGCATCAGGCTTCTACAAGGAGTACCCCTACCTTGAAACGCCGCTGCTTGAGCTCACCAACAAAGAGCCGACGGAGAACTCACGCGGCCTGCGGCTCGGCAATATGGTGCAGTTGCGCGACGTCTGGGCCGAGGAGATCGAGGCGGCACTGGCGGGCAAGAAGTCGGCCAAGGCTGCCCTCGACGAAGCCGTCGCGCGCAGCAACGCCATGCTGCGCCAGTTCGAGCGCACAGCGACACGCTGAGCCGCGAAGGCCGGCGGCGACGCTGGTCGTCACCGCCTTCACCGCTCGACGGCGCGCGCTGGAACCCCGCGTCCTCGCGCGCCTCAGCGGTGAAAAAGGTATTGTCGGCGGCGCCACCGAAACGAGGGGTAGGCCATGAGCCTTGAGCAACTAAAGTCACAGATCGCCAACGATGTTGGCACCCCGGCCGTCGTGATCGATCTCGATCGGGTGGAGCGCAACATCGGCCGCGTCCAAAAGCTGTGCGATCTGGCGGGCGTGGCGAACCGCCCGCACATCAAGACGCACAAAAGCCCGGTGCTCGCCCAAATGCAGATCGCCGCCGGGGCCGCAGGCATCACGTGTCAGAAGCTCGGCGAGGCCGAAGTGATGGCCGACGGCGGCATCGATGATATCCTCCTCAGTTACAATCTGTTGGGTGAGGCAAAGATCGGCCGGCTCGGCGCCCTGGCGAAGCGGGTGACCGTCACCGCCGCCGCCGACAACCCCACCGTCGTGGCCGCCCTTGCCCAGGCCGGCAAGATCGCCGGCCGGCCGCTCGGCGTCGTGATCGAATGTGACACCGGACGCAAGCGCGCGGGGGTGGAGCGGCCGCAAGAGGCCATTGAACTGGCGCGCCTCATCAAACAGCACGCCGATCTGCAGTTTGCGGGCTTCCTGTTCTATCCCACCGAGCAGTCCTGGCCGCAGACGCAACGCTTCTACAGCGAGGCGCTCGGCGGCGTGCGCGAGGCCGGGCTAGAGCCCTCGCATCGTCTCGACCGGCGGCACACCCAATCTTGTCAACATGGGGCAGCTTGCCGGCGCCACCGAGCACCGTGCCGGCACCTATATCTTCAACGACCGCATGATGCTGGCGTGCGGGGCTGCAACGGCCGACGACTGCGCCCTCAGCGTCTACACCACGGTCGTCAGCCGCGCCGCAGCAGAGCGCGGTATTCTCGACGCCGGCTCCAAGACCCTCACGGCCGACACGGGCGGGCTGGACAATGGTTTCGGCTTGATCTTGGAATACCCACAAGCCAAGATTCACGCCTTCGCCGAGGAGCACGGGTTCCTCGATCTTGCGCGCAGCAACGACCGACCCATGGTCGGCGAGGTGGTTCGCGTGGTGCCGAACCACGTCTGCGTTGTCGTCAACATGTTCGATCGCATGATTGCGGTACGCGGCGATCGGATCGTGCAGGTGCTGCCGGTGGCGGCTCGCGGCAAGCTCGCCTAGGTCCCGCGCCCAGTCACTTCGCGACCGTCCGCAGCAACGACCAAACCGCAATCGGGTCGGCGTGGCGGCACACGCTCGAAATCGACCGCACACGCGCCAAGCCGACCGAGGTGCTTTTGTAAGGCGCGAGGCGGCAAGAAGGTTGTCATCGCTTGACTGTTCGGCGACAGTAGCGGGCGGTATGCATAGTCCAGCGCCACGGAGAGCCACATGTCTCAATCGCTGACCACGTCTCTCGGTCGTTTCGTTGCCAGCATGAGGCTGGAGAGCATTCCGCCCGGGGCGCTCGGCGTCGTCCATACCGGCTTTGCCGACTGCGTCGGCACGCTGATCGCGGGCAGCATCGAGGCGCCGCCGCGCCTCTTGCACAAGGTGCTGACGCCGCCACCCGGCGAGGCCAGCCTCTATCTTTCAGGCCCACGCGTGCCCGCGCCCGAGGCCGCCTGGATCAACGGCACCGCTGCGCACGCACTCGACTACGACGATGTTTCCTTGCGTGGTCATCCGAGCACGGTCTTGGTTCCCGCAATTCTTGCAGAGGCGGAGGTTTTGGGCGCGAGCGGCGCGCAGATGGCCACCGCCTATGTCGCCGGCTACGAAGTCTGGGCGGAACTCGCCGCCCGTGATCCGGATCAACACCACCAGAAAGGGTGGCACCCGACAGGCATCTTCGGGTCGATCGCGGCCGCCGCCGCCTGCGCATCGCTGCGCGCCCTCGACCCCGACCAGACCACGCAGGCGTTGGCGCTCGCCGCTTCACATAGTTCCGGACTGGTCGCCAACTTCGGCACGATGACCAAACCCTACCATGCCGGCAAGGCTGCGCATGCCGGTGTCATCTCGGCGCGGCTGGCCGCGGCCGGCTTCACCTCCTCCCCCGACGCGCTCGAGCACCCGCTCGGCTTTCTAGCCGCCGTTTCACCCAAAGGCGCGGCCGATCGCGAGCGCGCGATTGAAGCCGGGCGCGATTGGCAGATACTTACTCAAGGTCTAGGCGTGAAAAAATATCCGCTTTGCTACTGCACGCATCGAGCCATCGACGGCATGCTTGATCTTTTGCACGAGCAGCAGGTGCCCGGCGAAGAGGTAAACTCCGTCATCGTCTCCACGAGCCGGCGCAATGCCACCATTCTGCGCAATGCCCGCCCGCAGACGGGTCTGGAGGCAAAGTTTAGCATGCAGTTTGCCATGGCGAGTTCGATCATCGCCGGCCGCGTCGAACTCCCCGAGCTGACCGACAGCTTCGTACAACGCGAGGACGTGCAGGCCCTGATCGGCAAGGTCAGGATCGAACCCGACGATCGGCCCGATCCCAAGCGGTCGGGAGCGGCCCCCTACGACCTCGTCGTCATCGAATTGAACGGTGGTCGGCGGCTGCAGAGCCGGCGGGTCACCGACGAGCGCGGCTCGCCGCAACTGCCGCTGTCCAAGGAGGAGTTATGGGCCAAATTCGAGGCATGCCTGGCACTCGGCAATCCAAGCCTGCCGGCCCGTCAAATCTTCGAAGCACTGATGTCGATCGAGCGCCAGCCGGGCGTCAGCGCGTTCGTCGGATTGCGGCAAGCCGCCTGAGCTAGCGCATGCGGCCCGTGATGGCCCGCGCCAGAATGCGGCCCAGGCTGGAGGCGATCGAGCGGAGGAACGATTTGGCGATCGCCTCACCCACACTCTGGCGCTGATAGCCGCCGCGCCGCTGGGGGTGCGCACGATAGGCGCTCTGCGTCTGCTCCTGCGGATCGACAATCGGCTCGTTTCCATCCCGTCTTTCGGCCATCTAATGGTCTCCTGGAGAGCAGGCTCAGCGTCGCCCGCCGAGCATTGCGCGCACGATGGCATTGCCGAGCCTGGAGGCGACCGAGCGCATCATGGATTTGGCAAAGGTCTCGCCGTAACCCTGGCGCCGCCCGGTGCCACCGCCCATGAGAATGTTGCCCCAACTATTGGCGTCTGCCTCCTGAGTTGCGACGGCAGCCGCCGTGCGCTTCTGCAAGATCTCATAGGCGGAATCGCGGTCGACGACTTCTTCATACTTGCCGTAGATCGGACTGGCCTCAATTTTGCTCTTGCGCTCCTGGGCGGTGACCGGCCCGAGGCGTCCCGATGGCGGTCGGATCAGCGTACGCTGGACCATCGATGGCTCGCCGCCGCCGTGCAGCAGTGAAACCAGCGCCTCGCCCACCTTCAGCTCCTGGATCACTCGTTCGACATCGAGTTTGGGGTTGGGGCGGAACGTCTCGGCGGCTGCACGGATACCCTTCTGCTCGAACGGTGTGAAGGCACGCAGGGCATGCTGCACGCGGTTGCCAAGCTGCGCCGATACGGAGTTGGGCACGTCGCGCGGATTCTGGGTGACGTAGTAGACACCAACACCCTTGGATCGGATCAAGCGGGTGACCCGTTCCACTTGTTCGAGCAGAGCTTTGGGCGCCTCGCTGAACAGCAAGTGTGCCTCATCGAAGAAGAACACCAGCTTGGGCTTGTCGGGATCACCCACTTCGGGCAGTTTGTCGAATAGCTGTGCCAACAGCCATAGCAGGAAAGTCGCGTAGAGGCGCGGCGTCTTGGTCAGCTTCTCGGCGGCCAGGATGTTGACAAAGCCGTGCCCGTCGGCTGCGGTGCGCATGAAGTCGCTGATTTGGAGCGCCGGCTCGCCGAAAAAGTTATTGGCTCCCTGCTCCTCCAAGACCAGCAGCCGGCGTTGGATGGCACCGATCGAAACCGCCGATACGTTGCCGTACTTGGTCATGATGGCCTTGCCGCGCTGGCCAACGTCGTTGGCCATCGAGCGCAGATCCTTCAAATCAAGCAAAGGCAGCTTCTCGTCCGCCGCCACACGAAACACGATGTTGAGCACGCCCTCCTGTGTCTCGTTGAGCTCCATCAGGCGCGCCAGCAGCAGGGGCCCCATGTCCTGTACGGTGGCGCGGATCGGGTGGCCCTGCTCGCCAAACAGATCCCAGAACAAGGTTGGAAAAGCAGCAATCGTCCAGTCGTTGAGACCAATCTCTTTAGCGCGCTTGGCCAACCCATCCTTCTTTTCGCCAGTGGCGGAAATGCCGGAGAGGTCGCCCTTGATGTCGGCGGCGAACACCGGCACGCCGGCATTGGAAAAACCCTCGGCCAGCACCTGCAGGGTAACGGTCTTACCCGTGCCCGTGGCGCCCGTCACAAGACCGTGCCGGTTGGCAAGCCTCAGCTCCAGGTATTCGGGCTCGACACTGCGGCCGAGGAAGATCTTTCCCTCTTGCAGCAGGGCTTGGCTCTCGACCATGGCTCGCTCCTCGCATCACTGCCGCGACTTATCTGCACCCCGTGCTGTCCTCAATACATGGGGGCAATGCCTTGGCAATGCATGGTTGTGTGTCGACCGCGCGCTGACCCGATTGTTGTTGGCAGCAGATCTCGAAAATTTTGCAATAGCTTACGCCTCGGCTGGATCGCCTGTTTGCGGGCGAACCTAACCGAAAAAATCGCCCCGCACTACCCGGCCAGGCTAGGGCCGGTGGCGCCGAAGCGCGCGCCGACCGGATCGGGTCGTCGTGCCGGTACTGGCCCGTCCTCGACACGCCGGCAGTGAGCGCTGGGGTTGAGCAACTTTTCCCCCGCGCGAGCGACCCTTGCAGCCACGCTGCTGGCCTCGACTGATCGGCAAGCACCACGATCGGCTCCGCGCAGGAGCGCATTGTCGCCGCGGCGATTGATCATGACAGGGTGGGATCCTATAGATCCGCGGGACCAAACCGTCGCCTGGGAGGCCGGCATGGACTTGAGCACGCAACTTATTTTCCAACTATTGGACAGCCGCGGTACCGGACGTTACGGCCTCTCAGCCGTCACCCAAAAGGAACATGCGCTGCAATCGGCCGACCTCGCCACGAAACGCGGTCTTGGCGAGGCGCTGGTGATCGCAGCATTGTTCCACGATTTGGGTCACTTGCTCGTTGGCGACGATGTCAATCTCGCGCAGCAAGGCGTCGACGACCTGCACGAGGAGACGAGCGCAAACGCCCTGGCAAAACTGTTCGGCAATGATGTTGCTGAGCCCGTACGGCTGCACGTAGCCGCCAAACGATATCTTTGCGCCGTGAACCCCGCCTATTATGACAAGCTCTCGGAAGACTTCGCGGCAATCGCTGCTGCTGCAGGGTGGCCCAATGTCACCCCTCGAAGTTGCCGCTTTCGACAAGCTCGAACATCGCGCGGCCGCCCTCGCCTTGCGAATGATCGACGACGAGGCAAAGGTCGCGGGCCTAAAAACGCCCGGGCTGGATCGCTACCGCGCCATGGCGACCCGTCTGCAAAAGGCCCGCGCCTGACCCCGCGACCACCGAGCCCGGCGGGGGCACACAGGGCCGCCTGCGGGACGCGCGCAGGCCGCACGCGGCTTTCTTCACTGAGGGGCCGTTGCCGAACGACCGCTTGCCGGGCTCATTTCCCGCACGATTTGACGATCGCGCGCAAGCCTGTATGCAAGCGTGCAACCTTTTGCGCGTGCGGCAAAACTGCTCACGGCTTCGGTGACAGTTCGGTAAATCGGGATCCCCACCGATGTACGTGCGGCGGCAAAGGCTCCCATGGCGTGCGCCATACCCCGCAAGCTTTCGCAAAGGTGCCCGCATGACCTTCGCCCCGCAGTCTCATGACGCCACGGACCAGTCCGCTTACCTTGGCGGCGAGGAGAATGGCGCCCACGAGGGGCGGCGTTTTTCGCTCGAACTCTGCGAGGCTAGCCTCAACGCCTTGGGTCGCGATGATCGCCTGCGCCGCGAATCTCTGCGCCGGCGCATGGTTTGATCGGATAGACCGCGCGCAGCAGGCCTTTGGCTGGGGCAGCCGCAGCGCCCCGCGACTCTTCGGGGAAGGCCCCAACACGGGCCGCCTGCCCTACCGAGCCTGACCGGCTCCGGCGAGTTCTCGAGGCGACTATTGGCGTGGTGGATAGCGGTCGAACTGGGGCAGCTCATGCGCGCGCGCCATCCAACCGATGCGATCGGCGACTTGGATGTGCGCCCGCGCCGGAACGGCGTCGGGATCATCGTAGCTGGCACTCTGAATGTCGATGATCCCTGGCAGGACCTGGGCGTTGGTGAAGAACAGCCCGGTGCCACAATCGGCGCAAAAATGCCGGCGGCCATGTTCCGAGGATGCATACACCTTGGGTGTACCTTTCGTGACCTTGACAAGGTCGATGGGGTACATGGTCCAGGCCACCATAGGTGCACCGGCGTGCCGCCGGCAGTCCGTGCAATGGCAAAGCGCATGGGTGAGGGCTTCGCCATCCGCTTGCTAGCGAACAGCGCCACAGTGGCAGCCGCCGATGATCGCCATGCTCGTTTCTCCTTGCCATCCGCCATCGCTCTCGGGGCATGCTCCATGACATTTGTCTCGGGCGCAACCACCGTTGACCGTGGCTTTTGGCCTTGCGGCCCCGACGAGGGCACGCCTTGCGGTGCGATGGCCAAGACTGGCGCCCGTCGCTAGGGATGCGCTCAAGCCGCTCCCGCGACGCGTGGGTGCTGCGGGATTGCGCTTTCAACAGAAGCCGCCACCGCGCACGGCAAAGAATGGCATTGGCAAGCGGCCGGAATGGTCTACCTAATGGGCCAGGACGACCCTGGCGCTCGAAAGGAGCGTGAGCGAACGCCATGACCGACGACCCCGAACCGGTCAGCGAGGAGTTCGGCGCGGCCTCGCGCGAGGCTTGGCTGAAGCTCGTTGCTAAGGCGCTGAAAGGTGGCGCGTTTGAGCGGCAGCTCGTATCGCACACCGCCGACGGCCTGCGAATCGAGCCCCTCGGCATACGCGGGGCCATGCCCTCTGTCGCCGCCGCGACCAAGCGCGGCTCGGTGCATGGCTGGGACATCCGCCAGCGCCATGCCGAGCCCGATCCCAAGCTCTGCAATGCAGCCATTCAGGAGGACCTGGAAGGGGGGGTAAACTCACTGCTGCTGCAGATCGAGGCGCCCGGCCAATCGGGCCTCGGCTACGGCGCCGGGCCGCTCGCCGCGGCGCTCACAGGCGTGCCCTTGCCGGCCGTGGCTATCGCGCTCGATGCCCGCGAAAACACCATGGACGCAGTCGGCAGCTTGCTTGAGATCTGGCGCGAGAGGGGCGTCGAGGAAGGCAACCGTCATGCGGCATTCAACTTGGACCCGCTCGGCGTACTGGCCAAGACCGGTACGCTTTACTATCCGGCCGATCGCGCCTGCGCGATTGCTGCCAAGTTCGCCGCTGACGCGCAAGCAATGCCCAATGTGAAGGCGCTACTGGCCGATGGCCGACCCTATCACGAAGCAGGCGCCAGCGAGGCGCAAGAACTGGCGGCGATGTTGGCGACGTTGGTGGCTTATTTGCGCGCCTGCGAGGCCGGCGGCCTTGCACCGCCCGCCGCGTTCGACAAAATCGCCTTCGCCATGGCCAGCGATGCCGACCTGTTCCTCAGCATCGCCAAGCTGCGTGCCGCTCGCAGCCTGCTTGTGCGTGTGGCGGAGGCCTGCGGCAGCCTCGAGGCTGCCGACACCTTGCATTTGACGGCCTTCACTTCCGAACGCATGATGGCCAAGCGCGATCCGTGGGTGAACCTACTGCGCACCACGGTGGCGTGCGCCGCAGCGGCCTTCGGCGGGGCCGACGCCATTAGCGTGCTGCCCTTCACTTGGGCGCTGGGTAAGCCCGATCGCTTTGCGCTGCGCATCGCCCGCAACACGCACTTGGTATTGCAGGAGGAAAGTGCGCTGGGCCGTGTCACGGATCCCGCGCATGGGGCCTGGTTCATTGAGAAGCTCACGGCGGACCTGGCGCAAAAAGCCTGGGAGCTCTTCCAGGCGATCGAAGCGCAAGGCGGCATGGCGCCTGCGCTCGAATTGGGGTTTTTCCAGGAGGAAATCGACAAAGTGGCGGAGGCGCGAGCCCGCCGCATCGCCCACGGTCAGCTTGAGCTCACCGGGGTCTCGGCCTTCCCGCTGCTCGCTGCCAATGGCGTCAGCGTCGCGCCGCATCCCCTCGTTTCGGCCATTGTCCGGGGCGGTACGGCGGTTGCCCCTTTGCCGCCGCGGCGGCTGGCCGAAGCCTTCGAGCGCTTGCGCGATGCTGCCGATTCTCATCTTGCCCGTGTCGGCCAACGCCCGCAGGTGTTCCTGGCAGCGCTCGGCGAGACGGCCGCGCACTCGGGGCGCATCACCTGGATGAAGAACTTCCTGGCCGCCGGCGGCATCGAGGCCGTCGTGAGTACGCCGCTCCACACGTCGGCCGATGCCGGCAAGGCCTTTGCCGACAGCGACACCCACGTGGCCTGCATCTGCTCCTCGGACGCCATTTATGCCGAGCTGGCTGAGGCGACCGCCGGCTTGCTCAAGACCGCCGGTGCCAAGCAGGTTCTGCTCGCCGGTCGGCCGAGGGCTCAGGAGGACGCGCTCCGCGCTGCCGGCGTTGATGAATTTGTGTTTGCCGGTTGCGATGCCATCTCGAGGCTCAGCCGGCTGCACGAGGTGCTCGATGTCAAACTCTAGTCCGCAGCGATCGCCCCGCTACAGCGGTGGTTGTCAGTGCGGTGCCGTGCGCTTTGCCCTTTATTCCGACCCGCTCAAGATCGGCATCTGCCACTGTCGCATGTGCCAGAAGGCCGTCGCCGGACCCTTTGCCGTGCTGGCCGAGGTGCCCCAGCACCAGTTCGCCTGGACGCGAGGCACGCCGGCTACCTTTCAATCCTCGACGCGCGCCCTGCGCGATTTCTGCGCCGCGTGCGGCACGCCCTTGAGCTATCGGCACTCAGGCGGCCCAATCATCGAGTTGCTCACGGGCGCCTTCGACCAGCCCGACCTGGTGCCTCCCAGCTATGCGGTCGGCACGGAATCGATGCTCGCCTGGCTCGCCGAGGCTGCCGCGCTGCCTGGCAAGACGACCTCGGCCAACCTTGGCCCGGCGCCGCCAGACGTGGTCAGCTTCCAGCACCCCGACCACGACACCGAGCCCGATTGGCAGCCCGCGCGGACGAACCTGCCCGGTCCGTAGGCTAAATCTGCCCGATGGTCCTGCCGTCCCGCCATACGCGGCGGCTCCCCACCAAGATCCCGGCTCGCGCCTTTTCGCCGGAGTCCGCCTGCAACCCCGCGACGATTCCGCCGGCCGTCTGGGATGACGAGGTCAAGCCCGCTATGGTCAGCGGCTATGAGATAGGACTTGCCGGTCGCGTCCGCTATGAGAACCATCTTCGATTTTGCCGCTAAGCGCGCGGAGCTGTCACCCGATGCGCTGGCCTTTCATCAGTGCGAGACCGAGGTCAAGGTCAGCTTTGTCGAATTCAATCGGCGCGCCGAGCAAGGGGCGGGCATCCTCGAAAATGACGGGCTGGGCACGGCTGATCGCCTCGCGGTGCTCTGCCACAACAGCACCGTTTTTTTCGAGCTGCTCTTTGCCTGCGGCAAGATCGGCGCCATCCTGGTGCCGCTCAACTGGCGCCAGACAGCATCCGAACTTGTTCCCATCCTGCGCGACTGTGGCGCGCGAACGCTATTGCATGATGCGCCGACGGCGCCGCTTGCGCATACCCTCGCCGCCAGCACCGGCGTGCGCCGCATGACTTTTGTCGCGTATGACAACCTGCTCGGCAAAGCCCGGCCCGTACCGCGCCGGGAAACTGCGTGGCCCACCGACCGCATCTGGTATCTGCTCTACACCTCCGGCACCACCGGGCGTCCCAAGGCTGTGATCCAGACCGTCGGCATGGCGCTCGCCAACGCCATCAACGTGCAACAGGCAACCGCGCTCACTTCGGCCGACCGCAGCATCAACTTCCTACCCTTGTTCCACACCGCCGGCATCAACCTGCACACGCTGCCCGTTTTCATTGCCGGCGGCAGCAGCACCGTCCTGGCGAAATTCGAGGTTGATCCGCTCCTCGAGCTGATTGCGGCGGACCGCGTCAGCATCTTCTTCGGCGTGCCCGCGGTTTACCTGGCCCTCAGCCTCAATCCGCGCTTCGCCGCGGCGGACCTGTCGCGCGTGCGCCATTGGGGGTGCGGGGGCGCGCCGCTGCCGGCGAGCTTGATCCGCCTCTACCTCGGCAAGGGTGTGCGTGTCTGCAACGGCATGGGCATGACCGAAACCGGCCCGACCGTATTCCTCATGAACCCGGAGCGGGTCGCCGAGAAAATCGGCTCTGTCGGCAAGCCGCAATTGTTGTCCGAGGTCCGTCTGGTCGACGCCGATGGTCGTGACGTAACGGATGGCGAGCGGGGCGAAATCCTGTTCCGCGGCCCCAACGTCACGCCCGGATACTACAACAACCCAGAGGCCACAGCCGCCGCCATCACGCCTGATGGCTGGCTACGCTCGGGCGACATCGCGCGCCGCGATAGCGAAGGCTACTACTACATCGTTGATCGCATCAAGGACATGTTCATCTCCGGCGGCGAGAACGTCTATCCGGCAGAAGTCGAGGGCATGCTCTGCAATCATCCCGCCGTCCTTGAAGCCGCCGTGATCGGCGTCGCGGATGCGCGCTGGGGCGAAGTCGGCCACGCCGCCATTCGTCTGCGCGAGGCACAGACGCTCGAGGCGGCGGAACTGCGCGCCTTCGCCCGCACCCAGCTTGCCGCCTATAAAGTGCCCAAATACGTCACCGTGTTGGAGGATTTTCCCCGTACGGCCGCCGGCAAGGTACAAAAACACATCCTGCGCCGTGCACTCGGCGGAAAGAGCTAGCTTCCGGATGCACGCGCCGGCAGGTGGTGGTGCCCTACTCGGCCGCTTGCGCCGTCGTTGGCGGAGCCTCGACGATACGCGTGGCAAAATCGCCAGGCGAGACGATTTCGATCACCTCGAAATCCTCTGAGCAGGCAATCTCTCGGTGCTTGATGCCGGGCACCTGCAGGATGCAATCGCCCTTGCGAATGGTACGCTGGCCTTGCCCCTCATATTCGAATGTGGCCCAGCCGTTCATGACATAGACGAGCTGGAACGTGCAGTCGTGCACGTGCCACTGCTGCACCTGGTCTTTGACCTTCCTGCCGTTGTGCCGAATGAGGTGGGCAACGAAATCGCCCTTGGTACCGGCTTTGATGCCGAGATCGCGATATTCAAAAATCTCACGCAGACCGGGCGTCCACTGTTGCTCGCTCGCGAGGTTGTGCACGAAATCCCAGGTTTTTTCGCTCATCGTCTCCTCCTGCGGGTAAGCGCCGGCCGGGCGGCGGCAGCCATCGCACTATAGCCGGTTGGTTCGCCGTGTCATCGTCGCGCCGGGTGATGGTCGATTGCGGTGAGGATCGCCTGTGCGGCGACCATGTGGGCTTAGCCGCGAGGCGCCTGGGTGAGACCCTTGGGCCGGCCAACAATGGTGACGATGGGCTCCTCGCGCTCAAACAGCCATTTGGCAACGCGCTTCACCTGCTCCATCGTGACCGCATCGATTTCGGCATTTCGCGTATCCATATAGTCGCGTCCGAGGTCCTCCTGCCAGAACCACAAGAGTTGATTGGCGATTTTGGCATTGCTGTCGAAGCGCAGCGCGAACGAGCCGGTCAAGTAGCTCTTGGCGTTGACCAATTCCTGCTCGGTCGGACCATCGGCGGCGATGCGCTTGAGCTCGGCGCGAATGAGATCGAGTGATTGGGCAATTTCTTCGTTCTTGGTGGCGACACCGCCCGCAAATACCGAGGTGTGCTTAAAGGGTTGGACGGTGGTAGAGACGGAATAGGCCAAGCCGCGCTTCTCACGCACTTCTTCCCACAGGCGAGATGACATCACGCCGCCACCGACGATGGTGTTGAGCACGAAGGCCGGGATGAAGTCCTTGTCTTTACGCGGCAGCGCCGGCAGGCCGAAGCGCGCCACCGACTGCGGCACGGCCATCTCGATAACCTTCAACCTTTCGGTGGCGGCCGGGGTGACCTGCGCGATCGGCTTGAGTTTGGCCTTGGCGGGCAGACCACCAAACACCTTGTCGAGCTGGGGCTTTAGCGTCTCGGCGTCGATGTCTCCCACCACCACAACCCGCAAGTTGTCTTTCGCAAAGGTGTTGGACCAAAAATCCTTGAGGTCCTCGCGGCCGATCTTTTGCACCGACGCCGGAGTACCGTTGGCCGGTCGTCCATAGGGATGACCGGCAAAGGCCAAAGCCGACCAATGCTCCGAGGCGACGCGGTCCGGGTCGCGCGCGGCATAGGCGAGGCTGGCAAATAGCTGTCCGCGAATGCGCTCAACCGCATCCGTGTCGAAGCGCGGTTTGCTGACGGCGAGCGCTAGCAATTCGATGGCCGCATCGCGGTTCTCGCTCAGGGTCTCGAAGCTGCCGTAAACGGCATCGCGCGAATCATCGAAACTCATGCGCATGGCGATCGCCTCCATGCGCTCCTGGAATTGCTTGCTCGTCAGCTCGCCAGCGCCTTCATCCATCATGCTGGCGATGAAATTGGCCACTCCCTCCTTGGCATCCGGGTCTTGCGCATTGCCGCCTTCGAAGGCAAAGCGCATGGCGATGAGTGGAATGCCGTGTTCCTCCACCAGCCAGGCCGTTATGCCGCCCGGGCTTTTTACCTCTTGGATCTTCATGGCTTCCGCCTTGCTGGAGACAAACACGAGCGCGCCGATGGCGAGTGCGAAGAAAATGGCGTTTGCCGCAAATTTTGCCGCAGCTGGCGCGCCGCACCTTATCGGAGGCATTGTTATCATGTTGGGCACTCCGTCAGGATTTGTTGGCGGTGGCGGATGAATGGATGCCATCGCTCTCGGTTTCCGCGGGCACCGGATACAGGGTCCCGGTCACGGAGCTGCGAATATCCAAGTATTGGTTGGCGACGCGCTTGATGTCCTCGGCAGTCACCTTGGCAATCGCCACCGGCCAGTCATTGATCTGCTCGATGGTCATGCCAAGCACCAGCCCTTCCCCGTAACGCCGCGCCAGGGCCGACTGGCTGTCGGATTCGTAGATGAAATCGGCGATGAACGCCTTCTTGGCGCGTTCGAGCTCATCGGCCGAAACCGGACTCTCGCGCAGTTCATGCAGGACGCGATCGATGCCCGCTTCCACCTTGTCGAGCCCGACATCTTTGGCGGCGACGGCATAGACGCCAATGGAACCGCTATCGAGGCCGAGCCCCGAGTACCAGCCCCCCGCACTGGAGGCGAGCTTTTCCTCCACGACGAGCTTTTGGTAGAGGCGGCTGGTGCTGCTATGGCCAACAATTTTCATGAGCAGATAGAGCGCTTCGGCCTCGCCCGGTTCGGCCTTTGGCAGGCTCGGCGCCAGGTAGAAGCGTCGCACCGAGGCGTTGCCGGCACGCGCATCCTTGAGCTCTACGCGCCTGGAGGCGCGGTTCGGCGGCTCCTGCGGGCGCACTCGCGCGTGCACCTCCGGGTTGGCCTTGACCTTCCCGTACGTCGCCTCGGCCAGCTTTTTGACCTCCTCGACGGTGACGTCGCCCGTCACCACCATGACCGCATTGTTGGGGGCGTAGAAGCGTTTGTAGAAAGAAAGCGCATCGGCCCGCGACAACTTGGCCATCTCGTGCATCCAGCCAATGATGGGGATGCGATAGGGATGGTTGCGATAGAGCGCCGCCGACATCTGTTCGGACAAGATGTTGGACGGGTTGTTCTCGGTGCGCGAGCGGCGCTCCTCGAGGATCACCTCGCGCTCCGTGACCACGTCCTTCTCGGCAAGCTGCAAGTTCGCCATGCGATCGGACTCCATCTCCATGACGGTGCCCAGACGTTCCTTGGCTATGCGTTGGAAATAGCCCGTGTAGTCGTGGGTCGTGAAGGCATTGTCCTGGCCACCGAGGCGCGAGATGATCTTGGAGAAGTCACCGGAGGCAATCTTGTCCGTAGACTTGAACATCAGATGTTCAAGGAAGTGGGCAATGCCCGAGGTCCCGGGCGGATCGTCGGCAGAGCCGGCGAGATACCACACGTAGTGCGTCACGACGGGGGCGCGGTGGTCCGGAACGACAACGACGCGCAGCCCATTCGCTAGCGTAAACTCGCTGACGCGGCTGGCGATAGGACTGGCTTTGAGGGTTGCCAAACTCTGAGCGAACATCATGATTGTCAGGGCCAGAAAGAAGCTGAGGCGTCGAGGTTTCGTACTGCATGTCCACATGGAGGGAAGTTTCCTGCCAGCGAGGCTACTCGCCATCGTGAGTCCTTTCGACAATAAGCACTTGAGGTGCCGCCTGAATGTCTGAGGGAACCGCCGTCGGGCGTTGGCGGCTGTTGTTCGGCTTCCCCGTTAGGGATGTCAAATGACAAGGCATTAATGTGACAAGCCGGTAAACTTAGTATGGCGGCACGCGGCGCATGGCTGATTTCGCCTCCGGCTTTGTTCAGCCGGCGGACTGCCTTGCGGCGGCAACGATCCAAGTCGACCCGATCAGTTCTTGTTAACGCTGCTGGTAAGCCCGCCGAAAATGCTGGGGCAGGGACCATAGGGGCTGAGATTGGTGCCGCTCCCGTCCTTTGAGTTGAGCACCCTGTCCTTCCATTGGATGTCGCCGCGACAGTAGGCCAGATGCAGCCGCTCGCGCTCTTGCGCCGCGGCGAGCTTGCGCTGCTCGGGATCGGTCGGCCAGTTCGCCTGATCGGTCGGTGCGGCCTGTGCGGACCCGGGATCGGGTAGACGATTGGCGTCAGGAGGCACGACGAGCGGTGCTCGCTCGGCCAGTTTCGGCTCGCGCCGGGAGGCCTCCAACGCCGCCGGGCTGACGCCGAGCAAATCGAAAACCTTGCCGTTGAGTTCAACGCCATCGGCGCATCCACCCAGCACAAGGGTCGCCGCGGTGCCGATGGCACCAACGAAAAGTTTGAGGCGCTGGGATGAGCCACCCATGTCCACGTCCCCCGGAGCCCGATGCCGGTCTTGACCCCGACAATGCCGCTTGCTCAATCGGTTAGGTCGACTTTGCGGCGTTATTGCGACTCGGGCGGAAGGAATCATATAGGAGGCCAATAACGCCGGCAACAATGGCGGTGTCGGCGATATTGAACACGTACCAATAAAAGCCGAAGGCGTGCAGCGAAAAGAAATCCGCTACACCGCCAAGAATGAGGCGGTCGATGGCATTGCTGACCGCGCCACCGATGATAAGCCCGATGCTGCCGGCCACCAGTCGGTTCGTGATGCCGCGCGCCAGCCACACGGCCATGGCGGCCGCAGCCAGCAGGGCGAAGCCCGCCAGCAGCCACTGTCCCCCATGACCCTCCTGCAAAAACAAGCCATAACTGACGCCAAGGTTCTTCACATAGACCAAGTCCAGGAAGGGCAGGACCGGTACGCGACCGCGGCTCTCTATCGCGTAGTGCCCCAGCATCCACCACTTGTGCGCCTGATCGATGGCGAGGACGAGCGTTGCCGTCGTCAATCCGAGGGCGGAGAAGCGTCCCCATAGCCAGGGCGCCCTCCTCCTGTTGTTGAGCGTCGTCGTCATCGCTGGCCTAGGCGGCGCCCTTTAGGAGATCGAACTCGCGCACCGCCGCCGCATCGCGCGCGGACAAGGTGGGAAACGCTGGATCGCTGCCCACATCCTTGGTGATTCGCCAGGACCGCGCGCATTTCTTGCCCTCTGCCAGTTTGGAGACGACGCTGACACCGGCCACATCCGCCAGCGCAAAAGCATCGGCTGGCGTCCGATCGGCGCTGAGACCGATGGCGGAGGTAATGCAAATCTCAGCCAGATCGACGCCCTCGAGCGTCCGCAGCAAGGCGTCGTCGGCGACAAACACTTGCGGCGCCGCCTCCAGGGACGAGCCGATCCTCTTGTTGGCTCGCTCGATCTCAAGCGCGCCGGTGACCGCACTGCGCACGCGGCGGATCTTGGCCCACTTGGTAGCGAGGGCATCGTCGCGCCAGTCCGCCGGGATATCGGGAAAGGTCTCCAAATGTACCGATCCCGCCTCCGAGGAATAGCGGGCAAGCCAGGCCTCCTCCGCCGTAAAGCAAAGTAGCGGCGCCAGCCACAGCGTGGTTGCGCGAAAGATCTGCTCGATCGTCGCCAACGCGGCTTTGCGCTTGGCGCTCGAATAGGGCTCGCAATAGAGCGCATCTTTGCGGATATCGAAATAGAATGCCGACAAATCCGTGTTCATAAAGTGCGACAGGACGGCGATCACGCGCTTGTAGTCGTATTCACCATAAGCCTTGCGGATGAGCTCGGAAAGCTCCGCCAGCCGATGCAGCATCAGGCGCTCCAATTCGGGCATCACCGACGCATCGACCGGCTCCTTTGCATCGTGGTGCGCAAGGTTGCCCAACATCCAGCGCAGCGTATTTCTGAGCTTGCGATAGGACTCGGCCGTTCCCTGCAGGATGCCGGGCCCGAAGCGGATGTCGCTCGAGTAGTCGGACGAGGCCACCCACAAGCGCAGGATATCGGCCCCAGTGGTCTTCATCAGCTCCTGCGGCGAGAGCGTATTGCCGCGTGACTTCGACATCTTCTCCTCTCCCTTCTCGTCGAGGATGAAGCCGTGCGTGAGGACCACGTCGAAGGGTGCGCGCCCGCGTGTGCCGCAGCTTTCGAGGAGCGAGGATTGGAACCAGCCTCGGTGCTGATCTGACCCCTCAAGGTACATGACGCGATCGTCACCCCCGTCGATCTGGCGCTTGATGCCGGCGAGCTGCGGAAACGCCTCAGGATCTTCCAATGTAAAGGCATGGGTGGAGCCGGAGTCGAACCAGACGTCGAGAATGTCGGTGACGTGTTCCCAATCCGCCGGATTGGCGACCAGACCCTTGAGGAAGCGCTCCTGCGCGCCCGTCTCGAACCAGGCGTCGGCACCCTTTTCCGTCATGGCGGCGCGAATGCGCACCATCAGCTCGGAGGACTTGGCGAACTTGGCCGACGGGATCACCTCGCCCGTCTCCCGATGCTGGAACACGGTGATGGGCACGCCCCAGGCGCGTTGGCGCGAGATCACCCAGTCGGGCTTTGCCTGCACCATGCCGCGCAGCCGATTGCGCCCTGAGGCAGGTACGAACTCGGTCTCCTCGATGGCCTTGAGCGCGGCCTCACGGAGGCTGGCGTTGCCGCCCTGACCCGGCGCCTGCAGCGGCCTGTCCATGGCGATGAACCATTGCGGTGTGTTGCGGAAGATCACCGGCTTCTTGGAACGCCAGGAGTGCGGATACTGATGCTTGAGCCGCCCCCGCGCGATCAAAGCATTGCTTTCGACCAACGCCTTGATCACCGCCTCGTTGGCGTCACCCTTGTCACCCTTGTCATCGATGACGCGTCTACCCTCGAAGCCGGGCGCATCTTTGGTAAAACGTCCATCGCCGTCGACGGTAAAGGGAATGGTGGTATCGATCCCGCGGTTCTCCAGCTCCGGGGCGAGCTGCATCCAGATCTCAAAGTCTTCGCGGCCGTGGCCCGGGGCGGTATGAACAAAGCCCGTGCCGTCCTCGTCGGTAACATGGTCGCCGGCGAGCAGGGGGACCCTGAAATCATAGCCGAGCGCGCGCAAGGGATGCGCGCCGTCCACGCGCGACAGCTGCGCCGCCGTCACGTTGGCAAGGCGCCGGTAGCCGTCGGCCGCAATCTTTGCCGCCTTGAAAACCGCCGGCGCAAGTCGGTCCGCGAGGATGAAGCGATCGCGCGTTTTCGCCCAGTTGCCCTCGGGCGCGGCCGTAACCTCATAGAGCCCGTAGGCAATCTTGGGAGAGTAGCTGATCGCTCGGTTGCCCGGGATCGTCCACGGCGTGGTGGTCCAGATCACCACCGAGGCGCCGGTGAGCTCACCTGCTCCGCCATTGCCCGCCCCCGGAGAGAGGAGAAATTTTACCCACACCGTGTCGCTCGTGTAGTCGTGGTACTCGACCTCGGCCTCTGCCAGGGCCGTCTTTTCCACCACGGACCACATCACCGGCTTCGAGCCACGGAACAGGGCACCGTTCATGGCGAACTGCATCAGCTCGGCGGCGATGGTGGCCTCGGCTTTGTAGGCCATGGTCGAGTAATAGTGCTCCCAGTCCCCTTCGACGCCGAGGCGTTTGAATTCTTGGCGTTGGACGTCGATCCAGTGCTCGGCAAACTCGCGGCATTCGCGCCTAAACTCGTTGACCGGCACCCTATCCTTGTCCTGGCCCTTGGCGCGGTACTGCTCCTCGATCTTCCACTCGATCGGCAATCCGTGGCAGTCCCAACCCGGCACGTAGTTGGAATCTGCGCCCAGCATCTGCTGGGAGCGGGTCACCATGTCTTTCAGGATCTTGTTGAGCGCGGTGCCAATGTGGATGTTACCGTTGGCGTAGGGGGGACCGTCATGCAGGATGAACTTTGGCCGGCCCTTGGCCGCCGCCCGTAGGCGTTGGTAAAGGCCGATATTGCCCCAACGCTGCAATAACTTAGGCTCAAGCTGGGGCAGGCCCGCCTTCATCGGGAACGACGTCTTGGGCAGAAACAGTGTCGCGCTCCAATCGCGCGCGGCGGTTTTGCTCGAATTCATGGGAAATGCCGTTCTTCAAGATACTGATTTTGCTGCGCAAAAACCTCGGTCACGCCGGCCGCCGCTCAGGCGACCGGGCCGGTAATTCGCGCCATCGTCAGCTTGATCGAACATTGCGACATGCTGCCTCTTTTAACTGTGTCGCCGATCCTGGGCAACCTTGCCCGCGGCGAGGGGCGCGCACGCGCCTAAGGCCGCATGCGCCTAAATTAACGCGATTTAATGCGCCCCTGGGCATCCAAGCCGGTGGGCCGGTCGTATCTGAAGCGGGATGTCACCACGGAAAAGAGCGCGCGTTGCCCCCATCGCGGCGCCTTTTGCGGGCCGTGGTGGCTCCCCATTTTTTCCAGCTCGCGCGCGACACGCTGCCGCCCCAGGCACCCGAGCACGCCCCGCCTTTGGCATTGGAATGATTCCATTGTGCGCCCGCGGGCGCGGAGTTTCTTGACAAATGCACTCAGGATTTACACTAAGGTCGAAGTTGCTGGCCCGAGCGCGCGCATGCGCCAGGATGCCAGGCGGCGTTCCCCTCTGCATGGGAGATCGGCAATGGCTATGCGTTATCAGTTGTGCTGGTCGGTGGCGCGGCGCGCCTCCGCGGTCCTCGCGTTGAGCGTTTCGGCGGTTCCCCTCTTCCTCGCCAGCGCCTCGGCGCAAGGGGAAGTCAACATCTATTCCTATCGTGAGCCGCAGCTGATCGATCCTCTGCTGAAGGGCTTCACCGAATTAACCGGCATCCGCACCAACGTCGTTTATGCCTCCGCCGGACTGAACGAGCGTCTCGCCGCGGAGGGGCACAATAGCCCGGCCGACCTGTTGTTCACCGTCGATGCCGGCCGCTTGTCGGAGGCCAAGGAGGCCGGGCTCACGCAGCCAGTCGACCTTGTCTCATTGCAGCAGGCGATTCCCAACCAGTATCGCGATCCGGGCAATCACTGGTTTGGTCTGACCATGCGATCGCGCATCGTCTATGCCTCGAAGGAACGCGTCAAACAGAACAGCATCACCTATGAGGAGCTGGCCGACCCGAAGTGGAAGGGCAAGATCTGCATCCGCTCCGGTCAGCACGTCTACAACACCTCCCTGACCGCCACGATCATTGCGCATCAGGGCGAAGCCTTCACGGAACAATGGTTGAAGGGGTTAAAAGCCAACCTGGCGCACAAGCCGGCCGGCGGGGATCGCGAGCAGGCGCGCGATATCTACTCGGGAAAATGCGATCTGGCCGTCGGCAACACCTACTACATGGCGCTGATGGCGACCAACGAGAAGAACCCGGAACAGAAGCGCTGGGGCGCCGCGATCAAACCGCTGTTTCCCAACGCCAGTGATCGCGGCAGTCACGTCAATATCTCGGGCATGGCGCTGGCGAAGAACGCACCGAACAGGGTCAATGCGCTTAAGCTGATGGAATACCTAGCCTCTGAGCAGGCCCAGAAGATCTATGCGACGGCCAACAACGAGTACCCGGTCAATCCCGCGGTCGAGCCCTCCGAGATCGTGAAAAGCTGGGGCAAGCTGAAGCCCGACGCGCTGCCCCTGGAAAACATTGCCAAGTTTCGCAAAAAGGCATCCGAGCTGGTCGACAAAGTGAACTTCGACGCGGGTCCGAGCTCATAGGCTGGTGCTTGGCTGGCTGGATCGCGAGCGCCAAGTTTTAAATTTCCTGAGCAAACGACTGGCGGGGCCCCGCAGGGCCCGCGCTTATCTGCCGGCAGAAACGATTGGTCCGGGGCGCCAAGGTCACTGGCAGGGCGAGACGCTCGGCAAGACAAACAAGAGCGCGCACCAAAATCGGGTCGCGCGGCGGGTTTGTGCGTGGCAGGTTGCCGCCGCAGCCAATTGCGAGATTAACCCCATGCCCCTTGCCGCCCGCACCGCCCCGCACAACACCAAGACCAAGCCCGTCGCAACGGCGCGCGACCTCGCCCGGCTTGACTGGCCCGCCATTGCTGGGGAGCTTGACAGCAACGGTTGTGCCGTCATCGGTCCTCTGCTGCGGCCGGAGGCCTGCCGCGCCCTGGCCGCGCTTTATGCCCGCGAAGCCCCGTTCCGCTCCCACATCATTATGGCCCGGCATGGTTTCGGGCGCGGCGAGTACAAGTATTTTGCCGCGCCGCTGCCCGCCAACGTCGCCGACCTGCGCACCCGCCTCTACCGACCGCTGGCCGCCATTGCCAACCGCTGGTACGAGCAAATGCGCATGGCGACGCGCTTTCCCTCAGAACACACGGCGTTCCTTGCACGCTGTCACGGGGCCGGCCAGAGCAAGCCCACGCCGTTATTGCTGCGCTATGGGCTTGGCGACTACAACTGTCTGCACCAGGACGTCTATGGTGAGCTCGTGTTTCCGCTGCAGGTGGCGGTGCTGTTGTCCGATCCCGCCACCGAATTCACCGGCGGCGAATTCGTGCTCACAGAACAACGCCCGCGCATGCAATCTCGCGCGCAAGTGGCGCCGCTGCGCCAGGGTGATGCCGTCATTTTCCCCGTGCGCGAGCGACCGGTTGCCGGCACGCGCGGCGTTTACCGGGTCAACATGCGCCATGGTGTGAGCCGCCTGCGCAGCGGCCATCGCTATACGCTGGGCATCATTTTCCACGACGCCCGCTGACCCTGAGCGGGCTCAGCCCCGCTTGATGTTGGCTATCCGTATGGGAACGCCGAATTCGCGCTGACAAATCTCGGCCAGCGCAGCGATACCCTGCCGGATCGTCTCCTCGCCAGGGTTGGCGAAGCACAGGCGCAGGCGCGTCTTGCCCCGAACCTTGTCGGTCGACCACTCTGGACCGGGATTAATGGCAAGGCCCTCGGCGAGGGCGACCTCGGCCAGCTTCTGGGTATCGACGCTGTCCGGCAGCTTCAGCCAGAGGAAGATGCCACCCTTCGGTTCCTCGAATTCGGCCGCCGTGCCGAACTGTTCGGCGAGCGCGCCGATCAACGTTTCGAGTTTGGTGCGCAAGCCTTGGTTCAACTTCTGCACGTGCTCGGCAAAGTGCGCGCCGCAGAATTCGGCCAACACCATTTGTTCCAATGCGCCGGAGCCCGCATCGATCTTGAGCGCGAGGATGCGCGAGAGAATATCCCAGTTGGCAACGAGGTAGCCGACGCGCAGGGCCGGCGAGATCGACTTGGAGAACGAACCGATGTGGATCACACCCACGCCGTTGCTCAGGGCATAGAGCGCGGGCGGACGCCGTCCGTCCCAGATCAGGTCGGAGTAGCATTCGTCCTCGAAGATCGGCACGCCGTGGGCTTGCGACAAACGCAAGAGCTCGACCCGGCGCTGTTCACTCATGACCGTCCCGGTCGGATTTTGCACGGTCGGGATGGTATAAAGATACTTGGGTCGGATGCCTCGGCGCTTGAGATCGGCCAGGGCGTTGCCAAGCAAATCGAGGCGCAACCCACCAGAATCGAGGGGAATGCCGACCACGTTCACCCCGCGCCGGCCAAGCCTACTGAGCGAACCGCTATAGCAATCCTGCTCGACGAGCACGGTATCGCCCGCCGACAACAGCAGGCTGTTGACGAGGTCAAGGCCTTGCAAAGAACCGGAGGTGATTAGGATGTCGTCCGCCTCGCAGGCGATACCCGCGTGCCACTTGAGTTTGCGGACAAGAAACTCCCTGAGGGGCCGATAGCCGAGCGGACCGCTGTTCAACCCATAGGTCGCAAGCAAAGTACCCTCGCGCTTGAGAACGGAGGTGGCTGCCGCAATCAGGGCATCGACCGGGACGCGCTCGGCGTCGTTGTGGCCGCCGATGAAGTTGTACTTGGGAAAACCGCCCCACTTCTTCACTGGTACCGGCAGGTCCGGTGCAAAATCGAACGAGACGCTCATCGCAGTTCTTCCCCCATGCTTGCCTGGTTACATCTAGCATGCCCTAGCGTGAGCCGGCCTTCGATGTTTTGGCATCACGCCCAACTGCGAGCAATCCGGGCTCGCCAAGCCGGGAACGATCCGCAAGGTGTCCGCATCATCCAGGCGCGAGCGGGACGGGTCGCCAGCTATCAAGCCGTCTCACGCCTGCGTGAGGATCAGGCCACGCGCGGAACGGGGACGCGCGCTTGCCCGTTGAGGGAGCATAGTGCCTAGCGCGCTTGATTGTCATTGCCCCGAAAGCGAAAAACGAGGAGCTGATCATGAAGACGATTGCGTCCGCCCTGCTCGCCCTATCCGTTCTGGCGGGCTTCGCCGCGACTGCAAGCGCCGCCCCCTACGCGGAGAGCATTTGGCCCTATCTTGACCGCGACAATCGCGGCGGCCAAGGCCAGTAACGGTTTCATTTCGCAAATGGACGCGCCCGTGGCCTTAGGCTCGGGCGCGTTTGCTATGCCGCCTTTTTGCGGTTGGCCTCGAGGCGAGCATCGACCAACGCCACGATGGCGTCGATGGTTGGATGCTGCAGCCCCTTCTGCTTGGCGATCAGCTGCACGAGCTTATCCGCGCGCTCGATATAAGGCGCGCCGTTATTGAGAGCTCGCGCCGCGGAAGCCGGCCGCGTCAAGCTTTGCGCCGCCGCCGCATATTTTTCAAAGGGAACGAGATCACCTGGCGAGGCGCCCAACTTAACGCACAGATCGTTGACGAAGTTGTAGACCGAACGCGACGTCTCGATGTCGCTGTGCACGGCTTCCTGGGCGGTACGCATCCCATCCTTAGTCACGCAGCGATAGTTGCCGGCCAGGAGCATCGCCCATTTGGCGAGCGGCACGAAAATCGAATCGTGCACCCGCAGCTTGACCGGAAGCTCGATTTTACCCTCTGGGGTATCATAACGGATGGCCTCGATTTCATCTGCGAGCTGATGCAGGATGGCCGTGCTGTTGGCACTGTCGAAGCGGGCCACCTTGAAATTGGTCGGCAGCGTCACTTGCAGCACATTCACTTTTTCCTCGGGCGGGCGAATGGCCTGCGGATCGGGACTGTTCAGCGTAATGGCACCGGGGTCGAACGAATCCCAGACGCTGGGATCGGTGTAGGCGGGTTTCAAGGCGTCGTAGTTCAGCCCCTCGATTCGCTTCACATAGGGCAGCGGCGGCATGTTCATGATTGACATGCACGGCACGCGCGATTTCGCCACCGCATCGAGCAGTTCGCGCACACCGGCGGAGCGGTACTGGGGCTCCTGCATGGCAAGCCCGACAAGATCATAGTCCTTCGGATCGACGCCCGTGGCGGGGCCCGCCGAGACCTTGCCCGGCAACTTACGCGAATTGAGCACGATGGGCTCCTTGCGCCCTCGAACGGGCAAGCGCACCTGGAATCCTTCGGCATTGATGAGATCGGCCTCAGCGGGTAGGCACACCAAGTGAATCCGGTGCCCACCGAATAGGAGCTTGGAGGCCAGCAACGACCCGTAGGACGCGCCCATCATGAGGATGTTGTAAGTTGCCATCGCCCAACCTTTCCGCATGCCAAGCGGGAAAAAGCCCGTGCTCCGTCCCGGCCTATGGTCTCGAGACGGGCAATGCTATTCGGCAGGGCACCGGCA
Organism: uncultured Alphaproteobacteria bacterium; assembly: GCA_963770295.1. Lineage (GTDB taxonomy): Bacteria > Pseudomonadota > Alphaproteobacteria > Rhizobiales > Hyphomicrobiaceae > AWTP1-13. The sequence goes on from CAVYPA010000006.1 coordinate 357,377, forward strand.
TGCAAGGATCGGTCGCGCCCCTTGCCGTCGGCAGGCGCGCGGGACGCGTCGCGCCTATTGAACAGCCTCAGGCGGCCTTGGCGGGGCGGTCGAGCAGAAGCACGATATCGCGCATAATCGTATTGAGCTGGAAATGCTTGGGCGTATAGACCGCGGCCACGCCGAAGCTCTCAAGCGTGTCGGCATCCTTGGGCGGAATGATGCCTCCCACCACAACGGGCACGTCGTCGCAGCCCTCCTGTTTCAGGCGTTGCATGACGTCGGCGACCAACGGCACATGACTTCCCGAAAGAATTGAGAGGCCGATCACGTGGACGGCTTCGTCAATGGCCGCCCGCACAATCTGCTGCGGTGTCAGTCGGATGCCCTCATATACGACCTCCATACCGCAATCGCGGGCGCGCACCGCGATCTGCTCGGCGCCGTTGGAGTGGCCGTCGAGGCCGGGTTTGCCCACCAGCAGCTTGATACGTCGGCCAAGCCGGCGCGAAACGCGCTCAACCTCACTGCGCACGTCCTCGAGATTGGCATCGTCGGCGCTCGCCATGCCTCGACCGATTCCGGTGGGAGCGCGATACTCCCCGAAGACGCCGCGCAGTGTTTGCCCCCATTCGCCCGTGGTCACACCGGCCTTGGCACAAGCGATCGACGGCTCCATGATGTTGCCGCCCTCGCTCGCGATGCGCCGCAGTTCGGCCAAGGCGGCGCGCGCGCGCGCCGCGTCGCGGGCGGCACGCCAGGCGGCCAGCCGCGCGATCTGCTCGGCCTCGATCGCCGGGTCGATCACTTGCACCGCATCGCTGCCCGTGGACAGCGGCGATGGCTCGCTCTCCGTCCAGCGATTGACGCCGACCACGACCTGCTCACCGCTTTCGATACGCCGAAATCGGTCGCTGTTGCTGGCGACTAGGCGCTCCTTCATGTAGTCGATGGCGGCAACCGCACCACCCATCGCCTCGATGCGTGCGAGTTCGTCCCTTGCCGCGATCTTCAGCTCTTCGACCTTGCCGTCAACGACTTTCGATCCTTGGAAAATATCGCCGTACTCCAGCAAGTCCGTTTCGTAGGCCAGGATCTGCTGCATGCGAATTGACCACTGCTGGTCCCAGGGCCGCGGCAGGCCGAGAGCTTCATTCCAGGCCGGCAGTTGCACGGCGCGGGCGCGGGCAGCCTTGGAAAGGGTGACCGCCAGCATCTCCAGTAGGATGCGATAGACGTTATTTTCTGGCTGCGACTCGGTGAGGCCCAAAGAATTGACCTGCACGCCGTAGCGAAAGAGTTGATGTTTGGGATCGCTGACACCGTAGCGCTCGGCAGTGATCTCTTGCCACAGCTCGCTGAAGGCCCGCATTTTGCAGATCTCGGTCACGAAGCGCAGGCCGGCGTTGACAAAGAACGAAATGCGCCCGACCACGGCGCCGAAATCAGCCGGCGCCACGTCGCCGGAAGCTTGCACGACGTCGAGCACGGCCTTGGCGGTCGCTAGCGCAAATGCCAGTTCCTGCACCGGCGTCGCTCCCGCCTCCTGCAGGTGATAGGAACAAACGTTCGTTGGATTCCACTTCGGCAGCGCGCGGTAGGTATAGACGATTGTGTCCTTGATCAGCCGCAGCGACGGCCCGGGTGGAAACACATAGGTGCCGCGCGAAAGGTACTCCTTGATGATGTCGTTCTGAATCGTGCCCGTGAGGGCCTTCCGCTCGGTGCCTTGCTCGTCGGCCACCGCAATGTAGAGGGCGAGCAGCCAGGCGGCGCTGGCATTAATTGTCATCGACGTGTTCATTTGCCCGAGCGGTATGCCCTCGAGGAGGGCTCGCATATCCCCGAGGTGGCAAACCGGCACGCCAACCTTGCCGACCTCGCCGCGGGCGAGTTCGTGGTCGCAATCGTAGGCCGTTTGGGTTGGCAGATCGAAGGCGATGGAAAGACCGGTCTGACCCTTGGCAAGATTTGTCCGGTAGAGCTCGTTGGATTTCGCCGCCGTTGAGTGTCCGGCATAGGTGCGAAATAGCCAGGGCTTGTCCCGCGGCGCGGCCTGCGCGCCGGCGGCAACGAGTTTGCGGCCCCTCATGGCGAACGCTCCTTGTCGCCCGTTGCAATGCAGGGCTAACCTAACGCGGCTGCGTTGCAGTGCAAAACGAGATCTGGCGCGGCCGGTTCCCCTCCTCGGGCCGCCGACGGCTTGGAGCTCAACCTTTCCTTGGTGATCACGACCCCGGTAATGAGACCGATACCGGCGATTGTCCCGCAGATTGCGGCCATGATCGTCCCCATTGGCCACTGGTCGAGCCGGTTGTTTGGATAAACTTCAAAAAGGTTGAAGACGAAATGCGCAAGAATTGAGCAGGCAACGATGACCGGGTACACAAAGATGATCAGGGGAGGATGGGCGAGATATTCTGTGATGCAATAGGCGGCAAGCGCAAACAGCAGGCAGATGATTGCAATTGTCTTGTAGTTGGTGGCCACGATATTCGAAAGGTGATGAGCCAACAAGGACATGGTCGTGTTCCCCGCTCTGCTGACGCCGGCACGCCCATTGCCGGGCCTCGCGGGCACTCTAGCGATCAGCCGTTAAGGCGCGTTTAGCATGCGTGCGCGGCTCGAGATTTCGCTTGAGCGAACGCCCAAAGTGGCACACGTTCGGCGGTGCAACATCAGCAGGCACGGGCTGTCTTTGCCGTCGACGAGGAGATTGTCATGGCTGTGCACTCGAAGGCCGAATCCGGTGTCAAGCCCCCGCGCGTTAGAGACGACCAAGCGGCGTCGCAAAAGGCCGTGGCAAACGGGGTAGCGGCCGGCGGCGTCGGGCCGGGCCTCAAGGATCTCTATGAGGTCGGGGAGATTCCGCCGCTCGGCCACGTCCCCAAACAGATGTACGTCTGGGCCATTCGCAAGGAACGCCACGGTCCGCCCGAAGCTGCCATGCAGGTGGAAGTCGTGCCCACCTGGGAGCTCGACAGCCACGATGTCCTCGTGCTCGTGATGGCGGCGGGGGTGAACTACAATGGCGTGTGGGCCGCACTCGGCAAGCCGATCTCCCCTTTGGACGTACACAAGCAGCCCTACCACATCGCCGGCTCCGACGCGTCCGGCATCGTTTATGCTGTTGGCTCCAAGGTGAAGCGCTGGAAAGTTGGTGACGAGGTCGTCGTCCACTGCAATCAGGACGACGGCGACGACGAGGAATGCAACGGCGGCGATCCGATGTTTTCACCCTCCCAGCGCATCTGGGGTTACGAGACGCCCGACGGCTCCTTCGCCCAGTTTTGTCGCGTGCAGGATCGCCAGCTCCTGGAGCGACCGCGGCATCTGACCTGGGAAGAAAGCGCGTCCTACATGCTTGTGCTGGCCACCGCCTACCGCATGCTGTTTGGCCATCGCCCGCATGTGCTACGACCTGGGCACAATGTCCTTGTTTGGGGAGCGTCGGGCGGACTTGGATCGATGGCCGTGCAGCTGATCGCCACCTCCGGCGCCAATGCCATCGGTGTCGTATCCGACGAGGAGAAGCGCGATTTTGTCATGCAGCTCGGGGCCCGCGGCGTGATCAACCGCAACAAGTTCAACTGCTGGGGCGAGTTGCCAAAAGTTGGCACCCCCGAATACGAAGCCTGGTTCAAGGAGGCGCGCAAATTTGGCGCCGGCATTTGGGAAATCACCGGCAAGGGAAACAATGTCGACTTCGTCTTCGAGCACCCTGGTGCGGCGACCTTTCCCGTCTCCGTGCTCGTGGTGAAGCGGGGAGGCATGGTGGTGATCTGCGCGGGCACCACGGGCTACAATCTCACCATGGACGCGCGCTATCTGTGGATGCATCAGAAGCGTGTGCAGGGTTCGCATTTCGCCAATCTGCTGCAGGCCGCGCAGGCCAACAAACTGGTGGTCGAGCGTCGCATCGATCCTGCCATGTCCGAAGTCTTTCCCTGGTCACAAATTCCCAAGGCGCATACGCGCATGTGGAAGAACGAGCATCGCCCCGGCAACATGGCGGTGCTGGTCAATGCCCAGCGCACGGGCCTGCGCACATTTGAGGACGTCATCGAGGAGGGACGTGCCCGGTTCGGCTGAGGCGCCTTCGGCATTTGCCGCGCAAATTCAGTTGGGGTTGAAAAATTAACCCGTCAGGGTCTATAGTGGCTGCATGGTCCAGTTTCGAGCCATTCGGATTGCGCGAATTACACCCCCGGTCGCCTGAGGGCGCCGGGCAGCCATTCGTTCTTGTTCGTCATCCGTATGTTTGGACCTATCCCCTATGCCCTCTGGAGCTTCGGCCGCATTCGGCGGCGATTTGCCACGTCCACGATCGAGCACGGTGCGGGCCTTTTTCTTTATCACCGCGCCCGCCGATCCCGGATTACTGCCACGCCTGATCGAACCCGTCGCTAAACTTGGCGCCGTGCCGTTGCGGGTACATGCCACGCGGGAGGCCGGTGACGGCAGCGAACTGACCGTGGATCTCCGGCTCGCCGGCGTAACGCCGCGCACGGCGGAGTTGGTGGAGCATGCCCTACGGGCCATCGTCGGCGTGCGTCAGGTAATGGCGGTGGTCGAGCCCGAAGCCTGAGCTGCCGCACCTGCACCAACTCTGCGCGCGCACTCTGGCCGGAACCCGCGGCCTGTCCTATGTCTCTTGATGACCACCTGGGCATCGACCTGGCCAGGGAAGAGAGCGCCAATGGGTTCGCCACACGATTGGGCCGCCGCCCGTGCACCGAGCATCGCCGAGTTGGAGGGGCTTGCCGCGGCTGCCTGGCGGCGACTGCCCGCTGAATTTCGTGTACTCTGTGCCGGTGTTGTCATCCGCGTCGAGGATTTTGCCCCCGATGAGATCTTGAATGCCTTGAACATCGAAAGCCCGTTCGACCTGATGGGGCTCTATCAAGGCGTTAGCCTTGATCGGAAAAGCGTGATGGACGTAGCGCAGGCCCCCGACATGGTGTTTCTTTATCGGCGCGCCCTACTCGACTATTGGTCTGAGAGCGACGAAACGCTGGGCCATCTTGTCACGCACGTTCTGGTGCATGAGATCGGTCACCACTTTGGTCTCTCCGATGCGGACATGGAACGGATCGAAGGGTCTCTTGCCGACTGAAAGGTACCGCCATGCACGGTTATTCTCGGCCGCGTCCGCGCCTGCTCATTTTTCTTCGCCACGCCTTCGCGCCGGAAGGCGGACACCTGGTGCTTGCAACCGTCACGCAAGTCCCGCACACAGCGAAGGCCACAGCCTGATCCCATGGCCGAAGGCACACACATCGCGCGTAACAGAGGCGCCGTTCTGGGCAGCACGCGGGTCGGTGTGCTCGGCGGGCTGGCCGTGGCGCTGGTCGTGCTCGTGGCCGCCGCAGCCCTGATTGGTGCCTATCCCTTGAGCCCCGGCGACATCGCCCAAGCGCTCGCCCGCAGGCTCGCAGGCGCGCCACCGCGAGGTCAGATCGACACGGTGCTGTTCGAGGTGCGGCTGCCAAGGGTATTTGCCGCCGTGATCGTCGGCGCAGCGCTGGCCGCGGCAGGAGCCACCTATCAATCGCTGTTTCGCAATCCACTGGTATCGCCGGACATCCTCGGGGTCTCGACCGGAGCCGGCCTTGGCGCCGTAATCGGCATCTTCCTGTCGCTACCGGTCGCCGGCATCCAGCTCGCGGCTTTTATGATGGGCCTGGCCACGGTCGGATTGGTCTACTCAATCGCCTCCGTTGTGCATGGCCGGGAACCCTTGCTCGTGCTGGTGTTGGCAGGCGTGGTCGTAGGCGCGCTGGCTGGCGCGGCCATCTCGCTCCTAAAAATTCTTGCCGACCCCTATGACCAGCTTCCCGCCATCGTCTTCTGGTTGCTCGGCAGTCTGTCGGCAATGCGCAAGGCCGAGGTGTGGGGCGCAACACCCCTCGTTGTGATAGCCTTGGTTCCCCTCGTTCTGCTGCGCTGGCGCATCAATGTGCTCTCGCTCGGAGACGAAGAGGCCAAAGCACTGGGTGTGGAAGCAGGCCGATTGCGCTTGATCGTCATCGCGGCGGCAACGCTGATGACCGCCAGCGTGGTTGCCATTTCGGGCGTGATTGGCTGGGTGGGCCTCATCATTCCCCACATCGCCCGCATGCTGGTTGGCCCAAGCTTCGATCGACTATTGCCGGCCGCCATGCTGCTCGGCGGCGGCTACTTGCTGCTGGTAGACACGTTGGCCCGGACCATGGCGCGCATCGAAGTGCCAATCGGCATCCTGACCGCCGTGATTGGCGCCCCCTTCTTCCTGTGGCTGTTGGCGCGCGGACGGGAAGGCTGGTCGTGAAAATCCCCATATTGGCCGCACGCCGGTTGGGCTTCGGCTATGGCGCAAAACCTGTTGGACGGGATGTCGACCTTGAGGTCCGAGCCGGCGAGGTGGTGTGTCTGCTTGGGCCCAACGGCTCAGGCAAGACCACACTCTTTAAGACGATCCTTGGCCTCCTGCCGGCGCAGGGGGGCGAGGTCTTGGTCGATGGCGTGACCATGGCCCAGCTCACGCGCCCTGAGATCGCGCGTAGGGTCGCTTACGTTCCCCAGGCGCACGCGGCACATTTTCCATTTCGCGTGGTTGACATGGTGGTGATGGGTCGAACGGCGCACCTCGGTTTGTTCGCCGCTCCATCGAACGAAGATCGGCGTCGCGCTCTTGGCGCCTTGACGACGCTTGGTATCGGCCAGCTTGCGGACACCGAATACACGCGCATCAGCGGTGGCCAACGCCAGCTTGCGCTCATCGCTCGAGCGCTGGCACAGGATGCTCCCGCCATTGTTATGGATGAGCCAACCGCTAGTCTCGATTTCGGTAATCAGGTGACTGTGCTGGCCGAGGTGAAACGGCTGGCGGCGCACGGCCTTGCCGTCCTGCTCTCAACGCACGATCCTGATCACGCCTTCAGTATCAGCCATCGCGTGGCGCTGCTCGACGCCGGCCGGCTGGTTGCGCAAGGGGCGCCGCACGAGGTGCTCACACCAACGCGACTGCACGACGTCTATGGCGTGACGGTTGCGGTTGAACGTTTGTCACGAGGCCAAACCGTGTGCGCACCAGACTTTTCTGGGGCTTCGTGTTAACGGGGTAATGGTGACGAGCTGCACAGCGGCGGCGGAGAAAGACGAGGAGCAGCAACGACAGTACACAAAGCCCCTGAGATTAGCCGAGCGCATAGGCCAGATCGCTCGCACAGCACGCGCTCCCGGCCAAGGCAACGTCCCCACTGCAAGAGAAACCGAGACCCAACTCGACTGCCAAGCGAGCTGCGGGCCTGTGCTGTCACGATGGCGCAGCATTGCGCTTGCTATCCTAGGGAAATCAAGAGGCCGCTAAGACTGCCCCGCGCTCCCCGCTGCGGGGATTCCTTTCTCGCGTAGACGTAATGCGCCCGCCGCGCGGGGCTGCTGTCCTCGTTTCGGCCTTTGCACCACGCTGCAAACGGGCGCGTAAACGTTCGTTAGGGAAACCCACCGCGCTGCGCGCGGATTTGAGGCAAAGCTGCGGCGCTATGCATCCTAATATGTGGATAACTAGATTGTTGGCGCCAAAAATCGCGACAACTTGTTGAAAGCTTCGCGTTTTCGTGCCTGGATTATTCGTCGCCATCCCCTCGATCCGGCGACCGGTGCGGTTGAACTTCCCAAATACCGCAGGGCGAGAGCGCGTATCTCCCAGAGCGCTCTCGCATTTCCTTGCCTTCAAATACCGGCTTGATGGTCACTCGTGGACTGAGTTCATGGAAGCTCGGTTTGTCGCTTTTTCGCGCACCAGCAGCTTAGGTTGGCTGAAAGCTGGTCTTCTACGGCTGCCCAGCCGAGCACCGAAAGCACTTGAGAACCACGAACCCCCATTGAAAGCACGTTTGCAACGGTGCGTCACCGTACCATTCGCTCAAATGGCTGCTCTCCAACAGGACAGCGCTCGCATGGTCTTCAAGCTGGTCGAGGCGCAACGCGCCTGGCGGCGCCTCGACGGTGGCAACCAATTGCCAAAAGTTATCCTTGGTGTGAAATTCGCTGATGGGCTGGGGGTCTCTAACAAGCCGACGACCACTCGCCGGTCAGCAACCGCCGCCGCCTGACCCTCAGGGCGTCACCAAGAATGGGCGATAGCTCCACAAGCGCCGGAACAGGTTGAAAAGACGCCGCAGCTCGCTAAGCGGGAGGGACGCAGTGAAAACCGGCCCCACCGCGGGCGAGGCCGGTTCGCCCGTTACGGCAGCGGTGCGGGAAGCTGCCGTGAACGTGACCAACAAATATTGCACCCATACAAGTCCGTCCACCGGCGCCCACATGTCTAATTTTTTTACTCCATGGGATTGGCTACTCGCCCTGGGCTGAGTTGACGGCGATACTGAACGATGTTCGGCGCTTCCGTCTCGTTTGAGGCCGGTGGTTTGTTAACCCACGAGGCGGCGCAAAACCCTGGCGTGCCGCTGCTTCAGGGGCTACCTAGCGTCAGGTATTGCGGCCCCAGCTAGCTTAAGGGCTGTCGACCTCTAGCTCAGCTGCGCAACTGCCGAGACAAATACGTAAAGGATTGTTACGTCTCGTCTACACTTGTTGGCACCTCGGAAGGGAGGACGGGCCGTGAGTTAGGGAGGATGGGCAAAGCTTTCGATCATCTGCTGCTGCGTTGATGCCAGCTTGAGATGAAGACGACCTGATGTCTCGCCGCCCTCGCCTGCTCGTTGTCGAGGACGACCCCGCCATCCTTTCGCTGTTCGTCGCATATCTCGAGAAGGACGGCTATCAGGTTGCGGGCGCGGCAACGGCCGCCAGCGCGGAGGCCATGGTCAAAAAGCAGGAGTTCGATCTCATCCTGCTTGATCTCGGGCTACCCGATGAAGACGGACTCGTGGTGGCACGCAGGATTCGAGCGAGTTCCACTACCCCGCTTGTCTTTGTTACCCAGCGGGCCAGCGACGCCGACAAAATCGCCGGCTTGGAGCTGGGTGCGGATGACTACGTCACAAAGCCCTTCAACCCTCGAGAGCTTTCGGCGCGAGTTCGCAATATCCTTGCCCGAGCCGATAGGAGCGGTTCGCGGCAGGGCCATGAGGACGTCGTCCGATTCGGTGAGTGGGTCCTCGATCTCGGTCGGTACACGCTGAGGGACGGAGGTGGCAACACCGTCCCGCTGACGCGCGCCGAGTTCGACGTCCTTAAGGCGCTACTCCTGGCCAGCGGTCGCGCTGTGACGCGCGAAATGTTGCTTGATGCGATCAGGCCGAAGAATCCAGAGGGCTCCGACCGAGCAATCGATGTGCTTGTCAGTCGCCTCAGACGAAAGCTTGAAAGCGGCGACGAGCGACCGACAGTCATCGTCACCGTCCTCGGAGTAGGATACAGGATCGGCGTGCCTGTTCACCGGCACTAATCGCGCCAGACGTCCTCACTTCGTTGTGGCTACGCGTGCTATAGGGGATATTAACAACCCATTCATGATAACAGCCGTGATCGTCCCCGCACATCATCCAGCATTGATACCTGCCGAATGAAAGGTCACCGGTAACCGCGAACAAGCTCAGCCGACGAGGCTTCTATGAATACCAAAACCGAGCTAACCGGGCTTGGGCTGCGCTTCTCAGATACTGACACTGAGCGCGAGTTCTTGAAGTTCTTTGATTCTCAGTTCATTGTTCAATTTCGAGCAGCGATGATCTTGGGAATAGTCCTGATCTTCATCGATGCGCTCGTGGATAATTTTGTGGCTCCTGTGGAGGCCCTGCCCGGGAATGCAATTCGTCTTTTCTTTGTCGAACCTATTCTTTTGGTGTTGCTAGCTGGCTCGTTCACAAATTTTCTGAGGGCGCACTTTCAAACTTATGTTTGTGTAGTGTTCTCCATAGCGAGCATCGGCCTTCTTTATGGTGTCGAGCTAATAGCAGCAACGCACGCTCCGATTATCACCACGTGGGTAGGTATCATTAATTATTTCTTTGTAATAATTTTTGCTTTCCTGATCATAGGCTTGCGAGTTCTTGCCGGCGCGGCCACGGGCGCGATCGTGACCATTGGTTATCTCGGCGTCATGGTGGCAACGAAAGATCTCGATACCGCAAGATTTCATGTACAGCACGTATCACATAGCAACGATATATGCGCTCGGCCTCTTTCTGGGTTACGTGCGAGAGCTTTACGTTCGACGTGATTTCGCGGCTCAGAGAGAGCTGTGGGACCGCCAGGAGTCGCTTCGTGTAGCGAAGGAAGCGGCCGATCGGGCAAACCACGCAAAGTCTGAGTTTTTGGCCACCATGAGCCACGAGTTGCGGACGCCCATGAACGGCATTCTCGGCATGGCCCAACTCGCCGTCAGCAAGCATTCGATGACCGATGAGCTTGCCCATCTGCTGCGGACAATCGAGCGATCGGGCGACGTGCTGAAAAGGCTGATTGACGACGTCCTGGATATCACACGCATTGAGGCTGGACAGCTCAAAATGGAGCAGGAGCCATTTGCTGTATCGGCTCTCGTCGAGGACATCGTCGAGATCGTCAGGCCGCTGGCATTGGAGCAGAAATCGAAAATCGATTGGACTATCGCTGAGGCCGTTCCTGCTGATGTCGTCGGCGACAAGGCACACGTGCGGCAAGTGCTGCTCAACATCGTCGGCAACGCTGTCAAGTTCACGCAGAATGGCACCATTGCCATCGATGTAAGCGCTTCTTCAACGGGCGAGGATCAAATCCACCTAGTGTTCGCGGTGCGCGATACCGGCATTGGCATTCCGTCCGACGAGCTGCAGCTTGTCTTTGAGCCGCTCACCCAGGCCACCAATACCATTCGTGGGGGCCACGGTGGCACCGGTCTTGGACTCGCCATAGCCAAACGGCTTGTAACGGCAATGGGCGGCGATCTTCGCGTCGAAAGCGAGCTTGGCAAGGGCAGCACATTCACGATCGAAATTCGCGTCCGCAGGACCACGTCACTCGACCGCCCCGCACGGGACCATTCCCGTGACCGGCAACCCGCTAGGGTGTCGCTGTCGCTGCTCCTCGTGGAGGATGAGCCGATCAATCAGCAGGTGGCCAAAGGCCTCCTCGAGTTCGATGGTCACGAGGTGACCGTCGTCGCCAGCGGCCAGGCTGCGCTTGCCGCTGTAGAGCACCGTCGCTTCGACGCGGTCTTGCTCGATATGCGTCTGCCGGATCTGGATGGGCTCGAGGTTGCGCGCCGCCTCCGGCAGCACAAGAGGCTGGGCGATGCCGCGCCGCCCATCATCGCCCTCACCGCTAACGTAATGCCCAAAGAGGTCGAGGCCTACCACGCGGCGGGCCTTACGGCTGTGGTGGAAAAGCCGATCGACCCCGCGAAGCTTTCACAGGCTGTCAGCGGTCATGTCACCAGTCCCCGGCCGAGTTCCAGTTCGCACGTGCACATACCGGAGTTGTTTGACCGGCAGCAGATCGGCCTGATCCTAGACAGCTTTGAAGCCGGGCGCTCAGTCCAGCTTCTGGCCCAACTCGAGGCATCAATCCAGGAAAGCCTGAGATCGCTCAAAAGATTTCTTGCCGACTGCCAAGTGGCAGAGGCCTCGAGGAGTGCGCACCGTCTGGCGGGGTCGGCGGTATTCTTTGGCTTGCGGGCACTTCATCAGGCGGCCCAAGAACTCGAGTCGTCACTAAGTCTCGAAGATCCGATGCTACTTGAACAGCAGCTCGCAGAGACCGAGAAGTCCGCAAAGGCTGCACTGCAGGCCATCGCCCTCCTACGCGTCAATCTGAGCGATGATGCCAAGTTGCCCGTGGCGGACGAGGCGGATAGGCGCGCCGCCGGTGCAGCTTAAGATCGATAGTTAACATTGCCGCAACGTCCGGGCAAATCGGCGTTTGCAGCGGGCTTCTATGCTCGTCTCGGGCCTGTTAGCAGGTATCAGCGGGCGGAGACGATCGGCCTCCGAGAGTTTGCAGGCGATGGTGACGCTGACCGCCCATCGCCGAAAGGTGCTGCGACGCGGGCTGGGTGCGAGGAGCGGTGGCTCTAGAAAGTAGCTGCTGGGTGGCTACTCGATCGAAGTCGCGGTTGAAAGATGATTTCAAAGAGACTTTGAGCATTTCACAGGCTCGCCGTTAGGCATCGTCAGTGCGGCGGAGAGGGGGCGGTCGGTGCGGGCCGCCTCCTCGCTTCGCCCATATAAGTGGTCGTGAGCCCCAGGCGCAAACCTCACCCCTCCCCTAGTACTACTGCGTCAAACATGTAATCGACTTTTTCGATCTGATCGGGGTTTGGTGCAGCATGGACAGCGCTCGAGTGCAGCGACCAAGTGGACGGCGATCTCACGTCGTAGAGTCGCAATCGAATCCGGTACGTGGCGCTCGGTACGGACCGGCAGCGCCCCGCGGCCGGTAATCTTCGGGAAGGGCAGGCATTTCGATAATTGTGCCGCAACGCGCTTTCGAGGGGGAAAAGGCGGCCCTTTCGGCCACCAGGAAGGCGTAAGCGGCAATGCATAAGGTGGCGTGATGGTGAAACCCTCTCCAGCCTCGGCCCTCGAAATGTCCGAGGCCGATCTCCTGTTTCAACTCGAGATAGTCTCGCTCAATGCGCCATCGAAGTTTTGCCGTGCGAACAAGATGAGCGAACGTTACGTTTGGAGCCAATGTTGAGAGCCAGAATTTCGTCGGCGCCTCCTCATCGGGTGGCCACTCCATCAACAGCCATTCCTCGGGAACCATTTCTGTACCGGCATCGCGATCGTGTGCAGAACGAACCCTGACACGGGCGAAGCGCGAGGAGAGAACCTCGTTCGTGCCCTCACGCCAACGAATTGATTTCCAACTTCTCTTTGGCAGCGCCAGCGCCAGCTTCTCGACGCTTAACGGTGCGCTCGGCGTCGTGCGACGTCCGGGCTGGACGGCGTCCGCGGCCAGAATTCGCCAACTGCGACACGGCAAGTGTGTCCGGCGCCCAAACGGTCGTTGTCGTTTTCACGCCGGCGACATACTTGAGATTGAGAGCGCTGATCTCGCTCCTGAACTTCGCCTCGACGCCATAGCCGGCGTCAATTACGACGACACCACGTGGCAGATCCGCCTCACAAGCCCATTTGATTTGAATCTTGACCATGAGCTGAATCGCGGCGCGGAAAGCTGGGACCTGGTGACTATCCAGCGTACATTCGGCCACTCCCCCTCGGCTCCCGCAGTTTCAACGCAGTACGCGCGGGACGCTCCTGAGTTCACCCCGCTGAAGCGCTCGGTTCAGCGCCGCCTTCCCCACGTTCAAAACGCGTGACGGTACCGCTGGGCGAGAGCGAGCCGATGGGACGTCCGCTGGACGTTCCCGAACTTCGGCGCATCTACGGTCACGCTGTCCCCCACGTGCAGGCTTTTATGGTGTGGGCGGTAGGGACAGGGGTGCGGCCGGAGGCTGTGCTTGAGCTTCACTCCTGCCAGATCAACTTCGAGGATGGGCTCATATATTTAAATCCACCCGGGCGCGAACAGGTGGCGGAAAAATATCGCACGGTGGTGAGGCTGCCCAACGCGCTTTGCAAGACCTTCGAGGGCTGGGCTGTGTCGTACGGCGGCGAGCCGGTCACGAGCACCAAAAACAGGCTGTAGAGGGCTTGTGACCGAGCGGGAATGAAGCGGTGCGCGCCATATTCATGTCGCCATACGGCGGCGCGATCGGATGCGCAAGAGTGGGGTGCCGCCAAGGGAGGTTGCGGCCCAACTGGGGCATAGTGTAGGAAAAGAATACGCCATGATGGAGAGGTACGCGTTCTACAGCCGAACTATCACTCAGGCTGTCGGGACGCTTGACGGGCTCATCAGGCTAGTCGTCGTCGGGCCGATCCGGCGGAAAAGTGCAGGAAAGCCGCAGTAGCTCAGGGGTAGAGCAACGCATTCGTAATGCGTGGGTCGGGGGTTCAATTCCCTCCTGCGGCACCAGCAAAATCAAGCACTTAGCTCAAAATCTCATGTTGCAAATAGCCAGATCTAGATGCAACAAGACGAAATTTTTTCTGTTTGATTTCAAGCGTCCGAGGTTGGTCGAGTTTACTTTGTGCAACAAGGATGCAACAACGCGGCGCCATGGATGCGCCCAACAGCCTGATCGTCCGGCCGCAGATTGATGCCGTTAATTGGGACGCTCTGGCCTCGCGCATGGGCATCCCCGTTTGCTGGCAATCGGATTTCATTTGCGCGTGCAGAACGCCGTCGAAGCCGAGCGGCTGGAAGCCCTAAAGCCACCAGAGAAGCCTGCGGACCGCGCAGAGATTAGCGCAGACGTTGCCAAGATTTGCCGCTCCCTCATCAGCACGATCAAGCGCCGCGGCACAGAATCGACGGCAACCGAACGGGAGATCCTGAAGACCGTCGGGGAGAATCTTAACAAGCACGTGAGGGCACCCCGGCCAGGGGCACCCAAGCGGGCGGACAGATTCGTGGCGTTCCTCGAAAATGTCCTCGGCTATGTCGTCGTGTTTGGCGGGCGCCCGATCTTCAACCGGGGGCCCACTCACGAGACCGCCACCGGCAATGTCGTCGATCTGCTGGACGTGCTGCGCCCGATCATGCCGCCCAATTTCATCCCCAAAAAGGGACAGCGGATGCCCCGGATCGAGCGCGCGAGGGAGCAGCATCGATATGGGCGCTGGGGATGGCACGATTATTCGACGGCCGCTCCCTCGCGGTCGCAGCCGGATCTCTTTCCTGCGGGACTTTGTCTTTGAAGAAGACAGGGAGCTTCAGTCGGAAGAGGACGTCTGCCCCGACTGCGGGGGGCTGGGGACAGACTGCCCGCACTAATTCAATCCGATTTTTTGCGGGCGACTTTCGCTGATCGCATCACTTATAGACGCCCCCGACCAGCTTTTAGCGATCGGGAGTGTCCGCATGAAAACCGAAACAATTGAGAGCAGTCTTGCCGACGACCGCCTGGTCGGTGTCGAGGCGATTGCTGCGTTCGTCGACAAGTCCATGTCGCCATGGAAAATGCAGCGCCTGCTAGCGGATGGCTACTATCCTTATTGGAGAGAGGGCAAAAACTACGTGGCATCCAAGGCCGCGCTGCGCGCGCGCTGGATCGAGATGACCCGCGGTTTCAGTCCGCAGCCGCCAAAGAGCGATGGGGACCAGGCCGCGTGATGCGCGCCACCAAGGCCTGCGCCGCGCTCGATATCTGCGCGGTCGCCCTCGCTGCGTTCATCGAGCATGACTGCGCGCTGACCAGGCGGGCGCTAGAGGCACGACAGAGGTTCCGCGAGATCGCAGCGGCTGAGCTCGGTGCGCCGGCAACTCAGCAGCCTGCGGCAACGCCGGCAGGGGCCGCGTGATGAGCGACGCAACTGCCATTTTCTCGCCCGAGATCAAGGCCGCGCTGTCCAAGCCTGACACCAAGGCTGGTAGGCTTCAGCGAGCCTGCCTTGAGCGGATGTTCGCGCACAGGGACGAGGACGCGCTGCCCACGTCCGCACGGTTCATCTATTACGAGCTGATCCAGTCGGGCGTCGTCCTGAAGAAGGACGAGAGCGCCGATGGCAAGGGCCAGCGCCCTGATCAGCCCGTCATCAATGCCCTGTCCGATCTACGCAAGCGCGGCATAATTCCATGGGAGTGGATCGTTGACGAGACCCGCACCTTTTCGGTGTGGAGGTACGCCAGCAGCGTCGCCAACTATCTCGCCGATACGGTGTCGATGGCGCGCATCGATGCGTGGGATGGATTGCCCCCGCCGCTAAGCCTGACCGAGAGCCGGTCACTTGCTGGCGTGCTCGACAGCTTGTCGCGCCAATACCTCGCGCCCATCAGCGCCACGAACGGACAGTGCGGCGGCCACCTACACACCGAAATTGCGCCGTGGCTGCTCGAGGCTCGGAAGACCATAGACCGGCCGCGCGTTCGATACCTTGGAGACCACGACTTCCAGGGCGGCCAGATCGAGGCGAACACCCGGCGCGTTCTAGAACAGATCGTCGGGCCGCTCGATTGGGTGCGCCTCGCCATCACGCCCGATCAGGCCAAGGGATTGCCGGTCATCAGCAAGCCCGACAGGCGGTTCAAGCCGGTCCAATACCACGACGCGGTTGAAACCGAGGCCTTGGGCCAGAGCGAGATCGTCCGCATCGTGCGCGAGCACCTGGACGAGCTGTTGCCCGAGCCTCTGGAGGTCGTGCGAAGGCGCGAGGCTCAACAGCGCAGGGACGTGGCGGCGTTCTTGCGCAGGATGGGGGGCGAGGAAGGGCCGGTGGCATGAGCTTTGGCACCAACTTATGGTCTGCCGCAAGGCGCCAGGCTTTCGAGCTGTTCGGGCCAACTGGGCTTTACGTGGTCGTGCCCGACAGGGCGGCCGCGGTCACCGTGTTCGAGGCCGACGGCACGGTGCACCAGAGCATCGGCCACAATCAACGAAGCTGGCCCGTCAAGATCGGCCTCACCAAGTCCCGCCGGGACACCATTACCTCGCTGCATAACAACAACCCTTGGGTCGCCTTTGAAGTGAGGATCAGGCTCTGGCTGCCCAGCCACGCCGACGCGGTCAAGCTGGCCGCCGCCACCAACGAGCTCCTGGCGCGCGCCGCCGAGTCGGCCGGCTATCAGACGATGCGGGTCGGGTATATCGATGCCGGCCCGAACTTCAGCATCGTCAATTTCGAAAAATACATCGTCGAGGTCGCCAAGAGGCTGCGCGTGACCATCTGGACCGAGAAGGCCCTCGATCAGTTTCTCGACCGTGCCGTGCAGCTCGCCAGCCTTAAGGCATCCAGCTCGTTGACAGGCGCGGCCGGGGCATCATGAGCATGGCACCTGCCTTTTTGAACCTATGCGACCGCTTGATGGTGGACCTACAGAAAACCTTGACACAACCCAGCAAACACAAGTACATCTGAAGTCGATCCTCCGCACTCCTGTAGCATATACAAGTATTATATCACGAAGAGTTTACCTGGTTACTCGAAAATAAAATGTGACACGGTACGGCATATCCGTGTATACGGTTTGTAGCTTAGGAGATTTGCAACTCCACCCGAACCCCTGCCCAAAACGGCGGGGGTTTTGCTTTCCCAGCTGCTGTGTCACGTGATGTCGGCAGCATCCCCACTTCACCAGCGGAGACCGCCAAAATGGACGATATAGCCTTGCGCTTTCAGCGTCCGCCGCCGACCAGGTACACGCCAAAAAATCTCGATTTGCTCGACGCCAACCAGGTCGCCTTCGAGCTCGGGATTTCGCGCAGCACGCTGGAGCGCGAGCTCATCAAGCCCGGCTCGCAGATCCCAAAGCCGTTCGGTAGCCGTAAGCGCCTCTGGCTACGCGCCGACAACGCGGCCTATCGGGCGGCCTTGGCGCTGCTCGGTCGCCGGCCGCGTGGCCGGCAGCCGCGGTAAAGAGGAGCGGCCGCGCATGAGCTTCGGAGGTTCAAGCACCACGCCACCGGCGCCGCAGCCGCAGATTCCGGTGCCGCAATCGGATGATCCGCGCAGCCTCGAGGCGCAGCGCAAAGCTGTGATAGCGGCGAAAGCCAACACCGGCAGTGCCAGCGCGCATCTCTTAACCGGCGAGGGCGGCCTGGCGAGCAAACCCGGCGTGAAGCCGAAAAAACTAATCGGGCAGACGTACTCCGTCGGCTAGTCAAAAGCTGACCTCGCATCAATCGAGAGCCGCCCCAATCGAGGCGGCTCTTTTCATTTCAGATCACCGACATGACCAGACGAAAGCGAACGGCGCCGGCAATGCTGGTCGCCGGCGGCAAGACGTGCGTCGACTGCGGAAGGGAGACGCCGTTCGATCAGTTGAAGCGCGGCGGCCGTGGCCGCATCGACAGCATCTGCAAAGCGTGCGACGCGACACGAGCTCGAGCGCGATATGCCGCCAACGTCGAGGCGATCAATGCTCGTCGACGCGAGCTTTATCAAGATCCAGAACGCCGTCGCCGACATCGCGCTCGAAATCGTGCTCGGCGCCGAACAGCACGCGGTCGGCAGCTCAACGCGGAGGCGGTTAAGCGCTGGCAACAGCGGCACCCACACAAGGTAGCAGCGGCACGCATGCTGCGCGCAGCCATCAAGCGCGGCGAGATCACCAAACCATCGGTTTGCCAGGTACTGGGCTGCACCGCGCCAGCGGAGCACGGGCACCACCAGCGTTACGACAAGCCGCGCGACGTCATCTTCCTGTGTCGCATCGATCACGAGCGCGTCCATCACGATGGCGCATTGCGCCTGAAGCCGAGCGCCAAGCGTGCGTTCGCAAAGCCGCCGCGCGCGGCATGAAAATGTGCAACCGGTTGCACATAATTTTACGGAGGTAGCATGTCGGAGGCACAAGACACAAAGCCGCGCAGGGGGCGCAAGCCGAAGGCGTCCGCCGGCGAGCCCAAGAAGCCGAAAGGTAAGCGCAGCAAACGGGGCCAGCCTGCGGCCGCGACACCTCCGAAGAATTCTTCAGAGGTTCCGGCCAATAGCGGTGCGGAAGGTATTGCGTCCACCGCCGCACCTCGTGCTGCGGCCACGAATGGCAATTCGACCGCCTTGGTGAAGGCGACCGGGCGCAAGGCCCGCGTGCCTTATAGCGAGGAGCTCGCCGAGAAAATCTTCGAGCGACTGCGCAACGGCGAAACCGTCCGGGCCATTTGCCGAAGGCCGGGCATGCCAAGAAGGCCGGCCCTTATTCGCCAATGGGCAATGCAAGACGCAGAGTTTGGTGACAAATATCAGCGTGCCCGTGAACTCGGCTGTCACGCCATGGCCGACGAGATCCTCGACTTCGCGGACAATAAGGACGTCGATGCCGGCGCAGTGGCGAGGGATCGACTGAAGATCGACACGCGCCGCTGGCTACTGGCGCGGATCCTTCCGAACATTTTCGGCGATCGTGTCGAAGCGCAAATTAAAAGGCGGCATCGTCGTCGTCAAGCTCGACGCCGAAGACATGCAGCTATGACGGACAAGTTCCCGCCGGCACCGACCTTCGTTTTGACTGAAAAGCGGCGCGAGCTTAATCGCCTGCTCGCTAGCGAAGCCACGCACATCTTGGCGTGGGGCGGCAGCCGCAGCGGCAAGACCTTCACCTTCTGCCGCGCCATTGCCGTGCGCGCCATGAAGGCGCCGGGCAGCCGGCACTTGGTCGCCAGGTTTAGGTTCAATCACGTCGTACAATCGATTTGGCACGACACCCTGCCCAAGGTGATGGCGACCTGCTTCCCCACGGTCGAGGTCAAAGAGGATAAGGCGTCGTGGTTCTGGGAATTTCCGAACGGTAGTCAAATTTGGTTCGGCGGTTTGGATGATCGCGAGAGAACTGAGAAGGTACTTGGGCTCGAATTTGCAACTGTGCTGCTCAACGAGGTCAGTCAGATCTCGCTGGCCGCGCGCAACCTGATTGTCACTCGGTTGGCGCAGAACATCGAGGGCCTGGCGCTGAAATGCTACCTCGATTGCGATCCGCCGGTGTCGACGCATTGGTGTCATCGCCTGTTCCTTGAAAAGCGGGAAGGGTTGCCGCCCTACGCTCCGTTGAAGAACGCGAATGCCTACGCGCACCTGCAAATGAATCCGCGGGACAACGAGGCCAACCTGCCGCAGGCCTACCTGGCCGAATTGCAGGCCCTCCCCGCACGTGAAAGGCTGCGCTTTTTGGGAAGGCAGGTTCGGCGATATTGGTGAAAACGCGCTCTGGACCTTCGAGGGCATCGAGACCTACCGCGTACAAAAGCGCCCGGATCTGCGCCGCATCATCGTTGGCGTCGATCCAAGCGGCACAAAAGGCAGCGAGGATGGCGGCGACTACGTCGGCATCGTCGTCGTCGGCTTAGGATTGGACGGGCACGCCTATGTGCTCGAAGATTGCAGCGTGAAAGCTCCGCCCGGGGTTTGGGGCAAGGTGGTGGTCAACGCCTTCGATCGGCATGCCGCCGACGTCGTCGTCGCCGAGACCAATTTCGGCGGCGCAATGGTCGAGGCGATTGTGCGGGCGTCGGCTGCCGAGGCTAAGCTGCGCGTGCCGTTCAAAGAGGTGAAGGCCAGTAGGGGCAAGGTTGTCCGAGCCGAACCGATCGCAACGCTCTACGAGCAGGGCAAGGTCCACCATGTTGGCGCCTTCCCGGCGCTCGAGGATGAGATGGTCTCCTTCACGACGCTGGGCTTCATGGGCGATGGATCGCCCGATCGCACGGATGCTTTGATCTGGGCCCTGACCGAGATTTTCCCGCGCGTCGTCATCAGCGACGTGCCGCTCGAGCCGGTCGAGGTGATCGGGCGTCCGCTGATGCGTGAGCGTCTGGGCCGGTCGCAGAGTGGTGTAAGAAGGTTACAGTGAACAGTGCACAACGAATCGGCTGAGTACTTTCCGAGCCTGACCGTGCTCGATGAAATGGGCTTACCTGCCTCTGCAAGGCCGAGCTTAGCCGCAGAAGGGGCGTCTCAAGGAGATTGCCATGAATAAGCGTGCTGCATTCACAGCCGCAAGGCGGTGACGAAGGGTCTCACGCTCTCCAGCCTAAAGTCGGTCAATCCCAACTGACCTCAAAGGGCGTAGCCCATGACCACAAACAGCGATCCGCTCGTGCGCCTCGAACTGCTGATCAGTCATATCGCCGATCTAGTCTGGCCGTCGCGAGACTTGGTGAACGCGTTGCGCCTCAGGGCCAACACATCAAGTATCGAGCGCGGCCACCTTGACCACCTGATCGATACGACCGACGCGCTCAGTGATCAGCTGGACGCATTTGGTGATGAGGTCAGGGAACTGCGCAGGTCGGTGCCGGACGAAATACCACGGTTCTGACGCTGACCAGTCGGCAACGTGTACGCTGATGAGCGGCACTAGGCTCACCGAGTATAGCTTCGGGTAAATTTACCCAGAGCTATTCCGCCGAAGGAGGGCGACCCGAAGGCCGCCCCCCGATCGCTTACGCAGGCTATGCTTTGAGTAGGTCCACGGGGGGGGTGCTCTCCATGTTGGCGCGGGTTATCGTTGCTATTGTTCTATTGCTTTTGCCGACCGCTGGGTACGCGCAGGCGGAGAAGCGCTTCGCGCTGCTGATTGGCAACCAAGCCTATGGCGCCAAGATCGGAGCACTCAAGAACCCGCATGCGGACATTGCCCTCGTCGCCGAGGCGCTACGCTCGCTCGCCTTCAAGGTGACCGAAATCAAGGATGCGGACTACAAGGCGGTCGACATCGGGATTAAGCGGCACATCCAAACCGTACGTCGCGAGGGTGAAGGCACCATCAGCTTCTTGTACTATTCCGGCCACGGAGCCGCCGATCCAGACACCAAGATCAATTATCTGATCCCGGTCGATGTCACCAATGCCGACGATGAAAGCCTCTGGGTCAGTTCGCTCAACCTGAACAACGTCATCGAGAATTTGCGTGAGCAGGCACCAGCGGCTATCCACTACGTTGTGTTCGATGCCTGCCGTAACGAACTGAACCTAACGCGGAAGGGCCAAAAGGCGCTCAGCGATAAGGGCTTCGTACCGCTGGCTTTCACGCCTGGCGTCATGATTGCCTATGCCACGGCGCCGGGGAGAACAGCATCGGACACAGGTATCGGGAGCGGGCCCTACGCTAAGGCTCTAAGCGAAGAGATTGTAAAACCTGGCGCTGAGGCGCTCTACATGTTCAGGCGCGTGGCCCTGCGGGTGAACCGCGACATCGGCCAAGACCCGTGGATCTCGGCATCGACGCTGCCCGAGGTCTACTTCGCCGGCAAAAAGCCCGAGGGACCCACGCCAGAGCAGCAGATGGAAATGGCTTTCTGGGCGTCGGTGAAAGACAATAACGATCCGGCCGTACTCAAGACATACCTCGAGCGGTATCCCAGCGGCGCGTTCGCCGCAATAGCTACTGCCCTAGTCGATCAGCAAGAGCAGCGCCTCAAGGCGGAGGTGGCAGCACGAGATGAGGAGCGAAAACGTGCCGAAGAAGCCCGCAAGGCTGCCGAACTCCAGCGCAAAGAGGAGGAACGCAGGGCGCGGGAGGCTCTACTTGCCGAGGAGCGCCGCCGAGCGGAAGAGAAACGAAACAGTTCGGAGGTCACTCGCCTTGAGCAGCAACAACGCGCGGAGGCGCTCGCTCAAGCCGAAGAGCTACAAAAGGCTTACGCGGAATTGCAAGCTGCCCGAGCCGCTGCGAAAGCTGCCGAGGAGCAACGGGTAGCGGCGATCAAAGCAGCCGAAGCGGCACAACAGACCGCGAAGGTCGCGTTGGCAACCCAACCCGACCTCAAGCCTGGCATTTGGCCTCCAGTTCACTTGGACGTGCAGGCGGGAGGATTCTTCGCTGAGAAGGATGCCAAGCGGGTGGCATCGCTAGGAGAGAAATACAGATTCCCGATCCCCGATTTTCGTATGGATGTGCCGGGTAATGATGTCCAGAGCAGCCTGCGCGGCTTCGTTGGTATTTGGCTGGATGGAGAAGGAAAGGGCCGAACGCATCTGATCATCGTAACCCGTGTCCACCAAGACGGTGCAGCCGACGGTTTTCTTAGCTCCGGTCCGCCAACCCCAACTTCCTTCGACCAAGGGCCTCCGGGAGTCCTCATAATTGCCGGAAGGATTTCGGGAGATACCCTAAGATTTACCAATCCCAAAGGGACCATCCAATTCAAGTTCACTCTGACAAAAGCTAAGCAGCTAGAATACTTTTATTCGAATTCGAAGGGACAAACCACGTCGCGTAAGTTTGATCCGGTCTGGACGCTCGTTGATGCTGAGCGATCCGGTAAACACTAGGGCGTGTCGTCATTTAGCGGATTTGCAGGCCTGGCTCGGTTGCTCCATGATGCGACCGACTTGGGCTTACAAGCCCGACGGCTACGTTCTAGCGCGCGATCCGCCTCGTTACGCGCGCGCACGCGCGAGGCCAATCCGGCCCAATCGCCGTCCAATCCGGACCTAAGTCGCCCGATCGGGTCCCAATGCGGCCTCGAGGCTCGTTCAATCAGGCCTCGAGCTCGTCCAATGATTTGCCGGTCGATCGGCGCTCAAGTGGGGGAGTCAAGCATCGCGCGACGCTTGCGAAGCGCCCGAATTATCGCCACTTCTGGTGGATCATAATTCTGGATCGAGTTGACGAGGGCATAATGCGCCGAATTGGCTATGCACGCTGCAGCTCACAGGGTCAGAACCTCGATCGCCAGATCGCCGTCTTGCGCGCTGAGCGCTGCGACGTGATATTTCGCGAGAAGGTATCCGGGAAGAGCATCAAGAACCGGCCCGAGCTCGAGAAGGCGATCGACGAGCTCGGCACCGGCGACACGCTGATCGTTGCCGAATGGGACCGCGCCACGAGGAGCATGCTCGATGGCGTGCACCTGATCGAGCGCATCAATACCCGCGGCGCGCTGATCAAGGTGCTCGACAAGCCGCACCTGGATCTCACCACGCCTCTCGGTCGCGGGTTCATCGCCTTCCTATCGGCAATGGCCGAGGACGAGCGCCAGCGGATTCTGGCCAGGTGCAACGCCGGCCGGCAGGTTGCCATCGCCAAGGGCGTGCGGTTCGGCCCGAAACCCAAGTTGACGACACATCAGCGGACCGAGGCCCTCAAGCGCCTCGAGGCCGGCGAAAGCTGCCGGTCGATAGCCAAGACGATGGCCGTGCACCACGCCACGATCGCCAGGCTGGCGGGCTAGTTCCGGGCACCATGACGCGGACCACGCCAGCGGGCACCGCCTCAGCTCGTCTGCCTCGCCGGCAACGTTGGCCTTGGTCGAAATGGTGTAATAATGATGCTGTTGACCGTCTCGCAAATTGGGAGGTGTAAATCTTGATGCAGATAACGGCAATGGGAATGGCCGCTGCGTTGCTATTCGCAATCGCAATGGGGTCAGCTTATGCGCAAAACAAGTCTAAGGGCACCGATATCAGCCCATGGACCGTCACGCATGGCGACCACGCAAGATTCCAGAGAAAGCCCGGTGCGCTGAAGGCTAAGAACCCCAAAGCAAAAGTCAGAGGCGAAGTTTTCTTCAAGCCTCCTCCTGCTGGGACGAAGTGACTTCGGCCCTCGCAACCTGACGGGTAGGTCGCCCGGTGCACCACGGCCCGCCGGCATATGACCGAGGGCAAACTCAAAGCGCGCGAGGTCGCCAAGATGTATGGCGTGTCGGAGCGGTCGCTCTGGCGAAATTTACGGTGGGCCGCCGAGCTCGAGGAGGTGCGGGCCGGGTAGGCTTGGGGGCCTGATTGGACGAGCTCGAGGCCGGATTGGGCCGGCTCGAGGGCCGATCGGGCTGGGGCCTCGCGCGTATTGCGGGACGGAACTCGGCTCGCGCGCGCGTATGGGAGGACGCAGAGGCCTGAACTCAGTCATCGAGCCCTTCCTCCCTTCGAGCAGCCGAGACGTTTGTGAATCGTCACGCGTCGATCTCTCCCCGCTGGCGTAGGGCGATGATGAGCCCAAACGCTGCAAGCGAGGCCCACAGTTTGCCGACGATGAGGCCCTTGATATAGGCGAGGTTGCCGAAGGCCAGCAACAGGAACACAACGCTGTCTACGATGGCGCCAACGAGGCCCGAGGCCAGCACGGCGAGCGCAAGGCGCCTCTCACGCAATGGCGTATAAACCCCCATGTCTGCCAGTTCCGACAGCAGGAAGGAGGCAGTTGACGCAAGAACCAGGGCCGGCGGCGCCACGATCGCCGACAGAGTGGCGCCCGCAAGAATAGCGGTGATGGTCCAGTCACGACCGAGGTCACGCTGCACGAAATCGCGCAGGACGAGCGCAAGCCCGATCACAAGCACGCCGCTCGGCGCGAGCAGTCCGAAGCCAACCGGGACAAGGCAAGGGCCGTCGGGGACGCACGTGGTCCCGAGGTTGCTAATCAGCCAGTTCGCCAGAGGGATGCAGGTGAGATAGGCGCTCACTGCGAGGAATCGGCTAACTCCGTGAAAAACAGCAACCGGTCGGCGACGAGGCCTGTTGTGCTGGCGTCGCTCTGAAACCACAGCCGGATTTAAGGCTAGCGGCGATGCCGTGACGATTTCAACGAGGTGGGCCGGCACGTGAGATTGAAAGGGAATCGCGTCCCACTTTACCCGCACACAATCCCGCAAGGTTACTTGCCCGATGCAGATGTCACCTGTCCAAGTAACGGTGCCTTCATCGCCTTGCTTTTGTTCGCTAGGTAAATCGATGGGGCCGACGTAGCGAACGCGATCCCCCTTTTTCAACATCACCATCGATTGGGGGCTCCTGAAACCCCTGCCATCGACCATGCTTTCCAGCAGCCGCTATCCCAGTAGCTACGGGCTTGCGAAGCTCGGGCGCGGTGCGCTGGTCCGTACCCGCGCCGAGTCTTCTACTGTAAGGGCTGGAGCTGCTACGGTGCAAGCTCTCGAACGCTCGCCAGCACCGATGCGGCCACCGCTACGCCCGCACAGCCCGGCTCACCCCGCCAACCTGGCGGATTCTCGCCCGCTGCAATGCCGGCCGGCAGGTTGCTATCGCCAAAGGCGTGCGGTTTGGCCCGAAGCCTAAGCTCACCGATCACCAGCAGGGCGAAGCGCTCAAGCGACTCGAGGCTGGTGAGAGCTGCAGGGCGATTGCCAAGACGTTCGGCGTGCACCACGCTACGATCGCCAGGTTGGCGGCTTAGCTGCCGCGGCGGCGGGCAGCAGGTGTATGGCCTTCGCAGGCACTAGGACAATGGCCCACTCACCGCAGTATCGAATGGCTGAGGCCGCTGCCGGCGGCGTCTAGCCGATCATCAGCCTTGTTGAAAACCCCCGGCACCGAAAGGTGGTCCGGGGTTCTTGCATTCGCCTTCACTGATGCGCGTCGCGTTGCAGTGAGTTGCACTGCGTAGCGCTCGCCGCTGGCGAAAAAACGACACCCCCTACAGCTGCTCGACGTCGATCCGGCTGGGACCCTTGTGTCCAGATCGTGAATCTCCCCAACCCTTCCAGCCACACGTGCCAGGACCAAAGCTAGATGTCTGCCCAACCGAATGCCAATAACGGCGCCAGCGCCACCAATAAGGCGAAAGAGCCAAGCGCTGAAGACAAGGCGATCTTCCTCGCCGAAGCCGCATCCTGGATCCAAGCAAGCCAGCCGCAGCGCATCAGCAAGGCGGTCAAGCGCGGGACGCTTAAAGGCCTAGAGCGGCTGCGTGCCACCAAAGAGCGCTGATTGATGGCCTGACACGTTACTACCGCATTCATCCTCGAGCCGACGTGACCCCAGGCCTCTTTGCGCTGATCGTGGTGCTCTCCGATAACGACGAGTACGGGGCGTGCTTTCTGTTGGTGAACCGCCTAGCTGACCTCCTGAACCGCGAGCCGGACAACATCCGCAAGGCGCTGCTGCGGCTGAGGGCCGATGGCCTGATCGGCGCAGAGGAACGATATCGCGACACCAAGCTGCATTGGCCACTGATCCCCAAATGCTTGGCCGGCAACGCATCCATCCACTGGCTCGTCGATTACTACGCCCCATCACGCAAGCCTGGTCCAAAACCTCCCATCGTCGAAGAGGGGAGGATTGAGCTATATCCCATCGTCGAAGAGGGCATCGTCGAAGAGGGGACATTTGGTAAACCTCCCCTCGTCGTAGAGGAAACCTCCCCTCGTGGAGCTAGAGGGGACTTAGCTAAAGAGACTTGGCTAAAGGAAGATATTCACCGGCCTAATGGTGGCGCACATGCATCCCGCAATGGTGCCCACCACCCGAACGGCAGCGGCGACAGCAAGACAGGCTCGGTCTCCCCTGAGGGCCACAAACGTGGCGCGGCGGCGGCCGGCCCGGCGGCAACTGAGATCTCCGCCGGTTTCGAGGAGTGGTGGCAGTACTACCCACGCAAGGACGACAAAGCTGACGCCAAGAAGGCCTACACCGCCACCGTGTCGAGCAAGCGCAAGGATGGGCTCCACGCCACGATCGAGGAGCTTGCTGGCCGCGGTGAAGCGGTTCAAGCCGACGTGCGAGCGACAATTCATCAAGCTACCGGCCACCTGGCTAAACAAGGCCTCATGGCTCAACGGCGCCAGCGGCGCTGGCGAGTCCAGCCCCGACCAGGAGCAGGCGCGAGCCAGGCTGAAGGCCGAGATCGACGAGCTGCGCGCCGAGGAGGAGGAGGCTAGGAAATGGCGGCAATAGCCATGACCGACCCGGCGGACCTCATCCAGCACATTGCCGTTGCGGCTGGCGCCGGCAACGGCCACAACTTCAACCCAGGACTTCTACTCCTGATTGGATGAAAGAAGGGGCTCAGCTCAAGCGCCGTAGCGAGCGGCCGGCATCCGAAATCCTTCACAATTCCGGGAGTTGTGACCAAGTTCGCAGCACGCCTCTTCATCCCCCACAAGCTGACAGTCGAGGAACGCACCCGGAACGGCACGTCAGATATCCACTCGACTTTCTCTGTCGATTGCTCCGTACACCACCGGTGAAAGAGTGCCAGGAACAGACCCGGAAGCCTTTCTCGTGGAATAACGATGTACTGGGTGGGAATGGCGCTTGCAAATGTCCCCATGCAGGGTGTCTGCTCCAACTCCGGATGTTCCTTGCTCTCGCCACAAAGACCCGTTCCTCAAACGCACGATTTAACGCGAAGTCATTGGGTACCGATGAACGCCGAAGATTTTTCAAGACAGTTGGAAGAAATAGCCAACGCCGGCGACGATTTCGAGTACCAGTCAATTCAGCTAACTGAGCGGTGGAAGGGCGACGAGAATGCTTCCGAAGCCGTAGAGCCCATACTGCGGTTCATGGAAAGCCACCCCGATGTAGACTATGGGACGCCCGGAGCGCTGGTCCACTTCGTCGAGACATTTTCAAGCTATGAACAGAAGCTCGTTCAATCGGTTGAACATCGACCAACTCCGCAAACCGTAGGGATGCTCAACCGCGCAATCAATGGGGAACGCGATCCGAAGAAAAGACAAGCTTTGTTAGCGACCCTCGAGCGGGTCCTCGGGTATCCCCAAGCGGATTCGATGACGCGTAGCAGGGCGTTCGACTACTTGGAATTTCAATTGCGCACCACGGCAGACTTTTCTGAATGACCCCAATGATCTCCTAAGGCGTGTGCCGAACTCTGTCCGCGGTGCCACCTCGCAATCAAACGGATCGGCCCAACAGGTGGCCCAAAAACCGTGTGATGCTTGGCGTCGATGGTGCTGACATCGGGAGGCAGTCGTGTTTGCCCTTGGTTTCACTTTGGTGGTGATCGTTCTTTGGGCGCGGTTCGCCCTAGGCTCCATGAAGTTGGACGTTCCCCTCGATTCTCTGCAGCTCTCCCGGGGGCGCACAATATGGACAAGGCTACTATCGGTTGGCTTTCTTGTGGCCGCGCTCGCGCCAAACGTGGTGTCTACATCTTCCCTCGTCCGTCTGCTCATCGATCCACTTCCGCTCGGAGTTCTTTTCTGCGTGCCGGGCCTTTTGGCGATCCACCGGCTCAGAGCGCATCTCGAAACTCAGGGAAATCCAGCGAAGCCGGCGATGGCATGGCTCGATCGTGGCATCCTCGCCGGCTGGAGCGCGCTTTGTCTTGGCTTTCTCTGGTGGCTCTTGTTCTATCTTCCCGGCCGGCTTCCCCTGTGATCAGAGGGGAAGCAATACTTCCCGGAGGTCAGTTGCGGGTCACTTCCAGCCCAAATCCGATGGGCAATCGAGCCCCTATCGTTGGTCTCTTGCTCCTTCAATTCCGGCCATGCTGGTGGTCGACGGAGGCATGGCTCTTGAGTGCCACTTACTGCCGCAAGCACGTGCAGCATTCTGTCGGCCAGGGCGCTCGAAAGCGGACGAACGGCGAGCAACGACAATCTCCTGCCTCGACGTCTGCCTAGAGGATAGAGCGGCGATCCAATCGTTCGGGTTTTGTAATTGTAGCTCAACGCTTGCGCATCAACCCGGACGCCGGGCGCCCCGTTTCGTATGACCGCCGCCTAGCGTAGGATGGCATTCAGCTCCAGCATCATCGATACGATCTCGGCTGGACACTCAACGGATTGGATAGGGCCATGCCGCCCGATGTCTCGCTTGCTGGCACACATCACGACCACGAACCCACAATAGAAGAGTTGAAGCGAGAGCTCGCCGAGGCTCGTGACCAACAGGTCGCCACCAGCGAGATCCTGCGCATCATTTCGAGTTCGCCGGGTGATCTGCAGCCGGTGCTCGATACGATCGTCGCAACGGCCACGCGGCTATGCGGCGCAGAGAAAGCTACGATCCGGCGCCGGTCGGGCGATGCCTATCTGATGGTCGCCGAGTACGGCTGCTCGCCCGAGCAGCGGGCCTATATGGAGAAGAATCCCGTCGCGGCTGGGCCCGGCACCGTCGTCGGGCGGGCGGGCGAGACGCGCAAGCCGGTCTATGTGGCTGACGTGGAAGCAGATCCCGGCTTCAAGCAGATGGACCTCGCCACGGGTGCTGGGTTTCGCGCCGCTCTTGCCGTGCCGCTCCTGCGCGAGGGCGAGATCATCGGCGTGCTGATGCTACTGCACTCGAAGCCCTATCCCTTCACGGCCCACCACATCGAGCGCGCCCAGACCTTCGCCGACCAGGCCGTGATCGCCATCGAGAACGCACGTCTCTTTGAAGCGGAGCAGGTAAGGACGCGGGAGGTAGAGGAAGCCCTGGAGACACAAACCGCCACGGCCGCCATACTGCGTGTGATTGCTTCGTCGCCCAGCGATCTCGCGTCGGTGCTATCGGCCGTCGCCGAGAGGGCGTCGCGCCTCTGTGGTGCGTTCGACGCCCTGGTGCTACTGCGCAAGGGGGATGAGCTGCAGACGCTCGCGCACTCTGGTCCCATTCCGGCTCACGCCGGCGGTCCGATCGCACGCGACTGGGTGATCGGGCGCGCTTTCGTCGACCGGACACCGGTGCAAGTTGAGGACTTAACCGCGGCCGGAGCGGATTTTCCTCGCGGTTATGCGATGGCGATCAGGGATGGCTTCCGAACCTCGCTGGCGATCCCAATGCAGCGAAAGGCTGAACCAGTCGGCGTCATATGCGTCCGTCGCACCGAGCCGCGGCCATTCACTGAAAAGCAAATAGCCCTGCTCCTGACATTTGCCGACCAGGCCGTCATCGCCATCGAGAACACGCGGCTGTTTGAGGCAGAGCAGGCGAGCAAGCGCGAACTGCAAGAATTACTTGAGTACCAAACAGCGACCAGTGACGTGCTTCAGGTCATCTCGAGTTCACCAGGGCAACTGCAACCGGTTTACAATGCAATGCTCGCAAAAGCTCTGCGCCATTGTGATGCAAAGTTCGGCGGGCTTTTTGAGTATGAGCACGGCGCATTCAAAGGAGTGGCGGGCATCGGTATCCCAGACGGACTTGTGGTCGCAGCAGAGGCGGACGCATCTAGAGTGTCCGCGCATTCGGACCTAAGGACTTTGATCACGCGTCGCAAGCCGATCCACTCACCGGATCTCCGCCAGAATGCCAGCTATCTGGCGGGCGATCCCTTTATCGTCGGCGCTGTGGAACGCGGCGGAGCGCGAGCTGCACTCCTAGTACCGATGCTTAAACGCGACAACCTCATTGGCGCCTTCGCCATCTACCGACAGGAGCCTCGCCCGTTTACCGATAAGCAGATCGACCTCCTAAGCAGTTTTGCCAACCAGGCGGTGATCGCCATCGAAAACACGCGCTTGCTTACCGAGTTGCGCGAGTCCCTTCACCAGCAGATGGCGACCGCAGACGTACTGAATGTCATAAGCCGCTCAAAGTTCGAACTCCAACCTGTACTCGATACTATCGTGGGCGCGGCGGCGCGTCTGTGCGCAGCAGACATGGCCTCAATACGCGGTCGCGAAGGTGATGCCTATGTTCGATTGGCGAGCTACGGGATGGAATTCGGACTCCGCTGAGTTCTCAGCCAGCACCAGCCTTAGGGCGGGGCGGGACAGCCTCGTGGGTCGGGTGTTGTTGGAAGGAATGCCGGTCCAAATTCCAGACGTTCTAGCTGATCCTGAGTACGCCCTTCGCGACCCACAACGTCGAGCCGGCTATCGGGCGCTCTTGGGCGTCCCGCTTCTGCGCGAAGGCGTTCCGAGTGGTGCGATCATCTTGATGCGCCGTACAGTACAGCCTTTCAGCGAGAAGCAGATTGAGCTCGCCACGACCTTCGCCGACCAGGCAGTGATCGCTATTGAGAACACACGTTTGTTCGAAGAAGTACAGGCGCGCACGCGCGACCTTGCCCGCTCGGTCGAGGAACTTGAGATCGCCAGCCAGCACAAGTCGCAGTTCGTGGCCAACATGAGCCATGAGCTGAGAACGCCGCTGGCCGCAGTGCTCGGCTATGCCGAGCTTTTGCAGGAAGGCATCTACGGGGCACTGCCGGAGAAATCCCTGCCGATCCTCACGCGTATCCGTTCCAACGGCCAGCACTTGCTGGGCCTGATTAATACCGTCCTTGACATCTCCAAGATCGAAGCCGGGCAGTTTAAGCTGAACCTTGGCGAGTATGCGTTGGGCAACATCGTCGAGACAGTGATGGTGGCAACGGAATCGCTGGCGGCGACCAAGAAGCTGGCCTTCAATATGGACGTTGCCAAGGGGCTGCCTTATGGCCTCGGCGACGAGCAGCGCCTGACCCAAGTGCTGCTCAATCTCGTGGGTAACGCCATCAAGTTCACGGACGCTGGTGAGGTGCGCATCGCGGCTGGCGCAGCCAACGGCCACTTTGAATTAAGCGTCAGCGATACCGGCCCCGGCATCCCTCCGGAGGAACGCGAGCACATCTTCGAGAAGTTCCGGCAAGTCGACAGCTCGAACACGCGGGCCAAGGGCGGCACGGGGCTCGGTCTCGCTATAGCCAGAGAGATTATCGAGATGCATGGCGGACGCATTTGGGTTGAGTTGAGGCTGGGTCAAGGTTCGACGTTCCGCATGGAGCTGCCCGTTCGCGCCCCAATCGCAGCTGGTGCAGGATGAGCAAACGCATTCTTGTCGTGGAGGACCAGGAGGATCTGCGCACCATCCTGCGCGATTTCCTCTCCGCTTCCGGATACACCGTGATCGAGGCCGTGGATGGCGCCGAGAGCGTTGCGAAGGCTGCTTCAGAACGCCCTGATCTCGTGTTGATGGACATCCAGTTACCCGTGCTCGACGGCTATGATGCGACGCGCCAGATCAAGGCGCTGCCCGGTTTCACGGCCATTCCGATAATTGCCGTGAGTTCCTTCGCCATGAAGGGGGATGAGGAGAAGGCAAGAGCCGCCGGATGCGATCACTACGTGACCAAGCCCTACAGCCCAGTCCAGCTGCTGCGCATCATCCGTGGCTTTCTCGGCGACCAGTTGTGAGGAGTACTGGGTCCGGTTTCTGGGTCTGCTTTCGAGGCACGATGTTAACGAGATAAACTTCGGCTTCGGGTCAATTTCACCACTAGCGAAAACGCCTGCTCCCGGGGAGGGACGGACATGGGGCGCTAGCGGCCAATCTCGTTGGCCGGTCACATCAACGCAACAATGCTCCTCGGATGATGACGTCGCCGTCCGATCGGCACCCCGCCGATCGGGGCTTATTTTTTCCCCTTCTAGGACAGCTCGGGCCGAGGAATCAGGTACTCGGTCACGGTGCGGCGGCGGCTCTTGCCGCGGCGGGTCAGCATCATCTGTCTTTCGCGCTTCTCGGTGATCTTCCCAAGCGCGATGGCGGTGGTTCTATAGGGTATCCTGTTTGATATGCCGGCGATGAACTTGGGATAATACCTGCGCTCAAGCGCCCTTGAGCTGACCCAGCCGTCGAGCAGCTCCTGAAGCGCCGGTTGCTCCTGCAAATAGGCGACGAAGGCGCGGGCGTAGTCCTCAGCCGGCTCCACCGGCATGCCGTCGATCTCGGGATGGACGATGC
Organism: uncultured Alphaproteobacteria bacterium; assembly: GCA_963770295.1. Classification (GTDB taxonomy): domain Bacteria; phylum Pseudomonadota; class Alphaproteobacteria; order Rhizobiales; family Hyphomicrobiaceae; genus AWTP1-13. The sequence continues at coordinate 390,148 of CAVYPA010000006.1, forward strand.
TGTCGCCGATGCGCCAGGGGACGTCGACATGGGATGCTGCAGGTGCAGCAGGTGAGCCGCCCGGCAAGCCACCAGCTGAGCCGCGTGGTGATGTGCCGGGTGATGTTGCATGGGATCCTGCATGGGATGTTGCAGGTGAGCCGCCTAGTGATCCTGCATGGCTCAAGGCATGGCTTAGAGCGGGTGAGCCACCAGGACGAGGCCACCAGACCCGGCGCGGGCGGTTCTCTTCATCATTGTCAGCGCGCTGGGTGGCCATGCAATGCCGATCGAATTCGTATCCGCGTCAACGTGTCAAACTCAACGCAACCGAACTCGAGGCGAAGCCGCCGGCACCATTGCCCCGGCGGCGGTGGAAAAGCAAGGACATCGTTGCGAATTTGGCCCCGGGCCGATCGCTAATTCGGCTAAGTATCCCGCCGGTTTTCAACCTGCGGGCGCATGTCTAAAGCGCTCCATGCCGCCAGGGCAGCGGTCATATAGGAATTGCCGGCCGTCGAGCCAAGCTTGAGCCATTATGACTAGTTGCATGTTCCACGTGAAACAGCGCAGCGTTCAGCCGGCGAGGAACGCGTGCTCGGCGGCCACCATCAACGCGGTGTCGTCTTTCGCGGGCCACAGGTGGCCATAGCGGTCGAGCGTCTGCTTGATGCTCGCATGCCCACATCGAATCTGGACCGTTTTGGCGTCGAGCCCCAGACCGCCAGCCTCCTGCCGGGCGATGCACCAGCTGGCAAAGAAGTGGCGCAGGTTGTGCAGCCCGCTGTATTTCGGCGCTAACACCGACTTGCCGGCCTTATCGAGCACCGGCACGGTGATGCCCGCGGCGAGCTGTAGCTTGTGCCAGTGGCGCTGTACGATGTTCTGGTGCGTCTCGACGTTCCCCTTGCCGTTAGGGAAAACAAGATCAAACCTGCTCTTGGGACAGGCCAGCTTCCATTCTTTGAGCGCATTCACGACCAGCGGCAGCAGGGGCACGGCGCGATAGCCCGCCCCGCTCTTGGCTTCGCCGATGTCGCAGCCCTGATCGGCGCGCTGCCGCACCGACAGGGTGTGGCCGTCGAGATCGATGTCCGACCAGCGCAGCCCGCGCATCTCGCTGGCGCGTAGGCCTGCGAATGCCAGCACCGCGACCAGGGCGCGGCTACGGCCGGTGGCCTTGGCCAGTATGCGGCGGATCTCGGCGGCCTCGGGGATCTCCACGCCCAGCTCGATGGGCTTCTGGCGCGCATCCGCCTTCTTGCCACGCTTGCGACGGTTCTTGCGCATATCCCGCACCGGGTTGTGGCTGGCCAGCCCGCGCTCCTGGGCGTCGGCAATGATGCTGCCGAGGCTGGTGACAAGCATCTTGGCGAGCGCCGTGGATACGCCCTCGCCGCGCAGCCGGGTGATGAAGTTGCGCACCTCGTGCACGTTGAGCTCGTTCAGCCGCTTGGCGCCGATGCGCGGGACGATGTGGCTGTCGAGGTGCTGCCGGTTACGCTTGATTGAGTAGACCTCGAGGCCATCCTCCTCGTTGGTGAGAAGCCACAGCTTGCCGGCCTGCGCCACGGTGACGGAGGCACGGTCGGGGATGTGGATGCCCTTTTTGAGATCGATGTGTGTGGTGGCGGCGAAGTCGGTGGCCTGTTTGCGCGTGTCGAACGTCTTGTGCCGCCGTTTGCCGCCGAGATCCTTGTAGTCGACGATCCAAGTTTCCTTGGTTTCGCCCTTGTGCGTCCACGCGCGCTTGCGAACGGCGGCCATGCTGCAAACTCCCTTGAACTCGTGCAACAAACGATGCAACAACACGCAACAAATGTGCAGCAAAAGCTCTATGTTTCCAGGATTGTCAAGGGGTCTGCACGCATTCGTAATGCGTGGGTCGGGGGTTCAAATCCCTCCTGCGGCACCAATGCTGTTACCTATGTCTCGGGCCGCTCATCACTTAGGACTCATTGCGGCTACTACCTGGCCGATCAGGGCACCGACCTGCGCACCATGCAGATTACCTCGGTCACCGAGATCCCAAGCACACGGCACACGTGTTGCTGGGCATCGGTTCGAGGGGCTCTGGAAATAGAGATTGGAAATCTCAACACAAAACAAATGCCACTGAAGCGGGGGAAGGACGATTAACCCATAGGCGGTATTACCCGACCGGCGCGCGTCGGCTTACCCGCACCGAGCCCATGCCGTGCCAGCCACGCCTTGGGGCCGCCACGCACCAGGGCGTGGCTTGACGGGGGTGCTCCGGTGGCACCTCAGCGAGCCAATTAAATGATCGTAACCCTAAAACGGTGCTGTCCGATCAGTCGTAACTATGTGACGCGCTCGATTGGGCTTACCCCGCTGCCAATGAGCATGAGCAGCCCAACAGCGCGGGCCACGCCTCGTGACGCCCTCCGAGGCGTGGCACTCTCGTTCGTATCTATGTGGCTGAGGCCTCCCACAGCGTCCGTCAGGGCTGACCTCCTGCCCTGACACCGCGGCAAGCCACGCCCTTGGGTACCTGGCACCAGGGTGCCTGCCAACGTCCACGGTGCGGACACCTAAGCGTCCCTATTCCTTTGGGACGCCGTCCTCAAGTGCCGCCCGGCTAAATCCACCGGTCAAGCCCGACTTAGCGGATTGGAGGGGTGCGCAAGTCCTAAGTCATTGATGTATCAATGGTCGAGTTACGCAGGTCTGCACTACACGTCGGCTCAGGCGATGGGTTCGGGGGCCGTAATTTTCGGGGGCGGTTGTTCGGGGAGAACAAGCTTGAGTTCCGCCAGCAGCAGCTTGAGATCTCTCTCTGGCTCGGTATAGCGCTCAAGCAGGAGCTCTCGGCCGTCTGTGGTGGGGATGTGTACGTCGATCATCTGCACGGCCGCGAATTTATCGAGCACGGAGCGAGGTGTGAGCCCCGGTGCCAACGCCTGCAGACGACATCGGAGCGTTGCGTGTAGGCAATAGGCAAGGAAGGCAATAAAGATGTGCGCCTCGATGCGCTCCTCCCTCTGATGATGGATCGGGCGAAGGGCGAGATCGCCCTTGAGATTCTTGAAAGCCTCTTCCACGGCAACGAGCTGCAGATAGTAGCTCCAAAGCTTCGCAGGGTCCTGCTCGGTCAGATTGGTGCGCAGCAAATAGCGACCCTCACGCCGACGGACTTTTCTGAGTTTGTCGCGATCTAGTTTGTAGCTGAACGAAGCATCCTTTTGCGCGACCTCGATCACAACAAGCCGCCAAGCCGCTCTGGACTGGGAACGCGCGGCACCAAGCTTCATGAGCAACTCTTCGCGCGTGAGCTGCATTTCCGAGATTTCCTTGAGCCGCGCCCACAGCCACTTGAGCCTACGCCGGCGTATCGCGCGCTCCTTCCACACGCGATCGGTACTTTGCGCGAACACATACAGATCGCCGTCTTGCGGCAATAGTTTCACTTGAACGCCCGGGCGCGCCTCATGCCAGGGCTTGTCCAACAATTGCTTCTCATATCGAGTGAGACGACCCTTCGGCGTGCCGACCAGATACTGCACCGGCGGATCGCACGAGCGCATCTCTTCCAAAACCTCTTCTGTGGGAACTCCACGGTCCATCACCCAGATACGGCGCGCCTTGCCGTATTGCCGCTCGATGCGAGCCAGAAAATCGCGCAATGTCGCCCTGTCTTGCGTGTTTCCCGCCAGCACCTCGTAAGCGAGCGGCAGACCTTCCGGCGTGACAACGAGCGCAATAACCACCTGTACGCAGTCTGGACGACGGTCGCGTGAGTACCCAAAACGACGCTTGTCCTTGTCGCCAAACGGTGGGTCGGATTCAAAATATGTGCTCGTCAGATCATAGAGCATCACGTCAAAGGTGACATTGAACAGGTTGCGCCACCGCGTCACCAAGTGATCAAAGACCGCCTGCTTGTGCTCGAGGAGTTTATCGTGACACTCATAAAGTTTGTGAATGTCCGCTATCCGACCATCCGAGCCAAGTAGGTCACCAAGGGCACTGCGATCAAACCATTGTCGATGTAGTCGCCATTCTGCGCCCGGTGACAGCAGCCGGTAGGCAACCAGTATGAAGAGAACGTGGTCCCAGCGGGTGCCTTTCCGACTCGACGGGAGCCGCTTGGCCCAGAACTCAACCAATCGCAGCTCTTCCCACAGCTTCAGAGCTAGCCAGCATGCTCCCCACTGCCGGGGCCGACATAAGCGCAATTGCGACAGTCGCAGCCGGACGACTGATGCATCGGGCGTGTGAGCATCACAACCATCCTCAGGAAATAGCGCCAATGTTCGCGGCCGATCAACTTCCTCGTCCAATACCTCAATCGATTTGCGCCAAGCACGTTCTTGCGATCCGTTGATCTCGCCGAGATACAGAACGTGCCGCTGACGCACGTGGCCGCCGGCAATGCGCTTGTTCTCGACAATGCTCCAGTATCGGTGCTCCTTGCCGTTCTTCTTGCGAATCGTTCCGCGTAGAAACATGCACGGCCGATGCCATGAAAATATTTCGCTGGAAACGCCCTAGGTCTGCACTACAGCCCAATTTGGCGTTTCTTGGATCTCCGGCCCCTGGCGTATCAGGAACTTACCGTGTGAAAAACTTCCGGCCGGGGTCGATTCCGCTAAGTCGGGCTAGCGCTACCAACGATCAAACCGCTTGGGGCCGATTTTATTGCACAGCATGATCACGGCGATAAAGGTCGCCAAGCCGAGCATCCAGTCGGCTACACCAAGCCCGGCCGAATGAGCCAGCGTCATCGCCCCTTTGCAGGCGCTGACAGCCAATAGGAGGTACAGCGCGGCCAACAGCCGGAGCCACCACATACGAAATCCTTCATCTCACGCGATCTTGCGCGGCTTGATCCGCGTCACGAATGAGGGGTCACCAGACCAGGCGGCTTTGCCGCCAGCGGTGCCGCGTTTTGACACGATCTGATGTTCCAGTGGGGCATCGGTCCTTGCACGGGCGTTACAGATGGGGATTGGTCATGCATCGCACGCTAGCCCTGGCCGGCGCGTTTATTAGCGTTTTTGCCGCCACCAGCGCGCTTGAGGCCCAGCCCCGCGTGGAGGTCGGCATCCTCAGCTGCGCGACGGGTTCCACGACCGGCACCATTTTCGCGTCCAGCAAATCCCTCTACTGCCAGTTCCAGCGACCGGGACACCTTGAGTTATATCGCGGCCGGATTGACCGCTTCGGTCTCGATCTTGGCAGCACCGGCAAAACGGCGATCGCGTGGGCCGTGCTGGCCCCCACCGCCAACCCGCCGCCGCGCTCGCTTGCTGGCACGTACGGCGGCATCGGCGCGGAGGCGACGGTGGGTTATGGCATTGGCGCCAACGCGCTGATCGGCGGCTCGCGCCGTGGCTTTATCCTTCAGCCCTTGAGTGTGCAAGCCCAGACCGGCCTCAATATCGCGGCGGGCGTCCGGTCGCTGGTGCTCAGCGCAGACTGAAGCCGCTTGCAGAGGAAGGCTCTGCGCAGCGCTAAAGGTGTGCTGGGCGCTGATCCATCCCGAGGGTCTGGGTCAACGCGATGTGTTCGACCTCTCGTTGTTCAAGCTCGGAGGAGAACGCGGGTAATACGCTTCGCGTGGAGACTGCGCGTAGCACTGCGTTGTCGCCTCCGAGCGGCTAGACGCGGTCAATCCTCGTCATCGAAGAAACACTCCTGGATCGAGCTTGAGGCCGCTCGAAGTGTCATGTATGGACGGCGCCCGCGATGCAAGAGGAATTTGACGTTTCCGCAAATGGTCGGGTGCGGTCATGTATTTGGCCTATTGTTGCAGCCACTTTGGCCGCTGGCCATGATGTGATCCGCGGATCGGGTCCCAATCAGGGCGCCGCGCTTATGAAGCGCATGACACTTCACGGGTTCTCCCAATCGAACGGCTCGACCGTTTCGCATCACGTCGTATTCACCCCTGCAATCCGAGAACGCTACGTTTACATGGTCTATGTACTACGCCATTGCTAGGCCTCTTAGCCTCTTCAATCTCTCACAGATGTTGCGGTGATGGGACGTACACGGTAAATCTCTTTCTTGGTCAGCACCGCCCGGCGATGCGCGCTATCCTGTTGGCCAACGCGACTGCAGCAACCTTCGCCGGCTTGCGCGCCAATAGCTGCGTCACCCAAGGGTACTTCTCGGGATGGGCGCGCGCCTGCTTGATCACGGCAAACGCCCCGACGACCAGGATGCGCCGCAGGTATCGGTCGCCTTGCTTGGAGATCGGTCCTAGCCGCTGCTTGTCGCCGGTCGAGAGACCCGAGAAGAGCGCGCTCAATACGAACGAGCCTGTGTCCAATAACCGAAGTCGTTGGCAGCCGGGCAGATGTTGCGCTTGGTTGACGAGGCCTCGATCCGCCAATCCTCGTCAGTAATGATCATCCCGGGATGTCATCCTACGTACCAACATTTGGCCTTTTATTTCCATGCCGGGACGAGCCCCGATGCAATACCCAGTCTTATCAGGCGGAAACTCGCCCGTCGCGTTTCCACGGCCAAGACCCCGAGCAGAAGTCGATCGCCAAATTTGCAGTGGAGTGCAACAAACCACCCGTCGTTACGTGATAAGGTGCCGTCGTTGCCTTGGGGGAGCATGAGACGGCGCGAAGTCATCACGTTTGTCAGCGACGGAGTAGGACCTTGCAACAGCCACCCGATCATCATCTTGCGCAACTGAACATCGGTCGCTTGCGCTATGAGGTCGACGATCCGCGCATGGCGGATTTCACCAACAATCTCGCGCTGGTGAATGGCTTGGCCGAGCGCAGCACAGGTTTCATATGGCGCTATATCGATGAGAGCGGCAATTCGACCGCAACGCGCCCTTATGCCGATCCGCGCATCGCCATCAATCTATCGGTTTGGGAGAACGTGGAAGTCCTCGAACGCTTCGTTTATCTGACCCTGCACCAGCGCTTCTATGGGCGACGCTCAGAATGGTTCGAGCATTTCGATCGGCCGTATTTCGTGATGTGGTGGGTGCCTGCCGGCCACCGGCCGAGCGTCGCGGAGGCGGTCGCGCGGCTCGATCACCTGAAAAAGCACGGCACGAGCGACTACGCCTTCGATTGGCAAACGGCATCCGCACAACTTTGGAAGACGGCGCGTTGTGCGCCCGCAGGACAGGTGGCGTAAGACCAAAATGCCGAGTTGCAAAACCGACCGAGCAATGTTCGCTTCCTGCCGCCACAGAGAAATCTACCGTGCTTACTCCGACCAGCCAGCCTTACGCAGCCCTTCCAGCATGTGTTCAAAGTCTTTTAACCCGAACCACGGTGGCCGATGACGCGCATAGTGATCATAGCCGGCGGGCGCAATTTTCTTCAGCATTTCACATCCGATTTGTCTCGGAACGCCAGGCACAGCTCACCCGCCAGGCCGTGAATTACATTGTCCGGAGGCGAAGCTCGGCCGCGTCTGGCCCCACATGCTCCGGCATTCCTATGGGTACTACCTGGCCGATCAGGGCACCGACCTACGGACCATGCAGGACTACCTCGGCCACCGCGATCCCAAGCATACCGCCCAATACATCAGGGTTGCGGGGCATCGGTTCGAAGGCTTGTGGAAGTAGCCTGAGGCCCAAGCCGGCCGTCACTCCGCCTCCTGAGCCCGATGCTCAGCCCACATGCGCCAGGACGGCGGGGTAGGCCCCCGCGCCATGCGCTGTCATGCCTCCGTGGCACACACCAGGTTTTGAATGGCGCCAGCTTGGCAGGACATTGGGGCTCAAAATCAGTGATATGGGATCACGCAGGAGACGCGAGCGGCTTACCCTTCTCCACGACATAGGTGATCAAAATCCTTGACTTCGCAGAGCCAGGTTTGCCGCCAGCATGGGGCGTTGCGGGCGGTATCTGGAACCCATCACCCGGCTTCAACGTGCGGGTCGGTTGACCCTCTATGGGGAGCTCAAAGCCGCCTTCAAGGACATAGGCGGACTCGACCCCTGGATGCGTGTGGCGCCCGACTGCTATTCCCGCTTCTATTTCCGCCTCTACGAGTAACGTTACGTATCCGGGCATAGGACCGTCAGTCTGCGACAGAATCTTTCGCGTGACGCCTGGAGTAGTTGCGGGGGGCGTGGTCTGTGCCGAGGCCCCTGCGGCAATGAACTCGGCGAGCCCACAAATCGCGCAGCCCGCAACACCTGTAAAATTTCTTCGGGTCAGCATGGCGACCTCCTACCGTCCCGGAGTACCAGTGTCCGGGGATAAAGGACATATAATCGGTTCAGCATTGGGCTCGCAAGGATCGGCCCAAATATCAAGCAGCCACTCTCTAGAATGCGTCTTGTACGTCCGGTGCAGGGCAGGCCCTCGCCAGCGAAGCCCGCGGCTGCGGTGGTTCAGCCGCTGTCACGGCTGGAGACGGCCGGGCGATTGCCAAAACGTACCGGATCCACCATGCCACCGTGGGCCGGCTGCGGAACGGAGCCGCGCCGCTAGTCCCATGCAGGTGAAGGATCGTGCGGCCCATACCATCCAGGGACTCGCCGGTCTGCACCCGCGATAGCAAGCGTCGAGATCCAGGCAAAGAAAGACAGGAAAACCAACACCGTTAGTGCTGTCGTGATCGTCTTCATGATCGTCGCCCTCCCGCAAGGGGAACCATCACTCATGGAAACATCTCACCATTCTTCGCGGCCGATTGAAAGCCAGGACGTTTGCGTAGGTATTGACCACGAGGTCACCGATGGTGGGATGGCTAGTTAGAGGTAGCCAATTGCAGGTGGCCAAAACCGCGAGGGCATGACGAGTACCGCAGCGCCGTAGAGCACATTCGCATGAAATGGGTCATGTTATGTCCAGGCCTCCTCTGGGCCCGTTAAATGGAAATACCCTCCAGTGTTTGCAGCGAGAGCAGGCCCTGGGGCGCTCAAGGAGCTTGCCAAGGATCGCCACACAGGGCGAAAGCGAGGCCGCCCGTGGGCAGCTGCCGAGAAATCCTGGACAGCGCCTACGGCAAGGCGATGCAGCCAATCCAAGGGACGGTGGACTACGGCATCAGTGAGCAGCTAGCCGAGCTGTTCAAGGGCAACGAGGGAAATACGCTGGGCGCGGAGATTGCTCGTCGTGCGCTGCGACAAGCTGCGCGCCATCAAACGTTGAGGCGGTGGTGCAAGCACTGATCGAAGCCGGCGCGCCTCTCGATCACATCAACAACCTTGGCTGGACCGCCCTCATAGAGGCTGTTGTCCTTGGCGATGGTGGCAAGCGGCACGTTGCCACGGCAAAGGCTCTGATAGCTGCAGGTGCCAACAAAAGCATTGCTGATCGCAACGGCATAACACCGCTTCAGCGCGGCAGCGCTCGTGATGCGCTGCGAAATGATGCCGTTCCTGGCAGGGTCAAGTGTCGATAGAGCCGAGCTCGAGCGTCTTGAGCGTGGCTTAGTGCACGTTGCAATGACACGCACCGAGGACATACTTGCTTTCACTCGGTCACCTTGAACGGCTTCCCCTCGCATAAGAAAACTATGTGTGGACGGCTGCTGTTGCGGCGCAACCCGAGGGCACTCACGCTGGAGGAAGGGACCCATGCTCGATTGGCTCGACATCAGCTTGCGCCTCGGCGCAGCCGCAGCTATTGGAGCCGCTATTGGTCTCAATCGCTATGCGCACCACAAACCTACCGGTCTGCGTACGCTCAGTCTCGTCGCCACCGGCGCTGCGGGCCTGGTGCTGGCAACACTCCACGCGTCGGATGGAACATTGCACATCGATGCGATGAGCCGCGTTATTCAGGGAATCATGACCGGCGTGGGCTTTATTGGGGCAGGCGTCATTATCCGAGGGCAGTCCGACGAGCGGGTGCACGGCCTCACCACTGCAGCTGCCGTTTGGATGACGGCCGCACTTGGCGCACTCTGTGGTATCGGTGCGTGGAGAATTACCATCCCGCTCGTTACGATTGTGGTGTTGGTGTTGCTTTTCGGAGGTCCTATAGAGCGGCGATGGAGCCGGGAATTCATCGACGAGAAAAACCAAGCGGGTTGATCAAACCGCCACGCCATTGCTTCAGGAATTTGTACTCGACGGGACTGCTGTAGGTTTGGCGGATTTTGCATTTGCGGGCGTTCGCTAGGCGTGCCGGCCACAAGGTCGTCGAAGGGAGCTCGCCAAAGGCATTGGCATCGGCAAGGTGGTGCGGGGGACGCGGGCTCACAGTCGGGCAGCGTATGCTGAGGGGATGCACACTGTCTGACCGAGCCCGAAACCCCGACGGGCTGTCCTATCGGCTCATTGCTCGCAATGTGGGCTTGAGCAAGAACACGGGGATGGACATTGTCAGGCGGAATATCGGCGAGTGCTGAGCCCTGCCGACCAGCGTGCTGTGTACCCGTGACCGGCCCAACTGGGCGGACATCGGCGGCGTTGACGGTCCAGGATCATCTTCCAATTTGGTTGGTGATCAGCTCCACACTGACATAGGTCAAACGGCCAAGGCACGCCATTTCCCGTACCTCGAATGTCGGCTTTCGTCGTGGCGCGATGCGCCGACGGGGAGTTTGTGCCATCACAAGCGGACGCGGTGTCGGTTACCTCGCAACGGCGAGGCTGTGCCAGCTCCTTGAGCTTTGATGCCTCCCCGTCTTGCTCAACGGTAGTTTTAGGCCGCTGAGCACGTCCGGGCCATCCCATTAAGAGATGAGTATGCTTCGCCAACGGCATTGATCGAACGACCGGTACGCCCGTTCACAAAACTGTTCGTGCGGCCTATCGCCTTCCTTGCTCTCCTGAGCTTGGAAATTGGACGCAACGGCGCTAAGTTCAGGGCGTCTCCTGTTGCTGTCCTATCGGCGCAGCAACTGCACGGTCGCCAGGAGGAACCGACATGACCACCTTCGTACTCAACCGCCGCAACCTCCTCGCCGCTGGCGGCTCCGTTCTCGCAACCGGGGTTTCAGGCCTCCTGTTGCCCGCGCGCGCGCAAGGCCTTGCACCGACCCCTTCGATGTCGGGCGGGTCCAACAACTACCGCAAGGGCGCGCCGACCGTGGATCGGATCGGCAAGGGTGGCTTCTGGATGAGTGGCACTGTACGGCGCGCAGGCGACGGGGCTCCGCTGGCCAACCAGCGCATCCAAATTTGGGCGCACACGACCGAAGGGCAGGAGCACGAACCGCAAAGTCATGGAGCCACGCTCACCGACAAGAACGGGGCGTTCCGTCTTGAGATGCCGCAGATTATTCCCATCTTTGGCCAACCGCATGGTCACCTCGCCTATGACAGCGGTGAATTCGAGACCGTCTTTCTACGTCCCGTGATGCGGAGCGCGAAAGAGACCAGCCTCGAGGCGCACTTCGTCCTTCAGCCGGCCTGACCAAGTTGGGAACAAAGGAATGAGATTGGCGAAGGTGACCCTGATCTGGGTCGCCCTTGCAGCCGCCATTTGCGTGCCGATCACCGCTGCAGCGTTGAGCCCGCAGCTCGCATGGCGAGGCCCCGTCTACATACTGGCCGGATTCGCAGGGATTATCGCACTGGGTCTCGTGCTCGTTCAGCCTCTGTTGATCGCCGGATACTTGCCGGGACTGTCGGGCTATCGCGGGCGGCGTGCACATCACTGGATCGGAGGCGCGCTGGCCGTGGCGGTGGTGATCCACGTCGCCGGCCTTTGGTTCACCAGTCCGCCGGATATGATCGACGCTCTTTTCTTCACATCGCCGACGCCGTTCTCCCCCTTCGGTGTGATCGCGATGTGGGCGATCTTCTCCGTCGCGCTTTTGGCCGCGCTCCGCCGGCGATTGGGGCTGCGAACGTGGCGCATCGCTCATATGTCCCTAGCGGTCGTCATCGTCGTAGGGAGTGTCGTCCATGGCATGCTGGTCGAGGGAACGATGGAGACGATGTCGAAGGCGGCCCTTTGCGCGCTGGTCCTCGCAGCGACCATAAAGGTCATGGCTGACCTACGGGTGTGGAGAAAGCGAACAACGTCGCGCTAAGGGAGCCCAGCGCACAAAGTGTGGTATGCTGACGCTAGACAGAACAAGCACTTTCGAGGCGCGCAACGATGTGGCGACCAACAGGCGAAAGGTAAAGAGTGAGACGGGAAACGACCGACCTCTCACGAGCGCTCGAAGGATTTTCTGAACGGTCCGGAGATCGATCGCCTGCTTGAGGCGGCAAAGAAGGGGCGACACGGCATTCGCGACCCCGCCCTTCTGCTCATGATCTACCGGCACGGCTTGCGGGTCAGCGAGGCCATCCAGATGCGGCGCAACCAGCTCGATGTCAAGCGGTCGAGGCTGTGGGTCGCTCGTCGAGCACCCGATCGCCGGCGATGAGCTGCGCGCGATCAAGCGCTACCTCGCCACCCGGGAGGACAAGCTGCCCTGGCTGTTCGTGTCCGAGCGGCAGGCACAGCTCACCCGCCAGGCCGCCGACGCAACGGGAGCCGACCGGTCTTTTGTCGATTGGAGGCAAGAGACCCTTCTCGTCAGGAAAAGTCTTGGCTTTCGAGATATCGGCGCGGGGCGCAGCGGGCGATGCGCGGGATGAGTTCGAGGACCGGCACCTTCAGAGCGGCGGATAACTCCTCGGCCGTGATCGCGTCCCCACCCTGGGATCCAAGCAGAACCGCTTCCTCGCCGATCTCGACGCCCGGGATGCCCGTCACGTCGATGACGGTGTGCTCGATGCCGCGGCGGCTCAAGATTTTCGCGCGCTTGCCGCGAACGAGCACCTCGTGACAAGGCGGAGCGTGCGGTAGTCCCTCGCCGTAGCCGATCGGCAGCACGGCGGCCCGAACAGGCCCGAGTTTGCGCTCGGCACCGCCGAAGCTCACTGTGCCTTCCGGCAGGTCCTTGATTTGAATGATGCGCGATTTCAGGGAGCGAACGGCTGGTCGGACGGAGGCCTTGGTCGCCCAGGGCGGCTCCATCAGTCCCAGGATGAAGCGGCCAGGATTGATCGCAGTTAGATTGAGGTCGGGATAGCCCAGCATGACGCGGCTGCTCGCCACCATGCGCTCGAACCTCGCCTGCCCGGCATGCTCGGCCGCCCTGCAGGCGTCGGCGAAGATGCGCTGCTGGGTGGCCATGACCGCGGTCTGCTCGGGGAGCGCGAAATGCGCATAGATGCCCCCGAAACGCAGGGTCTTCGCCTTCTGTAACCGGGCGAACGCCTCAGCGAACTCGTCGGGATTGAACCCGAGGCGGCCCAGCCCACAGTCGACCTTGACCCATGCCTCCACGGGTACGCCGCAATGAGCGAAGGCATCGAGACTGGCAAAATCATGAATGGTCACCGCGATACCGAGCGACGCGACGAGCGCGGCGTCCTCGGGAAGCGTCGAGGCATACATCAGGATGGGGCACTTGATGCCTGCGGTGCGGAGCGCCAACGCGTCGGCCGGCGCACCGATGGCGATGGCGTCGGTGCCGGCCTCGACCGCGGCCTTGGCGATCTCAACGACACCACCACCGTAGCCATCGCCCTTGACGACGACGAACAGCTTGGCCCTTCCGGCGAGACGCTTTGCCTCCGCGACGTTGAAGCGAACGGCGGCGAGATCGATCTCGACCCAGGTCGGCCTGAGCGCAACGGCATCGAAATCCGTGCCAGGCGCTTGAGAGGACACTGCCGATCGTCTCATGCTCTATCCTCCCTGCTCGACCCACTCGGCCCTAGCGCTTGCCGCTCCCGCCGCGAAATGGCAGGCGACGGTGTGGTCCGCGGCCAGCTGCATCGTCTCCGGAAAACGCGAGCCGCATACCGCCAGGGCGCGCGTGCAGCGCGGAAGGAATGGGCAACCAGATGGTTTCGCCTCCGCCGCCGAGGGCGTTGCGTCCCAACCTCCGCGCCGGCGGTCGTGGCCAGCGATGCCTTTCGGCAAGGCGTCGATCAGAGCCTGCGTGTAGGGGTGCGCGGGCGCATTCATCAACGTGTCGGGCGGACCGCACTCAACGATTCGCCCAGCATAGATCACCATAATCCGAGAGCAGATCCGTTTCACGACGGCGAGATCGTGACTGATAAATATCAGGGTGAGACCGAGATTGCGACATAGCTGCATGAGCAGATTGATGATTTGGCCCTGCAGCGAAACATCGAGTGATGAGACCGGCTCATCGGCGATCAATAGCTCCGGCTCCATGGCGAGGCTGCGAGCGATGCTGACGCGCTGGCGTTGGCCCCCTGAAAGCTCATGCGGATATCTGCCGAGCATGAAACGGCCGAGCCCGACGATCTCGAGGAGGTGCTCCGTCTCGTGGCTTCGCGAGGCCCGCGACACGCCACGTGCCGCCAACGCTTCGCCCAGAATCCGGCCGATCCGCTTGCGCGGATTGAGCGAGGAGTGGGAGTCCTGGAATATCATCTGCACGCGACGGCGATAGGGCAACAGCGCTCGTCCTTCCAGCGCCGTCATCTGCTCCCCGCGATAGACGACGCTGCCAGCCGTCGGCGCCAGCAATCGCGCGATGATCTTGCCGAGGGTGGACTTACCGCTGCCGCTTTCCCCGACCAGGCCGAAAACCTCGCCCGGCAAAACGGTTAGTGTGATGCCGCCCAGCGCATCGAACGCGGGTTCGCGGCCGAGCAGTCGCGCCAAGAGACCGGCACGCAAGCGATAGGTCTTGCGAATATCCACGAGCTCGAGCAGCGGGGTGGTGCTCATGGTGCCACCCAGCACGAGAGGCGGCGTCCATTCTCGGTGCGCAGCCTCGGTGCTTCACTTCGGCAGCGCGTCTCGGCCAAGGTGCAGCGTGGGGCGAAGGGACAGCCGGCGAGATCGACGCCGAAGCGCGGCGGCGAGCCGGGAATCGTCGGCAGCGGCCCGGTGCCGCCGGCCAAGCGTGGGATGCAGCGCAAGAGCTCGCGGGTGTAGGGATGGCGTGGCGCCCGGAAGATTGCTTCCGCCGTGTCGGCTTCGACCACGGAACCCGCGTACATCACGGTGACACGATCGCAGATCTCGGCGACCAGATCGAGGTTGTGGCTGATAAACAGCACGGAGAGGTTCATATCTCGGCGCAATCGCTCAATGAGAGCAATCACCTGCGCCTGGATCGTGACATCCAGTGCCGTGGTCGGCTCGTCGGCGATGAGCAGCTTCGGCTCGCAGGCAACCGCCATGGCGATGGCGACGCGCTGGCGCATGCCGCCGCTGAACTCGTGCGGATATGCGGAGAGGCGGGAACGTGGCGAGGGAATGCCGACGAGCGCCAAGAGCTCAGCTGCCCGCTCGTGCGCCGCGCGGCGGTCAAGGTCGCGGTGGGCGCGGATGGCATCCGTCAGTTGCCGTTCGATCGTAAAGGCAGGATTGAGCGCGGTCAGCGGGTCTTGCGAAATCATCGAAACGATGCGGCCTCGCACCGAGGTCATCTCGGATTCGGGGAGGCCGACGAGGTTCAGGCCCTCGAGCAGGACCTTGCCGGACAGGATGCGTGCGCCGCGCGGCAACAGGCGCATAACCGCCAGCGCCGTCATGCTCTTGCCCGACCCCGATTCCCCGACCAATCCGACCGCCTGTCCCGGGGCGATGGAGATGTCGACGTTGCGCACCACGGGAACGTTGCCATTCCGCCGCACAAAGGCGATCGTCAGCCCCTCAATCGACAGCATGTCCATTGCGCCCGTCGGCCGCACTGGCGAAAGTTGACGTGAGTCGCCTGCCGGAACTGTGATCATGTATTGAGAAGCCCGGTGTTGCGACGCGGGTCGAGAACATCGCGCAAGCCGTCGCCGAGGAGGTTATAGCCGATCACCGTCACAGAGATCGCGAGCCCCGGAAACAGTGGCAGCCACCATTCACCGGAGAACAGAAAGGTGCGTGCGTCGGCGAGCATGCTGCCCCAGCTCGGCGTGGGCGGCTGCACGCCCAGGCCGACGAAACTGATGGCCGCCTCGACGATGATGCCCGCTGCGACGAGCAGCGTTGCTTGGACGATAACCGGCGACAGGCAGTTGGGCAACACGTCGCTTAGCATGATGCGCCAACCGGGTATCCCATGTAGGCGCCGTGCCGCGACATAGTCCGCACGAGATTCGCCGAGCGCGCTCGCGTAGGTGAGACGCGCGAGCCCCGGAATGTAGAGGAGGCCAAGCAGCACCATGACCTTGACCTCGTTGGCAAGCACGAGCGGCCCAAGCTTGATGGGCTCGACACCGACGATGCCGACGATGGCGATGGCCCAGATCAGCAGCGGAATCGCCGCCAGAGACGTCCAGCATGCGCATAATGACCTGTTCGAGCCAACCGCCGCTGTAAAAGCCGGCGATCAGACCCAGCGCAACGCCGCCGAGCACGCCGATCACGACCGCGAGCATGCCGATCTGCAGCGACGGCCGCGCGCCCCACAGGACACGGCTGAACACGTCGCGGCCGGCCTGGTCGGTGCCGAACCAGAACATGCGCGTCCGGTGCCTTCAGCTGGTGCTCGAGGTGGATGGCGAGCGGATCGTGCGGTGCGAGTACCGGCGCGAGGACGGCGGTTAGGACGACGAGCAGCACGATGGCGGCGCCGATGCAGCCGATCGGGCCACCGAGCAGCGTGGCGAGTCCTCGCCAGGTCAAGCGGGACGCCGGCTGCACGCTCTGGCCGTCGCCGACCGGCTCGCTCGCAGCGCTCATGTCCGCTCCATGCGAATGCGCGGATTGAGCCAAGCATTGAGCAGATCGGCACCGAGGTTCGCCACCAGGAACACGATTGTGAACACCAGCACGACTGCCTGCACCAAGGCGAAGTCCCGCTGCGAGATGGCGGTCAGCAGCGCGCTCGACATGCCGCCGATGTTGAACACGGTCTCGATGATCGAGCGCCCAGCCGAACATGTAGCCGAACGACATGGCGGCGACCGTGACCACGGGCGACCAGCGCGTTTTTCAGCGCGTAGACGAGCACGAGCCGGGCGACTGAGGCCGGTCGCCCGTGCCGGTCCGCATGTAGTCCTGCCCCAGCACGTCGAGCAGGCTCGAGCGGGTCATGCGGCGACAGGATCGCCGTGTAGAAGATGCCGAGTGAGAAAGCCGGCAGGACCACTGAATTGAGATGCGGCGCCTAACCCGGCCGAGAGCGGGACGAGACCGCCCGGTGGAAACCACGGCCGCTCGACGGCGAACGAGCGGATCAGCAGCAGCGCCAGCCAGAAGCCCGGAACTGATACTCCCAGGACCGCGAAGATGCGCGCGAGCTGATCGACCAGCGTGCCCTCGCGCAGGGCCGAGAGGGTGCCGAGCGCCACCGAGACGACGAGCGGAGAACGCGAATGCGAGGACGACAAGTTCGATCGTGATCGGCAGTGTTTCAGCGATCCGGCGGTTCATGTCGAGACCAGTCACTAGCGACTTGCCGAGATCCCCCTGCGAACGCGAGCTTTCGCAGCCAATCGAAGTATTGCGACGAGGACTGGGCGGTCGAGGCCGTGCTCGGCCTCGAACTTGAGCGATCTGCGCTTCGGTCGCATCGAAGCCGAGCACCATCCGCGCGGGCGAGGTCGGGATCGCGCGCGTTAGCACGAACAGTATGAGGCTGACGAGCAGCAGCGAGAGGACGGAGAAGCCTGCGCGTTGCAGCAGCAGCCTAAGCATCGCAAGCTAACCCGGGACCACGTCGCGCACGTGGAACGACAGTCCCTGGTTCACCTTGAAGTTCTTGATGCTGTCGCGCCAGACGTTGGCAGACATCGAAGAAGCCGAGCCAGACGTAGGGTTGCTGCTCGGCGAAGATCGTCATCATCTCCGAGTACATCGGCTTGAGCTTGGCCTGATCGGTTTCGGCGAACACACCCTTGAGCAGCTCGTCGATCTTCGGATGCGTCCAGTTCGAGGTCTTGCTCATCACCTGCCCGGCGGTGAAGTTCACGACGACCAGATAAGTCGGCTTCACCAGGCGACATGATGTTGACCAGTGCGCTCTGCTGTTCGCCGCGCACGTACTGGCCGACCACGACGTTGGGCTCGGCCATCTTCAGGTTGACCTTGATGCCGAGCTTCTGCAGCTGTGCCTGGATGACGACGGCGGCGTCCTTGGTGTCGAGCAGGTACGGCGTCGACGGGATCGTGATCTCGAACTCGGCACCGTTCGGGTACTTCGACTTCTGGCCAGGTACTCCCTGGCCTTGTCGAGGTTGTAGCTGATCACGTTGTCGGCCTGCTGATCGTACCACCAGCTGCCCGGCGGCGCTGGCACCGTGGCCGGGTGCATCAGGCCGTGGAAGACGTCCTTGGCGATCGACTGGCGATCGATGGCGTGGGCGAGCGCCTTGCGGAAATTGACGTCGTCGAGCGGTGGCCGCTGGTGGTTGCAGAGCAGCACCGTCCAGCCCCCCAGCGTCGAGCGTGCTTCGCCCGTCAGTCCTTTCTGCTGGCGCAGGCGCGCGAAGTCGCGCGGTGGCGGCGCGGCGATGATGTCTGCCTGTCCCGGTCATCAGGTAGGCAACGCGCGTCGCATCCTCCGGCACGATCTTGACGACCAAGTCGCTCCCAGTGCGGCTTGTCCTTCTGCCAGTAGTTGGGATTGCGCACGAGGCTCACGTACTCGTTGGGCCTCCACTCCTCGAACATGCCAGGACCGGTGCCCACGCCCACCGGCTTCAGCTTGAAATGGTCGTCGCCGAGCTTCTCGCGCGAATCCTTCGGCCAGATGCCCATGTACTTAGTGAGGAAGTATACCCAGGGCGCGTAGGGCTCCTTCAGGTGAACCCGCACGCGCAACGGCGAATCCACGTCGACCTTCTCGATCCTCGCGAAGATGCCGCGGCGGGCGGCGTTGCGCTTTACGTCGAGGAGCGAGTTCGAAGCTGTACTTGACGTCCTCGGCCGTCAGGTTCTGGCCGTTGTGGAAGACGACGTCGTCTCTGAGATCGAAGGTGTAGATCCTTCTTGTCGGTGGAGATCTCGGGGAGCGCCTTGGCGAGCTGCGGCCGCAAGATGCCGTCGATGTCACATTCGACTAGGTTTTCGAACACGGTCTGCATGATCACCATTGGATCGTGCGTGATGGCATTGATCGGATCGAGCGTCGTCGGGCCGGCGGGAATGGCGACAGTGAGCGTTTTGCCCTTCGCCTGCGCGAGCGCGTCGAGCCATGGCAGGCCGACGACCGCACTGGAGCCGAGGACCGCTTGCGTCAGAAATCCGCGCCTCGAAAGACCGTCTAGTCCGGACATTATCGCTCTCCCTGTCACAGTGCGTGCCGCTCGGTCGAGCGAGCCGCCCTCGGTGGCCAACCATTCGTTAACCCCCTGAAGCCCGTGGGGGCGCAGTCTGCTCGATACCGACGTTGCCGTAGCGATCGAGACGCGCCGTCCAGCCAGGAGGAACGACGCACGTCGAATCGTATTCCTCGACGATGCAGGGGCCGCGGTGCTCGCTGGCGAGATCGGCGCGATTGACGACGCGCGGTGTCGAGCCAGCCGTGCGTTGGTCCGAAATAGGCCTTCCGCACGGGCTTTGCAATGTCGAGCCGCTTCGGCAATTCGGCGCGCGCCTGCGAGCGCTGCCCGCGACGTCTCCGGAATGCCGCGACCGATCACCTTTAAGGTCACGAGTTCGACGGGCTCGTCGGAACCGGCTCGGTGACCGTAGGTCTTCTCGTGCTCGACGCCATAGGCCTCCTCGAGCGCGACAAGCTCGACCCGGTCGAGCTTGCCGGCCGGGATGGTCACTTCGAGCTCGAACGACTGGCCCTGATAATGCAGCGCGGCGCTGCGCGAAATCTCGTATCTGTTCGGCGTCGAAGCCGTCCTCAGTGAGCCGCGCTCTCGCCTCGCCTTCGAGATCGCGCAAGACGGCGTCGATGCTCCGCCGGATCGAGCTCGCTAAGCAGCGATTTGCGGGTCCTGGTGAAATGGTACTCGACGTCCGAATAGAGCAGGCCGAAAGAGGAGAAGACGCCGGCAGACGGCGGGATCAACACCTTGCGGATCATCAACGTCTCGGCCATCACCGCAGAAAACAGCGGGCCGTTACCGCCGAAGCCGACGAGCGCGAATTCGCGGGGATCGCGTCCGCGCTCGCTCGAAACGGCCTTGATGGCGCGGATCATGTTGGAGGCGGCGATGAGGTAGGCACCGTAGGCGGCCTGCTCGACCGTCATGCTCAGCGGACGCGCGATTTTGCGCTCGATCGCCTCGTGGGACTTGGCGGCGTTGAGCTTCAGCGCACCGCCGACGAGATGGTTCGGATTGATGTAGCCGAGGATCGACGTTGGCGTCTGTGACGGTCGGCTCGGTGCCGCCGATGTCGTAGCAGACGGGGCCCGGATAGGCGCCGGCGCTCTGGGGGCCGATCTGCAACGAGCCGCCGGTATCGGTCCAGATGATCGAGCCGCCGCCCGCTCCGACCTCGGCGAGGTCTATCGCCGGCACCTTCAGTGTATAGCCGGCGCCCGACAACAGGCGCGAGCCGACCATGATGCCGCCGCCGACCGAGTACTCGAGCGCCCGGCTCACCTCGCCGTTTTCGATGATCGACGCCTTCGCCGTGGTGCCGCCCATGTCGAAGGAGATCGCCTTCGAGATGCCGATTTGGCGCGTCAGGGCCTGCACGCCGATCACGCCGGCCGCGGGACCCGATTCGACGATGTGCATCGGCAGCTCGGCTGCGACCTTGGCCGTCGTCAGACCGCCGTTCGACTGCATCAACAGCAGCGGCGCATCGATGTCGATGCGCCCGAACTCCCGCTGAAGGCTGTTGAGGTATTTCTCGACGATCGGCCGGACGTAGGCATTGATGACGGTCGTCGAGGTGCGCTCGTACTCCTTGATCTCGGGCAGCACCTCCGAGCTGATGCAGAGCGTGACCGACGGCGCGATTTCCGAAACGGTTGCCTTAATCATCTGCTCGTGCACGGGATTGGCATAGGAGTGCAGCAGGCAGACGGCGATCGCCTCGACGCCCTGCTCCATGAGTTTCTCGACGGCGCGGGCGATCTCCGCCCCAGCGAGCGGACGCTCGACCTCGCCCTTGGCGTTGATGCGCTCGTCGACCTCGACACGCAGATAGCGCTCGACGAGCGGCGGCGGCTTGGTCCAGGAGATGTCATAGAGGCGCGGCATCCGCAGGGTGCGGATCTCGAAAACGTCGCGGAAACCGCGCGTCGTGATAAGGCCGGTGCGCGCGCCCTTCAGCTCGAGGATGGCGTTCGAGGCAACGGTGGTGCCGTGCAGGAGCTCGATGATCTGGGAGCCCTTTATGCCGCACTCGTCCATCACCTGAGCAAGACCGTCGACGATGGCCGTAGCGTAATTGTCGACCGTCGAGGACACCTTCTTTGTGATGCGCTCACCGTTGTCGCCAAGAAAAACAATGTCGGTAAAGGTACCGCCGATATCGACGCCGACCCTGTAATTCGCCATCAGCTACCTCGATCCGCGCACTCGCGGGTGGCCGGTCACATTGCCTCTCGAGTGCGCTGGCAAACCCATCCTCACTCGGCAGCTTCGGCGTCGGTCTCAGGACCCCAACTGATCTCCGGCACCTTCTGCCATTTCTTCGGGCGCGGATTTCGCCCCGGGCCGCCACTGTCGCCGCCTCGTCGATGCGCCACGGTGTTTCGAGCACGACCACGCCGTAATCCTGTCGCGCAGCCGCCACGCTCACGAAATCGTTGCGCACGTCGCGCAGCACCATCTCCGCGTCGCGTTCGAGCGGGTCGCCCCAGCCGCCGGCACCGGCCACCTCGTGGCGGAGCACTTCGCCACGACGGATCGTGATCGTCAGCTTGGATGGCAGCAGCTGGTTTTCGCGGTCCGGATTGAGATAGTTCATCGACGGCTTGCCCGGCCCGCCGCCATAGAGACCGTAGGGACGTCACTC
This sequence comes from uncultured Alphaproteobacteria bacterium, assembly GCA_963770295.1. GTDB lineage: Bacteria > Pseudomonadota > Alphaproteobacteria > Rhizobiales > Hyphomicrobiaceae > AWTP1-13. The sequence continues at coordinate 411,888 of CAVYPA010000006.1, forward strand.
CCGCCGGTCGGAGCGCACCTGCAGGATGCCCTCGTCTGCCAGGAATCGGTAATCACGGCGGAACGGCGCGCCGCCGCGGAACTTGCCCGGCCCCATCGCGTCGGGGATGAAGTCGTAGGCGGTCAATCTGGATCGGCTGCTCGGTCTCGGTCACCTCGATCGACTGCGAGGCCATGTTGGCGTAGATGTTGGAGTTGCCGTCGAGGCCGTCCGCATACGGACGCCCGCCCCAGGCGCAGCAGGTGAAATCGACGTAGATGAAGGGCTTGCGGTCGGCGTAATAGCCGCCGATCGAAATGCCGGTATTGCCGCCGTCGGAGCAGGCGAACACCTTGTCGGGCAGCATCTTGGCCAGTGCGCCGAACATGGCAGTCGATCATGCGGAAGCCGGTCAGGCCGCGCGCGGCGCAGGCGGCCGGCAGCACGTCGTTGGCGATCGTCCCCGGTGGAGCGGTGACCTCGATCGCGCGGAACACGCCTTCGTTGTTCGGAATGTTGGCCGGCAGGATCGAGCGGATCGCGCAGTAGCTCGCCGATTTCGTGAAGGATAGGGTGTTGTTGATCGCGCCTTTCACCTGCGGCGAGGAGCCGGTCCAGTCGACCTTGATCTGGTCGCCCGACTTGGTGATCGTCACCTTGAGCGGGATCGGCTTGCCAACATCGATACCGTCGTCGTCGATGTGGTCGAGAAAGTCGTAGACGCCGTCGGGCAGTTCGCGGATCGCGGCGCGCGTCATGCGCTCCGAGTAGTCGATCAGCTCGCGCATGTAGCTCTGTACCTTGTCCGGCCCGTAGTGCCGAGCCAGTTCGATCAGCGAACTCTCGCTGATGTGGCAGGCGGCGAGCTGGGCGCGCAGGTCGCCAAACACCTTGACCGGGACCCGCACGTTGCGTTCGATCAGTGCAAATAGCGTCTCGTTGCGCTTGCCGCGGTCAAAGAGCTTGAGCGGCGGAATGCGCAGGCCTTCCTGGTAGATCTCGGTCGAGTCCGAGGCGTTCGAGCCCGGGCACCCGTCCGCCGACATCGGTGTGATGGCAGACCGTCCCGGCCCGTAGGCGAGAAGCTCGCCGTCGTAGAAGATCGGCTTGAAGACAAAGATATCCGGCAGATGCATGCCGCCCTCGAAACGGATCGTTGAGGAACAACACGTCGCCCGGCTTGATATCGCCGCCGAAGGCCTTCTGCATTGCCGCCATCGCCGTCGGCATCGAGCCGAGATGGCCGGGAAGCGTCAGCCCCTGCGCCACCAGCTGCCGTCCGCCGTCGAACATGGCGGTCGAGTAGTCCATGTTGTCCTTCAGCACGCCCGAATAGGTCGTCCGGAAGATCGTCAGCGCCATCTCGTCGGCGATCGAGAAGATCGAGTTCTTGAACAAGCTCGAATTCGATTGGATCGCTGATCATGGCTGCTCATGGCTACGCCTGCCCCGATAGTACGCGCGCTCCGTGAGCAGTCGCTTACACAATAATCGAAACACGCGGCGCCAAGTGAGTCAATCCGCCTCTCCTACATACCTCTCCATCAGTGGTGATGTTCGAACGTGATCATCGCACGCCGCCGCCAGGCCCAATCGATTGACCGTGTCCGCTTGCTGAGCCGGCGCAGGTGATGTTGTGGCAGGTCATCACCCTTGTCGTGAATACCGGGCGAAGGAAAGGGCAAACACGCGTTGGGCTGCAAATAGGAAATGACCGCAGCGGTGCTTGAGACGCTTGTTCGCACGCGAGATCGCGGCCACCTGGATCCTCACGTATTGGTTTCATGCTCGCAAAGCAAGCTGATCCCGGCTCTCAACAAGCGCGATGCTGACAGGATTGGCTTATTCCTCGTCACCGACGCCGTCTGCCTGGGCCCAAATCCTTATTGCACTCGCGGCTCGATTTCTGCGATGCTGGAACAAATGTGTGCCGGCCCGCTCACTCTCTTACGGATGCAGTAGCGGTCTTCAGGCCACAGTAGTCCAGCAACGGGTGCCCATCTCTGTCCGTTGACGTCGTCCGCTTAACCCACTCACAATCTTCGACATTGATACACGCCAGCTGAGGCAGCCCCCGACACTTGCTCGGCGCTTTCGGGTCAGGAAGCTTTGTAACTTTCGGACGTGGTGCGGGCTTCTCTACATTCGCTACATCCGGCGGCGGGGGCGGTAGCTGTTCAACTTCGACCGCAGTAGGTGGCGGACTGACCGCGGCGACTGGGTCTTGGGCGGCGACTGGAACTTGTGCACGGGGATTCGCCGCACAGGCGCCCACAACCAACACGGTCACGCCTACAAGCAGGGAATAAAAATTCACAGCACCGCCCCGGCCAAAATGACGTGGAAGGAAGAGAACGCTACCGTGCAATGCCGACCTAACAATGGCACCGCTTTGCGACCGAGATCGCCAGGATCAACGAGGAGATGACGACTTTGCCTCGAAAACAGCAAAAGCAACCGCGTGCCCCCGAAGTCCACCAGATAACATCTTCTGCAGAGATGGTCGGCAATGAAGTCCACTACGACCAGCGCCGCATCATCGTCACACGCAAAATCGCAGAGTTGCAACATGCCCACAAGCCGACCCCGGTCAGTGGCGCGAGACGTACCGCGATGATTGGTCGAAGCTGCACTGTGGGCCGCAAAGATCAACGGCATCACGGCCAGCATGTTTCGTGCGTTACAGGCGATAGAGTTCTCAACTACATCGGCGATCGAGAAATTGCGTCGGCGTGTTCACGGTAGCAGCAGTGCGTCAGACACTTAAGCCCCAACACAACAGGACAAAGGATTTTAAAAGTGGTTATTCAAGAATTTGCGTCAGCAGAAGATTGCGCGAATGCAGTAGCTTCCTACGCCGAAAATCCAAGTGGCGAAGTCGATCCCCTCGTACGGTAGGGTGTGGATTTATACGAGGTTTGGAAATCAGAGTGCCAAGACGAGACGTCGCTTGTGGATGCGTTCCGGTTTGCGGTCGTCAGCAAGGTACTGGGTCACAATAAGTACCGGCCCTAGATCCTGATGAAGCGCGGCTGTTCAAACTCTTCGGGCACGAGGACGCACTGGCCTATTTTGCCGAGATGCAAGCTCTGCCCAATCCAGCAAAAGCGCAAGTCCACCTTGCGTTGTTTCCTCAAATCAGTGTACAGAGTAATTGAGTGACCAGTGCCTACCGAAAACGTAAGGCCGACACATCGCGAGCGGTATGGACGAGGTCGATGCGATGCACATGGCGGCCGATGAAGCGATCAACGAGCTAAAGCATAAAACGCGGCAGCGGCGTCGGGTCGAGCGGGACACACTGCTTGGGCTTGGTGGACATGAGGAAACGCTCCGACGATACCGCAAGGGGGCAAGAACTCACGGACGCCTACTCAAAATGGATCGCCAAGAAGCTCTTTGCCGTGAGCCGATGGGCAGCAATGGAGCGTGCGCTGAACGAGGGCGGCTACTCGGAAGCATCGATCGAAGAAATGATGACGGAACTGATGGGCGCGTTCAAAGAAAGCGAGACCGCGGGTCGGAAGCGATGGAAGGAAGTGCGCGATGCTGTGCTGCGTAGGCGTGCTGCAGCTGATGCGTTTGCAAAATCCGAGTCAGTCGAGGCGAGCGTAATGCAGTAGTTCGCGGAGCACGTGAAGGAGTGGGTGAAGCGGCAATATGGTACGCAGTCGTTGGAACGATTGGAGTGACGATCAAAAAAGTAGGCGCTCCCGAAGCGGAGACGGAAGCGCCCTGCACCCGCGCCTCATCACTGAGACGAAACGCGGGAAGCTACCTACCAACGGTAACTGCGACCGCATTCGCGCCGGTATTGCCGGCAGTTGCCTTCGCCTCGTTCACCGCGCTCATTTTTGAACTCGCATGCGCGCCGTAGCCGAGCGCAATACCGGCCCGACTGTGCCTTCTCGATGAGATTTTCCGGCGCGCTGAAAGTCTTCGAGCTGAGTGGCGCTGCTGAAGCTGTGGTGGCCAAGAGCCCGAGGCTGGCTGCAGCAAAGGCTCCGATGATGAAAGATCGCATCCGTATCTCCTTTGGTTTGTTCCTCCGACGGATGAAGTTTCAATTCAGAGGGAGCCGAGCAGTTCCGTATGGTTAACGCTGCGCGACCGTTCTTGAGCGGAGCTGTTGGAGCGCATTGCTAGCTTTGCCTTCGAAATTTGAGCAGACCTTCTTGGCGTGTGCGGGTCGATAGGCCCCTGGAGATTTGCGCGGTGCATGGCGTTGGGGCCCTGATGATCGCGAGGCCGTGCGGTGTACACGCAACCGTGTCTTGGGTTTTTTGCGCGGGATTTTTGGAAAAATCGTAGCCTCGGTTCTGGCGTGGGGATTGCCTCTTGGAGCCTCGGGCGCCGTTTGAGCCCCCACCCCTCGACCGTTTGGCTCACGTTCAGTGATCCACGTTCACAATGCGCCCGTCGTGGCGATCATCCTTGGCAGCGCGGGATCGGCATCCGTACAGTCCTCAGTGAGCTGTCCAGTTTTTCGATCAGTGTACAAACCCAATGCTTGACTTCGCTCTCCCAAATCACGGAGTGCTGATTCGATCGGTCACGTATCGAGTGGGCAGACACATCTTGAGAGAGAGGGCGGGATATCGTCATGAAGCAGCAGCAGGTGAAGAAGCGGGACTGCTTGTGTTCATTGGTAGCAGGAAGAAGGCGAGCGTGTTCGTTGGATGGGCACCGGTTGGACACGCGTTGGACCTGCGTGATTAGGTGCAGACGTGCCGACGTGGGCGCATGTTGGTGCTGGGTACCGCTGGCGCCACGCAAAACGAGGTCGAGCAATTTAGGATCGCGCACCGAATGAACTGGACATACGGTTATTGCTTCGCACGGACACCGCAGTTTGCAGTAACAATGCGGAAGACGATCGATGCTGATGCCGTGAGAACGCGTCGACGCGTAGCCAGACCGACACCAGTGCGGTGGTTTCGTGCGGCTCTCGTCGGAAACGGCGAGGGCCGCACTGCTTTTGGTCTCTAGTTAAGCGCTCGGCGTCGCTGCTCTCCCAGCACCCCTACCAGCGTCGCGATGAGAATATGTGGCGGGGCTGGTTTGTGTACGAGTTTCCCATCCTCGCAGTCGCGCAGCTTGGTCCGATCGCCTCGGAGCAGGCTTGGGTCCAGCGTCGGTACCTTTCACGCGAGCTGACGCGCGCACCCCGCCGCCGTCGTGTGCTTTACCAAACATCGCTGGGTCGCGAGCGGCGACGTTTCCTCCTCGGCTCTTTGCAGAGGATGCAGACCGAGGTCCCTTGCCTCGAATTTCAGGGTTTTTTCTTAATGCATTTGCCAATGGCGACAATGCTAGCCTGTCAGGGGTTCCGGTTGGCCATTTCGCTGCGTGAGCCCGCGCCTGTTCCCAGCCGTCCCCTCGCGGTCTTGTGCATACCAATGGACCTCATCGGCAGACCGTCTCGGCGATCCACCCTTTGTGCGATTGCCAGCTAGCGACAACCCTGGGCCCGATGGCAAGAACAATAGCGGCGACTTCCGAAACCGTCATCGAGCCATCGGGCGGCCAACCGCCTGCGCGATTTCATCGTCGGTGGCGCCAAACTCAGGTCGCTCCCAGCGATCAAGATCTTTCGCATAGCGTCGTACGGCGGCATCCCCATTCTGCTCAATGTCGTCGAGCATGGCACGCACACGGTCGGACAGCGTGCGACTGTCCTGACGCAATTGCGGCTGGGCGTCCTCTAAAGACAAGGTCACCATGTTTCCATCCTTAGATGTCAAAGCCCCGGATGCAGTCTGTTCGTGTTTCGCCGCAAAACGGTAGCGATTTTGCGGGGCGTCGCCTATGGCCCTGCCTCGCGAGCCGGCGAGGTCGTGACCTCATTACCTCCGCAAGGCAGAGCTTGCCCCAAGGGAGGGGTTAAGGGCAAAGAGCCCAACCTTAGTGACCCGTCTCCGGGCCTTCGGCCACTCCTTTCTTGCCCACCTCCAACGGAGTGTGAATAAACGAAGGAATGCACATCTCGCGGCGACTAGCCATCGGAACGGCTACGATTGTAACGTTGCTGGTGCTCTGGCCAGTGCTTACGCTCGTCACCGGTACCATTGATACGGGGCGTTTCCCATCACCGGTCCAATTCTGGCAGTCACTGCGCCAGATCGTGACCGTGGGTTACGCGGACGGCACGCTCTGGCAACACGCCATCCAAAGCTTGAAGCTTGTGGTAATGGGCTTCGTGGTCGCGGTATCGTTTGGTATTCCGCTCGGCCTATTGATGGGTTGGAGTCGTCGCGCGGAGGCCTTCATCAACCCTGTCTTCCTACTCATTCGCCCGATCCCACCACTCGCATGGATTCCGCTCGCCATTCTTTGGCTCGGTCTAGGCGACGCCGCCAAGATCTTGGTCATTTTTTTTGCTGCCTTCGTGCCGGCCGTAATCAACACTTTCACAGGTATCCGTATGATTGAGCCTCACATCATCGAGGCTGCCCGCATGCTCGGCACGGGCCGCAGCCGGCTCGTAATGGAGGTTTTAGTGCCCGGCGCCGCACCAATGATCTTTACGGGCCTGCGCTTATCATTGCAGGCGTCCTGGACCACGCTTGTTGCAGCTGAGCTGGTCGGGGCGATCACTGGCCTTGGCCGCGTGCTCAATGTGGCTCAAACCGACATCTATCCCGCGATGGTGCTGGTCGGCATGATCGCGGTCGGAGTTCTCGGATGGGCCACGACGCGGGTTCTGGCCGGCATCGAGTCACGGCTCATGCCGTGGCTCTCCATTGGAGCATGAGACCATGGATGTGAACAGAAGCCCCCTACCATCGAATGTGGAAGCTTTCTTTCTCGGAATGGCGGGCCTCGCCTGTTTTGTTGCGATCTGGATCGCTGCATCCATTTCCGGCTTAGTGCCGCGGCAATTCCTACCTACGCCCTGGGAGGTCGCGTTGCGCACCTTCAATTTGCTCTGGGAACCATTTGCCGGTGCGACTCTGCCCGTGCATCTGGCGCGGAGTTTCGAGCGCTTTGCATCCGGCTTTACCCTCGCCGCCGCCGTCGGCGTACCCCTCGGGTTGCTCATGGGCTGGTTTCGCTGGCTCGACGATATGATCACTCCTGTCTTTGACGGTTTGAGGTTCATCTCACCCATCGCTTGGGTACCATTCGCCGCCCTGTGGTTCGGCACGGGACTTGGAGGTCCGATTCTGATCATATTTTCTGGTGCCTTTCCTCCTTGTCTCATTAACGCGTATCGCGGTGCACGCTTTGTCGACCGCACGTATATCGAGGCTGCGCAGATGCTGGGGGCGGGCAATCTGCGCACGATTCTGCAAGTGCTGCTGCCGGCTTCCTTCCCCGCCATCGTGGCGGGGCTTCGCATTGGCGCCGGACTTGGTTGGCAGTCGTTGGTAGGTGCCGAGCTTATCGTTGCTTCCGCTGGTGTCGGCTACTTGATGGTGCAGGGTCAGAGTAACATTTCAACCCGAACCGTCATGGCAGGGATGATTGCCATCGGTGTCGTTGGGCTGGTCATTGACGTAGCTCTGCGCCAGCTGGAGGCGTTTGTGCGCCGCAGGAGAGGCCTCCGATGAGCGCCATTCAGTTCGAGGACGCGAGCCGACTATTCGAACGGGACGGAAAGACCTTCCCCGCATTGGAGAATGTCAATCTCACGGTGGCAGACAAAGAGTTCGTAGCCCTCGTCGGGCCGTCGGGATGCGGCAAGACGACTTGCCTACGTATGGCTGCGGGGTTCGAGGTGCCAACCGCCGGTCGCGTCCTGATTGGGGGCATCCAGGTCCCTGGTCCTGGCCCGGACCGTGCTGTGGTGTTTCAGCAGTTCGCGCTGTTCCCTTGGAAGAGCGTCGAGGACAACATTGCCTTCGGTCTGCGCAACAAGAATATGGCAGCTGAGGAAAGGCGGCGACGGGTGTCTGGGGCCATCAAGCTAATGGGGTTGGAAAACTACGAGACGGCGTTTCCGCACCAGCTTTCGGGCGGTATGCAGCAGCGCGTCGCAATCGCGCGCGCGTATGTGCTCGATCCGCAGGTTCTGCTAATGGACGAACCCTTCGGGGCCCTCGACGCGCAGACACGCATCGTCATGCAGGAGGAGCTGGTGCGCATTGCGCGAGTTAACCCGCGCACCGTCCTCTTTATCACCCACGCGGTTGAGGAAGCCGTCTACCTTGCAGATCGCGTTGCAGTCATGACGCGGCGGCCAGGTCGTATCAAGGAGATTCTCGATGTCCGCGCCATCCGCGCCGCTGAAAACTGGGATCGGCACGAGCGGGTCGAGGATATCATGGATCTGGAAAGTTTTGTGCACTTGCGCACGCACATTTGGCGATTGTTGCGCGATGAAAAGATCGCGCTGGACGGCTGAAGTGAGAAGTGCGGAATTATGGCGATTGAAGCCGTCTGGACTAGGACAGCAAGGGAGCACAGAGATGATGTGCATTCGAACGTTGGCGGTCGCCGGATGGATGCTCGTTGCAGGAGCGCCCGCGGCGCTGGCACAGACCCCGATCAAGGTCAGCTACCAACCCGCGCTTTACTGGTCGCTGCCCTACTACGTGGCGTCGGAGAAAGGCTTCTGGGCCGAAGCTGGCCTGAAGCCGGAATTCTCAACATTTCCGGCCGGTGCTCCGCAAGTTGCAGCCGCGCAGGCGAAGTCCTGGGACGTTGGCGGCATGGGATCGGTGCCGGCCGTACTTGGTGCAGCCCGCTTCGGTATTCACACCATTGGCATCACCAACGATGAATCTAAGGCTAACGTGCTGATGGCGCGCGGCGACAAATACGATGCCGCCAAGAAAGATCCCTCCATCATCAAAGGACAAAGAATTCTTCTCACTATCAATTCGACGGGCGACTACTCGGTTCAAGCGTGCCTGAAGAAGTGGGGAATTGCTAAGTCGGATGTGCAGCTGGTGAACCTCGCCCAGGCGCAGATTATGTCCGCAATTTCCTCCAACAATGGCGACTATGCCGGTGTGTGGGCGCCCAACAATTACACGCTCGAGGAAAAGACCGGAGCGAAGCTCCTTTGCAGCGGCTATGACGCCGGCGCGATAGTGCCTGGTGCGCTGGTCGCCCGCGCTGATTTTGCCAAAGAGCACCCTGACCTCGTTGCCAAATACTTGGCCGCTTACCTGCGAGCCTGGGCCTGGATCGGCGCACATCCGAAAGAGGCGCGCGAGATGATGAAGACTTTCTATTCGCAGGGCGGCGTCGAGATTTCTGCCAAGGGAATGGACGCTGAGTTCGCCGACCGGCCCGTCTACAATCTGGATCAGCAGATGAAGATCATGGATCGATCGAAGGGCAAATCCGATGTCGACACGTGGATGAGCAACATCGGCGAGTTCATGAAGATGGTTGGCACCATCCCCGAGGTGCCCGATCCGAAGAGCTTCATCGAGGACAGCTTCATGAAGAAAGTTGCATCTGACCCAGCACTACGAGCCATCGCCACCAACTCCCAATAGAGAGTGCCAGCGGCCGCCGCAGTTTTGCCAACGCCCCCTGTCACTTCCTCTACGAAGCGACGATGGCATGGAGATGCGTGCCTCTAGGTCCGAAGCCGTCTTTTCAGATTGAAAAGCGGCATAGTGTCTAATGTTTTCAATGGCCATTTCGACTCTTCATGCAATGTTCCTGGAATGGAAGATCAAAGACTAAGGTCTGAGTCGAAACGGGAATTGGTGCATGCGGTAGGCCTACTGTTGCAAAGGACATCGTCTGCCTTGAGGCGCAGAATTTAGGAAAGTGTGTAGTCGCGGTTCGGCGGCGGCTGACAAGCCTTAACCGGATCCCCCGGATCCTGCTGGGGATTCTCGAGCACACCCAGGAGCGTGGCAGCATCGGCGACGGTCCGCGCCATCGGCCCCGCGGTATCCTGGTCGGCAGTGAGCGGGATAATGCCGTAGCGGCTGATGCGCCCCACGGCGTGACCAGCATGGGCAAATTGGCGGGAACGAGAAGCGAGCCAGAGGTTTCGGTTCAGACGTCGGCGGCTCAGAAATTCGCGGAAATGCCGACGCCAGAGCTCGAGCCGCCCACCAGGAGTATCGGTCGCCCATCGAAGGCGCATCGCGCGGGTCGCGCCGCGGGTCATAGGGATTCATGCCGAAGCCGGTGATCGCATTGTACCCGCCCGGCATCGGCGTCGGCGGTCCGGCTATCCAATTGGCCACCTCGGTCATGTTGGTCTTGGCGATAACTACGGCACCCGCATCGCGCTGGGCTTTCACGACTGTCGCCTCGTAGGGCGGCACAAACCCATCAAACGCAAGCGCACCGCCGGTTGTGGGAATGTCGGTGGTATGGAATTATCCTTCACCGCGAAAGCCGTGCAAGGGGCCGCCGCAGCCCGCCTTGAGCGCGTTCTCGATAAGTCCACAGCATCGTCGACTGGACTGCTATGCTGGCAGGACTTTCACCCGCGGGATTGGCAGCTAGACTTTGCGCGGGACCTTTTCGCCGTCGGAACTCGCGGGGCACGACAGAAGCACTCCGGAAGCAGACGAACACGCCGCGGCGCTTTTGACCCGATGCAGGCCTGGGCTGCGCGCCCTTTGTTGCAGCGCAGCGGTTTGTCAAGGTGACCAATACCTCCGCATAAAAAAAATGGTCATTCGCGCAGTACCATCGAGATCACAGCAAGAACTCCAAGGATCCCGATCAATGCGGCGAGCACTCTCGCCCTGGAGCGGCGATCTTGCCCTGTGATCGGATATTGCGCGTAAAGCGTCTGTATGGCCGCGCGATGATCCAAGGCCGCCAACAGCAACGCCAGCAACCCGATGATAATCATTGTAAGCCCGAACCCGTGCGGGCCGACGAGGCCTTTGCTTTCCGGAACACCTTGCCGTGCGATGCGGAAGAACTGTTGAATGCTGAACCCGAACGTAATCAGCGCAGTCGCCGTCCTGACCCAGGACAGCAAGGTTCGATCGTAAGCGAGGTAGGTGCGGTCGAGCGCGAGCTTGGTCGAAGCATCAGGTTCCGTCGCCCTCCGTTCAGCGTGGTCTTTCACTGGAGTAGTCCTTATTCTTGGCGATCGGCCGGGACCGGACCTGCGGTCGATATCACCCTTTGCGCTCCTCCATCGACGTGGACCCAGGGTCGTGAGATCCGGTTCGCCAGTCCACGCATAATCACATAGGAAGGAAAGGCCACGATCGCCGCGACGATCAGGGCTTGGCCGGGATAAACCCAGCGGAAGACGTACATTTCGTAGATCATGTCTTGCCCGTTCTGCCGCCATTATCCGCCGCATCTTTCCCACCAGACGCTGAGCGAAATGTCCACCAAGCAAACCGTCGCGAGGCTTAGCGAACGTATCGACGCGCTGGTCACTACCGGCGTCCCGGTCGACGTGGTTGTGTGGTGTCACCCCGGAGAAACCGCCGATGAGAAACGTTAGCGGCTAATTCTGCTGCGGAGCGGCCTTGTTGCGCGAGATTGCCGAGCTCGAGCAGGCCTAATCACGCTCGCCGCGAGCAGCTCTGGCGAGAATGGCGCTGGACTACAAGCGTCGCAGGTAAGCGTCAGACGGTTGAGGGTTAAAAGCTAAGCCACAGCCTTGCCGATTGCGTCGACCAGCGCGCGCTGCGAGAAGGGTTTGCGCAAAAACGCAACACACCCTGTCTCTAGGGCCCGTCGTTCATGTCGCAGCCCTGGGCCATCGCAGGCGTTCCGTCAGCGCTCCTTCACGCGCTTACGCATCAGCCGACTTTCGGCAATAAGCTGGTCGCGTTCTTGTGTGCTGATGTTTCCGTTGCGCGCAGCGGCCAATGCATCCAGCTCGACGGCTATGTATTCGGGGGTACTCTTGGCGTCTTTGAGCCGTTGCATCAATTCCTTGTAGGTCATTAGCCGCTTGCCTAAGCGCTAATGCCCACGAGTGTCGGCACGCAATGTTTCTAGTCGCCTTTTGGCGATTTGCATCTGTTCGGCAACAGCGCGCTCCCGCTGAGCAGCGATTACGGCAGCAGTTTCGGTGTGCGGCGTGGTGTCCAGCCAAGCAACGATGTCGTTCAATTCCTCGTAGCGGGCCACATCCGTCTCCGTCGCGGCTTGCGCCTTGAGCATCGCGAACGCTTCGTCGAGCTTCGCGCGACCGGCGGCTTCAGTTCGCACCGGATAGCGGGCAAGCACCTGGCCGTCCGCGACGACTACCGCAACGAACGGAAATTCTGCGTCGTCGTCGTCCGTCACTGTCCCCGTGAAAGTAATTTGAACTGCCATCTGCACCCACGCGAGAAGCCAACATGAAACCCATCATAGACCAAGGTTATTGAGAACTGAACGCGCGATCTGGTTTGGCTATTATGTCCTTGAAGGCGAGCCAAACGCGACCGGATCAGCCCTGCTCCAATCCAGCGATTTCCCGCTCTGCGAGGGCCCCGCGCTCGCCTCCCCTGCCCAGTTTTTGCGGCTGCGATGCCGGCCGCTTGACAGCACCGGTACCAATTACCAACAGTTACCACCGCGGACTCGGCCGTTTAGGTCAGCGTTGCGAAGATGGTGAAAGCCCGACAGCTCATTGATGGCGCAGCGTTCGGACCCGATGCCTTAAAGGCAATCGGCGATGCGTTTGATGCAGCCTGGGCTGAGATCGCCGGTAACTTCGGGAATGATCCACAGACGATTGAGGCAGCCCGCCTGTGGTTGGCCAATGCCACTGTCGATTGCATGTGAAGATAGCAGGGATGTTGAAGTTCTGAAGCGAGCGGCGTTGGAGAGAATGGCGCGGGACACCGAGCCGCTCCACTAAGCATCCTGCCGGTGCCGAGTTGGTCGGCAATTCGGCGAAGGACTTGCGCATGCCGGGGAGCTTGTTGCTGTAATCCGCGCCGCTGGTAGAGTAGAGCCGCACGTCGCTGCCATCCTTGATGATCTGAAACCGAAAGCCGTCCCAATTGGGTTCGTGCAGCCAGTCGTCGCCCTTTGGTGGGCGGACGGCTGCGCTGGGGGAGAGGGGACGGATAAACGCGAGACGACACACGGCCCTCCCAACATGAAGAAGGCCTCGATGGAAGGGGGGAGCGGACCATCGAGGCCAGTGGCCACAGTTGGTTCTGGCGCCCTTCGGAGGAGACGCCAGACCTTCAGCCTACAAATCTGGAGCAGCTCCAGCTGCAATATCCGGGGAAGCACCGTCAGGCGCTGGACAGAAAGAGGCCCCGGCAGCGGGGACGGGGGAGGGCGATGTCGCGGCTGCCGAGGCCAAGGCTGCCGACACGGGGGGGAAGCTTCGGCAACACAGTTTGCTGCCGATACTAGGGAAGCAGGGCAGCAGTGACTGATGTAGATAAGCCCTTATCGGGTTCAATTGCGAAAGCGTCTGAAGTTGCTGCTTTCGAGGGGTTAACCCGCCTCTCGAGGAGTTAACCCCACCCGCGGCACCCAAACCCGTCGAGCAGCCCCGGAACCCAGCACCACCAGGAGCGTTCAAGTGGTGGGGGATCGGCGCGGGACCTAGGGGAGGGACTGCGCCGTGTCGAGGGACTTCAAACAAATTGAACACGAGATCGCGCAGGCTGCGCGATGGGCCGTAAAGTGGCGAATGCTTCAGAATGAGGCCCTAGAGGTCGCCGGCGCAGTGCGCGATCCAGAAGCCCGGGTATGCTGTTCATTGCCGAGGCTTATAGGCTCCTCGCCGAGCTGGCCAAGGAGCGCAGCGAGCGACTTGCTAGGCTCGCAAGTCACATGAAGAAGCGGTAGCCAAGTAGCTGGCCCAGTTAAGAAGCTTGCGCCTGTAGCTGCTCCAGGTTTTACAAGAAAGTCGCGGGAAGACCATGGACCGGACGATCAGGGCGATCCTGGAGTATCCGGACGCCTGAGAGGGAAACCGGCATGGCTACCGCTGGCACGATAGTGTTTGAGATCAAGATAGCGGTCGACATCGTACTGGCCGAGGACGGCAAGTATTACGTCGACTCAAGCACCACGAAGGGGGACGTGTTGCATAACTGGACCGAAGGGCCATTCGATACTGAACGCAAGGCGCGCGAGAACCTGCAATGGCAGTTCGCCGTGCCGGTGATCGAGAAGCTATAAGCTTAGATGCAGGCCGGACAGACGGCCAAATCCCAAATCCTGCTCTAAAAGGTCAGTCGGCAACTTCGGTAAACTGACCGTTTGGGCGGGATGGGATTGCCGGGCAAGGCGAGCGCCCATGAGAACCATGGCCAACCCCAATAGCACCTACCAAGAGGTGAGGAACTGCAACATAGTTGCCCTCCGTCGTTTGCTGGGAGGTTCGTAGGTTTTGGAACAGCTACGCTGCAATGCCTGAAAGTGGCCTCGACTTGGCATCACTGCGGGATGCCAGCCAGGGTCGAGGCCAAACCCTAGCAGTACACCCGATTGATACCACGCTCGCCGAAGCGCGCGCAGACGCGCTATTTGAAAAAATTCTTCGTTGCCTATCGTCGGTTCGCGAAATATTGCAAGCTTTTGCCTATCTGGAGCAACCCGACATCGAGAAGATGGACATAGGAGCCGGTGGTCGGGCACTGCAATGAGCGGCCTGTTGGAGTCCGCCGAGAAGTAGATTTAGTGCGCTGGCCTGGCTTCCCAACTGGGTTAGGTGATCAAGGGCCCAGGCCGGAGAGGAAATTGACCCACATGCCGTGTGCCCAGCTGCCAGTGGCAATGGCCGCGGCCAAGACTGTCAAGGTGATGAGACCTATCAATAGCGTGTACTCGATGAGAGCAGCGCCACGCCGGTCGCGCCACAGGCGACGAGCTATAACCCGCACAACCTACACCCTCTTGACCAAGCCTCCCGCCCAAGTTTTAGCATGCTCGTATATGTCTTAGGGGCAACACGCAGGTGGCGAATTGGTGATATGCAGGGAATTGGGTTAGGGGTAAGCCGTCCGCGAATTTGCGCGCGCCGGTCAGGCCCGCGCGACGCAGGGCTGCCCCCTTACTCAGTGCTATCGACCCGCTTCAGCTGAGCGCGCTTCGCTTCCAGGTGCGCCCGATAGGCCCTGCGGTGCTCCCTGTTGCCGCTGTCGATCTCAGCGCTTGGTTTGCTGCTGATCTCAGTCGGCGCCCACACGCCGAAGCCCGTCAAGGCGCCGAAGCGGAAGAGCAAGAAGCCAAGGAAGCGGTTGGGCCCTCGCAAGAGCAGCCCGCCGCGGCCACGAAAAGGGGCACCGTCGTGCCGTTCGTGCGCAAGGCCTGATACTCGCCCGATCGGCATCCGCCGGTCGGGCTATTTTTTTGTGCTCGCCCGCTTGCGCTCCGCGAGATCGACGACGGTCTCGGCCGTGGCGGGGCTAAACTCGTAGACAGTCAGCCGCTCGCCGTTGAGCCGGACCTTACCCTTGCGCACGCCTGGCAGCCTGGCAAGCTCGCGGCCGACGGAAGGCCACTTGCGCAAGACCCACCCCAGCTTCTCGACCGGCATCATCGCAGAAATGGGCCGCATTTATCGCCGGATGCGAGCCGGCAAGCTCGATGCGACCGAAGCCCAGAAACGGATCTGGGTTTTGGACCGCATGCGGGCCGGGGTCGCAGACATGGCGCTTGAGCGCGTCGAGCACAGGCTAGCAGAGCTCGGCGGTACACACGCAACAAGGCTCATCGATGGTGAGTACGCAAACGATCAACCGCCTCAGCTTACGAATTGAGCAGTTGGCTGAGCAATTGGGTCGCGCAGAGCGACCCACGTACAAGGTGTTTCTGGACTTCGGCGAGAGCGATGAAGAGTTTTACGCTCGGTATCCTGAGGCGCGCGGTCGCCTTCGTGAGGGGATTATCCTCTCGTTCGGCGCTGGTGCTGAGAAGTTTGTGCGCATTCCGCAACCCGAGTGATTAGCCATGCGCGTTATCTACTGGAGCCCGAGCCGGCCGAAGTCAGAAGCGGTCGACAGTCGCTTGCGACAAGCGCTGGCGGCTTCCGTCACCTCGCGCAGCTGCAAGCGAGCGATATCGCTGCCGCGCGTGAGCTTCCTCGATGATGAAAACGCAGACCCGGAAATCGGAACGAACAGCGATGGCTGGATGGGTGTCGGGACGGGTACGGTTGAGAAAGGTCCGAGGAATGCCAGTAAATACGGGCTCTTTTGCGCGATATTCGGCGGAGATCATTTCCGTTGGTAGAGTTGAGAAATGAACATGCTTGGCGGCATCGGTCAGACCACGGTGATCCGACCCAGCCGATGACCGTGCGCCTGGCCGGCGAGAAGGCGAAGCTCGGGCGCGTCTGGCCGCACATGCTCCGCCATTCCTGTGGCTACTACCTGGCCCGATCAGGGCACGGGACCTGCGGACCACGCAGGACTATCTGGGCCACCGCGATCCCAAACACACGGCCCACTACACCCGGGTTGCCGGGCACCGGTTCGAGGGGTTGTGGAAGTAGCCTGAGGCCCAAGCCGGCCGTCACTCCGCCCTCTGAGCCCGATGCTCAACCTACTTGGGGGAGGCTGGCGGAGTAGGCCCTCGCGACATGCACTGCCCATCCCCGCGTGGCACACATGGCGCCAGCGTCATCCCTAGTCCGTCCATCGGGGTCGAGCTGACATGTTGGAAGGCGCGAACACTGCCCCCAAGTAACCGCCGTTTTTGGACCCATAGCCGAACTCAATTGCGCGCCACCTGCAACGGTTCCAGCCGGTTCCATGGTTAAGGGTTATCCCTGATTCATAGATAGGGTGATACCTGATTTACTTGCTCGCATAGGCGGTGATTTTGAGGACAATCGCTTCCTCCGCCGCTAAGCGGATTGGGTAGGTCCGGGGGATACCATTCAGAGACGCGCGTGACGAGACCGCAGAATGGTTGTGCAAGGGACAATCAAGTCACCTGATAAGCCAGGCCAGCATCTTTCCACGGATTTCCTCGCCGGCGGTGGCGAGATGGGGGAGCGCATCCGCGCGTTTGATTGGAGCAACACCTCCCTGGGGCCGATCGACCAGTGGCCGCAATCGCTAACGACCTCCGTCAGCACGTCTCTCGGTTGTGCGTTTCCGATTATTCTTTGGTGGGGACCGGAATTAACGGTCCTCTACAATGATGAGTATCGCCCCATATTTGGCGCCAAGCATCCAGGGGCACTGGGCCAACCCGGAGCCAGGGCGTGGGCGTCGATTTGGGATGTCATCGGCCCAATGCTCTCCCAGGTCCTAGAGCGCGGCGAAGCAACACGCTCGCGCGACCTGTTGCTTCACATCGATCGACACGGCTATCCGGAAGAGGCTTACTTCTCATTTTCCTACAGCCCCATTCAGGCTGAAAACAGCCGCACCGGAGGCGTGTTCTGTCCGGTCATCGAGACAACAGACAAAGTCATTGGCGAGCGGCGCCTACGCACACTCCGTGATCTCGCCGCAGCGTGCCAGGGCGCAGAAAGCGAGCAGGCGGTCTTCCAGTCAGCCGCATCGGTTCTCGCCGCCAATGCTCAGGATGTCCCCTTTGCCATCATCTATCGCATCGATGAGAGCCAGCAGCTCGCGCAACTGGGGTCCGTTGCCGGAATCGCCCCTGGCAGCACAGCAGCACCTCTCAGCGTGCCGCTGCAGCCAGAAGTGCCTGAGACACGCCAATGGCTGCGTTCTGTTGTTGAGACTGGCAAGCCTGTGGTCGTGACCGATCTGGCGACGCGTTACGACCAGCTTCCCACAGGTGCCTGGAAAGTTCCGGCTAACAGCTGCATCGCGCTCCCGATCCTGCTTCCCGGACAAGTCCATCCAAGCGCCGTGCTGGCTGCCGCGGTCAGCCCTATGCGCCCGCTCGATGCTGATTACCGCACATTCTTTGAGCTTCTCGCCACCCAGATTGCCTCAGGACTGGCCGATGCGAAGGCTTTGGAGGACGAGCGACGGCGCGCAGAGGCCCTTGCTGAAATCGACCGGGCCAAGACCACCTTCTTCTCGAACGTCAGCCACGAATTCCGCACTCCGCTGACCCTCATGCTCGGCCCGGTCGAGGAGCTCTAGCCAGCAATGCGGGCGCTCGTCCTCGCCGATGTCGGGTCAATGCGAACAGCTTGAGCTCATGCACCGCAACGGCCTGCGATTGCAGAAGCTGGTCAACACCCTGCTCGACTTCTCCCGCATCGAGGCCGGTCGCGTCCAGGCGTGCTACGAGCCGACAGATCTCGCCTGCCTACACCGCCGAGCTCGCGAGCGTCTTCCGCTCGGCCATGCGAGAAGGCGGGCCTGCAGCTCGTTCGTCGACTGCCCGCCGCTTGTCCGAGCCGGTCTATCGTCGACCGGGACATGTGGGAGAAGATCGTCCTCAACCTCCTCTCGAACGCCTTCAAGTTCACCTCGAGGGCGAGATCGAAGTCACGCTGCGGCGACGCCGGGCGAGCATCGTGGCTGTCCGTGCGCGACACCGGCACCGGCATCCCGGCGGAGCAGCTGCCGCACGTATTCGAGCGGTTCCATCGGGTCGAGGGTGCCCAGGGCCGCACCCACGAGGGCACAGGTATCGGCCTCGCCCTGGTACAGGAGCTGGTGCGGCTGCACGGTGGTTCCGTATCGGTCGAGAGCGTCTACGGCAAGGGCAGCACGTTCAGGGTCACCATCCCGCTCGGCTGCAGCCATTTGCCGGCACACCAAATCGGGGCGACGCGCACCCAGGTTGCGACAGCGGTCGGTGCGCGTCCGTTCGTCGAGGAGGCGCTCCGCTGGCTCCCTGATGCCGGGCCTGATGCCGCGCATAGCATGGGAGATCGCGCCACTGCGCCGCAGGTGGACGGGCACGAGGGCAAGCAGCCGCGCATCCTGCTCGCCGATGATAATGCAGACATGCGCGACTATGTGCGCCGTCTGCTCGCTTCACGATATGAGGTCGAAGTGGTCGCAGACGGTGAGGCGGCGCTCTCGGCGATTGCTCGCAGAAAGCCCGACCTGGTTATCTCCGACATCATGATGCCGCGTCTCGATGGCATGGAACTAGTATTGCGGCTGCGTGCTGATCCACAGACGAACACGCTACCGATCATCCTGCTTTCGGCACGCGCCGGCGAGGAAAGCCGCGTCGAGGGCATGCAGGCCGGTGCCGACGACTACCTCATCAAGCCGTTCAGCGCTCGTGAGCTCCTTGCCCGCGTCGACGCGCATGTGAAGATTGCCCGCTTCCGCCGCGACGCCGAGCAAGCGCTACGCGACGAGCAGGAGCTCTGGCAATTGGCGGCGCACGTCGCCCGGTTCGGACAATGGCACCTCGATCTGGTGACGCGCGCGGTCGATCTCTCCGCCAGCTGCAAGGCCATCTTTGGACTGCCGCCGGAGGAGCAAGCATCCGCTGAGCGGCTGTTCAGTCTGATCCATGCTGATGACCGGGAGGCAGTGGCGACACGGCTGAAAGAAGCCGTCGAGACGCGGACCGCCTACGAGGTGGAGTATCGGGTAATCTGGCCCGACGGCAGCCTCCATTGGAACAACACCCGGGGCAGTGCCTCTTATGCGCCCGACGGCACGGCGCTCAAGATGGTCGGCGTCACACTCGACATCACCGAGCGCAAGCGGGGCGAAGAACATCTGCGCACACTGAATGCTGAACTCGACCATCGTGTGAAGAACGTGCTCGCTACCGTCAGCGCTATCATCACCCAGACACCGAAAGCTAGGATCTCGATGGCGGACTTTGTGGCTGGGCTTGGTGGCCGCATAAAATCGTTGGCGAGAACGCATGAACTGCTGAGTCACAACCAATGGCAGGACGTGTCACTGGCAGAGATCGTTCAACGCGAAATTGAGCCCTATGCGGCGGGAAATGCTAGTGTGCTCGGTCCAGCCGTGATGTTGAAAGCCGCCGCTGCCCAGGCGCTGGCAACGGTGCTTCATGAGCTGGCCACCAACGCCGCTAAATATGGAGCGTTTTCCAGGTCGAGCGGTCGACTATTTGTCGGCTGGTGCTGGCTAGACAATGGATCGCATGGTCGGGTGGCCATCCAATGGCAGGAGTCCGGCGGTCCCGCTGTTTCAATACCAAGTCAAACTGGCTTTGGGACCAGCGTAATTCGCGAGCTCATTCCATTCGAGCTCGGCGGCACAGTTGACCTCACCTTTGCAAGCGATGGGCTCCAATGTCGACTAGAAATTCCCGCTGACTGGCTCAGCAGCGACGCTCCGATAGGCGACGCTTTACGAGGCTTCGATCTTGAGCAAACCGTCTATCGCAATTGACGGAGGTCGCATTCACCAAGTTGTCCGGATGCGCGTCGACGATGGGCGTTAAGGGCGCAGCGCCCGGGGGATTGGGCTAGTGAAACGCTTGTTGGATTGGGCAGGTGAAGCCGCGCAGTGGATTGCACTCATCGGCGGCTTTGCCGCCAGCGGCGCCGCGTTTTGACACGATCTGATGTTCCAGTGGGGCATCGGTCCTTGCACGGGCGTTACAGATGGGGATTGGTCATGCATTGCACGCTAGCCCTGGCCGGCGCGCTTATTAGCGTTTTTGCCGCCACCAGCGCGCTTGAGGCCCAGCCCCGCGTGGAGGTCGGCATCCTCAGCTGCGCGACGGGTTCCACGACCGGCACCATTTTCGCGTCCAGCAAATCCCTCTATTGCCGGTTCCAGCGACCGGGACACGATGAGTTATATCGTGGTCGGATTGACCGTTTCGGTCTCGATCTTGGCAGCACGGGCAAAACGGCGATCGCGTGGGCCGTGCTGGCCCCCACCGCCAACCCGCCGCCGCGCTCGCTTGCTGGCACGTACGGCGGCGTCGGCGCGGAGGCGACGGTGGGTTATGGCATTGGCGCAAACGCCCTGATCGGCGGCTCGCGCCGTGGCTTTATCCTGCAGCCCCTGAGTGTGCAGGCCCAGACCGGCCTCAATATCGCGGCGAGCGTCCGCTCGCTGGTGCTCAGCGCAGACTGAAGCCGATTGCAGAGGAAGGCTCTGCGCAACGCTTAAGGTGTGCTGGGCGCTGATCCATCCCGGGGGTCTGATGTGTTCGACCTCTCGTTGTTCAAGCTCGGAGGAGAACGCGGGTAATACGCTTCGCGTGGAGACTGCGCATAGCGCTGCGTTGTCGCCTCCGAGCGGCTAAACGCTGTCAATCCTCGTCATCGAAGAAACACTCCTGGATCGAGCTTGAGGCCGCTCGCAGCCGGCGCCTCGATCGTAACGGAGCGGCTGAGCGTGGACATGGCGTCAAAGCCTGACACGATTGAGCCGCAGGGCATTGCCGATGACGCTGACTGAAGAGAGTGCCATGGCCGCAGCGGCGATGATCGGCGAGAGGAGGATGCCGAGCAGCGGATAAAGCACGCCTGCAGCAACCGGGACGCCTGCCGCATTGTAGATGAAGGCGAAGAACAGGTTCTGGCGGATGTTGGCCATGGTCGCGGCGGATAGGCGCCGCGCCCGAACGATCCCGTTGAGGTCGCCTTTGAGGAGGGTCACGCCGGCGCTTTCCATGGCGACATCGGTGCCCGTGCCCATGGCAATGCCGACATCGGCCGCAGCAAGTGCCGGTGCATCGTTCACGC
Organism: uncultured Alphaproteobacteria bacterium; assembly: GCA_963770295.1. Lineage (GTDB taxonomy): Bacteria > Pseudomonadota > Alphaproteobacteria > Rhizobiales > Hyphomicrobiaceae > AWTP1-13. Next base: position 433,300 of record CAVYPA010000006.1, read on the forward strand.
CGTCTCCGGCCATTGCCACCACCCGGCCCTGTTGCCGGAACCGTTCGACCACCTTGCTCTTGTCTTCCGGCAGGACCTCGGCCTCGACGTCCGTGATCCCGAGCTTCTGCGCCACAGCCTTCGCCGTGGTGGCGTTGTCGCCCGTCAGCATGACGACGCGGCTGCCGGCCGCCTTGAGCGCGGTAATCGCAGCCGGGGTCGTTGCCTTGATCGGATCGGCAATAGCGAGGATGCCGGCCGCTTTGCCGTCGATGCCAACAAATATCGCGGTCGCCCCTTCGCGGCGCAGCTCGTCGGCGCTCTGGTCCAGACTGCTCGTGTCGATGCCGGCCTCGGTCATGATGCGGCGATTGCCGATGACCAGATTCCGCCCATCGACTGAGCCCGTCACGCCTTTGCCGACGGGAGAGTTGAAGCTCTCGACCGGCGCCAGATAGAGGTCGCGCTCGTTGGCCGACCGCACGATCGCGGCGGCCAACGGATGTTCGCTGCTGCGTTCAAGACTTGCCGTCATACGCAGCAATTCGGCTTCCTCGATGCCAGTCGTGGTCCTGATCGCAACCACGCTCGGCTTCCCCTCGGTGAGCGTGCCGGTCTTGTCGATCACCAGGGTGTCGACCTTCTCGAGCCGTTCAAGGGCCTCGGCACTCTTGATCAAAACACCCGATTGCGCACCGCGTCCTACGCCCACCATGATCGACATCGGTGTGGCGAGACCCAACGCGCAGGGGCACGCAATGATAAGGACGGAGACTGCCGCGATCAGTCCATACGTGAAGCGCGGCTCCGGGCCCCAAATCGACCACGCAGAGAATGCCAAAAGGGCAGCAAGAATCACGGCCGGCACGAACCAGCCCGAGACCTGGTCCGCCAGCCTCTGAATGGGCGCGCGGCTACGCTGGGCCTGCGCCACCATCTGCACAATCTGCGCGAGTACCGTGTCACGGCCGACCTTGTCGGCACGCGTGACGAAGCCGCCCGACTGGTTCATGGTGCCGCCGATGACCCTGTCGCCAACGCTCTTGGTGACGGGCATGGACTTTCCCGTCACCATCGACTCGTCGATCGCACTTCGCCCTTCCAGGATTTCACCGTCGACGGGCACGCGCTCTCCAGGCCGCACGCGCAGGCGGTCGCCGACAACAACCTGATCGAGGCTCACATCCTCGTCGCTGCCATCAGGCCTGATCCGGCGCGCCATCTTTGGGGAGAGATCAAGGAGCGCTCGAATGGCGCCGCTGGTCTGCTCGCGGGCTTTGAGCTCCAAAACCTGTCCGAGCAGAACAAGAACGGTGATGACGGCAGCTGCCTCGAAATACACGGGAACGGCGCCGTCATTACCGCGCATCGCCGACGGGAACACACCCGGCAGCATGGTTCCGACGATGCTGTACATCCACGCCACGCCGGTGCCCATGGCGATCAGCGTGAACATGTTGAGATTGCGGGTCTTGAGCGAGGTCCAGGCCCGCTCGAAGAACGGCCACCCGGCCCAGAGCACGACCGGTGTCGCCAACACGAGCTGTATCCAGTTCGATGTCTGCTGGCCGAGCCATTGATGGAGATCCGCCAGATGTCCGGCCATCTCCAGTGCGAACACCGGTACGGTGAGCACCACACCGATCCAAAACCGGCGGGACATATCGGCAAGCTCGGGATTGGGACCCGCTTCAGCCGACGCCACCTCCGGCTCGAGCGCCATGCCGCAAATGGGGCATGAGCCAGGCCCGGGCTGCCGGATCTCCGGATGCATGGGGCAGGTGTAGATCGTGCCGGGAGGCGGCGCGATTTGCGGCTTGCTCTTCAGATACTGGCGGGGGTTGGCCGCAAACTGCTCACGGCAGTTCGCGGAACAGAAATAATAGGGTCGACCATTGTACGTGTGGCGATGCTGGGCGGTGTGCGGGTCCACCGTCATGCCGCACACCGGGTCCTTGACGCTTTGCTCCGAGCGCTCGTGCATACCCTGTTGAGCGTCGTGCATATGAGCGTGAGGTTCATGAATTGTCACGGCGGCCTGCCTCTTCTGCAAGTACCCTCCAGGGGTATTTGTTGACAGCTATACCCCGGAAGGGTATTCGTCAAGCATGGCGAAAGACTCGAAATCCCCCTGCTTGAAACGCCTGAGCCGCATCGAAGGTCAGGTTCGCGGCCTCGCCCGCATGGTCAAGGATGATCGCTACTGCATCGATATCGTCACGCAGATCGCCGCCGTACGCGCGGCACTGAGACGCGTCGAGGAAGAAGTTCTGCGTGACCACATCACCCACTGTGTCGAGCACGCCATTGTCAGCGGTGACGCCGCCGAGCAAAGGCGCAAGATCGCCGAACTAATGGACGTGCTCAGCCGGACAGCGCGTTGATCCCGGTCAAGGCATCGTCGACCAGGGAATGGGAGCAATACGACATGTCTCCGAATTTCGGCTCTATACACGCCGGGCGACGCTCGGGCTGATCTCCTCCATTGCTGCCAGTCTTACGATCGGCTTGCGCGCTGCAACACGGCCCACCATCAATGTCTGGAAAGATCCCAATTGCGGTTGTTGCACCGGCTGGGTCGAGCACCTGCGCAGCAATGGCTACACCGCGA
>CAVYPA010000007.1:0-114325 GCA_963770295.1 uncultured Alphaproteobacteria bacterium
GGGGGACGCGCGTGAAGCTGTTCGCGGCGGACCGCGGCGAAGTCTTGCGTCGCGCCTTTAATCTGCCGCGCTCGGCCTACGGGGGCATGTTGGCCCATGCCGGGCTGGGGCTGACGGTGATCGGCATCGTTGCCACCTCGGCCTGGCGCGACGAGCAGGTCGTGATCCTGCGGCAGGGTGAGCGCGCCGCCATCGCCGGCTACGAGCTTAGCTTCCGCGGCGTGGCCCCACAGCAAGGACCAAACTATCAGGAGGTGGTCGGCCTGTTGGCGGTGACGCGCAACGGCAGGCCGGTCACCGAGCTCACGCCGTCGAAGCGAACCTTTGACACGCCACGGCAGACGACCACCGAAGCCGGCATCCACGTCGGCTGGCGGGGCGACCTTTACGTCGTGTTGGGCGACGAACAGCTCGCGGGCGGCTGGGTGGTGCGGCTCTACTTCAACCCCCTGGTGCGCTTGATCTGGCTGGGCGCCATCGTGATGGCGTTGGCTGGGCTACTGTCCCTCTCTGACCGTCGCCTGCGCATCGGGGTGCCGCGCCGCGCCCGCCGCACCGTTGCACAGGCGGCCGAATAATCGATGTGGCATCTGCTAGCAACGCCGCGCGCTTTGCGCGCCCTACCAAAGACCGGACCGGGATGGCGCAGGCGCCGGTGGCCGGCGGCGGGCCGGACGGCCGTCGCCCTCGGTCGGCTCTGCCTCCTTCTGCTCGTGCTCGCCGTTCCGCCGGCCGCGGCCGTTGAACCCGACGAAATGTTGGCGGATCCTGCGCTCGAGGCGCGGGCGCGCTCGATCTCGCAGGAGCTGCGCTGCCTGGTGTGTCAAAACCAGTCGATCGATGAGTTCAACGCGGCGCTGGCCAAGGATCTGCGCCTCATCGTGCGCGAGCGCTTGCGGGCGGGGGACAGCAACGCGGCTGTGCTGGCCTTCGTGGAGGCGCGCTACGGCGAATTCGTGCTGCTGCGCCCCAAGCTCAATGCCCACACCTTGCTGCTTTGGCTTGCCCCGCTGCTGCTGCTGGCCGCCACGGCTGTGGGCGTCTTCCGGCGCACCCGCGCGAGTTGGACCGCCCCCGCCAAGGCGGCGGCCCAACCCCTGAGCACGGCCGAGCAGAAGCGCCTCGCCGAGCTGCTGCAGCGCGGGCGCGACCCGTCCGCGTGAAGTTCGCAGCCTAGGGGTGTTGCAGCGGCCGGCCGTGCAGCCGTTGCAGCAGGGTCTTGGTCGCTAGCCCAGTCACTGGCAGGTCTTGGGCCCCTTCGTAGGCCTCGATGGCCGAGCGCAGGCCCGCCCCATAGGCGCCATCGATCGTGCCTGGGTAGAGCGCGCGCAGCTTCAGTGCCATCTGCAAGGCGCGGATCTCGTCGGGCGAGGTCAGGATCGCGGCCTCTCGGAAGGTTTTAAGCTTGCCGGCAAAGGCATCGCTGTTGACGGCGGTGTTTGCCACTTCCGCGGCCTCGAGGCGCTTGGTGATCCGCCCGTCCTCCATCAGCACCGTGGACTGCACGTAGGTGCCGATGTTGAGGCCAACAACCGCAATCCCTTCACCGGTCTCCAAGAGCAGTGGCGAGCCGGAAGAGGCCCCACCGGTATCGCAGGTGTGCAGCAAGACTTGGGTTGGATCGGCAAAATCGCCGGCGATCACCGGCCAATCCGCCGCCGCAAAGCTGCGCGCCACGCCGCAGGGCCCGGAATAGGCCAGTCGCCACGGCTTAAAATCGCGATGATAGGAGACTTGGAAGATGCGGTTGGCCGCCGCCTCGGCGACGATGGCCTCCATCGACAGCGCGCGAACGGGCAGTACGCCGCGATCACAGGCCGGGCGCGAAAGGCGCAGCAAGGCCCAATCTTTGCTGGCGTCGATCGGCGGGCGCACATTGAGGTCCATGCTGCCCGACATGACGTGCTGGGCCGCCGCACTACGGCCGGATCCGGCGATGCGCTCAAAATGGCGCTTGCCCTCAAAGTTGCGCGCAAACCAGAAATCGGCCAAGGGCGGAGCGGGCTCGCCGCGCGTGCGGTAGAGGCAATGGCCCGCGGTCGCCACGACGTTTGCCGCCACGCAGAAGGCCGTGCACACCAGGCGCGAGCGCTGGCTGAAAAGCAGCCCAATTTTCTCCTTGAGCGCCATCAACCGGGTTGGGAGGGCCACGCGGTCATCGCGGCCGAACACCGCCACGGGGAGCGAAAGCCTCACCGTCCCGGCGCCGCCGAAGCGCGTTGGCCCCGCCGCGCCCGGCACTGGGCTTGCAGCGCCGACGGCTGCCGCCAGCACGGCGATTGCCGCGAACCGGGCCGGGCGGCACAGCGCACAGCTTGCCGGCGCAACCGCCGCCCTTGCTTGCCCGTGCTGGCGCTGCCACATGCCTCAATCCTTACCAACTTTTAATGCAGCTGAAAGCCGCCTGTAAGGGCCGCCCGCCTATATGGCTTTAGCTATCCACGACTGTGGCAGTCTCACCTTCGAGGTCAATCGCATGGATTTTCGTCTCCTCAGCCCTGGTGCCGCGCGCGATAAGCGGCGCGTGGTGTTCGCCTCGACGCTTGCGCTCTTGGCGCTGACCGGCGTCGTTGGCCTGGGTTTGCCGCTTGAGCGTGTTGAGGCGCAGCTGAAGGCGGATAGCGTGCAGACGCCGTTCGGGCGTGCGCCGCTGTCGTTTGCGGACATCGTCGATCGCGTCAAGCCGGCGGTGGTGAGCATTCATGTTACCAACGGCGGCCCCAAGGTTGCGCAAAAGGGCGCCGCGCCACCGCGCGGCAAGGACCTGCTCCCGGACCTGCCCGACGATCATCCCTTGAGCGAGTTCTTTAAGCGTTTGCCGCCCGAGTTCCGCGGCCAGCCGGGCCCCAACCCTGGGCGGCCGAGCCTGGCCCAGGGATCGGGTTTTGTGATCTCGGCTGACGGCTACGTGGTGACCAACAACCATGTCATCGACGGCGCCAGCAAAATCCAGGTCAGTTTCGACAAGGACAACAAGTTCGACGCCGAGCTCGTTGGTTCGGATACGCGCACCGACGTCGCCCTTTTAAAAATCAAAGCGAACCAACCGTTCCTGTTCGTCAAATTCTCCGACAAGCAGCCGCGCGTTGGTGATTGGGTGGTGGCCGTCGGCAATCCGTTCGGCCTCGGTGGTACGGTGACGGCGGGCATCGTGTCGGCGCAAGGGCGCGACATCGGCTCGGGGCCTTACGATTACATGCAGATCGATGCCGCGGTGAACCGCGGTAACTCGGGCGGCCCCACTTTCAACCTCGACGGCGAGGTGGTGGGCGTCAACACCGCCATCTACAGTCCCTCGGGCGGCAACGTCGGTATTGCCTTTGCCATTCCCGCGCGCACGGCGATGGAAGTCGTCGAGCAACTGAAGTCGTCGGGCTCCGTCAGCCGCGGCTGGCTTGGAAGTCAAGATTCAGAACGTTGACCAGGACGTGGCCGCGAGCCTCGGCTTGGCCGAGGCCAAGGGGGCGCTGGTCACCGAGGTGACCGCCGCCAGCCCGGCCGCCGACGCCGGCCTGAAGAACGGCGATGCCATTCTGGCCGTCAACGGCCAGAGCATCGAAGACAGCCGCGACCTGGCCCGCAAAATCGCCGCGCTCAATCCGGACAGCAAGGTCGACATCAAGGTTTTGCGCGGCCAGAAAGAGCAGACCGTGGCGGTCAAACTCGGCAAGTTCCCGAGCGGAAAAGAGGTTGCTGCCAAGGTGGAGCCGAGCAAGGAGCCGCAGGCGACAGAGATGGATCAGCTCGGGCTCAGCATTGCGCCGGCCAGCGGCGCCAACAAGGAAGGCGTGGTCGTCACCGAGGTGGATGGCAGCTCGGATGCGGCGCAGAAGGGGATCAAGTCGGGCGATATCATTCTGGAGGTTGGTGGCCTGACGGTTAAAAGCCCCGACGATGTCGCCAACGGCGTCAAGGAGGCATCCAAGCTCGGACGCAAGGCCGTGCTCATGCGCATCAAATCGGGCGGCGATCTGCGCTTTGTGGCCGTACAACTGAAGAAGGGTTAATCGGCCAGGCCATACCACATGCCCATCCCCGAGGCGGCCCGTTCGCTTGCGAACGGGCCGCCTCATTCGTTATTTTCCAGGTGGGTTGCGTCTGACAGCACGCTATAAGCATGGCCTACCTGGTCAACAGCAGCGGGTTATCTGTCATGCGCGTGCTCGTGATCGAAGACGATCGAGAAACGGCGCAGTTTCTACAGCGGTCGCTGCGTGAGAGCGGTCACAATGCCGACGTCGCCGGCGACGGCGAGACGGGTCTCGCCATGGCTCGCGACGGCGGCTACGAGGTTCTCATTGTCGATCGCATGCTGCCGCTGCGCGACGGCCTTTCCATCGTGCAAACCCTGCGCGCTGAGGGCACGCGTACGCCCGTGCTCATTTTGTCTGCCCTCGGCGAAGTCGATGATCGAGTGAAGGGTCTGCGCGCCGGCGGCGACGACTATCTCACCAAGCCCTATCAGTATACCGAATTGCTGGCGCGCATCGAGGCGCTCGCGCGCCGTCCCGCGCCCGAGCAGCAGGAGACCCGCTATGTGGTTGGCGATCTCGTGCTCGATCGTCTGTCGCACAAGGTCATGCGCGGCGGCGAGCCGATCGTGCTACAGCCTCGTGAATTTCGCCTGCTCGAGTATCTTATGAAGCATGCCGGCCAGGTCGTCACGCGCACCATGCTGCTCGAGAACGTGTGGGATTATCACTTCGATCCGCAAACCAATGTCATTGACGTGCACATTTCCCGGTTGCGGAGCAAAATCGACAAGAGCTTCGCCAAGCCGCTGCTGCATACGGTGCGCGGAGCGGGATACATGATCCGTGACGGCTCTGACTAGGCTTCTGCTGTCGACCCCATTTCGGCTGGCGCTCATCTATATGGGTGCATTCATCCTGGCGGCGGGGTTGACCGTCGGGTTCATCGCCTGGCGCGCCAACGAACTGCTGACCACCAGCGTGGTGGAGACCTTGCGCGCCGAGGTGGTGGGACTGCGCGAGCAGTACCAGGCCGGCGGCCCGGCCCGGCTCAGCGCCATCATCGCCGAGCGCGCCGCCGACCCGGGGTCGAGCCTTTATCTTTTGGTCGACAGCGCCGGTCAGCGGGCCGCGGGCAATCTGCGCCAAGTGCCGCCCGAGCTCAGGGACGGCGCCCAACGCGGTGTCTTCACCTACATTCCCCAATCCGGACCCGCCCAGGGCAAGCCGCGCGTGGCCGTCGGCGTGCTGTTCGACGTGCCGGGTGGCCTCACCCTGGTCGTTGGCCGCGATATCGAGGACTTGCGCCGGTTCGCCTGGACCATGGGCCGGCTCGGGTTATGGAGCGTCATCATTCTTTCCGGCGCTCGGCGTCGGCGGCGGCCTGCTCATCAGCCGCAGCGTCTTGCGCCGAATCGAGACCGTCAACGACACCGCCCGGACCATCATGGCTGGTGATCTGTCGCGCCGCATTCCGCTCAACGGTTCGGGCGACGAACTCGACCGCCTGGCGGAGAGCCTCAATGCCATGCTGTCGCGCATCGAGGAACTGATGGGTGCGTTGCGCGAAGTATCCGACAACATCGCCCACGATTTGAAGACGCCGCTCAACCGGCTGCGCAACCGCGCCGAGGCGGCGTTGCGCAGCAGCGAGGGGGCCGGCATCTACCGCGATGGCTTGGTCAAAACCATCGAAGAGGCCGACGAACTCATCAAGACCTTCAATTCGCTATTGCTGATCGCCCGCCTCGAGGGGGGCGCCATTGCCGAAAGCATGGAACGCCTCAATCCGGCCTCGATCATCGCCGACGTCGCCGAGCTTTATGAGCCGGTGGCCGACGAAGCGGGGCTCAGCCTGTCCGTATCGGCGGAGCAGGGCCTGACGCTGACGGCCAATCGCGAGCTAGTCAGCCAGGCCGTGGCCAATCTGGTCGACAATGCCATCAAGTATTCGCCGGACGGTCGTCGCGGCAACGGCGCGGCGCCAGCGGCCCCGATCAGCATCGTCCTCAAGCGCGTCGCGCAAGACATCGAGATCGCCGTGGGCGATCGCGGCCCGGGTGTCGCGCCCGAAGACCGGCACCGGGCGCTGCAGCGTTTCGTGCGCCTCGAGAAAAGCCGGTCACGACCCGGCAGCGGCCTAGGCTTGAGCCTAGTGGCGGCGGTTGCCCGCCTGCATGGCGGCTCGATCCGTTTGGAGGACAACGCGCCCGGACTGCGCGCCGTCCTCAACCTGCCGGTCGATGGGCCCTACCACGCGGTACCGGTGCTCGCTGGCCAGCTGCGGGAGCATTGAGATGCAACAGGCCGGGCAGACCGCGCTGATCGACCGACTGCGCGAGGCACCGATCGTTCATAATCGCCAACACGCGGCCCGCGTTCTGGCCGAGCTCGCCGAGCGCGCCCAACAGGATGCGGCGCTGGCGCCCTTGGCGGCCAGCATGAAGCTTGCACCCGCGCGCGACCTGCTGGCGGGCATCTTCGGCGCCTCCTCGTTCCTGACCGCCGTGATCGAGCGCGATCCCCAGCGCTTGCTGAGCGCGCTCCTTGCCGCACCCGAGGCGCACTTCGACGCGCTTTGCCGCGCGGCAACCGACGCCACCGCCGGCGCCGCGAACATGGCCGATGCCATGCGCACCTTGCGCCACTTCAAGACCGAGGTCGCGCTGTTGACCGCGCTCTGCGATCTGGGCGGCGTCTGGCCGGTAATGAGCGTGACGCGGCGCCTTGCCCAGGCCGCCGATGCCGCCGTAGCCGCCGCCGTGCGCTTCTTGTTCCGCCAGGCGCTTGCGCGCGGCGATTGGCTATCCAGCGAGCCCGACGGCTATATCGTCTTGGCCATGGGCAAGTACGGGGCCTTCGAGCTCAACTACTCTTCCGACATCGACTTGATCGTCTTTTACGATCTGGCCCGCATCAAGCTGCGCGGAGGGCTCGAGGTGCAGACCTTCTGCGTGCGGCTGACGCGCGACCTCGTGCGCCTTTTGCACGAACGCACCGGCGAGGGCTACGTGTTCCGCACCGACCTGCGCCTGCGCCCCGATCCCGGCTCGACGCCGCTGGCCCTGTCGACCGATGCGGCGCTCAACTACTACGAGAGCTTCGGCCAAAACTGGGAGCGCGCGGCCTTGATCAAGGCGCGCGCGGTTGCCGGTGACCTCGCCGCCGGCGCGCGCCTGTTGCAGGATCTGGCGCCGTTCATCTGGCGCAAATACCTGGACTTTGCCGCCATCGCCGACATTCATGCCATGAAGCGGCAGATCCATGCCTTTCGAGGTTTTGGCAAAATCGGCGTCGCCGGCCACGACATCAAAGTCGGTCGCGGCGGCATTCGCGAGATCGAATTCTTCGTTCAGACCCAGCAGCTGATTGCCGGCGGACGCCAGCCGGAACTGCGTGTCTCCGAGACGCTGGTCGCCCTCGACCGTCTCGCCGAGCGCGCCTGGATCACGCGCACCGCACGCCAGGATCTCGATCGTGCCTACAGGTTCCTGCGGCGCATCGAGCATCGCCTCCAGATGTTAGCCGACGAGCAGACCCAGACGCTGCCCGACGATCCGTTGAAGCTTACCTGTTTCGCCAACTTCTGCGGCTTTGCCGACACCGCCAGCTTTGCGGCGCGGCTGACCGAAGAGCTGGAACGTGTGCAGACCCACTATGTTCGCCTGTTCGAGCACAGCCCCGAACTCACGCGCGGCGGCAGCAACATGGTGTTTGCCGGCGAGGCCGACGATCCAGCCACGCTCGCCGCCCTCGCCGCGCTCGGCTACACCCGTGCCGCCGATGTCATTGCCGGGGTGCGCGGCTGGCACCACGGGCGCTACCCGGCCGTGCGCACAGCACGCACCCGCGAGTTGCTCACGGAAATGCAACCGATCCTGATCGAGGCGCTGGCCAAGACCGCCAATCCCGATCTGGCCTTCATCGGTTTCGACCGCTTCCTGTCCGAGCTTCCGTCCGGCGTGCAGCTGTTCTCACTGCTCAAGCAGAATCCAAGCCTGATCCAGCTGATCGCGCAAATCATGGGCTCGGCGCCGCGCTTGGCGCGTATCTTGGGCAAGCGACGTCGCGTCTTGGACGCGGTGTTGGCCCCCGGCTTTTTCGGCAACCTGCCGAACCGAGAGGAGCTGGCCGCCATCGTTGCCGGCGAGTTGCGCGAGGCGCGCGATGTCCAGGACGCCCTCGATCGGGCCCGCCTCGTTGCCAACGAGCAGGCGTTCCTGATCGGCGTGCGGGTGCTGACCGGCAGCATTGGCGCCAGCCAGGCCGGCGGGGCCTATGCCCAGCTTGCCGAGTGCATGATCCAAGCCATGCAGGAATTGGTCGCGCGCGAGATGGCGCGCGTGCACGGCCAGGTGCCCGGGGGCGCCGCCGTGGTCGTCGCCATGGGCAAGCTCGGCGGCCTCGAGATGACCGCCGCCTCCGATCTCGACCTGATCGTGATCTACGATTTTAGCCCCGATGCAGTGCAATCCGACGGCGCCCGGCCGCTGCCGCCCACGCAGTATTTCACGCGCTTCACCCAGCGCCTCATCAGCGCTTTCACGGCGCAGACCGCCGAAGGCCAGCTCTATGAGGTCGACATGCGGCTGCGGCCTTCGGGCCAGAAGGGGCCCGTTGCCACCCAGCTTTCGAGCTTCGTTCACTACCAGGCCGGCGAGGCCTGGACTTGGGAACACCTGGCCTTGACGCGGGCGCGCGTGGTTGCCGGCGCACCCCAGCTCAAGGTTGTGGTCGAAGCCGCCATCGCCGATATCCTCAAGCGACGGCGCGATCGGGCCAAGACAGCCGCCGACGTGCGCAGCATGCGCGCGCGCATCGCGCGTGAAAAAGGCAGCAAGGACCCCTGGGATCTGAAGCAGGTCCGCGGCGGCCTGGTCGATCTGGAGTTCATCGCCCAGTACCTGCAACTCGTGCATGCCGCGGATCGGCCCAACGTGCTCAGCCAAAATACTCTCCAGGCGCTCAGCAACCTCGAACGCGCCGGCTGCCTGCCGCTGCCGGCGGCCGATGCGCTGCTGCCGGCGGCCCGCCTGCTTAACAATCTGACGCAGGTGTTGCGCCTTTGCCAGGACGGGCCATTCACGCCGAGAACGGCTCCGGACGGCCTGAAGCTGCTGCTGGCTCGGGCCGGCGATGCCCCGGATTTTCCAAGGCTTGAGGCCGAATTGGCGGCCCGTGAGCTCACCGTTGCCGCCCTGTTCGATCAGTTGGTGGTCTAGGCCGCGCGACGGCAAAAAGGGCGATCCGGCCCCACCTCGCGGCGGCCCGATGCGGGGTGGCGGCGGCAAGCATGGGCTTCCCGCTCAAGGGCTTGGGCGCGACGGAACCCCTCCGCTCCACGCGTTTAAGGCACTCAAGGGTGAGCCTGCACCCCTCGATTGGCCCCTGCAATTAGCGCTAGGCTGCCGGTGGGGGAAAGAGGTTCGACCCCCTGGGAAGCGTCGCCGTCGAGGTGGCAGCTGGCGAGGCATGAGCGTGCTAGCGCGCAAGAGTGAGCCGGGCCCGGTCCTGCGGTCCGAGCCGGAAGAGGCCGAGGCGGAAGGGTCCCTGCTGGCGCGGGTGGCGGCGGGTGAAGCGCAGGCCTTTCGTGGTCTGGTCGATCGGCATTTACCGACCGTTCTTGCCATTGCCAGGCGCATGTTGAAGGACGACGCAGAGGCCGAGGACGTGGCACAGGAGACGATGCTGAGGCTTTGGCGCAATGCCGCGGGGCTGGAGCTGGGCCCTGGGGGTGTGCGGCCTTGGCTGCGGCGGGTTGCCTCCAACCTCTGCATCGATCGGGTACGCGCCGGACGCAGCACTTCGGTGGTCGACGAACTGCCCGAGCAGGCAGAGCCTGCCGGTCAGGTGCGCCACCTGAGCGAACGCGAGTTGAAGGGGCGCGTGGATCTGGCGCTCAAGGCGTTGCCCGAACGCCAACGCCTGGCGCTGACGCTGTTTCACTACGAGGGCATGAGCCAAATCGAGGTTGGTCAGGTATTGGGAATTTCTGACGAGGCCGTCGAATCGCTGTTAGCTCGCGCGCGCCGCTCGCTGAAGTTGTCATTGAAGGACGAGTGGCAAAGCCTCATGCCCGAGAACGAGGTCTAGGACGGATGCAAAAAAACAGGTGCTGAGATGATGAGCTTGGGCAATACCATGACACTTCCAGAATTCGAGCGCTTGCTCGAGATCTACGGGAGTGACCGCACGCGCTGGCCGCTGGAAGCGCGAACGAGCGCGGGACAGTTGACGGCACGCGATCCGGCGGCGTGCCGGCTGCTGCTCGAGGCGGAGGCGCTCGACCGCATCCTGGAGCGCGCCCCACTTCCCTCCCTTGCCAACGAAGCCGCACTCGCCGAGCGCATCATTGCCGCGGCCCAGCGCTCCCCGCGCATGGTGCGGACCGAGGGGGTCGCGAGCGCGGCGCGTGACGGGGCGTTGACGGCTACGACGGTGGGCGCAACCGTGCGCTCGGTGGTGCGGCTCGCCGATCGGCGGCGCTGGCTGAACGGCAGTCCGGCCGGCCGCGCGGCCGGTTTGTTGGCCGCCTGTCTGATGCTGGGCATATTCCTCGGCGCCTCGGCCGTGCCGCAGCCGGTCATACCGGCTTTGGAGGAGTTCACCGGCATTACGATCGGCAACAGCAACTCGACGCAGGCGCTCGACCCGTTCGATGAGGACTTGCTATGACCGACACTGGCATCAGGGCGGGGAAGGGCGCTTGGCAGCTGCCGCGTTGGAGCATGCTGCTGCTGATCGTCTCTTTGGCGCTCAATTTCGTCATCGTTGGCTTGGTGGCGGGCTCGCTCTGGAGGGTTAAGGCGTATCAGCCGCCGATCCGGGGAGTGACCCCCAACCTGTTGGGCTATGCCGCCTCCCTGCCCCAGGAGCGCCGCGATCTGATCTGGCATGCGACGGCCGAGCAGCGTCAGCACATTCGGCCCTTCCGTCGTGACATTCGCACCGCCCGCGAGGAGGTGATGCGTGCGATTGCCGCCGAGCCCTTCGACGGCGAGAAGTTCGCGGCCGCACAAGGCCGGCTGGCCGATGCCTACAACCGTGCCCGCGCCGCCGTGCAGGAGCTCGATCTCAAAATTGCAGTTGAGCTGACGCCCCAGGAGCGCAGCGCTTTTCCGGCCTGGCGCGAGCAACGCCGCCCGTCGGGCCAGAACCTGCTCGATGAGCCCGATCGGCAGGTGAATGACCGCAACCAGCAGACGAAATAGGCGGCCGCCAACCCCGCAAGCGCCCGGCTCTCTCAAGGGCGCCATTCGCGCGCAAGCCCACTAGCCCGAAGTTCCCCCCTGAGCGGCGAAGCCAACAAGCGCCAACCAGCCGCCCACCCCGCTCGAGCACTCGAGGCTCGCGCCCTGCGTCTGCAGCAGCAGGCGAGCCAGGATGATGTGCAACGGGGCGCCGTCAGAACCCGTGTTTGTGCCCCCTGCCCCCGGGGCGCGCAGCTCGAGACCGCCGGCCGGATCCGGTCGGGCCATGATCTCGAAGCGATCGGCCCCCGGCAGGGCCTGGGCGTGGCGAAGGAGATGCTGCAGGGCTTGCGCGGTCGCGCGGCGCTCGCAGGTGATGGCGAAGCCCTCGCAGCCGATTAGCCTCAGCCCGGCTGCGGCCTCCAACCCCTCTGAGGCCTCGCGCAAAAGTGCACTCACTAGCACCCGCTCCCGGCGCCCGCGCGTGCGATCGGTCATCAAGGCGGTCATGGCTTCGGTAACGGCCAACGCATCCTCTGACGATTTGAGCAGTCGGCCTCCGCTTTCACAGATGTGGTGGGCGTATTCCTGATAGCGACGGTTGCCAAGCGGGCCATGCAACTCGCGCGCCATGACCTCGGAGAAGCCGATCACCGCATTGAGGGGTGTGCGCAAGGCATGGCTCATGTGGGCCATCAGCTCACCCAGGCCTTCGCCGGGGGCGTCCCTGGTGGGGGTGGCGCACGCCTCGAGGCGCAGCCGCTCGCTCCGGGCAAGGGTTGTGAGCGCCATGACGCTGCCGATACCCAGCAGCAAGAGCAGGTGCAGGGCGCCGATGGAGGATGCAACATCACTCAAGCCAGCGGCCGGGGCCTGCCAAGCCGTCAGCGAGACCAACGCCATACCGGCCAAATAGAGGGTTGCGGCGATCTGCGGGCCCTGCAGTCGGCGTCCGCGCCCAACCCTCGTCCATCTTAGCCACGCCTGTGTGCTCTCAATGACCATGCCTGCCACGGCCGTCCATGCGATGGACGAAGCCCTCCGTGGCTGAGGCGACGTGCCCCGCGCCATCCCTAGCCCTCGACCGGATTGTGAATGAATGCTGCCCAGAACCGACCCGGCAGCGAACACGCGCCGAATCGTTCAGTCATTGTGCGGTACAGGCAAATCGCTTGTCGAGGCCTACCTTCAGTATCAAGACCAAAATAAGGCGTGCTGTGACCGTTGCGGCTCTACTCCAACATCTTGCCGACGATCTCCATCACATCGGGCGACAGCGGTTTGGTCTTGGCGATCTGGCCGAGCGTCTTCTTCGCCAGGCGACGCCGCTGTGGCTCCAGCATCTTCCAGCTGCGAAAGGCGGACAATAGGCGCGCGGCAATCTGCGGGTTGAAGCGATCGAGCTCCAGCACGCGGTCGGCGACGAAGGCATACCCCTTGCCGTCAGGTCGGTTGAAGGTGACGGGGTTGGCGACGGCGAAGGTGCCGATCAGCGCGCGCACCTTGTTGGGGTTCTTGAGGGAGAAGAGCGGGTGGCGCGCCAACTTTTCGACCTGTGCCAGGGCCGAGGCGAGGGGAGAGACGGCCTGGTAGGCGAACCAGTTGTCGATCACCAGATGATCGTCTTTCCAGCGCTCGTAGTAACGGGCGAACGCGCGGGTTCGCTCGGGTGAGCGCAGCTCGGCCAGCATCGCCAGCGCGTTGAGCTCGTCGGTGGCGTTGCGCGCATGCTCAAAATGCGCCGCGACACGGGCGATGTCCTCGCGGCGGCCACGGCTCGTCAGGTAGCCGAGCGCGGCATTGCGTAAGGCGCGGCGACTGGCGAATTCGGCCGCCGGCGAATAGGCACCTTTGACCTCGTAGCGCTGATAGATATCGCGCAGGACCCCCTGTAGTGACGTACCGATCGCCTTGCGCAGCGCTTTGCGTGCGAGATGGATGGCGAGCGGGTCGACATCCCGGCCGAGCACCCTGGCAATGTCGCTTTCGCTCGGCAGGAACATGAATTGCGCCCGGTAACCGGGGTCGAGGTCGTGGTTGGCGACGGTGACCCCGAGCGCGGCGATGAAGGCGTCCGGTTGCTCCGGGGTCTTGTCGGCACGCAGCGCCTTCACCGCGGCGACGAGGACGCGGGTTGCATACTCCTGTGCCGCCTGCCAACGGTTGTAAAGATCGCTGTCGTTGGCCATCAGGAACTGGAGGTCGGCCTCGGTGTGATCGATGGTCAGGTTGACGGGCGCCGAGAACCCGCGCAGCAGCGAGGGCACCGGGCGCGACGGGACGTCCTTGAAGCGGAAGGTCTCGGTGCGTTTGCCGAGTTCAAGGAGACCACCCTCGAGCGGGCCGCCGGACGCCAGCACCAGATCGAGGTCATGGCCATTGTGACCGATGAGACCCAGCCGCAGCGGGATCTGCAGCGGCCGCTTTCGTGCCTCTCCCGGCGTCGGCGGCAGCAGTTGGGTAATGGCCAGCTCCGCCGTCTTGGCGCGCCGATCCCATTTGAGCTTGCACACGAGTTCCGGGGTGCCTGCCTGGGCGTACCAGGTCATGAACTGGCGCAGGCTTTTGCCGGAGCTGTCCTCGAAGCAGGCCACGAATTCCTCCACCGTGGCGGCCTGCCCGTCGTGGCGCTCGAAGTAGAGATCGAGACCTTTGCGAAATTGATCGTGCCCGAGCAGGGTTTGGATCATGCGCACGAGCTCGGCGCCTTTCTCATAGACGGTCGCCGTATAGAAGTTGTTGATCTCGATGTAGCGGTCGGGGCGCACCGGGTGCGCCAGCGGTCCGCCGTCTTCGGGAAATTGTCGCGCCTTTAAATTTCGCACATCGCGAATGCGCTGCACTGTGGCCGAGCGCTGGTCGGCGCAGAACTCTTGATCGCGGAAGACGGTCAGCCCCTCCTTGAGACAGAGCTGGAACCAGTCACGACAGGTAATGCGATTGCCGGTCCAATTGTGAAAATACTCGTGCGCGATCACGCGCTCGATGTCGGCAAAGCTCTGGTCGCTGGCGGTCTCCGGTGATGCCAAAACCAAGGCGTCGTTAAAGATGTTAAGACCCTTGTTCTCCATGGCGCCCATGTTGAAGTCGGAGACCGCGACGATGTTGAAGACGTCAAGATCGTATTCGCGCCCGAACCGCTCCTCATCCCAGCGCATTGCGCGCTTGAGCGCGTCCATGGCCCAGGCGCAGCGGCCCTCTTTGCCCGGTTCGACGTAGATTTTGAGGGCAACTTTCCGACCCGAGGCGGTCTCGAAGTCGGAGCCCAAGTACGCCAGGTCGCCGCCGACGAGGGCGAAGAGGTAGCTCGGCTTGGGATGCGGATCGCGCCAGACGGCAAAATGGCGCTTGCCACCGTCGAGCCTACCGTGCTCGACCGGATTGCCGTTCGACAACAGGACCGGTGCCTCGTCGCGCTCCGCCTCCAGGCGCGTCGTATAGGTGGCCAGGACGTCCGGTCGATCGAGAAAATAGGTAATGCGGCGGAAGCCCTGGGCTTCGCACTGCGTGCAGTAGATGCCGCGCGAGCGGTAAAGACCCGACAATGCCTTGTTGGCCTCCGGGTTGCAGAAGGTGAGGATCTCCAAGGCAAAGGCGCGGGTGGGCGGTTTGCCGATCACGAGTTCCTTGTCGGTGCTGGTATAGTCGCCAGGCGAGAGCTGGCGGCCGTCGAGCCGCACGGTCTCCAACTCCAGCATTTCTCCGTCCAGTCGCAACGCGCCGGGCTCCCCGTCGAAGTCCGGATTGGGCCGCATTTTGAGGCGGGCGCTGACCCGGGTGCGCTCCGGTGCCAGCGAGACATCAAGATCGACATGATCGATGAGATAGTTGGGCGGGCGATAGTCTTTGAGGAGGATCGGCCGCGGCGTCTCGGTTTTCATGCGTGTCCTGGGATAAAGATGGCGCAAGCCCGTTGAAAATCAGCCGGGCATTGGTTCCTTCTTAGTGCAATGGAGCGTCGGTGCAAGTTGTGACGGCGGCAGCTGCACAACTGGGGGTATTCAAGCCGGCCTGCGCCGGTCGGCGCGGGGTCGAGGCCGGAGGCGCCGGGGTCGGGGCCGATCAGCGAGGTGGCAACGCCGGCAGTGTGCAGCCTGTGCGAGCAATCCGCTTTGCTCATGGGGTGTGCCGCGTCCACGCTCTCGGCGGAGCGCCAGGGTTTTCGGCGCGCCGGCCGTCGCCGGGGCG
This sequence comes from uncultured Alphaproteobacteria bacterium, assembly GCA_963770295.1. Classification (GTDB taxonomy): domain Bacteria; phylum Pseudomonadota; class Alphaproteobacteria; order Rhizobiales; family Hyphomicrobiaceae; genus AWTP1-13. The sequence continues at coordinate 15,350 of CAVYPA010000007.1, forward strand.
CCCGGTGGCCCGATCTTGCCCAGATTGGGGGACGGCACGGCTGCCTGCCCGTGGTTTGGGCAAGGGGCTCGCCGCGACGCCATTGCCGTGGGTGCCGGCGCCAGGGGCGGCCAGCGCGAACGGCGAGACCCCAATCGTAACGGCCGGTGTTGCCCGCGCAAGGATTGCCGCCCGCAGCGGCCACTGGGCTAGCGTGCTGCCGCTCAGGAAACAAACCACCAGGGCGGACAACGACTTAACATTGACCCATGCCGTTCCGACCGAACTTTGCGGCGCCTCGCTTTCGGCCCGCACCATCCCTCGAGCCTAGGGCTCGTGGCATCGCTTGGGCTTTGGCCCTCGCGGTCTCTTCTGCGCCCTCGTGGCTAAGCCTGCGATCGCGGCACAACCCCTACGGGCCCGCCACTTTTGGGCAAAGCTGCCATGACGCACGCATAAGACCCTTCCACGGCATCGACGCGCGCGGGCGTCTTCTGGTAACTGAGGCCGGCTGCGATTTGTCGGGTTGGCTGGAGTTTGCGAGCGATGAAGGCGATGTTGAGCAAGAGCGTCGGCGGGCCACAGACCCTGGTGCTGGAGGAGATGCCCGATCCGACGCCCGGGCCGGGCGAGGTGCTGCTGGCCGTCAAGGCCTGCGGCGTCAACTTCCCCGATCTGCTCATCATTGAAGATCGCTATCAATTCAAGCCGCCCCGCCCATTCGCACCGGGCGGCGAGGTCGCCGGTACGGTCGAAGCCGTTGGACCGGCAGTGGAACGGCTGAAGCCCGGCGACCGCGTGATCGGCTCGTGTGGTCATGGTGGCATGGCGGACAAGCTCGTGATTGCGGAAGCCAATTGCATAACCATGCCGACTACCATGCCTTTCGATATCGCCAGCGCGCTGGTCTTGACCTACGGCACCTCAATGCATGCCCTCAAGGATCGGGCCAACATCAAGCCCGGCGAGACGCTGCTTGTGCTCGGTGCCGCCGGCGGCGTGGGCCTTTCGGCAGTCGAGCTCGGCAAAGCCTTCGGCGCGCGCGTCATTGCTGCGGCCTCTTCCTCGGAAAAGGTCGCCCTCGCCCGCGAGCACGGCGCCGACGCCGGGGTGGTCTATCCGCCGGGACCGTTCGACAAAGCGGGCACCAAGGCCTTGTCGGACTTATTTAAGCAGGCGTGTGGACCAAACGGTGCCGACGTCATCTATGATCCGGTGGGCGGCGACTACTCGGAGGCGGCGCTACGCGCCATCGCCTGGGAGGGGCGTCTGCTGGTGGTCGGTTTTCCCGCCGGCATCGCGCGCCTGCCCCTCAATTTGACGCTTCTGAAATCCTGCCAGATCGTGGGCGTCTTCTGGGGCGGCTTTGCGCGGCGCGAGCCCAAGGCCAACGCCGCCAATATTGCCGAGTTGATGCAGCTTTATGCCAAAGGGGCCATTAAACCTCGCATTTCCGAGCGCTATCCGCTGGCACGCGCCGGCGAGGCCATCGCCCAGCTGGCGCAGCGCAAGGCCATGGGCAAGATCGTTGTGACCATGGATTGAGCGCCATGTCGGAGCAGACGCGATGGTGGTGGATCCGGCATGCGCCCGTGCCCGATGGCGGTTTTATCTATGGCCAACGCGACCTGGCCTGTGACTGCAGCGATGCGGAGATATTTGGCATTCTTGCCCGCGAGCTACCGCGCCAGGCGGTCTGGCTGACCAGCAACCTGCTGCGCACCAAACAGACCGCCGCGGCGATCCTTGCCGCGGCACCCAACGGCTTTGCCGGCATCAAGCCGGTCGAGGTGGCGGCTTTGGCCGAACAGCATTTGGGCGAATGGCAGGGGCAGGAGCGCAAGGCCTTCTATGCCGCGCGCAAGGTCGGGACCCATACCTTGTGGTTTGCGCCCGCGGCGGAGCGGCCCGTCGGTGGGGAAAGTTTCGCCGATCTGGTTGCGCGCGTCGTGCCCGCCATCGAGCGCGCTACCGCCGAGCATCGCGGCCGCGACATTATTGCGGTAACGCACGGCGGCACCATTCGCGCCGCCCTGGCACTGGCGCTGGATGTAGCACCGCAGACCGCGCTCAGCTTTTCCATCGATAACTGCTCGATCACCCGCCTCGACTATTTGCACCCGCCGGGCATCGCCGGGTTGTGGAGGGTGGGTGCGGTCAATCACCGACCCTGGTCTCGCGCCGCCGCCGCCGAACGGCTCGAGCAAAATCCGGTTGGCCTCGACAAGGCTTGAGCGCGGATGGTCTCGAGCCGCCAGGCCTGAAGAGGGGCCGTGCACGTCCCTGCGGCGCTCGGCCGTCGGTGGCGCCGTTGCCTCGCTTCAGTGCAGCAGCCCTGCGGAGGATTCCGGAGGTGGTGCGCATGCCGTCGGGGTGGCACACGGAACTGACAGGCGAAACGAGGTGCCGCTCATTGAGGATTGCACCTCGAGATCGCCACCGAGCTGATGCGCCAGACCGCGCACGAGCTCTTGTCCCATTCCGGTTGCACCTTGTGCGCGGCCGACCAAACCGATGCCATCATCCTCCACAGCAAGCCGCGCTCGGCCGCCAAAGTTTTCAAAGCCAACGCGAATGTGGCCGTGGCGGCCGTCGGGAAAGGCATGCTTTATGGCATTGGTGACCAACTCATTGACGATCAAGCCCAGCAGCACGGCCTGATCCATCGACAAGGATCCGCTGTCCGCCCGGCACTCGATCGACAACGGCCGTCCGCGCGCCGCCGAGGCTTTGAGATCATCGCACAGTTCGCGAATGAAGGTTTCACCGTCGAGCAGTACGCCGTGCCCGTCGGCGCGCAGCCGCCGATGCACACGCGCCATCACGGTGACCTGTTCGATGGCATCATTCAACACCGATTTGGCATTGCTGTCGCTCACGGAGGCGGACTTGATGCTGATCAGCGCCGCAACGGAGGCAAAATTGTTGGCGACGCCGTGCGCCAATTCGCGCAGCAGCATCGACTTGTTCTGGTCCGATTGCTCAAGGGCCTTGGTTTTCTCGTTGGCGTCGATCAGCGCGTCGGCGAGCGAGGCGAAGCCGACCACACAACAGCCGGCGAGAACGGCGTAAAGCTCGATCTTGATGACGTCAGCGGCGTGCCAAATTGCGAGCGACCCGAACGGCTCGAAAAAGAAGATTGAAAGCAGCGCGCTGAGGCCAATGGTCACCAGGCCCACGCCCCTGCCGAAGACCAAGGTGGCGCCAATCACGATCAGGAAAAAGAGCAGGAACGGCTCGCCGGGCACCTCCCGTTCCAGGGGAATTTGAAACAGAAAGGTTGCAAACAGCGCCGCCCCAGCGAGCGCGAGGCGGACCCACATCGGCCAGCCGCGAATTTCCCCGATCTTCCGCACCATGGCAACATCCTGCTCCAACGCCTTCCCACACTTTGGAAAATAAGCACGTCAGTCTCTAAGCCCGCTCCGAATTGGGGCCGCATTGAGACGGCCCGCAATTAGTGGCCTCGCGCGCCCCTTTGCGCGATCACAAGCTCGTGAGCAGGGCCTTGTGTCAGCGTCGAGTGGCCCAATTTGTGACTGACGGGTCAGTCATATCATGAGCCAGTCAGAGCAGGAGCAGAGCCATGGCGGAGCGGCAGCGGCGGGCGCGCAGGGGCGGCGAGGCGATAGAGGTGGCGGGCGCCGGGGCGCTCCGTGCGCGGCGCGCTGCCGCACCTTTGGCGGCCGCTGCCGGCGAGGGCCGTCGGCCGCAAGCGCAGGCGCGGCGGCAGGCCATCCTCGACGCCGCCCTGACGGTCTTTGCCGCCCAGGGTTACGAGGCGGCGCGGCTCGACGACGTCGCCGCCCGCGCCGGCGTCGCCAAGGGCACGCTCTACCTTTACTTCAAGGACAAGGAGGCCCTGTTTGAGGACCTCGTGCGCGGTGCCGTGACGCCGATCATGCAGCGGGTGGGCACGGCTGCGCTCGCCCCGGATATGAAGCCGGCCCAAATCGTTGCGATGTTCTTCGCCCTTTTCCAGCGGGAGGTGCTTGGGACCAAGCGCAAACTGCTGTTGCGCCTCATCATCGCCGAAGGGCCGCGCTTTCCCGCCATTGCCAACTTCTACTACCGCGAGGTGGTCGCGCGCGGCATGGCGCTAATGCGCACGGTTGCGACCGAGGCGGTGGCCCGCGGGGAGTTTTCGAGCGATGCGGCGGCACGCTTTCCCCAGCTCATCGTTGCCCCTTTGCTGCTCGCCGTCATTTGGGATGGCCTATTCGCCAAGATCGAGCCGCTCGACGTTGCCGGGCTGCTCAGCGCCCACTGCGATCTGCTTACCGGAAAGAACGCACCATGACCGTGCAGCACAAGCGCTTGTTTGCCGTGACGGGCCTGGCCGTGGTCGGCCTCGCCCTTGCCGCCTTTCAGTACTGGGGCCGTGAGCGGGCGGAGCTTGAATTTCAGGGCTGGGTCGAGGCCGAGCTCATTTTCGTCAGCGCCGAGGAGCCGGGTCGGCTGGAAACCTTGTCGGTGCGTGAAGGCGACGGTGTCGAGGTCGGCTCGCCGCTGTTTGCGCTGGATGCCGATCTGCAGCGCGCCGCTGTGGCGGAGAACGAGGCCGCCGTCGTCAATGCGCGGCAGACCTACGAGCGGGCGCAAGCGCTGCTCAAACGCGCTGTGGGTTCGCAAAAGAGCTTCGACGATGCCGAGGCAACCCTACGTTCGGCGGAGGCAAGGCTGAATTCGACGCGTACCCGCCTGGAACGGCGCAAGGTCGCAAGCCCGGTGCAGGGTAGCGTGCAGGAGGTCTATTTCCGCACCGGCGAAATGGTGCAGGCGGGCCGACCGATCGTATCCCTGCTGCCGCCGAACAATACCAAGGTGCGCTTCTTCGTGCCGCAAGCGACCTTGCCCAGCCTCAAGATTGATGACCGGATCACCGTCACTTGCGATGGCTGCAAGACTGGCTTGCTCGCGCGCGTCAGCTTCATCTCGGCACAGGCCGAGTTTACGCCTCCCGTGATCTACAGTCGTGAGGAGCGCGCCCGCCTCGTGTTCCGCATCGAAGCGCGCCCCGAGCAGCCTGAAAATCTACGCGTCGGGCAACCGGTGTCGGTTACCCTGAAACCGGCGGCAGGCGTCAGTCATGCGCAAAAGTGACAAAGGCAACGGCGAGATCGCCATCGAGGTCGAAGGCCTCAGCAAATCCTTCGACGGCAAGCAGGTCGTGCGCGATCTCAGCATGCGGGTCAGGCGCGGGCAAATCTACGGCTTTCTGGGTCCGAACGGCTCGGGCAAGACCACCACGCTGCGCATGTTGTGCGGGCTCCTGACGCCCGACAGCGGTCGCGGCAGCTGCCTTGGCTACGACATTCGCCGCGACAGTGAACAGATCAAACGCCACGTCGGCTACATGACGCAGCGGTTCAGCCTTTATCAGGATCTGTCGATTTTGGAGAACCTCGAGTTCGTCGCCCGCGTCTATGGTCTTGGCGACCCGGCGGGGGAGGCCCGAGGCGCCATTGCGCGCTTGGGTCTTGCGGGGCGTGAGCGACAGCTGGCCGGCACGCTCTCCGGCGGTTGGAAGCAGCGCCTGGCGCTTGGTGCCTGCATTCTGCCCAAGCCTGAGCTGCTGCTGCTCGACGAGCCCACCGCCGGCGTCGATCCCAAGGCGCGGCGCGAGTTCTGGAACGAGATCCACAAGCTTGCCGCCGACGGCATGACGGTGCTGGTTTCCACGCACTACATGGATGAGGCCGAACGCTGTCACGAGATTGCCTACATCGCCTATGGCGTACTCTTGGCGCAAGGCAGCATCGGCGAGGTGATTGAGAAGTCGCACTTGCAAACCTACACGGTCAGCGGGGCAAATTTGTCGGCCCTTTCCGACCAGCTCGCAGGCCGCAAGGGGATCGACATGGTGGCGCCCTTTGGCAGCAGCCTGCATGTCGCTGGCCGCGACATGGAGGCTCTGGAGGACGCCATTGCCCCATTCAAGGATGATCGGCAGCTCAGGTGGGTGCCATCGCCGCCGTCGTTGGAGGATGTGTTCATCGACCTGATGGCGCGTTCGCAGGACAACTTCCAATGATCGACATTTTCAGATGGCGCCGCTCGGGTGCTTTGTCGCGTACGCTGGCCATGCTCATCAAGGAATTCGTGCAGCTGCGGCGCGATCGGCTGACCTTCGCGACCATGATCTTCATCCCGGTCGTGCAGCTGCTTTTGTTCGGCTACGCCATCAATACCACGCCGCGGCAGCTGCCGACCGCGGTGTTGATGCACGAGGAGAGCGATCTTGCTCGCTCCGTGCTGGCGGCGCTGCGCAACACCTCCTATTTTGCCGTGACGCACGTGGCACGCTCGGAAGCCGAGATGGACCACTGGATGCGCTCGGGTGACGTGCTGTTCGGCATCGAGATTCCGGCGGGGTTCGAGCGTGGCGTGCGCCGCGGTGACCGTCCGGCCCTGTTGGTGGCGGCCGATGCGACCGATCCGGTGGCCTCGGGCACGGCGCTCGCTGCCCTCGCAGGCATCGTCGGCACCGCCCTGGCGCGCGACCGCGGTCTCCCCGAAAGCAGCCAGGCCTCCGCCCCGTTCGAGATCCGCCAGCATCGGCGCTACAACCCGGCGGCGGTAACAAGCCTCAACATCGTACCGGGTCTGCTCGGCACCATCCTGACCATGACGATGCTGATCTTCACGTCCTTGTCGGTCACGCGCGAGGTCGAGCGCGGCACGATGGAGAGCCTACTGGCCATGCCCATCCGGCCACTGGAAATCATGCTGGGAAAAATCGCGCCCTACATCATGATCGGGTGCGTGCAGGCCGCTCTCATCATGGGTTTCGGTGTGCTGCTGTTCGCGGTACCGATCGAGGGTAGCATTGCGTTGCTGGCCGCGCTTAGCACGCTGTTCATCGCCACCAACCTGTCGATCGGCTACACCTTCTCGACCATCGCCCAGAACCAGCTGCAGGCCATCCAGATGTCGTTCATGTTTTTCCTTCCCAACATTTTGCTGTCGGGGTTCATGTTCCCTTTCGCCGGCATGCCGCGCTGGGCGCAGTGGTTCGGCGAGTTGCTGCCGCTGACCCATTTCATTCGCATCGTGCGCGGCATCATGCTCAAGAGCGCGACGGCCTATGACCTACAGATGGAAGTGCTGGCGCTCTCGGGCCTGATGCTCGTTGCCATGACGTTTGCCGTGCGCCGGTTCCGCCGCACCTTGGACTAGGCATCGTCAATTCGCCCGGCAGCCGATACATCTCGGCGTAACGCGTGTTGCACACGAGCAGGCGCTCTTGCGCGTCGAACATGCTAAGGCCGAGCGGCATGTTGTTAATGGCAACGTCGAGTTGCAGGTTGAGCCGTTCCAGCTCGGCCTGCTTGTGCAGTAGCGCGATCGACTTGGCCTTGAACACGGCGACCGAGGGCGAATTCGCCAATCTCGTCCCACTTCGCAAGATCTCGGAATTTCGACCGAGGTATCGTTGCGGGCGAGGCGGGCCAACGCCGCCCCGACCGCGCCGATGCGCTTGAGCACCCGGCGCAGCAGGCACAGCCCGAGCGGCCCGATCAGCACGCCGGCAATGCCGGCGCCAGCGAGTATCCACACGATCTGGACGCGTGCCTTGGCCCCGAGCCGGTCGAGGCCGGCTTCGGCGGCGTTGATCCGTGCTGTCGCTCCAAGCCGATGCGGTGGCGCAGGTCGTCGCTGGAGGTGGCATAGCGCGAGGCTGCGATGGCGCCTTCGCCGCTGGCAGTGAGCGCCAGCCCGAAGACCGCGTCGCCTTGCGCTGCGGCCACTCGAAGCGGCGCGAAAGCGGAGCCGACGCCGCATAGCCGAGCCTTTGCAAGAGCCGGGCGAGTTCGGCATTGCTTGCCTGGTAGGTCTGCACCTGGGCGGCAGCCGCCGCTGCCGCGGCCCCGAGTATGGCCGCATCGACCAGCCGCCTGTTCTCCTCAAGCAGGACCTCGGCGCGCGCCAGCAGCACGATGGCTTCTAATCCCTCGCCGGTATCCGTTGCGCGACAGCGATCGTCTCGCCTGCGAACTTGATGCTGAGGCCCGCAAGCCCGCACAACACCGCCACCCGTCAAAACGATGGCGATATAAACCTGGGCCGAGATGCGGGGGCGGGGCAGCACAAGGTTGAGGGGCATGGGGCGCGCGCGACCTCAAACCGGTTGCTGCGGGCGCGGGCGAGACTTGGCAGCCCTCATGGCACGCAAGGGCCCGTCCGAGCAAACGCTTCTGGCCTGATTCGCGCGGCCGTCCCCTCGCACGCCTTGGAGCGGGCCGCCGCAGGCCCCCGCGGCCGTGGTTCTACCGTGCCGCGCCTTAAGGCCCGGCAAGCGTCGAGCGCAACTTTTTCGACAATTTGCCCGGGCTAGGGCGCCTCGGGGCTACCACTTGCCCGTATTGGACATGGACGCCCAGGGCTCCTGCTTGGGCAGCAACTCGCCTTTTTGCAGGAGCTCGATGGAAATATTGTCCGGGGAGCGAACGAAGGCCATGCGGCCGTCGCGCGGCGGGCGATTGATGGTCACGCCCGCTTTCTGCAAGCGGTCGCAGGTTGCATAGATGTCGTCGACCTCAAAGGCTAAATGCCCGAAGTTGCGTCCTTCCCCGTAATTTTCCGGATCCCAGTTGAAGGTGAGCTCGAGCAAAGGCGCCCGTTCGGCGCCCGCGCGCCCCTTATCCGCCGGCGCCGCCAGGAAAACCAAGGTGTAGCGGCCGGCTTCGCTTTCGCTGCGCCGTACCTCTTCCATGCCGAGCTTCTTGCAGTAAAAATCGAGGCTCTTGTCGATGTCGGCGACGCGAACCATGGTGTGGAGATAGCGGAGCGGCACGGGAAAGCCTCCTAGGACTGGGTGCAAGCCTCAAGTTTGCGCCGCAAGGTGGCGGCGCGCAAGCGCCAGACGGGGAGCGCAGCGCCCCGACCCCAAAAGCAATGGCCGCCCGTGACGGCGACGGCGCCGCTCGTGACGGGGAGGGAACTGTCGCATTTTCGTCATCATGACGGATCACTAACCTCATGGTCCGCAACCTGATTCGCAATCGACTACGAAATATACTTGCCCGAATACAAGAAAATTTCCGCCCGGTTTCAAGTTATCCACCAGTAAGTTCCTAGTGTCGGTAGTCCACAGCCGAAAGCGTGGCCGGGGGCGGCGCAGATCTCGCTGCGAAGTGCGCGATTTTTCAGTTGCTTGGGAAGCTATAGATCAAATCATTCTGAAGATATCGCCAACTAACGTTCGTTAACGGAGTCAAAATCAGCTAGCCGTACTTGGGTGTGTTAGTTATACACGGATGGTGCTGCGTCGGCGGTGTGCCCATGAGAGGGAAATCTTGGGTTCGTCGTGGCGGCAGTTCGTAGCAACGTAGGCGGGGGTTCAAGTATGGGGGACCATGGCAAGATTCCTCCGGAGTTTCCGGAAGATCAACCAGAGTTCAGCAGCAAAGGTATAGCACCCGACCCAGGGGACGCCGGCGAGCCCGGAGTAGAAGTCTTCGAAATCGCCGGGGCCATCAAATGGTTCGATGTTTCCAAGGGTTATGGTTTCATCGTGCCAGACAATGGGCTGGCGGACGTGCTTTTGCACGTCACCTGCCTCAGGGCCGGTGGCTATCAGACGGCCTATGAAGGTGCCCGCGTGCACTGCCAGGTGCTCAAGCGGCCACGGGGCCTGCAGGCCTTCCGTGTCCTCAGTATGGACGAGAGCACGGCGATCCACCCCTCCCAATTACCCCAGCGCACCCACGTGCAGGTCACGCCGGAAAGCGAGTGGGAACGGGCACGGGTAAAGTGGTTCAATCGGGTTCGGGGCTTTGGCTTCTTAACTCGAGGCGACGGCACGCCGGATATCTTCGTGCATATGGAGACGCTTCGGCGTTTCGGATTTACGGAGCTTAGGCCTGATCAGGTCGTTTTGGTTCGGTGGGGCAATGGAGCAAAGGGCTGCATGGCTGCTGAATTGCGTCCGGACGGCGCGATTTCGGGTCTGCCGCCGAGGCACTGAAGCCCTGCGCATTGAGCCAACACTCAGACAACGCTGGGCCGTCCGCTGGGCGGCCCTGTTTGTTATTGTCTCAATACTGGCAGGGACGGTAGCTGTTCAGCCCTCATTGGCGATGCGGCGCGAAACTCTCAAGCTCCACACGGCTGCGCAAGGCGAGCATCTCATCAATGTGGAGATCACCGAAACCGATGAGGAGCGCGCGCAGGGCTTGATGTTCCGCACCCACATGCCGGCAAACAGCGGCATGCTGTTTTTTTATAAGACGCCGCGGGAAATCACCATGTGGATGCGCAACACCTACGTTCCCCTCGATATGGTCTTCATCCGCAAGGATGGCACGGTGCACCGCATCGAAGCCGGCACCGAGCCCCTGTCAGAGGCCATCATCAGCTCGCGGGGCGACACCGTCGCCTGTCTTGAGCTTGCTGGCGGTGAGGCGGCCCGATTGGGCCTCAAGCCGGGCGACAAGGTCGATCATCGCCTCTTTAACTAGGCGACACGCCCTCTGCCGGGCACGCCCTAAGCAGCAAGGCCGCCGGTCTCGACGCCGTTCGCGCGTCCGTTGCCTGGGCCGCATTGCCGGGGCAGCATGCGGCGCGCCGCGGTCCCGTCAGCACTATGGCCTTGAGCGATATGGATTTTGCGAGGTTGCGGCCGTTGCGATGGCGAACGGCCGCTGGTCGCCGCCACCCCTGGCCTTAGCGATCCACGGGAGGGTTGCGCTCCGTCTCGCTGACAAAGGCGCGCAGCAGGCCGGTTTGGTACTGCAACTCGCTGACGCGCCAATTGAGCACGTCGCGAATGCTGATCATGCCCACCACGCGTCCCTGTTCTTCGACGGGCAGGTGGCGAATATTGCGCGCCAGCATGGTTGAGGCGACCAGCGCCACGTTGTCATGGGGTGAGCAGGTAATCACGGCCTTGGTCATGAGCTCGGAGACCGGAAGTGCGTGCAAATCGCTTTTATGCACGGCCAGTCCAAACGCGACATCCCGCTCTGTGATCACACCGTCGACTGTCGTCCCATCGCTGCTGACGACGGCGGCGCCAATGCGCTTTTCTCGCAAACACTCACACAGCGTCGTGATCGTGTCCGATGGTTTGATGGTAATGACTTTGGAACCCTTAGCTGCAAGAATCTCCGCTACCGTCACGGCGTCACTCCAATATGCGTTTATTGTTCGCGCTGCCGGCGTGGTGCGCGCGCAGTCTTGCCTAGCGATCGTCGTTGTCTTGCTTGTGGTGTGCCTGGTGATGTGCGTCGCATAGGCATGGCACGGAGGGTAACATCGACGCAGCCGTTCCGGCTACCAGGAAGCGTCGGGCTTGCCGGCCGCAGCAGGGGGTTAAGGCCCAGCTCGCCGTCGGCCGGAGCCGGTCGGTGCGGGCAGGACGTGGGCTCGACGGTGACGCGCACGCATTGGCGCTGACGCACTCGCACCCCCTGCGGCCCCGCCGCTGGGCGCGGGAGAGACTTTGCCTACGAAGCATTTTTCTTTGCTCCGGGCCCCGCGTATCTCGCTGGCCTGGGAGGATCTGGCCCCTTAAAATTGGACGACGGTAACGGTCAAGGTCGGCGCGGCGCGGAGCTGCCGCTACCTCGGATAGCGCCAGTAGTCGCCTTTCGCAGTCTTGATCCGCTCCAAGATCGGTACGCGCTTGTCGGGTGGGCGCTCCCCCGTTTAAATCAGCAGCTGAATATCGCTCAGCAGTGCGCTGGTATCCGCATAGCCCGAGTGATTGAGCGCAAATACCTTGGTGGAAACGGCGGTGATGTCGATGGTGTCGATCCCTTCGGTCACGATCGGCCCGCCGGGCGGAACGTCGCCGGCCCGGGGTACCCCGCCCCAAAACCGGCGCGAGATATCGAGGGCCAAATCATTGCTGGCCGCCAACATCGTGACACCGCGACTGACACCGGTGAGCTCGTGGGCGATATTCTCGAACGCGTCGCGGTCCACGTCGGGCGCCGCCAAAATCACCTGCGATATCGTGACGTCGGCAGGTGCCATCCGCTTTAGATCGAGCAACGCCGGCAGCAACAGCTGATTGCCCATGCTGTGCGCAATGATGCTGACTGACTTGGCACCCGTGTCGCGGGCGACCAGCTCTAGAAATTCGCGTAAATAGGGTTCTGCCTGACCCGAACTCTCGCGGTCGCGAGAATAGTCATGCAGCGTGAGGGAGCCCATTGACGGCCAGCTGTAGAGCAACGGCACACCATCGAACTTGATGTCGTAGGCGATCTGAGCCGTGCGGTAGAGCGCATATTCGAAACTGGTGTTGAAGCCGTGCACGAACACGAGGGCATGATCCTTGTAGTTGCTGGATCCTTTTAGGCGCTCCTGGACGAGTTGCAGAAACTCCTCCTTGCTAAGGGGGCGCACGTCCTTGAGGGTGAAATGCTGGCGCGGATCCTCGGGCTCGCTGTGCAGGACGATCTGGGTGAAGGGCAGCCGGTACACCCAAGGCCGCTCAATATTGGGAATCTGATGCGCCTTGGGGACGGTTACGAGGGCTCGTCCCAGTTCCAGCCTGCGCGCGCGCTCGGTCCCGTAGACGGTACTCGCCCCTAGCTGCTGTCGGCCACGATCCGTGCCGTAAAAGACAGGCACGACATCCCAGGGCTCGGCGATGCCTCTGACAACGGGTGCCGGTTTGGGCGGCTCGGCTTCCGTCTTGGGCTCCTGTTCTGGCTCTCGAGGAGCTTTTTTACGTGTCTCCTCGTCCGGGCGGCGCCGATCGGTCGCTTCGCCACCTTGGGATTGAGACGCCGTCTTGTTGTCCGGTATGGTCGAGCCTGAGGGCAGTTGTGCGGGCGGCGACTCGCGGACGGCCACTTGCCCCTGCGGGCTTTGTAGGCCCGCCACCTCTATCACGGCACTATCCAATTCTCCGGCGGCACCCTTAAACGTCAGCGCGATATTGTCGATGAAGGCGTCGTCCGCGCGCCGGCCGATCAGTGGCGATTTCTGCTCCTCCCGCAAGGTGAGGGAGCGGCGGACCTTGAGCACCGTGCCATCGCCGTAGGTCAGCTCCACGCGCGTCAGGGTCAGGGCGCCGGTTTTGACGGTAAGGCGAACGGCCTTGAAGGCACCTTTTGCCCTTCTGAGGTCGATGCTGGCGCGTCCAGTTTTGGTGTCGAGCGCACGGGTTGCCAGGATGACCCAGCGGTCGCCAGCGCTTTGCGTAAAGGCGTACGCGCCACTTAAGAGCGCAAATCCCGTGAGCAATGTAATCAGTAGGCGAAGCAGATTGGGTGCGAGGCTCGACCTCGCCAGCAGAACCTGGGACATATGCACAGTCTCGCAATTGGCAGGACGAAAAGTGATGGCCTATGCCAGCAAAACTGGCACTGCATCGTGTCGGACACGTGACTTGCCGACCTCTGCGATCCGCGACGTCTGGGCTGCGAACAACGGCGCGCCGACGCTTGACCTACATGATGACGCCACAATTGCCGGGCGGTGTTGTTTGCTCGCTGTTGGCTGCAGGTAGGCCGTACTCTGGCTGGGCAATCGATGATCCAAAGTTGGCTGACGATCGGCGGACTGGTCTTTGACTTCGCCGGCTTTGCGCTGTTGCTTCGCGAGTGGTGGCTGGCGTTTTTCAACGAGGGTCGGCAAATCGAAGCCGAGGAACAACTCGAGCGCGCGCGCCATCTGCGCAACCTTGGCCCCCCCAGCCCGGGCAGTGACCCGTTTACGGCTTTGCATAAAATGCAGGATGATCAGGCGGTGCGCCGCGCCCGGCTGGCCCACAAATCGGCGATGGCGGCGCGCCGCAGTGTTTTTATCCTGGCGGCGGCGTTCATTGCCATCGGCTTCTTGCTGCAGCTCGCCGGCGCCTGGCCGATCTAGCTTTGCGCCCGGCCATCGCGGGGGCGCCCGAAGCTCCCCGGGCGGGCCACCGGCGTCGCCAGGATTGGGCTATAAAACGGCGCCCAGCGGCCCCGGGGCGATCGCTCAGTTGAACATCCCTGAAATGTAGAGGATGGCGGCGATCGCAATGACGGCAACCACGCCGGCGATGGCGATGGCGAGGTTGCTATCCTGCTGTTTGCGGGGATCCGGTGGCTCGGACACGGCGGTACCGGCTCCATGCGAGGCGGGCGTGACGCTTTTTGTAGCAGCTGGTCGACCAAGGTATAGTCCGTTCGGTTGCTGTGCCGCGTCCGCCGTCGTCCTTGCCTGATAATTTCGCCGCGCAACGGCGGCGCTTCATCACCGGAAAGCTCTTGTCGGCAATCTTTGAGCGAAGCCCCTGGGCCGGGAAACCTGCTGTCGAGAAAGCGCGTGTCGGGAAAGCTGCTTTCTTGCCGGCGGCATATGCCGTTGCCCGCATGCTTTCGTCAGGTCGGAGCGGCGGTGAGGAAATTGTAGCATGCAGGCTCTCGTCGGCGCAGCTGTCGGCAGGCGATCGGCTGGCAGGGGAAAGGAGGAGGCATGGAGAAACGCGCAAAAGTGACGCGCCTGGTGCTTGAGCACGTCGCGCGAGCGGATGATGCCGTCAACAACTTTCGTGACAATGGGGTATCCGCAGAGGGTCTGCTGCTGCATCCCCCGTTGCAGGCGGCGGCCCTTAAGGTGGCACGGGAAGAACTGCAGAAGGCGATCGCACTCATTGAGCGAACCAAATGGATGCTCGACCGGAGGTGACCTTATCCGTTGCCATTTGCCCCGCTTTGCGTGCTCTCGCGCCAGCCTGCCCGGCTCGGCGGAACGTTCCTGGCCTGCAAAAATCAGCCCTCGAACCGCTGCTGTGGCTGCAAGTCGCGAAAGCGGCGCGTCCAGCCCCGTCTGATTTCGGGCTCCGTTGCTCCCTCGTCGTAGGCGGGCGAGGTAAGGGGCAGCGCCTTGCTGACGCTGATTGTCACCACGGCGCGCATGCGCGGTGCCAGCGGGCTGCCGAATCGCTCGAGCAGCGCCGGGAAGGCGGCCGCCCCCCGCTCGATCACCGTTGCCGTGCCGGCGAAGCGATAGCCTTTGCGCACGAATGGATCGACGAAATTGACCTCGACGCGAGGGTTCGCGCGCAAATTGCGCAGTGTCCCCGGTGAGCGAATTTCGCCGAAGGCGATCGTGGCATCGTCCAAAACGATGAAGGTCCCCTTGGGTGAGAGGTTTGGCGTCCCGTCGGGGGCCGCCGTGGCGACGAACCCCAGGCGCTGCTCGGTAATGATCCGCTTCATGTCGGGTGTCAGCATGGGCACGTCTCGCGTCGTCGGCTCTCAAGAATCCCCTGGACTACCACTGCGCCGGCCGCCTGTCCGATGCAAGGATCCTTTTGACCCGCATGCGCCCTCGCAACCCCCGTCGTTTCGCAGCCCGGCGACGCCTCACGTCGAGATCGACCGCATCTTCAAGGCAACAAGGGCGTCGAATACCTGCCGGTCGATCTCTAGACCCTCGCGCAGCAAGCGCTCGCGCGTCCGAAAGGCGCGCTCGGAGGGTATGCGAATCTCCTCGACGTCGGCCTGGCGCGGCGTCGCCTTGACCGTCTCGATGAGTTGGGTCACGCGTCGTTCGAAGAGGTCGGCTGGCCCGAGGAGGTCGGGCCGGAAGGCGATGAACAAATAGCCATAGTCGCTCTCGCCATCTGTAGCCGAGCCTGCAAGTACGCCCAGCGCTTGCACCATGAGCGCTAGCCCGAAGCCTTTGTAGCCCCCGAACGGCAGCAACGCGCCCTGGCGCGCCAGGGCCGGATCCCTCGTCGGCTCGCCGGTGGGTCCGAGTGCGACCCCCTCGGGAAGGCGCTCGCCAAGCCTCTCGCGCAGCATCAGTTCGGTCATCATGTAAGCCGAAGTCCCCATGTCGAACACGATGGGTCCGCGCGTGGAGGGAACCGCGATGGCGATTGGATTGGTGCCAAGCATTGGCCGGATGCCACCGGGCGGGGCTACCAGCCGCGAGCTGGAGGCGGTGTGGATGGCAACGAGACCGTATTTGGCGATCAATTCCACATAATAGGCGCTGCGCCCACTCATCCAAGCATCGGCTACGGAAACGAGGGCCAGGCCATGCGCGCCGGCCTTCTTAATCGTGGCTTGCGCCGCGTGAAAGAGTGCCAGCATGCCGACATTGTTTCCGCCATCGAGGGCAAGCGAAATCTCGGTTTCCCGCAACACCGTCATGGGGCGGCGTGGTGAGCGAAAGTGTTCGCTCTCCGGCACGTTCAGGATCTTGGCCAGGCCGGAATATTCGTAACCACACAGCGCCGCATCGATCACGTGATCGGCGATAATGCGTGCCTCATCGCTCTGATAACCGATGCCGGCGAGCGCAGCCTCCGCCAGGCCGCGTGCTTCTGCAACAGTTAGGCGCAGGCGACCGAGCGTCATGACGAGTGCCTCCTCGGCGTGCGGTTTGCGCGCTACGCCTATCCTGTTTGCAGGCGGCAGTTTAGCCAATGCGGCTGGCCTCGCAACGTACCCGTTGCCGCGCCGCGCCGTCGAGACAACAGGCGGCCGTTGACCCGGGGCCCCGCCGCCCCCCGGATCCGGCAATCTCCTCCCGCCCGAGGCGCGACAGTTGCATGTTGCATGGGTCTGCTAAGCACGCTCGATCAAAACGCACGCGGCCGCGGGTCAGGCCGTGACGATACCGTTGCCCCGCGGCCTTGCCTTTCAGTTTCGGCAATTCGGTGACTTGATCGTCGCGGATAATAACAGCGTCGATGTGCATCGCTCGCCGCTTGTGGCGGTGTCGTTCCCCAGGCTCGCCGAGGCCTCTTGTAGACGGTTGGCGACGTACACTTCTGGGCGACACCTCTTCGTCAATTGTTCGCAAGCTTGCGCCGTCAGTGGCGAGTTTGCGAGCTGGCTTCAGCAATTCGGGCCCGTTTTTGCCAAAGGCCAAAGTCGATACCCCAACTGGGACTAGCATTTGCAGGGATCGGTTCGGGACACCGATGGCGTGCCGGCTAGGCTCCGTAAGGCGCTCAGACTTAGAGGCATCTCTTGCGAGGCGACCGATTAAGGGCGAGGTTGGGCGCCTCCAACGGCTTACGGCTCGAGGCTTGCAAGCGCATCCAAGGATCGACAAGCACATGCGCGTACTGGTGAATGGCGTGCGGCTCTTCTTCGATGTCGAGGGTGCGAGCCTGGTGCCTGACGGTCCAAGCATGCGCGAAAAGCCCACGCTGTTGCTCTTGCACGGCGGCCCCGGTTTCGATCACTCAATCTATAAGCCCGTTTACTCGAGCCTGGCCGATTGTGCGCAGATCGTCTACTTGGATCACCGCGGCAACGGCCGCAGTGACGCCGGGCCAAAGGATGCGTGGACGCTTGCACAATGGGGCGACGACGTGCGCGCCTTCTGCGACCTGCTTGGCATTGAGCGTCCAATCGTCTTGGGAACTTCGTTTGGCGGCAAGGTCGCAATGGCTTATGCAACGCGGCACCCGTCACATCCAGCCAAGCTGATCCTCATCAGCACGGAAGCCGCGGGCGGCACCCACAAGGACCGGCGTGTCGCCTTGTTCGAGAAATTGGGAGGACCAGAGGTCGCTGCCATGGCGCATCGTCGATTGTTCGTGGGGCACAGCGACGTTGCCTTCATGGGGGCCTGGCGGCGAATTGCGCTTCCGCTCTATACGCGCACCCCTCGCGATCCCAACGTCATGTCGCGCGTATTGAACAATCCGGAAGTTCTCCAGGCGTTCGCGGGACCAGGCGGGGAGGACCACACCTTCAACATGCTTTCCGACCTCGCGGGCGTGCGGTGCCCGACGCTGGTGATGGGCGGAGACGAGGATCCCATGACACCGATCGAATGCCAGGCCGACATCGTCGCGGCTCTGCCGGCGCACCTCGTGCAGTTTGCACGCTTTCCCGGATGCGGTCATGCAGTGGTTCCAGACGCGCCGGAAGCCGCCTTAGCAAAGATACGCCAATTCATACGGGCGCAGCCGGTGCGCGAGCCGCCAACGCACTGATGGGCGCGGCTTAGCGTTGATCGCTTGCAATCGCGCGGCCCTGCCCCGGCGAGGGATGGCTCGCGTCGCAGCGGCGCCGCGAGGGGCAAGTCCTCGATGGTTGCCGGAAGCGTGCTGTGGCCAGTTGGCGCGAAAGCGCCCTCAGCGGGTGAGCACGATGAAGTCCGTAAAGGTGCCCGTTTCGTTGCTGAGGCCCTCGTCGGAAATGATGAGCGATGCACCGATCCACAATCTTTCCTCGATGAACCGCTTTGCCTCTTGTGGAAGCTCGAAGCGGTCGAGGGCACTCATCGCCGTTTCCGACAACGGCTCGGAACTCGAGGCACCGCCTACGACAGCCAGCTCTTGCGCGCGGGGCTGTGTGCCTTTTCGCGGTCGTGCTTGGCCAGAGGATTGAAGGGAGACGGCGAGCCAGCGCAGGTTCTCCGCGCTTCCTTCTGACCCCACGGCGAGATAGACGTGGGTGCCTATGGGTTGTCCTTGGTCTTTGAAGGCGACGGACGTCTCGTAGATCGGGGTCCAGGATTGGCGGATATAGAGCCGGCCCGCCTTCTTGCTGATCAGGATCGAAATCGGCTCGGTGCCGCGCTCGGCGGCTTTGAGGGCGATAGCCGCCTCGCGACTGGCTTGCTCTGCCTCCGATGCCGACTTTGCCGCCGCGATAGCCGCGGCCGTCGCCGCAGCCTCGAGCGCCCGCGCGTCTTCGCTCGCCTTTTCGGCCTCGGCAACCTTCAAGTCCGCCGCCGCAAGGGCATGTTCGGCGGGCGCGCTCAACGGCGCCGTCGTCTGGTCGAGGGCTTTTGCCGCAGCGTTCCTCCGGGCCCGCGCCGTGGCCAGCGCCGTCTCGGATGCTCGCCATGCGGTGTTTGCAGAATTGGCCGCCGCAGCCTTCGAGGTCGAGGTCTCGCCGGCCTGCTTTGCGGCCTTCGCCTTCGCCGCCGCGTCGGCGACGGCAAGCTCTCTCATCACCTTGGCGCGTTCCATCGGATTGAGCAACCGCGTGCGACCCGATGCGACATCGGCCGAGGCATCTGCAACCTTGACAGGTTGCGCAGAGAGACTTCCTTGTCTGATCCCGGCGTTCTTTGCCGTATCGCCGACCGCGGTTGCGTCCTCGGGCGCGGGCATCAGTTTTGGAACAGGAAGTTGCCCTCGCTCGATGTTGAGCACCGAGGCATCACCGGGGGCTACGACAACGCGTGCACCGATCTTGGTGAGGCCCCAAAGCTTAACCGCAAATTGCTGCGGCAGGCGGATGCAGCCGTGCGAAGCCGCATAGCCGGGAACAGGACCCGCGTGCAGCGTCACCCCCGACCAGGTGATGCGCTGCATATAAGGCATTGGGGCATTCCAGTAGATATTGGATCGGTGGAATTTGTGCTTCTGAAGGACCGAGAACACGCCGGCGGGCGTGCGGTGGCCAGGCATCCCCGTCGAAACTGGGCTCTGTCCGATCAGGCCCGCAGGGCCATAGACGGAGATCCGCTGTTTGGCGAGCGACACAACGGCGAGCACCGGACCAGCCGTGGCCAGTTTTTTCTTCGCCTCAGCGGCGGTCTCGCTCGTCACATGGGCTGCAGCCTGCTGCGAGTGTCCCAAGGGCGCAAGTGGGAGAGCTGCCGCAAGCAGGAAAACAACAAATCGAGCGTGGCGCTTCGGTTGGCAACAACTCATCTTCAAACTCGTATGTCACTGCAACGAAGTCATAATCGCTGAAAGCGTTTGGCAGGCGCCGCTCAGCGCGTGGATCGTTGTGATGAGCGCATGCCCTCGCGTTTTACACAATCGCTGCTTTGTGGAAGGGTGAAGAGCGACCGGCGGCTCACCGAAAAAATTTTTGATCAGTTACCGAGCTGACACGGATGCGCACAACACCTACCGGCGCAGAAGTGCCGTGCTTTGCACACACAACCAGGCGAAGTCGGCTGCATTGCGTTTGCGCCTCATGCGGGGTGCGATCGCGTGACCGAGCGTGCATATGCAATTCTTAGTCGTGCGTGCGATAACGCCGGGTTTGGCTCGACCGACATCGCAGCAGGGCAGGGTCGATGGTCATCACGGCCCCGCGCGTGACGCGCCGTGCCTTCAAATCGCTCCGCGAGGGTTGGCTGAAACGTCCGTCCCTTCGGTTGCGCCAAGTGCCGCCGGTTCGCGTCATGCGAAGGTAAAAAAATGACGCCGGTCTGATTGTCCCACGGTCTCGGGCAGCGCCTTGTAAGCGCGGTCAAGCGCCTGCGGCGACGCTCGCGTTCGCCCTGCCGGCATGAAGTGGCATGGGCGAATGGCGGCGGGGTGCGAATGGATCCAGCAGCGCCAAGTTAACCTCGGGCCCGCGCACGGTGCCTCTGCTGCGGTGGGCAATAACCAATCCTCACGGCTAGGGAATTGCACCCCTCACTCTCAGGGTTAGCCTACATACCGCTCTTGGGGACACTGCGTAGGATCATTAACACTGATCCAAAACGAAAGGAGGACGGCCATGGCTCAGTCGCTCCACCCAGCAGCTCCCCACGATCTGCCGGCGTTCATCACTGCGCCCGGCGAAACCGACGTGCTCATGGTCGCCATGGCCCTGATCTTGCTGCTGGCCGTCGTGATGTTCGGGCTCGTGTTCTTGCGCCTCCACACCCTGCCCGAGCGGATGGCGCACAAGTCGCAGAAGATACAATTCGAGATCGTCGCCGTCTTGGGGCTCATCGCGCTTTTCACGCACATGCATATTTTCTGGATAGCCGGTCTGCTGCTTGCGCTGATCGACCTGCCCGATTTTGGCAGCTCGCTCGGACGCATCGCCGAATTGACCGAAACCATTGCCGGCATAAAGCCGAGCGGCGGCGCCGCGGCCATGCGTCCAGAGTTGGACAGTCCAGCAAGCAACGAAGCTGCCGGCGCCCAGCGTGAGAAACCCGCGGCGCCAAGGGAGGGCACCGGGGTCATGCTGCCGACAACCCCTGGCGCGCCGCCAGCACGAAAGAAGGAGCTGAGGCATGCTTGAGCTTCTTTTCTGCTCCCTTCTCACCATTGTTCCCGATTACCTCTATCGTCGTTACGCGCAAGGAAAGCGACTGGGCAAGGAGATTAGCTTTTATTCGGTGTGGTTCGAACTGCGGTGGGGAATCACGGGTTGTCTGATTCTCACGGTGACCCTGATCACGGTGATCTTTTACAACCACCCGTCCACGCGCAACGTCACGCTATACTTCCGAACCGTACCGATCGTCCCGGAGATCAACGGTCGTGTCTCCGACATTTACGTTGGCGTCAGCGGACCCATCAGCAAAGGCGAGCCCATCTTCCGGTTGGATAGCTCCAAGCAGGAGGCAGCAGCGGAAAGTGCGCGGCGCAAAATTGCGGAGACCGACGCAGAGATGCGGGTTGCGCAAGCCGACGTCCAGAAGGCTGAAGGCCAGATTCAGGAGGCTAAGGCTGCCGAGCAGCAGACCTTGGACGAACTCGAGACCAAGCGAGAACTGCAACGCCGCAATTCTGGTAACGTTGCCTTTCGCGACATCGAGAAGCTCGAGGTCGCTCTCGAGGGTCGCAAGGGCACCATTGCCGCCGCGACGGCTGCAAAACAGCAGGCCGAGGAGCGTATCGCCGCCCTGCTGCCGGCGCAGAAGGCCAGTGCCGAAGCGGCGTTGGCGGAGGCGGAAGTACAACTGCAGAAAACCGTCATCCGCGCCGGCGTCGATGGCCGCGTGGAGCAGTTTGCATTGCGGAACGGCGATATGGTCAATCCGATGATGCGTCCGGCGGGACTGTTGATCCCGTCGGATGCCGGTCAGCGCGTTCTGCACGCGGGCTTTGGACAGATCGAAGCGCAGATCATGAAGGTCGGCATGATTGCCGAGGTCACCTGCGCCTCTAAACCCTGGACTATTATCCCCATGGTGGTCACGGACGTGCAGGACTACATTGCCGCCGGCCAGTTCCGTGGTGGCGAGCAATTGATCGACGCCCAGCAGGTGACGCGGGCGGGCAGCCTCCTAGTTTCTCTCGAGTCCCTTTATCAGGGCGGACTTGAAGGGATAACGCCTGGCAGCAGCTGCATCGCCAACGCCTACTCCAACAATCACGACAAGATTGCGGCAAAGGAGACCGGTGCCTTGAAACGCATGGCGCTGCACGTCGTGGATGCCCTTGCACTCGTGCACGCCTTGATTCTCAGGCTGCAAGCCCTGGTATTTCCCTTCCAAACCCTCGTGTTCGGCGGGCACTGATCCGATCGCCGCTTGTTTTGGCGGCTGCAGGCGCGCGGCTCGCCGCTGGGGGGCCGAGCTGCCCGAAAGGGGGTCGCTTGGCGTAAGCCGGCGTCCCGAAACCGGCGCTTGACGCGGCTCGGCGCATACTTGGTAACTTGTGAAGCCGAAGGAGATCAGCGACGACGAGGTGCGGTCGACGCTCACACGCGTCCGTTGCAAGGCCATGCCCGTGCGCCGCGCCGCCCGCATGAGGGAGATCGGCTGCGGATCCGATTGAGGCGCCATGTGTTCGGCCATTCCGTTGCCCGATCCGGTCCTTGAACTGAGCGGATATGACGGCGGCGGGTGAGGCAACTCCATCTGCCGCGTGACGCTTTCCTGCCAGCCCAAGGCGTCGAAGGATGAGGTCAATCCTTGAGTTGGCTGCCGGCTTGCCTTCCCCCGCCCCGCCTGCATTGGCGGATGGCGGGGCTAGAAGAGGTCGATTGCCGGATGCGCTGTCGCAGGCCTATCGTTATCGCGTGCGGCCGTTTGCGTCGTCTTGCTGAACATCAGGTTGGGAAAAAGAATGGCAAGCGCCGCGAGCAACATCAGCAGCATGGCTGCTGTTTGCAACGCGAGCGCCATGGCATCTCGCTGCAAACCGTTGCGTAGCATAATGATCACTCCGATTGTTGGGTGAGACCTTGCGTTTCGGTTGAAGTCGGTTGCTGGAAGATTTGCTCCTTGTCCTCTTTCAAATCGCGACTGAGGTTGTCCTTGCTCAAATCGATGCCTGAACTTCGTGCCGGCTGGGCGTATTTTGATTGGCCGCCGCCACGTCGTTATTTTTCGGCGCAGCTTTGTAGCGACTGAAGGGGCCCGCTCAGCAATAATTGGGGCCGGCAGGAGCTTGCCGGTGCGGCTGGCCTTTGCGGCGGCACTTCAGGAGGACTGACCGTCGCGTTCATGTCGGTGGCCGTCTCGAAGAGCAGGGCCCGCTTGAGCTTGTTGGTAGGCGATGGGCTTGCTCACGGCGCCAGCGTGCATCGTGCATGCGAATTGGGAAGTGCGCTGTGCTCTAAGACACGACCCCCCGCAATCGGTGTCGTTGCGCCGGCCGCTGCGCGTGCCGCAAAATCGGCATGCTTAACAGCGGATGAGCGGGTGGCCGATCGCGGCCGGCGCCTGGACCGTCCCAAGGCCGGAAGGAGGGACGCCCATGCGGCACGGTCCGGGGTTGCTGCGGTTTGAGCCCGTGCGCCAGAGACCGTACGGATCGATGCTGCCGAGCGCGCAAGAGCCCCGGCAAAGGCTACGTAACGTGCAACCAAAGGCGGGGACCGGCAGTGGCTCGGCCCGGCCTTTGCGAAAAGCGAACGAGGTCTTGAGAGACCCACTGCGCGTTGGGCGATTGTCCAGGCTTATCCGTTTTGAGGGCATGCAAAAGATGCTACAGACCCTGCGCCGTTGTGGCTCTGGGCATAGCTCAGCCTGGTAGAGCACCTGCTTTGGGAGCAGGCGTATCCGTTCAAGAAAGCCTTATTTTTCCGCACGGTTGGCCCCCTTCGCGTTTTCACTCCGGGACAATTCCGGGACGTTCGGACGCAGAACAGTGACGCTGGCGCGGGCCGCAGTAACCTCGTCACGCATGACGTGCCGATACTTGACCGTGCTCGAAATATCCTGGTGATCGAGGGCCACTTGCAGCGTGCGCAGGTCGCCGCCCCGGGCACGGCCAAGCCGTGACGCAAAGGTGTGCCGGAAGTCGTGGCGCCGAAAATCGTCTAAGTTTGCGCTCGGATGATCGGATCAGCCATCAACGAGGCCTCGGCCTCACGCTCCGCTTTCCATTTCGCCGATTGCTCCGCAGCCGCCTTCTCGGCTACTTCCTTCTTCTCTTGCCTCTTGGCTTGGCTCTGGGCGTCCTCACCGCAGCGCGCGAGCAAGGGGCCGATTAGGGCGAGCAAAATGTGCCCGCGATGTAGCGCCCAGTGCATCTTGCCCCCGCGTTCCAATACCCACCCGAAGCCATTTTACCAGGTTTTTCGGTTCCATCGCCCTCCCTTTACAGCGCTAGCAGACACCACCAAACTCTGGGGACACACCGAAAGCGTGACGCGGCGCAGCCATTTGAGGTCCGATTCCTGGTCGACGGAGGGGGCATCCGACTGGCGCCGCGATCAAGCTGTTGTCAATTGTGAAAAATCCGGACAGTGCAGTGCGTCTAGGCTTCATCCGACCACTTTCTCCTGCCGCGGCCGTCCGACCTCCCAAGGGCGATGGTTGGCTGCACGAACCGAAATGGGATGGCTTCAGATTTCAGATCATCAAGGATGGCGGCGAGGTCAGGCTGTATTCACGCCACGGCGCTGAATATACCGACCGGTTGCCGGCCATGGTGCAGGCCTTCGGCAAGCTGCCTACTCTATCGGCGATCCTCGATGGCGAGCTCTGCCTGAATCGATCCTCGCGGCTCTGCGCACTTCTACCGGCTGATGTCCCAGATGCGCACGGGCCAACCTGACGAAACGCAATTGATGTTCCTGGGCTTTGATCTCTTGTATCAGGACGGCGTTGATCTCCGGCAGCTCCCGTTGACCGAGCGCAAGCGCGATCTGGATCGGCTCTGCCGGAAATCAAAGGTTCCGTATCTCGGCCAGGTCGAGACGTTCCCGGATGGCGCGATCCTGTTCGACTACTGCAACAAGTTCGCCTTCGAAGGCCGTCAGCAAGCGCCTGGGGTCGCGCTACGCGAGCGGCCCCTCGCGCAATTGGGTCAAAACGAAATGCCCGGATTGGCGGCGCATCAATGCCGAGCGCTGGCGCATTTTCGAGGGTCCAACCAAGCCCGAGCTAACGGAAGCACAGAAGACGCTCGCCAGAAAGCGCCAGGAGCTCGCCAGGGTGACGGATAGCCTGCGATCGCCGGATCTGAGCCCGGGCATGGCGCGTGAGCTGCGCAAGCACGTGGCCGTGTTGGAACGCGAGATTACCGAGTTGGAAACATCCTGACGCGCCGGCAAGACTGCATTTCCGACTAACGTCGTTTGTCTTGAAATTGAAAGGGGCGTGTGAAATCCGCCACAGCGCCGCATGGTACAGTTTGGCAGTACCTCCGCTAGTAGGGGAGTAAATCAGATGCCGGAGCGCGTCTTCACCATTCTGGTCATCGCCTGCGGCCTGGCATTCTTGAGCGTGCCGATCGCTGCCATTTGGCTGCCGGAATTCGTCACCGCTGGCGCCGCGATCACGCTGGCAACCTTCATCGCCGCCCAGGTCGTCAAGCTGACCATTATCGCCGACCTACTGGGCTTAATTTTCAGCTCACTGAAACGCCGTCGGTAGTCTTGTTTGGCGGCCTTATTGGCGCGCTCGTGTATCTGCTGCCCGTTGGGCTCTACACCCTGGCGCGGTGCGGTCACTTTTCGACGCTCCCCACCATGTCTGCTGGTGCGGGGACGCTTGGCGACAGGCGTCCCCAACGCCGCGCGAACGAAGGTAGCGCTGGCCTGGCTTCCCAACTTGGTCAGGTGATTAAGGGCCCAAGTTGGAGAGGAAATTGCCCCACATGCCGTGTGCCCAGCTGCCAGTGGCAACGACCGCGCCCAAGACTGTCAAGGTGACGAGACCTATCAATAGCGCGTACTCGATGAGAGCAGCGCCACGCCGGTCGCGCCACAGGCGCTGAGCCATCACCCGCACACCCTACAATCTCTTACCAGCCGCCCGAGCCCAGATTGTAGCATGCTCGCATGCATCTCAGGGGCAACACGCACGTGGTGAATAAGTGATATGCAGCGTTATCCACAACCGAGCTGGTGCCACAGTGGAATTACACTGGGCTACACCCGTTGTGCATGCGACCCGGGCCCCGCACCCGATTCCACCACACCCCTCCGGGTCATCGGCTTGATGGCATCCTGGGTCTGTTAATGCGTACCAGGATGCCGCTTTGTCGTCCGATGGCTGCGTTTAATTCCGCGCCACGTCATGCGTGATGGAGCTTTAGGGATCTGGGATTGTGGCGCTATAGCTTCTCGATCACCGGCACGGCGAACTGCCACAGCAGGTTCTCGCGCGCCTTGCGTTCAGTATCGAATGGCCCTTCGGTCCAGCTATGCATCGCGTCGCCCTTCATGGTGCTTGAATCGACGTAATACAAGCCGTCCTCGGCCAACACGATGTCGACCGCTATCTTGATCTCAAGCACTATCGTGCCAGCGGTAGCCATGCCGGTTTCCCCCTCACGCGTCCGGATAGCCCCAGGATCAGCCCTGATCGTCCGGTCCATGGTCTTCCCGCGACTCTCTTGTAAGACCTGGAGCAGCTACGGGCGCAAGCTTCTTTGCTGGGTCAGCTACTTGGCTACCGTTTCTTCATGTGACGTGCGAGCCTAGAAATTCGCTCGCTGCGCTCCTTAGCCCGCTCAGCGAGGAGCCTATAAGCCTCCGCGTGCCGCCGAGCTTTTGGATCGCGCATTGCGCCGGCGAGCTCTAGGGCCTCATTCTGAAGCTTTCGCCACTTTAGCCTGCGCGATCTCGTGTTCAATTTATCTGCGAGCGAGGCAACCGCTGTTACAGGGCAGCAGCGTCTCGATGAACCTTGGCAAGGTCGCCGAGGGCGACTGCGCCGACGACATCATCGTGCGCATCAAGGCCGATGCGCCGCGGTGCTTCGCCCTGACAAGCCCGCCGGCGCGGGGGGGTGCCCTAGATCGCGTCATTTGATTGTCGAAATGACGCGCTTGAACGCGAGCGGGGCTGTAGTCGGACGACGATTATGCGCGCTCGACAGCTTATAGACGGCGCTTCGTTCGGTCCTGACGCGTTAAAGGCTATTGGAGAAGCCTTTGATGCGGCCTGGGCCGAGATTGCTGGCAACTATGGCAATGTTCCAGTCGATATCGACAATGGGCGGTATCGGCTCGCCAACGCGCTCATATCCGTCGCCAGCGAGGACAGCCGCGATGTGGAGGCCCTGAAACGCGGTGCGCTGGAGGAAATGGCCCTCGATGACCGCCGCCGCTAGTTGTCGGCCACACGCAACTTAAGCATCAAGGCCGATGCGCCGGTGCTCAGGCCCGACGAGCCAGTTCCTGCGCGGCCGGTGCTCTAGAGTGCAATAGGCGGGCGAGCGTCTCGACCAGTGCAGCCTGAGTCGCCGGTTTGCGCAAGGTCACGCCTCGTGAAGCCGCGTTCTCATACCCGCTGTAAAGCACGAATGGGATATCGCGCCTTTTGAGCCGCTCGCATACTGGACCCGCATCGCCATCACTGAGACCGAAGTCTAGGATCGCGGCCGATAGGTCGGGATGGTCAGCGAGGGCAAGGGCATCGCGCAGACAATTCGCCACGAAGACGGACGCCCCCGCGCCTTTCAACGCTTCGCAGATGTCGAGCGCGATGAGAGGCTCATCCTCTAAGACGAGAATGGATTGCCCAACAAGGTCGGCGCTGTCCATCTGGTGGTCCAACGAAAGGCGTGGGGTGACGGATCACCCGCCGCATCTTAATCAGCCCGCACGCCTCTAAAGAGTACGCGCATTAAATGGGGCAGTAATTGCAAACTTAGTACGCAAGTGAACAAAAAACGCGATGCGCTACAGCTTCGACGAGCCCGTGTGCGGTCGGTGCTTTAGGCCAACGCCTTAAAGGCGCGTTTGAAGAGGAAGACCACGGCGACCCACGCGAGGCCGACGGCGAAGCTGATGAGCAGCGCTGTGCCCGTCAGCGTGTAGTCGTCGGTCCACCAGGGGATTGGCTCGTACCGGACGTGCCAGATTGCTCCCCTCCTCACTGCCCTTTACCCAATAGTGAAACCGGCAATGAACTCGGCAAGAGCGAGCCATGGCTAATACTACGGAGTGCCCTATCTCTCTCGCCAACATCGAGCAGATCGCGGCCGAGATCGTGGCGCTGATCAATGCGACGCCGAGGACACCGGCCGCCGCCGACATCGCCGCTACTATCGGTAAGGCCGGCATCGGCGGCGGTGAGGACGCGCTTTTCCATCATCGTGTCGCCTGGCGCGCCCTGTGCGACAAATACGATGCTGCCGAAAAAATCGCCCACCTGAGCGAAGAGAACGAGCTTTTGGAGTGCGACGCGCTTATCGCCATGGAGGACTTCGCCGAGGAGCACCTCGTTGGCGACACCGCGCCGCAGGCGCGCACACTGCGGGACATTTTTCTGCTGGCGGAGGCTGTCTTCAAAATGAGGTGGCCGGAATACGACCTGATCGACGGGGGAGCGCCGGCAGAATTAGAAGATTCAGCGGACAAGGTCGAGCGCGCGCTGGCGCCGTTGCTGCTTGCAATCTTGGCGGCCGCGAAGCGGGAAGGCGCAATCAATAGCTGATCCATAGCCCCGCAAATGAGATTGCCGATTATTGCGATTATCAGACGAGAAGAGTCAGAAAGACGGTCATGACATCATCAGGAACTGAATTGCAGATCGTGAGCCCAGCCGAGCTCGAAGTGTTCGGCCCCGAGACGCCAGGCATCGAGCGCCTGGCCGGCCTAGGCACCAACGCGCGCGACGACAAAGAGCTGATGGAAGTCTGGCTCAAATCCCATCAGGACGGCTCGCCGCACACGCTCACCCTCTACCGCCGGATCGGCGAGCGCTTCCTAGCTGCACTCGTCGTTGCCGGCGTTGGTTTGCGTAACGCCACGGTGGAGGACGTGCTGAAGGCGATCGACACCAAGCGCGTGAAAGCGGACGGCACGGCGGTTAAGCCGTCCTCCGTCAACACCTACGTGGCCAGCGTGAAATCCTTGCTCGGTTTTGCCCATAAAGTTGGTTACACGCGGTTCAGCGCGGGACCGCTGGTCAAGTTGAAAAAGACGGGCCGCGTCGTTGCGCATCGCATTATGTCCGAGTTGGCGACGCGCAAGTTGATCGATGCCGGCAAGCCGGGCCGCGATCGCTTGTCGTTGGAGGTTGCCTATTTCGGCGGCTTGCGCATCACCGAGCTGGTCACCCTGGAATGGCGCCAGATCATCCCTCGGGATTCCGGCGAGGCGCAGCTGGAGCTCGTCGGCAAAGGCGATAAAGTCAGGCAAGTACTGCTGCCGGCGGCGATCGCCAAGCAGCTGCTGGCCAGCCGGGGCGATGCACTGCCGACGGCGCCGGTGTCGAGTGGACGCGCAACAGCGGTCGGCCTTTGACTGCCCGAGCGGTGAATTACATCATCAAGCGCGCGGCCAAGCGTGCCGGCGTCAACCCGGCCGCCTCGGCGCACTGGCTGCGACACACGCACGCCAGCCACGCCATCGACAACGGCGCGCCGGTCACGTTGGTGTCGGCAACGCTGGGTCATGCGGATTTGAAAACGACATCAATCTACGCCCACGCCCGACCGGGCGAGTTGTCGGGTCGGTATTTGAAAATCGACTAGGAGGCGCGGGCCCGTAGCTTAATCGGTTAAAGCGCTCGCCTTATAAGCGAATTACGCACGGTTCAAATCCGGCCGGGCCTACCAATGCGGCGGCAAAGGTCGCGTCTCGCCGATGCGGCGGGAGCAATTGCTGAAGAAGGCGAAGGAGCGATGACCGCCAAGATCATTAGAATGCCCAGACGCGGCCGCGGGCCGGTATGCGTGACCTTTGCGCCGGACGGGCCTGAGCACATCAGTGCCGCCAGGTTTCGGGCCGAGCTGGACGGGATGCTCCCAGCGTTTGGTGCCGCGCCATCGCCTCGTCCAATAAACGGTCTAATCAGAAGGTGCGCAGATTTGGTTCAGCCCGCGCACTGGGCAGGGGCAAAGTACCTCTGAAACCGGACAGGATCGCCGCACCGCCAAAGACTTCAGCGTGGTGCCAGCAACCGACATTCGAGACGCTTACCACTGCTTGGTTAGCGATAGACGAAACGACCTGGGCTCAAGCGGGTGGAAATGAATGTCCTCGACCTCGCCGGGTTCGGAAGCGAGGCGCGAGCCGTAGAAGTAGTCGATCTGGCTGGCCTCCTGGTTCAACAGGTTGAAACCATCAACGCGCACGATTAGGCCATCCTCGAACTTGTAGCCGACGCGGGCGGATACGGGGTAGGAGGCCTTCGAGCGCACTTTGTTATCTTCGATCAACGGCCGGGGGCCGAAGTAGCGTATTTTGGCGCCGCCAAACCAGCCACCCCAGAGATTGTCGAAGGAAAGACCGGCGCTGACGACGCCCTCAATGGCCCCGGGAATGCGGCGACCGGGCGCCGCAGGATCGTCTTCGAGAAAACGCGCCTGGGTATACGCGGCGTCGAGGTCAAGGGTCAGCCAGGGCAGCAGCTTGGCGTGCAGCGTATATTCGGCGCCCACACGGCGGCTGGGCCGGCTGGCTTCCGTGGTGCCGGCGTCCCCGACGAATACGATCTCGGAGTAGAAGTCGAGCACGAACACCGAAAAGGTGCTGACGACGTCCTTGGTGGGCTGGGTGCGAATACCGGCCTCGGCACCTTTGGATCGGACGAGGAACGGGACTGGGGAGACCGGCGTCAGGGTCACCGGATCAATGGTGGTGACGGTGCCCCGTGCGTCGTTGCTGTGGAAGCCGGTACCGGCGTTGAAATAAAGCTCTGTCTTGGCCCAGGGGCCGAACACGATGCCGAACTTAGGGCTCAGTATCGTATCAAAGTCGCTGCCCGAGTTGGCGGCGCGGTCGCTGGCGACATCGGTCCAGTAGGCATCCGCCCTGAGGCCGAGCGTAGTGCGGTCCCAGTTCGTCCAGTGCACCGTACACGCCGACGCTGCCTTCCTTGACCTCGTCTTCGCGCACGGTCGAGAGCGTGACGCGCTGCTTGGTGTTGAAAAGCCCAACATCGATGGCGTCGTAGCGGCTCTGCACGCCAATTGTGGTTTCGCTCTTGGTCCCGCCCAACACCGTGCCGAAGTAGGTCTTGCTGGCGCTGCCGCCGACGATGAGGCGATCATCCTTCTGCCGGAACTGGTCGCCGTTGACCGGATCGTTCAGAAAGTAGGTGAAGTTGTTGAAGAGCGAGAGGTCGCTCTTGACCACGTAGGCATTGATGCGGGTTGCCGAACCGGCCGTGGTCTCGTGCCAGCGCCCCGAGAGAGAGTAGCGATGGGCAAAGCCGCCATCGGTCGGGTCGAGGTTGCCAAAGCGGCCGATCAGCCCACTCTCCACGGCCCGCAAGGGGATCTGGTCGGTGGAGAACCAGTGGCCGCTATAATATAGGCCATTGCGGTGAGGGCAAAGCCATTGTCGTAGCTGCCGCTGGAGTAGCGCATGACGCCGTTGAGGCGGCGCACGTCGTCGCCGTGCTCCCAGGGCCCATCGAAGTTGACGATCTCGCCCGCCACCAGCACGGTGCCCGCCAAGCCGACGGGGGCCGACATGCCGGCCACGGCGCGGCGGTGCCCGAAACTGCCGACTTCGACCTGCGCGAAGTTCTTTTCCAGCTTGTCGGCGACGTCGAGGTAGATCGCACCGGCCGAGGCAAAGTCGCCATCGGCAGCGATGTAGGGCCCTTTGCGATAGGCAAGCCCGCGCATGATCTCGGGGATCATGAAGTTGGTGTCGGCATAGCCCTGGCCATGGCCATGCGTGCGCATGTTGACCGGCATCCCGTCGATGGTGATGGCGAGATCCGTGCCGTGGTCGAGATTGAAACCGCGCAGAAAATACTGGTTGGCTTTGCCTTCGCCGCTGTGCTGGGTGACGATCAGCCCCGGCATTGCTTCGAGTAGCTCGCCGGTACGGTAGACCGGCTGCGCCAGCAGTTGGGCCGGTACGACCACACCCTGGCTGGCCGACTGCGCAACACCGACGTCGGCGGCGCGCGGATCGAGCGACTGGACGGCGGCGAAGTCGGACGTGTCAGTGGGCTTGGTCTCTGACCCCGCGATTGGTTCCGCCACGGCGGGAGGCGCAGCGGGCGCGGCCGGCGGCCTTGCCTTCGTTTGCGGAGCAGTAACGGCAATGCCGGGAAGCTGCTGAGGGGCCTGCGCAGATCCAGGTGTTGCACCGCAGACAACTGCGACCATCAAAGCAGGCAGTGAGATACGCATGGACACTATCCCGGATACACGAAACACTATCCGTTAGGCGAGCACGCTACGTGAGGCGCGAATATGATGTCCAATAGGAAAGTGCATACGCAATCGGAAATTTGGTGCTGAGGCTCTGATGCAACGGATCACCATCACGATCGACGACGAGCTTGCTCATGAGATCGACAAGCTCGCCCAGTCTCGCGGCTATCAAAACCGATCGGAGACGGTGCGCGACCTGGTGCGTGCCGGCATCGTCCAGACACAACACGAGGGGCACCGGGCTGCTGAGTGCGTGGCAAGCGTGGTCTACGTTTACGACCAGGGTACTCGCGAACTTCCAAAGCGCCTGGCCCATGCCTACCAAGAGCAACACGACCTTTCGATGGCTACGGTTCGCGTGGCCCTTGACCATGATACTTGCATGGAGGTTGCCGTGCTGAAGGGCAAGACAGCCGAGGTGGAGCGTTTTGCCGAGCGCATCATCGCCGAGCGTGGGGTACGGCACGGCCGCCTAGTCACGATACCTGCCGAGATTGAAAGCGCACGGCACGGACATGGCCACCGCCAGGCCCAAGCACACCAGCACATTCGTGTACGCTAGTATCCAAGCTCTCATGTCTGATGAGGTCATTCGCGTCGAAGTGCCTGAGTCCGCTATGAAAGCGAAGCGGCCATGGCAACTTGGAGGCACGACGTTCTGTGCCAGCAAGCGACATATGCACCGCAGCAAATTGCGGCCTATTCGACCACCCCTGGGCCGCGCCGAGTGCATCGAGCTCCAGCTTCGGGTCGAGAGCGCACACGCACATGCCCGGGGGTAATGCGTCGGCACCGGCAAAGCGCCGATGATGATCTGCGGCATTGCCGGGTGCTGCGCCTTTGTCTCGCCGGGTGGCGTTCTTGAGTGTCTTTAGCTGCCGCGACCGGCCTGGCCTGTGCCGGCCGCTGCCGGGGCGGGGCTAGAGCCTGCCAGCCGCAACACGGACAATCCGCACGGACAATCCGTCCACTGATTTGGGTTGCGCTATGCAACTCGTGGGCTCGACGGCGAGGCCGCGTAGGGCCGAAATTCCCCCGCCGGCTTAGGAGGTTGGTCACCCTACCCCCCGATCAATGCCGGCCGCTGGCGCTAATACCCTGCCACGGGGAACGCCATCCGAGTGGCGATAGCCGCTAAAATCGATTCGCTCGACGCATCGCCACCTCGACTGATGATCAGGTCGAAGCCCGGTTGCCCTGACCGATCGCGGCGTTGAGCTTGTTGGGTTTCAATCGCTACCGCAGCAATCCGGATTCGTCATTTGCCCAGTCCGCGAGTTCACTCAGCTTGCGTTCAAGGCGTTCCCATTCCCCGAGTTCTCCTGGCACCATGCCGCACCTTTGCCAAGCGTGATGTTTAACACCCCTCGCAATCGCATAGAGTACGACCGGCAAGTCATCACCTCTGGTGCGCTCGAACTGATCGATAATGTGACCCTTGAGCGTGGTCGGTAATCCGAAGATGCTCATCGCTATCACCTCCCGATGTACAATGATCATTGCCGTCGCATGCAGGTCATTCTAGGGCGCGTAAGCTAGAAAGATGTGGATCGAGGAAAACTGGAATGGCCTACGTCCCACTGCTGCAGATGGTCGGGAAGGGCTCCCAGCGCCTAATCACCGGGCCCTCTTTGTCGTTTTCGACAACCGTCCAGCGGGCACGCGGTAGCATCTAGACCGGGCGGATGCTCACATCGGGGTTCACCCCAGCACTCATCCCAGCACAAACTACAGACAACCCCGATGGCCACTCGCACCAGACGGCCGCAACGTGTTTCGGCAAGCAGCCGAAGAGGATTGGAGCAGCTTTGGAGGTAGCCAGTGGGCCATCAACGGCATGGCGAGCAAGGTCAAATTCATCGTTCCGTGGCCAAGAGCCAAATCATTTCTGCGGTGGGGCATGAAAGGGTGCAGGGACAGGTCAAGCCTCTAGTCATTCGAAGAAGCGATTTTCCACGCATCGAACAAATCATGCGGACCAATCTGGTCGAGTTTACCGCGCAGGTTCAACAGTACAATTCGCCCGCTAGCGTGCTCGATGCTCTCGATGACGCCATAGCAGAAGACGTTTCGCTGATGGTGCTTGGCGCCAAGCGCTTTGGGGTCAATTTGTACGACCGTGACGACCTGAAGATTGGGCAGAATGTCTTCATCCACAAGTCGGTTCCCGATGGCTGGTGGGACGCCTATTTCGATTTGAGCAAAAGGGCGTATGCCCCCATTCTGATGATGGCTAGGCATTGCCTGGCGCCCTTCACCTGGACCGAATGCCTTAGGATGTTCGAGCCCGTTGGCATCGATCGCTGGAGCCACGAACTGGGTCTCAAGTACGGGATGCGCGACGGCCTTACCTGTCCGGTGGGTTCGCGATGGGTCGTAGTCTACTGGTCGCGCAAGGTGCTCTCGAACACGCTGTCGCCGCAGCTGCGTGCCCTGCTTTTCATGGCTGCAAATTTCGCGGCTATTCGATTGGAACAGATCGTCGGTCCCGATCCCAGAAGGATCGTAAAAGAGATGTCTCTCACGCCGAGGGAATTGTCGGTGCTGCGGCTCGCGTCGAACGGGCACAGGACAAGACGAATCGCTCAGTTGCTCGAATTGGGCGAGGAGACCGTTAAGAGCCATCTGAAAAA
This sequence comes from uncultured Alphaproteobacteria bacterium, assembly GCA_963770295.1. Lineage (GTDB taxonomy): Bacteria > Pseudomonadota > Alphaproteobacteria > Rhizobiales > Hyphomicrobiaceae > AWTP1-13. The sequence continues at coordinate 50,092 of CAVYPA010000007.1, forward strand.
AGCACAAGCGAAGCTGGGCGTTAAGGATCGACTCCATGCGGTGGCGGAGGCGCTGCGCCATCGGCTGATCCCCTGAGGCCCAGTCAACCAGCGGCATGCACTCCAGTCTCGCGCTTGAGCCGATGGACGGTGCCGACGCCTAGGCCGATTTCTCTCGCGACCTTGCCGATGCCGATGCCCTTGGCCAGCTCCCGTCGTGCACGCTCGAGCTTGCCGGGTTCCGCACCTGGCCGGCCCAACTTCGTGCGAATGACGCCGGCCTTGCTCTCAAACTTGCCGTCGCGGGCGAGCTTGTCCTTGATGACGTTGAGCCCAGCCTTGACACGCTGGCGGATCATCGAGCGCTCAAATTCGGCAAAGGCACCCGTCAGTTGGAAGAGCAACTTGCCGGTCGGCGTGGTGGTGTCGATCGATTGCTGATCCAGGTAGAGATCGACGCCGACCTCCTGGAGGTGCTCGATCGTGCCGAGCAGGTCGATCAGCGATCGGCCTAGCCGGTCAATAGCCCACGCCATCACCACATCGAACTTGCGACGGTTGGCATCCTTGAGCATGGCATCGAGGCCAGGGCGCTTGTCGCGGCCCTTGGTGCCGCTGACGCCAGCGTCGCGGTAGACCTCCTCGACGGTCCAGCCACGGCGTTCGGCGACCTGCTTGAGCTCCCGCACCTGGTTCTCAACGGACTGGTGGTCGGTACTGACGCGGACGTAGAGCGCGGCGCGTTTCGGTTTCGCCATCATCTCAATCCCCTCTTTGCCTCACCTCATACATGGGAATTTGACCGTACAAAATCAACTGTTTCTGTACCGACAAAATGGAAGCATCAGAACCGTTGATTTTTGGGGCTTTCCATTGCCCGATCTCAGAGAGGTTTTTGTACGGGCCCGGCAAACGCCACTCACTCACTTCCCCATGCCGAGCGCTGCTTCCGCCAATCACTGGATGCGCCTCCACGTTTCCATCGGTGTGGAAATTTGTGGAGAGGCCGTGAACCGTTCCGAATGGTTAACGTTTGCAATTGGGGGGAGCGGCGTCGGGCTGGAACCCCATACCAGTAGTTCGCAACTCCTGGCGCGGTGCGAGGCCCTCACTTCGTCGCTCCCCCTTGGCGAAAGTCTCGGCCCCTTCACAGACCCTCTCGCTGCTGGCGAGCAAGCTCCGCCCGGCGAATGCTAGAAAAACGCACCCGGTGTTGCTCGGACATGGTTGAACAGCGGGTCGCCGCCATTAAGCATCGCCGCCCATTAGATCCGGCCTTGCGGTCCAAGGTGCAGAACCTGCAGCCTTCAAAAACCTGCCGCCCGCAGGCATCCCGCGTCAGCTGTGAAGTGGCAATCGGAGGGCTGAGAGAACAGAGGCCCCGACGGGACGGTGCCATATCGGGAACCCCTCGCTCACGTCGGCTGGCAGAGACGCTAAGTGATTTCCGGAAGCACGCCGCTCCTAACAAGAGGTTGCGTAACCCAAGCTGGTTGGTATGGACCCCGGTTCGCCGTTGGTCGCGTGGAGGTCCTTCGAGGCGGTTTGGTTGTTCAGTGCCCAGATCGCCGCCTGAGTTCGATTCTTCACCTGAATTTTTCGAAGTATCGCCTTCACATGCACCTTCACGGTCGCCTCGGTGATTTTCAGCTGATAAGCGATGACCTTGTTCGACGCACCCTGCACCAGGTGACCGAGGATTGCAGCCTCCCGCTGGGAGAGCGGTCGCTCTGGTTCGTCCTGCTCCTGCCTGCCGGGCGGCTGCGGCTCGTCGACTGCAGGTGGTGCCGCATTTTCCCCGCCGGACAGCGCTATTGGTCCGTCCCATCCCCGAATGGGCGGCGGCTGCGGCTGACCGACTGCGCGAGGTGGCACGGCTTCCTCGCAGACTGGGACAGAGCCATACGCCAACAGCTGCTTGAGAATGGAGATCGACATGACGGGCTCACCCATGGCCACCAGCTCAAGTTCCTTGACCAGGCTAGAGGTGGGCAGGTTCTCGTCAACAAAGCTGACCGCGCCAAACTCGAGGGCGGTCGTCACACCGCCGAGGTTGCTTGCATCCCCTACGACCGCGACATGCGCGTCCGGGAAGTTGGCCTTCGTCGCACTCAGGGCTTCGACAAGATTTTTACCCTCGTGAATGCCAATCAGGACCAGCACCTGCTCGCCGGCGTCTGAGATTGTGCTGGGCACGTCGTCAGTGCTTGAGGCAGTGCACGCTGGCTCGAATTGGCTCTTCGCCAAGATGCGGCTGAGACCTTCACGGAAGATACGGCTCGGATGCACGATAACGCTTACAACGGAAGACATCTAAGTACGCCTCCGAGCGGTACCAAATGCTGGGATGTTGTTGCGCATTCACATTGAGCGGTAGCAATTTGCGCCATTCAAATGCAAAAAAGGGCGCGCTTTCTCCCCTCTGCTCGCACTCGAGTACCCGCACACCATGCGATCTCTATCCGTCTTTGATCTGACTTTTAGTCCTCGTTAACCCAACGATGAAAAGGACTCGTTGTTACTTCCGGCTCAGCGCTTCCTTGGGCTTAAGGGTTTTCGATGAGCGCTTTGTAAATAGTCTACGCATGTGACGAACGTGAAGGGTGAGTCAATACCCGCCCTTCCGAGGGCCTTATGGGCCAGGGACGTGGTCTCTGCCTCGACAGCCCCGTGCGTGCGTAGTGGTGCGGAATCGGAGCTCTTATCACTCGGGGAAATACGATCTGTCACAGCCGCTCACTAGGATGTGCGACGCAATGGCGCCAGATCTTCAGCCTACAATCTGTAGCCGGTACAGGTGCAATATCCGGGTAAGCACGTAGGCGAGCGTCGAGATACCCCGAGAAGACTTGCTTGGTCTTCCTCGGGAACGGCAGCGGCGACAGCGACGAGGACATCGTCGGGCGCATCAACGCCGATGAGCCGTGCTTCGTCCCGACGAGCCGGTGGAAAAGGGGCAAAGTTTTCAGTTTCCATTCGCACAAATTTTGTCAGGCTTTCCGAGAACCGAATGTCGGCCTTCGCGTTAGCAGGGTGAGCTTCGGCGGTTCGCAGCTAAAGCGAATGAAGCGGGCTAGAACTGCACCCCTCCTTTTCTGGTTTTTTCACCCATGCCTGATCATGAGACTGATGCTCCTGATGCGATGTTCCATGATGAGACTAAGGCACGCGAATACTTCGAAGCGCTGCGCTGGCCAGACGGAAGACCAATCTGCCCACGTTGCGGTTCGGCCAACGTGCACCGGCTTAAGGGCAGGTCGCGCCGTCGCGGCCAGATCATTTGCAACACTTGCCTGGAGACTTTCACCGTGACGGTTGGCACCGTTATGGAAAGATCGCATGTGCCGCTCAATAAGTGGGCGCTAGCGTTCCACATGATGGCCGAGAAGGGCATCTCGGCCATGCAGCTTCAGCGCGAGCTGAAGCTTGGCAGTTATCGAACGGCTCGGTTGATGTGCTCTCGCATTCGCGAGGGCATGAAGCGGGCGAGTCTTATGGGTCGTCGAATGAACGGCTCAGGCATGACTGACGCGGCGGGTGATGCGCCCAGACCGGGCGCACCGCGTGCCTCCTTTGAGTCTCGAACGCCTGCTTCCGAGAGATAGAAGCCGTCTTCTATTAGCCGACGCAGTAGCGATGGCGCCGATACTCCGGCCCCACGCGCCCAGTTGAGGCTGGGAATTCCCCTCGCCGCCTCGAATTGCGCAGATCTGGAGTGTACGTCAGCAATCGCCAGGTGGATGCCCTTGCCAGTCCAATATCACACTTAGTACTAGGAAGGAAACGTAGCTGGCAGCCGAGACAAGCACGAGAGCGCAGACGCAGGCGGCAAATGCCACGAAGCCTTCCTCAAAACTGTCCCAAATAGCAATTGCCAGTAGCGGGAACGCAAATAGGAGTGTGCGCAGCAGCCAAATGCGAAATAGTACCGGCGGCATGTGTGAAACCCCGCAAGGAAGGATCCCGGTAGCGCTCGACCCCTACACCGGTCGATGCCTGCAGTATTGATGTAGACGAAAATTAAGAGATAGATATTCCGTTTGATGGTCTCTGGCGTTCAAAGGCTTACAGCAGGACCCGTTCATGAAGCCGTTCGGAGGACAGGCCAACAGCACAGTCTAATTCTCACCGCCGACGCGCCCGCAGCAGCTCGTGGCAGCAGTTAGCGCCTTGACACGTCCGCGCCAAGAGCAGAGGTAGCGCAGGATCTCACGCCCGCTAATACTGGGACCGTGGCAATGCTTCTGACAATTCGTGCAGCAAGGCAAGCATGACCTCCCCCGACCCGCCGAGGTCTGACCCGGAGCATCCGGTGGTCGAGCCGTCCCCCGACGGCGACCAACCCGAGGTTACCCAGCCAAAGCTAGACCTTCGCATTCGCCAACAGGAACTTCTGGCCGAGCTGGGTGTCGTTGCGCTACAGCGGACCGGCTTTGCCGAGTTGCTGGACCGGACAGTGCAGCTGGCGGCGGAAGGCCTCGAAGCCGACTTGTGCAAGGTCCTAGAGTACATTCCGGAAGAAAACCGATTGCTGCTGCGGGCCGGTGTTGGTTGGGACCCGGGCCTGATTGGTATCGCGAGCGTGGGGGCAGATCTTGCATCGCCGTCTGGGTTTGCGCTGCGCACGGGCAAGCCGGTTATCTCCAATCATCTTGAGCATGAAGAGCGCTTTAGGACTCCCGACCTCCTCAAAACGCATGGGGTTCGCCGGGCCATCAACGTCATCCTGCAGGGTGACGGTGCACCGTTCGGCGTGCTCGAAGTGGACAGCCGCTCGGAGGGCGAGTTCAGCGACCGCGACATCGCCTTTCTGCAAGGTGCGGCCAACATCCTCGGCATGGCCATTGAGCGTCAGCGTTATGAACGCTCGTTGCGCCGGGCGCTGGAGCAACAGAAGGTGTTGGTCAACGAGATCAATCATCGGGTCAAGAACAGCTTACAGCTCGTTGCCAGCATGTTCAGCCTGCAGGCGGCAACCACCAAGAACGCCGAGCTTACTCAGAGCCTGCATGAAGCCATGAGCAGGGTGACAGCCGTGGCCCGCATCCACGAGCGCCTCTACCGCACCGCTGACATCGGCACTGTGGACCTTGCCTCCTACCTTGCCGACATCTGCCAGGACCTTGCGGGGCTTTCTCCGCAATGTGAGGTCAACTACCAGCCTGATTGCCCCATTCCTATCGCGACGGATCGCGCTGTCCGCGTCGCCCTGTTGGTCACCGAGCTCGTAACCAACGCGGCGAAGCACGCCTATCCGGAGGGGAGGTATGGCCAGGTAAAAGTTAAGCTGGCCCGCGCTGATGAGGATACCGTTAGGTTGTCGGTGTGCGATGAGGGAGCGGGTCTGGCGACAGATTTCGACATTGAGCGCAGTGGCAGTCTCGGTCTCAAGATCGTTCGAGCCCTATTAACTCAGACTGGCGCGAAGCTCAGCATCCACCGACATCAACCGGGGTCAGAATTCGTCATCCACTTCCCCATGCAGGCAGAGGCGCCTGTCGCAGGGGGCTAACGTGGGCTGGCGAAGAAACAGCGCCCTGGAGCGGTGGGAAGCCAGTTCGTCTTACTCCCGTCAGCACATCGGCGCCCTAGTTTCTGGGCAGCACGCACAAGCCCGGCATTCAACACTGCATCGTGATGATCGTAGCGGTCACAGAGGCGATGGAACGTGCGCCAGAGCCTTCCCTTCAGCTTGTAGAAGCGGCCGCGCCGCGTGATTAGGCGCCGCTCGATCTTGGCGATTGCCAAGTGCGCACGATCTTTCGCATCCCCACATTGCCACCGATATCGAACACGCAGACAGCGCCGGCACCCAATCTTCCCGTAACCTGCGAGCATGACGCGGGCCCGTCTACTGCACCGCGGGCAAATAATCCACACGCGACACCCGCCAAAGTGCAGGGCTGTGGTAATGAACCGAATTTCAGCGGTCACGTCGAACCCATGCCCGGTGGGCAATTTCATCTATAGCACTCGGCCAGCGCGAGCTGCGGCGATGATGCTCATCTCTGCCGGGAAATTCGCGAGGTCTAAGCGAGCGAGAGCCTCCGCAAACGGTTTCGAGCTTCCCCATCGTCTCGATCCGCTGCCGCCCATCGCCGTCCCCTGTTTAATTTTACGAAATCATTAAGCCAATCGGGTAAGAGCCCATGACGGACCACATGGCGACGAGCTCGGCCGCGACCCGGCTACAGCCGCTAACGCCGGCGCTTGGTTCTGCGCTCGAGCCGTTCGAGAAAACCGGCCATGCCAATGCACCAGCGGTCGGACAGCTGCTCATCGAGCTGCTCGAGCCGGTGGTAGGTGCGCCAGTGCATGCCCTTGGGCTTAGGCGGAAGGCCGTCGTCGAGACCGAGCAAGCCCATGGCAAAGCCGCCTCGTTCCTCGAGCCGTCGGCGAATGTCCCAGCGGCGATCGCAGGCCGTCAGCGCTGCGGTTTGATACTGGCTTTCGTACCGGGCGCCTCGGCACAGCCGGCACCGGAAGCGCGCACCGCCGTAAAGGATGCGAGACCTGCGCCCGCACGATGGGCATGAAAACCAATGCCTGGTGCTTCCAAAGTGCATGGTCGTCGTGACGATGGGAATGAGGTCATTGACGTCTTCCGGCACGCCACCATGGGGCGTATTCCTGTAGATCAGGCGCAAGCCGGCGGCCTCGAGGCGGTAGCCGATCGAGCCGGTGAGGTGATCTGCCCCGAATACGCGACATGGCGCGCGCCCTTGCGCCTCAGCCACGCGAGATCGATCGTGCGGTAATCGGTGGTCTTGGGCGTCATGTGCATGGCTGGCCTAGCCATCTCGATTACTCCGGTATTCTCGAAATCATTTGGCAAATCGCCCTGTCAGACATCGGCTGCGGCCTTTCTACATGGCGCGCAGCTTCGACGTTCATTTCCGTCGTGTAGTCTGCGACGTCCAAGCGGCGGAGCGTTTCCGCAAACGGTTTCGAACTTCCCAACCGTCCCGATCTGCTGCCGCCCATGGCGCTATCCCGTTCTATTTTGCGAAATCATTTAGCCCATCGAGTAAGAGCCCATGATGCGCGCACGCGCCTGAGCGTATTGCGCAACTAAATTGGTTCTGGCCCACAGCTTTCCGCTCTGCCCAGCGCCTACGCTGCGCTTCGCTGATGCGCCGGCGACCTCCTGCCGTCTTGGGACCGGTTGATAAGCCGCCGTGATTGCGGCACCGACCATTGTCGAGGGCACGCCGTTGGCAATCTGTGCCGCGACGAGTGCGAGCGCCACACAAGGGCTGCTCGCGCTTCGGCAGGTGAGTGATTGGGATGGGCTTGCGCTACTCCAAGGATTACGAGTTTTCGCGACGCCATTGTGCCAGACCTCAAGCGGGCCAGTGATGCCTTTGGCCAGCAGCGCCCGGGCAGCATCGAACTCGGCGTTGCGGCTGCTTTCGATCAGCGTAACGCCGTCATGGATCGCGCAGTAGCGTTGGCCTCTCTCGCCAAGCGAGATTGGCGAGAAATAGATGCGAGAAATCTTGGTGTGGGTGCTCATGATCGGATGGTCCGTGTAGTGGGTGGTGGTGGTGGTGTGGGAGGAGCGGTGGCGAAAGCAGCGTTTCCGCCTGGCGCCGGCTTGGTCGATAGACCACGACGGCGCCGACCCCCAAGGTTTGCGTGCATTCGCCACCTCTGCCTGTTCCCCTGGTTCACGCGCACTAACGCATTACCGGGACGCGATACTGGACGCTTACGCGCGCCTCTTTGATCGGCGACGCTCAACAACCACGCCGGGCTTGACGTAGAACTCATGGCGTTTCGGCTGGTGCTGACTGACGATCGGCGAATTGGCTGGCGTCGTGCGGATCCGCGTGCCGGATCGGGGGCTTTCAACCGGCGCTGTAGGATCGATGTTGCTGCAATGGCGGCCGGCGTATCTCGATCGTTGGTGAGATCCATCTCGATCTTGTCGCCTTGTCGCCGAATACGGCAATCCTCAGCCACTGCTGCTCGTCGTCCTTATCGCCGACGCAGGCACTGAAAGACGCCCACGGCTTGCATCGGGCTCGGTACCCATGCGGGCGATAAACGCGCATTCGATTCCGTTGATAGACATTTGTGTTTCTCCGTTGTTAATGATACTCATACGCAGCTGAAAATCGAGCGCGTGACGTCGAAGCGCATCTGCACGGTGCCGGGCACGCCGAACCGGATGAAATCCTTCGACTTCGCGACATTCACAAAACGATCCGGCTTAGTGACGTCGTCGGCTCAAACGACCACTCCCAGGTCCGCTTTGTTGTTCCACGCGAAATCACCGTTGATGTCGTAAAGTCTTGCCTCTCGGACCGACTTCGCCTTGCCACCCTCCTTCGTTGGGTGCGCGACAATGATGATGCAGATCTGAAACCGCCGCCCCAAACGCTTGAGCTCGCGCAGGGCGCGGTTGAGGTAAATGGTCTCCGTGTCCTGCCTGCCCCACAGATGCTCGACCTCGTTCCAGGGATCGATCAGGATCCAGCGACAGCCATGCCGCGTCGCCGCCTCCTCAATCACGGCCTTCAGCCAGGCGAGATCGAAATCTTGCTCCTCGTTCAAGTCCTCGCTGGGCGAGATGGTCTTGAACATCCGATCGACCCAAGCCGTCGGATCGCCGGTGATGCCGCTTCGCTCCTGGCCCGATCACGCCTTGGCGTAGCGGATCAGATCGCGCCGGTTGGCTCGGGATTGTCTTCGAACTGAAGGATGGCACCCTTCATGCCGTGTAGTCGTGCGAGGTTCGAAACCAGCGCCAGCGTCCACTGGGTCTTCCCGTGATTTGGCGGGCCCGTGACGATGATGAGCCGCGGCGGCTGCACCATGAAGTGTGGATCAAGCCCGCTCCAGCCCGACGAGAAACGCCGGTCATCCGCGCGACGGGATATCCGAGAACGACACCAACCTGCTCGGTACCATGGGCAGCGCGCTGGCGATCATGTCCTGCAGGGCATCGGAACAGTGCTTGACCAACACCTCGTTGGCGTCCTTGCAACCCTTCGGATACCTGACGAACCAACAATGCGGCCGGCCCAGCCTGATCGCGAGCTCGTCGCGCAGGATGTGTCCCTTGTGGTCGTCGCGTGGCGTTCGCTTCACCTGTTTTCATTGCGGCTGGTTCAAAGCCCGCTTTTACGACGAAGGGGAAAAACATGCTGGAAAGACCGCGACTTTCGATCTAGCACGCATATTGGCTCGAGGCCGCGCGCAAGATCCCATGCGAGCTGGCCACCGAGCTGAGCCTGGTGACGACCAAGGACGGACACCTGGCGTTCGAGTATCGCAGGGGCGGCACGCCGGCATTCCTGAAGGTCCGCAAGCAGACCGACGAGGGCAAGACATTCTGGATCGAGCCCAAGGGCACCGAGTTGTGCTTTGGGAACGAGGACAGCCTGAGAGATCCGTCGGGTGCGCCGCTGATCGTGACGGAGGGCGAATTCGACGCGTTATCGTTCCTGGCCGCGGGCGCAACGCACGTCGTGTCCGTTCCGAACGGGGCTCCGCTTGATCGGCCTGGCGAAGGTAACATTGACCCGGCTGAGGACGTGCCTTCCGCTACCTCTGGGAGGACGGCCGGCTGAAGGCGGGCCTGCGGCGCTTCGACAAGATCATTCTGGCGGCCGACGCTCGTCGATGTGAACCGTGAGACAGCGCTTGCGCCGGTTGTGTGGTTTGCGGAGTGCCGAGCATTTCGGGCAAGTCGTCGATTGCCGGCCGTCGGCGTAGCCTCGGCGGACCGTGACGCCCTCATCGGCGCAGATCGGCAGCGCTTATTGTCGCCATTTGCCGGCGTCCTCTTCGACGCGAAGCTGTGCCAATGCGTCCTCGTGGTCGATCTGCTCTTGCGACGCCACTGCGGTGGGCTGGGCGACGTCGTCCTCCCAGCGGCCGTCATTCAGCCAGGTCGTAGGCATCGGCGTGTACTTGGGATCCGGCTTACTTGCCGCATAGCGCTCAGCCCCGGCGATCATCTCCTCGGGCGTCGCGCGTCTGGTTTTGTGCTTGCCGGTTGCAATGCAGACGAACAGGTCGCGGGTCGCCCCCTTCGCTTGCTTTCGGCCCGGCGGGAATACCCGCCAGAATTGCTCGAACTGAGATGCTACCGAGCCCGTGTCTTTGCCGTTGGGCTCTTGACCCGCATTGGGCGGCACCCCAACTGCAAAACCGGGCTCTCTCTTTCGGGGCAGAGTTTTGGCTGCTGGGGTTGCTTCAGCGCCGTCGTCGAGAGGGGCAGGCGCGTTAGCGCCGTTTGCGTCTGCTCTCTTTTTTCTGCCCTACTCTTATCTGCTCTATACTCGTCATGGTGACGACTTGTGGGCTCGTCATGGTGACGACTTGCATCTCGTCGAGTGACGAATTGCAAATCGTCATGGTGACGACTTGGTCGAGGGTCAAGTCGGTATGGTGACGAGTTGGCTTCAGGGCCTTCTCGGCATAGAGATCGACGTAAAGGTCGCGGACGGTTGCATCTGCTCTGTCGCGAGCGTTGCATAGGATGGCGAAGCAGAGGATCGGATGCCCGCCGTCTTTGCGAGGGAGGTCGACGACCGCAATGGCGCCCGCCGCGCATAAGGGGCGCAGGGCGCGCAGGATGTTGCTACCGTCCGTGCCAGCAAAAAAGCCAAGCGTTTCGGCTGTCTCAAAGTGATATCTGAACTTCCATTTGCAGCGGGATGCGATCTGCACCAGCACTCGGTATGCCAGGTGCGGAATCTCTTTGACCGCGCGGTAACGATGCAGGGCATTGTCGATGGCGGTGAGCCGAATTTCCGCATCACCCTGCGTTGCGACTGCTTGGAGGAAGAGCTCAAGATCCTTTGAATTGACCTTGTCCAGCTGCTTCAACAGCGGCCCGTCCAGCTTGTAATCGGTGGCGAGGCCAGGATCGTGGAGGTGCGTCGACGCGGCTGTCGCCATGGTCGCGGAGCTGGGCTGTCCGCGGTGTTGGGCGGGATGTCAGCCGGGATAGAGTTGTGCCCGATCGCGGCAGCGGAGCCGTACAGCTTGGCAGCAGGTGCGGCATGCGCGGCACCATTGAGGCCGTTGAGCCCGTGGAAATCGACAGTGTCGCCGGCAAAGAGCGGCTCAGTGGTTGGACGCTTCATGGTCGCCATCTCTGGTGATGCGCCGGCAACAAGGTTGTCAGAACGCACGAACGGTCCTATATTGAGGGCGCTGTTATCGATTTCGATCGGGCCCGCCGGGGTGACATTCGGGGGCCCGATTTCATTTTCGGGACGCTGGTCTGCTGTCGCCCCGAACTCAGCCTCAGCGGCTTCGCGGAAGCGGGTGGGCGCCGCGGGGAGGAGTTGTCCGGGACAATTCCGGGAGTCCAGCGTCCGCGTTGTCCGATTGTTCCCCTCTTGTCCGTTTTCAGAACGGGGGAAAGGTGCTAGTAACCCGCTGAAATTGCGGCTCGGGGCATAGCTCAGCCTGGTAGAGCACCTGCTTTGGGAGCAGGGGGCCGCAGGTTCGAATCCTGCTGCCCCGACCAAGACTTAGCTCAAATCAGAACCCCTACCGCCCCAGAAACCGCCCCAGAAACCAATGGGCTTGTAGGCGCGCACGCGGCCGCGCGGCGCCCGGACATGCGCCGCCCAACTGGCCCGCCGCCATGGCGGCAATGCCGAACTCGTTGATGGGTAATCCCTGCTCCCACTCCGGCCGCAAGAGCGACGCCGCGTGATGCAGACCACCAAAGAAGCCGACGCTTTGCTCGAAGCCTGCGTGGCCGCATTCGGTGCGTTCATCGAGCACGACACGCCCGAGACCCGGGCAGCTCTTGCGGAGGCGCGCACCCGGCTCCGCGAAGCTGCCGAAGCTGAGTTCGGGGCGATAGCAGACCCCAAAATGAAATCGGGCGCCCGTGACCCCGGCGCGCCCGATCGAAGATGTAACAGCGCCGTCGCTATAGGCCGTCGCAGCGTATTTTGCAACTATCTTGTCGGCGCCATCCCCAGCGAGGAGATGGCGATTAATGAGACGAACCTTCGGCACTGAGCCGCTCGACGACACTATCGTCACGTACGCTTGGGATGAGGGCGAGTTCGCCCAGGTTGAGGCCTATGCCAACAGCCTGCCGCGAGCCCAGCCGCAAGCGCCGGATCTGAGCCGCTGGCCGCAGACGCCGCGGACATCACCGACGACACCCGTCGCCAACGGCAATTTCGGCACCACGCTCAGCGCGACACTGGGCTCGAGCGCGGACATCATCACCTTCCGCGCCGCCATCGGGCACAACAGTCAGACCTACTCGGCCGCCAGCAGCACCAGTCCGGCAGCCATGGCCACGACCGCGCCGGTGTTGGTGCTCGATCCTAAAGCTGGTCGCGCAGCCGCGCGCGCTGCGTTCGAAGCGATTGTTGACGAAAACCTGCGCTGCGGACTCTACCTATCCCAGCGCAATACCCTGATTGCCGCTACACGCGACCCCCGCTGCACCCGCATTCACGTGCGCGTGCTGGCTGAAATTATCGACCGCATGAACTCCAAGACTGGGATGGCTTTTCCTGGCTACGCCACCATTGCGCTCGATGCGGCGGCCTTGCCTCCTGGCATCGATCCCCCCGTTGACGGTTACGAACCAAAATATATCCGCAACATCGTCTCCAACCTGCTTCAGTGGGGCTACCTCGTCTCTCTGCAGCGCGGGCCCGAGGGAGGCGGCCGGGCGCTGGCGCACTACACGGTGGCTCGCCCATCGGTCGAAGACCTGCAACGCGAGGTCACGGAGTTTGTCAACAAGATCCGGACGCGAGATCGCCTTAATGCCCTGCTCGCCGAGCGCGCTGGTGTCACAAACGCACATGACACCAGAAAAGAGCCTGAAGTCACAAACGCACATGACACCAGAAAGTCTGGTGTCACATGCGCCCCGGAGGCTGGTGTCACATGCGCCCCAGAGGCTGGTGTCACATGCGCCCCGGAGGCTGGTGTCACATGCGTCACTCAAACAGTAACCAGTAAAAGAGGAACTAGTAGTAAGGAGCGCGCTAACGCGCCCACCCTCCCTCTTGATGCTGATGCAGCGGATCCGCACAAGGCACAGCGTCGGCAGCCTCTAAAGCCCCTAACCAGAAAGCGCAACGGCGGCGCAGCGGAGACAGAGATAGCCGCGGCCGCCCTGGCCGCCTGGAACGCCGTGGCAGTCAAGCATGGGTTTGTGCAATGCCGGCGCGCGCTCAGCTCCGCCCTGACAAAGCGCCTGGTTGCGCGCGTCGACGACCTCGGCGGCCTTGAGCCCTTCGAGCGCGCGCTATCGGCCATCCCCCAGGACGCCTTTCTGATGGGGAAGGCGCCGCCGAAACCCGGGCAGGGGCCGTTTAGGCTCGATGTTGAGTACCTGCTCTCCACCGGCAGCAAAAAGGGCGACGTCCTCGGCGCGTTGCTCGACAAGGCTGATGCGACCACGACCAAGGCGCACCGCTCGGCAGGCGTGCCCCCGCTGGACCCGCAGACGGTGCCGCCCGCGGCCTGGCGGCATTTCGTGAAGGCCTTCCATGACGGCGGTGCCTGGCGGCCCGAACTTGGGCCACCGCCGGGCACCAAAGGGTGCCTCATCCCGCCTGAGATCCTCCGCGAGTTTGATTGCACAGCAGGAGCGAGCAAATGACGGAGCAGCCATTCCGTAGCGCGCCGCACAATCTCGAAGCCGAGCAGGCTCTGCTGGGTGCGATCCTCATCAACAACGATGCGCACAACCGTGTATCGGACTTTCTCAGTCCCAGTCACTTCTACGACCCGCTGCACGGGCAGATCTATGAAACCGCGGCCAAGCTGATCGCCTCGGGCAAGCAGGCGACCCCCATTACGCTCCAAACGTTCTTCGAGACCGCCGAGCGTATCGACGCCACGTTGACGGTGCCACAGTACCTCGGTCGCCTGGCTGCCAACGCCGCGACCATTATCAACGCGCGGGACTACGGGCAAACCATCTACGACTTGGCCACGCGCCGGCAGCTGATCGTGATTGGCGAGGACATGGCCAAAGCAGCCTATGACAGCCCCGTCGATTTCCCGCCCAAGGAGCAGATAGAGGAGGTCGAGACGCGGCTTTTCTCGCTGGCCGAGACTGGCAAGTATGGTCAGGGCTTCCAAGCCTTCAGGGATGCGTCGAACGCCGCCGTCGCGATGGCCTTGAGTGCCCGCAAGCGGGGCGGCGGCATTTCCGGACTTGCAACCGGCCTGTGCACGCTCGACGCAAAGACGGGCGGGTTACAACCCTCCGACCTGATCATTCTGGCTGGCCGCCCATCCATGGGCAAGACCGCGCTGGCGACCAATATCGCGTTCAACGTCGCGCGCGCCGGCACCGCGGTCGGATTCTTTTCGTTGGAAATGTCGAAGGATCAGCTCGCCACGCGCATGTTGTCCGAGCGGATCGGCGTGTCGTCCGAGCGCATTCGCCGCGGCAACCTTAAGGATGAGGAGGCCCGGCGCCTCATCGAGGCGGACCGGGAGTTATCAAGCATTCCCCTTTTTATCGACCAGACGGGCGGCATCTCGATCGCCCAGTTGGCTGCCCGGGCGCGCAGGCTGAAACGCCAGAAGGGCCTGGGCCTGGTGGTGGTCGACTATTTGCAGCTTCTCAGCGGCTCGTCCATGACGAGAGGTGAGGGTCGGGTGCAGGTGGTGTCGGAGATCACCACCGGTCTCAAGGCCCTGGCCAAAGAACTCGACGTGCCGATCCTGGCGCTCTCGCAGCTATCGCGCGCGGTAGAAAACCGGGAGGAGAAGCGACCGTTGCTGTCGGACCTGCGTGAGTCAGGCTCTATCGAGCAGGACGCCGACGTGGTGATGTTTGTGTTCCGCCAAGAATATTACCTCGAACGATCGATGCCGGGCGACAGCGATCAGGTAGCGCTTGCGACGTGGAGGCAGAAGATGGCCGAGGTCGCCGGCAAAGCCGAGGTGGACATCGCCAAGCAGCGGCACGGCCCTATCGACCGGGTTCTTCTCCAGTTCGATGCTTCGATCACCCGCTTCTCCGATCTCACGAAGACCGGCTATGCGGCCATCCGTCGATGAAACCAACAACCCAACAGCAAGGAGCACACCATGAAAGACATCGAAGCAGCTTTCGTCGGCCGCGTCGGCACCGAAGCAGTCGAGCTTAGGACTTCAGCTGGCGGCAAAACATGGTCGAGCTTCAGCGTTGTTGTCGGCGATGGTGATGGAGCGCAGTGGGTCAAGGTCGCAGTGTTCAACGAACGTGCGGCGCAGCTTGCCGGACACCTCAAAAAAGGCGCTCGCGTGTACGTTGAGGGTCGACTGAAACTGCAATCTTGGACCAGTAAATCCGGCGAGGCGCGCACTGGTCTCGAGGTTGCGGCCTGGCGCGTCGAGCAATTGGGCCAGATCGGCAAGAACAAGCCCGTTAAGCCGAAGGCGCCGCCGGAAGGCGAGCGGCCGGCGCCGGCGTCGCCCACAGCATAGGAGGGACCCACACCATGAAACCAAAACGCACGAAAAAATGGATCGTTTGCGATGCGGTCGCTGTCGCTGCCGCAGAGACAATGAGGGAGCGCTATTACAGGCACAAGTCGCTTTCCAGCGAGATCGGCGAGGGCATCAAGGCCGGGATCGCCGCCCACAACGAGGAAGAGCAAAGGATCGGGTGCCTGCCGGCGACACCGCTGGAGGTTCGGGCCGCCATTCTCTCGGCGATCACGCTAGAGCAGCGCCTCCGCGACGAGGCTGACGTTCAGGCGTTTTTCAACGACCTGAAGGCATGTGCGCTCGGAGACACTGAAGCCTGGGTCGACGTGGTGCTTTGAAAAAATAGTGGGGTTTTCAAACATGCTAACAAGAGGAAAGCGACGTGTCGCAGAGGAATAGTGGGCTATATCCGAAAAGAAGGCGACCTTTACGAGACCCCGGCCTGCGACTTCGACCATGCCAAGCGGCGCGCCTACCTGTTCGCCGACTGCCCGCAGTTCGCCAAGAAGATCGTGCTGACGCGGCGCATCGTTTGGTTCGTGGAAGCGGACGGCAAGCCGAAGGCGAGCCCCAGTTTCAACCACGCGTGGTTTTTGTGGGACTGGCAGCACGCAGGCCCGCCGGTCATTGCCTACGGTCCGAATTGTTCAGCCGCGTAATATGAACTTTAAAAAAATAGAAGGGTTTTCAAACATGCCCCGCGGCGGAAAGCGGCCAGGATCCGGCCGGAAGAAGGGCGGAACCAACAAGATCACCTCGGACGTTAAGCAGGCGATCTTGGAGGCATTCAACGCGCTCGGTGGCGTCGAGTACCTGTGTGCGGTCGCTCGTGAGGATCCCAAGGCCTTCTGCGCCCTTCTGGGCAAGCTCATCCCCGCCAAGGTCGCGAGCGATGAAGATAATCCTTTGGTGCTGCGCGCGACCATCGACGCTCCACCCAAAGAAACTAGAGAGCAGTGGCTTGCTAGAACAGCGAGAGAGCGCGGAATTACCCGCGCAATTGTGGGTCCCACAACCAGGGCCGCAAACGAACGCGATAACGACTAGGTGGTGCCAGGAGCCAAGGCGGGGCGGCCGGTGGCGGATGGCGGGCCCAGCCTGGCGGGCACCTGAGGAGAGCCACGTCGCCGCCGTCAACGGCAGCCTGGGGTTCCTGATCGACAACAGGCCTTCTGCGCCCTTCTGGGCAAGCTCATCCCCGCCAAGGTCGCGAGCGATGAAGATAATCCTTTGGTGCTGCGCGCGACCATCGACGCTCCACCCAAAGAAACTAGAGAGCAGTGGCTTGCTAGAATGCAAAGTAGGTATATTCCGCAGCTTGCCGCCCTCGGGTCAGCGTGCGCGTGTACATACAAGGGACGCGTAAGCGTTTGCGTCTGTATGTCCCTCGGATGTCAGGATGCCGTTCCAACGTCTTTATATTTATCGCTGCGGTGCGACCAACGTTTGCGCGCTTACCGGCGAGAAGGGCGACGCCCGTCTGCCCACCAGTCTCGCGTCTGATCGTTGGCAGTTCTGGATGCAGATCAGCCTCCAGACCGACAGCGGCATATACGGCTTTGGCCTGGAGACAGCGCTGGCTCAGATCACCGGCAAAGGCTTCTACCTTTTCACAGGCTCAATCAAGTTGCTCTCAGCGCCCGCCTTGTCGCACGATCTGCAACGTCATCAGGAGCAATCAATGTCTGATGCCCCCTTCACTCGACCGGTGCCCGCAGCTCCCACCCTGCAATAACGTGCGACTTGATATCGCCTGGCTCGCAGTTAATTTACGCGTCTCTCTCAACCAGACGAAAAAACAGCGAACAAGTAAGCGCCAGCTTCACCGACACACCAACCTTGAATGAGAATACGCATGGCAAAGCATCACCAGCGAAGCAATCGAGAAATGCGAAAACCAAAAACGGAAAAGAAGAAGCCCGCGACGGCGCAGACTTCCCCTTTTTCGCCCGCACCCGCCATGGCCAAGCCCAAGGGCCCCGCTGCCAAGAAAGGCAGGTAGGCACGACCAAACACCTTCACACACCACCATTTCCACCACCGCCAAGCGGCGCGCCGCGCCCAACCCAGCCGACATCGCCGTGATGGCGCTGGTGACGCCGCTTATTCAGGGATTCATGGCCGAGATTGCAAAGTTGCCGCCCGACGAGCAGGCGCGGCGCATCGGCAAGGTGCTGGCCGCGATGAGGGACGCCTGATGCCGATCATCGACGTCCCCTGCCGCCCTCGGTTAAATCGGTTGTGGAGAACCGGACGAGGCAGAATCCACCGCAGCAGCACTTACGAGGACTGGTGCACGGCCGCCGGTTGGGAATTGAAGCTGCAGCGCCCCGGCCGGGTCGAGGGTCCGGTCGAGGTGAGAATCGCCCTCGGTCGCCCCGACAATCGCAAGCGTGATTTTGGATAACGCCGCCAGCAAGGCCGTTTTGGATTTGCTCACCGCGCATGGCTTCATCATGGACAATTCCCTGGTGACCTCGATCACTAGAGATCACATGTGTCGCTTGGCGTCCCCATAGTGGGAACCTGGCCCGCACAAACCAAGGGCCCGCTACTGCGATTCAGGGGATAAGGCTGCCCGTCGTACGGCAGTCCATTAAGCTGTGATCTGAGGTCACGGTCGGTTTCAGTTTGGCAATCGCGGCTTCGAGCTGGCGAGTGAGGGCAAACGTTGTCGCCCTTCCAAGCGGCAACTCCGTCGTCGGGATCGGCACCCCCTGGCGTGGAGCGCGACGGTCGCAGCGCCTCGCTTGAAGGCAGCAGCATCGTGCGCCTTTCGCGTGCCCGTCGGAAAAATCAGAATGATTTCGCCGTTCTGCAAAATATCGACTGCGGTCTTGATCGAACTTAGCGAAGGGTTCGTGCGATCTATCGGAATGGAACCTCCATGATGCAAGATCCATCTTGCCAGCGGTGAACCGAACAGCTCCTCCTTCGACATGTAGCGCAGCTGCCTTGGATAGACGGCGTAGGCCATCCATAGGCTGTCTGCCCAGCCGACGTGATTGCAGGCGATGACCGCCCCCGTCCCGTCCAGCTGAAGCACGGGCGGTCGACCGGTGATCTCCGGCTTGCCGATGCGGTCGAAAAGAACCTTGAGCGCGGGTGAAACGACCGTGAGTACACTCATTCCCGGGTGAGCACCTTGGTCAAGCCGATTTGCTTCGCCGTGGCCAAAAGGAGAAATACCACGAGCTAGCGCTTGGCCGGGCTACGCGCCCGGCGATATCTGCTCACACACGCTGCGAAACGCAAAAACTATGGTTTGGTGGCGGCCTTCGCCATCAATGCCTCGATTGCCCTGCCGCAGTCCCTGTTGAACTGATAGCCCATATCGGGCATGCCGATCTCCCTTTTGCGATAGTCGCGGACCACGTCATCGTAATCCGCGGTACGCTTGACCTTCAGCTCAGCACCGGCAGCTGGGTCTGCCATTACCTCTTTGACGCATGCAGGAATAAGAGCGGTTATCACCGCGGCTTCGGAAACTCTCTTTACACCGCTAGAGGTGTGCCAGTCGCCCCAGGCAAAGCCGACGACGGCGAGTGCAACTGCGCCTGCAGCAGCGCCCCAAAGTCCGTATGTGTATTTCTCTTGCATGATATGACCTTCCTTGGTCGCTAACGGAGTGCGCCCCCGTATGGAGCCCACAATGCGGGTGTCCAAGCCAAGCCTCGGAAAGTACTTACGTCGCGCAGCCGCTACGAGATCGTGGAGATTGGAGCTGGAGGTGACGCGCGCGGAGGCCCATCTCCAAGGTTGGGCGCCAGTTTGTCCAACCCGTGTGGGTGCCACCCGCTCGATGTAGCCTTCAAGGTCCGGGCGCTCGAGCTGGTCTCGCCGCATTTGGATTGCCTCGGAAACGCACAAGCCGTGACGGTAGGGGCTCGGCGGTGTCCCGGGCGTTCTGGCGGCGGCGCGGAAGGGCGGCGCGTTCGAAGCGCTCACTGCTGCGAGCGCAGCATTCACGGGAGCTGCAGCGATGTGGGGCTACACCAACAAGCCGAAGGTCTGAACGCGACGGCCCCGGTGCTTTCGCTACCAGGGCCGTTAGGGGAAGGGTATTCGTTGGTACTCGTTACCTTCGACGCCTACGCAACAACCTCTCGGACGCCACTCACTTACTCAACCAACGCGCAGACCCTACAAATGTTTCGCGGAGACAATTGGGCGGAGCTGTGACGATGAACAAGCAAGTGGAGCGCATGGTGCGCACGCTCGATGTGAAGGCGGCACAGGTGCATATGCGACGAACCACCGGCACTCCATTTGTCGCTGCGCTCTCGAGGTAAACGGCAAATTCTGCTTGGCCGGCCGACAATGCGCTGATCGCATTGCACAAGATGCGCCTGCACATGGGCTCGCCGATTGCCGTCGAGATCGCGGTCGTAGTGGCCCGTCCCGTGCGGTGTTAAGGTCTCACTAGGCGGTTGGTACACAATGGCGGTGACCCATTGCGCGCCACGTAGGAGACATCCTCATTCGCGAGGGTTTGGCACGCTCGTTTCGTTGCGGGGAGGTTCGATGCCCTAAGCGGCTGGGATGGTGCGACCTACAGCGAACCTAAGGCACCTACGACTGCGACTCGCCCGGAATTCCTACCCCGATACGCGCACCCGCGCGCGAGGGGTTGTCGTGGCAAAGACCACGCCTCGTGGCCGAGGCGTGGCCAGCGCGCGGCGGCCCTTCCAGGTTAGGAGGATGCCGCACGCCGCGGCAGAGTGGATAGGGTAGAGGCGGTAGCAGTCATCCCCGCTAAGGGGGAGGCTAGGCCCACAGCCTGGCGATCGTGCGGCCCAGAGGTGCCCCCGCTACGCGCGCGAGGCCGCTGGGTCCACAACGGCTCCGCTGGCTCGAAGCTCTCAATACCCACGCCCTGGCGCGTGGCGGCCCCAAGGCGTGGCTGGCGCTACGGGGCTTCGGTGCGGGGTAAGCCCTCGCGCGCCGGCCCGGGTCATACCGTCCCCGGGTTACGCGATCATTCCCCGCATCGGTGGCATTTGAGGCGTTTGCCCTGCCCGTACAAAAACTCCTCTGAAATCGTGGTGTGGAATTGCCCAGAAATGAGGGGATTCCCAAGCGCGTTTTGCTTTGTACGAAAACACTTGATTTTGTACGATGCGCAAACCATATACCTGCTGCACCAGGGAGGGAATTCCAATTGGGGAAAGCAAAGCGGGCGGCGCTCTATGTCCGGGTCAGCACCGATCACCAGTCGGTCGAAAACCAGGTGCACGAACTCAAGGAAGTCGCCGAACGTCGTGGCTGGACCGTCGTTGAGGTCTACCGCGATACCGGCATCAGTGGTGCCAAGGGCCGCGACCAGCGGCCAGGGCTCGACGCCCTGCTCAAGGAAGCCAGCCGACGCAAGTTCGACGTGGTGATGGCCTGGGCGATTGATCGGCTCGGCCGGTCGCTGATCGACCTGCTTGGCACCATCCAGCACCTCGAGGCCGTGGGCGTCGATCTCTACCTGGACCAGCAGTCGATTGATACCACCACGCCGGCCGGCAAGCTGCTCTTCCAGTTGACGGGCGCGTTCGCCGAATTCGAGCGCTCCATGATCCGCCAGCGTGTCAGAGCTGGGCTCAACGTCATCAAGGACAAGCTCGCCCGTGACGGCAGGTTCGTCAGCAAGGCGGGCAAGGTCCGTCGGAAGCTCGGGCGACCTGGTGCCGAACCCGACAAGATTGAACGGGCACGGCGAGAGCTTGCCAAGGGCATTGGCATCGGCAAGGTGGCGAGGGAGGTCGGGCTCGGCGTCGGCACCGTCCATCGGCTCAAGCGTGAGATTGGAGCGCATGCCGGCTGATGGCCGCGATACCCACGACACGCCCCAGGCGAACCAGGCATCGTCATCAAGCCCACGAGCATTAGGGGTGAGCGCGGCCAATACTACCGGGTCTACTTCGAAGGCGCCGTCCTCATCGAAGACACCTGGAACCTAGAGTTCGAAGCCTGTCGGGCGCTGGTCGCACAGGGCATCACCGGCTGTGTCATCAGCCGCTCGACGCATTCACCGCGGCCCATGTTTGGGATCTGCGTCTCCTCGAAGCGTGCGCCCATCCAGAGCCAAATGATCAGCGTAAAAAGTTCCATCGGGATTTAGGCCGGCGCTCTTCCGCGTTCCCTGATGGTCCGACAATCAGCGCAGATGGGCAATGACGGCTAGGTGATGCTTGGCGTGCCCGCGCAAGTGGTCGATCTCCGCGTGGGCGGAGGAGCCGCGCCGGAACTCACACCAAGGGCAGGTAGGGTCGATCTCCGCGTGGGCGGAGGAGCCACCTTCTTCTGCTTGATTTCCTTCAGCAGCATGGGTCGATCTCCGCGTGGCGGAGGAGCCGATGAAGACGTTGCCGCAACCGATGTCATCAAGGGTCGATCTCCGCGTGGGCGGAGGAGCCGTCCAGGAAGTCCTGCCCCTGCAGGAGCACCAGGGTCGATCTCCGCGTGATCGTATCCTTGTAGCGAGTGATGAAGGCTTCCAGGGCTCCAACGCTCGTGATTTCCTTTGCCCTGTCCCACGCTTCCGCTGCCTCGCTGGAGCGCGCTGGTGTAGTGGACACCGATTGGGGCAATTGCGTCGGTGCCAACTTGCTTTCGCCACCGAACAACAGTCGCTGCCGCCGCTGAATGCCATCTTCCGTCCAAGGCACTTGGTCGCCATTGGTCTTTTCCATCACGGCGACGCGGACGTTGTGGAACATCAGAAGGTCGTTTTGCACGGGCTTAACCATCTCGGCAGCTAGTGCGGCAGCATACGGTCCGCTGCCGTGGCCAACATCTGTCGCCGTTTTCCCCGGCTCCGTGGCGAAGGCCACCAACACGCCGCTCTGTCGGCCAACTGGCTCAAAGCCCTTGCCGCCACGCGCGCCCTGCAGCGTGTTGCGACAGGCGTCGAGCACGAGGTAGTGCGCGGCGTTCGGTGCCTGGTTGCGGAGGATCGCCAGCACCTCGCTCTGCTTCACGCCCTGCACCCTGAGAAGGACTGTCGAAGGCTCATCGACATCAGTTGGGATCAGGTAGTTCTCAGCCAGCAGGCAGCACGAGGGAATGGCCCCCAATAGCGAAGCGCGACCGGTTCTCACAGGAAATTCGCGCACGGCTCGCCGGCGAGAGAGACCGACGCAGCGACGCGGAGAGTCTATTGGTGCTCGGGATCGACCGCCCGCCCAGCGAAGCAAGAGAGCAATGGCTTGCTAGAACAGCGAGAGAGAGCGGACTACTCGCCCCCGCAATTGTGGGCCCCGCAGCCGGGGTCGCAAACGAACGGGATAACGACTAGGCGGTGCCAGGAGCCTTTTAAGGCGGGGCGCGTGCCAGCAAGTGCAAGGCAAGCAATAACTTGCCAGACGAGAACGAAAGCTTGGGGCTTCAATGGTGGGCCCGCCCACAGCCCCACGGGCAATGCCGCAACGATCGAGGCGCCCAAGCATTGGTCGGCGGCTTTGTCGGAGGTGCCTCGCCGGTGATATCGTGCCACTGCACGGCGCCGCCGACCCGCACGGGCTCGACGCCTGGGATCAGTCAACATCGAGCCCCTGTTTCGTTACTCTGGTCGATGTGCCGCACTGCTGAACCGGCGAGGGCGATGGGTCTCGCAGCAGGCGGGCGCATGAGGCAAGAGATCTACACGAGATCTGGTACGGCGCGCCGACCTTATGCAGATGAAGATCGGTCACGTTATGCGCGAGGTCGGTCTCGACGATCTGCGCGGCTCCGGCCTGTGGTTCTTATTCCTGGGCGACGAGTGGGACGACGCCAAGCCGGTGATCCTGCCCGAGGGGGCGATCGGGCTTGGCGCCAACCAGGCACCCGGCTCGCACGTCACGCCGGCTCCCATGGCGCCCGACGGCGGCATGGGCGGCGTCCTGCCGCAGCGCTGGGTGGCGAGCAAACAACAATTCCGCTGGCAATCGAATTAGGGAGTCAGGCAACACGGAAGCGGACGACGTTACGTCGCGGAAGATCTAACCCATTGCCTCTTAAGGAATTCGCAAAAAGAGATAGCTGAGACGCCACAGATATCGAAAAGCGGCCCTGCAGACGATTTCCGGCCTTAAGCGCTGCTCCGGGGTTAGTTTGGCCCGCTCAAAACAGTCTCGGATCGTCCTCGTTCCGTCAATTTCCCGATACAAAGCCGAAGTCGCAGCATCTAGCGTATATCTTGGCCATTGATCGCGTTTAAGGGTAACACAACCTGCCGGATCCCTACCCTCGGAAGATACTTCCTGACTTCTCCTCACAGGAATGTAGTTCATGAAAGCTTCGCTGTTGAAGTCAATTTTATAATCGCGCCGTGCTCGCTCAGGATGGCATACGCAAAAACAATGCTGCCCGAGGGTACCATTATACAATTCCATGAAATTCCAAATTTGCTCATCGCGCAATGTAGCGACCTTCTGATATAAAAAATCGTTCGAGGCCAGTTGGCCCTCAGGATAGTACAAAATGTTGTCCCACCAATTCATAAAACTCATCCCCGCCTGGCGCACGAGATCCAAGCATCCTGCTACTGTATAGGCCCTGTCCTGGCGGTGTAAAAATGTATCTACCAGGCCCGCGTCATATTTGACGTCACCTGCGCGCCCAAGATAATCGTGTATGATATGCCGTTTAGGTATCGCCGCCAGGATTTTCTTGACGATTGCTAGATCGTCTTCGCTTTGACCGAGCGCCATGAGGCGGAACATTTCCTGCAACATGTATACGCCCGTCCGACCGTATTGCCCGTAAACCATAATGGCTATGGTTCCGTCTGGGCGCAAAACACGACCAAGCGCCTTTAGGCCGAGGAGAGGATCCGGAAGATGGTGCAAAACGCCAGATGCTTCGATGAAGTCAAAATCCTGACCAAGGGCGTGGACTTCTTCTAGATATCCCTGGTGGAGGGTCAGATTATTGAGTCCGTGTTTCTCCTTAAGATACCTCTCGTGTTCTAGGCTGGCAGAACTGAAATCAATACCAACGACAGTGGCATTTGGGTGGTAGAAGGCATATCTAGCGGCCGCGTTAGTCCCGCAACCGGCGATCAAGATATGAAGGTCGTTTCGGTAACTTTGATTGGGCCAGTAGGTGTAAAAGTTGACCGCCGGGTCGCCACCGTCTCTGATATTGCGGAGCTCCGGGGCGCTCAGGTCCATGATTGGCTGCGGGTACATCCATTTATTATATTGCTGACTAACGAAACTCCTGTCCGTCGCAAACTCCGGCATGAACGCTTCCTCTTTGCAAGTGCTCACGGACGATGCAACTATAATCGTTCCCGCAACGCGCAAAGGCACCGTGGGTTGTCCCCGCGTAAATAGAACGTAGATGAAGATGTCGAATGCCGTCTTGTCGGATTCCGACGCCAACGCCACCAGCACGCAGTTCTGTTGCCCAACGGGCACAGATTTCCTGTCGCCGCGGGCTGCCTGTCATGAGCTAGAATTTGCTGACTTGGCGGTGACGATATTTTTGCGAGAGCTGCGGATTTGTCACATCGCCGTGTGACAAACTCGGGGACCGGTCAAGACCTCCCGTGGGGGTGGGGGCTATGACAAGCAGAGAGCCGTCAAAGGCCCGGCAACTCATCGAAGGCGCATCGTTCGGGCCCGAGGCCCTGAAGGCAATTGTGGCGGCTTTCGATGCAGCCTGGGCGGAAGTCTCCGCCAACTTTGGCCATGATCCAGAAGATGTAGAGAAAGCCCGCTTTCGATTGGCGAATGCCCTTCTGTCGATTGCCAACGAGGACAGTCGAGATGTGGCGGTTCTGAAGCGAGCCGCACTGGCGAGAATGGCGCTGGACTACAAGCGTCGCAGGTGAGCGGTGCGCGCGTACGACACTCCCAACTACAGCTTCTTGTCTACGGTGCAAGCTCTCGAACGCTCGCCAGCACCGATGCGGCCACCGCTACGCACGCACGGCCCGGCTTACCCCGCCAACCTGGCGAGTGAGGTGCCACGAACCGACGGGAATTTTGGCAATCGTGAAATCGAAAGACGGGTCGGGGTAACGACAGCCGCTCAAGCCGCGACGAGTTTGTTCCGAACTGCGTAACGAACAATACCCGCAGAAGACGACAAATTAAGCTTTCGCATTAGTGTCGCTCGCTGCGTCTCCATCGTTTTGAGACTTATGTTAAGGAGCACTGCGACCTCCTTGTTCGTGTTCGACATTGGGGATGCTCCTGCCAATGACTAAGCGGGACCTGTTTCCCGATCTTGGGGCAAACGTCCGATATCTAAAATAGATAGAAATAGATTAGCGGCGGAGCTAACCCATTTTATTCGCCGTAATCACTTGTAGTTAAGACGGTCAGCGGCGGTCGCGCTGCATCGGCCGGATTGACGGCTGGCCGGGCGGGACGCTTTGGGACACGTTGAGGGTGATTGTTGCGGGCTTTCGCGGCATAGGCCGCGTCGTTCATGGGCCTTGCGCGGTGAGGCGGTGGGCAACGAGGGCCAGCACATTAGCGTGCGGCAGGTGGCTCGGGAACGCGAGCTTGATGGAACGCTTCAGCTCCACCACGCGGCAGGCGATCTTCACGAATGTCGCGCGGATCGTGGCGAAGGTCGCGCCGCGCCAACGCGACTTCTTCGGTGCTGCAAGTCGCAGTGCATGCAGCAGCCAGTACGCGCCCATGTGCAGGAACAGGCGGAACTGATTGGCTTGCCAGCGCGAGCACGCGGTCTTATCCGAGCGCGTGGTACATTTCATGTCCTTAATCAGGTTCTCGACGGCGCCACGCTGGCAGTAGAGCCACTCGTAGAGATGCTTCCCCCGACCCGTTAGGTTCGTGACGACGAAGCGCGCATCCGTGCCGAACTCGGTCGCCTCGACGCGTGCGATCACCTTCTCCTCTCTCGCCCAGGACTCCGCCGCATATTGGAACTGATGGAAGCGGCGCACCTTTCCAAGGCTCGGCTTCCAGCGCCATTGGCACTGCTCGCGCCAGGGCTCGGCGAGTGCGTCGAGCGTCTTGTTCCGGGCGAGGCCTAGGATATAGTCGCAGCGCTTCTCACGCAGCAAATTCAGCACTTCCGGAGCGCAGTAGTGGCCGTCGCCGCGCACCAGAATGTCAACCTGGGGCCAGTGACGGCGGATGCGGTGGATGACATGCCGGAGCACGCGCGCGATCTCCTCCCCCGAAGGCCGTTTGCCTGGTCGGAGCAACGACAGGATTGGCTTGCCTGAGCTTGCCTCGAAAATATGGATCGGCTGGAAACAATGTCCACCCGCGTGCGTATTGAACAGCGCCAGCTCCTGTTGGCCGTGCACCAAGTCGTCGGTGTCATCGATATCGAGCACGATCGACGTTGGCACACGCGCGTAGCTGCGGCAGAAGAGGTCGATGAAGCCGGAGCCGATCCGGTACAGCGTGCCGGCGTCGGCGAGGTTCTCGAGCCGTGAGATCGTCGGCTGGCTCGGAATGTCGTGACCGCTCTCCGGCGCACGTTCACAGGCGATCAGCAGCGCGGGATCGTGGCGCAGCGCATCGAGATCGTCGCCATCCTCGTAACCAGCGGCGATTGCCATCATGCGCGCCGTCACCATCGCGCGATAGGAGTGGACAACGAGCAGCGGGTTGCGCGTGTCTGGCAACGGGTCCGCTATCAGGGCGGCGAGACCGAGGCGCCGAGCCGCTTCGCGTAGCACCACCAGGCCGCCATTCGAGGTGAGGTTACCGGCGTCTTGCGCGGCTGTGAGCGACTTCGACCCGATGGATGACAGACCCGGGAGAAACGGCGTAGCTTCGGCCATGGCGGCGGCGAATCCGGTGTGTGACGCGCACGCTCTGCTTCGACACCAGAATGTTACGCCGATCCAACAGCTTCGTCGCCGTCCTCCGAGTCGCATGCCAAGCTATGGCGAATAAAATGGGCTAACTGGCGCCGGCCGTCCTACTGGTGGCTTCGGCCTCTCTCGAGCGTGCCCATTGCCGCCGCGATAGGTGGCAAGATCGACGACGGGAGCGGATACCTCTACTGGCCACCTGTCCGGTGCACCCCAAGGATTGGCCCACGTCTGCCCAAGAACCGGTTACGATTGGTCTGAGTTACTTCGGATGCGAGCGGCGCCTGGCTCAAGGACTTCTGGAAGATTCAGGAGAGGCAGTCTGGTGGGAGTGGCGGGGGAGGTGGTGGCGGCGGAGGCGGAGGTGGCGGCGGAGGTGGCGGGGGCGGGTACTGAGACCGTGGAGGCGCGTGACGGGCTTCGTCCGCGCGCATCGCCGTCTGCGCCCGGACTTGCGCTACCATAGATTTTCCAGCGGCGGGCTCACAGATCTCCCGTTACGAATTTATAGGGACGGGCTCCGGCTTGAGCCTTATTGTTTGGCATCACTGCTCAGATCAAACGAGTGAAGGTGTCTTGTGAGGTACGGCACGCCGCATCCTATGTACGGCCATCCCGGAAAACGCAGAACAGGGGCCGGCTACAATCATCCCCTCGTGCTGGGCGGAAGGATGCAGCACGACTGGCGCCAGCACTATGCGTTCATGCGCGGCTGTGTCCGCTTCCACGAAAGATGGAGGCCGAGGCGCTCTCCGCCGAGCGTCATCGAGGCGGTGCGCCGATATCGGAAGAACGGATAGGCCGTTCTGTGACCGAAGACGAGCTCAACGATGTCGGCTCATTGGGTGCGCTACTGTCGCGCAGCCCACCCTTAATGGGCGGCGCCGCTATCTCAGCTCTCAGTTGCCGGGGTTTCCTGCGCGGCACACGCGAGGCCGCCGAGCGGCGCGCTAGAGGATGCCCGCCAGGTGTGGAGCGCCCTCAATCCCCCTAATCGCGATCCGAATGCGTTGCCTCAGCCCTGATCCAGCGGAAGCCCTGATCCAGCGGATCTTTTGCAGCGTGTATAGGCCACCAAAACGTCTTTACCAGCGTGTAAAGGGCCCCGCCGATGCCGGCGGCGAGGAAGGCACTCACGGCCGCGTCGGCCACTGACCCCCGCCATTGCGTAGCCACTGGCCCATCGTGTCGGTCGTCTCGTTTATCGGAACCGTATTGCCATGAGGCCATCGAGCGCTCGCGGCGCTCGCCCTTCATCGATCCGAACCCGCCGGCAGGGCCCTATCCGCCGCCGCTCTTCCCGGAGGGCACGCCCAACTTCCGTGGCGTGCCGCCCTGGGATGATCCGATCATCACGCCCGAGCGCTAGCGCGGGTACGGGTGCGGGACGATCACGAACGGGTCGGGCCGCGTGTCGATGCAGTAGGGATAGAAGGCGCTGCCTTGCCAGGGCTTCATCAGCTTTTCTTTCGCCAGCCGCGCTGCCGCCCAGCACTCGTCCTCGCTGAAGCCGTTGAACCGGTGCTCGCGGTAGCCGTCGCCGAGATCGCCGATTGCAAGCCAAACAACAAGGGTGAAGGTTTCCATCCTAGTAACACGGCCCCCAAGTCGGGCAGATCGTATATCGCCCAGGCGCGGCGCCGTTCTCTATGCGGGCGAGACCGACGATCGCCAGGATGCCGAGCGCAATGATGGTCAATCGGAACAGCATTTCTAACGCGGGTTCGGATTGATCCACCACGCATTGGAGGTCCCGTCGGGCACGCACATGCCGCGTGAGCCGGGGTGCTGCGTCAGGGTGAATTTCAGCGTGTCCTCGCAGTGCTCCTTGGAGTGCTGCTGGATACGCACGGGGACGCCAGTCCCCATGCCGGAGCAAATGCCGGGCGGCACGGTGCCGGCAAGCCAAAAAACCAGGGTGAAGGTTTCCATGAGCGCCAGGCTCGTGACCGATCATGGCAGCACCAAGGAACCAAGAGGAAGATGCGACGAACGGATGGGCCAAACATTACCGTACCGCTCCTTTTCAGTTAGGAGGTCTGCCGACCTCCGCATTGGAGGTCCCGTCGGGCACGCACATGCCGCGTGAGCCGGGGTGCTGCGTCAGGGTGAATTTCAGCGTGTCCTCGCAGTGCTCCTTGGAGTGCTGCTGGATACGCACGGGGACCTTGTCTGGCCGCTCGCGCTCCCAGGTCGCAAGCGTCGGTAAATGCGCAGGTCGGCGACCAATGTCATGTCGTAACCGAAGTATCCAAACGCGAACTGTAGTTCGTGGGGTTGAGCACGCATGACCGACTTACGCCTGGTTGGCACCACGGCGTGGAGATGGCTGCGGCGGCCGCGAATATAGCGTGGCAGACGATACCAACCGTTGCGGTCTTGATGCGACTGCTGAACGCCACCGGCCCAGGTAGTACGCCGCCAGGACCCATCCCGCCAGGAGGTAATTTCGGGCCAGGAAACCGATTAGTTGGTCTAGGAGCGCTTTTACGTCAAGGTCGGCAAGGGCCGCCGGATATTTCGGCATCGGGTCTGTCGGAACCAGGAGGAACAGCAGAACTACCGTTAGTAGACACGCCAGAAACAGCTGCTTTCCCGAAGATTGTTGAGGATTTGCGACCCGGGTCAACCGTGCCAGCGCCAAGGAACGTTGTGCCACGTCACTGGCCGCACGCGCTATTTTGACGACCCTGCCTTCGTTCTGGTTTTCTGGAAGGCTGCCGATGAACCGGTCGTACAGATGCTCTACGTCGTCAACGTGCCGGAGGTGGAGATCGGTCACGGGCCTGTCGGGGTCCTCGGTGAGCGCCAGGATCTGCCTATACTCGCCCAGGGCAGCTACGATGATACGGCATTCGGTTTCGTCAAGTTTCATGAATGAGAGGCTCCTGTGAGCGGTTGATGGGCAGGGAAGGCGTCGGGTCGATAATCCTCAGCGACCTGAACCGAGGCGGTCGGCGCCTTGGGTCTCGTCGGCACGGCGCTGGCTACGGGCAAGTTCAGCGCCGCGCTTGGGATTGCGCTCGCTGGCGCCACCGGCGGGCTAGGTCTTTCTCTTCTTATGTCGCGGCCCCTCTATACGCGGTGGCTCACGACCTACGTCAGGGCTCGCGCTCACACGATTGGAGCGACCCACGCCAGCACCCGAGGCAATGCGAGCGTTGCCGCTGTGGTCAACCAGTTGGCGGGGTACGCCAAGAGCGACGCGCAACTCGCCCCCGTCTATCGGGCCATCGCGGAAGAAAACGGGCTCCCGGTGGACGACCGCCTGACGAAACCAGAGAGCAATGGCTTGCCAGAACAGCGCGAGAGCGCGGAATTACCCACGCTCCCGCAATTGTGGGTCCCGTAACTGGGCCCGCAAAAGGACGCGATCGCAGCTAAGTAGTGCCAGGATCCCTTCTAAGGCGCCTATTCGCCTGGGCCAATCTGCGCCTTGCCGCTACGGAGGCACTATTCCCAACGCGCGGTAGACCTCCTCGACATAGGACGAGCTGCCGGAATGCAGGATCACCAGCACCCGAACGGCTACACCTGCCTCTTCGTCCGCCCGCAGTGGAAGTTGCGGCAGCAATTCCTGTCAAGCTGCAGCAATTCCTGTCAAGCTTTGGTGTGCCTGGTCGGCGTTTTAAGACCTTCGACTCCGTGATCTGCGCTGTCATGCCGACCCCGGCCTAT
The DNA here is from genome assembly GCA_963770295.1 of uncultured Alphaproteobacteria bacterium. Lineage (GTDB taxonomy): Bacteria > Pseudomonadota > Alphaproteobacteria > Rhizobiales > Hyphomicrobiaceae > AWTP1-13. The sequence continues at coordinate 80,963 of CAVYPA010000007.1, forward strand.
CCGCAGGGCGAAGCAGAACGGAAAATGGCTCGCGGTATCGGCGCATGTGACGCGGTGATACCCCCATGAGATTATCGAGGACTGTCGGCCTGGCTGTCGCCGTCTCCGAGGAGACAATTCACATGAAGGCAATCGTTGTGACGGACCAGGTTGCGGGAACGGCCGGGATGAAGCTGGTGGAGCGACCCGAGCCGCCGGCAGCGATAAACGACGTCATCGTTCAGATTCATGCGTCGGGATTCGTCCCGACTGAGCTGGCGTGGCCCTCGACCTGGACCGATCGCCGCGACCGTGACCGAACACCGTCGATCCCCGGCCACGAGCTGGCCGGAGTGGCCACCGCTCTCGGCTACGGCACGACGGGACTGTCGGTAGGACAGCGAATGTTCGGCCTCGCCGACTGGTATCGCGACGGCACACTGGCGGAGTATGTAGCCATCGAGGCACGCAACCTCGCGTCGCTGCCGGACGACGTCGACTTCGCGGTGGGCGCGAGCCTGCCAATCTCGGGCCTCACCGCGTGGCAGGGACTGTTCCAGCACGGCCGTCTTCAGGCGGGGAAGAGCGTCCTCGCGCACGGCGCGGCCGGCGCAGTCGGGTCGATGGTGACGCAACTCGCACGAGAGGCCGGCGCATACGTCATCGGCACCGGACGTGCCGCCGACCGTCAGAAGGCGCTCGACTTCGGCGCGCAAGAGTTCGTCGATCTCGAGAACGACGTTTTCGAAGACGTCGGCGAAGTCGATCTGGTGTTTGATGTCATCGGCGGCGACATCGGGAAGCGCTCCGCAGGCCTGATTCGAGCCGGAGGAACACTGGTGTCCGTCGTTGGGCCGCCCGAGGCGCGGCCCGCCGACGGCCTGGCGGTCGATTTCGTTGTCGAGTCCGATCGTGCCCAACTGAGTGAGATCGTCCAGCGGGTGCGGGACGGACGACTGCGGACGAACATCGGCATCGTCTCGACCCTCGACGACGCTGTCGCCGCCTTCAACCCGACCGAGCGACGCAACGGGAAGACAGTCATCCGCGTTCGTCCGTGAGCGCGACGCGCGCCCATCGATGCACGCGGCCGGCCGGCGCTGTCCAGATCGGCCGGCCGCGTCCTATCAACCCCGCCGAGGGCAACTCGGGGAACTACCCATGGCCCCCGGGGCAAGTTCTGCGCTATGAGTTGCCGAACCTGCGGCTTGCCATGTCAGCTCTACCTGGCTTCAAGGGATAAAGTGACCACGCTTGATCGCTTCCTTCGCTTTACGAGCGATACGCTTTGTCGTCGTTGACAGCGTGAAGACCAGTCACGTGCAAGGTCTGATCACAGAGGCTTTCGCCTTGAGGCTCTATCGGCAAGAGCTTGAGCGCTTCAGCGCGAAATGTTCGGTTGATCCGCCATTTGCTTCTGCCTTGGGCCGAAATCCCGCCGACGCGGGGTTGGTTATGAGGTATACTCCATGAACGGCGCCGAACTGCTCGTATCTGTACTCGAGAATGAGGGTGTGCAGCAGATCTTCGGGGTCCCCGGCGAGGAGAACCTCGACCTCGTCGAGGCGCTGCGGCGCTCCACCATCAAGCTAGTGGTGACCCGTCATGAACAGGCGGCAGCCTTCATGGCGGCGACGCATGGGCGGTTGACGGGTCGGGCCGGGGTCTGCCTGTCCACGCTTGGCCCCGGCGCGCTCAATCTGACGACCGGCGCCGCCTACGCTTTGCTCGGCGCGATGCCCATGATTATGATCACGGGCCAGAAGGGCGTTCTGAGCCAGAAACAGGCGCGGTTCCAGGTCGTGGACATCGTCTCGACCATGACGCCGCTGACCAAGATGGCCCGACAGATCGTGAGCCCGGCGACCATTCCCTCAATCGTGCGGGATGCGTTCCGGGTGGCGCAGGAGGAGCGGCCGGGACCGGTCCATCTCGAGCTGCCGGAAGACATTGCCGCCGAGCCTGCACCCGCGATCTCGCCCGTGCCGTCCCACCCGATCGACCGCCCCGTCGCATCCCGCGTGGCGCTGGATCGCGCGGCCGAGCTAATCCTCAGGGCCCAGCGGCCGCTGGTGATGCTGGGTGCGGCCGCAAGCCGCCCGCACCTCGCCGCGCCTCTGTCGAATTTCGTACAGCGCGTGCAGGTCCCGTTCTTCAACACACAGATGGGCAAGGGCGCGGTCACCGGAGGGTCCGGGCTCTACATGGGCACCGCCGCACTGTCCGAGCGGGACTACGTGCATTGGGCGATTGACCGCGCAGACCTGATCATCGCCATAGGTCACGACACCGTGGAGAAACCGCCGTTCTTGATGGGTCCGAACGGCCCGACCGTCCTGCACGTGGGCTATCTTCCGGCCACGGTCGAGCAGGTGTACTTCCCCCATGCGGAGCTCGTGGGTGATGTCGGCCCGAGCCTTGGGCTGTTGGCAGATAGTCTCGAGGGCAGGCTGCCAAACGCGGGCGCCCTCCTTCAACTTCGCGAGAAGATGCTCGCGCGGATTGCCGACCGGGCAGAAGAGCGCCGCTATCCGCTCACCCCGCAGCGCATCGTGCGCGACGTGCGGCACGTGATGCCGGAGGATGGCATCGTCTGCCTGGACAACGGCATGTACAAGATCTGGTTCGCCCGCAACTACCGCACCCATGTGGCGAACACACTGCTGCTCGACAATGCGCTCGCTACTATGGGGGCGGGGCTGCCGTCGGCCATTATGGCCGCAATGCTCAATCCGATGCGGCGCGTGCTCGCGGTGTGCGGCGACGGCGGGTTCATGATGAACTCGCAGGAGCTGGAGACGGCGGTGCGACTCAAGCTCGATCTCGTCCTGCTCATCCTGCAGGACGATGCTTACGGCATGATCCGCTGGAAGCAGGCGGCGGACGGACATCCGGATTTCGGCATGACATTCGGCAATCCCGACTTCGTGGCATACGCCAAAGCCTACGGCGTTCGGGGTAGCAGGGTGGAGAGCGCCGATGGCCTGGTGCCGGCGCTCGAGGCCGCCTTCGCTGGCGGCGGCGTTCAGCTGATCTCGGTCCCGATCGACTATTCGGAGAACCTGCGGGTGCTAGTCGACGAGCTGCGTGACGTTGCGATGAAGCGGCCTCCGGACCGCTAGCCGGTTGCTGAGATTTGACCCCCGCGTGGCGGGCCCGGCAAGAATGTGAAACCGTGGCTCATCTGCCTTAGCGTCAGCTACGAAAATAAGATCGCTGCGTCCGGAAGCGAACTGACCTCATCGTCGAGCTCCTGTGAAAGTCTCTAGCCTGCCTTTGTGCGGCGGACCGCACTCCCAGGGTTGTTGTTGCTGACGTTCTTCACCCTGCGAAGCAAGCGAGGGCGGTCTAAGGACTTCCGGCCGCCCTCGCTTGTACTTATTGGTTTGCCTTCGGCTTACTGAATCCATGCCTTACTCTTCGGCGGCGGCTTGTCTGGCTTGCCCAAGGGCTTTTTCTTGCGGCCCTTCGCCATCGTTCTTCTTCCTTGGTTCGGCCCCTGTGACCCTAGCGCAACCTCGCGATGGTCGCATGGTGCACGGCGAAGTCCTTGGCGATGTCCCGGGTGCTCTCGACTGGGGGCAAGCGGACACGGTTTATCAGTACACTAGATAACGGCGCGGACGTTTGCGCTATCGCCGCCCCACGAGCCCCAGAATGCTGTGGAGCAAGTTCCTCACGTCAACGAGCAATCTCCGCGCATCCATGAACGCGCCGTTGGCGAGACGATAGTCGCTGGGTGCACACGTCGTTTTGAACTTGTCGATTAGGTCGGCGAGTTCCTTCGCCGTGGTGCAGAGAAGCTCAGGTGCTTTGGAAATGTCTTTTCGTGGCATGGCAATACACTCATCGTCGGAATGACTTAAGATCCCCATTCAACGAGACGTGGCGGCAGTTCGCAAGTGATTGCGGTCACAGAAGGCTGCAGGAAACGGAGAAAGAAATGTGCGCAGGCTGCCGGTGCCAGTCGAGAACGTCGTCCGACTAGCATGGGTGGGCCTGACGTTGGCTGACAGCGGTGGAAGCGAGAGAAGCGCTAGCTCAGCGAGCCTGAGCAAAAATGCGGTTTGCGTTCTCGCAGCGAGCGCTCCACGCTCACGCCGGATTTAGTCTTCAACGTGACGGAAACGGCGGCCCGCGAAGCGGTCGACTAGCGATCCAGCGCCTACCTGCACCATGGTGCGTTCGTCTCTCGGCCCTGACATGAGGCGGCGGGTGCCAAAGTCTTATTGCTCTGGCGCTCAGCGGCAGCTTTTGCCCTTTCCACTGCTTTGCGCTTAGTTTCAGCACTCCGCTTTGCTTCCGCTTCCCTGGCTTGCGTCGCCTTGGCAGCGGCGTTCGCCTGCGCCTTCTTAAGCTCTTCGATGCGTCCCCGCGCTAGGTCCGCATAGATCGTATCCTTGTAGCGAGTGATGAAGGCTTCCAGGGCTCCAACGCTCGTGATTTCCTTTGCCCTGTCCCACGCTTCCGCTGCCTCGCTGGAGCGCGCTGGTGTAGTGGACACCGATTGGGGCAATTGCGTCGGTGCCAACTTGCTTTCGCCACCGAACAACAGTCGCTGCCGCCGCTGAATGCCATCTTCCGTCCAAGGCACTTGGTCGCCATTGGTCTTTTCCATCACGGCGACGCGGACGTTGTGGAACATCAGAAGGTCGTTTTGCACGGGCTTAACCATCTCGGCAGCTAGTGCGGCAGCATACGGTCCGCTGCCGTGGCCAACATCTGTCGCCGTTTTCCCCGGCTCCGTGGCGAAGGCCACCAACACGCCGCTCTGTCGGCCAACTGGCTCAAAGCCCTTGCCGCCACGCGCGCCCTGCAGCGTGTTGCGACAGGCGTCGAGCACGAGGTAGTGCGCGGCGTTCGGTGCCTGGTTGCGGAGGATCGCCAGCACCTCGCTCTGCTTCACGCCCTGCACCCTGAGAAGGACTGTCGAAGGCTCATCGACATCAGTTGGGATCAGGTAGTTCTCGCCTTCCGATGCGATCCCATGGCCGGAGTAATACAGGAAGCCTACCGCATCTGGGCCAGCAGCTTTGAGCCTTGTCGCAAAGGCATGAATAGCGAGCAACATCGTTTTGCGCATTCTCGATCGGCTTCATTACTTCGAACCCGACAGCCCTCAGAGCGTCACCAACAACTCGGATGTCGTTAAGAGGATTGATGAGCGCGCCTACGCCGGGCTTGTAGTCCTTATTGCCGATCAGCAGCGCGATGCGTTTCTCCTGCGCATGTAGGGCAGTCGGCAAGAGGATAAATAGAATAGCAGCAGCGACCCGCGCCCACATCGCGCGCAACTCCCCCAAAGTGTGCAGCCCATTGTAACGGGAGTGGAGCGGATGACCAAGTCGGCGCACGCATCGCGCTGCTGATTGGTAATCAGGGATACGCCGACACCGTCGGCCCTGGCGGCGATACGGCCGTCGTTGGCGCGTTTGAGGATCCGGTGGCGCTCGTCCCCCGGGCGGCGCTGACAGGTAGGCCAGGATGCCGCGGTTGATGCGCTTGGTCAGGTCGAGGTAGTCACGGTCGAGGACCTTCACTGACGCCAATCCGCGCCGCGTTGTCAGGGGATGCACCGACGATCTCTGCGCTGAATGCGGATGTTCAGCAGATGCACGCTGACGCCTACCCCTGGCGTTTCAAGTCGCCAGGGGCACATACGTTTACGGAGAAGGATGCAGAAGACTTACTTACAAACCCCGGCTATTTTGCGTTCCTTGCATTCGATGGGAGCGCACCGATCGGCTACCTAGTTTCCCGAACACGATCCCCGGAGATTCGCCAGGCCACCATCAACGACGTCGACAGGGTGGGCGCGCGCTTCTCGTCCCAAGGCCTTCTGCGGTCGACATGGGAGGACCAGCTCTCCGGTTTCTAAGGCGGGGGCCGCCGGTGGCGGATGGCAGGCCCAGCCTGGCGGGCACCTGGGCCGACATCGACAAGGAGAGCCACGTGCCCTGAGGCATCCCACCCCCGATAACATCGGCGTCGAGGAAGACGACTAGCGGTCAACCCCGAAAGGTTGCATGCCAGGAGCTTTTCAAGGCGGGGGCGGCCGGCGGCGGTAAGCGTGATTATCTCGAGCGGCCGACGATGGGTGCGATCTCCTCAAACGGCAAATCGAACATGTCGTGCAGCACAAAAGCCATTGTGCCGGTGCCAGCTTTTTGAGCACCACCAGCAACGCCAATCCGACTGAATTCTCCGCGTCGCCTCCCCGCGAGCACTCAATATCGCATTCGTACTACTCTAAAATCGATCTCAGGTCCGTCTGAGGCCTTTGGCAACTTTTGCGCAATGCGAGCCGTGTTGGATGACCACTGGGGCCGCTCCTCCTCCGCAGCGGTAACAGGCAACGCCGCGGCGGCCCCGACGAATGCGGCGGCGCCGATCAGAAACTCGCGGCAGAGAAGGCGCATGAAAGGCTAGGCTAGGCCCGAGGCCCGAAGCTCCGCGACGACCTTCGCGCGATACCGTTTGAGTCTACGACGTCGCCTGATCTCGCTGCCGACATTGCTCAGAACGAGCGTGATGCTAGCTAAAGTCAGAGCAGCCGCAATTGGCCAAGTAATCCAGTCCATTGCAATCCTCCCGCACCCCAGGTTGCAATGTCCCATGCTGAGCAAAGAGGCAACACTTTCGGTCTAAGCCCTGCAATCGTAGCGACGGCGTGTGTCTTGAAAGCTACATCGGGCTCGGTGCTATTCTTCGCCGGTTCGGATCCGTCGGAACACTTAGCGGCAAAGAAAGTCGGCGCCTCTTGCGATCACAGTAGCTCGGGCCGAAGTCCAAACGCCTTGGCGACCACGTATCTTAGCGCCGGACTATGACGATCACAGCGATCGCGAATGCTGCGAGAAGTGGCAAGGACACAAGGTAGATGGCTGGAGGGGTATCAGTCGCGAAGATTAGAGCGGAGACAACCGCGCAGTAAAGCAACCCCAATATCCATGGGCCCAGAGGGGCTTTCATCTTTCAGCGCCCTACCGCACCTTGACATCGGAGTCAGATCGTAAGCCCCCGCAATCGCAGACGGGAAAGGGGCGCAATCTGAAATTTGTTCCATGATCGGAGGAAAAAAGTCCTTTGCGCGGCCGAGAGACATTGGCGCGGCGGTCACGCAAACATAGCTGCTACCTCAACAATTCCAACGTGAACGTCGTTTCCTAACGCCGGGGCTCAGCCGCGCAATCCCACCCCATGGATCTGGGACCACAAGAGGGGCCCTATCCGTATGATCCGTTCAGTAGCGAGGCCCAGTGCGAGAGCAGCAGCTGCAGGAACAACTGAGAAACTTCCCGGGCACACCCAGCTTCCGTGGGGTCCCGTCCTGGGGCAACCCGGTCATCACGCCCGAGCGCTAGCGCGGGTACGGGTGCGGGATGATCACGAACGGGTCGGGCCGCGTGTCGATGCAGTAGGGATAGAAGGCGCTGCCTTGCCATGGTTTCATCAGCTTTTCTTCCGCCAGCCGCGCCGCCGCCCAGCATTCGTCCCTGCTGAAGCCGTCGAACCGGTGCTCGCGATAGCCGTCGCCGAGATCGCCGATTGCAAGCCAAACAACAAGGGTGAAGGTTTCCACTAAAGCGCTCCCTCGATCGGCACGCCACCCCGCCAGCAGGGTGGAATGAAGGGGCAGATCACCGGTCCTGGCTTGGGCGGCTCGGGCTCAAGCCGCAGGCGCCGCTCGCGAGCCTCGAATGGCGGCACCAGCGATATCACCAGGCCGATTATCACCAGCATCCACAGCGTGAATATCCGCATTCGCAACTCTTAGCCAGGTCAAAGGAACAGAAATTTGGCCAACGTCACTGTATCAAAGCATCTCCGAGTGCTCGGCACCGGCACGCTCGCCAACGGCGCCGTGTCAATCGCCCCCTGGACGCCGGGTGCCGGCGTGCCCGTCCCCATGGTCGGCCGCAACATCTGGATCACCATCACCTCATCCACCCATGCCGGTCCGCAGCCGCAAAGCCTAGCCGTTTCAGAGGTGTTCAGTACACAAACCGTCTGGCAAAAGAGTTTTGAAACTCACGCTCTAGATGCAGCCAGAATGCGACAGCCAGCGTCACCACCCCACAGTTTGGTGCTTCGAGAGCGCTCTAAGGCAGCATGGCCTACGTTGCTATGGGGCAACAGACGCAACCACAATGTATTGGCGCACTCTGGCTTGGTGTGAGCGCCGGGGGACGTCACGGCGATGAGCCTCTGCCATTACCATCGACAGAACGGGACTTCAGTTGCGGATTTAGTCTGATGCTCGCTGGGTGTTCCCTAGGTAACAGCGGCCCGAGCCACCTTATGGGACAACACGCTCACACCCGCACTGCAGCGGGGATCGAGATCAGAGGAGAGATGCCATGAAGACCGTCCTGTCCGCCCTCGTTGCGCTTTCAGTGATCGCCGGCGTCGCCGGCGGTGCCGTCGCGATGGATGCCAAGGAGTTCTACGAGCGGGTTGACCGCAATCACTTCTGATTGGTCGGCGAACACAGAAGCCGCAGCCGATCAGCTCAGTAAGAGGAGAATGATCATGAAGACCGTCCTGTCCGCCCTTGTTGCGCTTTCGGTCATCGCCAGCGTCGCCGGCACGGCAAATGCATGTTCCTGAAGGTCCATTTTTCCCTCGCATTGCTATCTGGAGCTGAGTCGACGCACAAAAGAAGAAGGCCAGTATACGGTGCTTTTATGACTTTGCAGGTATTGGCCGTAGCCTATTCGACCGAAATATATTTAAGAATAGAGCCCTGAGGCTATCCCGGTAACGCACCGCTCCTTCCGCCTGCTTACGATCCTGGAGGTTAAGCAGACCAAAAGAATGACCTGAAGATTCTCGTGTGCTCGACAGCCGTTTTGACCCAACTCGGAAGTCGCTGGCCCGATTGAACGTGCTCGAAACCGGACCACAAACCGGACTTAAATGCGCGTCAATCCCGGTCGAGTCACGAAAGACCTGTCGACAGTCAAAAGGGTCACCAAAACGCGCTGCAGTGGATCCATGAAAAGGCCCCGGCGGGAAAGTTTTTCCCGGAGCGCCGAGGCCAAGTAGCTGACGCTGTGCGTAGGGTCGTCAGATACCTCAAGCCTATCCCTCAGTGAGAGGGTGTCCATCGGAAACTTTGCGCGAAAGCGCACACAAAAACTGCAGCAGTAGGAGTGTCTAATGCTTGCACCTGTAGTGACTCCAGATATTAGGATATCGTTTTTTGCAGAGACGCGACGAAAATGCCTCGTGAGAACTATCGCACTCTGTTTGTCACAGTGGATCCAATCAATGCGCTTTGCGTGGCAGTAGCTTTCCTTGCTGCCTGTGGCTTGATTTGGATCTGGACAATTTACTAAGAGCCACCGCATTCGAGTTGTTTGCGCCTAGCTATGTCCGAACCCAGCGCCTCCCTCACTTTCGCCGGTCGTTGCTAATTATGCGAAAGTTCGAGCGAGCACCTGAGCCCGTTGGGCCGTAGCCGGAGCAGAGATCGGCTGGATGGTCTGGACGTTGCCGCCGCGCAAGCTGCCAATGCCGCAACCGCAACCCCAGCGCTACACGATCTGCGACATTGCCGGGGCCGAGAACTGCTGGCAAGTCGGCGGCAAGCGCCCCGAGCCGCGGGAGGTCATGCGCGTTCACATTTGCAGCTCTGGTCTCTACTGCTGGTGGCACCCCAGTCCGCCACCCAATTGGCCAGCTGACTACGCAGCGAAATACGACAGCTGGCTCGACAAGCTCGACAAGTAATGCCCGCCGCCGAGTTGTATCGACTCGAGCCTCTCATGCAGCGTAGGCCCTCAAATCGAGTCAAGGACGGCCGAAAATTTGAGGGCCGCTAGCTACCAAAAAATTCGCGCCTGCCCTGGGCGACTCCAGGCTGCCCGGGAAAACGGCACCCAGCAGGTGTCGTCGCCCGGGGTGGTTCATCGGAACTCCGGCTCGAAGGGTATTTCCCCGTCGATCGGCGTGTCGAACCTACCTGCCGTCGGCTTGGGCCTGGGCTCCTCCGCCGGCTTCGCCGATAAGCTGAGGAATTTGCCCTTCTCGCCGTCCTTGACCCAGCCGTTGAGCCAATACTTGCGGCCCTCGATGACGATCGAGCCGGCGTAGTCGGCGTGCGACGGCTTTTCCTTGCGGAGGTTTTTCGAGAGCGAGCCGCTCATGTCGCGGTCTGCCATGGTGATATCCTTCCTATCGATTCGACGCTGTCACCGACGCTTTCACTTCGAAAGCTTCGTCACCGACTTCGGCGACCGATGAGGTATTCAATTGAGTTTTTGCACGACAGTCCTGATATTTGGAGGGTCATATGGCGATCGGCAGCACGGCGCTCGCAAATTTCCTGATTATTCTCGTGATCGGCATCGTCGCGGGTCTCGCCTTCAATCGCTATGCCCGGAGCTGGCTAGCCCGTCTCGGAACAACAACTCGGAGCGACATCACCGCGGCGCTGGTGGGAATCGCGGGTGCATTCATCGGCTTCCACATCAGCGTCATCCTCGGTCTGCTACCGTCGCCGCTCATGCACTTCATCCTGGCGGCTGTAGGTGCCTTCGCGGTTCTATGGTTGTGGAGAGGACGGTGAACTCGTGACAGTTTGGACGGAGGCCCGCTGCGCAATCTCCCCGGCGATGTTGTCATCGCTTCTCATCGCGCGCTCCCCTCTTCTTCAATGTCACGTGCCAACGCCGCCGCCTGCTCGAGGTGGAAAGCTTCGCCGAGGTAAACCTGCCAAACAGGCTCGCCGCGGCTTTCCTTGCCGGTGTTGATGATCAGGAGCTCTGCAACCCCGCCCCCGCCGAATGAGCCGGTGAGGTAGCGGCGGCCATCCCTGTTCACGCGCTCGAACACCTGCCCTAGCGGGATGTTCGGCTTCTTCGGATCAACGAGTGGTTTGCTCATAGGCTCACCGCGCTGTTTGCCGTTGCTACTCATAGGTTCACTCCTCGTGGCGCGAAGATGCAGGGTGTTACTCATCGGCTGCTCCCATCGGTTAAGCGCATCAGCTCTCATCGTCGTCCCGTAATCCATGCGGGTGATGTGGAACTGGTTCATGGTTGGATCGAGCCGCATCTCGGCAAGGAACGGCGAACCCATGGTTTCATGGTCCTTCAGCTTGTCGCCGTGCAGTTAGGTCGGGCCCTCGAAATTGCGCCAGACGCAGAGACCGATATCGGCCTTGCCGCCCCAGTGCCTCGAAGTCCTCGCCATCGTTCAGGAGCTTGCCCTTGCCGAGCCGCTTTTCCGTACTGTCCTTTGGCGGGTGCGCGCAAGCGATGACCAGGAAACCATAGTCGTCGGCTAAGGCCTTCAACTCCATGATGAAGTGGCCCATGTAGTCGGTTCTGCTTTCGCCTTTGGGGATCACGTGGTCGACCTCGTTGACCGGATCGATCGCAACCACCTTGACCTCATGCACCCTAACGGCGAACTCGAGACGATCGCGCAGCCTGGGCAGATCCAGCACCGTGCCGCGCTTGCGGCGCAGGAACACCGCGGCCTGCCGAATTTCCTCGTCGGCGTGGGCGATCTCTGCGTCTGACCAAAGGATGTTGCCTCGCACGTCGACCATGGGGCGGCCGATCAGGTGCCGGCGCAGGTCTCGCAAGAATTGCGGCTTGACCTTTTCCTCGAAACTGGTGAGCAGGAACTTCCAACCATGCAGGCGCCACGGGTTGATGAGGAGCTGCCGGAGCAAGACGCTCTTACCGGATCCGTAGGGCCCGATGATCGGCATGAAGGCAGGCAGCGTTATACGGAACCCATGCTGATCGAGGGACGTAAACCCGCTGGTAAAAGTCTGCTCCGGGCCAGGGTGTGGTATGTCGTCGCTCCAGCCCTTACAGTAGAAGACTCGGCGCGGGTACGGACCAGCGCACCGCGCCCGAGCTTCGCAAGCCCGTAGCTTCTGGGATAGCGGCTGCTGGAAAGCATGGTCGACGGCAGGGGTTTCAGGAGCCCGCAATCGATGGTGGTGTTGAAAAAGGGGGATCGCGTTCGCTACGTCGGCCCCATCGATTTACCTAGCGAACAAAAGCAAGGCGATGAAGGCACCGTTACTTGGGCAGGTGACATCTGCATCGGGCGAGTAACCTTGCGGGATTGTGTGCGGGTAAAGTGGGACGCGGTTCCCTTTCAATCTCACGTGCCGGCCCACCTCGTTGAAATCGTCACGGCATCGCCGCTAGCCCTAAATCCGGCTGTGGTTTCAGCCCGACGCCGGCACAACAGGCCTTGTCGCCGACCGGTTGCTGTTTTTCACGGAGTTAGTCGATTCCTCGTAGTGAGCGCCTATCTCACCTGCATCCCTCTGGCGAACTGGCTGATTAGCAACCTCGGGACCACGTGCGTCCCCGACGGCCCTTGCCTTGTCCCGGTTGGCTTCGGACTGCTCGCGCCGAGCGGCGTGCTTGTGATCGGGCTTGCGCTCGTCCTGCGCGATTTCGTGCAGCGCCACCTCGGTCGTGACTGGACCATCACCGCTATTCTTGCGGGCGCCGCTCTGTCGGCGATCGTGGCGCCGCCGGCCCTGGTTCTTGCGTCAACTGCCTCCTTCCTGCTGTCGGAACTGGCAGACATGGGTGTTTATACGCCATTGCGTGAGAGGCGCCTTGCGCTCGCCGTGCTGGCCTCGGGCCTCGTTGGCGCCATCGTAGACAGCGTTGTGTTCCTGTTGCTGCCTTCGGCAACCTCGCCTATATCGAGGGCCTGATCGTCGGCAAGCTGTGGGCCTCGCTTGCAGCGTTTGGGCTCATCATCGCCCTACGCCAGCGGGGAGAGATCGAAGCGTGACGATTTACAAACGTCTCGGCTGCTCGAAGGGAGGAAGGGTTCGATGACTGAGTTCAGGCCGCTGCGTCCTCCCATACGCGCCCGCGAGCCGAGTTCCGTCCGCAATACGTGCGCGCCCGCGCGAGGCCCAGCCCGATCGGCCCTCGAGCTCGTCCAATCAGGCCCCCAAGCCTAACCGGCTCGCACCTCCTCGAGCTCGGCGGCCCACCGTAAATTTCGCCAGAGCGACCGCTCCGACACGCCATACATCTTGGCGACCTCGCGCGCTTTGAGCTTGCCCTCGGTCATATGCCGGCGGGCCGTGGTGCACCGGGCGACCTACCCGTCAGGTTGCGAGGGCCGAAGTCACTTCGTCCCAGCAGGAGGAGGCTTGAAGAAAACTTCGCCGCTGACTTTTGCTTTGGGGTTCTTAGCCTTCAGCGCACCGGGCTTTTTCTGGAATCTTGCGTGGTCGCCATGCGTGACGGTCCATGGGCTGATATCGGTGCCCTTAGACTTGTTTTGCGCATAAGCTGACCCCATTGCGATTGCGAATAGCAACGCAGCGGCCATTCCCATTGCCGTTATCTGCATCAAGATTTGCACCTCCCAATTTGCGAGACGGTCAACAGCATCATTATTACACCATTTCGACCAAGGCCAACGTTGCCGGCGAGGCAGACGAGCTGCGGCGGTGCCCGCTGGCGTGGTCCGCGTCATGGTGCCCGGAATTAGCCCGCCAGCCTGGCGATCGTGGCATGGTGCACGGCTGAGGAGTGATGATCTGCGATCAGCCAGCTTTCACCGTCCTTGACGTAGGTGAAGCTATAGCGGGCAGGAATGGTCGTTATGCTGCCGCCGAACCTCAACGGGGCGCCGGCGGCTGCTTGTCAGGGCTCGGCGGAGTCCTCGGCGCCGCCGGATCTGGTCGGCTTGTCTGCGGAGCACCCGCACCGCCCGGAGTTGCCGGAGGCACGTTGCCCTGCACGCGTGGCGGCGATGTTCCAGTAGCCGGTCCGGTCGCCGGGGTCTCGGTCGCCCCCGGAGCTCGTGAGGTTGGTGGGCTGGTGCTGGTCTGAGCCATGGCGACGTCCGCGCCTAAAGCGAGCAGAAGCGCGGCGATCGCAATCTTCATGAAAGTTGCTCCTTTGCTGTTGGCAGACCGACTAGCAAACGGGCGACACGTTCCGGGCTGCCTCCCCGCACATTCCGTCGCCCTACGCGCGCGGGCGCGAGGCCCCGATCGAACCTTTCCAGCAAGCCGGCGTTGGCCTCCAAGCAGTGTCAACGATTGGAGTACATGTATGAGACACGGGTGGTTCATAGGCGTTGCAGCCGCGCTCGCGATTGGTGTGCCGGTGGTTGCACTCGCCCAGACCAGGACTCCGCCCTCAGGGCCGGGTCAGTCAGAGTACGCGCCCGGGCATAGGGCAAAGAAGCCAGGCGAAGCGAAGAAGTACGCCCCTGGTCAGCAAATGCATAGGTACAACAATCCGAAATACCCTGGGGCGTCAGAGTATGCGCCCGGGCACCAGCCACGAAAGAAACAACCGAGCACTAGAGACTGACGCCATTAATGCGCCCCGTCCCGTTCTGATCTTGCGATCGAACGGGGCTGGCATTCCGTCCCCTTACAAGCGCGTGTGCAACGGTCCCCCGATCGGGGCCGAAGCCGGCCCAATCAGGCCGTGGTGGCAGGCCCGGAGCCTTGCCCCGGAGCTCGGCGCGCTACGCCGCCAACCTGGCGATTGTGCCGTGGTGCACGGCCATTGTCTTGGCGATCGCCCGGCAACTCTCGCCGGCGGCCAGGCGCTTGAGGGCTTCGGCTCGCTGATGATTGGTGAGCTTCGGCTTTGGGCCGAACCGCACACCGTTCTTGATGGCAATTTCCCGGCCGGCGTTGCATCGGGCGAGGATGCGCTGCCGTTCATCTTCGGCCATGGCTGACAAGAAGGCGATGAAGCCGCGACCCAGCGGCGTGGTGAGGTCGAGGTGCGGCTTGTCCAACACCTTGATCAGCGCGCCGCGGGTGTTGATGCGCTCAATCAGTTGTACACCGTCGAGCATGCTTCTGGTGGCGCGGTCCCATTCGGCGACGATCAGCGTGTCACCGGTGCCGGCTCGTCGATCGCCTTCTCGAGCTCGGGGCGATTGCGCAAGCTCTTGCCGCTGACCTTCTCGCGAAAGATCACGTCGCAGCGCTCGGCGCGCAAGGCGGCGATCTGACGATCGAGGTTCTGACCCTGTGAGCTGCAGCGTGCGTACCCAATTCGGCGCATTGTGCCCTCGTCCACTCGATCCAGAATAATGATCCACCAGAAGTGGCGAGAAATCGGGCGCTTCGCAAGTGGCGCATGAAGAGTGATACATGCGACAGCTTGACTCTCCCACTTGAGCGCCGATCGACCGGGAAATCATTGGCCGAGCTCGAGGTCGGATTGGACGAGCCTCGAGGTCGCATTGGGACCCGATCGGAGTCGATTGCGCCTCGCGCGGGCGCGCGCGTATTGGGACGGATCATGCGGGGGGCACCACGTTCGCCCGGCGGCTGCGGCCCTTTGCCGAGGCGCGCCTTCAGTCGGGCCCATCCGGCGAGAAGTCACCGTGATTCACGAGGTACTCGACCAGTTCCTCTCTAGTGGCAAACGGGGGTGTGATGGGCGTACCCTCCCCGTCTCCGCTTTCGGTCTCCCATACCTGATACCAAGTCGCTTCGTCGCCTTTCCATGGGCGATAATAAGCAGGATCGGGAGGCCGCCCCCAATCATTCAACCAATCAGCCAAGCCGCGCGGGTACAATTCACGATCGCCGGCCCGGATGCGGTCAAAATCTGCCAGCCAATCCGCGAAGGCGTCGTCGAATTGCAGGTCATACATGGGCTGCAAAAGACGCGGATTGGAAGGAGGTCTTCCTGCTGGGTGCTTCCAATTCGGCGGTACTCGTCTGATTTTTCGTTCCATCGGGTGGGGTCTATCGCTCAGGACAGAGGTGAATCCGGGTGCTGTCGCTTTATCGACGATTTCCTCCTTTCTCGTGGGCCGCGTAATGGCGGTTTCCTGTGGGAGACCAGTCCCCCCACCATCTTTGACAAGTGGATCACCTTGAACCTCTGCGGCTTGCCATTCGCGGGCTTCATGCGACAGCGCAGTGATAAGAGATCGTGCGCCGGGAGGCTGCCTGCCAAGACTACCTCCCCGGCACCTCACCTCACTTCCTTCCCCTCGTACGCCTGAGCAAACACGGGCTTCCTGTTGCCT
The DNA here is from genome assembly GCA_963770295.1 of uncultured Alphaproteobacteria bacterium. Lineage (GTDB taxonomy): Bacteria > Pseudomonadota > Alphaproteobacteria > Rhizobiales > Hyphomicrobiaceae > AWTP1-13. The sequence goes on from CAVYPA010000007.1 coordinate 96,959, forward strand.
GCCCTGAGTGAGGACAGGTAGCCCATTGCGGCGACCCGATTTGTGAACTTCGGCACCGTTAGCTGGCCTTGAAAATACACCCGCCAATGTTCCACGTCGTACTTGTCATGCGTGACCAGCCCTGAGATATCAAACTTATTCAGTGTGTCCATTGTCTCGCTCTCCCGCATTGAGCACGTTGCATCGCGTATTGCAGCGGCCTTGAGAAAAGCAAGACCGCCTTATCATTTCAGCACGATATCGTCAGCCCTGCTGCTGATCGAGCGGTCGCTCGCCTCCCTTGTGGGCCATCTCCAGGGCCGCCCGCACGTGCCGGCCCCTGTCCTCGCGCCTGCGCGCGCGAGACCGGAAGACAGAAGCGGTCGTGCTTCTCCGGCGAGCGACAAGGAAGCGGGTTGGCTCCGGCTGTTGGCATTGGCTCCCGGTTGGTTGTCAGATCACTAAATCTGGGATGGCACATAGGTGCCGTTTGCCTGCTTCTCCAATCCTTTACGATCGAGGATGTGGATGTTTCCCCTCTTCCTGGAAATAAGACCCTTTCGCTCCAGCGCCTGCAGGGCGGTCGTGACCCCAGATCGGCGCACGCCCAACATTAAAGATAGAAATTCGTGCGTGAGCCCCAACCGGTCACCGTCGATGCGGTCATCCGCCATCAGCAGCCAACGCGCCAACCGCTCCTCGATTTTGCTCCGCCCATTGGCCAGGGCCGTTGTGGTGGTCTGCAGCAGGAAGGCATGCGCGTAGCGCAGCATCGCGCGGTGAAGTGTATTGCTGCCCTCGTCGGCCTCACGCAGCTTACCTGCTCTTATCCGCTGTCCTGTGCCTGCAGCCTGGATGTAAGTATCGTGTGGCGCTCGCTGCTGTCCCATCACAATCGCCAATCCGGTCATGCCTTCGCGACCAATGATGCCAACCTCGATGCTGGGCTTGCTAGACCCGTTGGCGACCACGGAGGCAAATCCCGCCTCAATGAAATACACATAATCGATGCGTTTATTGCGGCCCTCCAGGGGGCGATGGACTGGTAGATCAACCGGCTCCAGGTGAGGCTCCAGCAAACCCAAGTCGGCTGGCGAAAGCCGTGACAAAATGTGGTTCGATGACACGGGGCCACCTCTTGGCGCGGCTAGCGCGAACTGCCAAGGTGGACGGCCTATTTGATATTGGCCGAGATGACCTGAGCCGTCGATCAATCCCCAAAGGGGGCGCAGCAAGCGTGATGATCAGCTAAGTTTGAGGCCAGGCGCGCGTAGCGAAGACGGGCTTGGTGCTGCGTATCAGGGTGACCCTATACCCACCGATCAATTTAGTACACCGCCAACTTCTACCGTTGCCTCATTAAGGCCGGAGGCGCGCCCCACCAGCGGGCAAATTCTTTCGAATCCTTAACATCCGCCTCGAAGAGATAAAGGCCCTCCCACCTCAGCCATCCCAGTATCCACTGGAAGGCGCCTCGACGATCAGCGGTCCGGCTTGTCGCTCCAAGACATCGGGCCTCGCGCGCACCATTTCTGACCAAGATACTTATTGCGCTCCAGTACGTTCTTGCCCACCATTCGTGCTGTAAGGACGTGATCGATGCCACAGTATTATTTCCGCGTCCGGGACGGTGGGTCGCTCCTACCCGACGATGGTGCAAGCCAAGAGTTTGCGACCATGGAAGAAGTTCGCGAGGAAGCAGTTGAAAGCGCTCGGCAGCTTTTGAGTAACGCGGTCCTGACTGGAAAGGCTGGAAGCTTGGACCAGCAAATTGAGGTCATGGACCAAACTGGTGGACTACTTCTTACTGTCGCAGTCGGTCGCGCTATCGGCACTGAAACCCAAACCTAACGCAGCTACCTCGTTCTCAATTCATCGTGTCTCGGTGCACAAGGTTCGGACAGGGCCGACCAATAGGGTGTAGGGTAACGGCATCCCTCGCAACACCCTGCCCGTCCTAGCTACGCGACCAGGGCCTTCAGCAGTCGATCATCACGCTTGTTGCGCGCTGAGGATTGATCGACGGCTCGGGACACCGTGCGGCCCATAACGAGGTCGCCCCTGCCTCTGGCAGTTTTGCGCTTTGCCGCGCTACGGGACACCAACATGAACAACACCAGCTTGGCTGGTTGCTCAATCCTCATTTGCGAGGATGAGCCCTTGATCGCACTCCGCATTGCAGATGCGTTCACAAATGCAGGCGCACGGGTATTGACGGCGCGGTCGCTTGCCGATGCGCTCATTGCAATAGAAGCCGAAGTTCCCTCGGCCGTCTTCCTGGATCACGCGCTCACTGATGGCGAGAGTTCGCAGCTTTGCAAACGGCTCAAAGAGCGAAACATCCCGTACGTGCTCCACAGCGGATACGGCAAACTTGATGGAGCCTGCAGCGACGCGGTGCATGCGCCGAAACCAGCTAATCCTGACGTGCTCGTGACCACGATTCTGGGTCTATTGCAACGTCGGCGTCCCACTCTCCATCTCAATTTGTAGATGGACTTCCCTCGCCCATCTGAGACCGAAGCCGGCCGCTAGGTTCCGGCCATGAAATCCTGGCTTCTGCTACTAACACTCTCGAGCTCCGACCACCCTATTGCGTACCTAAGCTACGAAACCGAAGCCCACTGCGAGGTCGCGGGCGAGGAGATCAAGGCTCGCGCAAATGCAAAGCGCTCCTGGATCTTACCTCATAGGCCAGACTGGTGGTTTCCCGGTGTCGATGCGGCGGTAGTCGAGTGCTTATATCGCCTGAGACCTTGTGGCGCTTACAATCCCTGCGCATCTAAGAACGATGCTCGTGCTGCACCTTGGAGCCACCATTCGATGGTGGATGGGCTTTGCGCTGGGGGCGCTATTTGCGCGCCTCTGGATCCAGTTCGGGCTTGGCCGCGATGTGGACACGAAGAGATTTCTGGATGCCGCCCGCTGGCTTGAAGTTGCCTTTCTAGTAGCCGCTGTCGGGGCGGGCGGAGTGGTCCTGATCCAATTGCTCACGAGCTAGTGTCTCGTCGCGGGGTCGGGGATTGCTGATGGCCTGGTACCGCTCATCAGCGTACACGTTGCCGACTGGTCAGCGTCAGAACCGTGGTATTTCGTCCGGCACCGACCTGCGCAGTTCCCTGACCTCATCACCAAATGCGTCCAGCTGATCACTGAGCGCGTCGGTCGTATCGATCAGGTAGTCAAGGTGGCCGCGCTCGATACTTGATGTGTTGGCCCTGAGGCGCAACGCGTTCACCAAGTCTCGCGACGGCCAGACTAGATCGGCGATATGACTGATCAGCAGTTCGAGGCGCACGAGCGGATCGCTGTTTGGCAGAATATCGCCGAGGCTTACATAGGACAGATGGCAAATACGCCGGCGGCCGGCGCTGCTACTGAGGTAGCCGCCGCGACCTTCCAACTCGCCGATGCCATCCGTGGCCAATTTGTGCAGCAGGCACTCTCGGCATCGAGCGCGCGTATGGTCGCAAGAGATCCGGCACTAGCGGAGTTCATTCGCACCGAACAGGATCTGACCAAGCAGATCAATGCGCAGCTCGGAGTAATCAACAATGCGCTAGCGCTACCGTCCAGCGAACGCGATGAGAATGGGGTGAAGGCCATCAATGCCACAATCGAAAAGGCCCGCGCCGACCGCAGCAAGGCTGGGGCAGAGATTACGCGCCGCTTCCCAAGTTATGCCGACCTGATCCATCCGAAAGCCCCCACAGTGGAGCAGATCAGGGACACGTTGCGTCCGGACGAAGCCTTCGTATCCTTCTATTTCGGCCGCGATAGGAGCTTCGTGTGGGTCGTACCGAAGCAGGGCCCTGTTGCGTTTGCGCCGATTGGCGCGACGTCCGGCGAGCTAGAAAGCAAGGTCCGTAAGTTGCGTGAAGCACTGGAACCCCGTGCCGTTAGAACGGTCTACGACATTCCCCAATTCGATCTGGCATTGGCCTATGACCTCTACCGCCTCTTGCTCGAGCCAGTCGAGGCAGTTTGGAAACAGGCCAACAGCTTGATCGTGGTCACCAACGGGGCTCTGGGCCTGCTACCGCTGTCGCTCCTACCAACTGCGCCGACTGCAGTGGCGGAACGTAAGGACCCGTGGTTTGCCCAATATCGTGTGGTGCCGTGGTTGGCCCGCACGCACGCCGTAACCATGGTGCCCTCAGCGGCAGCCTTACGAACGTTGCGCCAACTGCCCCCGGGCTCGGCCAAACGTGAACCGTTGGTTGGCTTTGGCGATCCCTTTTTCAGCGCTGAACAGGTGGCCGAGGCAGAAAGGCAGCAACCCCGCGGACCGCTAATAGAAGTTACCTCCCTGCCTGACCGAGACTTGCCGCTTCGCCATCGCGCTGCGGTTGAGACGAGGCAAATCGACAGTGCCGATCTCTCGCGCTTGCCGCGGCTGCCCGACACTGCCGATGAACTCAAGTCCATTGCGCTTTCACTACACGTCGACCCCGCAAAGGCGCTCCATCTCGGTAAGGACGCGAACGAACGCGTGGTGAAGGAGACCGACCTTTCGCGCTTCCGCATCATCGCCTTCGCCACGCATGGGTTGACACCCGGAGATTTGAATGGTCTCACCCAGCCGGCGCTCGCCTTAAGCGCGCCCAGCGTAGCCAACGTGGACGGCGATGGGCTGCTGACCATGGAAGAGGTACTGGCCCTTAAGCTCGACGCTGATTGGGTTGTCCTCTCCGCCTGCAACACCGCGACCGGTGCCGAAGCCGGCGCCGAAGCCGTCTCCGGCCTGCGTCGGGCCTTCTTCTACGCCGGCACTCGTGCGCTGCTGGTGACCAACTGGCCCGTGATGTCTGACGCTGCGACGGCGCTGACCACCGACATCTTCAGGCGGCAGGCCGCTAACCCGAAACTTGCGCGTGCTGAGGCGCTACGTGAGGCGATGCTGGGCTTGATCGATGGGCCGGGCGCAATACGGTCTATACGTACGCCCATCCGCTTTTCTGGGCACCCTATTCGATCATCGGTGACGGCGGCGCGCGATAGAATTTGCCGGGGCACATTTCCTCTGCCGTGGGACGTCTCAAACTGGCACACACCCGAAGGTTGGGCCGGAGCGCCAGGGCGGGTCCGCACCTGGGGGTTGACCGGACGCGTGGTAGCCGTGTCGGCCGGGCCTCTTCTCCGTCCGTAGATGACCCAAATTCACCGTAGTGCCTTCGGGCCACATTTCCTGCGTCGATCGTCATAGACGAGCCCATAACCCGCGTGCCTCGTAGCGCTGGTCTCGTTCCGAAACGTCTTCGCTGCATGATTGAACTGCAGTTGCCCCTCTTTCCGAAACGCTCTTGCGGCCGTTGACACGGCGCGATAGCGTCGGCTATCGTTGTCAAAACATTGTTTCGAATAATGAAACACAGTTTGAAAATCGCGGGGAGATCTGCAAGGCGGCGAACGGTCCCCGAGGGAGCCGCGTCGACTGAGACGCTCGACCTCGCGTTGCGGCTGCTCGAACAATTGGCAAGTTCGGGAGACCCGATCGGCGTGTCGGAACTCGCGCGCGAATTTGATTCGTCAAAAGCGACCGTTTATCGCCACCTGCGCACGCTCGCGCGGCACGGCTTCGTGCATCAAGACTTCGGCCAAGCGGTACGCTGCCGGCATTAAGCTGTTCATTCTCGGTGAGCGCCTCCGAGAGCGCTTCGGCGTTCTTACAGTGGCCCGCCCGGAGCTGACGCGCCTGCGCGACGAAACCGGGCAGCCCGCTACGTTGTCGGCGGTGGCCGAGAACACGGTGGTTATTCTCGAGGTCGTGCAGGGTCCTGCAACCGTAAACTTCGGTACTCAGCCGGGTACGGAGCTTGAATTCCACGCGAGCGCGCACGGTAAAGTTGCGCTGGCCTTCGGTCCTACAGGTCTCATAGAGCAATGCCTGGCAAGGGGACTGAAAGCCTTGACGTCACACACGATCCGCTCGCCGAGTGCCCTTGAGCGCGCAGTGGCGCAGGTCAGGTCGCGTGGCTGGGCTACCGCTGCCAATGAGACATTGCCGGGCGTCAACGGCGTGGCAGCGCCTATCTTCAATCACGTCGGCGAATATGCGGGTGCAATCTCCATTGGCGGCTCCATCCAATACATTCCTGCATCGCCACCGCGACATCAAATCCAGGCCGTCACGCAAACGGCGCAGCGAATATCGCGCAAACTTGGGTGGACTGGGAAATGAACTGGCTGCGTTCGGTACCTCAGGCGCAGCGGTCGAGCACAAGGGATTGCGTCATGTGGTGTAGCGTTCTGTGGCTGAAAACATTCTTCCCCAGACCATTGGCGGTCAGCGTCGTCTCACTCATCGCAGCTGTATCGATTGGTAGGCCGCCGGCAGTTGCCGCGTTCCCGGAGCGCAATATCGTATTGATCGTGCCGTTCGCAGCTGGGGGCACGACAGATATTATCGCGCGCCTTGTCGGTGAGCACATGGCTAAGACGCTTGGTCAATCAATCATCATTGAAAACGACACTGGCGCTGGCGGGACCACGGCAAGCAGGCGCGCGGCACAGGCCGTTCCGGACGGTTACACTCTGATCGCCGGTACCATGGGAACGCACGGCGCGGCACCGAGCCAGTACCCCAATCTCAAGTATGATCCGGTGAAGGATTTCAGTCCGATCGGACTAACAGCCGCAATGCCATTTGTGATCGTGACGAGGAGAGATTTCCCAGGCAGCACGCTGACGGAGTTCGTCGAGTATGTACGGAGAAACCAAGAAAAAGTGAACGAAGCCCACGCGGGCGTTGGGTCGGAAACGCATACCGCCTGCACGCTGCTACAGCACCTCATGGGCACGAAGACAGCGCGCGTCGCTTATCGCGGCGGGGCGCCCGCGATCAACGATCTCGTCGCCGGCCAAGTTGATTTTGGTTGCACGATCCTCGTCGCCGTTGCTTCGCAAGTGCAAGCTGGCACGGTCAAAGCACTCGCGGTCACCGGTCCAGACCGCGCCGAAGTGATCAAGGACGTACCCACGACCAAAGAGGCGGGGCTACCTCAGTTCCAGCCGATGACATGGAATGCGCTCTTCGGCCCGCGGAATCTACCGAAAGATATCCAGACAATGCTGAACGCAGCACTGGAGAGGGCGCTCGATGATGCGGGCACACGCAAGCGTCTCATCGAGCTAGGCGCGCGTATCCCGGAGAAAGTCGAGCGCACACCCGCGGCGCTGCAGGAGCTAGTAACGAGCGAGGTCGCTCGCTGGGCGTCTGTTCTTAAGTCAAGAGACGAGACGACCAAGTAGTCCATATTGACCGCGAGCGGTCGGTTGGACGTCTGGCGACATTGCGATCTCACCCAGAAACGGGACTTGAGATGGACCAGCACGAAGCATGGCACCTCAGCACCACCGCGGCCGAACGATACGATCGCTACGTCGCCAGCTACATCTTGGGGCCGTGGGCGCCATTGCTTGTAGATGCGGCTCGCGTCGCTATGGGCGAACGAGTATTTCACCCTAGTAACTATTCCCGCAACCCCGCCCTCCGCAGGCCTTCGAGGTGCAGCTCATGCATCCAGTCGTGACGAAAAGGTTGCTGGCGGAAGAGTGCGATTGAAGCACTGGGCTGATACCTGATGAGCTCGGCGATCTCGGCCTGCGCGTCATCTATGCGGCCGAGTTGGGCGAGGGATGCGGCGACGTACTTCCGAGCCACATTGGTCGTCGCCGTGAATGCCAACGCACGCCTGCCCGCGTCGATGCTCTCCTCGAAGCGGTGCGCAAAATAGAACGCGGCCGAGAGGACGTTATAAGTGAAGGTGGCGGCTTTCTTGGTGTCGAGCGGGTTCATGCGGCGCGCCGCCTCGCATTCGGCAATCGTCTTGTCGGTTTCGCCGCAGACGACGAAGACCGCGGCGACCCGATTGCGCACCAGCACGGAATTCGGATGCAGGATGAGCGCCCGATTGACCAGATCGAGCGCCTCCGTCAAATCGGTTCGCCAGAACGGCGTAGATATACGCCGCACTCGCAAGACAGGTGCTGTTGTCCGGTCCCGCAATCAGCGCGCGGCTGGCAAGCTCGCAGGCTTCCTGCACGCCGCGAGTCCAGCTCTCATGCCAGCCCTGCATCGTGCGATTGGCGACGCAATCTGTGAGGGTGCCCAGGGCTTCCGCATATTCAGGGTCCGCCTCGATCGCCTTGCGCAACGTCACAAGGGCGCGCTGGTAGTGGGCCTCGGTCTGGCCGAAATAATCGGGCAGGGCGCGCAGGTAGAGGTCATAGGCGGTTAGGCTGCTGGTCGTCTTGTCACGCGCCCTCCTGATCTCGACGGCCTGGATATTCGGCTCCACAGCGCTGACGAGCCGCTCGGTGATCGTCGTCCTGCAAAGCAAAGATGTCGCTCAGGTCGCGCTCGTAGCGGTCCGCCCATATGTGGGCACCAGTCTCCGTCTCGATCAGCTGGGCAACGATGCGCACCCGATTGCCGGCTTTGCGCACGCTGCCCTCGACCACGTAGCGCACGCCGAGCTCGCGACCGATCTGCTTCACGTCGACGGCCTTGCCCTTGTAGGATGAAGCTCGACTGGCGAGCGATCACGAACAGCCAGCGCACGTGCGACAGGGCCGAGAGGATGTCGTCGACCATGCCGTCGGCGAAATACTCCTGCTCTGGATCGCCGCTCATGTTGTCGAACGGCAGCACGGCGATCGAGGGCCGGTCGGGAAGGGGCAGCAGGACCTCACTGGTCTGTGCTGCAATACTGGCCTCTGATGACCGACCGGAGTTGACCTCAGATCCCAACCGCGTCGCGTGAGATTTGCGCAGCTCCGCGGCGAGCGCCTTTGTGCTCGGATCCGGCTCTACGGTGAGTTCACGCTTCAGAAGCGCGGCGAGATCGTCGTAATGCTTCAGCGCGTCAGCCCGGCGCCCGCCAGCAACTAGCGAACGCATCATCAGCCGATGTGCGTCTTCGCGCAGATTGCTAAGAGCTATCGCTCGGTTGGCGACATCGAGCGCGTGCTTGTGGTTATCAGCCTCGAGCTCCTGCTCGCCGAGCTTTACCATGGCATCGAGCGCCAACCCTTCGAGGCGCTGGCGCCGGGGGCCGATCCACTCGACCCAGGCCTCCTCCGGGATCGTCAAGTCGGGCAGCAGACGGCCCTTGTATAGGTCGACAGCGTCACCCAAGGCACTCCGGCTGCCGTCGGCGAGCAGCGCCTCAAATCGCATGACGTCGCACGCGATGACGTCCCCGACGGAGGGAGACCGATTCGCTCTTGCTGATGAGCGCATCGTCACCCAGCACACGCCGCAGCCGGGTGAGGGTCTGGCGCAGGTTTTGCCGCGCCTGGGCGTCGAAATGGGACCCCCATAGGAGGGTCATGAGTTGATCGCGGCTGTGTGCCTGTGGGGCCGTGCAGGCCAGAAATGCCAGCAAGGCAGCCAGTTTCTTGCTGGTTACATCCACAGGCCCATTCGGCCCGCTCAGCTCGAAGTAGCCAAGCAACGAAAGCCGAAATGCAGGCCCTGACTCAGTGCCCATTTCCATCCCAGTGCGCCAGCGCGCTGTCATCGCTACGCATTCTGCAATTTTCACTGTGTGTCGAGCAAGATTTACGCCCTGGTCACGGCTAACCGCCGGGGCAGGTCACGGCAGCCTGCTGGAAAAGCCGCTCCGAAGCACGAGATCGGGACCGGGACCACCTGCCGTGAATGGACCCAAACCAGTCATTGCCACCTTCCTGATGACCATCGCTGGCCGCGGCGCCGGCCACCGCACAGCCGGCGCGAAAGTGGGTTCCAGCTGGTTTTGGTCAATCATAGCTCTGGCCGTTTGCGGTGCGGCCCATGTTTCGATCGCGCAGGCCGCGGAGGACTGGGAGCGGGATTGGACGGTTGTGACAATGGCTCGCGACGGATCATGGGGCGTCGGCGTCGACCGCCACATTGCCGGTGCAATTGCGGCCGCCATCCGGGAATGCCGGGCCATGTCCAGTGGAGGGAGCGATTGCGGGGCGGAATTTGCTGCCAGCAGGGGCGGATGGATCATAGGCGTCCGTTGCGACGATTACAAAATTCTCGCCACTGGGAAAGATCTCAAGGACGCCGAAGTCACTGTGCTCAATCGAGAAATCGATCTCAAACAGCTCTACGTACCCGATCTGCCAGCTTGCCATCGCGTTCTCACTGTCGACCCTCGCGGTGCAGTAACGACGGCAAGCCCGCGTCTTTCGGGTCGGCCGTAACTCGCAGGACCATCAGCTCGGTCAGATCAGGAGGCAAACGTGACCAGCACAAATCGTCGGGCATTCATCGGCGGGCTCGCAGTTGCGGCCGGCACCCTTGTGACAGCTCGCGCGCAAGCCGCCGGTGTTGACGGGCATGCCGCCGGCTACGATGTGGCTCCTTCAACGGACCATGTGCCGCTGATCCCGCGTCGTACGGGCGATCCTGTAACGTTCACGGCCTCCCTCGACAAGGGTGCCATTAAGGCAACGTCGGGTGGTTGGGCCCGCGATATCACCACCAAGGGTCTGCCGATCGCTACCGACATTGCGGGCGCACACCTCTACCTTAACCCGGGTGGCGTCCGCGAGATGCATTGGCACAATTCAGCGGAGTGGGCATACATCTTGGCGGGCCATTGCCAAGTTACCGTTGTTGAGCCGGAGGGGGAAACGGAAGTCGCCAACTACGGTCCGGGGGACCTCTGGTACTTTCCGAAAGGCCACGCTCACGCGATTCAGACGATCGGTTCCGAGCCCTGCCATGCAGTTCTTGCCTTCGACGACGGCCTATACGGAGAGCATGGGACGTTCGGCCTCAGCGATTGGATGAGCCGATTGGAGCCGGGCCTTCTTTCGCAGGCGCTAGGCCTGCCGACTGAAATCGCCTCGAAGATCCCGACAGCCGAAGTCTACATTAAGCAAGGTGAAGTGATTGCGCGTGACAGCCCCAAAGCCCGCGCCCTCCAAGTTCTCGACCAAAAGCGCACGCACCGCTTCCGGCTCATGGCCCAAAACCCCCGTGTGGCGTCATTGGGAGGCTCCATTCATGTCGCATCGGCTCGGGAGTACCCGATATCGACGACGTTCACAGCCGTTATTACGAAGCTAAAACCCGGCTCCGTGCACGCTCCCCACTGGCATGCGAACGCGAACGAATGGCATTACGTCGCGAAAGGCCGGACACGGGTGACTCTGTTTGCTTCGGACAAGCGATTGGCCACAGCTGAGCTTTCGGCGGGCGACTGCGCCTATATCCCGCGAGGTTGCGGACATTCGGTTCAGAACATCGGGACGGAGGATTGCGAGATCGTTGGTGCTCTCGACAATGGCGTCTATTCGGAGGCCTTGCTCTCGGACTGGATAGCCAAGGTCCCGCGCCAATTGCTCGCCAATAACCTGGGGCTCCCAGAGAAGGCCTTCACGAAGCTGACCCAGACCCGATCTTCGATTGTTGCGGCCGCTTGAGTGGGCACGTTGGCGGCGTGTGCCCGTTCGGATCTGACACTGATGCAAGCGCAAGAGCCTAAGCAGGCGTTGAAGGAACTCGAGACCTCGCTGCGCTATCGCTCGTTTGCGGGCGCCGCATGGGTCGCCGACCGGGTGCACGCTAGATCTTACTACGAGAAGCTCGTCTCACTGGCGGGCAACGCTGACACGGCGCGACCCGACCTCATCGCGGCAATGCAGTACTAGGTGGGCAAATGACCGCAATCCTGCACTACGTTGCCTTGACCGGCGCGGTCGCTTTGATTGGGCTGTGGCCACGGTCGGCACCTGCAGAGGACCTGAGTTCGCAAATTGTCGGTATCTGGAAAGTGAAACGCGTTGAATGCGTCGACGCAGATGGCAAAGAGTGTTCAACGCCCTTGAGCAAACTGACACGCTACTATGTATTCAGCAGAGGTGGCAGGTACATCAAGGGGTCTTCCTCCGGCGCCTACGCGATTGAGGGAGGCAAGATCACCATTACATACGATGATCCGATCAATTTTCCACCGACCGTACTTGGGCACGAGGTCAGCATTAGCGGCAACTTGATGACCCTGAGGTCCATGCCGGTCGTCAGCAAGATGGCGAGGAGTGCGCTCGTATGCACGGTAGTAGCTGAGAAAGTCGATTAGCAACGGGAGCAGGGTTTTAGTTCTCCAGAAGGGCTCGCCGGTTGACGCGTAGCGCCCCGAGCTCTCGCCTGGTGAGCGTGGGCATAGACCGAAGTCGTTTGCAGATCGGCATGGCCGAGGGCGGCGGAAACAAGCCGGCGCACCGTTGTCGAGTGGGCGCATTGGTGCGGAATGGTAGCGCGAAACGGAACAGAGGATCAGTCCCAGTTCTCGACCTATGGTTCGAGCGCGTGGTCAAGTGCCGGTTGCGGGGCGAAGCCCATCTGGTGCGCTATATCGATGACTTTGTGATCTGTTTCCAATATCGATCGGACGCTCTGCGCGTGCAGGATGCCTTGCGCCTTCGGTTGGGTAAGTTCGGTCTCACTCTAGAGCCGACCAAGACCAAGTTGGTTGAGTTTGGTCGGTTCGCGCAGCGACACGCGGGCAAACGTGGCAGAAACCGCCCAGAAACGTTCTACTTTCTGGGCCTGATGCTCTATTGCACGCGCAACCGGAAGGGCAACTTCAAGGTTGGGATGCGCACCGAGAAGTCTCGGCTACGGCGCAGCCTCATGTCACTGCAAGAGCTGATGCGGCAAATTCGGCATCATCGGATCAGCGACCAGGTCAGCGAGATCAACGCTGTCCTACGCGGCCACTATGCCTACTACGGCGTTGCCGGAAATATCCGGTCGCTGCGGAAGGTATATCGGGTCGTGGAGCGTTACTGGCATAGGATGCTGCGTAGCCGCAGTTGGACCGCAGGTTGCCTCACCTGGGACGCCTTCAACAAAATCAAACAGCGGACACCGTTACTGCAGCCCAAACTGCGCCTCCCGTACGGGAAGCTGCAGGCGCTCGCAGTACTGTGAACCAACTGCCGAAGAGCGTGGTGCGGTAAAGCCGCATGCCACGTTCTGTGGGAACCGGGGGCGGGCGACCGCCTCCGGTGACCCGGTGGGCGGTGAGCAATCTCCGTTCCTACCGCGATCTTTTATCGCTGCTCATGTGCGGCCGCCCACTCACCTTCCGTCCCACAAAAGGACTTGCTTCGACGTGACGATCGCGCCGGCTAACATCAACTACTGCGTCATTGCAGCGGAGGCTTCTGCATCGAGTTGCTGCCTCCGTACCGAATATAGTTAACGCCTGAGGGTTTTACTGTATTTCGCCCTCCGACATCGGATGATAGCTAGCCCTTGTACATTAGCATCCTGCCAAAGCGGGGATTTTTGTGGGTGCTATGTTGAGGGATTTCGGATGAAGTGGTCTTCCCGAATTGAGTTGGCGGCGATCGCTCTTCTTTTGATCGCGGTGCTGGAGCCGGCTGCGGCCGAGAGCAAGAGGATATTGCTCCTCCATTCTTTTGGTCAGGATTTCAAGCCCTGGAGCGAATACGCCAGGTCCATTCGCGGCGAGCTGCAGCGGCAGTCGCCTTGGCAGCTCGACATCACTGACCATTCGCTTGTGACGGCCCGTTCCAGGAATGCAGACCCTGAGGTTCCTTTCGTCGCTTATCTCAACGCGCTCTTCGCTGAACAGCAGCCTGACCTCATTGTATGCATCGGTGCGCCCGCGGCCGTCTTTGTCCAACGTCACCGACCACAGCTCTTTGCCAACACCCCCATGGTGTTCACGGCGGTGGAAGAACGTCGCATTCAATTCTCCGCACTCTCCAAGAATGACGCCGTTGTCCCGGTCCGGATAGATTATCTCGCAGCCATCGAGAACATCCTGCAGGTGTTGCCGAACACAGAAAATGTGACCGTGGTGGTCGGCACTTCTCCCATTGAACAGTTTTGGAAGGAGGAGATCAGCAAAGCGGTGAAGCCTCTGACAAACCGGGTTTCGTTTACGTGGACCGACCATTTGTCGTTTGATGATTTGCTCAAACACGCCGCGGCGCTCCCACCTCGCTCCGCGATCTTCTGGGAGCTGATGCTCGTCGATGCGGCGGGTGTTATACACGAAGGGAACACGGCGTTGGCAAGGCTTCATGCAGTCAGCAAGGCGCCCATTTTTTCTTATGACGAATCCTTCTTTGGCCACGAGATAGTCGGCGGTCCGTTTCACGCGGTGCTCGACAGCAGCCGGCAGACAGCTGCCGTTGCGGTTCGCGTCCTGGGGGGTGAGACGGCCAGTGACATCAAAATCCCATCCGTGCAATTTTCAACGCCGAAATTCGACTGGCGGGAAATGCAACGTTGGGGAATCAGCGAAAGCCGCCTTCCGCCCGGAAGCGAGGTCCTGTTTCGTGAACCGACGGCGTGGGAGCGCCACCGTTGGGAGATAACAAGCATCCTGCTGGTGCTGCTCGGGCTGGTTTCCATGATTACATGGCTGCTGGTGGAGCGATTCGGGCGGCGCAGGGCCGAAACGCGCTCCCGCAAGCTCTCACTGCAGGTAATGCATCTCAATCGCGCTGCCGAAGCAGGCGCGCTATCGGCATCCTTCGCGCACGACCTCGGCCAGCCAACGTTAGCCATTGCACTGAGTGCCCACAGGGTGGAAAACCTACTCAAGAACCGGCCAGAACTCGATAAGATAAAGGAAGCAGTGATCGACATTGGCCGCGCCAATGACCACGCTGCGGCGATCATCAAGCAGTTTCGAAAATTACTGAAGCGCAGGAGCGATCCCGAGATTCAATATGAGACCGACCTGAATGCGGTGATTGCGGATGCCTTGAGTATCCTTTCGACTGAAGCCAATCACAGACAGGTCGTCCTGCATGCTGAAAGCCCCAAAGGGCCATTGTTGGTTCGCGCCGACCCCATTCATGTGCTGCAGCTTCTGTTGAATTTGGCAACGAACGCGATGGACGCGATGGTCGACAACCCTTCAGATACGCGCCGGGTCGCCATCAGGACAGCAATGCGCGCGGATTCCAAAGTCGAGGTAGTGGTGAGCGATTCTGGTCCCGGCATCCCCGAGCAGGTGATCGATGAGATTTTCGACACGTTCTACACGACCAAGCAGCATGGAACTGGCCTTGGATTGTCTATCGCGCGCACCATCGTCGACACGTATGGGGGGAAGATCTGGGCTGAAAACTGCGCACAAGGGGGAGCGGCATTTCATTTCACAATTCCCCTGAGCACTGACATGCCAGCGCAGCTGAAAAGCATCCGGCAAAGTTCCGCGCGAGTCCACGCGGAAGCCTAGGGAGGGCGCGGTGCCCGGAACCCTGCACGGCTTGGAATGGACATTGCTGGCTACCGCGGGTCCGCTCGTCATCGGCACGCTGCTGATCATCTGGGTCATCTGGAAGGGTTGACTTGATCAAATTGGACAGACGATCGGAAGTCCGATGAGGGTGTGCGCCGTGAAAAGGCGGCACCTTTCCAGTGGGTGCAACTCCCACCCGGCAACCGCTCCAGCCGGAAGCAACCGGAGCAGCTGTGGAGGTAACGAAATGGCTGAAGCCTTGGGTTAGCGTGTCACGATATACGGTGACAGCGCGAGTGTGCAGGCCGTAACGCGAGTGAACGCCGAGCAAGCCTCGAAAAGGTCGATGCGCAGGCCGACCCGATAACCCTTTCGGGGAAGGCTGATACGGGTGGGTTGAGACGGTTGAGCCCCTAAGGCACCGCCAGACGAAAGAGGCGGCAACAGATCTGTTCAACCTAAAACCACCGCGCACATTCCAACTCTACCAGTCGCGACGCGTGCCAATCATCCGAAGGAAGATGTCATCGGGAAGGAGACATAGAGTCAAGCGCGAGCGGCATTGACCGAACGGCGAAGATCGAAATCTTAGCAGCGACCTATCGCGACGACGCGATACACCTATGAGCGGACATGCTCGGTGGCGACCTACCTGTTGCCGATCCCAGCGTCGGCGATGTCGGCTTTTGTATATCCACGTCGCCGGCGGAGACTCACCCCTCACAACTTGCCGTGACCGCGCTTGATTGTCTGGCGGATGGCCGGGGCCGTCACCTTGTCGGATATTTGGATGTTCCAGATTTCGCTTTCGCCTTGCGCCGAGAAGTTTGCGAACAGCTTTGGAATGATCGACACGTCGCGGATCTCATGGCCGCGCAAGCCGAAGCCGCGCGCGATGTTCTCGAACGCGGGGCGGCCGAAGATCGCCTGGCTGTCGTCGATACCGTCGGCACGCAATTTGTGGAACTCCGAGCCGTACCCGCCATCGTTCATCACGCAGATCAGCATGCGCATGCCATGACGACGCACCGTCTCAAGCTCCTGGATGTGGAACAGGAGCCCACCATCGCCCTCGACCAGAACGAGCTTGCCGTCGCGACCCTGCCTGCGTGCGGCAGCCACGCCGAGCGCGTAAGAGAGTCCGTTTCCGACCGCACCGAACTCGCGGACCGTCGTGAACCGCTCCGCCGGCCGGCCGCGCAGTTGCGCGAGCCAAGCGGCCTGGTGACCGGAGCCGCTGACGATGTCCCAATCCTTAGGGATTGCGCTGTCGAGGGCGCGTATCGCCTCGCGCGGATCGAGCAGACCGGGCTCGATGTCGAAGGGGGCGGAGTCAGCGGGCTCAGTCGCGATCCTGCGCGCCAGCTCCTTGGAGCGGATCACGGCCGCCGTCGGCTTCCCGGGCCCGAGCTTCTTGTCGATGCCCGCGCGGATCGCCTCGGCGGCGACCAGCGCATCCGCCTTGACATAGATATCGGCAGCCTTCTGCCCGTCGCGCAGACCGCGCGGGGCATCGTCCACCTGGATCCGGCAGGCTTGGGTGAAGTAGTGGCCGCCACCGACGTAGTAGGAAAGGCTCGTGCCGATGGCGAGCACGACCTCAGCGGTCTCGAAAACCTCCCTGCCGAGTGTCGTGAAGTAGCTGCCGGGAATGCCGACGGAGAACTCATGGTCGTGGAATAAGCCGCGCGTGGGCAGCGTGTTGGCGAGCAAGGCGCCGCAGCGATCGGCGAGCTTCACGACCGCCGCCTTGGCGCCGGCGTAAAGCACGCCGCGGCCTCCAATAATGATCGGCCGCTTCGCGGCGATGAGCCGATCGACCACCTCCGCCACGATCGCCGGGTCCGGGTGGATACGCCCGACCTTGGGATAGTACACCGCCGAGGTCTCGTAGGGCTGGTTGGATGTACTGTCGAGCTTCTGCAGGTCGTAGGGAATGCCGAGCACGACCGGCCTGCGCTCGTATTTCGCGATGTGAAATGCCTCCCGCACATAGTCCATCATGCGCGGCACGCTGTGCGCGGCGATGTAATGCGCGCCGGTCGCCGTCACCAGCGGTACCTGGTCGATGTACTGGTTGTAGAACTTGGCATTGATCGGCGGCTCGCCGGCGAACACCACCATCGGCAGGTGGGCGCGCACCGCGGCCGGCAGCGCC
>CAVYPA010000008.1:0-352594 GCA_963770295.1 uncultured Alphaproteobacteria bacterium
AAGCCATCGTGCAGCGGCATGACCGGCGGATCGTATCTGCTGCAGGTGGCAAGCCGCACCGCACAGCGCGGGTGGAAGTGGCAGCCCGCTGGCGGGCGGATGGGAGAGGGCACGTCGCCGAGCGCCATTGGCTTGACGCCCCGGCGCTCCGGGTCGAGCGACGGGATCGAGGCGAGCAGGGCCTTGGTATAGGGATGCGCGGGCTCGGTAAAGACGCGCTCGGTGCGCCCCAGCTCTACGATGCGGCCGAGATACATGACGGCGACGCGGTCGGCGAAGTAGCGAACCACCCCCAAATCGTGGGTGATGAAGAGGTAAGTCAATTTTTGCTCGGCCTTGAGCGCACCCAACAGGTTCAGGATTTGCGCCTGGATCGAGACGTCGAGAGCCGAGGTCGCTTCATCGCAGATCAACAGCATCGGCTCGACGGCGAGCGCGCGCGCAATTGAGATCCGCTGCCGTTGTCCGCCCGAGAATTCGTGCGGATAGCGCCACATCAATTCCGGATCCAGGCTGACCCGGCGCATCAGATCGGCGACGCGTTGCGTGCGCTCCTCGGCGTTTCGGCCGAGGCCGAAGGCGTCCATGCCCTCGGCAATGGCATCGCGCACCGTCAGCCGCGGATCGAGCGCCGCGCCAGGGTCCTGCATGACGATCTGCATTTTCTGGCGGTAGGGCCTGAAGGCCTCGCGAGTAAGTCGCGTTAGATTGACGCCGCCGAACCAGACGTTGCCTCCGGTGGGTTCGACCAGCCGCAGCAGCGTGCGCCCGACGGTGGTCTTGCCACATCCCGATTCGCCGACCAGGGCCAGGGTTTCGCCGGGGTAGACGGTGAGGTCGACGCCATCGACGGCGCGCACCGCGCCAGTGACCCGACGCAACACCCCCGAGCGAAGCGGGAACCAGGTCTGCAAGCCGCGCACCTCCAGCAGGGCATCGGCGCTGAGCACCGTCATGCGTGCACCTCGTACTCGACGAGGTGGCACCAGGCACCTTGCGAGGGGGAAACCTCCGTCCGGTGCGGCAACTCTGCCCGGCAGCGGTCGAAGGCGGACGGACAGCGCGGTGCGAAGCGACACGCGGGCGGCCAACGCCCAGGGCGCGGAACCACACCCTTGATCTCCTCGAGCCTGCCGCCGCGCGCCTCAGGGCGCGGAATGGATTTGAGCAAGCCCTGGGCATAGGGGTGGCGCGGCCGGCTCAGCAAGTCGCGGCGCGTGCCTTCCTCGACGATCATACCCGCGTACATGACGGCGACGCGATCGGCGATCTCGTTGACCACGCCGAAGTCGTGTGTGATCAGCAACACGGCTGTGCCGGTCGTGGCGGACAGCTGCCGCAACAGCTCCAGGATCTGGGCGCGGATCGTGGCATCGAGCGCGGTGGTTGGCTCATCGGCGATCAAAAGGCGCGGGCGCATTGCCATCGCCGTCGCAATCATGACACGCTGCTTGAGACCGCCGGAGAGCTGATGCGGATAGGCGCCAAAGCGGGTGCGTGGATCGGGAATGCCCACCATTTGCAAGAGTTCGATAACGCGTTCGCGTGCGGCCCGGCGCGAAACCTTTTCGTGCAGCAACACCGCCTCCAGCACTTGCTGGCCCACGCTGGTCACGGGGTTGAGGCTCGTCATCGGTTCCTGAAAGATCATGCCGATGGCGCCGCCGCGGATCGAGCGCATTTCGGGCACCGACAATTCCAGCAGGTTGCGGCCATCGAATTCGATGCGGCTCGAGGCCTCAATGCGGCCGGGCCTTGGGAGCAGCCGCATGATGGCGAGGGCAGTCAGGGATTTGCCGCATCCCGATTCGCCAATCAACGCTAGCGTCTCGCCGCGCCCGATCGTCAAGCTCACCTTGTCGACGACGGCAACTCTGCCGCTTTCGCCGGGAAAGGTTAGGACCAGGTTCTCCACCGCGAGCAGGGGCGTGCTCATTGGCCCTCCCTGCGCGTGCGCGGGTCGATGATGTCGCGCAGCGCATCGGCGATCATATTGACGGCAAGCACGAGCGCGAACAGTCCCAGCGAGGCTCCGGTCAAGTTCCACCAGATGATCGGCGTGCGCGACAGCTCGTTGCGGGCCTGGTCGATCATCTGGCCCCAGCTGCCCTCGAGCCCAATGCCAAGATAGGACAGGATGGTTTCCGCCAACACCAGCCCGGTGAAAGACAAGGCGAAGGTAATGATGATGAGATGGGCGATGTTGGGAAGCACATGCCGGCGAATGATGGTGAGGTCGGAAACGCCGAGGGCGCGGGCAGCGTCGACGAACTCGGCCTCGCGCAACTTCAAGGTTTCGCCACGGGCGATGCGGCAGAAGTGCACCCAGCCGGTAATGCCGAGAGCGACACACACCTGCAACGTGCCGCGACCCATCACCATGACGAGCGCGATGAGCAGCAGCAGCGAAGGCACCGACGCCAGCACCGTCATCAGGAAAAACACGGCATCGTCGATGCGCTTGCCGAAATAGCCCGCCGAGACGCCGAACAACAGGGCGATGGGGATGACGATCAGGCTGGTGAAGCCGCCGATCAGCAGCGCTACGCGCACGCCCTTGGCTGTGCGATAGACCACATCCCGGCCCAGGATGTCGGTACCGAGCAGGTGCCTGCTTGGGTGGTTAAGAGGCAGGCCGCCATAGAAGCTGACGCTGGCCAGCGGCGCCGAATAGGTCAATTCGGTGAAACGTTCGGGCTGGAACAGGCGATCGATCAGCGTGCGCGAGCGCAGCGCCGCGACGTCGTCGTCGCCAGGCGTCCCGCCGCCGACCCAGCCGATCGAATCCATCAGACCGATGGCAACGAACAGGGCCAGGGTGATGAGGGCAATGGGCCGGCGCCGCCAAAGCTGGCTGGTATTCTCGCGCCAGAAGCGGTCGCGCGAGACGACGCGCGCCAGCCAGAAACCCCCGGCCAGCAGCAAGATGACGAGCATGTTCGAAAGCGAGGACAAACTGGCTGGCTTTCAGGTGAGGCGTACGCGCGGATCGGCGAGGGCATAGCTGACATCGGTCAGGATCTGCCCGGCGATGAACAGCAAGGCCCCGAGATACACCATGGTTCTGAGGGTGGAGAAGTCGTTGCCCTGGATGGCTTCCACCGTGAGGGAGCCGAGGCCAGGAATGCCGAAGAAGGATTCGAGCAGCAGCGCGCCCGTGAACAGGAACGGAATGGTAATGACGATGTTGCTGAGGATGGGGATCAGTGCATTGCGCAGGACGTGGGCCAGCATCACGCGCGCCTCCCCGCATCCCTTGGCCCTGGCGGTGCGGACGTAATCGCGGTTGCTTTCTTCGACAAATATGGTGCGGTAGAGGCGCACATCGGCACCAATGCCGGCAACGACGCCGACCAGGACGGGCAGGGCCAGGAAACGACCTGCCAGATAGGGATCGAAGGCGAAGCCGGAGATCGGGAACCACTTCAGCAGCATGCCGATCAAATACTGCCCGGCGATGATATAGAGCAGGCTGGCGATACTCATCGTCAACATGCACAACACCAGCACGGCGCGATCGATATAGGTTTCGCGAAAAAACGCCACGAACAAGGCGAGCAGCACGCCGACGACGAGGCCAAGGGTGAACAGCGGCACAGTTAGGCTGAGGCTCGGCCCCATGCCTTCCTGGAGCCGGCGGGCGATGGCGGAGTTGTCGGCATCACTGTTGCCGAAATCGAAACTGAGCATCCGTCGGTAGTGATCGAACAGCAGCGTATCGCTATAGCGTCGACTGTCGGCGGCGGCGTAGGCGCGGTTCAAAAGCAACGGCCGGTCGTAGCCATGGTTCTTTTTCCACAAGGTATAGACCTCGGGCCGCGCGCGCTCGCCTACGGCCTTGCGGGCGATATCGTCGGGATCGGTGACCGCGAAGAACAGCACGAACAGCAACAGGAGCACGCCAAGGACGGTGAAGAGCCCGTAAAAAGTGCGACGGATAAGGTAGGCCGCCATCACTGCCGCTCCCGATAGAAGGTGCGCACAGCCGGGATGGTGACGGCGACGATCGCCAGTAGCGCCAGGTACAGCGGCCAGCGCACGGGTACGTTCCATTCCGACTGCAGGCGCGATCTGAGCTCCGGGTGCACGTCCATATATTTGTAGGTGGGATAGGACAGGCCCATCGGCTTGGAGTTGATCACCCAGGCATGGCTCAGCGCATACTCCTCATTGTGAAACAGCTCGATCCAGGGCCGCTCCTGTTCGGTGAGGGCCAGCATACGCCGGATCAGCCCTTGCCGGCGCGCGTCATTGCCTAGGCTCTTCATGTCATGGTACAGGCGATCGAACTCGCCGTTGCAAAAGTTGGCGGTGTTCGGTCCACCGCTCTTCGACTGAGCATTGCCGCATTCGAGCAAGAAGAAGAAGTTTTCCGGATCGGGAAAGTCGGCGATCCATCCCCAGGTAAAGAGCTGATAGGCCCCGCGGCGCACTTTGGCCTGGAATTGATTGTAGGTGGAGGCGTTGATTTCGACGTCGAGCCCGAGTTGGCGCCAAGCCGATACGTAAAACTGATACTGTAGGAGGGCCTGCGCGGTTGTGTTCGGCGTGTCAAAGGAAAGCTTTAGCGGTGCGCCGGTGCGCGCATCGAGGCCATTGTGGTAGCCGGCTTCGGCGAGCAGTTTTTGTGCGCGCGCCACGTCGAGCTGACGAAACGGGTTCTTGTAATTTGGGTCGTAGCCGAAAATCCCCGGCGGCAGCGGGGTTTGCGCCAGCACGCCGCGACCGTTGAGAAACAGGTCGAGATAGGCCTTGGCGTCGATCACTAGGCTCATCGCCTGGCGCAGCTTGCGCCCGCGCTCGCCGGCGGCGGTGCCCACCACCGGATCGTCCATATTGAAGCCTATATAGAAGATGCTTGGCTCCACGGTCTTGTCGAGCCGCATGCCGCGCGCTGTCATTTGCGGCGACAGCGCATCGTTCTGCACGACGGCGTCAAAACTCTCCTTGATGATGTGGCCTTCGTCGTAATAACCCTGTAGGAACTTGTTAAAGCGCGGGATGTCTTCGCGTTCGCGCACGAAGTTGATGCGGTCAAGAAAGGGCAAACGACGGCCGGCATAATCGCCGTCAATCTGTTTACTGACGATATCCTGCTGATCGATCTCGCGCGGAAAGGTGGCGCCCGGCGCGGCCGGCAAACTCCCCTGGCGCCCGTACCAAGTCTCATTGCGCTCCAGCTGCATGCGGTACTGCTTTTCATAGACCGCCAGCCGGTAGGGCCCGGTGCCGACGGGGTGATCGGCAAAGTGCTCTCGGCCCTGTTGGCCGTTGTAGTAGGCGACCGCTTCCCACGGTACCGGCGTGGTGAATGGCATGGCGAAGAAATAGAGAATTTGCGGTTTGGCTTCGCTGAGAACGATCTCGAGCTCGCGCTCGCTGCGGACGATGACGCCGGTGATGCCGCCGGCCCGTTTGTACTGCTCATGCGCCGGCAGGGCGGCGAAGGCAGGATCGGCCTGGCGCATGGCCGCAAGCCTCTCAGCGAACGGGGCGAAGCCCTGCACCTGAGCGAAGCTGCCGGCCAGCGGACTGTTGACGGCCGGGTCGGCCAGGCGCGCCAGCTCGAAGGCAAAATCGGCAGCCCTGACCTCGCGGCTGCCGCCGTCGCCTTGGCTCAACTGGAAACAAGGGTCGCCGTGGAACAGGATGCCTTCGCGGATTTTGAACAGGTACGACACGCCGCCGTCGGGGTGCGAGACGGCCGCGGGCACACTCTCGGCAAGGGCGGGCATCAGCTCATAGGGACGCTTGAGAAAGTGGTACTCGAGCAGCGTGTCGTAGACATTGCCGGTAATAATGTGGGAGGCCGTAGTGTAGGCGACGGCCGGATCGAGCGTCTTGGGCGCCTCGGCGAAGGACGAATACAGGATCTTCTGGCCGCGATCGCTGGCCGGATAGGGATTGTTGCTGCAGCCTGCCAAGGCAAGCGCAACGGCAATCGCCTTGATCGCTGTGAGCCGCACGAGTGCCAACTCACGTCTGCGCGGCAGACCTGGCCTTCTGTCCGTAGCCGAGCAGGCCGCCCGGCGCCTTCGGCGGTCGTGCGCGAATGGCGGCTTCATTGGGTTCGGTGCCCCAGCCCGGGCGGTCGGGCAGGACGAGGTGGCCGGCCTCATAGACCGGCGCATGGCTGACCAGCTCGTCATCCCAGCCGAGGCGATCGATGTCGGTTTCCATGATGCGCAGGTTGGGCACGGCGGCCGCGAAGTGGGCATTCATCATGGTGCAAAGATGGCCATAGAAATTATGCGGGGCAACGTTGACCTCGTGCGCCTCGGCCAGCGCGGCGATTTTCATGGACTGCCACACTCCGTTCCAGGGGGTGTCGATGATTGCCACATCCATGGCCTGCTCGCGGAAGTACGGCATAAACTCGCGCACGCCGAGTAAGGTCTCGCATGAGGAGATTGGATGCGGACTTTGCCGGCGGATGTAGCCCAGTGCCTCTGGGCTGAAGCTGTCGATTTCGATCCAAAACATGTCGATGGCGGCGATCTCGCGCAAAATTTTGAGATAGCCTTCGGTCTTGGCGTTGAAGTTGAGGTCGAGCAGCAAGTCCACGTCAGGCCCGGCCCCTTCACGCATAGCCTCTAGGTGCAGGCGCAGGTTGCGCAGCACGCGCCTGTCGACGTTGAGCTCGGGATAGAAGGGAACAGCAAAGCCGGGCCGCCATCCCTTCGGGTTTTTGCCGTCACCCTCGTAGAGGAAGATATTGGTCTTGAGGGCGCTGAAACCCTTCTCGCGCACTTCTCGGCCCATCGCCTTGACGCCGTCGAGTTCGGTGATCGCGGGCGCATAGTAGGTCGGGTGGTTGATGCGCCAGGTCGCGCAGTGTGACCAGTAGACGCGAATGCGGTCGCGGATTTTGCCGCCTAACAATTGGTAACAGGGCACGCCGAGCGTTCGGGCCTTGGCATCCAGGAGGGCGTTCTCGATGGCGCCCAAGGCCTGGGCTACTACGCCGCCTGAGCCGGGCCGAGTAAGGCAATGCAGCTCGGCATAGATACGCTCGTGCTCACCGACCGCCTGGCCAACGACGCGCGGTGCCAGGCGCTCGATGATGGCGCCGACACCCGGAGAACCAAAGCCTTCGTCAAATTCGCTCCACCCGACCACACCCTCTTCGGTAGTGAGTTTGACGAAGTGGTAGTTGCGCCAACCCGCGTCGCAGGCCAGCGTTTCGATCGCCTTCACTTTTGTTCGCATTCCCGTGCTCCGCCGGCGCCAAGAAAAATCGCGCGAGCGGAACGCCGCAATCGCGCGACCGGCAAGGTCCCGGCGGTGCGCGAAGGCTGCGCTGTGAACGCCTCTTCTGCTGCGGCCGACCGGTCCCAGCCGCTCTCAATGCAAGAGCAAAGAGCGGCATCTGCCGTCCGCAGCGTAGCTCCGATCCAAGGGCCTGTCACGGCAGCCGCGATGCGGTCCGATACCCATTGCGGGCCCACACACGCCCCACACACGCTAAGCGCCCCGCCAGGGCAGGGGGTTAGCGTAACGGGACTGAACGGGCCCTTGGTACCATGGCCATCGCCCCCAATCGCCTGGCCTTGCTGGCGGCTCAGTTGGGGCCGACGGCCACCACCACGATGGTGGTATTGTCCTGGTAAGCTTCGCGCTTGGCCTCCACCGCACGCAACAGGGCATTGGCCATGCCGACCGGACCCGCCGCGGCATGCCCCTCGACCGTGGCCAGAATCTCTTCTTTCTCCAGCGTGCCGATCCCATCGCTGGCGAGGACGATCACATCATTGGGCTCGAGCCGCAGTGGCCGGTGGGGACGATCGACCATTTCGGGTGCGCTGCCGGTCAAGGCAGAGCGCAGGAAGTGGCGGCGGGGATCATTGCGGGCGTCCGCACGGCTGATCTTGCCGGCCGCCGCCAGTTTGTCGAGCTCGGGAGCCAGGGAATGATCTTCGTTGAGGAGTTCGATCTTACCGAGACGGACGAGATAAAGTGGACTATCGCCGACACTCACCCATGCGATACCAAAGGTACCAAAGGCGGCGCCGACCAGCGTGCATCCCATGCCATTGAGGGCCGGATGCTCCTCCACGTAATCGGCAATCGCGGCGTTGGCGAGGGAGAGGGCCTCGTCGAGACGTGCCGAAAGGTCGCCCGATGCGGCGGCCATGGCCGCAAGATAGGCACGGCAGGCAAGTTTACTCGCCAGTGCGCCGCCGGCGTGTCCGCCCATGCCGTCGGCGAGTGCCAGGGTGAACTCAGCCGCGCTTCCGGCATGCCCATCGCCAATCAGCACCTCTTCGCCGGCAACCGTCCGGATGGCGGCCGCATCCTCCTGGTAGCTCCGCGCGCCTTGGCTGGCACAACCGGCATATTGGAACGCCACTGCTACTCCTTGAGATCTATGAGTTCCGACCAGTCAAACTCCTCGCCGCAAAACGGCACAAAGGCGAGCTGTGTACGCCCTACCGTTATCACATCCATGGCTTGCAGCGGCACGGCCCCGGTCGGCTTTTTATTGTTGATCGAGACAATGTTGGTCTTGGCCAGGTTGGGAACAAACAGGAACGCGCGGTCGACAAAATCATAGCGGATATAAGCCTGCTCCTCCGAGGAGATGGAATCATCGCCAAAGTCGATGGGAATGCGCTGCGCCTTGGAGCGGCCGAGCGTGTTGTTGCCCTCATAGATTGGGCGATAGGCCCCGAGCCCGGCCCCCCGACGACCACGAGCCAGCCGACGACGGGGTCCTGGTGGAAGCTGGAGCGGATCACCTTGGGCTTGCCGCGCACGGCCTGGGTCCTACCGACATCGTCTATGGTCGGGCTCGCCGGCATCGGCTTGAGCGGGGGCATGGCGCGCACGACCCTGGTTGTTGGTTCCTTCTCCTCGCGCTCGGCCACCACGGGCGCCTTGGCCAATCTCAGCGCTTCCGCCGCGCTGATCGGCGGCGGGAGCGGCCGGGGCAGCGGCGGCTGGACCCGCTCAGATGGCGTGGGCACGCTCGCGGCCACCAGGTTTGTGGTGGGCGCGGGCGGCCTGTGCGCCGGCTCGCGCGGGGCCAGCGCGCTCTCGCTGACCTCGCCCGTCGATTCGCGGCTGGCGGCGTGGAGCGCATCGCGAAGAGTCCCGAGGATGCGGTTGGGAATCGAGGCGCCGGAGCCCTCAACCAACGTCTCGACGGCGCGGCGCTTGTTGTCCTTCATTCTGCTCTGTCCTTTCGTGTGCAGGTGGTGGAGCCGCCATCGCTGCCAAGCTGGGGTGCCGATGGTGGGGACGCAGGTGAGCGCCTGTGTGGCAAGACCAACTGGGCGTCGCGCGCCGGTGCCGGACCAACTTGCACCGCCGCCGTCTTTGCACAGCGTGCCAGACGTTTCATGGCTGACTTCCCGCACGAATCGCTCGCATCGTTGCAAGAGTATGACGGCAGCACCATGGCCGCACGCCTCTCGTGTTGCACATTCGCTGCTGATGTGCTGCGAGGCTCATTGTTCCGCCATATTATTGCCTGTAATGCTGTCGCGTTCGGTTCGTAAGTGCGGGCGGGACAGGAGGCGCATGTCGGCGCCGGGAAGAAGGCCAAATCTGTCGCGGGGTTGCCCCCTGCAAGCTCGTACGGGCCGCAATGGGGAAGGCGATGCAACCCAAGCCGGCGTCCAGCACGAACCTTCTGGCCTTGCCGGAAGGAACGGAGCTCGTCGGCGACTACCAGATCAAGCGCGTCCTGGGCGCCGGCGGTTTCGGTATCACGTATTTGGCCGAGGAAATTGCGCTCGGCCGTCTCGTCACCATCAAGGAATACTTTCCCGCCGATTTTGCTGCTCGCATCGGCACCATCAATGCGTCGCCGCGTTCTGAGGGGTGCGCGGAAGACTTCAAGTGGGGCCTCGATCGCTTTATTTCTGAGGCTAAGACGCTTGCCCGCTTCGTGCATCCGAACATTGTCGGCGTCTATCGCTACTTCCTCGCCAACGATACCGGCTACATGGTGATCGCCTTCGAGGAAGGGGGTAGCTTCAAGTCTTGGCTCAGTCGCCTGAAGCGCGCCCCGCGGCAAGCCGAGCTCGACCGCATTTTGACGCCGCTGCTCGACGCGCTTGAGTTCGTCCACAAGGCAAATTTCCTGCACCGCGACATCGCGCCCGACAACATCATCATTCGCACGGATGGATCTCCCGTGCTGATCGATTTCGGCTCGGCGCGCGGCGAGATGATCTCGCATTCCCGGACGGTCAGTGCCCTGGTGAAACCGGGCTACAGTCCCTATGAGCAGTACGCGACCACGGCCAGCAAGCAGGGGCCCTGGACCGACGTCTATGCCCTGGGCGCGACGCTCTATCATGCCATCACCGGCAAGCGTCCCCCAGATTCACCCTCGCGCATGGTGGCGGACGACTACATCACCGCGCGCGAGGCGGCGTTGAGCTCCTATCGGGCCTCCTTTCTGACCGCCATCGACAAGGCTCTCACGCTGGAGGTGACGGAGCGACCGCAATCGATCGCGGCCTGGCGCGGCATGTTGTTGGCGCCGGATCCTAAGCGCGCCAGCGGCGGGCTTGGCCTCCGCCTGGCGCTTGTGCGCACGCTCGGCCGCAAGCGATCGCAGGCGCCGGCTACGCCCCTCGCAGGGGGTAAAGACGCGCCCGATGTGCGCGTGCCCGACAAGGAGGCGACACTTGTACCGCTGCCGCCGGACGCGCCGCAACCGCAAGGCCAACTGCTCGATTTCATCGATGCTCTGAAAAGTCGCCGGCCGCTGCGCAAGCCCGCAGCAAAGCCCGAGGCGGAGCCGGCCGCCGGCCGGCGCAAGGCAGCAAAAAAGCGCGCGCTGGTAGCGGTGGCCACATCTGCCGCTGGACCCAAACGTCTTTTCGGATTCGGGCGGGTGCCCTACGGGCTGGACGCACCCGCCCGCGCCCAGCGGGCCATAAAGAAGGAGGTGCACCCCGCCAAGGCCCCCGCTGGCGGCGCCGAGGAACGGTCGGCAAAAGGGCGTCGCGCGCGGCGCTGGGGATTGCCGTCGCGGCGCTGGCGGTCGCTGATTTACAAGCTTGTCGCGGGGCTCCTGATTGCCTGGGTGGCGGTCAGCTATCAAAGCCGCTTGCCGCCCTATGAGAAACGCGGCGCCGAGCCGGGCGCAAGCCAGACGAGTGATCTTGCCCAGATCGGACGCTTGAGCGGGCACAATGGCGCGGTGACGGCCCTCGCCAGCGACGATGCGCGCCACTGGATCGTCTCGTCCGGGGCGGATGCGACTTTAAAAATTTGGAATAGTCTGTCGAGCGCGCTCGTGCGTACGATCGAGCTCGAGGAGGGGCCGGCCACGGCGCTCGCACTCGACGATCGGCGCGCCCTGACGGGCCACAAGGCGGGCGCGATTGTGCTCTGGGACCTGCAACGCGCCGAAAGGTTGAAACTCTACCATCTACAGGATGGCCCGATAAGTTCGCTGGCCTTTACCGATGACCCCAATGTCTTCGTTGCCGCCAGCCCGGCCGCCCCCCTGACCATGTTTGATATTCGCGATCCGTCCACATCCTCCGCGCTGGTGGAGGCGGGGGAAAGTGTGTCCGACCTGGTGGCTGCGGCCAGATCGCGGCCGCTGCTGGTGGCCAACGGACCCGACCGCATGATTAGGGTGTGGCGCACCGAGCCGCGTGGTCTCGGTCGCACCTACCGGGGCCCGCTGGCGGGCGTCAGCGCGCTCGAAATTGCCCAGGGAGGACGCCTGGTGGCGAGCGGCAGTATGGATGGGTCCATCAGCGTGTGGTCGACGTCCTCCTCGCGCCTGCAGCGCTCGTTTCGGGCGCATAGCGGGCGGGTGACCTCGATCGCCTTTATGCCGAGCGATCGCCCGCTTTTGGCCACGGCCGGCACCGACGGGTTGGTCAAGCTGTGGGACCTGCGCGCCATGCGCAATGCGCGCGTGTTGCGTGGACACGCCGGGCCCGTGCGTGCCCTTGGTTTTGCCGATGGCGGGCGGCGCCTGATCTCGGCCGGGGAGGATGGCGCCATCTTGATTTGGAGCACGCAGAGCCTGCCCCCTATCAATTGACCTGCCGTGACCTGCCGCGCCGAGCTCAAGCGCCGACACTCGGTGCGGGCGTCACCCGTGAGGCCCCCACACCTTCAGGGTGCGCGCGCCCGACGCTGCGGTCAACGCGCGCGCCTGCGAAGGGAAAGTCGACGTGACCCCTAGCGCCGGGCGCGCTGGCCGAACAGGACATTTTGCGCGTCCTTGTCCGTCGCAAGATTGTAGTTCGAGCGCAGCTCCTCCCCAATCCTGACGGCCTTGGCAACCGCGGGGCGGTCGTGCAGGCACTGGAACCATTTCTCGAGGTTTGGAAACTCGGCGAGATCCTGGCCTTGGTTCTTATAGGGTCGCACCCAGGGATAGGCCGCCATGTCGGCAATCGAATAGCTGCCCGCGAGAAAATCGCGATTCTTGAGCCGCGTATCCATCACGCCGTAGAGCCGGTTCACCTCGTTGGTATAGCGATCGATGGCGTAAGGGACCTTCTCCTGCGCATAGTTGCGGAAATGGTGCGCCTGACCACAGTTGGGACCGAGGTTGGCCATTTGCCAATAGAGCCACTGCTCCACCTCGACACGGGCCCGTTCCTCGCTCGGATAAAATTTACCTGTCTTGCGCCCGAGGTACTGCAGGATGGCACCCGATTCGAAGATCGTGATCGGCTTGCCGTCGGGACCATCGGGATCGATGATCGCCGGCATGCGGTTGTTGGGCGCGATGGCCAAAAACTCGGGCTTGAATTGATCGCCCTTGCCAATGTTGACCGGCTTGATCTCGTAGGGAACGCCCGCTTCTTCGCAGAAGATCGTGATCTTGTGCCCGTTGGGTGTCGGCCAGTAGTGGAGTTCGATCGGCTTTTGCGCCATGCGATGAACCTCGAAAAAGACGTGCGCTGGAAGCAAAAGGACGCGGGCCGAGCCGGCGCCCTTCGTGCGGCAGGAGGCTAGGGCAAAAGGACGATGGAACCGGTGGTTTTGCGGCCTTCCAGGTCCTTATGCGCCTGTACCGCGTCCTTGAGGGGATAGGTATGATTGACGTTGATTTTGACAATTCCCCTGCTCACCACGTCGAACAGCTCATTAGCATTGGCCAACAGATCTGCGCGCTTGGCGATGTAGGTGCCAAGTGTCGGCCGCGTGGCATAGAGCGAGCCCTTGGCGGAGAGTTGCAAGATATCGAAATTGGTGATGGCGCCCGAAGCGTTGCCGAAGCTGACCCACAAACCAAGCGGCTTCAGGCAATCGAGTGAGCCAGGATAGGTGTCTTTGCCCACCGCATCGTAGACCACATCGACGCCCTGGCCGTTGGTCAGCTCCTTGGTGCGTTTGACGAAATCCTCGGTCTTGTAGTTGATCACGTGGGCGCAGCCGTGCGCCTTGGCGAGCTCAGCCTTGGCGGGGGTGCTGACCGTGCCGATCACCGTGGCGCCGAGGTGGTGTGCCCATTGGCAGGCGATCAGGCCGACGCCGCCGGCGGCGGCGTGGAACAAGAGGGTGGTCCCCTTGCCGACCTTGTAGGTCTCGCGCAGCAAATAGCGCACCGTCATGCCTTGCAGCATCATGGCGGCCGCCGTTTTGTAGTCGATGCTGTCAGGCAGCTTGACCAGCCGCTCCGCCGGCATCAACCGCTCGTCGGCATAGCCGCCGGCCACGCCCGCGTAGGCGCCGCGATCGCCGATCTTGAACTCATTGACTCCGGCACCGACCGCGGTCACCTCGCCGGCGCCCTCGGATCCGGCCACGAAAGGCATTGGTAATTTGTATAGCCCCGCGCGTTGATAAATGTCGATGTAGTTGACGCCAACGGCGTGCTGTTTGAGCCGCACCTGGCCGGGCCCCGGCGCGCCCACCTCGACACTATCCCATTGCATTACGTCTGGGCCGCCGGTTTGGTGGATGCGTACAGCGTGGGGCATGGCCATTACTCCGTCTTACTCGGTGATGTTGCCGGCCGTATTCAAGGGGATCGGCGAATCTCGTAGCGTTCGTGCATGCAAGCTGGCGGGGCGTGCGCGTAGATTGGTAGTTGCCACACCCCCGCCATGCCTGCCTTCTATGGGCTCCGTGCGGGAACCTCAAGGGGAAACGATGCGTCACTCCATCGGGCGCCTGCCCAAGCAGACGGTGATCGCTGCCTTGGGCGCGCTGAGCCTGATCGGTGCCGGTTGCTCGGGACTGTTCGGGCCCGGCGACGGCCGGGCAGGCATGGCCTGTCTCGATGACTCGCCCGAGTGCCTCGAGCAGCGCCAAGTGGCGCTTAAGTCCATGATGGCCGACAAGGATCGCAAGTGGGTGAAAGAGCCAGCCACGGCGCAGGCGCATGCGTCGGGGGTGCGCCTGTTTGCCTACCGCAGCCGGAAGAAGGAATTGAGTTGCGAGGAGTTGGCGCACGGAAAACGCGAGGCCGACAACGCGCCCAAGTCGCTGCGCGGACCGGACGGTAAGGGGCTGTCACCAGCGCAGATTTCGCGGGCCACCATGTTCGCCGCCGAGGTCAGCAAGGAGTTGGGCGTCGAAATGAGGCTGCGCCGGTGTCGAGCGTAGAGCAAACCCGCGCGCGGCCGCCTTGCCACGCTCGAAGGAGGCTCGGCTCTGGACGATGGCCCAGATCGGCAGATGGTCCGAACCGACGGCGGGGCCCGTGCCGGTGGCGGTGACGGTGAGATCGGCAGACACGAAGATGTGGTCGAGGGCGACCTGTGGGAATGCCAGCGGCCAGGCGGGCCAGGTGGGCCTCAGTGTGCTCGCGGGCACAAGCCCGGCAACGCGCCGCAGCGTGCGGTAGGTCTTCGACCACGGCGTGGTGTTGAGGTCGCCGGCCAGGATGACTGGTCCTGGGATGCGGCCGATGAACTCGACAAGGTCAAGCATCTGCTGCTCGTGTAGCCACGGCTCGCGGCTCGGCCGATGCAGATGCGTGCCAAGCACGGTCACGCCCCCCGCGAGACGGGCCCACACAAAGGCCAATTTGCCCTCGGCAATGTGGCCGGTGCCGGCAGAGGCAAAGGGAAGCCGCGAGATCAAGGCCAAGGAGCAGGCCCATTCTTCCGCACAATCGACATGGAAGGGGCGGGCGGCCTTCAATTGTCCGAGCATCGCCCGCTTGTTCGGTCCGAATTCCGACAGCACGACGAGGTCGGCTTCGACGTTGGCCAGATAGTCCCCCAGCCGGGAGGGATCGCCGTGGTCGTGCCAGGTGTTAAGGGCAAGCACCGAGATGTCGTGCCCTGGGCCGGGCGCGGCGATCGGGTTCAGCGCCGGGCCACCGACGGGGGTGGGTTGGGGTGGATGGCAGCAAGCCGCCAATCCAAGCCAGGCGTGCACGATGAAGGTCGCCGAAATGCCGAGGACCAGGGAGGAGAGGCGGCGCGTCAGCAGGGCCACACTTGCGGCGAGCCCAACGCCCATGAAGTGACCGGTCAGCGGCGCAAGGACGTCAGAGAGAACCGTGACACTGCCGGCGATGGCAACCACGAGTGCCAAATTGGCACCACACAAGACCAGCAAGGCCAGTCGGCGATTTAGCGCGTGACGTGCGCCGGCGACAACAACAACGCCCACAACTGCCCCCCCAATCACCGCTGGCAGTGTCTATTAACCGGACGCAAACCATGAGATCAAGGCGAGCCAAGCACAAATTGTGCCGCTTGCTACCATCGCTTGGCAAAGCCCTAACCTTGCCGCCTGCCCCGGCGCGGCCGAGGCCTGCGCCCTAGCGCGCGTTGACAAACCTTGGCCGATCAGGGCTTGTTCGCCGAGCCGCGTGGGAGGGACTGATGGGGCTGGCCGAAATCACCAACACGGTGCTGGAGTTCGTACGTGCACACCCCAATTGGGCGTCGGCAATCGTGTTTATTTTGGCGTTTGGCGAGTCCTTGGCATTCGTTTCGCTGGTGCTGCCGTTCTGGGCCATGCTGGTTGGGATCGGGGCAATTATCGGTGCCGCCAACCCGTTGATCTTCTGGTCGATCGTGGCCGCGGCTGCGACTGGTGCTGCGCTCGGTGACTGGCTGTCCTACTGGCTCGGCTACCACTATCACGAGCAGATTCAGAAGATGTGGCCGCTGAAAAATCATCCGAAGCTGATCGAGAACGGACGCGCTTTCTTCAAACGCTGGGGTGTGTGGGCGATCGTGCTCGGACGCTTTTCCGGGCCGCTGCGCGCCAGTGTGCCGATCGTTGCCGGCATCATCGAGATGCCTTGGCTGCGCTTTCAAATTGCCAACTGGGGTTCGGCGTTCCTGTGGGCCTACGTGTTGCTGGCGCCAGGTTCGGCCGGTATGAAGTGGTGGCTCGATCGCCTGGGCTGAGCACCTCACTAGGCGCTAACCGAACGGCGCCAGTCGGTCGAGGCGGAGGCGATGGCGATTGTCGCTAAGCAGCAAAATGCCACCGAAGGCGGCGGCGAAGGCGCCGAGGCCGGCAGCGCCGGCCAAGACGAACATCAGCACGATCTGATACTTAGCCGCTTCGGCGGGATCGGCGCCGGCCAGAATTTGGCCGGTCATCATGCCAGGCAAGGTGACCATGCCGGCGACGCTCATGATATTGAGCAGGGGCGTCGTGGCCGTGCGCATGGCGCGCCGCAGCAGTGGCGCGAACGCAGCAAAGCGCGTGCCACCTAGAGCGATGCGCGCCTCGATGGCGCCGCGCTCGCGCTCGATCGCCTCTGCCAAGATTTGCAACACCAGGCTAACGCTGGTCAGTGTACTGCCGAGCACCATGCCGAGGATGGGCAGCAGATAGCGCGGCGCGTACCATGGGCTTGGCGCAATCACGATGGTTACAGCGTAGAGCGTGGCCAAGCCGCTTGCGAACAACAAGGTCGCGTTGCCGAGGCCATAGGTCCACCAACCCTTGAAGCGCCGTTCCTGGCGCGCCATCAGTTCGTAGCCGGCGAGGAGTAACATCAGCATGGCAACCGCCGCGGTCCAGAGCGGCGAGGATTGCGCGAAAACGAACTTGAGGACGACGGAGATGGCGGCGACCTGCACCACCATCCGTACGGTGGCCCGCAAAAGGTTGAGCTCGAGGCGCAGGCCAAACGCCACTGAGATACCCCCGTTGATGGCAAGCAAGAGAGCGGCCAGCATCAGGTCGGTGTTTGACAAGGCCACGCTGCTCATGCGGCCGCACTTTCGCTGGCGGGCGGCCAGACAACATCGGACAGGTGCAGTCGGGCCGTGGCGAGGCGCTCGATCTGCACGGCGTCATGGCTGACCAGAATGACGATGCGGCCGGCAAGGATCTGAAACTTGATGAACTCGCTCGCCAAGGCCGCATTGGTGGCGGCCAATGCGGAGGTCGGCTCGTCGAGTAGTAACACCGGTGGATCATCGGCAAGCGCGCGCACCAGCGCCAGGCGCTGACGCTCGCCCGTCGAAAACTCCGCCACTGGCTGGTCGAGGTTCAAATACTCAAGCCCGAGGGCGGCAAGCAGGCGATCGAGCCTGGCTGCGGCCGGAAAGTGGGCGCGCGGCGTGGCCGCCCACCAGGCGGGTTCGGCGGAGACAAAGCGCACGCGCCGGCGCCAGAGCGGGCCCACCATTTCCGCACGCTCCACACCATCCAAAAATACGTATCCTTCGGCTGGATCGAGATCGGCAATGGCGCGCAGGAGACGGGTCTTGCCACAGCCCGACGGGCCCTCGATCGCGAGGCATTGTCCTGGCGCGACCTCGAAGGAGAGCGGCGGTAGGCCCGCAATCGACAAGTAATCGATTCTCAGCACCGCGCCTCCACGGCGGCAAATCGGATGTGATCGTGCTTAGCAAGGCGGGCGCAGGATCGCTAGCACCCGATTGGCGCAAGCAAACCCTTCCTCACGGTTGTCAACACATGCGTGCGCCGGCGCCGGCCGCGAATCGGCGATGCAGCGGTAAAACCCCGGCGGGAGGGGGCAAAGCCCGCCACGAGCGCGTTTTTGCAGGGCCAGGTCTGTAGGCGAGGCGCGCTTGCGGAGCAGAAAACCAGGCCCCGCTGGGCCGACTTAGATACCCTGGCCTTCCACCTCGCGGGCTAGCTCGTCGACGAGCTGCTGGGCGCCCGACCAGTAGGGGTGGACCTCCAGCAACTGCTTGAAGGCTTTGAGGGCAGCCTTTTTCTGGCCGATCTCGCGCAAGATCTGGCCGAGCCCATCGAGGGCCTTAAAGTGATTGGGATCGAGCGCCAGCGCGCGGCGTAGGTCCCCGAGTGCCAATTCGACCTCGTTGCGCACGAAGTGCACATAGGCGCGGCGATTCCAGGCCTCGGTGAAGTCGGGTGCAAGCTCCACGATGTGGTCGAGGAGCTTCAAGGCGAGTTCCTGATTCTTCTCCGTCACCGCCTTCATCGACCGTTCCATCAAGAGATCGATGGTGGGACTGCCGGAGTGCAGCCAGATACGCTCGATCGCTTCGGCGATGGCTTGGGCGCTGTCCTCGTCGTCGGCCGTGGCGAGCAGAGCGTAAAGATCCGACAGGGCCTTTTCGCGCTCCTCCGGCGTTTTTGGCAGTGCCGCGGAGCCGCGCTTGGCCGGCGGGGCCGGCGGCGCGATCGCGGGTGGTTGGCCATCCTTGGGGGCGGGCGTCTGCGGGGGCGTGGGTTGGGTTTGCGCCAGTGTGCCGGGCGTGCCGCCGATCAGGCAGGCGCCGACCGCGACCGCGGCAAGAAGAGAGGTAAGGCGCAAGGTCAGACCAACCATAGGGCTAACATAACCGGCTGGCCCGGCTGCCGTCAAAGCGGTGTTGCGCGAACCTCAGCCCTGGCGGGCTTTAAAGCGACGGTTGGTCTTATTGATAATGTAAACGCGACCCTTGCGGCGCACCAAGCGATTGCCGCGGTGGCGACCACGCAATGATTTGAGTGAATTCCTGACTTTCATAACCCGGTGTCTCTCAGTCGGCCGCTGATGGTGGGCGCGACAGGGATCGAACCTGTGACCCCTACCATGTCAAGGTAGTGCTCTACCGCTGAGCTACGCGCCCAGAATGCCGCGGCCCTGGCAAAACAGGGGCAGCGTATAGCGGCAATCCCCGTGCGTGGCAAGGTAGGGACGCAGGCGACGGGGGCACGGCGCGTGCCAACGCCGCGGAGGGTCTTGGCCGCGGGCACCGTTGGCGTGCCGTGCCCGCGACCCCGAGCAGAGAAGACGGGACAGGAGAGAAGATGCCCAAGGTGAAAGCCTCCTGTGAGACCCTATGGGGGGCCGGCACAGGCGCTTGCAAGCGCGGCCCAGCGGCACGCAACCCGATGGTTGTCGAGGGAGGCCCATGGGTGCTTGAGCCCGCGGGCGAGCCGACTGCGGGGCCCGCCATGCGACACTGGGGGACGCCGGTGTTGGGCATGCGGCAGGGTCGCCACGACGCCGGCGTAGGCGACAATTGCCGCCTCAAGAAGTGCGTGCCTGTCAGGCTCGCCGCCACGTCCGCCCTCGCCCGCCATGCCAATGCCGCCGGTGCACGCCGGCGATAGCGCCGTCCCGGCGGGCCCTTTTTGCGAGTGCTTTGGCCCACCGCTGTGGCGCACCACTTTGGCGAATCATGGGGGTCCGCCAACCCAACTGGTTTGGGTAAGCCAGGTGACGGCGGAAGCCGTTGTGCGCGTCTTGGCCGGCCCCGCACGGACTTGTACGGGTGGTGCGGAACCGTACCCCGTCGCTGCCGTTAACCCCCTGAGCAGGGCAATCTAGCCATGGGAGAAAGGCCCATGCCACAGGCACGTTCTCAGATCGTCGAGCGCCTCAGGTCGGCGCTGCAGGCGCAGTACGATGCGATCCTGAACGAGCCGCTGCCGGAGCGTTGGGTCGATTTGATTCATCGTCTCAATGCGCAGGAGCGCCGAGAGCGTGAGCCTCCTGTCGCGCCGACCGGGCGGCCGCGCCCGAGCTGAGGCCACCCCATCAGCCGCCGAGATGTTAGCAAGGCGCTGTGCGGGACGCGAGCCGCGCGCGAGAGCAAACATCAGTACACGCCATAAATTGCCGACCAGGCTCGCATTAAATTGTGCCGTGCGAGGGTGGGGGACGTGAGCAAACCCGTCAGCCAACGCAGAGAGCGCGGCGTTGCTCTGGAGCTCAGGTCAGCAGCCGATCGATTTCGCGCACGAGGTCTTTGAGATGAAATGGTTTTGAGAGCACGCGTGCATCGCGCGGCATCGGATTATTGGTATTGAGCGTAACGGCGGCGAAGCCGGTGATGAACATGATCTTGAGCTCGGGGTCCAACTCGGCAGCCCGCCGGGCGAGTTCGATCCCGTCCATCAGCGGCATGACGATATCGGTCAAGAGCAGTGTAAACGGTTCTTGTTTCAAGCGTTCATGCGCCTCCCGTCCATTGGCGAAGGCGATCACTTCGTAGCCGGCCTTGGCAAGCGCGCGCTCCAGAAATCCACGCATTGAGTTGTCGTCTTCGGCGAGCAGAATGCGCTTGACTGGCAAGCGTGATGGCTTGGCGCTCATGGATGCCCTGTGTGATCCTGATTGAAGCCGGCGATCGATCCCCGCGCCCAACAGTAACGGTAAGCAACGCTGTTAGCCAAATCTGGCGCCAATTTGGTAAACGGGCAATGAAATGTGGGTAAGGGGTGCACGAACCCGGGCGGCCATCCGTCCACCGGCGACAGCCATACCCGCCGGCCCTGCATGGCTCACCACCACCTAAAGTCTTCCACGGACCGGCGCGAGAATGATAGACAGCCCCCTCGCGGATTGGCAAAGTGGCTGGCAATCGCCGCCCCGACTACCCGCCATGGCACCCTCGCCCGTCTCGGAAATCGGTAACCCATACAGTATGCTAGAGCCTTAGATCGACCGAACCTCCGAGCCCTCATGCAAGCTAGCGAAAGAGCATCGATTCTTGCGGAACTGACGCCGCCATTCACATTGCTCACGCCCCAGACGCAGGTCGCACCCGTCGTGTTCTGCTCACCGCATTCGGGGCGAATTTATCCCAAGTCTTTTTTGGAGGCTTCCCGCCTCGATCCCCACACGCTGCGCAAGTCCGAGGACTGCTATGTGGACGAACTGTTCGAGGGTGTGGTCGCCTTGGGCGCGCCGCTGCTCGCGGCGCGTTTTCCCCGGGCCTACCTCGATGTCAACCGCGAGCCTTACGAACTTGATCCGGAGCTTTTCAGCGGGCGTTTGCCGGACTTCGCCAATACCCAGTCGGCCCGGGTCATGGGCGGGCTTGGCACGATTGCCCGCATTGTCGCCGATACCGAGGAAATCTATCGCGAGCGCTTGCCGATCACCACGGCCTTCGAGCGCATCGAGCGCCTCTACCGGCCTTTTCATGCTGCCTTGGCGGGTCTCTTGGAGGTGACGCGGCGCCAGTTCGGCATGGCAATCCTGATCGACTGCCACTCGATGCCCTCCGCGTCTATGGGCCAGCCCATTGGGGCGCGACCCCATTTTGTGCTCGGCGATCGGTTCGGCACATCCTGTGACACCAAGCTCACCCGCTTCATGCGCGACATTTTGCAGGCCGGCAGCTATGAGGTGCAGATCAACCGGCCCTACGCCGGGGGTTTCATTACGGAATATTACGGCAACCCGGCGCAAGGAATTCAATGCCTGCAGCTCGAGATCAATCGCGCGCTGTACCTCGACGAGGCAACCCTGTCCAAGAGCAAGAACTTTGCCCACCTGGCCAACACCCTCTGCGCCATGGCCGCTCAAGTGTTTCAGGCGCTGCCGGCTCTCCTGGAACGACGGGCCGCGGCCGAGTAGGGCGCACGTCGCTCTGTGGGCCGGCGCGCGGTTTGATCGTCCCGTCGATGCTGCGGCGCAATAGAAGATCGCGGGGTCAGCTCGCCTACGCTGCAGTATTGCCGACACCGTGCCCGGCGCGGGCGGCAGGGTCTGGACTAAGTTACGGAGAGGATTGGGCAAAGAAAAGGGGCCGCGCGGGTCACGTGCGGCCCAAGTCTAGGGAGGAAACGCCCAAGGAGGGCATGAGACCCACGACAGGGTCGTTGGTCTCGCCATCCATTTAGATGTGCGACGCACAAAGTTCAAGCGGATTGTTTTGCATTGCAGAAACACGAAGACAGCATGGCTTGGGGTCGCTTGAGGGCTCGCGCGCGGCCCTGCGACCAGCCCCGTGCCAAGAAAAAGGGCCGCGCCGGCATGGCCGTGCAGCCCAAGTCTAGGGAGGAAACGCCCAAGGTGGGCACGCCATGGTGGGCTGGGCCCGGCCACGGCGCTGACCTTGATATGGGCGTGTTCGTGCTGCGCTGCAATCTCGCCCCGGGACTTCCGCATGATCTTCGGGAAGAATGTGGCCGGTTGGCAACTGGGGTTTGCCAAATGGCAACGCTTGAGCTTTGGTAAAATCCAGGAGCTCAACGACGCTGTCCGCGCCCAGATGAGAACGACCGTGCCCGGCCTGCCTTCACCGTCGCGTTTGCTCGCCTTTGCCCATGAGCTCGCCGATCTGTCCGCAAAAGCCATCCGTCGGCACTTCCGGCGGGCGCTGGCGGTCACGAACAAGTCGGTGGGGGGCCAGTTCGACCCCGTGACGGTGGCCGATCGCAACGCGGAGCGCGTCATGCGCCAGGCCATCGCCAAGGCGTTTCCGGAGCACGGCGTGATTGGCGAGGAGTTCGCGCCGCAGGTCGGTGCGGGGCGCTTTCATTGGATCCTCGATCCAATTGACGGCACCCGCGCCTTCATGATTGGCAGCCCGATGTGGGGAACGCTGATCGCCTTGACGGAGCACGGTCGGCCGGTGCTCGGTGTCATGAACCAGCCCTTCACGCGGGAGCGCTTTTGGGCTGCCGGCGGCGTGGCGCGAATGCAGGGGCCCAGCGGCCGGCCGACGCGGCTGAAAACCCGCACCTGCGCGCGGCTCGAAGATGCCGTTCTCACCACCACCCATCCCGACCTTTTTGCGGACCAAGGCGAGCGTGCGCGCTTTGCTGAGCTCAAGGGTCGGGTGTTGATGACGCGTTTCGGCGGCGACTGTTACGGCTACTGTCTGTTGGCGGCCGGGTTCGTGGATCTGATCATCGAGGTCGGGCTCAAACCTTATGATGTGATGGCGCTGATCCCCATCATCGAAAGCGCCGGCGGCATCATCACGACCTGGGACGGCGAGCCGGCGCTCAAAGGTGGGCGCGTCGTTGCCGCCGGGGATCCGCGCATGCACCGGCAGGCCCTACGCCTTCTGGCCGGCTGAGGCGACACGGCGCGCGCCGCGGCGGGGCGGGCGGCAGGGGCTCGCCGCTGCCGGTCCTCAGGCGATGGCCGTGGTGACGCCGAGATATTCATCAAACACCGCCCAAAAATGCCCCCTGATGGGGTCGGCTTCCTGCAAGATTTCGTGCTTGGCCTGCGGGATTAGGACGTGAGTGCCAACCTTTAGGCGGAGCCCAAACTCCTCGACGGCCTGTGTGGAGACGATGCTGTCGGCTCCGGCCGCAAATAGCAGGAGGGGCAGTTCGACGCGCAGAGGGTAGTCGGGCGCCCTGATCTTGGCGATTGAGCGAAGCGCGGCCCTGAGCCAGCCAATGGTGGGCGACCCGAGTCCCAGGGCAGGCGCGCTTTCCAGCACCATGCGGCTGCGCAAATACCGCTCCCGGTCCGAGGTCACCGGGTTCTGCTCGAAGGGGGTCGCCTCGAGCACCTCATCGCCGCCGTGGCGTACGTAGAGCGAGCTCAAGCCCAGGGCACCGAGCATCTCGGTATAGGCGCGGGCTGCACCCTGGGGTACGCCGAGCTGCTCGCGCGCGATCGCGACCATGGGTGCGCTCAGGATCATGCGCTGGAACCAGGTGCCGGGCAGACGCGCGTTGCGCAAAAGGATGTTGCCGCCCATCGAATGCGCGAGGGCGATGAAGGGCGCCGGACAATCGGGCAGCACGATCTCTTGCATGAAACGGGCAAGGTCGCGATCATAATCGGTGAAGGAGCGCACGTGCCCTTTCCGGCGGTTGCGGAGCAACCGGTCCGAGCCGCCTTGGCCTCGCCAGTCCATGGTCGCGACGCAAAAACCGCGCCGGCGCAAATCAGCGATCACTTCAAAGTACTTTTCGATGTACTCACCCCGGCCATGAAACACGCACACCGTGCCGCGCCGGGGGCCGCGGGTCGGGGTCCAGCGCGCAAAGCGGATGTTGACGCCACCGGCGCCTTTAAATGTTCCCGTCGTGGCTCCGCTCGGTACCGGGTTCTTTGCAAGTGCCACCAGATCCATGCACGTCTCCGCCAGATGCGCTCGGCCGCGCTCTATAGCAGGCCGGTCGCCAGGCCAACAGATGCGCGTTGAGCAAAGCGGGTTGCCTTAAAAGAACAAAGACCCCAGCGCCGTGCTGGGGTCTCGGTCTCGCATCGGCCGCGTGCTTGCGGGCGGCTATGGCGTCATCAATAGGAGCGCTGCCACCAAGGTCGCGGGCCGTAGGCGAACGGACCATAGACGCGCCCTTCGAGCGGATAGGCGCTCACGATCTCGCCGGAGCAGCGCTCAATCGTCAGTTCGAACAGCCGTCCACTGGGACGTCGGGCGCGCACAACGGCAACGTTACCGCGCAACGCGCCGTCGTGGAAATCATGCCATCCGTGCCGCGTCAGGCGGTCGCGAACGACGTCGCGCGGCACGCACTGCCCACCGTAACCGGGACGCGCGTCGTCATTAGAGTAGCGGGGGGGCCGCCCATACGGGGGTGGCTCTTCATCGTCGCGATAGACCCGGTCGCGCGGAAGGGGGGGGCCAGCATAGGGGTGCGGTGGCGTGCCGGCGAAGGGGCGCTCGGGTTGACGATACTCGGGTCGACGATAAATGTCCGCATACCGAGGATCCTCGTAGACCGAGCCATAGCGATCGGGCGGCGGGCCCTCGTCCAGGTCGGCGGCCTTTGCGCTCGCGCTGGCAGCTCCCGTGGCGGCGAGCAAACTCACCACCAATATCCAACTCCTCATGGGCACTCTCCTCTCGCACGCCTCTCCTTGGGCAAAGTGGCGGCCACAACATGAACAGGGCATGAAAACCATTATGCTCAGCTTCGGCTTAAGAGACGGGCGGGGCCCGCTTTTCCTATTCCTTTCTTTTCCTTTCTTCGTATTTTCGGCGGCGGCGCAATCGGTCGCCAGACGCTCCGCCGCCGGACGTTCTCTTAGGGGCTAGCGGGCGCTGCCGCAGCGCACCCAGCCACGCCGTCGGCGCGCTGTGGGCCGCGCACCGGAGCCCTTGAAGCCTGCGAAATCGCGCCTAAATGTCGGGTTGTGTGCACGCCTCTGATTGGGTGCGCCGAAACCGCTGCCTGGCCCTCGGGGCAGGCCCTATGCGCTGCTTTCGGGCAGGCAGATATCCGCAGTCGCTTCTCAAGGAGGACTCGTGATGCGACACCTCGATTTGACCCCGTTCTACCGTTCTACCGTTGGCTTCGACCGCCTGTTCGATCTTTTGGACAGTGCTGCGGGTTTTGATGCCGACGGCGTAGCCTACCCTCCCTATAACATCGAGCGCCTCGGCGGCAACGAGTACCGGATCACCATGGCGGTGGCCGGGTTCGGCGAGGACGAGCTCAAGATCGACGTCAAGGAGCAATCCCTCACCGTCCGTGGCGAAAAGAAAGCCGACGACAAGCAGCGGCAGTTCCTGCACCGCGGCATCGCCGGGCGCAGCTTTGAGCGGCGCTTCCAGCTCGCCGACCACGTCGAGGTGAGCGGCGCCGACCTCAAGGATGGTCTGTTGCATGTTGACCTCGTACGCAATGTGCCCGAGCGGCTAAAGCCGCGGGTGATTGCGATCGGCAACGGCAAGGCCAAGCAGGTCGAAGCGAGCGCCTAACGGGATTAGCTCGGCACCACAGCGACGGGGCGTTGCGCCAGCGACGCCCCTCTTTTTTTGCACAAGGCCTGTTTGTGTCTGGGCCCGTGGCACCGTTGATGGCGCCACCTTGCGCCTGCACCATGGCGCAAAGACCTCAAGTGCCGTGCGGTAGCGCCCCCTGGGTCACCGATTAGGATCCCACTTTGCGTCGGGGCTTAGGGCTGCGAGGGGTTCGGCGAAGCCGCACGCGGGTGCGGGCGCAGGATGCTGGTGGGTCGCCCTGGTGCTGCCGGTGTGGATTGAACACACGACCTCTCCCTTACCAAGGGAGTGCTCTACCACT
This sequence comes from uncultured Alphaproteobacteria bacterium, assembly GCA_963770295.1. Classification (GTDB taxonomy): domain Bacteria; phylum Pseudomonadota; class Alphaproteobacteria; order Rhizobiales; family Hyphomicrobiaceae; genus AWTP1-13. The sequence continues at coordinate 26,089 of CAVYPA010000008.1, forward strand.
GAGCTACGGCAGCAACACCAGACCGCCACCATCCCGTCGATCGGTGTGGCGCCTCGGCCTGGCCGCGGATATGCCATAGGCGGGCTGTCGCAGCAAGATGCGCTGGTCCTGCCGGCCCGCGCCTGCGCTTTTGCCCATCTTGCATTCCACCCGCTCCGCCTTCGCATACCCTGGTGCGGCGGCCACATGGTAGGGATGCGGCCCCGAAGACTCAACAATCAGGCAGGGATGATGGTCTCCGAGACAATGCGATCTTACGCGGACCGGGACGCGCCTCAAAGTGAGACCGGCCTGCTGATCGTGGTGTCCGCGGCCCACCTCGTCAGCCACTTCTACATTCTGGTACTGCCCGTGTTGGTTCCGCTGCTCAAAGGTCGTCTGGGCGTGGGCTTTTTTGAGATTGGCGTGGCGCTCACAATCTTTAACGTCGTGACGGGGTTGACGCAGGCGCCGATGGGCTTTCTCGTCGATCGGGTTGGCCCGCGGCTGGTGTTGACGGCAGGCCTCTGCCTTGGCGGCTTGGCCTTCGCTATGCTGGGGCTGTGGACCACCTATCCGGTGCTGATCGCGGCTGCCCTCTTTGCCGGCCTCGCCAATTGTGTCTACCACCCAGCCGACTACGCGCTGCTCGCTGATGCGATCCCGGAACATCGTGTTGGCCGCGCCTTCTCCGTGCACACCTTCGCGGGCTTTGCCGGCGGCGCTCTGGCGCCGCCAATCCTACTTGGCGTCGCAGCCTACGCCGGGCTTGCGGCCGCGCTCCTCGTCGCCGGCCTGGTCGGGCCTGCGGTCGCGGGCCTCTCGCTTTTGCGGAGCAAAGGGCAGACCGTCCCTTACACCAAGGCACGCATGATCGCCGACGGTGCGGGCAAACGCGCGCCCCTGGGCATCCTGAACGCGTCGATCATCGGCCTCACCGGGTTCTTCACCCTCCTCGCCTTGTCGAGCGGGGGCATCCAGAGCTTCTCCGTGGTGGCACTGCTCGCCACGCAGGACGTAACGCTCGCCTCCGCCAACGTCGCGCTGACCGCCCATCTCACTTGCGCCGCGATCGGCGTCCTTGCCGGCGGCTTCCTTGCGGACCGTACCGCCTCCCACGGCTACGTCGCCGCCGTCGGCTTCGGGCTCACGACCACCATCGTCGCGGGCATTGCCATGCTGACCCTGCCCGCCGCCCTGATCATCGGGGGCCTTGGCCTCGCCGGTTTTTTGTCTGGCATCATCATGCCCTCGCGTGACATGCTGGTGCGCAAGGCAGCACCGCCCGGCATGGTTGGGCGCGCTTTCGGCATCGTTTCCACGGGCTTTAATATCGGCGGCATTATCGGGCCGTTGCTGTTCGGCTGGATCATGGACAACGCCTCGCCCCGCTGGGTGTTCGGGGCGTCGGCCATTTTTATGGCCGTTACCGCCGCCTTCGGGATCGCCAGCGAGCATCGCGCTCGACAGCGCCTTGCCGCTGAGGTCAGCGCGCGCTAACTTGCCGCTTAGACGGCTTGCCGGAAAGAAGCGGACAATGTGGTAAATGAATAAGCCGGTCGATAAAAAAGGCTCCGAGCGCGCGCACCGACAAGCACGGCTCGCTCAGCAACTGCGCAGCAACCTCTTAAAGCGAAAAACACAGACACGCGGTCGGGCGCCGGCCACCTCCGGCGACGAGGTGCGTCCAGCGGGCAACACGCCGCAGAACTCCTAGGCATCGCCGCAGCGCCGCCTTGTCGGCTTTGTCGAATGGTGCGTTGTTGGATTTAGCACGCGCAAACGGAACGCTTCCATGGATCGCATCAACATCATTGGTGGCAGTCGCCTCACGGGGACGATCCCGATTTCTGGGGCCAAGAACGCGGCCTTGCCGTTGATGATCGCCAGTTTACTGACGGGTGACCGGCTGACCCTGAAAAACGTACCCAACCTCGCTGACGTCAATTTGCTGGCGCGCATTCTGCGCAATCACGGCGTCGATCTCACCATCGACGGCAAGCGCGCCGATCCCTCTCCGCACCTGGGCGAAACGTTTCACCTTACTGCGCGGGATGTCGTGGACACCACGGCGCCCTACGAAATGGTCAACCGCATGCGGGCGAGCTTTTGGGTGCTGGGTCCGCTGCTAGCGCGCTGCGGCAGCGCACGCGTGTCGATGCCCGGTGGCTGCGCCATTGGCACGCGTCCGGTCGACCTGCATTTGTTCGGCCTCAGGGCGTTGGGTGCGAGCATTGACATTGACGGCGGCTACGTCTTGGCCAAGGCGCCCAAACGCCTAAAGGGGGCAAGGGTCGTCTTTCCCAAAGTTTCCGTTGGCGCGACCCACACGGTAATGATGAGTGCGGCCCTCGCCGAGGGGGAGACCGTGATCGAGAACGCCGCCCGCGAACCCGAGGTCGGCGATGTTGCGGAATGCTTGGTGAAAATGGGCGCCAAGATCGAGGGTATCGGGACCAGGACGCTGCGCATCCAAGGACGGGACCGGCTGGAGGGGACGGTCCATACCGTGCTGCCCGACCGCATCGAGACCGGAACTTACGCGTTTGCCGTGGCAGCGGCCGGCGGTGACGTTGAACTCAAGGGCGCGCGCAAAGCCTTGTTGGAAGCCGCGTTCGCAGCGCTCGAGTCGACGGGCGTTGCGGTCGCCGACACGGCTGATGGCGTGCGCGTTGCCCGCGACAGCCGCGAGCTGCAACCGATCACGATCGAGACCCAACCCTTTCCCGGCTTTCCGACTGATTTGCAGGCGCAGCTCATGGCACTGATGACGCGGGCCGCCGGTAGCAGCGTGATTCGGGAGACAATTTTCGAAAATCGCTTCATGCACGTGCAGGAGCTGGTGCGGCTTGGCGCCGACATCCAGCTGCAGGGTGATACTGCCACCGTGCGCGGTGTCCCAAAGCTGCGCGGCGCCCAAGTCATGGCGACCGACCTGCGCGCCTCGGTCTCGCTGGTCATTGCCGGGCTGATGGCAGAGGGGGAAACCGTGATCAACCGGGTCTACCACCTCGATCGCGGTTTCGAGCGGCTGGAGCAGAAGCTCTCCGGCTGCGGGGCGAGCATCGCCCGCTTGGTGAGCGGCTGACGGGCCAGCCCGGCGGACCTTGCCTCGGGCGCGAGCCCTGCCGGTCAGGTTTGCGCTGCCCTCTTACAATCGGCGACGGCGTTCGCTATCACTGCCGAGTGACCGGTAGGCTTGTTTGCACGTCCTGCCCGCGTCCCGAGCCGATGCCGAGAGAGGACCATTGCAGGACATGGCAGAGCTCAAGCTGATCGCGCTCGATGCCGACGATTTGGCCGTGCTGTCGGCACACCTGCAGGATGCCGTGATCCAGGTCGCCGACATAGCCTATCTGCCCAAAGAGCGGCGGTTCGCCGCCGTCGGCAATCGGTTCGACTGGATGGCGGCCGCCGGGCCGGCCGAGGGGTATGCCCGCCGCCGCGCGGCCATGCGCTTCGAACGCGTGCTTGGCGCCCAGGTGCAGGCCATCGATCTCAAGAACAAAGGCTTGGTCCTGTCTCTGCTTGCGGTCACCTTCGAGCCGACCGCGGCGCCCGCAGGCTACGTCACCTTGCATTTTGCCGACGGCGGCGCCATCCGGTTGCACGTCGAATGCGTCGAGGCCGAGCTCAAGGACTTGGGGCCGATCTGGCAGGTCGAGTTCAAGCCCCAGCATCCCGACGGCAGCCCGATCTCACCTGGTCCCGGCACGGATCGCTCCACCTGATCGTCATCGAAACTTGGCCATGCCCGTTCGTTTCGCGACCACAGATGCAAACTTTGAGGGGGTGTTCGCCAGCTTCTTGGCGAGCAAGCGCGAGGTCTCGCCCGACGTCGAGCAGAGCGTCCGCGCGATCATCGCCGATGTGCGCCAACGCGGCGACGCGGCGCTTTTGGAGTACACCCGCCGCTTCGATCAGTTCGATCTCTCCAGCCTGGGCGTGCGTATGGCGGAAGCTGAGATCCGCGAGGGCGCGCGCGGCTGTGATGCCGCAACGCTGGCGGCCTTGGCCATGGCGAAAGCGCGGATCGAGGCCTACCACGTGCGCCAACTGCCCAAGGACGAGGCATTTACCGACGGCCTCGGTGCCGAGCTTGGTTGGCGCTGGTCAGCAATCGAGTCGGTTGGTCTTTACGTCCCCGGGGGCCTTGCCAGTTACCCGAGCTCGCTCTTGATGAACGCCGTGCCCGCCATAGTGGCGGGCGTGCCGCGGATCGCCGTTGCGGTGCCGGCACCGCAGGGCGAGGTCAACCCCTTCGTGCTGGCCGCCGCCAACCTCGTTGGCATCTCGGAAATCTACCGCATCGGCGGCGCCCAGGCCGTGGCCGCTTTCGCCTTCGGCACCCAAAGCGTTGCGCCCGTCGCCAAGGTCATCGGTCCCGGCAATGCCTACGTGGCCGCCGCCAAACGCCAGGTCTTTGGCACGGTCGGCATCGACGCCATCGCCGGCCCGTCGGAGGTGCTCATCATCGCCGATCGGGAGAACAACCCCGCCTGGTTGGCCGCCGACCTGCTGGCGCAGGCCGAGCACGATACCGCCGCGCAAGCCATCCTGATGACCGACGATGCCGCCTTCGCCGCGGTCGTCGAAGGCGAGGTCGAACGTCAGCTCGCCCGCTTGCCCCGTCGCGACATTGCCACGGCAAGCTGGCGCGAGTTCGGTGCGGTGATCATCCTTGCAACGCTCGAGCAAGCCCCGGCCTTGGCCGACCGCATTGCTGCCGAGCACGTGCAAATCGTGACGCGCGACCCGGAGCACCTTGCCCGTCGCATTCGCAATGCCGGCGCCCTTTTTCTTGGCGCCCATACACCGGAGGTGATTGGCGATTACCTGGCTGGCTCCAACCACGTGCTGCCGACGGCGCGCAGCGCGCGCTTTGCCTCGGGGCTCGGCGTTTATGACTTTATGAAGCGCACCTCAACCCTGCGCCTCGACGCGGCCGCGTTGCGGGAGCTCGCGGCACCGGCGATGGTTCTCGCCCGTGCCGAAGGTCTCACTGCGCATGAGCGCTCGGTGGCGTTTCGCCTCGACCCTGCCGCCGATTGACATTGAGGTCTCAATGTTTGAGCCGCCGGCAAGCGATGCCAATCCCAAGGCTCGGCTCACCGCCATCACGCTCGACAGCATCTCCATCAAACGCGCTAGCTCCGGTATCGAGCACGAACGCGAGGTTGCGATCTTTGATATCCTGGAGAGCAATTTCTTCAGTCTGGACGGCCGTGACGAAGGTCCCTACACGCTCAATCTTGGCATCGCCGAGGACCGGCTCGTCTTGGCCGTTGGCCAACAGGCGAGCGATAGCGTGTTCACGGTGGTGTTGTCCCTGACGCCGCTGCGGCGCGTGATGAAAGACTATTTCATCGTGTGCGAGAGCTACTATCGGGCAATCCGCACCGCCCCACCCTCACGTATCCAAGCCATCGATATGGGGCGGCGCGCGTTGCACGACGAGGGCAGTCGCGTGCTGTTGGAACGGCTCAAGGGCAAGATCACCGTCGACAATGATACGGCGCGGCGCCTGTTCACGCTGATATGCGCGCTGCACTGGAAAGGATGAGAGGTGGCGGGCGCGGGGGGCCAAGAGCTGCCAGGCGCGGTCTTATTCGCCTGCACCATGAACTCGGTGCGCTCGCCCATGGCCGCGGCCATTCTCAGGCACCTCGCCGGTCGGCGCGCCTACGTGGAATCGGCGGGCGTGCGCGCCGGTGGACCAGACGCCTTTGCCGTGGCGGTGATGGACGAAATCGGCATCGACATCTCCCAGCACGCTCCGCGCACGCTGCGCGACCTCCATGATACCTCGTTTGACTTGATCGTCTCGCTTTCTCCGGAAGCTCATCATCAGGCGCTAGAGCTCACCCGCACCATGGCCGTGCAGGTTGAGTATTGGCCGACCTTCGACGCCACGCTCCTGATTGGCAGCGGCGGCCGCGAGCAGACCCTGCAGGCCTACCGCGATGTGCGCGATGGCCTGTTCCAGCGCATCAAGCGCCGCTTTGGCTTCGAGGGCGGGCCCAGCGTCTAGCGCCTTGACCGCGCCTGCCGGGTTAGCTTGATTTTCTGCGCCGGCCATGGCCAATGTCGCACGCTCTATTGCCTGTGGAGCCCTGCTATGAGCCTGACAAAGGCACCGCAATCGGCGGTGCTCAACCGTACCGACAGTCCACGGCGCGAAACGCTGAGGGCCGAGCTTGCGCGCACTAAGCCGGCCGGCCGGCGCGCCCGCCTCAAGCCGAAGCTGGTGCTCGCCAGCGGGTCGCCGCGGCGGCTTACGCTGCTGGCGCAGGCGGGTATCGAGCCCGATGGCTTGCGGCCTGCCTCGATCGACGAGACCCCAGGCAAGGGCGAAATGCCGCGCTCGCTGGTCTCGCGGCTGGCGCGCGCCAAGGCCGAAAGTGCCCGCGACCAGATCGCCAATGACAAGGACATTGCCGACGCCCATGTGCTGGCCGCCGATACCATCGTCGCCGTCGGTCGACGCATTCTGGTGAAGCCGCGTTTCGTCGAGGAAGCACTGGGTGCGCTGCAGCTTTTGTCGGGGCGCAACCATCGTGTGATTACGGGGTTATGCATGATCACCCCGGATGACCGCGTGCGGCTCAAAGTTGTCGACACCCGCGTGCGCTTCAAGCGGTTGTCGAAGGAAGAAATGGACGCCTACATCGCCTCGCGGGAATGGCGAGGCAAGGCGGGCGGCTATGCCATTCAAGGATTGGCCGGTTGTTTCGTGCAAAAGCTAGTTGGCTCCTACACCAATGTCGTCGGGTTGCCTCTGACGGAAGTGGTAGGAATGCTGTCGGCGGAGGGGTTTCCGATCCATTTCAATTGGCTCAAAATGGGCGAGACCGAGCTCACGTAGCCCTGCCATGACCGAGCTAAAGCGCGCCGGGGCGGCGCCGGGACGTTGCCCGATCTGTGGCCGTCCCAGCCAGGACAACTACCGACCGTTCTGCTCGCGCCGTTGCGCCGACGTCGACCTGTCGCGCTGGCTGCGCGGCAGCTACGCCATTCCCGGCGAGCCAGAACACGGCGAGCGCGACGAGGCCCCAGCGACGGCCAAGTCGCGCCCGGAGGAGACCTAGAGCTGCGCTCGGGCTCGCGGCCGCAGCGGCGCACGCCCATGACGCCCTGTGGCGTTCCGACCACCCCGTGGCGAAATTTCCCGCAGTTGTGCCCTCGTGGCCCGTTGACTCCCATCAAATCCCATGTAATCCCAGGGCAGCCCGGCGGATGATCGGGATCTTGTCGGTGGCGGAGCGTGGCAGCGAGGCTCGAGCGCAAAGGATGGATCGCTTTGTCTCCACCTTCACCAACAAGATCGATGCCAAGGGGCGCGTGTCGATCCCGGCCCCGTTCCGGGCCGTCCTCGAACGCGATGGCTATGCCGGCGGGATCTACTGCTACCCTTCGCTTGATGCTCCAGCGCTCGATGCAGGCGGCCAAAGCCTTGCACAAAAGATCGATGGGCTTCTCGCTGGCCTGCCAGATTATTCGGACGAGCGGGACGAGCTGTCTGTCGCGCTCTACGGCGACGTCCACGTCCTCAGCCTCGATGGCGACGGACGCATCGTCCTTCCTGAAGCGCTTCGCGCGCACGCCGGACTTTCGACCCATGTCACTTTTGTCGGCCTGGGTCAGAAATTTCAAATGTGGGAACCGCAGCGCTTCGAAGAGCGGCGCGCCCGGGCCCGCGCCAAAGTTCAAGACCACCGCCGCCTTTTCGGCGCGGGGAGCCGCCTCGGCACGGGGGACGATGGCGGCGCGGGAGGAGCACGGGAATGATGACGCCGGGCGGCACCTCGATGGGGGAGGGTGCTCGCAGAGGGACGTCGCGCCACGTTCCCGTGCTGCTTCCCGAAGTTTTGGCCGCGCTCGAGCCGCAATACGGCGAGACCTACATTGATGGCACCTTCGGCGCCGGCGGCTATGCCGTCGCGATCTTGACGGCAGCTCCGGGCTGCCGCGTCCTAGCCATTGATCGCGACCGGCAGGCGATCGTGGCCGGCGCGGCGCTGGTGCATGAGCACCAGGGACAACTCCTGCTCGAGGAAGGCTGCTTTGGCCGTCTCGATCGCATTGCGGAAAAATGTGGTCTGACCCAGGTCGATGGCGTGGTTCTCGATCTCGGTGTGTCGTCGATGCAGATCGACGATCCCGCACGCGGGTTTTCCTTTCAGCGCGACGGGCCGCTCGACATGCGCATGTCCCCGCAGGGGCCGACCGCCGCCGATTTCGTCAATACGGCGGCAGAATCCGAGCTCGCCGACGTGATCTTTCATCTCGGTGGCGAGCGCAGCTCGCGTGCCATTGCCCGCAGGATCCTAGCGCGCCGGGCCGACCGGCCCTTTGTGCGCACGAGTGAGCTCGCCGAGCTCGTCGTCCGCGTGCTGGGCCGCGAAAAGATCGCCGGCCGACACGCCGCGACGCGCACCTTCCAGGCGTTGCGCATGCACGTCAACGACGAGCTCGGCGAACTGGCCAGGGCGTTGGCGGCCGCGGAGCGCACGTTGCGCAGCAGGGGTCGTCTCCTCGTCGTGAGCTTCCACTCGCTCGAGGACGGCCTCACCAAACAATTTTTGCGCGAACGTGCGGCTCCGGCCGCGCACGGCTCGCGTCATTTGCCGCCGGAGGAGCCGCACCGCCTACCCCCAAGTTTTCAATTCGTTAACCCGCGGCCCGTAAGTCCAAAGCCGGAGGAGATCGCGGCCAACCCTCGTGCCCGTTCGGCCAAGTTGCGCGCGGCGGTGCGTACCAGCGCGCCGGCCTGGCCGGCGCCGGCAGCAGGGGTCCGCGATGAGCTTTAGGCAACGCGGGTGGGGAAGCTCACAGTGCTGCGCATCATTAATTTGGCGTTGATGTCGTCGATGCTGGTCGGTGTTTTTGCCCTCTACGCCATCAAATACGACGCGCGCCAACTCGAGGCTCGCGTGCAAATGCAAGAGCGCGACTTGGAAAAGCTTGAAAACAACGTCGCCGTGCTCATCGCCGAGCGGGCCCACCTGGCACGACCGAAGGCGCTCGAGCCCCTGGCTCGCAGTCTGGGCCTGGCTCCGATCGCGCCGCGCCAGTATCTGCGCCTCGATGCGCCACCTGCGACCAACGCGGTTGAATGAGATCATGCGGCTCCCGAGCAGCAGCGCTGGCCAGGCATGGCTCATGCGGGCGCCGATCGCCGCCCCTCCGAAACTGCCGTCGACCCGCCAGCGCACCCTCCTTGCGCTTGCCGCCCTCATCGCCTGCTTCGTGGCGATCGCCGCACAACTGCTGAGACTGGGGTTGAAGGCGGAGGCCGACCTCCATCTCAATATTGCCGAGCCGATCGGGCAGAGCTGGTCGCGTCCCGATATCGTCGACCGACACGGGCAGCTGCTCGCGACCGACGTTGCGACCCACTCGCTTTATGCCGATCCGCAGTTGGTGCTCGACATCGACGAGGTCGTCGAGAAACTCACCGCCGCCCTCGCTGGGCTTGATCGCGCGGAAGTGCGCCGCGCCTTGGCCGACAGGGGGCGGCGTTTTGCTTGGATCGCGCGCGGCCTCACGCCGCGCCAAGCACAGCGCCTGCATGACCTTGGTTTGCCGGGGCTGGCCTTCCGCACGGAACTGAAGCGCGTCTATCCCCTCGGCGCCTTAGCGGGACATGTCGTTGGCACTGTCAATGTCGACAACAAGGGTCTGGTCGGGCTCGAGCGCTGGCTCGACGACAGCGGCAAGGTCGAAGCCGTGCAGGGGACCGACCGCAGCGAAAAGCCGGCGCTGCGTCTGTCGCTCGACGTCGGCGTCCAGCACGCCGTGAGCGAAGAGTTGCAGGCTGCGGTCGCCCGTTACTCGGCCACTGGCGCGGCCGGGCTCGTGCTCGATTTGACCTCGGGCGAAGTCTTGGCCGCCGCCTCCTTGCCGAGCGCCGACCCCGCCCGTCCCTCCGACTGGCTGGAGCTTCGACACGCCGACAAGTTGATGTCCGGCACCTTCGAACTCGGCTCGGTTTTCAAGACCCTGACGGTGGCCATGGCCTTGGAGGCCGGCGTGGCCGATCTCAATAGCCTTTATGACGTGCGCCGGCCGTTGACGATTGGCGCCAACACCATCACCGACCTGCATCCGAGCGGACGTCCGCTGAGCGTGCGCGAGGTTTTCCTGCACTCCTCCAATGTCGGCGCCGGCCTCATCGCCTTGGATCTGGGCGCCGATCGGCAGCGCCAGTTCCTGGCGAAACTGGGGCTGATCGAGCCCATGCGCACGGAGGCGAGCGCCATAGCTCCGCCCCAGCTTCCCAAGCACTGGGGCCGGATCGAGACGGTCACTATCAGCTATGGACACGGTATCGCCGTGGCGCCGTTACAGCTCGCGGCGGCCATGGCCGGCGTGATTGTCGGCACCAAGGTGACGCCCACGTTCCTGGCCCAGGCAGGCCCAGCAGGCACGCGGCTCGTCTCGCAGGCCACCAGTGCCCGCATCCAGGAAATCCTGCGCCTCAACGTCACGAGCCCCGTGGGCACCGGGCGCAGGGCCGACGCGGAGGGCTACCGCGTCGGCGGCAAGACCGGGACGGCGGAAATGCCCGGGCGCGGGGGCTATCAAGCCAAAGCCGTGATCTCCTCGTTTATCGGTGCCTTTCCCATGGATGCGCCCAACTATCTCACCCTTGTCATGCTGTTCGAGCCCGAGCCCGCCGCCGGCATCGCGCCGGGGATTACCGCGGGCGTGAACGCTGCGCCGACGACGGCGCGAATCGTTGACCGTATTGCCCCGGTGCTGGGGGTCCTGCCGCGCCTAATTGGGCGTGCCGAGCCCACGCACGGCCAGTTTGACGCCCCATCGGTGGCGCAATAAGAAGCGAGGTTGATCTGCTCGGGAGCGCGCGGGCGCACCCGGCCCACGCAAGGATTAGGGTCGAGTGCAATGAGGCTCCAGGTCTTGGCCGACGGCGCAACGGATCTTGAGATGTCGCCAGGGTGTGGCGATGTCGAGATTGTTTCGCTCACGGCGGATAGCCGCAGCGTGCGACCGGGGTGGCTGTTTGCTGCCCTTCCAGGTGCCAAGGCGGACGGCGCGCAGTTTGTCGCCGACGCCATTGCCAAGGGAGCGGCTGCCGTGCTCCTCAAGGGGGATGCCACCATCCCGGTGCCCGCCCGCGTTGCCCTCTTGAAGGCGCCAGAGCCGCGTCAAGCCTTGGCACGCCTGGCGGCGCGCTTCTGGGGTCGGCAACCCCGCACCATCGTTGCCGTCACGGGCACCAGCGGCAAGACCTCGGTGGCCGACTTCGCCCGGCAAATCTTCGACCACTTGGGACACTCGGCGGCGTGCCTTGGCACCCTTGGAGTGGTGAAGGGCGGTGTTGCCAGCTACGGGGCTTTGACCACCCCGGACCCGGTCACGCTGCATCAAACTTTGGCCCGGCTCGCCCAGGACGGCGTTACCCATCTGGCGATGGAGGCCTCCTCACACGGGCTCGATCAATACCGGCTCGACGGCGTGGCTCTGCGCGCGGCGGCCTTTACGAACCTCGGTCGCGATCACCTCGACTATCATGCCTCGATGGACGCCTACCTCAAGGCGAAGCTCCGCCTGCTGGGTGAACTTTTGCCCGAGGATGGCACCGCCGTCATCAACGCCGATGCTGCCCACGCTGGGCCCGCGCTTGCGGCCGCGCGCGCCGCCGGTCGCCGGGTCGTCACCGTCGGTAGGGCGGCGGGGAGTACGCTCAAACTCGAGGAGCAGCGCCCGATCGGATTCGGCCAACAGCTCTCCGTGCGCCATGGCGATGCGGTGCGGTCGCTCCGCTTGCCGCTGCTGGGCGACTATCAGGCCGCCAACGCGCTGTTGGCGGCCGCCTTGGTCATGGCCACGGGGGAAGCCAGCGCCGATGCGCTTGCCGCCCTGGAAGGTCTCGAGGGCGTCAAGGGTCGGCTCGAGATCGCCGGTCAGGTGCGCGGCGGCCTTATTGTCATCGATTATGCCCACAAGCCGGATGCGCTGGCAGCCGCGCTGACGGCGCTCAAGCCCTTCGCGCCGGGCCGCATCGTTTGTGTGTTCGGCTGCGGCGGTGACCGCGACAAGGGCAAGCGCCCGATCATGGGTCGCATCGCCAGCGAGTTGGCGGAGAGCGTGATCGTCACCGACGACAACCCCAGGAGCGAAAATGCGGCCGCGATTCGTGCGCAAATTTTGGCCGGCGCGCCGGGGGCCCGCGAAATCGGCGACCGCGGCGAGGCGATCAGGGCGGCTGTGCGGTTGCTTGGCAGCGGCGACGTGCTGTTGATTGCCGGCAAAGGCCACGAGACCGGTCAGATCATCGGCGCCACGATCGTGCCCTTCTCCGATCACGAGGCGGTGCGGGCTGCCCTTGCGGAGGCCACCCTCAATGCCTGAACCGCTGTGGAACTGGAGCGAGCTGGTGGCGATTGCCGAGGGCGCGGCCGACGGCGCGCCCGCCTGGCCCATTCGCGGCTTTTCCATCGACACGCGTACCTTGCGTCCGGGCGATGTCTTTGTCGCCGTGCGCGACAAGCGCGATGGACACGACTTCGTGCCGGCGGCGTTCCGGGCCGGGGCGGTGGCGGCAATCGTGGCGAGCAACTACCAGCCTGTTGGCTCCGCGCCGGCGCTTTTGCGCGTGGCAGATCCGCTTGCGGCGCTGGTCAACGTCGCGCGAGCCGCGCGCCTGCGCTCGGCCGCGCGCCTCATTGCTATCACGGGAAGCGTCGGCAAAACCGGGACTAAGGAAATGCTGAGCCTGTGCCTCAGCGAGCTTGGCCGCACGCACGCGGCGGAAAAATCCTACAACAATCACTGGGGTGTGCCGCTGACGCTGGCCCGCCTGCCCCGCGACACCGAATACGGAGTGTTCGAGATTGGCATGAACCACGCCGGCGAGATCGGGCCGCTCGCCGCGTTGGTGACCCCGCACGAAGCCCTCATCACCAGCGTCGAGCCCGTTCACCTCGGCCACTTCAACTCGATCGCCGAGATCGCCGAGGCCAAGGCTGAGATCCTCAACGGTCTGGTGCCCGGCGGTACCGCCATCCTGCCCCGCGACAATGCGCATTTCAAACTGCTGCGCGAGCGCGCCGCGGCGGTCGGCGCTAGAATTGTAACGTTTGGCTATCATCAGGACGCCGACTTTCGCGGCCTGCAGGTGGATCTTGGCCCCAAGGGATCTTCGGTGATCGCTGGCTTCGGTACGCAGCGCTTTCCCTATCGTTTGGGCGCGCCCGGCGAACACTACGTGAAGAATTCGCTGGCGGTGCTTGCCTGCCTGAGCGCGCTCGGCGTCGATATCATGCGCAGCCTGCCCGCGCTGGCCCGCGTCAGCGCGCCGGTGGGACGGGGTGCGCGTACTCTGTTTGAGACGGTCGACGGCCAGATCCTGCTGATCGACGAAAGCTATAACGCCAACCCGGCCTCGGTACGGGCGGCGCTCGCCGCCATGGCGACGACGCCGCGCGAGGCCTATCCGCGCCGCATTGCCGTGCTCGGTGAGATGTTGGAGCTGGGTCCGGCGGCGCCCGATCTGCATCGCGGCCTCAAGGACGCGATCGACGCCGCCGGTGTCGACCTCCTTCTTGCCTGCGGCCCGCTCATGCGTTTGCTGCACGAGAGCCTAAGCGCCGGCCAGCGCGGCGCCTGGGCGCAGACCTCTTTAGAACTCGTCGATGCGCTGATCAACACAGTGCGTGGGGGCGACGTCGTCATGATTAAGGGCTCGCTCGGCACCAACATGGCGCCGCTGGTCGCGGCCCTGATGACACGGTTGCGTCCAGCGCGTTCCGGAGGCTAACGAATGCTATATGCACTCGTGCAGTTCAGCGATCAAATCGGTCCGCTGAACGTCTTTCGCTACATTACTTTTCGCACCGGCGGTGCCATTATGACCGCCCTGCTGTTCGTCTTCCTGTTCGGACCGGCGATCATCGATCTGCTGCGCGTCAAGCAGGGTAAGGGTCAACCCATTCGCGAAGATGGGCCGCAGTCGCACCTGGCCAAGAAGGGCACGCCCACCATGGGCGGGCTGATGATCTTGTCTGGTATTACGGTTTCCACCTTGCTGTGGGCCAGCTGGGCCAACCCCTACGTTTGGATCGTCTTGTTCGTGACGCTGAGCTATGGTGCCATCGGCTTTTACGACGATTATCTGAAGGTTACGCGCAGTCAGACCGCCGGCTTCTCGACCCGCCTGCGCTTGCTGGCCGAGGTCCTGGTGGCGGCAATTGCCGCCCTGGCGGTGATGCGCATCGGCAGCGCCGGGTTTTCCTCATCCCTGACCGTTCCCTTCTTCAAGAATGTGGTGATCCCGCTCGGTTTCTTGTTCGTCCCGCTCGGTGTGCTGGTGATCGCCGGGGCTGGCAACGCCGTCAATCTCACCGATGGCCTCGACGGGCTCGCCATCGTTCCCGTCATGATCGCGGCCGCAACCTTCGGACTGATCGCCTACCTCTCCGGTAACGCCAATTTTGCGCGCTATCTGCAGATCCACTACGTGCCGGGCGCCGGCGAGCTCGCCGTCATCTGCGGTGCCTTAATCGGCGCCGGTCTCGGCTTCCTGTGGTTCAACGCCCCGCCGGCCATGATCTTCATGGGCGACACCGGCTCGCTGGCGCTCGGCGGCGCGCTTGGCGCCATTGCCGTGGCCACCAAGCACGAAATCGTGCTTGCAATCGTTGGTGGCCTCTTCGTGTTGGAAACGCTGTCCGTCATCATCCAGGTGTCATCCTTCAAATTGACGGGCAAGCGCGTGTTCCGCATGGCTCCGCTCCATCATCATTTCGAACAGAAGGGCTGGCAGGAAATCGACGGTGGTGGTGCGCTTTTGGATCATTTCCGTGGTGCTGGCCCTGGTCGGCCTCGCCACCTTGAAACTACGCTAGCCCGTGCAGCTGCCGACCAACCCTTCCCCCGCGCCTAGCCTCGCCCGTCGTGGGGCCGCTCGCCCAGGGGGCGTGCCATGACGCCTGCCACCACCTTTGCCGGCGAAAGCGTCGCCGTCTTTGGCCTCGGGCGCTCCGGCGTGGCAGCCGCCCAAGCGCTGTTGGCTGGCGGTGCTCGGGTCGCGGCTTGGGACGATGAGCCGGCCAGTCGGCAAGCCGCGGGCGCAGCCGCCATTCCCACCGAGGATCTGGCGCGCAGCGACTGGTCGCAGTTTAGGGCGCTAATCCTTGCCCCAGGTATTCCCCTGACCCACCCTGAGCCGCATTGGTCCGTTCTAAAGGCGCGGGCCGCCGGCGTGGCGATCATCGGCGATATCGAGCTCTTCTGCCGTGAGCGCGCGCGTGCGGCGCGTGCGGCGCCGTTCATCGCTATCACGGGAACCAACGGCAAATCGACGACCACCGCGCTGATCGGCCACCTGCTGCGGGCGGCGGGCCGCGACGTTGCGATGGGCGGCAATATTGGGACCGCCATCTTGGCGCTGGCGCCCCCGGCGCCGAACCGGGTTCACGTCGTCGAGATGTCCTCCTTTCAGATCGAGCTCACGCCGACGCTGGCGCCGACCGTCGGCATCCTCCTCAATATTTCGCCTGATCACCTCGACCGCCACGGCAGCATTGAGCGCTACGCTGAACTCAAGGCGCGCGTGGTCGAAGGCGCCGAGCATCCCATCGTCGGCGACGATGATGATTGGTGCCAGGACATCTCCGAACGCCTGCGTCTTGCCGATCGTACCTGGGTCGATCTCGTCTCCGCCCAATCTCGGCTGGGACACGGTTGGTATGCCGCCGACCGCGAGCTGATCGCGCGTGCGCCCTGGACCGGTCCGCTCGGTGCCTTTGCCGACCTCGCCGATACCGGCGCCTTGCGCGGTCGCCACAACATCCAAAATGCGCTTGCCGCCAGCGCCGCGGCCATGCACTTGGGCGTGGCGCCCGAGCAAATCGCCGGCGCGCTGTCGACCTTTCCCGGCCTGCCGCACCGTCTGCAGGAGGTGGGCAGGCTCGGCGCGACGCTGTTCATCAACGATAGCAAGGCCACCAACGCCAACAGCGCGGCGACGGCGCTGGCGGCCTTCCCAGGCGATATTTTCTGATTCTCGGCGGCAAGCCGAAAGCGGGCGGCATCACCAGCCTCGAGCCCTACTTTACACGCGTCAAGAAGGCCTTCCTGATCGGGGAGGCGACGGAGGAGTTTGCCGCCACCCTCAGCAACAAAGTGGCTTTCGAGCGCTGTAGCACGCTCGATAAGGCCGTGGCGGCGGCCGCGCGCGATGCCGGGCGGCTTGGTGGCCGTGAGCCGATCGTTCTGCTTTCGCCGGCCTGTGCCTCCTATGATCAATTTCGCAATTTCGAGGTGCGCGGCGAGGCCTTCTGCGCTCTAGTCGCGGCCCTGCCGCGCGCGGCCCCGGGGGGGTGAGGAATGCTGCGGCACCGATCGGGCGCGCCGGCCGGCGCAGGCTGGGGATCTGGGCGATGACATTGTCGCGTGCCGAACGAAGCCGCCTCGCCGACTGGTGGTTCACCGTTGACCGGGTGCTGTTGGCCACCGTGCTGGTGATCGCCGGCACGGGGATGTTGCTATCGCTGGCGGCGAGCCCGGCCATCGCGCTCAAGCGCGGTCTGCCAACCTTTTATTTTGTCGAGCGTCACTTTCTGTTTGCCGTGGCGGCGCTGGCCACAATGGGAGCCGTCTCGCTCCTCACGCCGGCGCAAATTCGCCGCCTCGCGCTGGCGACCTTGTGCGTGAGTTTTGCGCTCATGATCATGGTTTTGCTGACGGGATTGGAAATCAACGGCGCCCGCCGTTGGCTGCACATCGGTGGTTACACCTTGCAGCCCAGCGAGTTCGCCAAGCCCGCCTTTGTGCTGCTGTCAGCCTGGCTGTTTGCCGAGGCGGATCGGCGCCCCGACATGCCCGCGACCGGCGCCGCCGTTGCCCTCTTTCTCCTGTTTGCCGTGCTGTTGGTGCTCGAGCCGGATCTGGGACAGACTTTGCTCGTCAGCTTGGTTTGGTGCGCCCTGTTCTTTTTGGCCAACCGGCCGCTCAAATGGTTCGCGGTGTTGGTGGCGGCGCTCTCGGCTGCGCTTGTGGCGGCCTATTTCACCTTTGGCCACGTGCGCTGGCGCATCGATCGCTTCCTGCATCCCGCACTCGGCGACAGCTTTCAGACCGAACGTGCGCTGCGCTCTTTTGGCGAAGGCGGCCTGTTCGGCAAGGGGCCGGGAGAAGGCACGGTCAAGATCGCCTTACCGGACGCGCATACCGACTTCATTTTCGCCGTCGTCGCCGAAGAATACGGCGTACTCGCTTGCCTGGTGATCCTCGGCTTGTTTGCTTTGGTGGGGAGCCGGGTGTTACTGCGCCAGTTGCGTGAGAACGAACCGTTTCTTCGCCTGAGCGCCACGGGGCTCGCCCTCCTGGTGGTGCTGCAGGCGATCATCAACATGTCGGTCAATGTGGGATTGGCGCCGGCCAAAGGCATTACGCTGCCCTTCATTTCCAGCGGCGGCTCATCCATGCTTGGCACCGGGTTTGGCATCGGCATGCTCCTGGCCATCGGTCGCCGGCGGGCCGACCTGGGCGATGTCGACAAACCCCATTTCCTATCCTCGGCAGCCTATGGGTCGGCGCGGTCGTGGCGAGCGTGACAGCCAAATTGAGAGCGTCATCGATCGTTCTGGCCGCTGGCGGCACGGGTGGGCATTTGTTCCCCGCTTTCGCGCTGGCTCAGGAACTCGCCCGGCGCGCGATTGCCGTTGATCTCGTCACCGACCAGCGCGGCGACCGCTATGGCGCCGACTTTCCGGCGCGGGGCATCCATCGGTTCCCCTCCGCGACGCTCAAGGGCCGCTCGCCGCTCGCGGCCGCCAAGACGGGGGTGACGCTGCTGCGGGGCGTGGCGGCCGCGTTTGGCCTCTTTCGGCGCCTGCAACCCGCCGCCGTCGTCGGTTTTGGCGGCTATCCGTCCTTCGCGCCTATCGTGGCGGCCTGCTTGCTGCGGCTGCCCACCCTTTTGCACGAGCAGAACGCCGTGCTCGGCCGCGCCAATCGGCTGCTGGCCCGCCACGTCACGGCCGTTGCCACCTCTTTCGAGAAGACCAAGTTCGTCGGCGAGCGCGGGGGCACGACGGTGCACTACGTTGGCAACCCTGTGCGCAATTCTGTGTTGCAATGGGCCGATCAGACCTATCGCGAGCCAAGCCGGGACGGCCCCTTTCATCTTCTCGTTTTCGGCGGTAGCCAGGGTGCGCGCTACTTCTCCGAGCTCGTGCCGGCGGCTTTGGCCCTGCTGGCGCCCGCGACCCGGGCCCGGCTGGTCGTTGTGCAGCAATGCCGCGAGGAGGACCTTGCCCAGGTAAAATCAGCTTACCTTGCCCAGGCCGTCGCCGCCGAGTTGGCGACTTTTTTCCCAACCTGCCCGAGGAAATGGCCAAGGCCCACCTTGTGATCGGCCGGTCCGGGGCCTCCACCGTTGCCGAGCTTGCCGTTTTGGGCCGTCCTGCCATCCTTGTGCCGCTGCCGCACGCCATCGATAACGATCAAAGGCTCAATGCGATCCGGCTTGCCGAATCGGGTGGTGCCTGGTGTCTTGAGCAAGGTGATTTGTCACCCGAGCGCCTGGCGTCCACCCTCAACGCCCTGATGACTGCGCCCGAGCGCCTGCGCGGGGCAGCGGCAGCCGCAAAGCGCTTGGGATCGCCCGATGCCGTCGCGCGTCTGGCGGACTTGATCGAGGAGCTGATCGGGAACCGAAGGTACGGCGCATAGTTTGTGCCAGGACCGCGGCCAGGACCGCTGCACGCTGCCAGGACCGCATGAAAGGCGGCAGGAAGGAAAAGTTCAATGCAGATGCCTGCCAAGATCGGCACCGTGCATATTGTGGGCATCGGCGGCATCGGCATGAGCGCCATCGCCGAGATCCTGCACGCCAAGGGCTATATTGCCCAAGGCAGCGACCAGAAGGAGAGCGCCAACGTCAAGCGGCTGCGGGCCAAGGGTATCCGCGTGTTCGTAGGGCACGACGTTGTCAATCTGGTGGGCGCCAAGTACGTCGTCGTCTCCACCGCCGTGAAGCCGGGCAACGTCGAGCTTGAAGCGGCCCGCGCCAAGGGGCTGCCGATCATTGGTCGCGCCGAGATGCTGGCCGAGCTCATGCGGCTCTACGCCACCGTCGCCGTCACCGGCACGCATGGCAAGACGACTACGACCTCGCTTATTGCGCACCTGTTTCGGGCCGGCGGCAAAGATCCGACCGTCATCACCGGTGGCATTGTCAACGACTGGGGTTCGAACGCCCGTCTGGGCGACGGACAATGGATGATCGTGGAAGCCGATGAATCCGACGGAACCTTCATCAAGATTCCGACGCAAATCGGCATCGTCACCAACATTGACCCCGAGCATCTCGACTACTTCAAGACCATCGAGAATATGCATCAGCAATTCGCCACCTTCTTGCGCAATATCCCCTTCTACGGTTTGGCGGTGGCCTGCATCGACCATCCGGTCGTGCGCGACATGCTCGACGGCCTCGAACTGCGACGCAACGGCCGCCGCCTGTTGACCTATGGCACAACCCCCGGGGCCGATCTCATGCTAAGATCGGCGCGCGTCGAGGGTGCCGCGACCGTCTTCGATGCCGATCTCGGTGCGCGCCTCGTCGGCGGCGCGCGCACGCTCAGAGGCTGGAGCGTGCCGATCCCGGGACAGCACAATGCGCTCAACGCGCTGGCCGCCATCGCCGCCGCCAGCGAAGCGGGGATAGCCGACGAGACGATCAGGGCGGCACTCGCGTCGTTTGCAGGGGTCAAACGCCGCTTCCAACCCACGGGCAGCTGGAACGGCATCGCCATCTACGACGACTATGGCCATCATCCCGTGGAAATCGCCGCGGTCTTGAAGGCGGCGCGCGCCGGGGCAAAAGGGCGCGTGATTGCCATCGTCGAGCCGCATCGCTTCACGCGCGTGCGCGATCTTTTTGCGGACTTTGCCAGCTGCTTCAAGGACGCCGATAGCGTCATCCTCACGCCGCTCTATTCGGCGGGGGAGTTGCCCATCGATGGCGTCGATCACACCGCGCTGGCAGAGGCGGTGCGCGCCACGGGCCACCGCTCCGTCTCGACGATCAATAGCGAGCGCGAGCTTCCCGCCGCGCTGAGGTTCCAGGCCCGCGCCGGCGACACCGTGGTGTGCCTGGGCGCGGGCAACAGCACCGAATGGGCCCACGCGCTCCCCGAATGGCTGGCGCAGGAGCCGGTGCGCGCGGGAGGTGTCGCGTGAGCCCGCCTAATCTCAGCTCCGCCCTGGCCGCCGAGATGCCGGAGCTGCGGGGCCGCTTAAGCGCTAACGTGGCCTTGGCCGATATCACTTGGTTTCGTGTCGGCGGCCCGGCGGAGGTGCTCTTTACCCCCGCCGATGAAGCCGATCTTGCCTACTTTCTCGCCCGCTTGCCCGCCGCCATTCCGATCTTCGTGATCGGCCTCGGCTCCAACCTGCTGGTGCGCGACGCCGGCGTGCCGGGCGTGGTCATTCGCTTGGGGCGTGGGTTCGCCCACACCCGCAGCGAGCCGGAGCATCGCCTCCGCGCCGGCGCCGCCGTGCCCGACGTCAAGCTCGCGCGCGCGGCCGCCGATGCGGCTGTCGCGGGGCTGGCCTTTTATCGCGGCATTCCCGGCTCGATCGGCGGCGCGCTGCGCATGAACGCTGGCGCGCATGGCCGCGAAACCCGGGACGTGCTGGTCGAAGCGCGCGCGGTCGATCGGCAAGGTCGCAGCCACGTGCTGGCGCCCGCCGACATGGCATTCAGCTATCGCCATTGCGGCGTGCCGGAGGATTGGATCTTCACCGAAGCGCTCTACCAGGGCAGCCCCGGCGCCTCGGCAGATATCCTAAAAGCGATGGCCGAGGTTGCCGACTATCGCGAAGCCAATCAGCCGATCAACCAGCGCACCGGTGGTTCCACATTCAAGAACCCGCCGGGATCCAGTGCCTGGCAGCTGATCGATCAGGCCGGCTGTCGGGGCTTACGTAGCGGCGGCGCCAAGGTGTCGGAGATGCATTGCAATTTTCTGATCAATGACGGCGGCGCCACGGCTGAGGATATCGAGCGGCTCGGCGAAACCGTACGCGCGCGCGTAAAAGCGGCCTGCGGTGTCACCCTGCATTGGGAAATCATTCGCCGCGGGCTCGCCCGAGAGGGCCAGCCGATTGGCGAAGCCTTGGCGGAGGCGCTCAGCCAATGACCAGCGCGCAGCGTCGCTTTCAGGAGGTGGCGGTGCTCCTCGGGGGCTTCTCGGCGGAGCGCGAGGTGAGCCTGCGCTCGGGCAACGCCTGCGCAGAGGCACTGGAAGCGGCAGGCTACACGGTCACGCGTATCGATGCCGGGCGGGATCTTGCCGAACAGCTGTCCCAGGTGCGGCCGCAAGCGTGCTTCAACGCCCTGCACGGGCGCTGGGGCGAAGACGGCTGTGTGCAAGGCCTCCTGGAAATCCTGGGCATCCCCTACACGCATTCCGGCGTGCTGGCCTCCGCCTTGGCCATGCACAAGGAGCGCGCCAAATCGGTGATGCGGGCTGCCGGCGTTCCCGTGCCGGGGGGTCGGATCGTCGCGCGGGCCGAGGCGGCGCGCGCGCATGCGCTCGAGCGGCCCTACGTGCTCAAGCCCGTGGCCGAGGGCTCAAGCGTTGGGGTCTATATCGTGCGCGAGGATCACGCCCACCCGCCGCAGGAGCTCAACGACCCGGGGTGGGCGTTCGGCGAGGACTTGCTGGCCGAACCGTTCATTGCCGGCCGGGAGCTCACCTGCGCGGTGCTGGGGGATCGCCCGCTGGGGGTGACCGAAATCATTCCCGCCGAGTCGCTGCGCTTCTACAACTATGAAGCCAAGTATGCCGACGGCGGCTCGCGCCATCTGCTGCCGGCGCCAATTTCATCGAATGTTTACGAATTGGTGCAGAAGTTAACGCTGATGGCCCACAGGGCGCTTGGGTGCCGCGGCGTTTCACGGGCGGATTTTCGCTACGACGATAGGCCGGGTGGCACGGGCCAGCTGCTCTGTCTGGAGGTTAATACGCAGCCGGGAATGACGGGCACATCCCTGGTTCCGGAATTGGCGGCGCACGCCGGCTTAAGTCTGGCGGAGCTCGTCAGCTGGATGGTGGAGGAGGCGAGTTGCAACAGGTAGGACCGGAGGCGGAGATTTGGAGGCGGGCGAGCCCATCGCCAACGCCCCGCCCGGTCCTGAAGCTGGCTCCCGCTTTCGCGCGGCGGCTGCGGTACCCGCGCCAGGCCCATCGCTCCGTGCTGTTGCTCGCGACGCTCGCCGCACTCGGCCTTGCCCAAGGTGTCACGCTGGTGCGCAACGAGCACGCCGGAACGGTTCTGGCCAAACTCGAAACCTGGGCGCAACTCGCGGGTTTAGGCCTCGATCAGGTTACGCTGATCGGCCACCGCTACACCGCTGACACGGATATCTTCGAGGCCATCGGGCTCAAACGCGCGCGTACGATGCTGAGCTTCGACCCGGCCGCGGCGCAGGCGCGCCTTGCGGAGTTGCCCTGGATCCAGCAGGCGAGCCTCGAGCGGGTGTTTCCCGACCGATTGGAGGTGCGGGTCACGGAGCGGACGCCGGTGGCGGTCTGGAGCCGCGGCGAGCGGAGTTTTTTGATCGACGGGACGGGGCGCACGCTGGCACAGGTTCCTGCCGACGTGATGCCGGAGCTGCCGCGCGTCACCGGTGAAGGCGCCGATAGCGCGGCCGCCGGGCTGTTTGCGGTGCTGGCCCCCTTCCCTGATCTCAAGGCCCGCATGGCCAGCGCCGAACGTGTCGGCGGCAGGCGCTGGACGTTGCGGCTCAACGGCGGCGGCGCCATCCAGCTGCCCGTCGAGGGCGAGGCGCAGGCGCTGGCCCAGGCGGCGGGCCTGCTGGCGACGGGGTTTGGTCGGGGCGAGATCGACGTGCGCGCGGCCGGCCGGGCGATTGTGCGCGAGGCGCCCCGCGCCAGCCAAGCCCAGGTCAGCGCCCCCGCCCGGCGGCCGACGGACCGGCTGTGAAGACGTGAGGCTTGGAGGTTGGCGCGTGGCATCGCAGCACAAATTGCACCGACAGACGCCAGCGATTCTCGGCCTTCTGGACATCGGCACTAGCAAGACCGTGTGCTTTATCGTGGCCGCCGCGCGTCGGCGGCGCGAGGCGCCGGTCGAGGTGCTGGGCGTCGGGCAGCAGCCCTCGCGCGGCCTCAAGGCGGGCGTGGTGATTGAGCTTGACGCGGCCGAACAATGTGTACGCGCCGCGGTGACCGAGGCCGAGCGCGCGGCTGGCTGCGAGCTGCGCCAGGTCCTGCTTGCGGTCGCTAGTGGGCGGCTCAAGTCAACGACGTTTGCCGCCGAAGCCAAGATCGAGGGCCGCGCGGTCGCAGACGCCGATATGGCGCGGCTGATGTCGGCCGGACGCAGCTATGTGGAACGCGATGGGCGTGCCTTGCTGCACATGAACGCCATCGGCTACCGGCTGGACGCTGCCCAGGGGATCGCCGATCCGCGCGGCCTCGCCGCCAAAGTGGTGAGCGTGGATCTGCACGTCGTCACTGCCGATGATGCGCCACTGCGCAACCTGGTGCACGTCGCCGAGCGCGCCTACTTGTCCGTCACCGGGCTGGTGCCGGCTCCCTACGCCAGCGCTCTTGCCGTGACCACGCCAGAAGAGCGCAAGACCGGTGTCATTGTTTTGGATTTTGGTGCGGGGACAACCGCGCTGGCGGTGTTCGTCGACGGACACTTGCTCGCCAGCGAAGTCATTCCGGTCGGCGGCCATCACCTCAGCTTTGACCTTGCCCGAGCCTTACAGACGTCTGTGCGGGAAGCCGAGCGAATCAAAGCGCTTTGTGGCACAATATCGGCAGGGGCGGACGATCCGGAGGCGCCGGTATCGTTCGCGCTCGCCGGCGAGGAGGGGTCGCGGTCGGCGCAGGCCACGACGGGCAAAGTGCGCGAGGTTGTGCACAACCGCGTCAAGGGATTGCACGGCCAGATTGCCGAACGGCTTGAGCGCGCCGGCATTACCCCTGGCGCCACAAAGCGCGTGGTTGTCACAGGAGGTGCCGGCCAGCTGCCGGGGTTGCGTGCCTTCGTAGCGGAGTTTTTCGGCAAACCCGTGCGTGGCGGACATCCACAGGCCGTCTACGGCTGGCCGGCGGGGGCCACAAGTCCCGCCTATTCCACAGTGCTGGGCTTGGCCCAAGTGGCGTTCGATCCTGCCGCCGGCGTGCGCCGCAGCGAGCGGCATTTCCACGGCGGCGGGTACCTCAGGAGCGTTGGGCGCTGGCTGCAGGCAAGCTTTTAGGGGCGCTGGCCATGCGCGCAAAGAGAGTCTTGAGTGAGGCAGCAAACCCGAGGCTCGCGCAGGCTCGGGATTGGCAAGGGCGAGGGCGACCGACATGAAGCCGCGTATAGCCGTGATTGGGGTGGGAGGCGCCGGCGGCAATGCCGTCAACAACATGATCGCGGCCAGCCTCAGCGGCGTCGATTTCATCGTCGCCAACACCGATGCACAGGCGCTTGAAGCCTCGACCGCCACGACCCGGGTGCAGCTCGGTGTCAGCCTCACTGAGGGGCTGGGCGCGGGCTCCAAACCCGAGATCGGCGAGGCGGCGGCGGAAGAAGCGATCGAAGAAATCCGCACCAGTTTGGCCGGCAGCCAGATGGTCTTCATCGCCGCCGGCATGGGCGGCGGCACCGGCACCGGGGCCGCCTCGGTGATTGCACGCGTCGCCAAGGAATTTGGCATCCTCACCATTGCCGTGGTGACCAAGCCCTTTCAATTCGAAGGCTCGCGGCGTATGCGTGTCGCGGACGCCGGCATTGCCGAGTTGCGCACGCACGTCGACACACTCCTCGTGATCCCCAATCAAAACCTGTTTCGGGTTGCCAACGATCGCACGACCTTCGCGGAAGCCTTCGTGCTGGCCGATCAAGTGCTCTACTCGGGCATTGCCTGCATCGTCGACCTGATCATCAAAGAGGGACTGATCAACTTAGACCTTGCCGACGTCAGGACCGTGCTCGGTGGTATGGGGCCTGCCATGATGGGCACCGGTGAGGCATCGGGCGAACAGCGCGCGGTGGTGGCGGCCGAGGAAGCCATCGTCAATCCCTTGCTCGATGACGTGACGCTCAAGGGCGCCAAAAGCCTGCTGCTGTCCATTACGGGCGGTGCGAACTTGACGCTATGGGAGGTCGACGAGGCCGCCAATCGCGTGCGCAAGGAAGTTGATCCGGAAGCCAATATTATTGTTGGCGCCACGTTCGATGAGGGGTTGGGCGAACGCGTGCGGGTGTCCATTGTTGCCTCCGGCATGGGCCGCGCGGGCAAAGGGCCGCAGGCCGCTGCGCCCCTCGGCGCCGAAGCTGGGCGCAACAAGGGCATTGCCGACCGGGCGCCCGATTTTCGCTGGCGCCTATCGCAAGCCATGGCGGCCCACGACGGCGACGGTCGCGGCCCCGCCGAGGACGGCGCGGCGACGGACACGTCCTGGCAGGCGCCAAGCGGCGTCCTGATCAAGGAGGGCCCGCCGCGACTCACAGGCCTGGAGGCGGCCAACGGCCCGGCCGGCCCCGGCCCTGATCGCTTTCCCGCCTTGGAGGATTTTCCATTGCACGCCCAACAGGCTTACCGTGCCATGGCGCGCGAGCCCGGGCACGCCGAGGCCGCCACGCGGCCGGCCGTGTACCGGCAACCCACAAGTGATTCGCTGCTGGGGAAATTTGGACTGTTACGGCGCCTGGCCGAGGCCGCGTACGGTCGCCGCGATGACCACATCCTGCCGCCAGCGAATGTCGACTCCGAAACCGGAGAGCGAGTTGATTTGCCGGTGTTTTTTGGCCGCGGCAAGCCGTCGTGAGCGGCACCAGGTGAGGCCGCGGGTGGAGCTGCGGCGGAGCGGTAACACAGTGTAAGAAACCGTGATTTGTCCCCAATCGGCACACTCCAGTATCGTTTGATTCAACAACGCCGAATTGAGCGTGGGAGCCAAAAGAGCTCCGAGTGTCAAAGACGAGCAGCGGGGGCCGATTTTTAGGGGGCACGGGGCGCCGAAACGGGCGGCGTCCTGGACCGATGAGGGGATCGAGGGACACATGTCCAGGCGATTTATAGGGTCGCGCCAGACCACTATCGCTCATGAAATTCAGTTACGAGGCACAGGGGTGCACAGTGGTGCACCGGTTTGCCTGGTGCTGCATCCGGCGGAGGCCGACACGGGTTTCCGATTTCTGGTCACCAAACGCGGACGCATCATTGCCGACATTCCGGCGCATATCGACAGCGTCAAAAACCTGACCCTGTGCACCGTGCTCGGTGACGACACGGGGGTGACGGTCGGCACGGTGGAGCACCTGCTCTCGGCGTTGCGCGGGCTCAACGTCGACAACTGCTTTATCGAAATCGATGCCCGCGAAGTGCCCATCATGGACGGTAGCGCTGCCACGTTCGTCAGCGCCATCGATCAAACGGGCATTCGTGAGCTGGCCCAGCCCCGCAAGTTCATCAAGGTGCTGAAACCCGTTCGCGTCGAGGAAGGCGACTGTTGGGGAATGCTGACCCCTCATTCCAGCTTCCATGTCGACGTTGAGATCGATTTTCCTACCGCCTTGATCGGGCGCCAGCGCATGGGGCTGGAAATGAACGCGGGGGCATTCCGCAACGAGATTTGCCGGGCCCGGACGTTCGGCTTTATGCGCGACGTGGAGAGCCTTTGGAAGGCCGGCCTGGCGCTCGGAGCCTCGCTTGAGAACACGGTCGCCCTGGCCGACGACCGCATCGTCAACAGCGAGGGCCTGCGCTATCCGCAGGAATTTGTGCGCCACAAGATCCTGGATGCGGTTGGTGATTTGGCGCTTGCCGGCGCCCCGATGCTTGCGTCCTATCGATCGGTCAAGGGCGGTCACCGGCTCAACGCTCGCGTCCTGCAGGCCCTGTTTGCGGACCGCGATGCCTGGGCGGTCGTGCGTGCACCTTGGGTGCGCGAGGTCGTTCCCGTCGAGGTTTCGAGCGGCTTGGCCGCTGTCAATTACGCGGCCGATCGCTCCTGAGGCGGCGCGCCCCGGTGCCTGGGGCGCCGGGGGCCACGGCCGTCAAGCCGAGGGCCTGTCCACAATTTGGCGCCAAAGTCGGGGCAAACTTGAGCCGGCGGTGCGAGAGGGACGTGCCGGCTGCCGCGTCGTATGCTATGGCCGTGAATATCGGCCTGATTGGCTGAGCAAGTCGAAAACCGGCGGTAGAACCGGACGACACAACGGGGACTGGCGCAATGGCCGTCGTTCGGGCAGTAACACAGTGGCGCGCCAAAGCCTTACCCCTGCTGGCGCTTGCCTTGGCGTTGACGGCGGGCCTGCTTGCGGGCTGCGCCTCCACCAATGACGCCGCCAAGGCGCTGAACCCCGATCCACCCGGCAAAATGTATGCGGATGCCGAGGCGCTCTTGAACAAGGGCGAGTGGACCTTGGCGGCCAAGAAGTACGAAGACCTCGATCGCGATCATCCCTATTCACCGGAGGCGCGGCGCGCAATCGTGATGGCCGCCTACGGCTACTACAAAGCCGGCAAGTATCCCGAGGCCATCACCTCGGCGCAGCGCTACACCACCTTGCATCCCGGCACCAAAGATGCCGCGCTCGCCCATCACATCATCGCCTCGGCCAACTTCGACGAGATCAAAGAGCCCGCGCGCGACCAAACCGCCACGCGCAAGGCGTTGGCCGAACTCAAGGTCTTGCGCCAGCGCTACCCCGATAGTCCCTATGCAAAGCAGGCGGAGAACCGCATCCGCATCGCCGAAGATGTGCTGGCCGCCTCCGAAATGAACGTTGCGCGCTACTACCAAAAACAAGGCAACCAGCTGGCCGCCATCAATCGCTACCGCACGGTGGTTTCCGATTACCAGACCACGGCGCACGTGGAAGAGGCACTCTATCGCCTGGTGGAAACCAACATGGTGCTCGGCATCGTCCCCGAAGCGCAATCGGCGGCCGCCGTGCTTGGCCACAACTATCCCAATTCGGAGTGGTATAAGAATGCCCACGCGCTCCTCAAGTCGGGCGGACACAGTCCACAGCTGAATTCGGGCTCCTGGATCAGCAACACGCTCAAGGCGCTCACGCCTGGCGGTCAGAAGCCGAAGCCAACCCCGCAGCAGCCAGCGCCGGGATTGCCGTCGCCCGATCAGCTGCCGGCGCCGCGCGCGCCCGGCGAGGACGTGCCGACCGCGGCCAAGCCCAACGGCCGGCCGCCGCTGGGATTTGCCCAGTCGCAGTAGGCGATCGATACCCCCTGCCGCGCTGGCGTTGGACGCGCGGCTGGGGCAGTGTGGCGCCATGACTTCGGCGGACGCATCCAAAAAAGCCGTCGAGCGGCTGAGCGAGACGGAGGCTGGGCGCGAACTTGCGCGCCTCGCCGGCGAGATTGCCCGCCATGACAAGCTCTACTACGGCGAGGATGCGCCCGAGATTTCCGATGCCGATTACGACGCGCTCCGCCGGCGCAATGCCGCGATCGAGGCGCGCTACCCCCACTTGCGGCGCTCAGATTCTCCCTCGCGCCGGGTTGGATCGGCGCCGGTAGAGGCGTTCGGCAAGGTGCGGCACGCCGTGCCGATGCTTTCGCTTGGCAACGCCTTCAACGAGGAGGATGTCACCGACTTCATGGCCCGCGTGCGGCGCTTCCTCGGCCTGCCGGCGGACGCCGTTGTCGAGGTAACCGCCGAACCCAAGATTGACGGCCTGTCGATTTCGCTCACCTACGCGAAGGGCAAGCTCACGCAGGCCGCAACCCGCGGCGACGGGGCGGAGGGCGAGAATGTGACGCCCAACGTCAAGACCATGCGCTTAATTCCACACCGCCTCAGCGGCGCCGCGTTACCGGACCTGATCGAGGTGCGCGGCGAGATTTACCTTTCCCATCACGACTTCGAGATGCTCAATCGCGAGCAGGCCGCCGCCGGCGGCAAGATCTTCGCCAATCCGCGCAATGCTGCCGCCGGATCGTTGCGCCAGCTCGATGCGTCGATTACGGCGCGCCGTCCTTTGCGTTTTTTTGCCTACGGTTGGGGTGCGGCGAGCGCACAGCCCGGCGCCACGCAAGCGGGCGTCTATGAGGCGTTCGCGCGCTGGGGCTTGCCGCTCAATCCGTTGCTGCGGGTGTGCGCCACCACCGCCGAATTGCTGGCGTTCCACCGCGCGATGGCCGAGCGCCGGGCTTCGCTGGGCTACGACATCGATGGCGTCGTCTACAAAGTCAATCGCCTCGACTGGCAGGAGCGACTGGGCTTCGTGTCGCGTGCGCCGCGGTGGGCGATTGCGCACAAGTTTCCCGCCGAAGAAGTGATGACGCGCCTCAACGAGATCGAGATCCAGGTGGGCCGCACCGGCGCCTTGACCCCCGCCGCCAAACTCGAGCCGGTGACGGTCGGGGGCGTCGTCGTGTCCAACGCCACGCTGCACAACGAGGACGAGATTGCGCGCAAGGACATCCGCATCGGCGATACCGTGATCGTGCGGCGCGCCGGCGACGTGATCCCCCAGGTGCTCGGCGTGGTGCTGGAAAAGCGCCCCAGGGGCGCCAGGCCCTACCGGATGCCAGCGATTTGCCCGGCTTGTGGCAGCCAAGCGGTGCGCGAGGTGGACGAGCGCACCGGTCGCGTCGATATCGTGCGCCGCTGTACTGGCGGCCTGATTTGCCCGGCCCAAGCCAAAGAGCGCCTCAAACACTTCGTCTCGCGCAACGCCTTCGACATCGAGGGCCTGGGCGAGAAGCAGATCGAGCTGTTTTATGATGAGGGCCGCATCATGCAGCCGGCCGACATCTTCACGTTGGCCGTGCGCGAGGCGAAGTTGCCGGCCGCCAAGCGGCTGCTGGAAAAAAAGGGCTTCGGCGCCAAGTCGATCGACAAGCTGTTCAAGGCGATCGAGGCGCGCCGACGCGTGCCGCTCGAGCGTTTCATTTACGCTTTGGGCATCCGTCATATCGGCGAGACTACCGCGCGCGATCTGGCGAAGGCGCTCGGCACGCTGCAAGCTTTTCGGACGGCGGCGGTGGCTGCCACCGCGGGCGGCAAGGAGAGCGCCGCCCATCGTGAGCTCGATGATATCGAAGGTATCGGCGCCACCGTGATCGATGCACTGGTGGCCTTCTTCGGTGAGCCGCACAACCTCAAGGCGCTCGCGGATCTGTTGACCGAGATCGAGGTCGAACCGTTTGCCCGCACCGGCCGGCAAGCCACGCCCGTCACCGACAAAACCGTCGTGTTCACGGGTACGCTTGAGCGCATGACGCGTAGCGAAGCCAAGGCCTTGGCAGAGCGCCTCGGCGCCAAAGTGACGGGCTCGGTCTCGGCCAAGACCGACTACGTGGTGGCCGGGGCCGACGCCGGCTCCAAGCTCAGCAAGGCGCGCGAGCTCGGTGTGGCCGTCATCAGCGAGGACGACTGGCTGAAGCTCGCCACGGGCACGTAGCGGCCGATAAGCGCTGTGGCCTCACCGACTGGGTTGTGCCTGTGGCAGCGCGGCGGCGGTTTGGCCGGTCTCGATGTCGGCGGCAGCCTGCAGAATCATGATTTTCTGCCACACCTTATGCGATAGGCCCGCGGCGATGCGTTCGATATCGCTGACGGCGTCCGTTACCTCCGTGTCGGGGAAGCTCTGCGCATAGAGCACGGCAACCTTCGAGGTTAAGGAGAGCATTTCGGAACAGTAGTCGAGATAGCGGCTGAGCTCGAAGCGGCTGAGCGTGCGGGCCGGTGAGGAGAGCGTGCTGCCGCCAATGCTCACCGAGCCGCTTGGATCCTTGGTGAGCTGGTGCATATCGATGACGTGCACGATCGAGCGTAATTCATGCAAGGCGCGCAGGGCCCGTCGCCGCTTGATGCGCTCCTCGATGCGAACGAGGAAAAAGATCGCCGCGCCCATCAACACGGTCAAGTTAGCGGCCGCCTCGATGCCTTGCAGAACGCTGTAAACGCTATCGGCATTGGTGCGCGTGAAGTCGATCAGTGAGGCGATCCAGACCAGCAGCCACAAGCTGCCGACCAGAAACACAAAGACCAGAGCTCTGAGCACGATGTTGGTTTGACCGATGGCCTGCGCCCGCTGTGAACTTTCCTGCGCAATGCTCAAGAGCTCGCCGCACACCGACCTCAGCCCCGCGCCTGGGAAGCGCTCGCCGATCCGCCGCTCAAGCGCGGCGATGGTAGCGATGACCTTCTGGGCGTCAAGGGCGCGGAAGTTGCGCAACAAACGACCTCCGTCGACCTCAATCGCGCAAGAGCTCGTTGATGCTGGTCTTGGCGCGCGTCTGGGCGTCCACGGTCTTGACGATGACGGCGCAATAGAGGCTGGGGCTCGGCTCATTGTTGGGGTGGGTTTTGCCGGGCAGGCTACCCGAAACCACCACCGAGTAGGGGGGCACGCGGCCGATATGCACCTTGCCGCTGGCCCGATCGACGATCTTGGTCGAGGCGCCGATGAAGGTGCCCATCGCCAATACCGAGCCCTCGCCCACGACCACGCCCTCCACCACCTCCGAGCGCGCGCCGATGAAGCAATTGTCCTCGATAATGGTCGGATTGGCCTGTAACGGCTCCAAGACGCCGCCAATGCCGACGCCGCCCGACAAGTGCACATTCTTGCCGATTTGGGCGCAGGAGCCCACCGTTGCCCAGGTATCGACCATGCTACCGCTGTCGACATAGGCCCCGAGATTGACGAAGGATGGCATCAGAATCACCCCCGGCGCGACGTAGGCAGAGCGTCGCACGATGGCCCCCGGCACCGCGCGGAAACCAGCCTTGCGAAAGTCGTCCGCGCCCATGCCGACAAACTTGGATGGCACTTTGTCCCACCAGCTCGCGCCCCCCGGCGCGCCGCTGATGCTGACCATGTCGTAAAGCCGGAACGAGAGCAGCACCGCCTTCTTAAGCCATTGGTTTACAACCCAGGCTCCGTCTTCTTTGCTGGCCACCCTGGCCGCGCCGCGGTCGAGCAGATCGAGCGCTTGCTCTACCGCCTCGCGGCGCGCTCCCCGTGTCGCGCCGCTGATGCTGTCGCGCGCGTCCCAGGCCTCTTCGATAATGGATTTGAGCTCAGTGTTTGCCATGGTTAGCGTTCTGACGCGGAGCGCCCACTCCTGTCAATCCACGACGAGGACGGGCGCGCGGTGTTGAGATCTATGCACAGGCTGCTTTACCAGCGCGCAGTCCTGGCCTACATTTTGGGCATCAGAAGGCTGCGGGCTTGGGCTTCATGCAAATCCGTCTTGTGCCGTGGGCGATCGCCAGCGTCTTGGCGTGCGCGCCCCTCCCGCTGGTCGCGCAGGAACTGGCCATGGGACCGGCGATCGTCATGCCGGTGTTGCCGTCGGCGCCGCCGGCTTTGTCGCCGGAATGCCGATCCAAACGTATCGTTGGCGAAATGTTTCGCCGACCGTTGAAGGCACTAAGCCGTGCGGTGCGCGCCAACAAAATTGTGAAGGTGTTGGCCATCGGCTCATCGTCCACCGTGGGGGTGGGTGCCTCATCTCCGGCGGCAACCTATGTCGCCAACCTGGAAACGACGCTCGAGGGGTCCTTCAAGGGCATGAACTTCGACGTCATTGGCCGTGGCATGTCCGGCGAGGTCGCGCAAGGCGCCGCCGATCGCATGAAGCGCGAGGTCGAGGAGACAAAACCCGATCTTGTGGTCTGGCAGGTCGGCACCAACGATGCGATTCGACACGTCAGCATCGACAGCTTCAAGGCGTGTCTGAAACGCGCGCTGGCCTGGTTGGCGGAAAACCGCATCGATGTGGTCCTGATCGATCCGCAGTATGGCGCCGCCTTGACCAAGGACGACTATTACGAGCTCGTCGTCACCGCCATTGCCGAGGTGGCGCGCAAATCGCGCGTGCTCCTGGTCGACCGCTTCGAGGCCATGCGCGAGCTGCAGAAGGATCGCGGCGACACTTTTTATCTGTCCAGCGACAATTTGCACCTCAATGACCGCGGTCATCGCTGCATGGCCGAACAGCTGGCCCGTGCCATCGTCGGCGGCCTGTTGCAGGCGGACGCGGACAGCGAGCAGCCCGTATTCTATCCTTGACCCGCGCTGCGCGCTTGGCGCCTAGCGAAGGGCGGACTGGATCAGGTGCCGAGCGGCCTCGCCGTCCCATTCGGCGGGACCCAGCAGCCGGCCGATCTCGCGGCCCTCCTTGTCGATCAGCAAGGTGGCGGGAAGGCCGGCGGCCCTGAGCGAGGAGGCAAGGCGCGCCGTCGAATCGGCATAGACCGCAGAGACTCGGCGTTTTGGTTTCCTCCAGGAACTTCTTGGCGCCCGCAAGCCCGGTGCGATCGACGCTGATAGCGACAACTTGGAACTGGTCGGAGCCCAGGGTTGCTTGCAACCGGTCGAGCGCGGGCATCTCCTTACGACACGGCAGACACCAGGTCGCCCAAAGATTGAGAAGCACCACCTTACCCCGCCACTCGGCGAGCGAGCGTTCGCGGCCGTCGCCGTCTTGGAATTTGATTTCGGGCAAAACCTCCGGTTCCTTGCGAAAGACGAAGGCGGCCAGCTCGCTGCGGCCGGAGCCGCTCGCATCTTCCCTGGCAGCGGGCGCCGGCGCGGTGGCTTGCGCCTGCAGGATGGGTGGCGCCGGCGTCCGCGCGGCGTTGTCAGAATGGCCCAGCGTCACGTATATGGCTGCGAAGCCAACGCTCGCGGCGAGCGCCGCCGCCAGCGCGGTGGCGCGCGCCGGAAGCTTGGAGCCAAGCCGCTCTCTGTCTGTCATATCTAAGGCTCCCGATGGCCGCTGCAACTTAAAGCAGGACATGCCGTGACCGATAAACCTGCCAACAAGATGTGGGGTGGCCGCTTTGCGATGTCACCGGCCGAAGTGCTGCAGGAGATAAACGCCTCCATCGACTTCGACAAGGTACTGGCGCCCTTTGACGTACGCGCCTCCAAGGTGCACGCGACCATGCTCGCCGCCCGGGGCATTATCAGCAAGGACGACGCCCGCAAGATCACCTCCGGGCTCGACCGCGTCTTGGCCGAGATCGAGGGGGGTGGGTTCACCTTTTCCCGGGATCTGGAAGACATCCACATGAACGTCGAGGCGCGCCTGCAGCACCTGGTCGGGCCGGCCGCTGGTCGCCTCCATACGGCGCGCTCGCGCAACGATCAGGTTGCCACCGACTTCCGGCTCTACCTGCGCGACTGGATCGACGGGGCCGATCGGGGGCTGGCAGGCCTACAGCTCGTGCTCGCCCGCAAGGCGGAGGCGCACGCGGAGCTGGCCATGCCGGGCTTTACCCATCTGCAGCCGGCGCAGCCCGTAACCTTTGGCCACCACCTCTTGGCCTACGTCGAAATGCTCAAGCGCGATCGCGGCCGCTTTGTCGACGCCCGTGCCCGGCTCAACGAGTGCCCGCTTGGCGCCGCCGCGTTGGCCGGCACCTCGTTTCCCATCGATCGGCACATGACCGCCGCTGCGCTCGGGTTCGATCGACCGGCGGCCAACTCGCTCGACGCCGTCGCCGACCGCGACTTCGTGCTGGAAACGTTGGCGGCGGCGGCGATCACGGCCGTCCACCTCTCCCGCTTCGCCGAGGAGATCGTGCTGTGGATGACGCCGCAGTTTGGCTTCGTGCGCCTCTCCGACCGCTTCACGACCGGCTCCTCCATCATGCCGCAGAAGCGCAATCCCGATGCGGCCGAACTCGTTCGCGCCAAGGTCGGGCGCATCGCGGCAGCCTTTCAGTCGCTGCTGATGGTCATGAAGGGTCTGCCGCTCGCCTACGCCAAGGACATGCAGGAAGACAAGGAGGTCACCTTCGACGCGCTGGCCGCCTTGCGGCTTTCGATCTTTGCGATGACCGGCATGCTCGAGGATCTCGTGCCCAACGCCGCTGCCATGATGACGGCGGCAGCGTCCGGGTTTTCCACAGCCACGGACCTGGCGGATTGGCTGGTGGCAAATCTGAAGCTGCCCTTCCGCGAGGCGCACCACATCACCGGACGCATCGTGGCCGCCGCCGAGTCGAGCGGCGTGCCGCTCGACAAGGTGCCCCTCGAGGTCATGCAGGAGATGCATCCTGGCATCACCGAAGCCGTCTTCACGGTGCTTTCCGTGAAAAATTCCCTGCGCAGCCGGGCAAGTTATGGGGGAACAGCGCCACAGAACGTCCGCAAAATGGCGCGATCCTGGATAAAGCGATTGGAAAGGCCGGCGGGAAAGGGCTAAAACCGGGTTGTCGGGCTCCAGAACCGCTGTCTTTCTGGGCCCAAAGGCGTTGTAGATCCAGCAGATTCAGTAGATCTTGATCGTGTCGAGCTCAATGAGCGGCCCAATGCAGGCGCGGCGAGCAATGCGGGTGGGGAGTGCCCTGGCCTTGGCCAGTGCCCTTCTGCTTGGCGCCTGCGGTGTGCGTGGCTCGCTCGAAAAGCCACCGGGCGTGCAGTCGGACAGCGGCGATGCCACCCCCGGCAAGCCCGGCGAACCCGTCCCGCACAAACCTTCCGTCCTGGACCCCTTGCTCCGCTGACGGGCAGCCAATGCATCATTTCCGGTATGTTGGCGGTGTCCTCCACGCGGAGGATGTGAGCCTAGCGCGTATTGCCGATGCGATCGGCACGCCGTTTTATTGCTATGCGACCGCGACCCTGCAGCGGCACTATTGCGTCCTGCAGGAGGCCTTCCAGGACCTCCCGACGCTGATCTGCTATGCCATCAAAGCCAATTCCAACCAGGCCGTGATCGCCACCCTGGCCCGCCTCGGCGCCGGTATGGACGTGGTATCGGAAGGAGAGCTCAGGCGCGCGCGCGCGGCCGGCGTGCCGGCGGACAAGATCATCTTTGCCGGGATCGGCAAAAGCGCCGGCGAGATCGCCTATGCGCTCGGCGAGGACATTCTAGGCTTCAACGTTGAATCCGAGCCCGAGCTGAGGCTCTTGAGTGAAATTGCCGCAAGCAGCGGGCGCAAGGCGCGCATCGCGTTCCGCGTCAATCCGGATGTCGATGCCAAGACGCATGCCAAGATTTCCACGGGCAAGGCCGAGAACAAGTTTGGCATACCCTTCGAGGATGCGCCCCGGCTTTATGCCGAGGCGGCACAACTTCCCGGCATCGAAATCGCCGGCATCCACATGCACATCGGCAGCCAAGTCACCGATCTCAAACCGTTCCGCGACGCCTTCACGCTCATGCGCGAGCTCACCCTTGCCCTGCGCGCGCAGGGCTTGAGGATCGAGCACCTCGATATCGGCGGTGGCCTGGGCGTGCCCTACCGAGCCGGCAACGAGGTGCCGCCATCGCCGCAGGAATACGCCCAAATTGTGCGCGAGAAGCTGGGCGATCTTGGCCTCAAAATCTATCTGGAGCCCGGTCGGGTGATCGTCGCCAACGCCGGCGTCCTGATCGCGCGCGTCATCTATGCCAAGCGCGGCCGCGATAAGACCTTCACGATCGTCGATGCCGCCATGAACGACCTCATTCGACCGACCCTTTACGAGGCTCATCACGAGATCTGGCCGGTCGAGGAGGCCGCGCGCGCGGGCGCGCCCGTGCGCCAGGACGTGGTGGGGCCGGTGTGCGAGACCGGCGACTACCTGGCGCTTGAGCGCGATCTCGCCCCGTTCGCGGCCGGCGATCTCTTGGCCTTCATGACCGCCGGAGCCTATGGCGCGGCAATGGCGTCAACCTACAACACGCGGTTGTTGGTGCCCGAGGTGCTCGTTAGGGGGGCTGACTATGCCATCGTGCGGCCGCGCCAGACCTACGAAGCCCTGATCGGCCAGGATCGCCTGCCGGCTTGGCTGGGATGAGCGTGCCGGTCGGCCGCCGGCGCAGAGCACCTGCGCGGCCCCGGGCGTTGTTTTCTGGCCGCTGCGGCGGGATGCTCCGTGGCCGGAGCCGTCGGCCACGCCTTGCCGCAGGCACGCGCGAAAAGGAGAGGAGACCCCGCATGGCACGCTCGCACAGCTGGCTTGCTTTTGGCATCATGGCCCTGTCCGTTTCCACCGCGCCGCTGGCGCAGCCGACCCCGCTTGATCCCGCGGTGGTCGCCTATCATCTGCCCGACCAGATCAAGTGGACGGACAATCCCCGCGCCGGTAATCGCAGCGCCATCCTGCAGGGTGATCCGAGCAAGCCCGGCCCTTATGCTGTGCTGTTGCAATGGCTGCCGGGCAATATGAGCCGGCCGCACTTCCATCCCAACGACCGGCACTTCATCGTCGTCTCGGGAACCTGGTGGGTTGGGGCCGGGCCGACCTTCGATCCCAACGCCACCGTGCCCCTGCCGGCCGGCAGCTCGGTAACCCACTTCGCCAAGGGCGTGCACTTTGACGGCGCCAAGGACGAACAAGCGACCATTTTGGTGTGGGGCGAGGGCCCAGCGACGAGCACGCCCTTCGCCCCGCCGACGAGCAAATGAGCCGGCGCCGGGCGTCAAGGTTTGCTCGGCAACTTGACGCGCGCGGCCGTGCTAAACTGGCCCGGGCCAGCCGGCCCCGTTTCGTGTGTGCTCAAAGACTAGAGTTGCGTCCATGTCTATGCGTCAGCGTACCCGCGGCGGGGTGCCTCAGGATCGCGTGCTCTTGGGGGACTGCTTGCAGGAACTCGGCAAGCTTCCTGCCGGCAGCGTCGACCTCGTCTTCGCCGACCCACCCTATAATCTCCAGCTCGACGGCGAGCTGCTCCGCCCCAACAACACGCGGGTCGACGGCGTGGACGACGATTGGGACAAATTTGCCTCCTTCGCGGACTATGATCGCTTCTCGCGCGCCTGGCTTGCCGAGTGCCGACGTCTGCTCAAGCCGGATGGCGCCATTTGGGTGATCGGCTCCTACCACAACATCTTTCGCCTCGGCGTGGCACTGCAGGATCTGGGCTTTTGGATCCAAAACGACGTCATCTGGCGCAAGACCAACCCGATGCCAAACTTCCGTGGCCGGCGTTTTACCAACGCGCATGAGACCCTGATTTGGGCCGCGCGCGATGCCAAGTCGCGGGCAACCTTCAACTACGAAGCCTTGAAGGCCAACAACGACGACCTGCAGATGCGTTCCGATTGGCTGTTTCCCATTTGCTGCGGCCCCGAGCGACTAAAGGACGCCGACGGGCGCAAGGCGCACCCAACCCAGAAACCCGAGGCGCTCGTCTATCGCGTGCTGTTGGCTTCGACCAATCCCGGCGACCTGGTGCTCGACCCGTTCTTCGGAACGGGTACGACGGGGGCGGTGGCCCGGCGCCTTGGCCGTCGCTGGCTCGGGATCGAGCGCAACCCCGCCTATGCCGCGGCGGCGCGCGACCGTATCAGCAAGGTGCGTCCCTATCCGCTCTCCGTGTTGGAAACCCTGCGGCCCAAGCGCCTCGAGCCGCGCGTGGCCTTCGGCACCATCGTCGAACTGGGTATTCTAGAGCCGGGCGTCACTTTGACCGATCAGCGCGGCGGCGTCGCGGCCGAGGTCAAGGCCGACGGCAGCCTCACCGTTGCCGGCCGGCAAGGGTCGATTCATCGCCTCGGCGCCCACGTGCAGGGCAAGGCGGCCTGCAACGGCTGGACCTTCTGGCACTACGAAGTCGAGGGCAAACGAAAGCCGATCGATGCCTTGCGCGAGCAGGCGCGACGCCAGCTCGGGTTGTCAGCTGGACCCATTGCCCTGATAGCCGCGGAGTAGCTCGTTCAAGACCGGGCGGTAAAGTTCGATCAGGTCGCCCTCGATCTCGCTTCGCATCTTCTCGTGCTGCAACCGCAAGACGAGCACGACGTCGAAGGCAAAACCAATAAAGTGGCCGTGGCGATCGTGCTCCGCCTCGCGCCGGGCAAGATCAGCCGTGGCGCCGATGTAGCCGGGCTCATAGGCGGTGCCGGCGGAGTCGCAGGGCAGGCTCTGGGCGGCGTCGGGCGCCGCCGTGCGGGCATAGACATAGACGGCGCCGATCTCCCCCAGATCGGGTATGGCCTCGCGGCGCAAAACCTCAAACAGGTACGCCCGCTTGGACATGCCCCGCAACGTTGCCTGCACGGGCTTGTTTTTTGCGCCCCCGAAAAGGCCGCGCGCAGATCCCGGCTTGAGCTGGCCCAAGAAGCCCGCCTACCAGAGAGGCCATCGATGATCCCCGCTTGTCCTAGCATTCCTGTGGCGCCGGAATAAGGTGATTCGGGTTGGACTTACAATGAGTTGGAAATCGCTGTCGGCGGCGCAGGCGCGCGCCTTGGCGCCGGCGCGAACGGCGCTCAGGGGACGCGCCGGCGAGCTTGTCGGCGCCCTCACAGTTTATCTTCGCCCGCGCGTGCTAATTGTACTGTTGCTTGGATTTTCTGCCGGCCTCCCGCTCGCTCTTTCTGGTGAAACGCTGCGCGTGTGGCTGGCCGACTGCGGCGTCGATCTCAGCACCATCGGCCTCCTCACCCTCGCCGGCCTGCCCTACACGATCAAATTTTTGTGGGCGCCCGTGGTCGACGCCCTCGACGTTCCGTGGCTGTCGCGGCGGTTCGGACGGCGGCGCGGCTGGCTGCTGGCGACGCAGCTCCTCATTGTGGGTGCCATCGTCTTCCTCGGCACGCGCGATCCCGTGGGCGCTCCCTTGCTGATCGGCCTTGCCGCGCTCCTCGTTGCCTTCGCCTCCGCCACGCAGGACATCCTGATCGATGCCTATCGCGTCGAGAGCCTGCCAGCGGCGGAACAGGCGGCGGGCATGGCGAGCTACGTGGCCGCCTATCGCGTCGGCGGGCTCATGTCGACCGCGGGCGTCATTGCGCTCTCGGCCTGGCTCGAGACCGCCGGGCTCGACAGGGTTTCCGCCTGGTCGCTAGCCTACGCGGTTGCGGCCGGGCTGATGCTTGTGGGGTTGGCGGCGACGCTGATCGCGCCCGACCTCGCCGCGCCGGCGGCGAAAGCCTCCCCAGCGTCGCAGAGCGCCTTGCGCCGCTTGGCGGAGACGGCGCGGAGCGCGTTCGCCGATTTCCTGGGGCGCGCGCACGCGGCGATGATCCTGGCCCTGATCATCCTGTTCAAGCTGTGCGATGCGCTGGCCGGCGCCATGACCGCTCCCTTCGTGTTGGTCGGCTTGGGCTACGACAAGGCCACCTACGCCGCCGTCGTCAAAGGTGTCGGATTGGCGGCGTTACTGATTGGCGGCTTTGCCGGCGGGGCCATCGCGCGGGCCACCCGCCTCTCCGTTGCGCTCTGGCTCGGCGCCGTCCTGCAGATGACCTCCAACCTGGCCTTCGTGTGGCTCAACTATCAGGCGCCGAGCGCCTGGGCGCTGACCGTCGCCATCGTCATTGAAAATTTTACTGGCGCCATGGGCACCGTGTTTTTCGTCGCCTATCTTTCGGCGCTGTGCGGCAATCCGCTGCACACCGCCACCCAATACGCGCTGCTGACGGCGCTCGCCTCCACCGCGCGCACGCTGCTATCGGCGGGCACCGGCGCGCTCGCGAGCGCGCTCGGCTGGCCCCTCTTCTTCCTGCTGACGACTTTTGCTGCATTGCCGGCGCTGGCCCTGCTGGCGCTCCTGCAACAGCGCGGCCATTTCGCGGCACTCGCTCGCGCGCGCTAGCGAGCGTCCGCGCCGGCCTCATTGCTCGCGTAGCCCGTGGGCGACAATTTTGCGCATGACGCTGGGCAAGGCTGCGCTCTTGAGGGCCCGGCGTGGCACCCAGCGGCAGCGTTGCGGATCGGCCCAAAACGTCAGCGCCGTCTCATTGGGCACCACCGCGCGATAGACCATCAGCTCCAACCGGAAATGCGTGAACGTATGCGTCACGGTGCCCGGTACCGCCCACCATTGCCCATGCACCGGCGCGGCGCGCAGGGCCTGATCGAGCGGCGGCAGAGCCTCGCTCCACTCCGTCGAGGGTACCTCGAGCATGCCGGCGAGCAGCCCAGCCTCCGGGCGCCGGCGCAACAGCACGGTGCCATCCTCGCGCAGGGCCACGAAGGCCAGCCCGACGCGCAACGGCCGATTCGCCTTGGTGGGCTTGAGGGGCAGTTGCGCGGCCAGGCCCTCGGCCTGCGCTGCGCAGGTTGTCTGCAAGGGACACACCAAGCACGACGGCCGTCTTGGCGTGCACACGCTGGCGCCCAGGTCCATCAAGGCTTGAGCGAAGTCGCCGGCGCGCGCCGGGGGAGTGAGGCTGCCGGCGAGACTGCGCAAGGCGGTCCGGCTGCCTGGCAGCGGTGCTGTGACGGCAAACAGGCGCGCCACCACACGTTCGATGTTGCCATCGACGGGCGTTGCCGCCTCCCCGAAGGCGATCGCGGCGATGGCGGCGGCGGTATAAGGTCCAATACCCGGCAATTTGACGAGCGCGCCGGAGGTGGTCGGAAAGCGGCCGCCGTGCGCATCGGCGATAAGCTTGGCGCATTTGTGCAGGTTGCGCGCGCGGTTGTAGTAGCCAAGCCCCGCCCAGGCGGCGAGGACCTCATCGAGGGGCGCGGCCGCCAGCGCCGCAACGGTCGGCCAGCGCGCCAGAAAGCGCTCATAAAAGGGGATGACCGCCTTCACCGTGGTCTGCTGCAACATGATCTCGGAGAGCCAGACGCGGTAGGGATCGGGCGCGCACGCGGGCGGGGTGCGCCAGGGCAGATCGCGCCGCTCGCGGTCCCACCACTCAAGCAGCCGTGCGGCCGTATCGGCTCGCCCGCAGCGGGCGCTTGGTTGCACTTTTGCAACATTCGGCATGCGGCCTACGCCCCCCCTGCGCCCGAATCAGTCCCAGCATGGTAAGGCGTCGCCCGGTTTCCTGGAAATGCGCTGCCAGCGAGTGCCTGCCTTGACAAGCCATCCCCCGCGACGCCCCCCGGCTGTGCCCCTGCCGCGCCACAGCATTGCCTTTGCCCGCCCTGCTACGCGCAGCCTCAAGACGGTCGGCAGCTTCCTTCCCGGCCTCACCGCCCAGGCGTTTAAAAAGTTCGGCTTCACCACCGCGCACCTGGTCATGGATTGGCCGGCGATTGCGGGCAAGAGACCTGGCCGCGGTCTCGGCGCCGGAACGTCTGAAATGGCCGCCGCGGCCCGCGGCCGAGGCGGCGGAAGCTGAACCGGTGCGGGGCCGGCGCGGGGCCACCTTGGTCTTGCGCGTGGAGGCCGCACGCGCGCTCGATATCCAGTACAAGCGCCACCAGATCCTGGAGCGCATCAACGCCTACTTTGGCTATGCCGCGGTGAGCGACTTGCGCCTTGTGCAGGCGCCGCTGCCGGCGCCGGCCGGACGCGCCGGGCAACGCCAAGCCGCCCCAGCGCGGGCGGTCGTGCCCGACGTTGAGGGAATTGCCGACGGGGCCCTGCGCGCGGCGCTAACCCGGCTGGGTTCGCGCCTCCACGCCCGCTAGGGGCGGTCGCTTCACGCTGATTTGCCTTATTTGCCGCCGATCCTATGTTATCAGGCGAGATCGCCGCGCACAGGGGTGGCGAGCACGATGACGGCGCTCGCCCCGGTGGCGCAAATGTGTCGCAACACCTTGGGAACGTGACGGGTTCAAGCCCACGAACCGGACACGATGTGACAAGTGACGTGAGGAGCCAAGCCTTGAACGCCTTTGCGCCAGCCTTTACGCGCTGCCGGCAGCTGTCCCGGCGCGACCTCATCAACCTTTCGTTGGGGCTTGCTGTTGGTTCAGCGGTGGCCTCCTGGGGGCTCTCCGCCGCGGCCCAGAAGCGGACCCAGGCACGCAACGAAGTCTCGATCGACGAACTCATGCAGCCCGGCCCCCTGCCCGAGCTCGTTTTGGGCAAGGAGGACGCCCCGATCACCGTCGTCGAGTATGCCTCCATGACCTGCGGCCACTGCGCCAATTTCCACAACAAGGTTTTCCCGGCGGTCAAGGAAAAGTACATCGACACCGGCAAGGTGCGCTTTATCATGCGCGAGTTTCCCCTCGACAAACTCGCCGTGGCCGCTTCGATGCTGGCGCGCTGCGCCGGCGGGGAGAAAACCTTTCCCCTCATTTCGGCGCTGTTTGCCAAGCAGGACGAATGGGCCTTCGTGCGCGGCAACCCGGTGCCGGAGCTTCTTCAAGCTCGCCAAACAGGCCGGGTTCACCCAGGAAAGCTTCGACAAATGTTTGACGGATCAGAAGCTTATGGATGACATCGTCAAAATCAGATCACGAGCGTGCGGATAGCTTCGGCGTTGGCTCGACGCCGACGTTCTTTATCAACGGCAAGAAGATGACGGGGGCGCCGACGATTGAGGAATTCGACAAGGCGTTTGCGCCCCTGCTGAAGAGTTGAGCTCGAGGTGCGATTGCCGGGACGCCGCTCGCTTACGGCCCTTATGATCGCCGCGCACCTCGCCGGTTGCAGCGGCGATGTGCCTTTGCTCGGCCAGCAACCCGCCACCGCCACCGGCGCCAGCGTCTCGGCGTCCGCGGTTGGCGGCGCCACCGCCGATACGCCGGGCTTTGATCCCTTCCAAGCCACCGCGCCGGGCCCGGCGCCGAGCCGGCAGGTGATCAAAGATCCCCCCATTGCCGAAATCATGCGGGCCGGCGAATTGCCCGAGATGGCGCTCGGGCGCAAGGATGCGCCCGTCACCATCGTGCAGTACGCCTCGATGACCTGCCCCTATTGCCGGCGCTTCCAGGCTGAGACCTTTCCGGTGCTCAAGCAGGAATACATCGACACCGGCAAGGTGCGCTATGTGCTGCGCGCCGAGTTTCCGATCGGCAAGCAGTCGGGGCTTGCGACCATCGCGCTCAGATGCGCCCCACCGGAGAAGTATTTCATTCTTTACGACAAGCTCATGTCCCAGCAAACCTCCTGGGTAAGCCAGGAGGTGCGGCCGGACCCGATCTTCAAGGTTGCCGCACAGGTGGGGATGACGCGCGCGCAGTTTGACAGCTGCCGCGAGAATCGCGCCATGATCGCTCAACTCAACTGGATCAAGGAGCGCGGCCGAACGCTCGGCATCATCGGGACGCCCAATTTTTTCATCCAGGGCAAATTGGTGAAGTCGGTGCTTGGCATAAAAGAAATCCGCGAAATGGTGGATCCGATTTTGGCCGGCCAAGTGGCCCAATCCGGGAGCACCGACGCAACCCGTTAGGCGGCGGCACGGGCGTTGCGGAAGCATCGCGCCGGGCGGGGTGTCGCGGACCACGGCGGCCTTGTCGCACAAGCTTTCGAGGGTGCCTCACTTCATGTATATCAACCGGCTGAGGCTATTGGGCTTCAAGTCGTTCGTGGAGCCGACCGAACTTCTGGTCGAACCCGGCTTGACCGGGGTCGTCGGGCCCAACGGCTGCGGCAAGTCCAACTTGCTCGAGGCGCTGCGCTGGGTGATGGGCGAAAGCTCCCACAAGAGCATGCGCGCGGCAGCGATGGACGATGTGATCTTTTCCGGCACCGCCGATCGGCCGGCGCGCAACACCGCGGAGGTGACGATCTTCGTCGACGGCAGTGGCGGCAAGCTGCCGGCCGAGTTCAAGACCGGCGAGACCGTTGAAGTGACGCGCCGCATCGAACGCGAAGCAGGTTCCGCCTATCGCATCAATGGCCGCGAGGCGAGGGCGCGCGACGTGCGCATCCTGTTTGAGGATGCGGCGACCGGCGCCCGTTCGCCGGCGCTGGTGCGGCAGGGACAGATCGGCGAACTCGTCAGCGCCAAACCGGAGCAGCGCCGGCGCATTCTCGAGGACGCCGCGGGCATCGCCGGCCTGCACACGCGTCGGCACGAGGCGGAGCTGCGCCTCAAAGCGGCGGACGGTAATCTGGCGCGCATCAATGACATTTTGGG
Source organism: uncultured Alphaproteobacteria bacterium (assembly GCA_963770295.1). Taxonomy (GTDB): domain Bacteria; phylum Pseudomonadota; class Alphaproteobacteria; order Rhizobiales; family Hyphomicrobiaceae; genus AWTP1-13. The sequence continues at coordinate 70,776 of CAVYPA010000008.1, forward strand.
CCAGCTCAATTCGCAAATCGAGAGCCTGAAACGCCAGGCGCGGCAGGCCCGACGCTATAAGGATCTGTCCGCCGAGATCCGCAAGGGCGATGCGTTGGTTTTGCATCTCACTTGGCAGGATGCGCAAAACCAGGTCGGCGCCGGAGAGACCAATCTGGCCGGGGCGCTGGAAAAATTGGCACTTGCAACGGAGCTCGAGGCCAAGACGCTCAGGGCCGAGGCCGACGCAGCCGCCCGCCTGCAACCGCTCCGTGATATAGAGGCGGCCAAGGGCGCGGTGCTGCACCGCTTTAAGGTTGAGCAGGACAATCTGGAGCGCGAGGCCCAGCGCACCGCCGACCGCTGCAGGGAGCTCGAGGCCCGCGCCGAGCAACTCGGCCGCGATTTGGAGCGCGAGCAGGTCCTGCGCCGGGAGGCCCAGGAGACGTTGGCGCGGCTCGACGCGGAAGCCCAGTCGCTCGCCAGCACGGCGGCGCTTGCCGCGGATTTCGAGCAAAAGGCGCTTGAGATCTACGAAGCGGACGATGCCAAGCTCAAAGCCGCCGAGGTACGGCTGCAGCAGTTGACGACGGCCGCCGCCGAGGCGCGTGCCCGCCGCCAGAGCATCGAAGGCCAGCGCAAGGAGCGCCAAGAGCAGATCGAGAAGCTCAACCGCCAGCTGTTGGTGCTGGAGGCGCAGACCCGCGAGATCGTCGGCCGCGCGCCGGATGCCTCCAAGCTCAAGGTGACGGCGGAGGCGGGCCAGCGTCTCATGACCGAAATCGCCGTGATCGAGGCACAGGCGCTGGCCGCCGAGGAGGCGGCCCAGGCCGCCGCGCTCGAGGCGGAGGCCAAAGGCACGGCGGCCAACGAGGCCGACCTCGCCGCCGGCAAATTGAAGACCGAGGTCGAGACCCTCAAAAAGCTCTTGAAGCCGTCGGGCGACGGCGGCTTGCCGCCGATCCTCGACCAGATCCGCGTCGCGCCGGGCTACGAGATGGCGCTGGCCGCGGCGCTCGGCGATGATCTTGAAGCTCCGGCGATGGACGAGGCGGCCCTGCACTGGCGTCTGAACCCGCCGGCCGAGCGCGAGCCGAGCCTGCCCGCCGGGGCCGAGCCGTTGAGCGCCCATGTGACGGCGCCGCCGCAGCTGGCGCGGCGGCTCGCCCAGATTGGCCTGGTGGCGCAAGAGGACGGCGCCCGACTGTTGCGCCAGCTCAGGGCCGGGCAGCGGCTGGTCTCCCGCGAGGGGGACCTGTGGCGCTGGGACGGCTATGTGGCGGCGGCGCAGGGCACCAGCGCCGCTGCTAGCCGCCTGGCCGAACGCAGCCGGCTCGGTGTGCTGGAAATGGAAGCGGCAAGCCAGCGCCAGAGCGCGGAGACCGCGCGCGCGGCCGCGGCGGCGGCGGATACGCGCCATCGCCGCGCCCAAGCGGAGGAACGCCGCCTGCGCCAGCTTTGGCGGGAGACCCAGGGCAAGCTTGCCGAGACGCGCGAGGTGCTGACCAGCTTGGAGCGGCAGGCGCGCGAGACGGAGGCCAAGCTGGCTGCCGTCACGGCGGCCAGGCAGAAGAGCTCCGAAGCCCTGGCTGAAGCGCAGGATCTGTTGGCCAAGACCGAAGGCCTGCTGCCGGCGCTTGAGGGCATTGAAGCCCTCGAGGCCGGACTGGCCGGGGCGCAGGCAGAGACCAGCGCACTGCGCAGCCGCGTGGCCGAGACCAGAACCGAGCTCGTCACGCTCGAGCGCGAGCATCGCTCCCGGGTCGAGCGGCAGAAGGCCATCAAGGCGGAAGGCGAGCGCAACGTTACCCGCATTGCCAGCGCCGAGGAGCAGATCGGCGCCCTCGAAGAGCGCGCCGGTGCCACGCAGGCCGAGCTCGCGCGGCTGGCCGACATACCGCAAATGGTCGAGCAGCAGCGCCAGACGCTGATGAGCGAGCTGGCCGCGGCCGATCGTGACCGGCGCACCGCTGCCGACGCGCTCGCGGCCGCCGACAACGCCCACCGGATGGCGGCACAGCAGCTGCGCGCGGCGCAAACCGCCGTCGCCGATGAGCGCGAGCGGCGGGCGCGCAGCGAGGCGCATCTGGAGAACGCACGCCAGCGTCGCGCCGAGGAGGCACGCAAGATCCGTGAGCAATTGGGTTGCTCGCCCGAGGACTGTCTGGCACTCGCCGGCGTGGTGCCGGCAACCTCACTGCCGACGCTGGAGGCCGCCGTCGGCGGGCTCAACCGCCTGAAGGCGGAGCGTGAGCGGCTGGGTGGGGTCAATCTGCAGGCCGACGACGACCTCGCCGGCCTCAGCCAGCAGTTCGAGAGTTTGGACAAGGAAAAGCGTGACGTCGACGAGGCGATCGCCAAGCTGCGTTCGGGAATTGTGCAAATCAACAACGAAGGTCGGACGCGGCTGCAGGCGGCCTTCGACGCCGTCAATGGCCACTTCAAGCAGCTTTTCATGACCCTGTTCGGCGGCGGCGAGGCCCGGCTGGAGATGATCGATGCCGAGGATCCGCTCGATGGCGGCCTGGAAATTATTGCCAAGCCGCCTGGCAAGAAGCCCGCAACCTTATCGCTGCTCTCCGGCGGCGAGCAGTCGCTGACGGCAATGGCCCTGATTTTCGCGGTGTTCCTGACCAACCCATCGCCGATTTGTGTGCTCGATGAGGTCGACGCGCCGCTGGATGATGCCAACGTCGACCGCTTCTGCACCTTGTTGGAGAAGATGGCGGCCGATACGGCGACGCGCTTCCTGGTGATCACGCATCATCCGATGACCATGTCGCGCATGAACCGCCTGTTTGGCGTGACCATGGTGGAAAAGGGTGTAAGCCAGCTGGTGTCGGTCGACCTCGAGACGGCGCAGAAGTTCGTGGTGGCCGCCTGAGGCGGCGCTCAGAGCTGCCCCCCGCGTGGACGTGCTGGAGCCTCTGGGCGCCCACCCCGCTTGGCCGCCATTGATGGCGGCAAGCTCGGTGGCACGCGGGATGCCCAAACCGATGTGCGCGCCCCGTATGGCTGAGCACACCCTGGCAGTGGCGACCGCGGTCATGGTGGGCAACTGGGCCTCCGCCGTCGGTGACCGGTGCGGCCTGGGGCTTTGGCAGCCGACCGAAGGCGCGGGGGTGCGACGGCCATTTGCGCTGTGCCCGACGCTCTAGCGCAGCTGGTTGGCCGTGTCCGGCCGCGGCATGAGGCCCGGCCCCGGTCCTGCGCGCGGTCGAATTGTCGCATCCGCGCGCTCGCGCGGCCGCCGACGCGCGCGGTCGCCGCCATATTCTTGACACTCGGGGGAACCGCTGCTTTAAGGTGCGCGCGCTTTGATGGGCCCCCGGGGGGAGTTGGGCCGCCTCCCACCGAGGACGTGATCCTCATGCCAGATCCAGCCAATCGTCGAGGTCCTGGTGAACACCAGATGAGCCCCGAGGAGGCCGCTGCGTTCGAAGGCAGGGTCGCCGAGCTCGGCGACAGGCTTGGCAGGATCAAGGCGCAACGGAATGCCGATGCGCATGCCGATCTCGATGCTGAAATGCGCGGCCGCGGCATGGCCTATGGCATGCGCATGGCCGCGGAGATGGTCGCTGCGGTCGTGGTCGGGGGTGGCATTGGCTGGGGTTTGGACTGGTGGTTTGGCACCAAGCCCTGGCTGTTCCTGCTCTTCTTCCTGTTGGGGTTTGCGGCCGGCGTCCTCAACGTGGTGAGAGGCTACGAGCGCATGCAGAAGGACTTCATGGCGCGCACCGGTGGCCGCATTGGCCAGAGCGTGCCGGACGACGAGGACTGAGGAGCTTAGCGTGGCAGCGCCGAATGCGGGAACGCAGGGCACGGGGATGCCCGACCCGATCCACCAGTTCGAGATCCATCGCCTCATCCCTATCAAGATTTTTGGTTGGGACGCCTCCTTCACCAATGCGTCCTTTTTCATGCTGCTAGCGGTCCTCCTGATCGCCGGCTTTTTTGTCGTCTCCATGCAGACGCGCTCGCTGGTGCCGAGCCGGCTGCAATCGCTGGCCGAGGTTAGCTACGAGTTCGTGGCCAACATGCTGCGCGAGAGCGTCGGTCACGGCGGCATGAAGTATTTTCCGTTCGTCTTTACCATCTTCATCTTCGTGTTCACGGCCAACACCTTGGGCCTGATCCCCGGCTTCTTTACCGTCACCAGCCACATCGTCGTGACCGCGGCACTGGCCGCCATGGTCTTCGTCACGGTGCTCATCGTCGGCTTCGCCAAGAATGGCGCCAAGTTCCTGAAGCTGTTCGTGCCGCAGGGTGTGCCGATCCTGATCCTGCCGCTGGTCGTGCTGATCGAGATCATCTCGTTCCTGTCGCGCCCGGTGAGCCATTCGGTACGCCTGTTCGCCAACATGCTGGCGGGTCACATTACGCTCAAGGTGTTCGGGGGCTTCGTGGTGATGCTGTTGGGTGCCGGCGCCTATGCCGCCTTGGCGCCGCTGCCGCTCATTATGGCCATCGCGCTCACCGCGCTCGAGGTGCTGGTCGCCTTCCTACAAGCTTACGTGTTCACGATGCTAACCTGTATGTACCTCAACGATGCGCTGCATCCGGGGCACTAGATCGAACGCGTTCGATCGCTAGACGGTTAACTTGCAAAGGAGAAGAAAAGCCCATGGATCCCGCAGCCGCTAAACTCATCGGCGCCGGCCTCGCAGCCATCGGCACCGGTGCTGCCGCGATCGGCGTCGGCAACCTTTTTGGCCAGTTTCTGCAGGGCGCACTGCGCAATCCATCGGCCGCCGATGGTCAGTTCGGCCGCCTGATCTTTGGCTTCGCCGTTACGGAAGCGTTGGGCATTTTCGCGCTGCTGATTGCCTTTCTCCTGCTCTTCACCTAAGGCCCGGCGGCTGCCAGGATAGATGGCGATGGCAACCAACAGCACAGCCGGCACGGCCACCTCGCAGGAGGCGGGACATGCCAAGGTGTTCCCGCCGCTGGATTCGGGCACTTTTGCCCCGCAGCTCATCTGGCTGGCCCTGAGCTTCGGCTTGCTCTATCTGCTGCTCAAGCGCTTCTATTTGCCGCGCGTCGGCGAGGTCATTGAGGAGCGGCGCGAGCGTATCGAGCGCGACTTGCGCCAGGCAGAGAAGATCAAGGAGGAAACCGCGCAGGCGCTAAGCAACTATGAGCGCGCCTTGGGCGAGGCGCGGGGCCAGGCGCAGACGATCGTCAAGGGCATGCGCGAAAAGCTGTCTGCGGAAATGGAAAAGGAGCGCAGCACGGTCGAGACGCAGATCGCCGCCAAGCTGGTGGACGCAGAAGCCCGCATTGCGCAGACGAAGGCGGGTGCCTTGGCCGGGGTCGGCGAGATCGCCGGCGAGCTTGCCGGGGCCATCGTTGCCCGCTTGAGCGGCCGCGAAGTGAGCAAGGACGAGGTCGCCAAGGCCCTCGTCAACCGGCAGGCGGCCGAATAGGAGGCGGGCGATGTTTTTCCTGGCCGAGTTTTGGGTCGCCGTGGCCTTCTTGGCGTTTTTGGGCGTGCTCGTCTACTACAAAGTCCCGGCGCTGATCGGCAAGGCGCTGGATGATCGCGCCGAGGTTATCCGCAAGGAGCTCGACGAGGCGCGGCGCGTCCGCGAGGAAGCGCAAGTCCTGCTCGCCGACTATCAACGCAAGCATCGCACGGTCGGCGAGGAAACCGAAGCCATCGTCACCCAGGCCCGGCAAGAGGCGGAGGCGTTTGCCCAGGAGACGCGCCGCAACCTCAAAGAAACCTTGGAACGGCGCACCAAGCTGGCCGAGGAAAAGATTGCCCGCGCCGAAGGTCAGGCCATCGATGAGGTGCGTGCCGCCGCCGTCGATCTGGCCGTCGCGGCGGCCGAAAAAATCCTGCGCGAAAAGGCGAGCGGGGCCGCGGGGGCGGCGCTGATCGACCAAAGCATCCGTGACCTCAAGTCCCGCTTGAACTGACGAGCGCCGTTGCGGGGTCGCCGCCGTCGCGCCGACCGATACGGGTCTCCCGGCCAAGATTTGGCCCGCACGCTGGGCAGCTCTCCGGCCTAACTGCGGGCCGCCTCATCGATCGATTGGCGAGCCAGCGCCAAGGCCTCACGCACGATGGCTTCCTCGCCGATGTGGTTGGCGAGCAGCAGGACCAGGCGGGCGTTGAGAGCCACGCTCTCCGAATTCACTCAAGTCGGCGTGGGCGTCGAGGATGGCGGCATAAAGGCCGTCGGGATCTTTCAGATTTGGCTCGCGCTTGAGAGGCATCCCCTGCTCCCTTCCCGTTCATGTCGATGGCCTGGCATTACGGCCGCAGGCCCGTTCCGCAGCGCCCGCCAATGCCGCCGCGTCCAGCGCGCGCCAGCGGGCAGCCACGTGCTGGTCCGGGCGGAAAAGATAATAGGCGGGCGTCCGCTCGGCGCCATAGCGACGGCAGGCGATCTCGTCGCTCACCATCAGGATTTTGATGGGGATGGCGCCCTCGGAGAGCCGGCGGTTGGCGCGCGCAAGGTCCCCCGCGGCCGTGCGCTCGCGGCCAAAGCAAACGCCGACAAAGCCATCACCTAGGGCCTCCAGCAGCCAGGCATCGGCCACGGGCGCATCGATGGCCGCCGCGCCCGGTCGGGTCGAGGGGCATTCGCCGGCGGCAAAGTCGTCGGGGCCGTTGAGGGGTGATGCAGCATAGCTGGCGGCCACTGACAACCGCCCCGAATTGACGAGCCGGCGGGCCAGCGGCTCCGTCTCGGCGAGCGCCAGCACGCCGTCGCGGAAGGCGCGACTGATCGCGCCCTTGGGTGCAATGAAATCGGTCGAACGCGTGGTGTTGAGCAAATTCTCGTCGGCAGCAGCGATCCGCTCCGAATCGTAGCTGTCGAGCAAACTCTCGGGCGCCAGGCGGCGCAGGACCAGATCGAGCTTCCAGGCGAGGTTGTCGGCGTCTTGAATGCCGCTGTTGCCGCCGCGGGCGCCGAACGGCGACATCTGGTGCGCCGCGTCGCCCGCGAACAACACCCTTCCATGCCGGAAGCGAGCCAGGCGGCGTGACTGAAAGCGGTAAAGGGAGATCCACTCGAAGCCGAAGGCGATGTCGGCACCCAGCATCGCCCGCACCCGGCGGGCGACGTTGTCCGGTTTTATCTCCTCGTCGCGGTCGGCCGTAGCGCCCAGCTGGAAGTCGAGCCGCCACACGTCGTCCGCCTGCTTGTGCAGCAGGGCGGAGCGACCGCGATTAAAGGGAGGGTCAAACCAGAACCAGCGTTCGGCCGGTCGTTCCATCCGCATCTTGATGTCGCAAATCAAGAACTGATCGTCGAACACGCGCCCCTCGAAGCCCAACCCCAGGTGGCGACGGATCGTGGAACGCGCGCCATCGGCGGCAATGACCCAATCCGCGATCAGCCGGTAATCGCCATCCGGCGTGCGGATCTGGATCAGCGTGCCGTCGCTGGTCGGCTGCAGGCCCACCACCTCCTCCTGCCAACGCAGGTCGACAAGACCGGTGTGCGCCGCCGCTTCGATGCAAAAATGCTCGAAGTAGTATTGCTGCAGGTTGACGAAGGCTGGCCGCCGGTGCGCGCTCTCCGGCAGCAGGTCGAATTCGAACAGCCGGCGCGTGGCGAAGAATACCTTGCCGGTCTGCCAGGTGACGCCCTTGCGGGTGAGGACTTCGCCGAGCCCGAGCCGGTCCATGATCTCAAGCGTTCGCTTGGCCCAGCAGATCGCCCGACTGCCGGCAGCAAGGTTGGTCTTCTTGTCGATGACGATCGACCGCTGTCCCTTGGCCGCGAGGTCGAGGGCGACGACGAGGCCAACGGGGCCGGCTCCGACGATCAGGATGGGATGGGGCTGAGGTTGTCGTCGCTCGTAATCTCTCGAGCGCCGGTACTGGAAGCTGATGCAACGGACGTCGGTCATCGCCCTGGTACCCTGTTGCCGAGAGGCCAGACTAGCACACGCGCGTGGCGCGAGGCCGCTCACGCGGGCAGCGACGGCCGCGGGCGGGGGCTCGGGGCGGGCGCACCAAAAAAGCCACGAGGGCGCTGAAAAACGACAGCGCAGCAAAAAACGTCAACGACAGAACGTAGCTACCCGAGGTATCGCGCAAGAGGCCGGAAATCAGCGGCCCGCAGGCCTGGGCGGTCACTTGCAGCGACAGGGCCACGCCGCGGATGGCACCGAAGCTGGCCCGGCCAAAATAATCGGCCCAGGCAAGCGGCAGCAGCGTCAAGATGCCGCCGATGCCGGCGCCGAAGCAGACGGCAGCAAGATAGGCTTCGAGCGGCGAGGCAATCCTCAGCATTAGCAGAGCCGAGCTGCCAAGCGCGGCACCGCTGATGGCCAGTGCCGTGCGCACGCCAATGGGGCGCGCGATGAGCCCGAAACCCAGGCCCGCCAGGGCCGCTGTCAAGGAGAAGGTGCTAACAACGGTGGCGGCCACCGTCGCCGATAGACCGCTCTCGAGCAGGTGCGGCGCCTGATGCAGGCTGATGCCGGCCTGCACGGGATAGACGGCGACGGTGTAGAGCGACAACAGCCAAAAGGCAGGCGTGCGCAGGGCTTCGGCGCGCGAGAACTCTGGTTCAGGCGGGGCCGAGGCCGCTTTGGTGCCCGCATCGCGGGGCGAAGGTGGCCCGCCATCGGGCAGCAAACCCAGATCCTCCGGTCGGCGCACCAGCACCAGCCAGGCCGGCAGCAGACCGACGAGCAAGACCGAGCTGCCGACGGCGAGCCAGCCCGCGCGCCAGCCCTCCGCCCGCATGGCGAAATGGGCTATCAGCGGCATCAGCACGAGGCCAAGCATTTGCGCCAGGCCGATGATGGCATTGACGATGGCGCGCCGCGCCAGGAACCAGCTGTTGACGGCGCCGTAGATGCCGATGTCGAACGGCCCGGCAAAGTTCATGCGCGCGATACAGAACAACAGATAGAAGCCGAGGATCGACTGGGTCAGCGACAGGAGCATGGTCGAAAGGCCGGTCAGCAACACCGCCGCGCACAGCATGAGGCGCGCCCCGCGCCGATCCAGAACCGGGCCGATCAGTGGCGAGGTCAGCGCGGCCAAGATGCCGCCCAACGACACGGCGCCCGAGAGCGCCGTGCGCGACCAGCCGAACTCGCTCGTCATCGGTTCGACGAAGATCGACAAGGTGGCGACGGCCGGGCCCTGGCGGGCAAAACCGCAGCAGCACAGGCAGGCCAAGATGATCCAGCCGTAGAAGAACGGCAGCCGTCCCTGCAGCCAGGCGGCAACGATGGGTTGTCCGACGTTTTGCACGTTTGCCCTTTTCGCGACCCACCTCGGCAGCGGTCTGGTCGGGACCGGTAATTTTGCCCCGTGCCGCTTTAGCCTTGCAGTTGTGACCACATGGCGCGGTCGCGCTCGGCCGTCCAGATGCGCGGGGTATCGATTCCCTGCGCCTCGTCATAGGCACGGGCTATGTTGAAAGGCTGACAGTGCTCGAAGATCGGCCAATTTCCGTAGCTCGGGCGCATGGCAGTGGTAGCCGCATCGAAGCACTCCTTGAGGCTGGCGCCGCGCGCCACCCCGCGCTTGACGGGCTCATAGGTGTCGCGCAGGAAGTCGCGGGTCAACGCCACCGCCTCCGCCACCCGCTCGGTGCCGACGAGCGCGTCGCCCCGCCCCGGGACCAGTGCGTCGGCCTTGAGGGCATCGAGGCGCGCGAGCGTGGCCGGCCAGTCGTTGAAATGCGCATCCCCACAATAGCAGGCCGACTTGTATTCGACGATGTCGCCCGAGAACACCACGTTGGCATCCGGCACACAGGCCACGATGTCACCAGCGGTGTGCGCGCGCCCGATGTGGCGCAGCTCCACCCGGCGTTTGCCGAGGTAGAGCGTCATGCGGCGATGAAACGTCATGCTCGGCCAGGTAAGGCCCGGGATCGACTCGGCGGCGCGAAATAGTCGCGGGAAGCGGGCATATTCGGAGTCCCAGTCCTCCTTGCCGCGCTCCGCGATCATAGCGCGGCAGGTCTCCGACGCCAGCACCTCATTGGCCCCGTAGGCCGTCGCTCCCAGCACGCGCACGGCGTGATAGTGCGAGAGCACCACGTACTTAATCGGCTTGTCGGTGACCTGGCGCACGCGCTCGATCACGAGGCCCGCCATCACCGGCGTTGCCTGAGCGTCGATCACGATGACGCCGTCGTCACCGATGATAATACCGCTGTTGGGATCGCCCTCGGCGGTGAACGCGTAAAGGTCGCGCCCGATCTCCGCGAAGCTAATCGTCTTCTCGCTCACGTCGCCGGTTGAGGCAAAACTCGCCATTAGCGCACTGCTCCCTAGCTGCCGCCGTCATCCACCTATCGCACGTACTTCGCAATCTCTTGGTCGATCGCCCCGAAAATCGAGTGTCCGGCGGCGTCGTGCATCTCGATGCGGACGCGGTCGCCAAACTTGAGAAATGGTGTCTTGGGGCGACCTTCGAGGATGGTCTCGACGGTGCGCGCCTCCGCCAGGCAGGTATAGCCCGCCCCGCCAAGGTCTACCGGCTTTGCCGGACCCGCCTCGCCCTTGTTGGAAACCGTACCGGAACCGACGATGCTGCCGGCGCCAAGGCAGCGCGTCTTGGCGGCATGCTGGATCAGCTCGGGAAACGAAAAGGTCATGTCGACGCCGGCGTTGGGTCTGCCGATGAGTTTGCCATTGACCCAAGCCAGCAGCGGCAAATTGAGCTTGCCGTCGCGCCAGACGGTGCCGAGTTCGGCGGCCGTCACGGCAACCGGCGAGAACGCCGTCGACGGCTTGCCATGGAAAAATCCGAAACCCTTGCCGAGCTCGCTGGCGATCAGATTGCGCAGCGAGACGTCGTTGGCCAGCATGATGAGCCGAATGCGCTCGGCCGCCTCCGGCGCCGTGGCCCCCATCGGCACGTCGCCGGTGACGACGGCAATCTCGCCCTCGAGGTCGATGCCCCAGGCCTCATCGGCCATCTCGATGCGATCGTTGGGCCCCAGAAAGGTATCCGAGCCGCCCTGGTACATGAGAGGGTCGGTCCAGAAGCTCGCGGGCATTTCGGCGCCCCGCGCCCGGCGCACGAGTTCCACGTGGCTAACGTAGGCCGAACCGTCTGCCCACTGGTAGGCGCGCGGCAGCGGTGCCATGCAGCGGCCGATCTGAAAATCTTCGGTTGCGAAGCGCGGCGGTCGCCGACCGTCCGCGGCCTCGTTGAGCTCGGCATAAACGCGCTCGACCTTGAGGGAAAGGTCGTCCCAGTCGTCCAACAGCTGCTGCAGCGTTTCGAGGCCCGCGATCACGGACGCTGCCGGCACCATCTTGCGCAGATCACGCGAGACGATGCTGAGGGCTCCGTCCCGCGTGCCATTGCGATAGGTGGCAACCTTCATGACGCGCAGGCACCGAGCATGGCCGTGTTGCCAGCCAACCAAGGCGAAGGGTGTTGCCGGCGCCGGCTCATCGGGCCCCAGTGAACTGCTTCTCAAGCGGCGTCCAGCAGGCGGCGTAGTCCTCCTGCAGCGTCTCCAGCTCGGCGGCAAACTTCGTCAGGTGTTGGGGAAAGCGCGTCTCGAACATGAAGGCTAGCGTGTTGCTCAGTTTGACCGGCTGCAGCTCGCTTTTGGTGGCGTGGTCGTAGGCGGCCTTGTCGGGTCCGTGCGGCAGCATGCAGTTGTGTAGGCTCATGCCGCCGGGAACGAAGCCCTCCGGCTTGGCATCGTAGATGCCGTAGATCAGTCCCATGAACTCCGACATGATGTTCATGTGATACCACGGCGGGCGGAAGGTGTGTTCCGCGACCGCCCAGCGCTCCGGAAAAATAACGAAGTCAACGTTGGCCGTGCCGGTCGTCTCAGACGGTGCCGTCAGCACCGTGAAGATCGACGGATCGGGATGATCGAAGGCGAGAGCCCCAACCGGGGAAAAGTGCCGCAGGTTGTACTTATAAGGAGCGTAGTTGCCATGCCAGGCGACGACGTCGAGCGGGGAGTGGCCGATCTCGCAAACGTTGAAGCTGCCACACCATTTGACCGTCAGGCGGCAGGCCTGTTCACGATCCTCGAAGGCGGCAACGGGCGTCTTGAAATCGCGTGCATTGGCGAGACAGTTGGCGCCGATCGGCCCGCGATCCGGCATGGTGAACTTGGCGCCGTAGTTTTCGCAGACATAACCGCGTGCGGTGGCTTCGAGCAGCTCCACCTTGAATTTCACGCCGCGCGGAATGACGCAGATTTCTCCGGGCTCGACCTCGATGCGGCCGAACTCGGTGAAGAAGCCTACCGCGCCGAGCTGCGGCACAATCAGCATTTCGCCATCGGCATTGTAGAAGTACTCGTTTTGCATCGACTGGGTGATGAGATAGACGTGCGCCGCCATGCCGGCCTGGGTGTTGACGTCGCCTGCGGTGGTCATGGTGCGCAGACCCGTCAAAAAGGTGACCTTCTCGCTGGGAAGGGGCACCGGTCCCCAGCGCAGCTGACCGATGGCGCGGTCGTGCTCGGGCGTTGCCGGTGCCGTCTTCCAAAAGGGCAACGCCGTCCGCTTGAACTTTGGCGTGTGCTTGACCGACGGTCGGATCCGATAGAGCCACGATCGCTCATTGCTGCCGCGCGGCGCTGTGAACGGCGAGCCGGACAGCTGTTCTGCGTAGAGGCCGTAGGCGGTCTTCTGCGGCGAGTTCTGCCCCACCGGCAGGGCACCGGGCAGGGCCTCGGTTTCGAAGTCGTTGCCGAAGCCCGGCATGTAACCGGCCGCCGTCGCCTGGCTCCATTGCGCGCCCTCTTGCGTTCGCGTTTTGCTACCGTCTGCCATGGTGCCGTCCTGCCAAATATCTGCGGCCAATACCGCGGGCCATCGCACGTCGAGGGGCGGCGCCGGGCCGCGCCGGCCCTGGGCCGCGCACTGAAGGGCGTGCGCGCTCGAGGGTCGCTTCGCCCGGCCGCCCCTTGCGTGCACGCGGGGCTCCGCTCGTCATACTAACCCCTCCCCGACAATGAGCGCAAAGCGGGGGGGGCCGCGGGTCCCGCGCCGACCCGGGCGGGGTGACATCCAAGCTGGGCCGGCTTAAGGTTGCGCGCCACTCAAGGGGGATATTCCAGCGCCAAAGGGCCGCCCCCAAGCCGGCTGGTCGCGCGCTTTCGCGTCGGCCCGTCAGGGGCGAATGACGACGTGCTCGGCCGCGGGGGTCCGGCTCCGGCCTCCTGGTATGACGTTGTGGCTCGATCGTACCGGATTGACCCGTTGCCGGGTCGACTTGGCCAAGCCGGGTGCAGATTTGGAAGGTGAGATGAGCGAGCTCGACTATGAGGCCCAGTACAACAACCGGGCCCGGGTACCCGAATACGTCAACATCAATGCGCGCTGGCTCGCGGCCTCGCGCGACTATCGCAGCAAAAAGGGGGCCGAGCTCGACATCGCCTATGGGCCGGGCGAACGGCACCGCTACGATCTCTTTCCCGTGGACGTCGATCCTGCACCGCTTTTGGTCTATATCCATGGCGGCTACTGGCAGCGCGGCGACCGCACCGAGTATGCCTTTCTTGCCCGCGAGTTCAACGCCGCCGGCATCGCCGTGGCCTTGCCCTCCTATTCCCTATGTCCGGCCGTCGGCGTCATGGACATCGTCGGTGAGCTGCGATCCTTTCTCGCGGCCCTCTGGCTGCGGACCCGCATGCATCCCCTCGTGATCGGTCACTCCGCCGGTGGGCACTTGACCGCGGCGATGCTGGCGAGCGACTGGGGCGGCATCGCCGGGGTCCCAGCGGACCTGGTTCGGGCTGGCTATGCCATCAGCGGCGTCTTCGATTTGCCGCCGCTGGTCGGCACCAGCCTCAACGATGCCCTAGGGCTGTCGCCGGAAGCAGCGCACGCGGCCAGCCCGATGTTTTGGCCAGCACCACACAAAGCGCGCGTGTTCGCGGCCGCCGTCGGTGGGCTTGAAAGCGAGGAGTTCCTACGCCAAAGCCGAGCCATCGCGCGCACCTGGCGGCAGGCCGGGGTCACCGCCGAGGATGTGGTAGTGGCCAATACCAACCATTTCACCATCGTCGATGAACTGACGCGGCCGACGAGCCCGATGTTCAAATCGGTGGTGGCGCTCGCCCGCACGATCGCCGTGCGCTGAGGTGGGCCGGCGGCTCAGGCGGCCCGCACCAAGCGGTGGTGCAGCTCCAAAACGGCGATCATGAAGCCCACACGGTCCTCGGCGGCTTCGCTGATGACCGAAAAGTAGTTCGGTGTCTGCGGCACGATTTCCCCGATCACTTCGCCCAGTTCGAACTTCAAGTCCGCGTCGTGCTTGCGGGCGATGGCCTGCATGCGGTCGTTCTCGGCCAGGCAGCTCATGTAAAGGCGGCGGATGCCGCGATTGCGGGCCGCACGCACGACCCTTCCCATCAGCTCCGAGCCGATGCCGTTGTCCTGGTGCATCCGCTCCACAGAAAAGGCTGCCTCCGCCTCGAGACCCCACACGTCGCCGAGCCGCCGCAATTCGGCGGCCCCCCGCACGCGGCCATCGACGATGTAGGCAAAGACGATGCTGCCGAAATCGCTCATGCGCTCGGCGTAGGTCTCGATGAATTTGTCCGAGACCGCATGCGCAAAGCGCAGCCGGCGGCTCTCCTTGTCCAGCCGCAGCAGGTGTTCGCGAAAGAGGGTGGCATCCGTTGGCCACAGCTTGCGCATGCTCCCCTCGCGGAAAAGCTGATCGCTCATGATCATCTCCGTTCTGCCGGCCCGACCGGGGTTGTTTTTCAAGCGGCCGGCCGGTGCCCGTGTAAGAACTCTTTTGCATTGCAAAATAGACCGCCATAATGGCGGCCCGACGAATTCAAAAAAGTGTTATCTGCCAATGTGCAAAAATGATGCTGCATTGCCACACGCGGCCCCTCGTCACGGCCGCGCTGGCGGCGCCTTAAGCGGCGGCCTGCTCAACAAATGGGCCCAGCAAACGAGCAGGCTCGGGGCGTCGGGCTTGGCGCTGGGCGTGGCCGAGCGCGCCTTGACCAACGGGGCACTGACGCGATAGCCGAGGCGGCGATGACGGTGCTTGATGACTATCGCGCGCTGCTGGCTGCCGGCGCCCTTGAGGCCGACGCGGCGCAAGCGGAGGAGGCGGCCAAACTCGACCAGTTGGTACAGGACTTGCGCCACTGGCGGCCGAAACGAGGCGGCCTTCCGGGCCTGTTTGAGCGGTCGACGCCGGCGCCCAAGGGGCGCTACATTTTTGGTCCCGTTGGCCGCGGTAAAACCATGCTGATGGATTTGTTCTATGCGGCGACAAAATTTAAGCCGCGCCGGCGCCTGCACTTTCACGCTTTCATGAGCGAGGTACACGACCTCATCAATGCGACGCGCAAGGAGGTGCCGGGCGATCCCATGCCGCGGGTCGCGCGCACGCTCGCAGGCCGCGCCCGCCTTTTGTGCTTTGACGAATTGCATGTCACCGACATTGCCGACGCCATGATTCTCGGCCGCCTGTTCGACGGCCTGTTCGAAGCCCAGGTGGTGCTGGTGGCGACGTCGAATGTGTCTCCCAGAGAGCTTTACAAGGATGGCCTCAATCGTCAGCTGTTTCAGCCCTTCGTTGACCTCATCATGGCCAACATGGAAATCGATGAACTGCGTGCGGCCAAGGATTTTCGGCTCGCCAAGCTGTCGGGTAAATCCCTTTACTTCCGGCCGGCCGATGCGCGGGCGCGCGCGGAGATGGACCGCCTTTGGCGCGAGTTGACGAGTGGGCATCCCGGTGCCGCCGTCGACATCGATGTGAAGGGTCGTACGCTCCACGTACCGCGCGCCGCCATGGGTATCGCCCGCATGTCCTTTGCCGAGCTGTGCGAGCGGCCGCTGGGGACGCTCGACTACCTGGCGTTGGCGCGGAATTTCCACACCATCATGATCGACAATATTCCGGCGCTCACCATGGCGCAGCGCAGCGTGGCGCGCCGTTTTGTCAATCTGATTGATACGCTTTATGACGCGCGCGTCTGCCTGATCGCCTCGGCGGCGACCGAGCCCAAGGGGTTGTTGCCGCAAAACGAGGCGGGATTGCTGGTCGATCGTACGGTCTCGCGCTTGATGGAAATGCGCTCCGAGGGCTACCTGATGGGCCGCCTAGAGCGCATCAGGGCACACGTTCCGGTGTGATCGCCGCGTCACGGGCGCTACCCGGGTTCGGCGCCAAGGCTGCGGCGTCGCCGAGCCGCAGTTTGCGCAGGCTGCCAAAGCTGCGGTTGAGCCGCTTGAGCTTGCGGCGATAATCGAAGTAGTTGACCTCGAGCCGGTGCCGCTCCGAGGCGACGAAGCGGGAGCGCTCGCGCCCGGCGTCGGCCAGGCTGGCGCGAAATTTCCTCCAGCGCTGCGGCGCGTGCCGTTGCGCGATGATGGAGCTAGCGATGGCCTGCGCCTGATAGTCGGCGAGACGCCACATGCTGCCGTTCGCCTGCACCAAGCCCACGGCAAACAGGTTGGCATGCTCGGGGTGAAAGACATGGTGAACGAAGCGAGGGCGGCCGTCGGCGCCAAAGGTGACTTTCTCGTCGAGGAACGGCAGTATCGGCCGATAGCCGGTGGCGAACACGATGAGATCGACGCGCTCGGCACTGCCATCGGTGAAGCGCACGCGCTCCCCGTCGTAGCGGGCAATCTCCGGCTTTACGATCAGGCTGCCGTGCGCGACGAGGCGCGGGATTTCGTCCGTCATGGTTGGATGCGCCTGGTCGATGGCGTGGTCGGGCTGCGGCATGCGGTAGCGCGACGGCGGCCCCTGCAGCAGCCACAGGGCCGCCTGGTACAGCCATCGCTTGCAGAGCCGCGGCAGCGGCACGATTTCGGCCCAAGAAAGAACGTCACCGGTCGGGAAGCCGAGTACAAACTTGGGCACGAACCAGTAGCCACGCCGCAGGCTCAAGAACACCTGCGAGCGACCGTGCACGGCATCGCGGATGACGTCGGCCGCCGAATTGCCGCAACCCACTACCAGGACCCGCTGGTCGCGCACTTGCAGCGGGCTCTTGTAGCGCCGCGAATGCATGATCTCGCCGGCGAAGGTGCCGGGATAGGCGGGCAGGCAGGGCGCGTCGTGGTGGCCGCTGGCGATCACCGCACCCAGGTAGCGTCGCGGTTTAGCCTCGCCGGCGACGCTGACCTCCCAGTCCCCGTCGGCGCTCGGTGCCAGGCGGGTAACGGCCTTGCCGAGTTGGATGTGGGGACCGAGGCCAAACTTGGCGAGGTAGTCGCGGAAGTAGGACAGCACACGCTCATGGCTCGGATATTCGGGATAGTCCTCATCGAGCATGGGCAGGTCGTCGAAGCCGGTCGAGCTAATGCAAGAGACAAGGTGGGTGGTCTCGTAGACGATGCCGCTGGGAGTGGCGATATTCCACAGGCCGCCGATATCGGCCTCGCGCTCGAGGCAATCGAAAGCGATGCCCCGCGCAAGGAAGGTCTTGGCGGCGGCCAGTCCCGAAGGTCCGGCGCCGATGATGACGTATTTGTCCTGGGTGCGTTCAGCCATCTAGGCGCTAAACTCTGTGCTGGGCCATCCCGTTGCGCCGGGGTGTCGGCGAGAGGAAGGACCTAAGCGGCGGCGCGGCCCCCGGCAAGGTGACGGATGCGCGCTGGCCGGGCTCGGTCGGGCGGACGCTGCAGCGGCGCGGCGGCCCTTTTTCTTGAACCGCCCCAGATTTCGGGTTAACCAACCGCGCGAGCCCACATCCCGGCGCACACTTCGAGCCTTGTCAGAGGACGGCGGTGTCTTACAAGCCAGCGAGGAGCAGTAGGTATGGCGCGTAGCAAAATTGCACTCATCGGCGCGGGCATGATCGGTGGCACGCTGGCGCATTTGGTGGGTCTCAAGGAACTCGGTGACGTTGCCCTGTTCGATATCGTCGAGGGCGTGCCCGGCGGCAAGAGCCTGGACATTTGGCAGGCGGGCGCGGTCGAGGGCTTCGATGCGAAATTCAAGCCGGTCAATGCCTATGCCGACATCGCCGGAGCCGACGTTATCATCATCACTGCCGGTGTGCCGCGCAAACCGGGCATGAGCCGAGACGATCTGCTCGGCATCAACCTCAAGGTGATGGAGCAGGCCGGCGCCGGCATTAAGAAGTATGCGCCCGACGCCTTCGTCATCGTCATCACCAATCCGCTCGATGCCATGGTCTGGGCTCTGCAAAAGGCGTGCGGCCTGCCCAAGCCGAAAGTGGTGGGCATGGCCGGCATTCTTGATACCGGTCGCTTCCGTGCCTTCCTTGCCGAGGCGTTCGACGTTTCGGTGGAGGACGTCTCGGCGCTGGTTTTGGGCGGTCATGGCGACGACATGGTGCCGATCGCGCGCTACTCGACCGTCGCCGGCATCCCGCTGCCGGATCTGGTGCGCATGGGCTGGACGACGCAGGCCAAGCTCGATGCCATCATCGAACGCACGCGCAAGGGCGGCGGGGAGATCGTCAATCTGCTCAAGACGGGCTCGGCTTTCTATGCGCCGGCCTCCGCCGCGATCCAGATGGCCGAGAGCTACCTCAAGGACAAGCGCCGCGTGCTGCCGTGCGCCACCTATCTGAGCGGCGAATATGGTGTGAAGGGTCTTTATGTCGGCGTGCCGGTGGTGATCGGCGCCAACGGCGTGGAGAAGATCGTCGAGATCGATCTCAATCCCGCCGAGCGGCAGATGTTCTTAAAGTCGGTGGAGTCGGTGAAGGGCTTGATTGAGGCCTGCAAAAAGATTGCCCCGCAGCTGGCGTCTTGAGGCCATTGCTGTGGCTTGCGGCGCGCTGCAGCCAGCGGGCCAACGGGCGGCCAGCTGAACAGGCGAGCTTTGCGGCCTAAAAAAGCTTGGTGCCAAGGAGAGAATTGAAGCCATGGCCAAACGCGCAATAACTTCGGCAAAGAGCAAGCCGATCGGTCCCTACTCGCCGGCCATCCAGGCGGGGGATCTCATCTTTATCTCCGGGCAAACGCCACTCGATGCCGCCACCGGCAAGCTGGTCGAGGGCGACATTTCCGTGCAGGCCCGGCAATGTCTCGAGAACCTCAAGGGCATCCTGGAGGCGGCCGGTCTCGGCTTCGCGCACGTGCTCAAAACCAACATTTTCTTGACCAACATGGCCGATTTTGCCGCCGTCAACGAGGTCTATAAGTCCTACTTCGAGGAGCCCTATCCGGCCCGCTCCACCGTCGCCGTCGCCGCCCTGCCGATGGGCGCGGCCGTGGAGATTGAAATGATCGCCTCTCGCAGTGCACAATGACTCGCACCCAGCCGAGCTGACGGCTTGGCGGCTCTGGTATATGGTATACCAGTGCCCGACGGGGCCTGCGAAACGCAAGCGCTGGGACTGCCATGAACATCCATGAGTATCAGGCCAAAGAGCTTTTGAGCCGTTATGGCGCGCCAGTCCCCCGGGGAGCCATGGCGGCGACGGTGGAAGAGGCGGTCAGGGCGGCGCAAGCTCTCCCCGGACCGGTCTGGGTGGTGAAGGCGCAAATTCACGCCGGCGGGCGCGGCAAGGGCGCCTTCAAGGGGGCGGCGGCCGGCGCCGGCGGTGGCGTGCGCCTCGCCAAATCCCTGGCCGAGGTGAAAACGCACGCCCAAGAGATGTTGGGCAAGACCCTGGTGACGGCCCAAACGGGGCCCGTCGGCCGCACGGTCAAGCGCCTCCTGATCGAGGAGGGATGCGAGATTGCGCGCGAGCTTTACCTTTCCTGCCTCATCGATCGGGCCACCTCCCGAGCAGCCTTCATCGCCTCCACCGAGGGCGGCATGGACATCGAGAAGGTGGCGCACGAGACGCCGGAAAAGATCGTCCGGCTGTCGATCGATCCGGCCTCCGGCTACGCGCCCTTCCACGGCCGCAAGGTCGCGGCGGCCCTGCAACTCAAGCCCGATCAGATCGAGCAATGCGACAAGCTCATCGGCGCGCTCTATCGCGCCTTCGTCGGGACCGACATGAGCTTGCTGGAAGTCAACCCCTTGATCGTGACCAAGGCCGGCAAGCTCCTTTGTCTCGATGCCAAGGTCAGCTTCGACGACAACGCAGTGTTCCGGCACAAGCACGCCCAGGAACTGCGCGACATTGACGAAGAGGAACCGGCCGAGGTCGAGGCCTCCAAGTACGACCTCAGCTACGTGAAGCTCGACGGGCAAATCGGCTGCATGGTCAATGGTGCGGGTCTGGCGATGGCCACCATGGACATCATCAAGCTCTACGGCATGGAGCCCGCCAATTTCCTCGACGTGGGGGGCGGCGCGTCCAAGGAGAAGGTGGCGGCAGCCTTCAAGATCATCCTGTCGGATGCCAACGTGAAGGGCATTCTGGTCAATATCTTCGGCGGCATCATGCGTTGCGACATCATCGCCGAAGGGGTGGTGGCTGCGGCCAAGGAGATGGCCATCAAGGTGCCGCTGGTGGTGCGGCTCGAGGGCACCAACGTTGAGCTCGGCAAGGACATCCTGGCCAAATCCGGCTTGACGATCGTGCCGGCCGACAACCTTGCCGACGCCGCCAAGAAGATCACTGACGCCGTAAAAAGGGCAGCCTGAGATGGCCATCCTCGTCGACAAGACCACCAAGGTTCTCTGTCAGGGCATCACCGGCAGCCAGGGCACCTTCCACACCCAGCAGGCGCTGGCCTACGGCACCCAAATCGTGGGCGGGGTGACCCCGGGCAAGGGCGGCGCCACGCACCCTGACGCCGCGCTCGCCGGCGTGCCGATCTTCGACACCGTGAGCGAGGCCAGAGCGGCAACCGGCGCCACCGCCACTTCCATCTATGTTCCACCCCGCTTTGCCGCCGATGCCATCCTGGAGGCCATCGATGCGGAAATCCCGTTGATTGTCTGCATCACCGAGGGCATTCCCGTGCTCGACATGGTGAAGGTGAAGCGTGCGCTCGACGGCTCGAAGTCGCGGCTGCTTGGCCCCAACTGCCCGGGCGTGCTCACGCCCAATGCCTGCAAGATCGGTATCATGCCCGCCAATATTTTCACGGCGGGCACGGTTGGCATCGTTTCGCGTTCGGGCACCCTCACCTATGAGGCCGTGAAGCAGACGACCGATGCGGGACTTGGTCAGTCCACGGCCGTCGGCATCGGCGGCGACCCGGTCAAAGGCACGGAGTTTATCGACGTTTTGCAAATGTTTCTCGCCGACACGGCGACCCAGTCGATCATCATGATCGGCGAGATCGGCGGTGCGGCTGAGGAGGATGCGGCCGAGTTCATCAAGTCGGAGGCCAGGAAAGGCCGCAAGAAGCCGATGGCGGGCTTCATTGCCGGTGTGACCGCCCCGCCCGGGCGCCGGATGGGACACGCCGGCGCGATCATCGCCGGGGGCAAAGGCCGAGCCGAAGACAAAGCCGAGGCGATGAAGGGGGCAGGCATCGCGGTGGCCGACAGCCCCGCCGCCCTCGGAACCACGCTTGCCAAGGTGCTCAAGGGCTAGGCCCTTGCGGGCCTTGCGCGCTTGGGCCTCCGCGCCACGGCGCTGTTGCCGCTGCCTCGTGCGTTGCTGCACGTCCTTAAAGCCGTGTTGCTGGCCCGGTGCGATCGCACGCGGCCGGCAGCGTCGCGTCGGCTTGAGCAGCTCCTCCTTGCGCACGCTCCCTGGAGCGGGGGTCCTTGAGCAGGTCCTTGCGCATGCCGTTTTTTTGTGGACGTTAGGCCCGCGCGTCGCTCCCAGGCGCCGTCTCAAACACCCTCTTAAACACCCTCTTAAACACCCTGGCCACACCTGCTCTAAAAGCGGCGCGTGGCATGCACTATATCCAGCAATATGGTAGGTAGGCGCCGCCCGCGTAGGCGTTTGGTCACGTGAGTGTGCGATTTTGCCGCTCGTTTCCTCCAACCGACGACCCTCTCAGCCCATGACCCGCCAGCCGAAAAACGAAGCCTTTGCGCAGACCTCGTTCTTGCAGGGTGCCAACGCCGCCTACATCGAGGAGATGCAGGCACAATACGAGCGCAATCCGGGCTCCGTGACGGACGAGTGGCGCCATTTCTTTGCCAGTCTCAAGGAGGAGCGGGCCCCGCCGGATGGCAACGGCCACGGTGGTCCCTCCTGGGCGAGGCCGCTGGCCGCCCTGCAGGAGAACAGCGAGCTCCTCGACGCCCTGACCGGCGACTGGGGCGGCGTCGAGCGGGGCGTGCGCGACCGGCTCAAGGCGCGGGCGCAGTCGCACGGCATCGCGCTCGATCCCATCGCCTCCGTGCGTGCAACCCAAGACAGCATACGCGCGCTAATGCTGATCCGCGCCTACCGCGTCATGGGCCATTTGGCCGCCGACCTCGACCCTCTGGGGTTGGTCGTCCGCAAAATGCACAAGGAGCTGCGGCCCGAGACCTACGGCTTCACGGAGGCCGATCTCGACCGACCGATCTTCATCGACAAGGTATTGGGGCTCGAAATCGCCACCGTGCGCGAGATCTTGAAGATCTTGCGGCGGACCTACTGCCGGCACATTGGGGTCGAGTTCATGCATATCACCTCGCCAGCGCAGAAGTCGTGGCTGCAGGAGCGCATCGAAGGCCGCGACAAGGACATCACCTTCACCGTCGAAGGCAAGAAGGCAATTCTCAACAAACTGATCGAGGCGGAGACCTTCGAGAAATTCGCCGACGTCAAGTATACGGGCACCAAGCGCTTCGGGCTCGACGGCGCCGAATCCATGGTGCCGGCGCTGGAACAGATCATCAAGCGCGGCGGTCAGCTCGGCGTGAAGGAGATCGTGATCGGCATAGCGCACCGGGGGCGCCTCAATGTGCTGGCCAACGTCTTGAGCAAGCCGTTGCGCGCCATTTTCAACGAATTCAAAGGCGGATCGTTCAAGCCCGACGATGTCGATGGCTCAGGCGACGTCAAATACCACCTCGGTGCCTCCTCCGATCGCGCCTTCGACGGCAACACTGTGCACCTGTCGCTCACCGCCAACCCCTCCCACCTGGAAATCGTCGATCCCGTTGTGCTGGGCAAGGTGCGCGCCAAGCAGGACCAGCACGGCTGCAAGCCTGGGGAGCGCACGCCGGTGCTGCCGCTGCTTATCCACGGCGATGCCGCCTTTGCCGGCCAAGGCGTGGTGGCGGAGTGTTTCGGTCTGTCCGGGCTCAAGGGCCATCGCACCGGCGGCTCGATCCATTTCATCATCAACAACCAGATCGGGTTCACCACCAATCCGGGCTACTCGCGCTCCTCGCCCTATTGCTCCGACGTGGCAAAAATGGTGGAGGCGCCCATCTTCCACGTCAACGGCGACAACCCGGAAACCGTCGTGCATGTCGCCAAGATTGCGACCGAGTTCCGCCAGAAATTCCAGAAGCCGGTCGTCATCGACATGTTCTGCTACCGGCGCCACGGCCACAACGAATCCGATGAGCCTGCCTTCACTCAGCCCTTGATGTATCGGGCGATCAAAACACATCCCTCGACGGTGGAGATCTATTCCGAGCGCCTGATCGATGAGGGGGTGGTCACGGCCCAGGATGTCACCGGCATGACGGGCAGCTTTCGCGCACGTCTCGACGAGGAACTGGCCGCCGCCGATAGCTATAAGCCCAACAAGGCCGACTGGCTCGATGGGCGGTGGTCCGACATCGGCTTTGCCGACGACGAGGCCCGGCGCGGCCAAACCGGCGTCGCCATCGATACCTTGAAGGACGTGGGCCGGCGCATCACCTCGATCCCGCAGGACTTCCACGCGCACAAGACAATCCAGCGCCTGCTGCAGCGGCGGCGTGAGATGGTGGAAAAGGGCTCCGGCATCGATTGGGCCATGGCCGAACATTTGGCGTTCGCCACCTTGCTCAACGAGGGCTTTCCCGTGCGCCTGTCCGGTCAGGACAGTGAGCGCGGAACCTTCTCGCAGCGCCACTCCGTGCTGTTCGACCAGGAGAGCGAGCGCCGCTATACGCCGCTCAAGTACGTGGCCCCCGGGCAAGGCCGTTTCGAGGTGATCAACTCGATGCTGTCGGAAGAGGCGGTCCTGGCCTTCGAGTACGGCTACACGCTGGCCGAGCCCAATGCGCTGACCATGTGGGAAGCGCAATTCGGGGATTTCGCCAACGGGGCGCAGGTTGTCTTCGACCAGTTCATCTCCTCGGGCGAGCGCAAGTGGCTCAGGATGTCAGGGCTGGTCTGCCTGTTGCCGCATGGCTATGAGGGACAGGGTCCGGAGCATTCCTCCGCCCGGCTCGAACGCTTCCTGCAACTGTGCGCCGAGGACAACTGGCAGGTGGCCAACTGCACCACGCCGGCCAACTACTTCCACATCCTGCGCCGCCAGCTGCATCGCAAGTTCCGCAAGCCACTGGTGATCATGACCCCCAAGTCGCTGCTGCGCCACAAGCGCGTGCTCTCAAGTTTGGCCGAGTTCGGGCCGGGGACCTCCTTTCACCGCGTCCTCTGGGACGATGCGCAGCTCGACCCAGGCGCAGGGATCCAGTTGCGTCCCGATCGCGACGTTCGCCGAGTCGTGCTCTGTTCCGGCAAGGTCTACTGGGACCTCTACGAGGCCCGCGAGGCGGCCGCTATCGACGACGTCTATCTACTGCGCGTCGAGCAGTACTACCCGTTTCCGGCGCGCACGCTCATCACCGAGCTCGCCCGCTTCCCCAACAGCGATGTGGTTTGGGCGCAAGAGGAACCGAAGAACATGGGAGCCTGGAGCTTCATGGAACCAAACCTCGAGTGGGTATTGCAACACCTGGAGCTTGCCGTGAAGCGGCCCGTATACGCCGGCCGGCCGGCCTCGGCTGCGACCGCCACCGGCCTTCTCAGCCGGCACACGCAAGAGCAAAAGACGCTCCTGCACCAGGCGCTCGCGGGCTGAGGTGGAGCCATGGCCATCGAAATCAAGGTGCCGGCGCTCGGCGAATCGGTAACCGAGGCGACGGTCGGGCAGTGGTTCAAGCAGCCGGGCGATGCCGTTGCCGTGGATGAGCCGCTGGTCGAACTTGAGACCGACAAGGTTACGGTCGAAGTGCCTGCCCCGTCGGCGGGGGTCCTCGCCGACATCAAGGTGCCGCAGGGAAGCACGGTCGCCGTCGGGGCCGTGCTGGGCGCCATTGACAGTGCACCGGTTCAGGGCACGGCGGCCGCACCCACGGCGACCGCCAAGGCCCCTGCGGCGGGACCCGGCGCCAAGCGCGAAGCCGCGGCGATGACGCCACTGGCTGGACCGGCGCCCCAGCCCGCCCCCGAGCTACCCGCGCGCGGCGACGGCGCCACGCCGGCGGCGCCGGCGGCGCGCAAGATCATGGCCGACGCGGGCCTGACCGCGGCCGAGGTGGCTGGCACCGGCCGGCGCGGCCAGATCCTGAAGGAAGATGCCATGGCGGCGGTTGCGCGCCGCGAGGTGGCTCCGGCCGCTGCCCGCTCTGTGCCGGCCAGCGTGCCCGTTCCCGCCCAGCAGATCCGCGCCCCCTCGGGCCCAAACGATGCGGGTCGCGAAGAGCGGGTGGCGATGACACGGCTACGCCAGACCATCGCGCGTCGGCTGAAGGATGCCCAGAACACGGCTGCCATGCTCACGACGTTCAACGACGTCGACATGAGCGCGATCATGAAGCTGCGCAGCGACTACAAGGAGCTGTTCGAGAAGCGCCACCAAGTGAAACTGGGCTTCATGGCCTTTTTCGTGAAGGCGTGCATCCAGGCCCTGAAAGAAGTGCCTGCGGTCAACGCCGAGATCGATGGCCAAGACATAATTTACAAGAACTACTACCACATCGGCGTCGCCGTTGGCACCGATCGTGGTCTGGTCGTGCCGGTGCTGCGCGAGGCCGACCGGCTGTCCTTCGCCGAAATCGAGCAGGCCATTGCCGACTTCGGCCGGCGCGCGCGCGATGGCAAGCTCAGCATTGAGGAGATGCAGGGTGGCACGTTCACGATCTCGAATGGCGGGGTGTACGGCTCGCTGCTCTCGACCCCGATCCTGAATGCGCCACAGTCGGGTATTCTCGGCATGCATCGCATCGAGGAACGGGCAGTGGTGCGCAACGGCCAGATCGTGGCCCGGCCCATGATGAACCTGGCGCTCAGTTACGATCATCGCCTGGTCGATGGCCGCGAGGCGGTCACCTTTCTCGTGCGCGTCAAGGACTACCTAGAGGATCCGCAGCGCCTGGTGCTGGAGCTTTGAGGCATGGCGGGTAGCTACGACCTCGTTGTGATCGGCACGGGACCCGGTGGCTATGTCTGCGCCATCCGCGCCGCGCAACTCGGCTTGAAGGTGGCCGTGGTCGAAAAGCGCGCCACTCACGGCGGGACTTGCCTCAACGTCGGCTGCATCCCCTCCAAGGCCTTGCTGCATGCCTCCGAGCGCTATGAGGAGGCGCGTCATGCGCTGGGGAGTATGGGTATCGAGGTGAGCCCCAAGCTCGATCTCGCCGGCATGTTGGCCTTTAAGGAGCAGGGGGTAAAGGGTAACGTCGACGGCGTTGCCTTCCTGCTCAAGAAGAACAAGATCGACGTGTTGCACGGTGCCGGTAGCTTGATCGCTCCGGGCAGGGTCAAGGTTGCGCTCAATGGCGGCGACAGCGAAAGCCTCGAGGCCAGGAGCATCGTGATCGCGACGGGCTCGGACGTTGCAAAGCTGCCCGGCATCGACATTGACGAAGAAACGGTGGTGTCCTCGACGGGCGCACTTTCCTTGCCGCAGGTTCCCAAGCGGCTGCTGATCATCGGTGCCGGTGTGATCGGATTGGAGCTCGGCTCGGTTTGGCGCCGGCTTGGCAGCGAGGTGCTGACGGTTGAGTTTCTCGATCGCATTTTGCCCGGCACCGACGCCGAGGTAGCCCGCGGGCTGCAGCGCCTGCTGATGAAGCAGGGGATGAGTTTCAAGCTCGCGAGCAAGGTGACAGGCATTGTCCGCAACGGCGCCCAGCAAAAGGTGACGATCGAGCCGGCCGCGGGCGGTGCCCCGATCGGGGTGGAGGCGGACGTGGTGCTGGTTGCGATCGGCCGCGTGCCCTTCACCGATGGCCTTGGGCTCGAGGCGGTCGGCGTGCAGCTCGACAACAAACGGCGCGTCATCGTCGATGCGCGCTACCAGACCAATGTGGCGGGGATCTACGCCATCGGCGACGTGATTGCCGGCCCCATGCTGGCCCACAAGGCCGAAGAGGAGGGCATCGCCGTTGCCGAAACTCTCGCCGGCCAAACCGGCCACGTCAACTACGATGCCATTCCCAATGTGATCTACACCTTCCCTGAGGTGGCAACCGTCGGCAAAAGCGAGGAGGACTTGAAGGCCACCAATGTCGCCTACAAGGTCGGCAAGTTCCCCTTCACCGCCAACGCGCGTGCCAAGGTCAATAAGACGACGGATGGGTTTGTCAAAATTCTAGCCGACGCCAGCAGCGACCGCATTCTCGGCGTGCATATCATCGCCGCCGCCGCCAGCGAGATGATCGCCGAGGCGACCGCCTTCATGGAGTTCGGGGGCTCGGCAGAAGACCTGGCCCGCACCTGTCACGCCCATCCGACCCTTACCGAGGCCGTCAAGGAGGCGGCGCTGGCGCTGGACAAGCGGGCTATTCACATCTAGGCGGGCGACGGAATGGCTCAGCCACCGTTGCCGACCCGGGGGGCCATCGGTGCTAGCGGTGTGGGGCTTTGCATCGGTGGCGAGAGGTCTTGATACGTCCTCGGCGGATTAACCGGACGCGAGGGTGGTGTGGGTGGTGGCGTCCGCTCAAAGATGACCACCGGTGGGGACTGCGGCGGTGGATGTGGTTGTTGCCTAGATGATTGGGCCTGGGCAGCAAAGGCGACAAAGATGCCAACCCCGGCGCCAACGATGATCGATGCTCGCATGGCATGGCCTCGCAATAGCATTGCCCCCGCTCCCTCCTGATATGGTCGGCTTCGCCCGTGGGCTCAAGAGGCGATTGGGCAGGTAGCGGTGCGGCGCCCGCCAAGCGGCCGCGCTAACGCTTGAACGTGGGCGCTGGCACGCCTTCGATCATGACGTTGAGGCAGGCGGGCTTGCCGGCCGCGAGCGCACGCGCCAGCGCCCCCGCCAGCTGATCTGCCGCGGTGACATGTTCGCCGTGGCCCCCGAGCGCGGTCACGACCAGGTCGTAGCGGCTCGGCAGCAGGCGACAGCCGTGCGTGCGGTCTGTGCCGTAGTCCCTGATCTGGATCTGGTGCTCGGCGTTCCAACAGGCATCGTTGCCGACGACGGCAACGAAGGGGAGGCCGTAGCGCACGGCGGTATCGAACTCGGCCATATGGAAGCCGAAGCTGCCGTCGCCCATTACGGCGATCACCGGAGCACGGGGCTCGGCGATGCGCGCCGCCAGGGCAAAGGGGATAGCGGCGCCGATGGCGCCGGCGGCGCCGTTGATGAGACGGCGGCGCGGGGCCAGCACCGCTTGCGGCCATTGGCCGATCTCGCCGCCGTCGCAGATCAACACGCCGTCCGCTTTTTCCTCCACCTGGGCCGCCAGGGCGCGGCAGAGCTCGATGGGGTGTAGTTTGTCGGCCGCCGCCGCGCGCAGGCTCGACCAAGCCGACGGCCGGTAGGCGAGCGCCGCGGCCACGTCTTGCCTCCAGGCGCCGTCGCCGACCGGCGCGGGAGCATGCGCGATCAGCGTCTCGGCCGCGGCGGCGGCATCGGCTTTTGCTTGCACCAAGACACGATTGCCCTTGTCACCGACGAGCCGCGCCAGCATGTGGGCGTCGGGATCGATGGCGACAAACCGGCAATGCGGGGCAAGGTAGGGCGCATCGCCAAAGCGCAGCGTGAAATCGAGGGCTTTGCCCAAAAGAACGACGAGATCGGCGATGCGGAGCACCTCGGCAAAGGCGCCGAGGCGCGGATCGTTGAGGCCGCGCGGGCTTTCCATGCCGATCGAGGGCACGCCGGTCGCGGCCTCGAGTCTGCTCAAGAGGGCGGGACCGTCGCGATGGCACAGCATCGGTCCAGCGAGGATCAAGGGCTTGCGGGCCTCGCGCACGCACGCGAGCACCGCCTCGGCCGCCGCCGGCTCGAGAGGTTGCGCGCGAACCCAGAAGGCATCGGCCGGGGGCAGAAGGTCGGCGCGCATCTCCACCCGCGCCTCCAGCACATCGAAGGGCAAGCTCACGTGCACGGGACCTGGCCTGCCGGAGATGGCCGTGGCGATGGCGCGCGCGATGTCGTGGCCTAGCTCTTCGGGCGTTTGCGCCGTCCAGGCGGCTTTGCTCACCGGGGCTGCCATGTCCGCCTGGCGCAGCTCCTGGAAGGCGCCGCGCCCGAGCTCCTTGAGACCGGCGTGCCCCGATAGCAGCAGCAGCGGGGCGTGCGCTGCCTCCGCCGTCGCCAGGGCGGCGAGCGCATTGGCGTGCCCGGCACCGCCGCTGACCAAGGCAATGCCGCATTGACCGGTCAATCGACCCCAGGCATCCGCCATGTGCACGGCCGCCGCCTCATGGCGCACGTGCAGCAAGCCCAGCCTCGAGCCGAGCACGGCATCGAAAATCGGCATGATGTGGTTGCCGGACAGGGTGAAGACTTGCGAACAGCCCGCCAGCTCTAGGGCGCGCACAACGAGATCGGCACCGCGGATCGAACTCGCCATAACGGGCGCCTCCGGAAAGCTCACCACCCCCGTGCGCCTCATAGCGCACCTTAAGGGCGTCGAATAGGCGCTTGGCTTGAGGCTTACTGCGGCCCCGGCTCGATCGAGAACGAGGAGGGTTGCACGCCGGCCTCGCTCACTCGCCACATTTCGCCGAGGCAAGCGAATGGGTCACGAGCTCGGCATGCCGATGGCCTCGAGCCGACTTCCCCCCATGCGCGAGGCATAACTGCTGCCGCTACAGGTAATCACCGGCAACCCGCACCACAGCGCGTCACTGCAGCTGGCACCGCCGTTGTAGGGAGAGGTGTCGAGGAAGAGATCGGCGGCGCGCTGATGGCGAAGATAATTTGGATAGTCCTACTCGAGTCAGCGTTGGCGCGCCGATAGGCGGCGGCGTCGCCCATTTGTCGTTGCGCGCTCAAGGCGCTGCCGAGACTGATGTGGGCATCGGCATCATCAGACCGCAGCGGGACGGCGCTCTCAAGCGCCACAACGGCTTCGTCGTCGCACCGCAGGGCCAAGAGCGCGTTGCCGAGGCCGCGATAGGCTTCGGCAAAATCGGGGTTGGCGGCAATGGTGGCGAAAGGCTTCGATCGCCTCTTCGTCGCGCCGTCGTCGGGCATGAGCCGCCGCCAGATTGTTATGCGCTTTGGCATATTTGGGCCTGATCTTTAGGGCGCGCTGGCACGCCTCGGCCGCCTCATTGAAGCGCCCGAGCGCAATGAGGACGTTGCCCAGATTGTTGTGAGCTTCCGCGTAGTCGGGTTTGAGGGCAATCGCTTGCCGATGGCTGGCGACGGCTTCCTCGCGGCGGTCCAGGTCGGCGAGCGCATTGCCGAGGTTGCTGTGCGCCTCGGCGAAGTCGGCCTTGAGTTCGACGGCGCGCTGAAAGCTCGCGAGCGCTTGTTGGGTTTGTTTTGCCGCGAGCAGCGCCGTGCCCAAGTTGTCGTGCGCGCCGGCGAACTCCGGCTGCAGCGTCAGCGCCCGTTTGATCAGCTCGATGCCCTCGGCCGACTAGCCTCCGCGAGCTCAACAGCACCCCCAACAAATGCAGGGCATCACAGTCGTTGGGTGCGGCGGCGAGGATGGCGCGATAGAGCCACGCCGCCTCCTCGAGCTTGCCGCTGCGATGCAGCGTCATCGCCCGACGGATGGCCTCGGCCTTGATGCCGGCTGCGGGACGACGGTCGGGGTGGGCTTGTTCACGCGTGATCCATGGCTTGCGGCGGCCGTTTTATCAGCGCCCGTGCAACAGCGGCGAGCAAAAACGCGGAAAAATTCACGGGCACCGTTGTGCAGGGCGCCACGGCCAGCCCACGGCGCGCGCGTGCAGGCCCCCTGCAAAGCCAGGCGTCAGGCCGCTCGGGGGCGGCGGCCGTGCCGCGTGACCATTGTCCGCGGTCGGCGCCGAAGTACTCCTTCGCCGGCAGGCCTGCTGCCCTTGACGCCCGGCGTTGCGATGTCCCAACAAGGGGGCTGGGCTGCTTTCGGCTAGCACCCCCGCCCAGTCTGAGGGAAAGCAAAATGCGCATCTTCACGGCGACGCTTGCCACCGAGACCAACACCTTTTCGCCGCTGCCCACCAGCCTCGCCTCCTACAAGGAGAGCGTCTATCTGCGACCGGGGGAGCATCCCGATGATGCACCCCGCATGTGTACCGCTCCACTGTTCGTCGCCCGCAGGCGCGCTGCCAAGGACGGCTTTAGCCTGATCGAGGGCAGCTGCTTTGCCGCCAGCCCGGCCGGTACGACCAACCGCCAAGACTACGAGGCCATGCGCGATGAAATCCTGGCCCAGCTCAAAAGCGCGCTGCCGGTCGACGGCGTGTTGCTAGGCCTGCACGGGGCCATGGTGGCCTACGGTTACGACGACGTGGAGGGTGACATTCTTGCGCGCGTGCGCGAGATCGTTCCGCGCCATTGCGTGATTGGTGTCGAGCTCGATCCGCATTGCCACCTAACGCGCAAGCGCGTCGAGCTCTCTGACATTATCGTCCTGTATAAGGAGTTTCCCCACACCGATGTCGTCGAACGCGCCGAGGAGGTGCTCGATCTCATGCTGGCGACGCTGCGTGGCCAAATTGCGCCGGTCATGTCGGTCTACGATTGCCGCCAGATCCAAAGCTATCCCACCACGCTGCCGCTGATGCGGCGTTTCGTTGACAAGGTCAAGGCGCTGGAGGGCAAAGGCGGCATTCTGTCCATTTCAATTGGCCACTGCTTTCCCTATGCCGATGTCCCTGAGCTTTCCGGCCGCGTGCTCGTGATTGCCGACGGCGACAAGGGCAAGGCCAATAAGCTAGCGCAAGAGCTCGGCGAGGAATTGGTGGCGATGCGTGGCAAGACCATGCCGGAATACCTCGATATTGAGGCGGCGATTGCGACCGCGCGCGCCCAAGACGCTGGGCCCGTCGTCATCGCTGAGCCGGCCGACAACGCCGGTGGCGGAGCCCCGTCCGACAACACCAGCATTTTGCGCGCGCTGGTTGCGAGCAACGTGGTGGATGCAGGGCTCGGACCGATCTGGGACCCGGTGGCCGTCAAGCTCTGCTTCGATGCCGGCGTCGGCGCCAGCTTTGCTCTGCGCGTGGGTGGCAAGACCGGACCGGCCTCCGGCCAGCCGTTCGATGCGCAGGTGACGGTGATTGGCCTTGCCAGGGATGGTTGGCAAAGCTTTGGTCCCACCAAGGTTCCCCTCGGTGACTGCGCCGCAGTGCGCATCGGCGGCATCGACGTCGTTTTGATCAGCAATCGCACGCAAGCCTTGGGTCTTGAGCTCTTCAGTAACCTTGGCATCGATCCGGCGCGAAAGCGGATTTTGGTTCTCAAGTCCACCAATCATTTCATGGCCGCCTTCGGGCCGATTGCGAAAAAAGTGCTCTATGCCGATAGCGATGCGCCGCTGGCGCGCGACTATCGCCGCGTACCCTACGCCCGCGTCCAGCGTCCGATCTGGCCGCTCGACGAGGTAACCCATCCGGGGCTGATCTTTTGAGGCCGGCGATCGTGCTGGGCCGCATCCGAGCCCAGTGGCCACCCCAGTGGTCCACCTCGCGCATAGCTCGCCGCCGCCTTTTTGGTTAGATTGCGCTGCGGCCGGATGGAGTTCGGCAGCGACGAGGCAAGACGTCTGCACAACGGCATGGACAAGAAGCTCCTCGACGACTGTTTTCTGAGCGACCGGCCGCGGCTGCGCCATGACGAGGCATTGGCGATCCTGCGCGACCGGGTGCGACCGGTAGTTGGGCGTGAGCGCGTGCGGCTCGCCGATGCCCTGAACCGGATCCTTGCCGACCCCGCCGTCGCCGCGCAGGACGTGCCCGCGCACACCAATGCCGCCGTCGACGGCTACTCCTTCGCGGCCGCCGACTATCGCGGAGAGGTCGGCGCGACGTTGGCGCTCGGCGGGCGGGCCGCAGCGGGTCACCCCCTGCGCGGTGTGCCCCCGCCAGGCACCGCAGTGCGGATCTTCACCGGCGCCGTCATGCCAGACGGCCACGATACCGTGGCGATGCAGGAAGACGCGCACGCGCGCCTCGAGAATGGCCGCGCGGTTGTGAGCATCCCCAGCGGCCTCAAGCCAAGAGCCAATGTGCGCAAGGCGGGCGAGGACGTCGAAGCCGGAGAGACGGTGCTCGACGCGGGGTCGCTGTTGCGGCCGCAGGATCTGGCCGCGCTTGCCGCCTTAGGGTTGGCCGAGGTTGCCTGCTACACACGGCTCAAGGTCGCCATCCTAGCCAGTGGCGATGAGATCGTGCGCCCGGGGGCCGCGCTGCCGCCGGGACAGGTTTACGATGCCAACACGCCCATGCTGGTGGGTCTCAGTGCCGGAGCGGGTGCGGGGGTCGTCGATCTCGGCGTGTTGCCCGACGATGCCGAGATCGTCCGGCGC
Organism: uncultured Alphaproteobacteria bacterium; assembly: GCA_963770295.1. GTDB lineage: Bacteria > Pseudomonadota > Alphaproteobacteria > Rhizobiales > Hyphomicrobiaceae > AWTP1-13. Next base: position 104,137 of record CAVYPA010000008.1, read on the forward strand.
CGGTTGGCCGAAACGGCAGCGGCCTACGACGTCATCATCACCTCGGGAGGCGCCAGCCGGGGCGAGGAAGACCATATGGCGACGGCGCTCGCTGCCTTGGGCAAGCGGCACCTTTGGCAGCTTGCCATCAAGCCCGGGCGTCCTATGATTTTTGGCCAAATCGGCGACGCCATCGTGGTCGGTCTGCCGGGCAATCCCGTTGCCGTGTTTGTCTGCTTTCTGCTCTACGTGTGGCCCCTGTTGCGACGCCTGGGCGGCGCGCCGTGGCCCGAGCCGCGCCGCGTTAGCTTGCCGGCGCACTTCGCCTTTCCCAATCGCAAGCTGGGGCGGCGCGAGTTCTGGCGCGGCATGCTCGTGCCGGCGCCGCAAGGCTGGGCGGTCGTCAAATTTCCGCGCGATGGCTCGGGCTTAATCTCCGGGCTGCGCGCCGCCGATGGGTTGATCGAGATCCCCGAAGATGTGCCGGAGGTGAAGTGGGGCGATCCGGTTGCCTTTATGCCCTTTTCGGAATTTGGCATCGCTAGCCGCTGACCGGGCATACCGCCCCCCCAAACCCCCGTGAAAATCTCATCGAGTTACAACGCATGATTTGCCGGCTTGCGAATAGGTCAGCATTGCTGACATAATCGAGCTCGGGCCAAAGGGGAGCCCAGGAGCCAGCGATGACGATCAGCGGCCAAACGACTGAGTGGGAGCCACGGTATGCCCACCGCGCCCAGCGCATGGTTGCCTCCGAGATCCGTGAGCTCCTCAAAGTGTTGGAGCGACCCAACATCATCTCCTTCGCCGGGGGAATCCCTGATCCAGCACTTTTTCCCGTCGCCGAGATCGGCGCCGCCTACGCCGACGTCCTGTCGGACCCGACCTCCGCCGGGGCGGGGCTGCAATACTCGGTGAGTGAGGGTTATGCGCCCTTGCGCCAGTGGATCGCCCGCGACATGCGTCGCCTCGGCGTTCCCTGCGCGCCAGACAATATCGTCATCACCAATGGCTCGCAGCAAGCCCTGGAGTTCCTGGCCCGGCTGCTCATCTCCCCGGGCGATACGGCGCTGGTCGGGATGCCCACCTATCTCGGGGCCCTCCAGGCTTTCGCCGCCTACGAGCCGCGCTACGACGAGCTTCGCCCCGAACAGGGAAACCGGACGCCGCACTCCTACCGGATGACAGCGGCGGAGGGTGGCGGCGCCGTCAAGCTCGCCTACGTGGTGCCAGATTTTGCCAACCCCACGGGCGAGACGCTGTCGACGGCCGCACGCGAGGGCCTGCTTGATCTGGCCCGGCAACTCGATATTCCGATTGTCGAAGACGCAGCCTATAGCGCGCTCAACTTCGAGGGCGAGCCCAGGCCCTCGATCCTGGCCCTGGATGTGGCACGCTGCGGCAGCATCGAAGCGGCACGCACAATTTACTGCGGCACATTCTCCAAGACGCTCTCTCCCGGTTTGCGGGTCGGCTGGATCGTCGCACCGCGCGCCTTGATCCGCCGGCTCGTGCTCGTCAAGCAGGCCTCCGACCTCAACAGTGCCACCCTCAATCAGATGGTGATGCATCGCTTGGCCGAGACCGTCTACGACCGGCAGGTCGCCGCGGCCCGCGCGCACTATCGACGGCGGCGCGATCGTTTGCTCGCGGCGCTTGCGCGCCATATGCCAAGCGGCTGCCACTGGAGCGAACCCAAGGGCGGGTTGTTCGTATGGCTGCGGCTCCCCAACGGCCGGGACAGCGCCGTTCTGTTGGGGCGCGCCGTGGATGAGGCCGGGGTGGCCTTCGTACCCGGTGCTGCCTTCTATTTCGATCGCAGCGGCCACGACTACCTTCGCCTGAGTTATTCGCTCGCCACCGAGGCCGAGATCGACACCGGCATCGCGCGGCTGGCAGCGCTGATCTGAGCGGCGGCGGCGAGTTGACAGCCGGGCCTCGGCCCGCGACCATCCACCGAACCGGCGCCTTGAAAAACCAAACGGCGCTGCCAGCGAGGAAGCGCAAGCTATGACCAGCATGGCGTTCGAACGGCGTCGGGTGGGCGGCACGTCGGTGATGACGAGCGCGCTGGGATTTGGCGGGGCCCCGATCGGCGGCTTTCGCTTCGCCCTGAGCGACCAGCAGGGTGCAGAGGCGCTGGCCGCCGCCTTCGACGGCGGCATTCGCTATTTCGACACCTCGCCCTACTACGGCTACGGCCGCAGCGAGCTCATTTTCGGCTATGCCCTGCGCCCGCACCCGCGCGACGACTACGTGCTGTCGACCAAAGTCGGCCGTTGGATGACCCCGCTACGACCGGGCGAGCGCGTGGAGGGCTGGCGTGCCGGTGGCCTGCCTTTCAAGGCAACCTTCGACTACAGCCGCGATGGCACCTTGCGCTCGCTCGAGCAGTCACTGCTGCGCTTGGGGCTCCCGCGCCTCGACATCGCTTTGATCCATGACGCCGATGTGCACACGCACGGCAGTCAGGCCGAGGCCGATCGGCGCTTTGCCGAGGCGATGGCCGGCAGCTATCCCGCCCTGGTCGAGCTGCGTCGCGCCGGCGTCATCAAGGCCGTCGGCGTCGGCCTCAACGAGACAGCGATGAGCCTTCGCTTCGCGCGCGAGGCCGATCTCGACTGCATCATGCTGGCCGGTCGCTACACCCTGTTGGAGCAGGGGGCGCTCGATGAGCTCTTACCGCTGTGCGAGAAGAAGAACATGTCGATCCTGCTGGCGGCACCGCTCAATTCCGGAATCCTGGCCACGGGCGCCCGCGCGGGCGCGACCTACGACTACCAGCCTGCACCAATGCCGATCCTCGAGAAAGTCCGTCGGATCGAGGCGGTGTGCCAGCGCCATAAGGTCGATCTCACGAGCGCGGCGCTCAATTTTCCCTTGGCTCACCCGCGCCTTGCCTCAATTGTCGCGGGCGCGCTCAAGCCCGCCGAAGTGCGCGAAAACATGGCGCGCATGTCTGCTGTGATCCCGCCCGACTTCTGGCGCGAGCTGAAACACGAAAAATTGCTGGCCGAGGCCGCGCCCGTCCCCACTTGAGCGCAAAGCCCCGCGCCCGCAGCCCGCAAGGACCTCCAAGGCTCTGACAAGGAAAGGCGGTCGCCAGCTCCGGCACGGGTTCGTGTGTTCAGCGAGCTGAGGGGGTGGCGTGCCTCCGGCCCACTGAGGGTTGGCGTCCCTCCGGCCCACTGGCACGGTCCGTGCTCCGGCACGCTGGTACGGTCCCGTGCCTCCGGCACGCTGGTACGGTCCGTGCCTCCGGCACGCTGGTACGGTCCGTGCCTCCGGCACGAGCAACCATCTGCATGGTCGCTAGGCTGCCTCCTCAATCCCGAGGCGATTGAGCGGTCCCAGCTCCTTTTCCAGCTTTGGCCGCACCCGCTCGGCGAAGGCATCGATGGACCGCAACGCCGTCTTCTGCGGTGAGGCCCCGGCCTGAAAGTGCAGCAACATGTGTTTGGGTCGCGCCGCGCGCACGAGGGCGGCCAATCGCTCGGCCACGGTTTCGGCATCGCCAACCAAAACGTTTTGCGCGAGCTCTTCAATGGAGAGCTCGTTCTTGTAGGGCTTCTCGACCAGCATGGTGCCGTCGATGAGCTCCTCGCGGAAGCGCAGGCTCTGCGAGAGCCGAATCTGATGGCGAACATTGTCGATGAAATTTTGCGCCTCGGCCTTGGCGTCGGTGATGCAGACATGGCGCAACGGCGCAATCGCCACGCGCGAGCGATCAAGCCCCTGGGAGGCATAGATGTCGGCAAGACGGTGGCGCATGTCGAGCAGCTGGGGAATGCTGGCATGGCGCGGCGTCAGCATCACCGTCCAACCCTTGCGGGCCGCCATTTGATGCAACTGGGCATTGTCGCCGGCGACCCAGATCTCCGGCAGCCGCCCAAACGGCCGTGCGGCGATGTGGGTCTCAGGCAAGGTGAAATATTTGCCCTGGTAGCTAAAGGTATCGCGGTTAAAGGCGAGCTCCAACATGTCCATGAATTCGAAGAGCTTGGGTACGGAGTGCTCCAGCGCTTCCCCGAAGCGTTCGAACTCATAGGGCTGGTAGCCGCTTCCCACCCCCAGCACCAGCCGGCCATGCGTCAGGGCGTCCACCATACCAACTTCCGAGATCAGCCGCACGGGTTGGTAGAGCGGCGTCACCACCACGGCAGAGCCAAGCTTGATACGTTTGGTCTCGCCCGCCAACCGCGCCAGCATCATGAGCGGGGAGGGACACACGCAATAGTTGGAGAAGTGGTGTTCGGCGAACCAGGCGATTTCAAAGCCGTTGGCCTCGGCGGCTTTCACCTGCTCGATGGCATTGTCATAAAGCTCATGCGCCTTGGCGCCGGGTGTGCGGTATCCCATCAAGTTGAATTGGCCGAAATGCATCGATGCCCTCCTCGCGGACGACCGCTTCCCCTGCGCGGGGACGCACAGTAACACATGCGCGGCAAGGCTTGAGCAACGCCAATCTGAGCAGGTCTTCTACCCCCTCAAGTTTCAGCTCGGAGGCCGTGGCGCCGCCGTCAGGCCAGCATCAGGCCCCGTTTGCGGGCGCCGGCCTAGCCAGCGTCGGGCCATCGGCCAAGAGACCACCCGCAACCCAGTGCGGGCCATCGGCCCGGATTGAGGACACAACGGCAAAGAGCAGCGCTGCCGTCAGGACCCCGCCAATGATAATCATCTTCATTTTCTGTTCCTTGCGCATTGCTGTGTCCGGCTTAGCGGCTTGTGTTGCCTGGCGGATTGCCGCCTCGAGCCTTGGCGAGGCATTGCGGTTGTTCACTGTTCTTACCCAGATATGGCGTCAACGGACGGCCAAAAAAGGCCTGTCACAGGGGCGTGACGAGGTTTGAACTTAGCTGTTGGGCTCAGCTCGAGCGACCGGGATTGTAACGGTGCTTCAAACGCCACTCGGAGAGGAAGTAGGAAAGTTCGTCGTCGATCTTGTCGGGAAGCACGATGTGCACCGTCACAAGTTGGTCACCCGTGTTGCCGACGGCGCTGTTGCGAACGCCCTTGCCCTTGAGGCGAAAGACGCGGCCCGAGCTAGTGCCCTTGGGGATTGTGAGTTGGACCCGTCCCGAGATGGTCGGGACCTCGACCTTGGCACCGATCACTGCCTCGTCGATCGCGATTGGCAGCTCAAACGTGATGTCATCGCCCGCGCGCTTGAACTCTTGATGCGGGCGCACGCGTACCTCAACCAGCGCGTCGCCAGGTTCACCACCGCGGCCCGCCGCGCCACCTTTGCCGCGCAATCGCAAGATTTGGCCGTCGGTGACACCCTCCGGCACATTGAGATCAAGCACGCCGCCTTCGGGCATGGTCACGCGTTTTGTCGCCCCGTTGACGGCCTCCAGAAAATCAACCTCCAATGTGTAACGGATGTCCTGGCCGCGCATGCGGAAGGCCGGATCGGTGCCACGCCCACCCCGCATCGAGCCGAACAGATCGGAGAAAATGTCACCAAAGCCGAAGTCATCGCCTGGACGGGCACCGCCGCTGCGGCCAGCAAACGGGCTGCCACCGGCGTGGGCGCGTTGATAGCTGCGGCGCTGCTCGCCGTTGGCATCGATTTCGCCACGGTCGTACTGCTTGCGCTTTTCCGGGTCGCCGACAATCTCGTAGGCCCCCGACACCTTCTTGAAGCGTTCCTCGGCTTGGGCTCGGTTGGCGGGATTGAGGTCCGGATGCAGTTCCTTCGCCAGTTTGCGGTAGGTCCGGCGGATCTCTTCGTCGGGTGCCGTGCGCGGCACGCCTAGCACCTTGTAGGGATCTTCGGCCATCTCAAAGCCCATCCAGCCCAGCTTGTTCAATACCCTAAGATAGGATCATGGCGTCCGTGCGCCAATCTATAGGCGGTCTCGGCGCCGGCAGGGGAGATCCTCGTCGAATGGGGCTGCCCGGGCCCCGCAATGGCTTGCCGTCAGGCCTCCAAGCGCACCTCGGGGACGCGTTCCAGTAGGCTCGCCAGCACGGCGAAGCGCCGCCGCAGGCGCTCGCCATCGAGGGCAGCATAGGATTTGGGTAGCGTCAGCACCAAACGATCGCGTTCGTGAGACAAGGTGGTCTCATCGATGATACCCGGGCGGCCAATGGAAAGCATGTGCGCGGCACGAATGGCCGCGCCGATGATCCGGGCACGCCGATATTGCTTTTTGCTGACCAGGTCCTTGAGCCGGTCCGACAACCGGCTGTCGGCGTTGGCGTCGGCGGCGGTGCCGATGTGGCGGAAATAGATCGAGAGTGCCAGAAACACGCGTCCTGGGTGATCGATGCCACCGAGCGCGGTATGGGCGATCAGGTTGAGGCTCTGCTCGCCACGGTAGTCGGGGTGGGCGCGCCAGCTGATGTCGGACAACAAGCAGGCGGCGTGCCGCAGCCGTCGTTCCTCCTCGGTCTCCTTCGGACCCGGCGCCTCGAAGAGGGCATCGGTCCAGGTACAAAGCTCCGCGGCGTGCTCGGCCGAGCGCGAGCGCAACTGGGCGTAGTCTGCACAAAACGACAGCAGTGGATCGCGCCGACGTTCGCTCTCCGACAACAGGCTGAAGAGCAATCCTTCGCGAATGCCGAATACGGAGAAATGTACCTCCCGCGGCTTCAGCCGCTTCAACAGGCGCTCCAGCACCAGCGCCCCGAACGGCAGCACCTCGCGGCGCGGCCGCGGAATGTCCTCAATTCCCAACAGCGTCGAGAGCCGCTTTGTTTTGCGGATGTCCTCGCAGAAGGCGATCGCCTCCTCGGTCCGCATGGCATAGCCGTGCATCACGCGCAGGGGGTAGTCGACTTCCTCCATGTGCAGCCGGGCGATGGCCCGCCAAGCACCGCCGACCGCGTAGAAGGCCCGATCGTGCCCGTCCTCCAACCAGCGAACGCGCTGCACCTGCTCGTCGACCAGGTCGACGGCCTTGTCGATCCGGCCGGCGGAGGTATCGATCAAGCGCAAACCGCCGAGCGGCAGCGTGGCAGCCTGCCGCAAGGTGTCGACGTTGATGTCGATGAGCTCGAGGCTGCCCCCGCCGAGATCGCCGGCCACGCCGTCGGGGGCGCGGAAGCCCATCATGATGCCCTGCGCGGCCAACGCGGCCTCACGTTCGCCGGAGAGCACCTGGATGGGGGCCCCTAACACCGCTTCCCCGCGCACGATGAAATCGGGGCCGTCGGTGGCCTCGCGGCAGGCGGCGGTGGCGATGGCGCGCACATTCTTGACGCGCAGAATGCGGTTAATGGCGCGAAACCGCGCCAGGGCCGCCAAGGCGCGCTCGACGCTCTCGGCGCCGAGGCGGCCGGTGGAGGCAACCTGTCGGCCGAGGCCGCAAAGCACCTTTTCGTTAAAAATCGGGGTCGGGCTTCGCACCGCGCCTTCATAAACGACGAGCCGTACCGAATTGGAGCCGATATCGACGACGCCGATGGGTTCAAGCTCACCCCTGCGCCAAAAATCGGCGTTATCGCGCATCACGCCCTAGCGCCCTTTGCCAGCTCGTTTCTTCTAGGCAACGCTGAACCGGCGCGGTGAGCTATCCTTCACTGACTGCCCGCGCCCAGAAAGACTCGGGTTGGTCATGAAATACTCGTGCGCATTAAAAGGTTCCTCGCCGGCGCTCGGCCCGATGCGTTCGGAGGTGCCATCGGCCAAGACGCGCCAGCTTTGCTCATTGTCTTTCAGGTTGGCAACCATGATTTGGTCGAGGATTTGTTCGTGCACCGTAGGGTTGGTGATGGGGACCATAACCTCAACGCGACGGTCCAGGTTGCGCGGCATCATGTCCGCCGAGCTGATATAGACCAGGGCCTTGGGCGCAGGCAAACCGTGTCCGGCGCCGAAGCAATAGACCCGCCCATGCTCCAGGAAGCGGCCGATGATGCTCTTGACCCGAATATGCTCGGAGAGCCCCGGGATTCCCGGTCTGAGGCAGCAGACGCCGCGCACGACGAGGTCGACCTCGACGCCGGCCTGGCTGGCTTCGTAGAGGGCGTCGATGATCTGGCCGTCGACCAGTGAGTTCATTTTCATCCAGATCGCCGCCCGTCGCCCGGCCTTGGCGTGGCCGATCTCATCGCGAATGTGGCCCAGGATGCGTGCGCGAATGCCGTGCGGGGAGACCGCCATCACCTCGATTTCGGCGGGCTCGGCGTAGCCCGTGACGAAGTTGAAAATGCGCGTCACGTCTCGGCTGACCACGGGATCGGCGGTAAAGAACGACAGATCGCTGTAGATCTTGGCGTTGACGGGATGATAGTTGCCGGTGCCGATGTTGCAGTAGGTGGCAAGTTCGCTGCCTTCGCGGCGCACGATCAGGCCGAGCTTGGCGTGCGTCTTGAGCTCAATGAAGCCGTAGACCACGTGCACGCCGGCGCTCTCCAGGTCGCGGGCCCAGCGGATATTGGCGGCTTCATCGAAGCGCGCCTTTAACTCCACGACAGCGGTGACGGACTTGCCGAGATCGGCGGCTTCCTTCAGCGCCTGTACGATCGGGCTGTCCTTCGAAGTTCGATAGAGCGTCCACTTGATCGCCAGCACGTTGGGATCGGCCACAGCCTGGCGCAAGAGCTGCACGACGACATCAAAGGAACTCGTAGGGATGGTGTACCACGATGTCCTTCTTACGGATGGCCGCGAAGCAGTCGCCGTTGAATTCGCGAATGCGCTCCGGGAAGCGGATATTGAGCGGTTTGAAGACGAGATCGGTCCGCTCAGAAACGATGAGCTGGGAGGTATCGGCCAGCCCGAGCATGCCCTCCTTGACAAAAATGGCATCCTCGCTGAGCTCGAGTTCCTGCACGACGAAGCGCTGCAGGCGCGCTGGCATCTGTCCGTCGATCTCGAGCCGGATCACGTTGCCGCGGCGGCGGCGTTTCAGCGCCGTCTCGTAGAGCGCCACTAGGTCTTCGGCTTCCTCCTGTACCTCGATGTCGCTGTCGCGCAGGACCCGGAAGGCTCCCTGGCTGCGCGCCAAGAAGCCCGGGAACAGGCGCGACAAGAACATGGCGATCACCGATTCGATGCGAATGAACCGGTGCGGTGGCGGCTCATCGCCCTCCGGGCGTGCGGCCAACTCCGGCAAGCGCACGAAACGCGCAAGCTGCCCCGGAATCGGCAACAGCGCATGCATGGTCTTGTTGTCGCGCTCGCGCCGCAGCTCGACGCCGACGGTGAGGCCCGTATTCTGAATGAACGGGAAGGGGTGGGCGGGATCGACGGCGATCGGCGTCAGAATTGGAAGATGGTGCGCCAGGAACTGGCGCTCGAGCCAATCGCGGTCCGGCGGTTGCAGGTCCTTGGGTTCGACGATATGGATGCCCGCCGTCGCCATTTCGGCTTTCAGCACGCTCCAGCAGGCCTGCTGGTCAGTGGCGAGGGCTCCGGCAAAGCGCGTGATCTCCGAGAGCTGCTGCGCGGGGGTGAGGCCATCCTGGCTGGGTTGTACGACGCCGGCGGTGACCTGGCCGTAAAGCCCGGCGGCCCGGACCATATAAAACTCGTCGAGGTTGGAGGCCGAAATCGACAGAAAGCGCAGCCGCTCGAGCAGCGGGTGGTGGGTGTTGCGTGCCTCTTCCAGCACGCGCCGATTGAACTGCAGCCAGGACAGCTCGCGATTGTAGAAGCGTGCCGGCCCAAGGGATGTGGAGGGTAGGGGAGCAGCCTCGGGTGCTTGCTCCTTCTCCCGCTGACGGGGTTTCGCCGAGCTCATGCCAATCCTTCAGTCTGCGGACAGGAGGGCCAGAGTACTCCGGTCTTGCCCCGCCAATCATACAATTTTGCAAAGCCGAAATGAAGAATTGATGACGGGCGGCTGCAACTAGCCAAATCGGCCCTGCTGGCGCGCCAGGATTTCCCCGGCCAGCCCGCGCGTTATCCGGCGATGGGAGGCCATGGCGGCGCGATCGAGCTCGGCAACGATGGCGGCAGCCGCTTCCATTGACTGTTCCATGTGCAGCGCGAGATGGGCAATCACGTGCGGCTCGACCACGAGCTGGCGGTCGGCAAATTGCTTGACCAGGACCGCCCGCAGCAACGCCGCGTCGGGAGGCGCGATCTCGATCAGCGGCAAGGCGCGCAAGCGTGAGCGCAGATCGGGGAGCCCGACGGGCAGGGCGCCGGGCGCAACACGCGAGGTCAACAGCATTGTGCGCGAATGCTCGCGCGCGAGATTGAGAAGGTGGAACAGAGCCCGCTCGCTGCCGATGCCCGAGTGCAAATCCTCAACCAGCAGGGCATTGCCGGTCGCAACCACGTCGGCCTCGCCGAGGTTAGCGCCGGTGAGCGCCGCGGCGCCGGACTTCAGGCGCCAGACGTTGGCGAGGTGCGTCTTGCCCGCGCGCGCCGGCGCCACCATCAGGACCGCGTGGTCGCTCCAGCGCGGCCACCGATCGATCATCTCGGCGGCAGCCTGATTGGAGGCGCTGACCAGGAAGTCCTGGGCGCCAAGGGCGGGGCGCTGGGGCAGATCAAAAATAAGCTGGTCGGGCGCAGGGCTCATGCTTGGGTCATCGCCGGGCAGGCTTGCCTGACTGTCGGCCCGACCGTTGGCCTAACTGTCGGCCAGACGTTGAGACTACCTCACACACCTGCACCCTGCCTCATCTCCACTTCTCCCATCTCCACTTCTCCCATCGACCCAGGCTATGGCAGAGCGTCTTTAGCCCGGCGGCTCCTTGCCCGCTTCATAGCCCGTCATATGCATAAACCAATCCCGCAGGTAGGCCGCCAGCGAAAGCAGCGTCAATGCTCCCGTAATCCACACCAGCGCCAATCGCGAGGCTTCGAGCTGCAGCGTGAAGGCGTCGTTGGCGAGCACGGCGGCGGCAAGCACGATTTGCGCCACGGTGTTGAGTTTGCTGATCGCCAGGGGCTTGATGGGGATCGGCTGATCGAGCACCAATGACAGCAGAACCGCCACCACGATCAGAATATCGCGGCTGACCACGGCGATCACGAGCCAAAGCGGCAGTTCATTGCGCACGCCGAGGGCGATGAAGATGCTGACGATCAGCAGCTTGTCGGCCAACGGATCGAGATAGGCACCCAGCTCGCTGCGCCAGTCAAAGCGCTTGGCGAGGTAACCGTCGACGGCATCGCTGAGGCCGGCCAGCACGAACACAACAAAGGCTGCCAGGCTGCGCTCCGATACCAACAAGTAGAACAGTACCGGCACGGACATGACGCGCCCAAGCGTAATGGCATTTGGGATATTCGCCAGCAAGAGCACCCCAGGCGTTGAGATGGGCTTGCCACGGCAAAGGCCGCGCGCCCGATCGACTGCGATAACAGCTTTAATGCTAGGCCCGGGCGCCTCGCGCCGTCGAGCCTCTATTGCAGCGAAAGCACCCACTTGCCGGCCACGTTGCGCAAGCCCAGTCCTTGCTGCGACAGGCTCTGGGCCAGGCGCTCTGCGCCTTCCGCATAGCGCAAGGTCACGCGCGCCCCGCGCGCCGATAGGCCGGCCACCTCCAGCTCTTCCACGCCGGGAATCGCGCTCAGTTTGCGGCTGATCTCCTGCCACTCGCCCATGCCGCGAAACTCAACGGCGATCAACAGATCGCCGCCGGTGCCCGGCGCCCCGGCGCCGCCTCCCGAGCGGATGGATTTCCAGCGGCCCTCCAGAATTCCCAGCAGCACGACCGCGGCCAATTCGCTGGTGTAGGTGGGGTCGCCACGATCGAGGCGGAACGCGCGCTTGAGCGTGAAGGCGCCGACGGCATCTCGCCCCGTGAGCGTCACGTTGAGCCGCCCGCTGCCCGGGTCCGGGGCGGCGGCGGCCAGCAGCACCAATTCGCTTTGGTAGACGCGGGCAAGCGTGCGCATGGCCCCGCCATCACCGGCAAGCAGCGCGTTGATGGCTTCTCCCGTCACCTCCGCCTTGAGGGGCTGCAATTTGCCGGGCGTCAGGGCATGCTCGAGATCAAGCCCGCTCCAGACCGACGTCCAGGCGGCATCGGCCTTGGCCGCGCCGCCGGCGGCGAGCCAAACGGGAACCAAGGTGACAACCGGCGCCTGCTCGTCCGTAAAGGGGATGCCCTCGCGCCGCAGCAAATCGCGTACGCCTTTCGACTGGAAGGAGAAATCGAGGCTGGCGATGTAGTCGGTCGCCGAGTTGCGTTCCGCGCGCACCTTGACGCCCTCGAGCAGATCGCCGGCGCGCACCGCGGGAAGCTGCTTGAGGCGCTGGAAGGCCGTTACCGGCACCAGGCGGCGCAAGAGCGAGCGAAAAGCGGCTTGCTGGCCCTCGCTCAGGGCGCGATCCTTGGCGGCAACGGCGTTGTCGGCCCGCGCCTCCACCGGATAGTTACCGACGGTGAAGACGGCTTCGGCCGCCGCCGCAGCCCGCAGGCTCCCCGGCAGGCCCTGCGGTAGCACCGCCCCGGCGGCAAACACGGCGGTGCCTACAGCCAAGACGAGGCTGGCGCGGCGGACCCGCTCTGGCATGCTGCAACCCAAGCCTGTTGCCCTCCGGCAGTCAAAAATCCATCCCCAGTCCATACCAGTCTTGGGGCTCGCGGAGCCTACCGCGACGCGCGCGCATCTGCTATGCCGCAGCATCTTGGGCGCCATTAGGGCAAAGCTTTGAGGCCATGCCAAGCCGGCCGCAGCACCAATCCCTCTCCTACCGCGATTCCGGCGTCGACATCGACGTCGGCAACGCCCTGGTCGAGGCCATCAAGCCCTTCGCCAAGGCGACCCTGCGCCCCGGCGCAGATGCGGCGCTCGGCGGCTTCGGCGGCCTGTTCGACCTCAAGCGGGCCGGCTTCAAGGACCCGATCCTGGTTGCCGCCAACGACGGCGTCGGCACCAAGCTCAAGATCGCCATCGCCACGGGGCAGCACGGCAGCATCGGCATCGATCTCGTCGCCATGTGCGTGAACGATGTGCTGGTGCAGGGCGCCGAACCGCTGTTCTTTCTCGACTATTTTGCCAGCGGGAAGCTCGACTTGGAGACGGCGCGCGCGGTGATTGCCGGCATTGCCGAGGGCTGCCGGTTGGCGGGCTGTGCCTTGATCGGGGGCGAGACGGCGGAGATGCCGGGCCTTTATGCGGAGCAAGACTACGATCTTGCAGGTTTCTGCGTCGGGGCGGCCGAGCGCGGGGAGTTGCTGCCGCGGCCGGATATCGGGGCCGGCGACGCCCTGATCGGGCTTACCTCTTCGGGGGTTCACGCCAACGGCTTTTCGCTGGTGCGCCGACTGGTGGCGCCGGCCGGCAGCCCATGGGACGCTCCCGCGCCGTTTCAGCCGGGCTGCTCGCTCGGGGCGGCGCTGCTGACCCCAACGCGCATCTATGTCAAGGGCGTGCTCAAGGCCATGCGGGACACGCGGGCAATCAAGGGCCTCGCCCACATCACCGGCGGCGGCTTGACGGAAAATCTGCCGCGCGTGCTGCCCGCCGCCGTGGCCGCCCACATCGATCTCGCGGCCTGGCCGATGCCCGCCGTGTTCGGCTGGCTGCAAGACGCCGGCAAACTCGACGACGCCGAGATGCTGCGCACGTTCAACTGCGGCATCGGCATGGTTGCCGTGGTCGCCCAGTCCCAGATCGCCGCGGTTATGGCCGCGCTCGCCGCGGCGGGCGAAAGCCCCGTGCTGATCGGCAGCCTCGAGCCGGGCCGCGGGGTGAAAGCACCAGCCAAGGGCAAGGGCGACGCTGAAGCCGTGCGCTACAGCGGACGCCCGCGGTGGGCCGGCTGATGACAAAAAAGCGCCTTGCCATCCTGATCTCGGGGCGCGGCTCCAACATGATGGCCCTTGTCGCGGCGGCGCGCGCGCCTGACTATCCCGCCGAGGTCGTCGCCATCGTCTCGAGCCGGCCGGACGCGGCCGGGCTCGCCTGGGCCCGGGCTGAGGGACTGCCGGCCACCTGTATCGATCCCGAGGCCTACGCCTCGCGGCAGGCCTTCGATGGGGCCGTCGATCGGGTCTTGGCCGAGGCCGACGTCGAGCTGGTCGCGCTCGCGGGCTTCATGCGCATCCTAAGCCCTCAGTTCGTGCGCAAATGGCACGCACGTCAGCTCAACGTCCACCCCTCGCTGCTGCCCGCCTTCAAAGGCCTCAATCCCCAGGCGCAGGCGCTCGCGGCCGGGGTCAAAATTTCCGGCTGCACGGTGCATTTCGTCACCGAGGATCTGGACGGCGGCCCCATCATCGCCCAAACCGCGGTCCCCGTGTGCGAGGACGACACGGCCCAAGCGCTGGCGGCCCGAATTTTGCGAGCCGAGCACGCGCTTTATCCCGAGGCCCTGGCCCTGGTCGCCGCAGGTCGGACACGCCTCAGTGATGGCCGCGTCACCATCCTTGTCGCGGCCGCCACCTAAGGGCGAGTGGTTCGCAACCTTGGCGTTAGGTTAATCGTGGCCACACCTGTCAATGAAAAGCACATTGGCCGCAGCGCCGAAACTGGACAGAGTTTTGAGGACGGTGCTACGAGACCGTCAAACCCCTCGCGACGTCAGGACCTAAGGGAGGAGCAAGGGCCCGGGGCGGGAACACCCAGATCGTGGGTACATTAATGACGTGGTGCCGCCGCGACCGCCTCCGGAGCGCAACGAGATGACTGCTGCTCAATCCCATATCCACCAGCTCGGGGAGGAGTCCTCGGTCTGGTTCAAGCTGACTCCGCTCTTGAAGGGGCCGCACAATCCCCTGACGATCCTGATGCAGATGGCGGAGCGCTACGGCGGCGTCATCCCGGTCAACATGGCCAGCCAGCGCGTGGTGCTGCTGACGGCGCCTGAGCATTTCAAACGCGTGCTGGTCACCAAGGCCGACGACTATATCAAGTATTTCGATGGCCTGAAGCCGATCTTCGGCAAGTCCATGATCACCCACGACGGGGTGCTGTGGCAGAAGATTCGCATGCCGCAGCAACCGGCGTTCCACCCGGACATGTTCGCCGAGTACATTCCCTACTTCCTCGCCGCCATCCGCAGCAAGATGCAGACCTGGGCCAAGCTGGCCCAGAGCGGTGAGACCGTCGAGATGGTCGAGCAGACCTGGACGCTGGCGGCCGACATGATCTGCAAGGCGCTGTTCGACCGGGAGATGCCCTTCAATCCGCACTTCGTTTTCAAGTGCGTGAAGACCTATACCGACGTGATGAACCACAAGTCGATCCGCCTGAAGAAGGTGGCCGGCGAGGAGTTCGAGATCACCGAAGAGGACGCCGCCAAGGCCATGGAGGTTTGGGCCGGCGTGCCACCGGAGGTGTTCGCCGCCGACCCGCGCGAGGCGCGCGAGCGCACGCTTTTGAAGATGATCGAGGCCGCGGTGGCCGATCCCGCCATCCCGGAGTTTGATCGCCAGCAGGCGATTGACGAGATCAAGCAGTACCTCTGGGCCGGCACCGAGACCACGGCGCTGACACTAGCCTGGGCCCTCTATGAGACGGCCAAGAGCCCGGCCGCGGCCGAGCGCATCCGCAAGGAGGGCGAGCTGGTCTGTGGCGATCGCGAGCCGACGGCGGCCGACTATTCGGCGCTCGCCTACACACGCGCCGTCATCCAAGAGACGATGCGCCTTTATCCTCCGATCTGGATGCTGATCCGCGTCGCCGCCAAGGACGACGTGATCGATGGCAAGGAGGTTCGCGCGGGCGACAAAGTCGCCCTGTTTGCCTACGGCGCCCACCACAGTGCCAAGTTCTGGCCGGAACCGGAGACCTTCCAGCCCGAGCGCTGGCTGGGGGATGCCGCCAAGAAGCGCATCCCCTATACCTACCTGCCCTTCGGTGGCGGCAAGCGCTCCTGCATCGGTGGGGCGATGAGCCAGGTCGAGAACACCTTGGCTTTGTCGATCCTGCTGCGCCGCTTCCGCCCCGAGTACGTGGGACCCGAGCCGCCGGGCATCAATGCCACGGTGACGCTGACCCCCAAGGGGGGCTTGCCATTCAAGATCCGCGAGCTGAGCTGACGCCGCGCGTCGGCCACGCGGAGCGGCCGCCGTCGGCAGCGCGCGGCCCGCAAACGCTGCCGCGCGCGCCGTGTTCGGGCGAGCTAGTCGGCGGCCGCCCGCTGGGTGCCAAGATAGGCCCGCACCACCTCGGGGTTGCTGCGGATGGCCTCGGGCGTGCCGTCGGCAATGATGCGGCCCTGGTTGAGGCAGATGATCCGATCGGACACCCCCATCACCATCTTCATGTCGTGCTCGACGAGCAGGACCGTGACGTCGAGGGCGCGAATGCTCCTGAGCAGGGCCATGAAGTTGGCGGTCTCGGCCGGATTGAGACCGCAAACGGGCTCGTCCAGCAGCAACAACCGCGGCTTTGCCGCGAGCGCGATAGCCACCTCCAAGAGGCGTAATTCGCCGTAGGGCAGCGCCGAAGCCAGTAGGTCGGCGCGCGCCCCAAGGCCGATGAACTGCAAGATGCTCTTCGCCTCGGCGGCGAGCGCCAGCTCTTCGCGGGCGACGCTGGCGGCGCCCAGCAGGATGGCCAAGGGCTGCTGCTTGGAAACCAGGTGCAGGCCGACGCGGACGTTGTCGAGCACGCTGAGGCCGGCAAACACGCTGGTTTTCTGGAAGGTGCGGACAACGCCGAGTTCGGCGATCTGGTTTGGCCTGAGCCCGGTGAGCCGGGTGCCGCGGTAGCTCACCGAACCCGCCGCCGGCGCGATATACCCCGTAATGGCGTTGAAGGCCGAGGTCTTGCCGGCGCCGTTCGGCCCGATCAGGGAGAGCACCTCGCCGCGCCGCACCTCGAAGGAGGCCCGGTCCACGGCCATCAAGCCGCCGAACCGGATCGTCAGTCGATCGACGGAAAGTTCAGCCGCGGACGGCTCGCTCACGGCGCTGCCCCGCCTTTGACGGCGGCGGCAGGCGGCGCGCCCTGGCGGTCGCCCCGCCCCTGCCACCAGCGCTGGAGCGCCGGCACGATACCCTCGGGCAGGAAATACACGATCAGGATCATCAGCACGCCGTAGATCACCCACTGGATCTCGGGCTGAATGCTGAAGGTGCGCAAGGTTTCGGGCAACAGGCCGAAGATCAATCCCCCCACGATGGGTCCCGCCAGCGTGCCCTTACCGCCGGTTACGACCATGATGACCATCGTTACCGTATAGATGAAAGAAAAAACCTCCGGATCGACGATGCGCACGTAGTGGGCATAAAGCGCGCCGGCTGCGCCGGCGATGCCGGCCGAGACAAAGGTCGCGAGCACGAGGTAGCGTGTGACGTCGATGCCAACAGAAGCGGCCAGCGCTTCGTTCTCGCGTAGGGCTATCATGGCGCGGCCGGCACGGGAATGGACGAGCCGCCGGATCAGGAGATAGGCGACGACGCCCACCCCCAGCACGAGGTAGTAGTTGGCGGGCTTGCGTAGAAAGGCGAATTCGAACCAGCCGGGGAGACCCAGCCGCAGCACCGGAATGTTGTTGAGCGCCATCGGCCCTTGCGTCAACTCCACCCAATTGAGGGCCACGAGGCGCACCACCTCGGCGAAGCTCACCGTGACAATGACGAAGTAGGCGCCGCGCACCTTGAATGACACGCGGCCGATCACCCAGCCGCACAGTCCCGCCAACAGGATGCCCAAGAGCATGCCGAGCCAGACCGGCTTTGCCTCGAGCCCCACCTGCCAATCGGGCAGCAGATGCACCTCAAAGCCCAGCGACACCAGGCTCGAGGTGTAGGCGCCGATTCCGAAGAAGGCGACGTGTCCGAGGCTGAGCTGGCCGGTGAACCCGAGCAGCAGGTTGAGGCTCATGGCGGCGATGATGAAAATGCCCGTCATGATCAGAATGTGGAGCACGTAGAGGCTCGACATCCACAGCGGCAGGGACAGCAGCCCTGCCAGCAAGGCGAGCGTCGCGATCCGCTTCACCCGATCCGCTCCCGGCGCGCGAACAGCCCCGTCGGCCTGATGATGAGAATGGCGATGATCAGCAGGAAGCCCATGCCGTCGCGGAAGCCGGAGGAGACGTAGCCGGCGCCGAGCTCCTCCATGAAGGCGAGGATGAAGCCGCCGGCGGTGGCACCGGGGATACTGCCAAGTCCACCGAGGATGACAACGGCAAAAGCTTTGAGCGAGGCGAGGTCACCCATGCTCGGATAGGCGACGAACACGGGACCCAGGAGGGCGCCCGCCGCGGCCGCCAAACCCGAGCCGAGGGCAAAGGTTGCCGTATGAACGGTGTTGATTTCGATACCCATCAGGGCGGCCGTTTCGCGGTCTTGAAAGGTGGCGCGCATGGCCTTGCCGAGCTTGCTGCGATTGATGAGCGCGTAGGTGGCCCCGATTAGCAGCGAGGCGACGACGAACACGAACAATCGATTCCAGGATACGGATATCGGCCCGAGCACCAGCGGCGAGGAGGGAAACGGCGAATTGATCGACTTGGCTACCCCCGACCAGGTGAATTGCTCGAGGTTTTGCAGGGCAATCCAGGCGCCGATCATCACCAGCATGGTGGTGTCGATATCGGCACCCCTGAGGCGCCGCAGCAGCACGAGTTCGATGAGCGCCCCCAGCCCGATGCCCAACAGTACGGCCAGCACCAGGGCGAGATAGAAGTTCATGCCGGCAAGCATCACCCACATGTACATCATGTAGGCGCCGAAGGCGTAGAGCTCGCCGTGGGTGAAATTGACGACCCGCATGATGCCGAAGATCAGCGTCAGACCGATGCCGAGGAGTGCGTAGGTGCCCCCGAGGATCAGGGCATTGACAGTGTGCTGTAGCAGCTGGTCCATGCGGCTCGCGCTCCAGCAGGGCGGCAAGATAAGCCCCGCGACGGTCGCGGGGCTTGAGGGTCAATGCTGGCTGGCGGCACGACGGCCGCCTGTGCGCAGATAAGCGGGCAGTGCCGGCAGCGTTGCCGCCCGTTACTGCCGCGTCACCTTGCCGCCGTCGATTTTGACCAGATAGACGCTCGGCACGTTCTGGGCGCTTTCCATACCGGCCGGCCCCTGCTTGATGAAGCTGATATCTCCGTTGATGCCTTTCACCTTGACGTCCCACAGCGCCTGCTTGATCGCCTCCGGCTCCGCCTTGCCCGCGGCCTTGATCGCTTCGGCGATCACGTTGAGCCCATCCCAGCCGCGAAAGCCCTCGGTCAGGCCGCCGACGTTGTGCTTCTTCTCGTTCCAGAGGGCGACGAACTTCTTGGCGATCTCGGGGTTCTTGACGGCCTCGGGAAACCAGGGCGTAAAGAACACCAGATGGTAGGAGCCGTTGGCGGCATCGCCGGCTTGCGCAATCAGCTGGTCAGGCGAATTGGAGCCGCCGGTGGTGATGATGCGTTGCGTTAGCTGCTGGTCCTTCGCCTGCTTCAGGATCAAGGTGATCTGTTCGACGGCCGTTGTCACGAACAGCGTATCGCCGCCGGAGGCCTTGATCTTGGCGAGCTGCGCCGAAAAATCCGTGGCCTTGGGATCCATGCTCTCCATCACACCGACCTCGACGCCGCTCTGCCGCGCGGCGGCGCTGAATTCCTTCGAGGCGCCGAGGCCAAAGTCGTTGTTGGTTGCGAGGAAGTCGGCCTTCTTGATGCCCATGGTCTTGAACAGCGGCACGAACGCCTTGGCCTCCATCTCCGAGGTCGGACTGATGCGGAAGATGTAGGGATTACCCGAGGTGGTAATCTTTCCGGACGAGGAGGTCTCCACCAGCATCGGCACCTTGTATTCCTCGAGCTTGGGCATCACGGCAAGCGTCAGCGTCGAACTCCAGGCGCCCATAAGCACCGGCACCTTGTCGCTGTTGATCAGCTTCTCGGCGGTGGCAACGGCCTCCGTCGGATTGGACTTGTTGTCCTCGATGATGAGCTGCAGCTTTTTGCCGAGCACGCCGCCGGCCTTGTTGATCTCCTCTTCGGCGATCTTGGCGCCCTGTGCCACGTAGTTGCCGGACGCGGCGAAGGCGCCGGTCAACGGCTGCGTCACGCCTATTTTGATGGTGTCCTGCGCCGCGGCGCTGCCTGCAACAAAGCCCAGCGCAAGGCCGGCCAGCGTCAACTTGAGAGTGCGCGATCTCATAGGGGTCTCCATCTCTTGCCCGCCAATGATGTGCGAGCGCTCAGCCGACCGCAAGCTTAGGGGTGGCGCGGGGACCTCACAAGTCGACCCTTTGCGACGATATGGCCCAAGCCTTAGCCGGCGCGGCGCTTGAGGCGCGGGATGATCTCCTGGGCCACGGCTTCGACCTGCTCCTTCTCATATTTGTAGGGGACGAAGATGATGCGGTCGATGCCGGTTGCCAGATGCACCTCAAGCTGCTCGACGCATTCCTCCACCGTGCCCATGATGGCGCTGTCCATGGTTGACTCCGACCACGAGGCGTAGTCCCACTCGGTTTGCAGCCATTGCTTCATAGCGGCCTCGATTTTGGCCCGCGGGCCGACGCAAATTGGCAGCTGATTGGTTGAGCTCAGCTCGGCCGGATTGCGGCCGGCGGCCTCGGCGAAGTCCGTGACCTTCTTCCAGGTGCGCCGGAAGCTCTCGGCGGTGTAGTAGTAGGTGAGCCAGCCGTCGCCCTTGCGGGCGGCGCGCTGCAAAACCGCGTCGACATAGCCACCGATCAGCAGCGGCGGGCGCGGCTTTTGCACCGGCTTAGGATAGAGCACGGCACCGCGCAGATGATAGGGCGGGTACTCGCCATCGACCCGCTCTTCAGTCCACAGTCGGCTGATGATCTCCAAGTGCTGATCCATAATCTTGCCCCGCTTGTGGAAGTCGGTGCCAAGCGAGTCGAATTCGCGCTTGTACCAACCCACCGCTGCCCCCACCAGCAAGCGCCCGTTGGAGATGTGATCGATGGTGGCGAGCTCCTTGGCCAAAATCACCGGATTGCGCACCGGCATCACCAGGATGCCGGTTCCGACCTTGATCTTGGTGGTGCGCGCGGCGACCGCGGTCAGCAGCGCGAGGGCCTCGTGGATCGGGAAGTTCGGATCGACGCCGAGCAGGATGTGGTCCCAGGCCCAGACCGATTCGTAGCCCAGCTCCTCCATGCGGACGCCATAGTCGATGAGCGCCCGCGCATCCGGCATCTCCGGATACTTGGTGAAATTGCGCATGGCGATGCCGAATACGGTCGGTTTGTGGTTAGCGGTCATGCTGGCTCCTTTGATCGTGCCGCTGCAGCTTTAACATGAGGCCCTCACATCTCGCGCAAGGCATTGAACTGGTCGACGTAGCCGGAAGGATCGATCCGTGCGGCGATCAGCGTCGTGCGTCGGGAAGCGAGCGCGGCCACCAGCGCGTCGCCAAGCGCCGTTTCCGTTTCCACGACGGCGGCGTCGGCGGCGAATGCCGCAGCCAGTTTTTCCCAGTCGACGCCGCCAAGCTTCACGCCGTTGAGCGGAATGTTCTTGATCTCCTGCTTGATGCGAATGAGGCCGATTTCGGCGTCGTCGAACACGACCACGATGATCGGCAGCCCTTCGCGTTGGGCCGTTTGCAGTTCGGCCACGGCCATCAGGAAGCCGCCGTCGCCCGAAAAGGCCACGATCGGACGCTTGGGGTGGGCCAAGCGTGCGCCGAGCGCTCCGGGCAGCGCATAGCCCATCGATCCCAGTCCATTGGAGGTGAGGAAGTCGCGCGCGGCGTAGGCCTGCCATTTCTGCACCACCAGCAACCGGCTGGCGCCGGCATCGCAGGTGGCGATGGTGTCACGCGGCAGCACGGCGCGGGCGATCTCAACGGTGCGCTGTGGGGAAAGGCCGCGGCTCGGCCTATCGAGGGCTTGGTTCACCTGGGCGCGGAATTCGCGGGCCGCCTTCTCACCCCAGCTGGCGCGCTCCGGCGCCCATTCGGCCAGCGCCGACAACAGCGCGCCGAGCTCGCCCACGACCTCCGGATCGGCCGGCACCAGCGCATCAAGGCTGGCAACGCCCGAGAGCGCCAGCACGGGGAGCGTGTAGGGCCAAGGCTTGGGCTGCAGCTCGACGGCGTCGAGCCCGACGGTGATAATGAGGTCGGCCTGATTGACGAGGTTGCGCTCGATCAGGCCGCCGATGATGCAGCCCGCGCGCAAGGGGTGGTCTTCCGGAATGGCACCCTTGCATTTCGATGTCGTCAGCACGGGGGCGCCGAGGCGCTCGGCAAAGCGCACGAAGGCGCCGGCCGCGTGCGCCCAAAAGATGCCGAGGCCGGCGAGCAGGATCGGTCGCTTGGCGCGGCCGATGAGGCCGAGTACGCCCTTGAGGTCGCTGCGCTCGGGGCGGGGACAGACGAGATTTGGGCGCAGGGGCGGCTCGGCCAGCAAGGCGCCCGCCTCCCGCGTGGTCTCACTTTGCGGCAGTTCGAAGTGCACCGGACCCGGCGGTGCGCCGGTGGCCGTACGCATGGCCCGCCGCAGCTGCTGGCGCACGCTGCGCGCATCGATGGTGGTGCTCCATTTGACCAGCGGCGCATAGAGCGCCTTCTGGTCGAGGCGCTGACGCAAGCCGGTTTCGAAGGTCGGGCGCGAGTAAGCATCGGTGATGGCGATCAGCGGCGCGCGATCGAGCAGCGCGTGCGCCACGCCGTTGACCATGTTGGCGGCGCCCGGCCCGCGGGTCGACAGGCATACCCCGGGGCTGCCGCTGATTTCGCCCCAGGTTGCCGCTAACATGGCACCCGCCACCTCCTGCTTCATGAGCAAGAAGCGCATTCCCCGCTGCCGCGCGGCCTCCATCAGCTCGACGAACTCGCCGCCGGGGTGTCCGACGATGAACGGCGTACCCGCCTGCTTGAAGGCTTCGGCGAGCACCTCGACGGTTGTTGTGGCCACGCGTTCCTCCGGTAAAGCATGTGCATCGCCGCAACTTTATACCAAGCTCGTCGGCCCGCGCATGTCCCCTGCGGCAAGTCGGCTTGGTCCTCGCCCCTAAAAAGCGGGCAAGGGGGAACAGCAATGCGCAAAGGACGTGGGCAAATCCCGCCCACCCGTGTAATCCTGCCCGCGTCAAAGTTCAGTTCAGGGGACGGAAATGGCGAGCAACAAGAAAAAGGTGCTGCTAACGGAATCGATGTCCAAGAGCGGCCGGGATTTGCTAACCGAGCGGGGCGATATCGAGATCGTTGGGTTTGCGAACACGATCTCGGAGGCAGCGTTCCAGGCGCTTCTGCGCGAAGCCGCGCCCGTCAACGGGGTCGCCCTGGGGGGAACCAAGTTCGGGCCAAAGGAGATCGAGGCGGCCGCCGAGATGCTGGTGGTGGCGCGCATCGGCGTTGGCTTCGACGCGGTGGACGTGCCGGCCCTGACCGCCAAAAAAATTCCACTGATGGTGGCCGGGACGGCCAATTCACCCTCGGTCGCCGAGCAAGCCATGTTCATGATGATGGCGCTTGCCAAACGCGGCGCCGAGCTCAATGCCATGGTGCAGGCCGGCGCCTGGAACAGCCGGCTCGGGGCGGTGCCCGTCGACCTGTTTGGCAAGACCGTGCTGATCGTCGGTTTCGGTCGCATCGGCACGCGCAGCGCCAAACGCTGCCAGGCCATGGAGATGAAGGTCTTGGTCTATGACCCCTATCGGCCGGCCGCCGAGATCAAGGCGACGGGCTGCGAGCCGGTGGCCGAGCTCGACACCGCCCTGCCACGTGCCGATTTCGTCACCATCCATTGCCCCAAGACGCCCGAGACGGTCGGCATGTTCAATGCCGCGCGGCTGGCGGCCATGAAGCCGACGGCCTACCTCGTCAATACCGCGCGCGGCGGCATCATCGATGAAGCGGCCCTGCATACGGCGCTGACCACGGGCAAGCTCGCAGGCGCGGGTTTGGACGTCTTCGAGCAGGAGCCGACGCCGGTCGGCAATCCGTTGCTAAAGCTTGCCAACGTCATCAGCGCGCCGCACATGGCCGGCGTCACGCGCGAATCCCTCGATCGCATGGGCCTGCAGACGGCACGCAATATTCTGAGCGCGCTCGACGGCAACCCGAACCGCGAAAACGTCATCAACAAGGAGGTCCTGGATTGATCGGGGGCGGCGCGTGCTAGCCTCGCTTTTCGCCGGCGCGCACCGCGCGCGGACCCCAGCAACCAGCCGCAGCAACCAACAGGAGGAGACGTTTCATGCAGCTGAGCATGAAGGGCCGCAATGCCCTAATCACGGGTGGCAGTCTCGGTATCGGGCGTGCCATCGCCAAGCACTTCACCGGCGCGGGGGCCAACGTCGCCCTGGTGGCGCGGCGTCAAAACATTCTCGATGAGGCGCGCGCCGAGGTCGCCGCAGCGAGCAACGCCAAGGTGGTTACCGTTGCCGCCGATGTCGGCACGGCCGAGGGGTGTCGGGCAGCCTTCGCCGCCGCGGCGGCGGGCCTGGGCCAGATCGATGTCCTCGTTAACAACGCCGGCACCTCGCAGCGCGGGCCCTTCGAGAGCATCTCCGATGAGCTGTGGCAGCACGACATCGAGCTCAAACTATTCGCCGCGATCAGGCTCTCCCGTGCCGCCTTCGCGGGCATGAAGGAGCGCCGCTGGGGCCGCATCATCAATGTTCTCAACACCGGAGCCAAGGCGCCTCCCGCTTCTGGGGCGCCGACGGCGGTCACGCGCGCCGCCGGCATGGCGCTGACCAAGGTTTTGGCGGGCGAAGGGGCTCCCCATAACGTGCTCGTCAACGCCGTGCTGGTCGGGCGCATCGAGAGCGACCAGTGGGTGCGGCGCCATGCGGCCGAGAGCAAGGGCCGCTCGCTGGCGGACTATTACGCCGAGATGGGCAAATCGATCCCGATGGGTCGCATCGGCACCGCCGAGGAATTTGCCAATATGGTACTGTTTTTGGCGTCCGATGCCGGCTCCTATATCACGGGCACCGCCATTAACATCGATGGCAACCTGAGCCCGGTTGTGTAGGGCGCGGTGGCTCCGCTATCTTGCCGCTTTGTTCGCGAGGGAGACGAGGCATGAAGTTCGGCATTTTCTACGAGCTGCAGCTGCCAAGACCCTGGGCGCCCAACGCCGAACTCAAGCTCTATCAGGACGCACTGACGCAAGTCGAGCTCGCCGACCGGCTCGGCTACGACTACGCCTGGATGGTGGAACATCATTTCCTGGAGGAGTATTCGCACTGCCCTGCCCCGGAGAGCTTTCTGGGTGCCGCCAGCCAGCGCACGCGCCAAATCCGGCTTGGACATGGCATCCTGCAGCTCACCACGTCCCACCCCGCGCGCGTGGCCGAGCGCGTAGCCGTCCTCGACCTGTTGAGTAACGGGCGCTGCGAATTCGGCATGGGCGAGAGCGCGTCCATCACCGAGCTCGAACCCTTCGGTCGCTCCATGGACGACAAGCGTGCCGTGTTCGAGGAGGCGGTGGCGGCCATCCTCCCCATGTTCAAAGAGGGCGGCAGCGCGCACCACGGTAAGTACTTCGATATTCCGCTGCGCAACGTGGTGCCGAAGCCGATCCAGAAGCCGCACCCGCCCTTGTGGATGGCCTGCTCGCAGCTCGACACCATTGAGCGCGCCGGGCGTTGCGGGCTGGGGGCGCTGGGTTTCCAGTTCGTGAGTGCCGATGCGGCGCACGCTTGGGTGCATGCCTATTACAATGCCATCACCAAGCGCTTGGCAAAGCTCGCCGACTATCGCGCAAATCCCAACATCGCGCTGGTCAGCTTCTTCATGTGCGCCAAGACTGACGAGGAAGCGCGCAAAAAGGCGGACGGGGCCACCTTCTTTCAGTTCGCGTTGCGCTTTTACGGCGCCTCCAGCGACCGCAAACGACCGGCGCCCGGCACGGTCAACATGTGGGACGAATACACCGCCTGGAAGCGCGCCAACCCGGCCGCGCAGGAGGCGGCGCTGCGCGGCGGCCTGATCGGCTCGCCCGATACCTTGCGCAAGAAGTTGGCGAAGTTCGAGACCTCGCACATCGATCAAGTGATCCTGCTCAACCAGGCCGGCAAAAACGTGCACGAGGACATCGCAGGCTCCCTTGAGTTGTTTGCCAAAGAGGTGATGCCCGAATTCCAAGGCCATCACGCCCAGCACTTGGCCTGGAAAGAGCAGGTGATGGCTGGCGAGGTCGAGCTCGAAGAGATCGAGACCGCAGCCTTTCGAGATCGCTACGGAACCAAGTCGATGCCGGTGCAGGCCATCGAGAAGGCCGCTGTCCGACGCTGAGGCCCGCACGCGCGCCGCAGCTGCCTGGGGATGGGGGCAGATTTTCGGGGGCAGCGCGGTCAAGCTCAATTAGTTATAGGTGCGCTCGTCGGCAATGACCTTGCCGTCATTGGGCAACGAGTTTAGTGGCACCAGCTCGACCTCACCTTTCAGCTTGGTGATTGCTTGCAGACTTTCCACCAGCTTGCCCTTGAGCCCGCTGTCGATTGCCGAGCTTTCCGCCCTTAGCGTCATGGTGTCTTGCTCGCCGGCGCGCCCCACCACCAGCCGCAGCCGCCCCAGTCCGGCATGGCGCCTGGCGACCTCGGCAATCTGTTCGGGGTGCACGAACATGCCTTTGACCTTGGTGGTTTGATCGGCGCGGCCGAGCCAGCCCTTGATGCGCATGTTGGTGCGCCCGCAGGGGCTGCGACCCGGCAGGATCGCCGAGAGGTCGCCCGTGGCAAAACGGATCATCGGGTAGTCGCGATTGAAGGTGGTCACCACCACTTCGCCCACCTCCTCGGCCGCCACGGGATCGCCGGTGCCGGGCCGCACGATCTCGACGATGGCGCCCTCGTCAACGATCATGCCGTCGAGCGCGGCACTTTCGTAAGCGATGATGCCGAGGTCGGCGGTCGCATAGGTCTGGTAGGTTGCAATGCCGCGCTGCTTGTACTCGGCGCGCAGCGACGGGAACAGCGCGCCGCCGCCGACCAGCGCCTTCTTGAAGGAGGAACCGTCCTTGCGCGCTTCCTTTGCCTTGTCGAGCAAAATCTTGAGATAGTCGGGCACGCCGACGTAGGCCGTCGGCTGCAAGCGTTCGATCGCCTCGAGCTGCTGTTCGGTGTTGCCGGGTCCCGCCGCGATCACCGTGCAGCCGAGCGCGCGCGCTCCCGAATCCAGGATCCAGCCGCCCGGCGTCAGGTGATAGGCGAAGGTGTTGTGCACGATGTCGCCCTTGCGGATGCCGGCCGCATAGAGCGCGCGCGCCGCCCGCCACCAATCTTCACCGTGCCCCTCGGGCTCGAAGATCGGGCCCGGCGACATGAACACGCGCGCCAGCGCGCCAGCCGCCGAGGTGGCAAAACCTCCATAAGGAGGTCGCTTGGCTTGCAGGTCCTTGAGCGCTCCCTTGCGCAGCACCGGCAGCTTGGCCAGTGCCTCGCGCGAGGTCACGGCGCCGACCTCGATGCCCCTGAGATGGTCCGCCCAGCCGGGCGCGTTGGCGAGCGCGTGCCGGATCAGATCGGGAAGCAGGTTGAACTGCGCCAGTTCGCGCTGTTCGGGATCGCGGCTTTCGAGCTGGTCGAAATGGTCGGTCACAATGCGGCATCCCTATCGGCTGGCGGCGCAAGCTGGGGCAACACTGCCAGAGGGTCGGCGGCGCATCAAGCCAGCCAGCGCTTGCGGCGCTTGTAGGATTTCACGTTGCGGAAACTCTTACGGGCGCCGCCGCCAATGCCGAGGTAAAACTCCTTGACGTCCTCGTTTTCACGCAGCTCCTGGGCTGCGCCGTCCATGACGACCCGGCCATTTTCCAGGATGTAGCCGTAGGTCGCGTATTTCAGCGCCATGTTGGTGTTCTGCTCAGCCAGCAGCAGCGACACGTGCTGTTCGACGTTGAGGCGTTTGACGATCTCGAAGATCTCTTCCACGAGCTGCGGCGCCAACCCCATGGACGGCTCGTCCAACAGCATCATCTTGGGCTTCGACATCAGCGCGCGGCCGATCGCCACCATTTGCTGCTCACCGCCGGAGATGTAGCCCGCCAGCGAGGCGCGCCGTTCTTTCAGGCGCGGAAAATAGCCATACACCAGCTCAAGATCGGCGGCGATGGCGCTGCGACCGTCACGGCGCGTAAAGGCGCCGGTCAAGAGGTTCTCCTCCACCGACAGGTGGCCGAAGCAGTGGCGGCCTTCCATGACTTGGATGCAGCCGCGGCGCACCAAATCGTTGGGGGTCAGGCCGTCGATGCGCTCGCCGGCGAATTCAATCGAGCCCTTGGTGACCTCACCGCGTTCGCCGCGGATCAGGTTGGAAATCGCCTTCAAGGTCGTGGATTTGCCGGCGCCGTTGGCGCCGAGCAGGGCGACGATGCTGCCGAGCCGCACCGTCAGCGAGACGCCCTTCAGCACCAGGATCACGTGATCGTAAATGACCTCGATATTCTTGACCCCGAGCAACACGGCACCGCTCATCGCCGCTGGGCCCGTCGAGACCGACTGGGAAGGAGCATCAGACACGAGAAGACAACTCCGAGGTCGTGCGGCCAGTGTGGGGTTCAGTGCGTGAGCGGCCACCGCGGCGGCCGCTCACGCTTTTTGTCTGCGATTGAGCAACGCCGCTCAGCTTTCCTTGGCGCAGTCGCGCGGCGTGATGTTCTTTTCCTTGGCATACTTGGCGGCGGTGTCCTTGACCATCGGCGCCAGCACCGAATTGTCGGCCGTGTAGAAGTCGGAGATGATCTTCCACTGCTTGCCGTCCCACTGCTGCAGCCGCGCCTGATCTGCGCCTTGGTGATCCTGGCAGGAGAATTCTGATCGGCTTCAGCATGCCTTCGAAGCCGAGCTCCTTGAGCCTGTCGGCGGTTAGATTGAGGTTTTCGAAGCCCCAGCGGATTTGTTCGCCCGTCAAGGGCTTGTTACCGAACTTGCCCTGGGCCGTGCGAATGGCCTCCGTGCCGAGCATGGAGTTGATGATGCCGCGGTTATAGAGCACCTGGGCAAAGTCGTCCTTGCCGGCTCCTTTGCCCTTGGAGATGACAAACTTCTCCAGGTCCTCGTGCACTTTGAACTTGCCGGCGGGATGCTGCAGCATCAGCGCCTTGTAGCCGACCGCTTGGTCGCCGGCCGGGGTCACGTCGGGCTCAGCCCCTGACCACCAGACGCCGATCATCTTGTCACGCGGATAGGCGACGGCGGCCGCCTCCTTGATGGCCGTCGAGTTCATCACGCCCCAGCCCCATAACAGCACGTAGTCGGGGCGATCCTGGCGGATGGCGAGCCATTGCGATTTCTGCTCGACACCGGGATGGGTGACGGGCACGGCCTTGAACTCAATGCCGTTGAGCTTTGCCCTGGCCTCCAGCGCCGGAATCGGCTCCTTGCCATAAGGGCTGTCGTGATAGACCAAGGTGATCTTTTTGCCCTTGAGTTTGTCGAACCCGCCCAGTTCCTTGGCGATGTGCTGGATGGCGATGTCGGCCGCCGTCCAGTAGCTGCCGAGCGCGATGAAGTTCCAGGTGAACACGGAGCCCTCGCGGCTTTCCGAACGGCCATAGCCGGTGGTCAGCAACGGGATCTTGTCGCCGGGTACTTTTTCCGTCAGCGCGAAGGTGATGCCCGTCGACAGGGGCGAGAAATAACCGGCACCCGTCGGGCCCTTGCCCTTCAAGCGCTCGTAGCATTCCACGCCCTTGTCGGTGGCATAACCCGTTTCGCACTCCTCGAAGGCGATCTTGACGCCGTTGATGCCGCCGTCACGCTCGTTGAGCAGCGTCCAGTAGTCGGCGACGCCATCGGCGAAGGGAATGCCGTTCGGGGCATAGGGGCCGGTACGATAAACCAGCGCTGGCAAGAACTGCTCGTTCTGCGCCACCGCCGGCTCGGCAATCGCCGCTGCGCCGACGAGCGCCGCGGCCAAAGCGAGTGTATTGCGAATCATCGAGAATTCCTCCTTCATCCGGGCTGCTGGCCGGACGCTCTTCTGCTGGCGCCTGCGAACGCGCCCTACTGTGCGGGCCTTGCTTCTTCGCTGCCACGCGCGCCGCTCCGCACTGCGCGCCCGGCATTCAAGCGCCCAGCCATACCCTCAGTAGGGGTAGGGCCAGAGCCTCAATTTCTCCTTGCCGATCGACCACAGCCGAGCAAAGCCGAGCGGCTCCACGATCAGCAGATAGCAGATCAACGCGCCGGTGATGATGAGCACCAGCAGCGATACGGTTTCGACGGTGACCGGGATGCCCAAGGCGTGCGGCACCTGATCGAGCATGATGGGCAGAATGAGGATGAAGGCGGCGCCGAGGAAGGAGCCAAGGATCGAACCCAGCCCACCGATGATCACCATGAACAGGAGCTGGAATGAGCGATCGATGTTGAAGGCCAACGGCTCCCAGGCACCGAGATAGACGAACGCCCATAGCGCACCGGCGACGCCGACGACGAAGGAGGAGATGGCGAACGCCGACAATTTGGCATAGAGCGGCCTGATCCCCATCAGCTCGGCGGCGATGTCCATGTCGCGGATCGCCATCCACTGCCTGCCAAGGTTGCCGCGCACCAGGTTCTTGGTCATGAGCGCGAATACACTGACGAACGTCAGGCAGAGCCAGTAGCGCTCGCTCGGCGTATTGAAGGTGAGACCAAAGATTTTCAGTTCGGGGGCCGTCACGGAGCCGGACGGCGTGTAGTTGGTGAACCACTTCACGCGAATGAAAACCCAATCGAAGAAAAACTGCGCGGCCAGCGTCGCCACCGCCAGGTAGAGTCCCTTGATGCGCAAACTGGGGATCCCGAACAGGATGCCGACCAGCGCTGACATCAGGCCGCCGAGTAAGATCGACGGCAGCACCGGCAGGGAGGGGATGGAAATTTCGCTGCCGAACCAGGCGAGCGGCAAATGCACGCCGTTGGCGAACTTGTAGGCGCTATAGGCACCAATCGCCATAAAGGCGCCGGCACCGAGCGAGATCTGCCCGCAATATCCCATCAGGATATTGAGGCCGATGGTTCCCAGCGCCAGGATCAGGAAGGGAATGAGGATCGCGCGCAGTAGATAGTCGCTGCTGAACGGCCAGATTTTGAACTGAGCGAGCAACGGCACGCCGATATAGGCAAACGCCAGCAGCAGAAAAAGCGCGATGCGATCCTGACGGATCGGGAAGATCGCCATGTCGGCGGCGTAGCTGCTCTTAAACTGGCCGGCCTCGCGATAAAGCACGCCTCGCCTCCCCTAGATACGCTCGATAATGCGTTCGCCGAACAGGCCCTGGGGCCGCAGCAGCAGCACCAACAGGGCCAACACATAGGCGAACCAGTACTCGATACCGCCGCCGATATGCGGGCCGAGGTAGATCTCGGCGAGCTTCTCGCTCGCCCCGACCATCAGCCCACCGACGATGGCGCCGGGCACCGAGGTGAAGCCGCCGATGATGAGCACCGGTAAGGCCTTGAGCGCCAAAAAGGTGATGGAGAATTGCACCCCGAGCTTGGTTCCCCAGACGGTGGCGGCAACCAGCGCGACCAGGCCGGCCACGAGCCAGACCACGAACCAGATCCAGCTGATGGGGATGCCGACCGACTGCGCCGCCGCGTGGTCATCGGCAACGGCGCGTAGCGCGCGGCCCGTCTTGGTGTTTTGGAAGAAGACGGCCAGGCCCGCCACCAGCACGCCGGCGATGAGACCGCCCCAGACGTCGAGCTTATTGATCAAAATGCCACCAGGAAAAATGCCATCGCCGATGATCCAGGCGTCGGTGGGAAAAAGCCGCAAGGGATAGACGTCGGAACCGAAGATCATCTGCGAGGCGCCCTCGAGCACGAAGGTGGCGCCGATCGTTGCCATAAACAGGGTAAGCCCATCCTGGTTGACGAGCGGTCCCAGCACGAAGCGCTGCACCAGCCACGCCGTCAGCGCCATGATGCCGGCGGCAAACAGCAGCGCCAGCAGCACCGCCACCCAGGTCGGGAACTCATGATGGGTGAGATAGTCGAGGCAGCGCACCATCGCCAATCCTGCCAGCAGGACCATGGCACCTTGGGCGAAGTTGAAGACGCCGGAGGCCTTGAAGATCAGCACGAAGCCGAGCGCCACCAGCGAATAGAGTACGCCGGACAACAGGCCGCCGAGCAACACTTCCAGAACTTGGCCGGCCAGTAGCACGCCCATCAACTCCCTAGTGCGCCACGCCCAGATAGGCGTCGATGACAGCCTGGTCGCCCTGCACGGCCGCCGGCGAGCCATCCGCGATCTTGCGGCCATAGTCCAGGACGACCACGCGGTCGGACAAGTCCATCACCACGCCCATGTCGTGCTCGATCAGGGCAATGGTGGTGTCGAAGGTCTCCTTCACCGTCAGGATGAAACGGCTCATGTCCTGCTTCTCTTCCAGGTTCATGCCCGCCATCGGCTCATCGAGGAGCAGGAGTTCCGGTTCCATGGCGAGCGCGCGACCGAGCTCTACGCGCTTCTGCAGCCCATAGGGCAGCTTGCCGACGGGGACCTTGCGGATAGGTGCAATCTCGAGGAAGTCGATGATGCGCTCGACCGCCTCACGGTGGCGGATCTCCTCGCGTTGCGCCGGGCCCCAGTGCAGCATGTGGGCGAGAATGCCGCGACGCATTTTCAGCGTGCGCCCGGTCATGATGTTGTCGAGGGTAGACATGCCCTTGAACAAGGCCACGTTCTGGAAGGTGCGGGCGATGCCCTGGCTGGCCGCCAGGTAGGGGCGCATGTCGTGGCGCCGCTTGCCTTTGAAGGTGATCACGCCTTCCTGGGGATGATAAAAGCCGTTGATGACGTTGAGCATCGAGGTCTTGCCGGCGCCATTCGGACCGATAATGGCCCGGATCTCGCCCTTGCGGATGTCGAAGGACACATCGCGCAGGGCCTTGACGCCGCCAAACGACAGCGAGACGTGCTCGAGCGACAGCAAAACGTCGCCCGGTGCCACACTGCTGCGGCCCGCCACCAGCCGCGGCTCGACGTCCGCCTTCATTCGGCAGCCTCGCGAAGCGGTTGCGGCGCGCGCGCCGGGTGGACAGCCATGTCGATAATCGCCACCTCGCCCTCAACCACGCCCTTGCGGCCGTCCTCGAAGGTCATTTCGGTGGCGACGTGGCAGGAGCGAGAGCCGTCGTTGAGGGCCTTGATCAGGGGGGCGTAACGTTCGCTGATGAAGGACCGGCGCACCTTCAGCGTGCGCGTAAGTTCGCCGTCGTCGGCGTCCAGTTCTTTGTGCAGGATCAGAAAGCGCTTAATTTGCGAGGCGGCCATCTGCGGCTCTTGCGCCAGCGCCTTGTTCATCTCGTCCACGCGGGCGCGCACCATCTCGATGACTTGGTTATGCGCGGCCAGTTCCTGGTAGCTCGCATACGCGACGCCATGGCGCTCGGCCCAGTTGCCCACCGACATGAGGTCGATGTTGACCAGCATCGTGGCGAAGTCTTCCCCCTGACCGAAGGCGACGGCTTCGCGTATCTCCGGGTAGAATTTGAGGCGGTTCTCCAGGTACTTCGGCGCGAACAGGGCGCCGTTGTTGAGACGGCCCACGTCTTTGGCCCGATCGATGATCTTCAGGTGGCCGCGCTGGTCGAAGAAACCGGCATCCCCGGTGTGAACCCAGCCCTCCGGGTTCTTGGCGGTGCGCGTGGCCTCCTCGTTCTTGTAGTACTTGAGGAACACGCCCGGGCTCCGGAACAAGACCTCACCGTTGTCGGCAATTTTGATTTCGACGTCGGGTCCGGGTTTGCCGACGCTATCGGAATAGACTTCACCGTCCGGTTGCAGGGTGATGTAGACGCTGGCTTCGGTTTGGCCGTAGAGCTGCTTGAGGTTGATGCCGAGCGCGCGATAAAAACGAAACAGCTCGGGCCCGATGGCCTCGCCGGCCGTATAGGCGACGCGGGTGCGCGAGAAGCCCATGCGGTTTCTGAGCGGGGCGTACACCAAGAAGTTGCCGAGCCCATACAGCAGCCGGTCGGCGGCGCCCACGCGTTTGCCGTTCAAGATGTCCTCGCCGCAGCGCCGTGCCACCCCCAGAAAGGCGTGGAACATGCGCCGCTTGAGCGCACCGGCATCCTCCATGCGCACCATGATTTGGGTAAGGAGGTTTTCGAACACGCGCGGCGGTGCGAAAAAATAGGTAGGCCCGATCTCGCGCCGGTCTTCGACCACGGTTTCCGGGCTTTCCGGGCAGCACACGCACATGGCCGCGGCGTACGCCTGGCCGTAGGAGAACAGGTGGTCGCCGACCCAGGCCATCGGTAGGTAGGCAAGCAGCGTATCGTCGGGGCCGAAGCCGTCGAAGCGGTTGCCGTTGCGGGCGGAGACGACGATGTTGGCGTGCGTGAGCATCACGCCCTTGGGCCGCCCGGTGGTGCCGGAGGTGTAGAGCATGACGCTGACGTCGGCGCCCTGACCTTTGCCAATTTCGTCGAGCCACCATCCCTCGGCACCGGGATTGGCGTGCATCTCCTCGCGACCGAGCCCCTGCACGTCGCTAAAGGCGTGCAGGTTGGTGGCCTCATACTCCTTGAGCCCGCGCGGGTCGTCATAGATGATCTTCTTGAGTTGCGGCAACCGATCCGCAATCGAGACCACCTTGTCGACCTGCTCCTGGTCCTCCACGACGGCGATCTTCACCTCGGCGTGCTCGAGCACGTAGGCCATCTCATCGGCGACCGAGTCCTGATAGACCGGTACCGGGATCGCGCCCAGGCACTGCACGGCGGCGAAGGTGGCGTAGAGGCGTGGTCGGTTGTCGCCGATGATGGCGACCGTGTCGCCGCGCTTGAGATCGAGCTTGCGCAGGCCAATGCTCAGCGCGCGCACTTCTTGGCGCAATTGCGCCCAGGTCCATGTTTGCCAGATCCCGAAATCCTTATGCCGGATCGCCGGTCGCAGCGCGTAGGTGGTTGCGTTGCGGAGTAGCAGCTTGGGTATCGTGTCGAGCGCGTCGTCGCCAGCAGGTGCAACGGTTTGAGAGGCACTCATCCCATTCACGCTTTGACCAGCCACGCTTTGACACCCTCCCTGATTAGGCCGCACCGCCCCATCGTAAGTGGGCGCTTTTTGTTTGGTCTTTTATCGTTCGCAAGGGCCCGGTGCAATGCGGCGCGGCGGCGTGGGCGGCCGGGGAAGCTTGGACTTTAGTCCGAGAACTGTCGGCCGGCGGCCCCCAGCTCGCGTCCCGCCCTTGCGCTTTTTGCCGGCACCGGCCGCACGGCGCCTTGGCCCTGGCGCCGTTTCGGGCAGCCCCCGTTGCCCTTGCGACGCCCGGCGGGCCCATGTTAGCGCATGGGTTAATGGCGGTGAGAACCGGGAGTGTGAGCCATGATCGACTACGGGCACTTCATCGGCGGCAAATCGGTGAAAGGAACGAGCGGCCGCACGGGAGACGTCTTCCAGCCGATGACGGGCGAGCTGCGCGGCAAGGTGGTCTTGGCGGGAAAGGCTGAGGTGGCGATGGCCGTCGAAAATGCGCTGCTGGCGCAACCTGCCTGGGCCGGCACCAATCCGCAGCGCCGCGCCCGCGTGCTGATGAAATTTCTCGAACTGGCCCAGCGCGATTATGACAAGCTTGCCGATTGCCTCGCCCGCGAGCACGGCAAGACGATCGCCGACGCCAAGGGTGACCTCCAGCGCGGCCTGGAAGTCGTCGAATTTTCCTGCGGCGTGCCGCATCTGATGAAGGGCGAGTACACGGAGGGCGCCGGACCCGGCATCGACCTTTACTCCATCCGTCAGCCGCTCGGTGTGGTCGCGGGTATCACGCCCTTCAACTTTCCGGCGATGATCCCGCTCTGGCAGTGCGCTCCGGCCATTGCCTGCGGCAATGCCTTCATCCTCAAGCCTTCCGAGCGCGATCCTGGCGTGCCCATCATGTTGGCGGAACTGATGCTGGAGGCTGGCCTGCCGCCCGGCATTCTCAATGTCGTCAATGGCGACAAGGACGCCGTCGACGCCATCCTCGACCATCCCGAAATAACCGCCGTCGGCTTCGTCGGCTCGACGCAGGTTGCCCAATATATTTACGCGCGCGGCTGCGCGCAGGGAAAGCGTATGCAATGCTTCGGCGGGGCCAAGAACCACATGATCGTCATGCCCGACGCCGACATGGACCAGGCGGTGGACGCCCTGATCGGGGCGGGCTACGGCTCGGCGGGAGAGCGCTGCATGGCGGTTTCGGTGGCGGTGCCGGTCGGCAAGGCTGCCGCCGAGGGCCTCATCGAAAAGCTCGTTCCACGCGTCGAATCCCTCAAGATCGGGCCGTCCACCTCCGCCGATGCGGACTTCGGGCCGCTGGTGACGGCCGCCCACCTCAAGCGGGTCAAGGACTACGTCGCGATTGGCATCGATGAGGGTGCAACCTTGCGCGTCGATGGCCGCGACTTTCGCATGCAAGGTTACGAGAACGGTTTCTACATGGGCGGCTGTCTGTTCGACCACGTCGAGCGGGACATGCGCATCTACAAGGAAGAGATTTTTGGCCCGGTGTTGTCCGTAGTGCGCGCCAAAACCTATGAGGAGAGCCTACAACTCGCCAACGACCACGAATATGGCAACGGCGTTGCGATCTTCACCCGTGACGGCGATGCGGCGCGCGACTTTGCCGCCAAGGTCAACGTCGGCATGGTTGGCGTCAACGTGCCAATACCGGTGCCGCTTGCCTACTACACCTTCGGCGGCTGGAAGCGATCGGCCTTCGGCGATCTGAACCAGCACGGGCCCGATGCGATCAGATTCTACACCAAGACCAAAACCGTAACGTCGCGCTGGCCCTCGGGTGTCAAAGAAGGCGCCGAATTCGTGATCCCAACCATGAAATAGCCGCCTTGAGTGTTGGCGCGGACGCGCTTGCTGTTCCCGGGCAATGAATTACCGCCACGCCTATCACGCCGGAAATTTCGCCGATGTCGTGAAGCATTGGGTGTTTGCGCTTGCCATTGACTATTTGAAGCGCAAGGAGGCGCCGTTCCGCGTCATCGATACGCATGCCGGCCGCGGCCGCTACCAACTGGCCGCCGCCGAAGCCAATAAGACGCTGGAGTGGCGCGAGGGCATCGCGCGCCTGATCGGCCCCGACGCCAAGCCGCTACCACCGGAACTCGCCAAAGGCTTAAAGACCTACCTCGACGTGGTGCGCGGCGAAAATGCGCCGGGGGCGCTGGCCAACTATCCCGGCAGTCCCGCGATCGCCCAGGCCCTGTTGCGCGCCCAGGACACCCTGGTGGCCAATGAAGCCCATCCCGAAGAGTGGAAGCATTTGGCTGCGGACCTCGGCCGGGCGCGGCGAGGCACCGTCAAGCTCTTGGGGCTCGATGGTTGGATGGGCTTGCGCGCGTTGCTGCCGCCGCCGGAGCGCCGCGGCGTCATTCTCATCGATCCGCCTTTCGAGGAGGACGGCGAGCTCCACCGCCTCGTCACCGGGCTCAAGGAGGGTCTGGCCCGCTTTGCCACGGGCGTCTTCATCGCCTGGTATCCGATCAAGGACGCCAAGATAACGCGCCGCCTCATCAAGTCGGTCGCCGAGATCGCGCCGTTGAAGCTCATCAGCCTGGAAGTGTTGATACGCCAACCCCGCAATTACGATGCGCTCAATGGTTGCGGCCTGCTCGTGGCCAACCCGCCCTTTACGCTTGAACGTGAGCTCAAAATTGCGGCTCCGGCCCTGGTCCGGCGCCTGGCCGCGGGCCCAGGCGCCAACTGTTCCGTGCGTTGGGTCAAGGCGTTGCGTACGGATTGAGACCAGGCGACTCAAGAGTGTAGCGTGCCTCGTAAATCGTGAAATTCATACGCTAATTTGCCTTGCGCAGGTTGTGGCAATCACCGATACTTCGCCGCAGTTCGGGCGGCCTATCGGACCCGGCGGAGACTGCTGAGACTGTTCTGAGATGATTTGCGCAGACGCGTTATTCCTATCTCGCGCACCTCACGTTCCCCGACATCGGACGAGACTGCCTAACCTTCACCCGCGCCGGCTCGCCAGCAGCTGACGCTTATTTTTGTATTCTACCGGGGACATGGAGACCTCGCATGCGGCAGAATGGAACTGTCAAGTTCTTCAACCAGTCGAAGGGGTTCGGTTTTATTACGCCGGATCAGGGCGGGAAGGATGTGTTTGTGCACATAACGGCCGTTGAGCGGTCGGGAATTGGACCTCTGGATGAGGGCATGCGGGTGTCGTTCGAAACCGAACCCGACAAGCGCGGTAAGGGACCGAAGGCCGTCAATTTGCAGGCCGCGACGTAAAGCTAAGATGCCGTCACCCGCGCGCAACGTGTGACGTAAAATCTGTGGGCCGCTGCAGCTTAGGTGGCGGCCGCCAGTGTGCAAGTTGGGCGATCTCGGGCAGTGTGCCCCGGGTCGCTTTTTTTTTGAGGCACACATGACACCGTTCATGCACAGGCTTGGCGGCGCCATGGCCGTGGCAGTTGGGTTGGCAGGCCCGGCCGAGGCGCAATGTACCACCATTGGTGGCAAGGGCACCGGCGGCTCCCTCGATAGCGCCCGATTCCAGGCGTACGAGGCCATGCTTCAGGGCACCGACCTTAGCATGTGGGCGAATTGGATGGTCACCGGGGCCAAGGTCGGCGAGGCACCCGGCTATCGGGTGGACGGACTGACTTTTAAATGCGGCCCCGGCGGGATAGGCCAAGAGTGCCGCGCCAGGGCCAAGTTCTGCAAAAAGGCCTAGAGCGCCGAGACCCGTTCGGTTTGGACTCGCGAAGGAGAACGATGATGAAGCGCGTGGGAAAGCTAATGCAACATGGTTTGGGACTGGCGGTGGCGGCCGCGGCGCTTGGCCTTGCCGCCGGCAGCGTTCAGGCCCAGTGCGTCAACAAGGCGGGCCAGGGCACCAATTCGTCGGAGGACGGTGCCAAGAGCCAAGCCTACGAGGCGGTCCTGCAAGCCACCGACTGGGGCATGTGGTCGGTTTGGATGGGGCAGGGCATGAAATATGGCTCTGCGCCTGGATACAAAGTCAGCAATTTGAAGGCACGCTGCAAAAAGGGCGGGCTCGGGAGCGAGTGCGTGGTGCAGGCCAAACTTTGCAAGTGAGCGCCCGAGCGTGACCGTGACTGATCGGCCACGGGACATGCAAAAGCGGCACCAGAAATCTGCATGCGCTCGGCAATGCAGACTGCTCGCGCCATAATGCGCCGTCCATGACTTGTTGGAGGTGAGGCTATGAAAACGTGGTTCGGGATTGCGCTCGGCGGTTGCGCGCTAGCGGCGCTGGTGCTGTTCACCGGTGCGCCGGCCGAGGCAAAATGCGGCAAGGCAAGCGCTTCGGGCGTCGGCCTTGGACCGGAGATGGCCAAGGAAATGGCGAAGATGAATCTCGCCGCCGGCCTCCAAGACAAGAAGATGAAGGCCAGGGGCAAGGTCTCCTATTCGTGCTCTGGTCCCTTCATGTCGGAATGCAAGGCCAGCCAGCGCGCCTGCTAGGCTAGCGTTTTCAAGGGTTTGAGGGGCCGACCGGCACGCCGGACGGTCCCTTTTGCGCCTGCGACGGCCTAATCCCCGCTGGGGCGCCCCGGCCCGGCGAACTATTTACACTTTGGTTGCCTCCCTGCACTAGACTGCTCAGCGCGGGCTGCGGCATCCTCCTCTCGGGCCAAAACGGACAGACCACAATGATGCTCAAGTCCCTCCTGCTATCGCTTGGCGTGCTCGCAATC
Organism: uncultured Alphaproteobacteria bacterium; assembly: GCA_963770295.1. Lineage (GTDB taxonomy): Bacteria > Pseudomonadota > Alphaproteobacteria > Rhizobiales > Hyphomicrobiaceae > AWTP1-13. The sequence goes on from CAVYPA010000008.1 coordinate 143,532, forward strand.
GGGGCTGCGACAGGACCTGTCGCCGCCCAGGAGGGACGCAGTGCGCGTATGGTGACGACGGCGGATGCGCCGCAAAAAGTGCGCGCCTACCGCAAGAAGCGACCGCCGCTGGAGATCGACATTTATGCCCCGCGGCGCCGCGTGGGGGGCTATTCGTATCGTGCGCCGGACGTCGCCAGCAGCTACAACTCGCGCAACCCGCCGCCCTATATGCACGTGCGTCAGACGCCGAGCGGTCCCTTCGACAGCGGCTTCTGGTTCGATTCGGCGTGTTGTGGACTGCACGGCGGCGACGCCCCCTACCCCCACTGAACCTGATCGCGCGCGTGCAAAAAGCACCGCGCCGATGGCACCTTGCGATGCGCGCCGGCCACGGCGCGGCGAGAGCCGCGGGCCGGCGTGTTTTTTTAAGTAGAAAACACCCGCCGGCGAGGCCCACGTGCTCTAGGCACGGCGGGAGCGGGGGCTATAGTATGCTGCCAGTCCTCGACGAAAATTGGAGCGTGCTCAATGCGCTGTCACTCTATTTTCGCCACGCTTGCCGCCGCCGTGGCCGTCCTCGGGATCGGCGCCAACTCCGCTGCGGCGCGCTGCACGACGCTTGCCTTTTCGGTCAACGACTACGGTAAGGATGGTCCCACCAAGGACGCCAAAGACCTGCTCGAGAAGTACATTGCCAAGTGGACGAAGGACAACAATGTCACGAACTACACGGTTGGCACAAAAGACGTGAGCTGCGAGCTCTTCCTTAACTTTATTGTCTTTGACGAACACACCTGCAAGGCCAGCGCGCTGGTGTGCTGGCCCGGCGAGGGTGGACCGCCGCCAGCTGCGGCGGCCCCCGCGGCGAGGCCGCCCGTCGCCAAGCCCGCCGCCAAGAAGTCGGCGGGCTAAGACCCGTGCGAGGACCACAGTTTAAGTCGAGTATTGGGCGAACTGCAGCGTCCCGGCGCGGGCGCGGTAGTCGGTGCGCACGTTGACGACGGCGACGCGACCCTTATCCACCTCACGTTGAGCGCGCACGAGCGCCGGGCGGATGTCCTCGGCCTTATCGACGTAGTCGCCGTAACAACCGAGCGCCTCCGCCATCTTTTCGTAGCGCGTGTAGCCGAGGTCGCGGCCGGGCTTTTCGCGCTTGGGATCCGCGGTCCAGCCGCCGTTGAGGCTGATGACGACGAGAACGGGCAGCTTGTGGCGCACTGCCGTGTCGAGTTCCATGGCGTTGAGCCCGAACGAGCCGTCGCCATGCAGGCACACCACCTGCTTGTCGGGCTTGGCGAGCTTGGCGCCGAGCGCGAAGGGAAGGCCGACGCCCATCGTGCCGAAGGGCCCCGAGTTCAGGCGATGGCCGGGCGTGTGCGTCTGCATGGATTGACGCCCGAAGTTCAACACTTCCTGCCCGTCAACCACCAGGATAGCGTCCCGATCAATGAAGTTGTTGATCTCCTCGCACAAGCGCAGGGGATGGATATCGCCGTCCTCGATCGGCTTGTTGGCGCCGGGCGAGGTTAGTTTTTCGGCGACGCCATCGGCGAGCCGCTTGCGCCAATCTTTGAAGCGATCGGGATCGACCTTGCCCTTCATACCGGTCAGGATCTGGTTCAGCACCATCCTGCAATCGCCGACGATGCCGATGTCGATCTTGCGGGGCGCGGTGGCGATCTCATTGGCATCGATGTCGATGCGGGCGATCTTGGCCTCGGCATTGAAGCGCGGCGGGGCCGCGTGGCTGATGATGTAGTTCATGCGCGTGCCGAGCACGATAATGAGGTCGGCGTCTTTGAACGCGGTCGAGCGCATGGACAGGTAGGAGAGGGAATGATCGTCAGGCACCACACCGCGGCCTTGCGGCGTGGTGTAGAAGGGAATGCCGGCGGTCTCGACGAGCTCACGCATCTCGGTCCAGGCGCGCGACCAGATGACGCCGCTGCCTGAGACGATGACGGGCTTCTTGGCTTTTGACAGCGCCAGGATCAGGGCATCGACCTGCGCGGGATCGCCCAGCGGACGCGCATTAAGGAGCGGGCGGCCGCTCATCGACCAGTCGACCTGTTCTTCCTCAATTTTGCTGTAGAGCAGGTCGCCGGGGAAATCGAGATAGGTCGGACCAGGCTTGCCGCTCATGGCGTGCTGGAAGGCGTTGTTGACCTGCTCGGGAATGCGCTTGAGATTATAGACGCGGTCGGCCCACTTCACGCAGCCGCGCATGATGGCGACCTGGTCGATCTCCTGGAAGACCTGGCGGCCGAACTGCAGGATCGGGCTCGAACCGCCGATCGCCACCACCGGGCAGCAGTCGATCAAGGCGTTGGCCATGCCGGTGGTAAGATTGATCACGCCCGGGCCGCTCGCGGCCATGCAGACGCTCGGCCGTTGCAGCAGTCGGCTGTAGGCCTGCCCCATCAGGGCCGCCGCCTGCTCGTGGCGCACGTCGATCGGTCGGATGCCTTCCTTGATGCAGGAGGCTTCCGCTAGCAGCATCGGCCCGCCCATGATGAAGAGGAGGTTGTCGGTGCCCTCCTTTTTCAGGGCTTTTGCCAGAATTTCCGAGCCCGTCAGCTCCGCCATGGTCGTGTCCTCCTCAACGCGGCAGTCCCTAAGCTGGGGCAGCGATGTGATACGGGGGGACGGCGCCAGCGGGGCCGCCAACATCGCGCCGGCCGAGGGGCCTCAACGGCCCCCAACCACGCGGTCCTGCAGCAACCCTTCCACTTCGCGTTCGCTGAGGCCGAGCCAGTCCTTCAGCACCTCGGCGGAATGCTCTCCCAGTAGGGGTGAGGCCTTGACCGCCGGTGGCGCGCCGTCGTGGCGCACCGGCCAGGCCGGCATGCGGTAGTCCTTGACCACCGGGTGATCCATCACCTGCAGGATGCCGCGCGCGTGCATCGTTGCATCCTCGATCAGCTCCTTGGTGTCGAGCACCGCGCCCGCCGGAATGCCCGCCCCGCCAAGCAGGCGCATGGCCTCGTGCTTGTCGTGCTGCTTGGTCCAGTCGGAAACGATGGCGTTGATGGTGGCCTCGTGCTCGAGGCGCGCCGCCGGACTGGCGTAACGCGGATCGTCGATGAGATCCTGGCGGCCGATCACCTGCAGCAGGCGCTTCCAATGTTCGGGATTGGCGCGGCTGGTGTAGACGTAAATGTAGTCGTTGGGGCCGCCGCCCATGCAGGGGAAGATGCCCTGCGGGGGATTGCCGCCCGACACCGACTGGTCACCGACCCGCGGCACTGGTCCGCCTTTACGCGCCTGGGTGGCGAAGGCGAGGCGAATGTAATGCAACATGGCGTCCTGCATCGCCACCTGCAGCCGCTGGCCCTTGCCGGTGGTCTTCTTTTCGAACAGCGCGCCCAGAATAGAGATGGCGAGCAGCATGCCCGTGCCGGTGTCGCCCAGGGTTGGACCGGGCTTGATGGGCGGTCCGCCGGGCGAACCGCTGATGCTCATGATGCCGCCGACCGCCTGGGCGATCATGTCGAAGGCAAGGTTGCCCTCGAACGGGCTGCCCTCGCCGAAGCCCTTGACCTGGGCATAGATCAGGCCGGGATTGATCTTGGCCAGCACCTCATAACCGAGCCCCAGGCGCTCGATGGCGCCGGGCGCGAAATTCTCCACGAACACGTCGGCTTTGGTTGCCAGATCCATGACCAGCTTCTTGCCGATGCCCGACTTCAGGTCGATCGCCAGCGACTTCTTGTTGGCGTTGAAGCTGAGGAAATAAAACGAATCCCGATCCGGTTCGGACAAGATAATGCGGCCGGGATCGCCGGCCTTGGGGTTTTCGACCTTGACCACCTCGGCCCCGAGCCAGGCCAGCGCCTCGGTTGAGGAGGGGCCTGCCTCGAACTGGGACAGGTCCAATACGCGCACGCCCTTGAGACATTCGAGCGCCTTGCCATTACCTTGCATTGCGTCTCTGCTCCCATCTCCTTGCAAGAATTTTGCGGCAATTTAACCGCGTCCGCCCGTTGCGGCGCAATCGCTCGTTTCGCACGCCTGCCGTCAAACTGTTGCAACCGGGGTTGCCGGCGACCCCACGGCTCCCGGCAACCGCAGCGGGGGTCCGGTGAACAGGAAGCGGCTGCGGTTGTTGGCCCTGAGCCAGTCGGCCAGCTCCGAGAGGCGGAACAACTCGCCCAGATTGACGCCGGTCTTGAACAGGCAGTGTTGATGCAGGGGCAGCATGGCGCAGTCGCCCGGGGCAAAGGCCTGCGGCAGCAGCTCGACGGCGTAGTTGTCGGCGATCAGGGCGACGAGTTTGGTCTCCGACACCCATTGCTGCAGGCGCTTGTCGCTGCCATCAAGACCCGTGCAACTCGTCTCCAGCCGCTCCTTGTCGGGCGTCTTGTTGCCTTCCAACACGACCTCGTCGAAGCCCGTGCGCAGCAGCACAAAATCGCCGGCCTCCACGGTAACCCCGTCGGCCGCCATCACGCGCATCAAGTCCGCGTAGCCCACGGGCTGGCGCTTGCGGCCAAAGTGGGCGAACAGATCGATCAAGACGCCGCGGCCCTGCAGGCATTTGACGGCCATGTTTTCGACGCCGAGCGCCTTGGCGTACGACGTCCCCTTGGCCTCGACGAAGGTGCCGGGGACGGCACCGGACTCCTTGCCCTCGGTCGGTCCGACCAGGTCGATGCCGCCGCGGTAGCCGTTGTAGAACGTGGGCTCGGGTGTGCCCGTATCGTTGGCATCGAACAGGGCACCGACGTGGGCCAGCGTGTCCCACTGCGTCGAATACTGCAGGTGCAGGACCACGGCATCGTCGTTGACCACATCCGTCATGCCCGGCCTGTCCCAGGCGGTGCGGTAGAGCCAGTTCGGCTTGTCGCCGCGCAGCGTGGGGCGCAGCAGCGGGGGATGCCGACGCGGGTTCAGGAGATTGCCGCCGGGATAGTCAAGCGGCAGTGATAGGCAGAAGGTCTTGCCCTCTTTGACTTCGGCGATGCCTTCTTTGACCTTGGTCGGGGTAAGCTCGTTGAGGCGCCCAAGCTGATCGTCAGGTCCGTAGTCTCCCCAGGTGGAATTTTCTGGACGCTTCTTCCAGCGCTTGTTCTCGAGCATGTGTGTCTTTCCTTGGCTAGGCGCGCGCGGGTTGAATGGCCGCGCTTGCCCCAACTCTAGCACCCAGGCGAGGCGTGCGTCTGCCATGGCTCGCCCCGGCGCGGCGGCATTGTGAGTGGAGTGGAAACCGCGCTAGGCTTGGCGGCCGGCGAGAGGTTGGGAGAAGCGGAATGGGCAAGAAGATTGTGATCGTTGGGACCGGCGCGGTCGGCGGCTACGCCGGCGCGCATATGGTGCAGGCGGGTGAGGACGTGACCTTCATCGATCCATGGCCCGCCCACGTCGATCACATGCGCCAGCACGGCTTGCGCGTGACCCACGCCCGGGACGTGGCGGAATTCACTGTGCCCGCGCGCGCCCTGCATCTCACCGACGTGCAGCAGCTCAGCAAGGACAAGCCGGTCGACATCGCCTTCATCTGCACGAAGTCCTACGACACGGCCTGGGCGGCCATGATGATCGGCCAATACCTGGCCGCCGACGGCTATCTGGTTTCGCTGCAGAACTGCATGAACGAGGAAACGATCGCCGGGGTCGTGGGCTGGGGTAAGACGCTCGGCTGCATCGCCAGCTCCATCACGGTCAATCTGCCCGACCCCGGCCACATCCACCGCGGTGCGGGCAAACGCGGGGCCGCCCACACCGTGTTCCGGGCGGGCGAGGTGCACGGGCGCATCACCCGGCGCGCCGAGGAGGTGGGTCGGTTAGTCGGCTATGCCGACAGCGCCAAGGCCACCGCCAACCTGTGGGGCGAACGCTGGTCGAAACTCGTCGCCAACGTCATGGGTAATGGCCTCTCGGCGTGCACCGGCCTCACGGGGGCGCAAATGCTGGACCATGATGCCATCCGGCGCTTCTCGACGCGTCTTGGCAGCGAGGCCATCCGGGTCGGAGAGGCGCTCGGCTATCAGCTCGAGGAGATCTTGCATTTGCCGCCCGAGACCGTCGCCCGGGCAGGGGAGGGCGACGCGGCTGCCATGCGTGCCTGCGACGAACAACGACGCAAGGACAGCAAGGCCACCTCCGCCGACCAGCGCCCGTCCATGGGCCAGGACATGCAAAAGGGCCGGCGCACAGAAATCGAGTTCCTGAACGGCTACGTGGTGCGCGAGGGCACACGGCTCGCGCTGCCCTGCCGTGCCAACGCCGCCCTCACCGAGATCGTCAAGCGGGTCGAGCGGGGCGAATTGGCGCCCGACCCGCGCCATATCAGCGAGTTGCGGCTGAACTGATCCCCTGCGCGTCATGGGGCGCGCCGGCCGGGACGGCGCCTTGGGGCTGGCCTTTAGTGCAACCGGGGGCCGCGGCTCTGGTCGATTTGCCGGCGCAGCCATCGCACCGCCAACTCTGCCGTGTCGAACAGCATGCGATGCTGCATCACATGGTCCAAGTAGACGAGCCAGCTGCCGCCGCGGTTAAGGATGGCAATCCGCCGCCCGCGGTAGGTGTCCGACCAAAAATCCTCGATGTGCTCAAGTGCCTGCATGACTTTGCCTCACAATCATCGCTCCTGGCCCCGTTGGCGGGGCCTTATTGCGCGCTTAACCCCTAAAACGTCGCCGCGTTCCCGTTCCGCCGCCCTGAACCTTAGCGCGCCCGCGCCAGGGCTGATCCCAAACTCGGCGCGCCGGCCGGGACCGGGCCGCAAGGACCTTGCCGCGACCAAGCAACTTTCGTGCAAGGCTGAGGGGATGCGGCGGCGTGCCCGGCCAGGAGCGAAAAAAGGGCCGCAATTTCCGGGCCGCGGCGGCCCCGCAGATCAAGCGCCAGCGGGCCAGCGCGCGTGCCAAGCCTGATCACTTCGTGAGCAAGAAGCCTTATTGCTGCCACCTTTCGAGGCAGAGCGGCGCGGGTTGGCCACGGCCGGCCGGCGCCTGGGCCAGGACCCGCGGTCGCCGAGGGTACGGTGCAAAGGCTTGTTGGTGGCGCCGGGGGGCGGGTCAGACGAGTTGGATCAGATTGACTTGGAGTCAGACCGACTTTGGGGGTCAGACCGACTTGGGGGGTCAGACCGACTTGGGGTCGAGACCACCCATGCGACAGACTTCGGCCCATTCCTCCGGCGTCACCGGCTGCACGGAAAGGCGCGAGGAACGCACCAGGACCATGTTTGCGAGTTTGCGGTTCGCCTTGACGGCGACGAGGCTCACGGGCTTCGGCATATCGGCGATGGCACGCACGTCGACGCACTTCCACACGCCCGTTGCGTCGCTGGCATCCTGATGCGCAAGGGCACAGACTTCGACGATGCCAACGATCTCCTTGCCGACGTTGGAGTGATAAAAAAAACAGCGGTCGCCGAGGCGCATCGCCTGCATGTTGCTGCGGGCGAGGAAATTGCGCACGCCCTCCCAGGGCTCGCCCTTCTTGCCCCTGGCCTTCTGCTGCTCCCAGGAAAAGCTGTCGGGCTCGGACTTGAGCAGCCAGAAGGGTCCGGACGCGGGCTCGACCGGTTTGCCGCCTGGCGTTGCGGCAGCCTTGGGTTTGCGGGGCATGCGCGTGCTCCCAAAATGCGACGAGAGGTCTTGCGTCGGCCTTGAGCGATGGCCAAGGTTGCTTGGCCGTCTCGGTGCCAACGGGCCTCAAGACGCAGCCATCCTAACGGGAGTTGGTCATCGTGAGCGAGCGAGAAAAGACGCGGCTGGTGCATGTGTCCCGCGCCAGGCCGGTGGGGTCGGTGGGAACCGTCAACCCGCCGGTGGTGCGGTGTTCGACCGTGCTCTACCGTGACATCGCGACGCGCAAGGGAGTGCGGGCGCGGCGCGAGCAGGGTGAGCGCCTCTTTATGTATGGCGCCAGCGGCACCCCCACTGCCTTCGCCCTGGAGGATGCCATCAACGAAATCGAAGGTGGCGAGCGCAGCGTGCTGTTGCCGACGGGACTGGCGGCCATTGCGCACGTGTTCTTGTCGCTCTTGAGGCCCGGCGACCACGTGCTGTTGGGTGAGACGGTGTATGGGCCGGCGCGGGCCATTGCCCTCAATTTTCTAGGCCCGCGCGGCATCGCCTGCGAATTCTATCCGGGCGGTCACGAGGAGGTGGCCAAGCGCCTGCGGCCCTCCACCCGCCTGGTGTATCTCGATAATCCCGGGTCCATCGTCTACGATATCCAGGACGTGCCGGCCCTGGCGCGGCTGCTCAAAGGTCGTGACACCTTATTGGCCGTGGACAATACCTGGGGCTGTCCAGGCCTTTATCGCCCGCTGGCGCTCGGGGCGGATCTTTCGGTGGTTGCGATCACCAAGTACGTCGCCGGTCATTCCGATCTCGTCATGGGGGCGGTGGCGGCGGGCCCCCGCTGCGCCGACCAGCTCTGGCGCGATGCCGCCCTGCTGGGTCAGACCGTCAGCCCGGACGAGGCCTACAATGCGCTGAAAGGCCTGCGCAGCGCCGCCGCGCGACTGGCCATGCACACCGCGCACGCCGCCGAAGTCGTGGCCTGGCTGAAACAGCAGCCGCAGGTCAAGCGCATTCTCTATCCACCCCTGCCGGAAGATCCGGGCCACGCCTTGTGGCGGCGCGACTTCAAGGGCGCCAACGGCCTCCTGTCGATCGAGCTTGCCCCAACCATTGCGCCCGCGGTCGCTGACCGCTTCGTCGATAGCCTGCGCCTGTTCGGAATTGGCGCCTCTTGGGGTGGCTACGAAAGCCTGGCGCTCACCTATCCCGTCATTCCCGGCTGGCACGGCGGTGCGCTGGTGCGGCTGCACATCGGCTTGGAGGACCCAACCGATCTCATCGCCGACCTGGCGCAGGGTTTCCGCGCCGCCTTGGCCTAGCCGGCCGGTCGCCGTGCCAACCTTGAGCTCATGCCTTGAGCCAGGGCCTTGAGCCAGGGCCTTGAGCCAGGGCCTTGAGCCAGGGCCTTGAGCCAGGGCCTTGTGCCCAGCGGCCGGTCGTCGTCGGCCCTAGTGCATGTGCCCGCCGGAGGCGGCGCCGACCGGGGCGACCGTGTATTCGACCTCGACGGTGCCGGCCTTTTCAAAGGTGAGACTACCCCTGACGTTTTGGCCTTGCTTGAGCCCGTCGCTGAGCCCGGTCAGCATCAGGTGATAGCCGCCGGGTTTTAGCTCGACCGTCTGACCGGGTTTGATCTCGAGGCCATCCTTGAGGTGACGCATCTTCATGACGTTGTTGGCCATGGACATTTCGTGCACTTCCACCTCGCGGGCGCCCGTTAACGAGCCGCCGACCAGCCGGTCTGGTTGCGTGCCATTGTTGGTGATTTTGAGGTAGGCGCCGCCGACCTTGGCGCCGGCCGGCGTGGCACGCGCCCACGGCGCTTGGACCAACAGGTCTCCAAGCTTGTAGCTGGCGGTTTGCGCTACGGCCGCACAAGCCAAGCCACAGGCAAAAGCCGCGATGATGGCGAGGCGGGCACCGCGGCGGGCTAAGGCTGCGTATCGCTGTGCCCGCGTGGAAAACAGGGAAGGCAAAAGACTAAGCATGACAATCATCCTTGAAGGGCGAGGAAAGCTGCGGCACCGGCAGGCGGCGCCAAGCGCTAAAAAACGTTCACAGGACCGCCGCGGGCGGCCCGCGCACCGGTGGACGCAGGGCAAGCCTCAGGCCCTCGCGGCGCTCGGCAATCCGCGGCGTTGCCGGCGCCGGGGTGAGCAGGTGTGCAAGCGCGGTTTTCTGCGCGGCCACATCGATAAAGGGCGGGCCCAACCCCGCGCAGATCGGACAGTTGACTTGGCTGTCCGCGGGGCTCGGCGGCCGGTCGACGGCGAGCCCGGCGTTGTCGCCGCCGTGACAAATGCGGGCGAGATCGGCGGCGAGCTTGGAGAGCTGCACGGCCGCGCCGAGCATGGCCGTCTTGTGGCGCTCAAGGGCTGCGGCATGGGCCAGCATGCCGACCGCCGCAACGACGCTGATCCATCGGCGCAGGTGCAACATGGCTCCTCGTGCCAGCATTAGGTCACAAGCGCCCGCGAACTGCAACGCGTCATGGCGCGGGGGGCCTGCCAAGCTCACATCGCTCCCGCATCCGAGCGCAGATCAAGTTTTCCGTTCCGTCGCCAAGATGCCTGCCATATCGTTGTGCCGTGCCCAAGATCGCCAAAGGCATGGAGCGCTAGCATGCCCTCGCCGCTGCCCGAGTACGAGCTCTACGCCATTCGCTATGCCACGCGTGAGGCCCGGCGGCGCGACAATTTCATCGGTGGCGATCCGCACGACGGTCCGATGCCGATGGACTACTACACCTGGGTCGCGCTCGGCCACAGCGGGGCCTACGTCATCGACACCGGCTTCACTGCCGAGATGGCAAGCGCGCGCCAACGCTCATTTCTGCGCTGTCCCGTCGACAGCTTGGTGCTGCTGGGGCTCGAGGCCGGCGCCGTGCGCGATGTGATCCTCACCCACATGCACTACGATCATGTCGGCAACTTCCACAAATTTCCCAATGCCCGCTTCCATCTGCAGGAGCGCGAGATGGCCTATGCCACGGGCAAATACATGCGCTACCCGCGCATCGGCCACAGCTATCACGTCGAGGACGTGGTCGGCATGGTGCGCCTCAACTTCAAGGGCCGGGTCGAGATGCACAACGGCGAGGTCGAGCTCGCAGCGGGGCTGACGCTGCATCCCACGCACGGGCATTCCGACGGACTGCAGTCGGTGCGCATTCATACCAAGCGCGGGTGGGTGGTGCTGGCCTCCGACGCCACCCACTACTATGAAAACATGGGCACCAACCGCCCCTTCACCACGGCCTTTCACATCGGCCAGATGCTCGACGCCTACCGGACCTTGGAGCGGCTGGCGCCGACGCCCCGGCACATTGTGCCGGGTCACGATCCCTACGTCATGCAGGAGTACCCGGCCGCGAAGCCGGCGCTCGAGACCATCGTGGTGCGCCTCGATGCCGAGCCGATTGCGCCGCCTCTGAGCTTCGGCGCCCCTGCCGGACACTGACGGCGCAACCTTCAACGCCCACGCTTTGGCGTCGGGCAATTCATGGAGCACGACATGCAAATTGAATTCATCGGCCTCGGCCTCATGGGTGCGAGCATGGCCCAAAACCTGCAAAAGGCCGGCTATCGCCTGTTGGTCAACGACCTCAACCGCGCCGCGGCCGAACCGCACCTCGGCCGCGGCGCCGGCTGGGCAGAAACGCCCCGCGCTGTCGCCGAGGCAAGCGATGTGGTCTTCACCTCGCTGCCCGGCCCGGCGGAGGTCGAGGCGGTGGCCGTCGGCGATGGCGGGCTGCTCGAGGGCCTGCGCAAGGAGGCGGCCTACTTCGACCTATCGACCAACTCGCCGACCGTGGTTCGCAAGCTCAACGCCCGCTTTAGTGCCCAGGGCGTGCACATGCTCGATGCGCCCGTCAGCGGCGGACCCGCCGGCGCCCGTTCCGGTCGGCTGGCGCTGTGGGTAGGCGGCGACGAGGCGATCTTTTTACGCCACAAGCCGCTGCTCGATGCCATGGGAGATCAGGCCCGCTACGTCGGACCGATCGGGGCGGGATCGGTGGCAAAGCTCGTCCACAACTGCGCCGGCTATGCCATCAACGCCGCCCTGGCCGAGGTGTTTGCGCTTGGCGTCAAAGGCGGCGTGGAGCCCTTGGCCTTGTGGGAGGCGGTGCGCACGGGCGCGGTCGGCCGCCGCCGCACCTTCGATGCCCTGGTCGACCAGTTCTTGCCGGGTAAGTATGACCCGCCACACTTTCAGCTGCGCCTGGCGCACAAGGACGTCTCGCTGGCAACCCAACTGGGGCGTGAGCTCAGCGTACCGATGCGTCTGGCTGAGCTGGCGCTGGCCGAGATGACCGAGGCCATCAATCGCGGCTGGGCCGGGCGTGACTCACGCGTTGCCATGCTGCCGCAGCTCGAGCGCTCCGGGGTTTCAATCGCCGTCGAGGCCGAGCGCATCAAGGCCGCCCTCGACCGCGACCCGCCTTTCAATGCCGACCCCAAGCGCAGCTGATCGCGAGCGCGGAAAGCCACACAACCATGCGACGCACCCTAGCGCTGATCGTGTGCTGCTGGGCCCTGTTGTGGCCGATCGCTGCCATGGCCGAGACCGACGTCATCCGTATCCCGCGCGGGGCTGGGGGCGTCGGCTTCCTGCCGCTCCTGGTCATGGAGCAAAAGGGGCTTGTCGAGAAACAGGCGCGTGCGCTGGGCGCGGCCAATCTGCGGGCCGATTGGATCAAGCTCGGCGGTCCCGCCGTCGTCAACGACCTGCTGTTGTCCGGGGCGGCCGACGTCGTCGTCGCCGGCCCACCGGCCTTTCTGACCCTGTGGGATCGAACGCGCGAGACCACCAAAGTCAAGGGCATCGCCGCTATGAGCTCGATCCCGATGTATCTCAACACCCGCGCGGCACACCTCAACTCGATCAATGATCTCAAGCCCAACGACAAGATCGCGGTCACGGCAGTGAAGGTTTCGATTCCCGCCATCATCATGCAAATGGCGGCGCTCAAGGAGTTCGGTGTGGCAAACTATGCCCATTACGACCCCTTCACCGTCTCGCTTACCCATGCCGATGCGCTGATCGCACTCAGCTCCGGGCGCGCCGACATCACCGCGCATTTCGCCTCACCGCCCTTTCATCAGCGCGAGCGCAAGCTCGCTGACATGCGCACGATCATGACCTCAAATGAGGTGATGGGCGGACCCAGCACCTTCACCATGCTTTACACGACCAGCCGCTTCCACGATGCCAACCCCAAGGCCATAGCGGCCGTCTTGCAGGCGCTGGCGGAGGCGATTGCGAGCATCAACGCCGACCGGCGCGCCGCCGCTCAGACCTTCATCGACCTGGAGGCGCAACGCCTGCCCATCGCCGAGGTGTTGGAGGTCTTGAACGATCCCGACATCCGCTACACCACGACGCCGGAAAACGTCATGAAGTATGCGGACTTCATGGCCGGCGTCGGCAGCATCAAGGCCCGTCCACTCAGCTGGCAGGAGCTGTTCTTTCCCAGCATCCATCATGTCCCGGGTGGCTAGCGCCAGCGGTCATCGGTTTTTTGCGCTTTGGCGGAGGAGAGCGGATGTCGTAGCCTCGCTTCGACAAACGACAAACTTAGAAAACTTGCTGGGAGGAAAGGCATGCTGCGCGCCCTATTGCTATTGGCTGCAACCCTTACCGCCACGGGGCTGGCCTCGAGTGGGAGCAGCGCGCAAACGCCCAAGCGCGGTGGCATCCTCAATTTCGCCGTGGTCGCCGAAACCTCCGGCTACGACTGCCACGCCTCCCAGACCTTCGCCCTGCTGCACCCCATTAGCCCGCAGTATTCACTGCTGGTAAAGTGGGACGCCACCGAGAATTCGAAGATCATCGGCGATTTGGCAAAGAGCTGGAGCATCGCGCCGGATGGCCTCACCTACACCTTTACCCTCAACGATGGCGTCCAATTCCACGACGGCTCGCCGCTGACGTCGGCCGACATCAAGGCCACCTTCGAGCGCATCATCACCCCGCCGGAGGGAGTGGTGTCGGTGCGCAAGGAGCGTTTCGCCGACGTTGCCGGCATCGAGACCCCCAACTCCGCGACGGTGGTGTTCAAGCTGAAAGCGGTCAACTCCTCCTTCATGGCGCTGTTGGCCTCGCCCTTCAACTGCGTCTACAGCGCCGCCAAGCTCAAAGCCAACCCGAAATACCCCGAGACGGAGGTGATGGGTTCGGGCCCATTTCGTCTGGTCGAACACGTGCGCGGTTCACACTGGACCGCGAAACGCAACGATGACTATTTCCGCAAGGGTCTGCCCTACCTCGACGGCTACAAGGCGTTTTTCGTCAGGAGTACGGCGGTGGTGCCCGGCATCCTCGGCGGTCAGTTCGACGCCGAATTCCGCGGCCAAAATCCCGCCGAGCGTGATCAGCTTTTGGCCAGAGCCAAAGACCGGCTGCTGTCCTACGAGGGACCATGGGCCACCGTCATGTTGCTTATCTTCAACACGGAAAAGAAGCCGTTCGACGACGTGCGCGTACGCCAGGCCTTGTCGCTGGCGCTCGACCGTTGGGCCGGCGGTGCGGCGCTGTCCAAGATCTCCATCATGAAGCACGTCGGCGGCATCATGCGTCCGGGCTCCGAGTGGGCCTTGCCGGAGGGCGAGCTCGAGCAGCAGGTTGGCTACGCGCGGGATATCGAAAAATCCCGGGCCCAGGCGCGCGAGCTGCTCAAGCAGGCCGGGGTCGACAATCTGACCGTCAAGCTTTTTAACCGCACGGTGTCGGAGCCCTATACCCCGGCGGGCATCTTCGTGATCAACGAGTGGCGCAAGATCGGGGTTGCCGCCGAGCATCTGCAGGTCGAAACCAGGACCTACTTCGATAGCCTGGTCGCGGGCAGCTTCGAGGTGGCGATCTGGCCGCTGACGGAGCCGGCCGACGATCCAAGCGCGCAACTTTATGGCTTTATCACCAATAAGGCCTCCACGCTTAGCTATTCGCGCCACAACGATGCCAAGCTCGACGACCTGTTCGAGCGCCAGCAGCGCACGCTCGATCCCGCCCAGCGCTTGCGCCTGGTGCAGGAGGCCGACCGCTATGCGTTGGCGCAAGCCTATTCGGTACCGATCTTGTGGTGGAACCGCATCGTCGTACACGACAAGAAAATCAAGGGATGGACCATGTCACCCAGCCACTTCCAAGGCACGGACCTGACCAACGTGTGGCTCGACCCCTAAAGTGTCCGGCGAGCCCAGCTATCGCGCCATCGTCTGCGAGGCGCTGGGCCCCATCGAGGGGCTCGTGCTGAAGCGGCTGAGCCGTGCGCCGCTCAAGCCGAACAGCGTCCGCATCGCCGTCAAGGCGGCCGGCCTCAACTTCCCGGACATCTTGATGATCCGGGGCGCCTACCAGCATCGCCCCGCCCTGCCGTTCGTGCCGGGGCTGGAAGCGGCGGGTATCGTCACCGAAGTGGCCGACGGGGTTGGCCGGCCCGCCGTTGGCGACCAGGTCATGGTTGCGCTCGGCAGCGGCGGCTACGCCGAGGAGGCCGTTGTCGTCGCCGATGAGGTGGTGCCAATGCCGCCGGGCTTCTCCTTCGCGGAAGCGGCCACCTTCCGGGTCGGACACCTGACCGCCTACCATGCGCTCAAGACGCGCGCCGATCTCAAGGCCGACCAGACGCTGCTCGTGCTGGGGGCCGCCGGTGGCGTTGGCTTGGCCTCGGTGCAGCTCGGCAAGGTGCTGGGTGCGCGCGTGATCGCCGCCGCCGCTGGCGATGCCAAGTTGCGTGCCGCCCAAGAGATGGGCGCCGACGCTCTGATTGATTACAGCCGCGAGCCGGCCGACGCCGCCGTCAAGCGCCTGACCGATGGCGCCGGCGCCGATGTTGTCTTGGATCCCACCGGCCTTGCGGACACGCTGGCGCTGCGCGCGCTGGCCTGGAATGGGAAGCTGCTCGTGGTTGGCTTCAGTGCGGGAACGATCCCCGCCTATACAGCCAACCGCATCCTGTTAAAGGGCGCCAGTGTCCTGGGTGTGCGCGCCGGCGAAGCCGGTCGCAAGGATCCGGGCCTGCGCCGACAGGAACTGGCAGCGCTGGCGGCGCTGGCGCGTGCCGGCCTGATCAGGCCCAGGCTGTCGGCCAGCTTTCCCTTGGAAGGCTTCGCCGAGGCCATGCGCGGCTTGGCCGAGCGTCGGGCGATAGGGCGCATTGCCCTCATCACCGGGCGTTAGTTTGTCTCAGGGTCGGCGGCCGGCAGGCGGCCGCCGACCGCGCGGACCTTGCGCGGTGCTGCGCGCCAGATGGCCAGCGCCGACAACACGCTAATGGCGGCGCCGATCGCGAAGGCCAGCGTATAGTTGCCGCGGGCATCATAGAGAACTCCGGTCAGCCAGGGGCCGGCCGCGCCGCCCGCGAGCGCCGCCAGCATCAAGCTACCGAAAATGCTGCCGTAGTGCCTGCCCTGAAAAATTTCGAGCACGATCGCGCCCAACACCGAGGTCAAGCCGTAGCCGAGCACGCCCTGCGCCGCGATCATGAGATAGAGCAGCACAACGTTGGGGTAGGATTGCATGGCCATGAGGGCGAGGTAGCAGATGGCAAAGCCGAGGCCGCCGGCGGCCCAGGCCCATTCCCTGCCGATGCGATCGGACAGGTGGCCCAGCGCAATTTGTCCGGGGATGCCGGCGAGGCTCACGAACCCCAGGGCCCAGGCGGCAACGCTGGGACTGAAGCCGATCTCCACCAGGTACTTGGTTTGGTGCACTTGCACCGCATACCAGGCGTAAAGCGCAGCAAAATAGCCGAGCGCGATCCACCAGAAGCGGCGGGTGCGCGCGGCACGGGCGAGCGTCCAGTCGACCGCGGCCCAGGCCGCATCGACGATGTTTGACGCCGGCGCCTGCGGTCCGCCTGCGCTCGCTGCGATGGCGCCGTCCGGCGTCAGCCCCATGTCTTCCGGGCGCTTGCCCAAGACGAGATTGATGGGCGCCAACACGCACAGCACAAGCGCAGCCAGCGCCAGGCAGGCGCTGCGCCAGCCCGCCCGTTCGATCACGAGTTGCGCCGCCGGCAGCAGCGTGATCGAGCCGATGCCGACACCGGCAAAGGCGATGCCCATCGCCAGGCCGCGCCGACGCACGAACCAATTGGGCAGGAACAGCGATTGGCCTGAGTAGCCAAGACAAACGCTGCCGCCGCCGACCAGGACGCCGAGCGTGAGGTAAAGGTGCCACGGCTCTTGCGTGAGGGGCGCCAGCAGCAGCCCGGCGGCCATTAGGGCGACGCCCGTCTCCATCACCAGGCGCGGCCCCGCCCGGTCCATCAAGCGGCCGATCAACGGACTGAAGACGGCCGAGACCACGAAGCCAAACGAGAAGGCGCCCGCCGTCACGCCGCGCTCCCAGCCGAACTCGCCGAGGATGGGCGGAAACAGCAAGGAAAAGGCGGTGCGGACGTTGACGCCGATGCCCATGCTGACGAAGACCACAGCAACGATCAGCCAACCGTAAAAGAAGGGAAGACGCATGGAGGAGGTCAACCTGGCGGCAGGGCCCGGCAAACGCGGGTGAAAGGGCGCCTTAGCACGTCGGCGAAGGCCTGTCGCGGCCCGCTAAGCTTGCCCTCTCGCCGACGGCGCCATTGCCCAAGCGCGCCAAGCCATTGCCAAATCGGGGTGCGGGACTAGGCTTTGGCCATGTCGGCAGCACACAGGCTTGTCATGCTTGTCGTCAAGGGGAGCCTCCGGGCTCGCCTTTTGGCCGTCCTGTTGGCCAGCTTGGCCGGCTGCGCGCCCGGCATCGATGCGGGCCAGGGCCGCCTTTGCCGCGCGATCATCCCTGCCCTCAACGGTGAAGCCGCGGCTATCGAAATCGTGCGCACGGGGCCCCTGGCCGCCGGGCACGGTGTGCGGGTCGACTATCGGGGGCCATCGCCGGCGGGTCAGCGCAGCCGCTTCTTGGAATGTCGGTTTGCCGGCGCGATGGAGGCTGGGCCTGAGCGCGCGGGGCTTACCGGCGTGACGACGGAGGATGGCCCGATCGGCGATGTGCGCCTTTACCTGCTCAAGCGGTTTTGGCTGGGCCCCGACGCCGCGGCCGCCGATCCCGAGCCCGTGAGTAACGCCGCCGCGGCACCGGCGCTACCGCGCGGGCTTGCCATCGGCTTGCAGCATGCCATTTTTGCCCTACCGCCGATTGCCATCTATGCGCTGTTGGCGGCGGCCTACTCCCTGATCTACGGGTTGGTGGGGCGCATCAACCTCGCCTTCGGCGAGCTGGCGGCCGTGGCGGGGTATGCGGCCCTGCTGGGATTTGCCCTCTGGGGCGCGCTGCCGGGCCAGACCCCGGCGCTGTTGCTGGCGGTGGTGCTGGCGCTATCGGCGGCCACCGTGCACGGCCTCGTCGTCGGCCGGCTGTTGTTTGCCCCTCTCTTTCGCGCGTCGGGCCAGCACGTGCTGATCGGCAGCATCGCCTTGGCCATCGTGTTGCAGGAATATTTGCGTTTGACCCAGGGTGCCAAGCTCATCTGGGTGCCCCCGATTTTCAATACGCCCTACGCGGTGGCGCGCTCCGGCGACTTCGTGGTCACCTTCACGCCGGTGGCCTTGGCGGCGGCCTGTTTGTGCCTGCTGGCGGCCTTGGGCTTGATCGGCCTTCTCAAGGCGAGCCGGTTCGGGCGCGCCTGGCGAGCCTGCGCGGATGATCCCGCGGCGGCGGCGCTGTTCGGCATCGATCACCGGCTGCTGCTGCTCAAGACCTTCGCGCTCGCCTCGGTGCTCGCCGGCTTGGCGGGCTACGTCGTCACCATCTATTACGGCGCCTTCGGTTACGCCGGCGGCATTGGACTTGGCCTAAAGTCGTTGCTGGCGGCGGTGGCGGGCGGCATCGGCCGGGTGGGCGGCGCCTTCCTCGGCGGCATCCTGATCGGCGTGCTGGAATCGGCCTGGTCGGCTCTCTTTCCCATCGAGTTTCGTGACCTTGCGGTCTTTGTTCTCCTAATCGTGCTCTTGGTGCTTCGCCCGAGCGGCTTGTTGGGTTGGGGCGAGGCATTGCCGCACAAGCCGGCGCCAGGTCTGCGCTGATGTTGGGCTGCGCTGGATGGCTGGCGCTCAGCGGGCAAGTCAGCGGGCAAGTCGGCGCGCCTAGTCTTAGTCAAGAGCCTGAGAAAGTTGGCCACGGGGGAAAGTGCCAGCAGTGGCCAAAAAAAGAAAATGGCTCTGATCTGTTTAGGGGGGAGGGCAGATCAGAGCCAGGCCAACTACTGCTGTGGGAAGCACTCTCGAGGGTTCAGGCAGCCCCAGAGAGCACGCTCAACCTAGCGAGGCTACGGTTTTCCGAAAACCAGGTATCTCCCCTAGAAACGCTCGGGCCGATTACCTAATCGGGTCAACTTCCTCCCGAGTTGGACCGGCGCGGCGGCGTCCAGCCATTAGGTAATGACCACGCTCGCGCTTGACCCCAAGACTGCTGACCGCCTTTAGATTGGGTCGCCAGATTGGGGCGGCTGTGCGCAAGCTGTGCCGGGGGTTGGACGCAACGCCCTTGCGGGCTGCAATGGGGGAGGAGCATGCTTGACGTTGCCGGGCTGTCGGTGCGCTACGGCAAACACCTTGCCCTTGCGGATGCCGCTTTCTCGGTGCGCCACGGCGAAATCGTCGTGCTCTTGGGCGCCAACGGTGCCGGCAAGTCCTCATGTCTCAAGGCCTTGGGCGGGATGGTTGCGCACGTCCCCGGAGCACGCATCGCGCTCGACGGCCTTAAGCTCGCCGGCCTGCCGCCGCACGAGGTCGTCGAACGAGGGCTGGTGCTCGTGCCCGAGGACCGAGGCATCTTCGCCGAGCTCGATGTCCGGGAGAACCTGCTGCTCGGGGCCTACAGCCGCCGTGCGCGCGCCGCCACGGCGACAAGCCTGAGCAAGGTCCTGGCTTTATTTCCGCGCCTGGCCGAGCGCCAGCGACAGATCGTCCGTACCATGAGCGGTGGTGAGCAGCAGATGGTGGGCATCGGCCGGGCCCTGATGTCGGATCCGCGCGTGCTGCTGCTCGATGAGCCCTCGCTCGGCCTGGCGCCGATGCTGTGCAAGGAGCTATTCCAGGCGCTTGAGCGCATTCGCAGCCTCGGCGTCGGCATCCTGCTGGTTGAGCAGAATGCGCGCCAGAGCCTGGCGATTGCCGACCGGGGCTACCTCATGGAGAACGGTCGCATCGTTGGTGGAGGCAGCGCCGCCCGGCTCAAGAGCGAGCCCGCCGTGCAGCAGGCCTATCTCGGCGGCGCCCTTGCCTATGCCGATCTCACCAACGGCGGCGTCCTGGCGACGCCTTTTGCCGCGGCCGCCGACCGACCATCGCGGAGTAGCCCCATGTTCGAGGTCCCCCTTTTGATTGAGAATGACGACCGGGAGGCCGCGGGCGGCGCCACCTTCGACCGGCTTAATTCGCTCACGGGCGAGGTTGCCTCGCGCGCCGCGGCGGCCTCGCTCCAGGATGCGCGGGGTGCCGCCGATGCAGCGGCCTTGGCCTTCCCGGCCTGGTCACAGACGCCACCGGGTGCGCGCCGCGCGCTCCTCAACAAGGCCGCCGATCTGCTTGAAGGCCGCACCGCCGAGTTTGCCGCCCTGATGGGCGCGGAGACCGGCTCCACGGCCATGTGGGCCGGCTTCAACTGCATGCTGGGCGCGGGCATGCTACGCGAGGCGGCGGCCATGACCACGCAGATTTCTGGGGAGGTGATCCCCTCCGACGTCCCCGGCAGCTTCGCCATGGGCTACCGGCAGCCGGTCGGGGTGGTGCTCGGCATCGCGCCCTGGAACGCGCCGGTAATTCTGGGCGTACGTGCCATCGCCATGCCGCTTGCCTGCGGCAACAGCGTGATCCTCAAGGCCTCGGAGATGTGTCCAGGCACGCACCGCGCCATTGGCAGCGTCCTGCGCGATGCCGGCTTCGCCCCAGGCGTCGTCAACGTCCTCAGCAATGCGCCGCGCGATGCCGGCGCCCTGGTCGAAGCCTTGATTGCGCACCCGGCCGTGCGACGCGTCAATTTCACGGGATCCTCCAAGGTCGGCAAGATCGTCGCCAAGCTTTGCGCCGAACACTTGAAGCCCGTGCTTTTGGAGTTGGGCGGCAAGTCGCCGTTGCTCGTTCTCGATGACGCCGATGTGGAGGCCGCCGTGGCGGCCGCCGCCTTCGGCGCCTTTGCCAACCAGGGGCAGATCTGTATGTCAACGGAACGCATTGTGGTGGACGAGACCATCGCCGATGCCTTCGTCGCGCGTTTTGCCGCGAAAGCAAAATCCCTGTCGGTCGGCGACCCGCGCGAGGGTGCGGCCGTGCTCGGCTCGCTGGTCGACCGCTCCGCTGCCGAGCGCGTCACCGCGCTGGTGCTCGACGCGGTTGCCAAGGGGGCCAGGCTGCTAGCGGGTGGCAGCGTCAACGGCACACTGATCAACGCGCACGTGCTCGACCACGTCACCCCCCAGATGCGCATTTATCACGAAGAGTCCTTTGGTCCCGTGGCGGTGGTGGTGCGCGCCAAGGGTGAGGATGAGGCCGTGCGCATCGCCAATGATACTCCCTATGGGCTCTCGGCGGCGGTTTTTGGCCGTGACGTCAATCGGGCCTTCCGGGTGGCGCGGCGCCTTGAGACCGGCATCTGCCACGTCAATGGGCCGACCGTGCATGACGAGGCACAGATGCCATTTGGCGGCGTCAAGGACTTCAGGCTACGGCCGCTTCGGCGGCAAGGCCGCCATCCATGAGTTCACCGAGCTGCGCTGGATCACCATCCAGTCGGGACCGAGGCACTATCCGTTCTGAGGTGGCCGCGGTCGTGCCGCCACCCGGTTGGGTTTGAGTCCGCCGGCGACGGTTGGCGCGGGACGGCCCGCGAATTGACGGGGGTAGGGGGTGCGGCGTAGACCATTCTTGCGCCGAACGTTTGCCGTGAGCCGGAGGGACAGCTGAGCATCAAGGTTCACAAGAACGATTTGCCTGCCGGTGTCAGTTTTGCGGGGGCAGTGGCTGTCGATTCGGAAACGCTCGGGCTGCGCACCTTGCGCGACCGCCTTTGCCTCGTGCAGCTCTCGGGGGGCGATGGCGATGCCCATCTCGTGCAATTCGACGGCAAGGACTGGTCAGCCCCGCGCCTGAAGGCGTTGTTGTCGGACAGCGCCGTGTTGAAGATTTTCCACTTTGCGCGCTTCGACTTGGGCGTCCTTGCGCATTACCTCAAAGTTGCACCCGAACCCGTCTATTGCACCAAGATCGCCTCCAAGCTGGTGCGCACCTACACCGACCGGCACGGGCTCAAGGACCTATGCAGCGAGCTCTTGGGGGTTGAGCTCTCCAAGCATCAGCAGAGTTCGGACTGGGCGGCCGAGAAATTGACCGACCAGCAAAAACAGTATGCGGCCAACGATGTGCTCTACCTGCATGCCCTGAAGGCCAAGCTCGATCTGATGCTGCAGCGGGAGGGCAGGATGGGCTTCGCTGAAGCCTGTTTCCGCTTTTTGCCGGTGCGGGCCGGGCTCGACCTGGCCGGCTTTGAAGACCTTGAGATATTTGCCCATTAGGTCCGTCCTCCACCGCCTTTTGGGCGGCTTGCCAGGGGTCCCAATATCACCCAAATTGATCGCCAACTTGTGCGCAACTCGCTGCAGTGGGGAGCCGTCTGCCGCGTCGCGGTAGGTCAGCCATGGCCATAACGTTTGAAATGCGCGGCCGAGACGGGCCGGCAGGCCTTGGGCCTGCGTCGCAAGGACTTCTTGGATCGCGCCCGCGCCTTCCGCAGCGCGCGCCGGCACAGCCTATTGGTGCGGGCGTTGCGCATTGCCCTGCCGGTGGTGACACTGGGGGCAGCGGCGGTCTACCTCATCGCCCTCAATACCGCCTGGAAGATCGGCCCGGGACGGCTCAACCTCGGTCAGGTCGAGCTTACGGCCGACGATTTGACCATGAAGAACCCCAGCTATTTCGGGGTGACAAAGGACGGTGGGCGCTATCAGGTGCGCGCCAAGCGGGCGGTGGTAGAGTTCAACCGGCAGCAGGCGCCCATCAAGCTCATCGACGTCGACGGCGACCTCATTCGCAGCAACAACGTCACCACCAAGCTCAAGGCCAAGCATGGACTGTTGGACAATGCCAACAGCCAGCTTGAGCTTTATGATGGCATCGAGATCGACACCAGCAACGGCATGGCCGCGCGCCTGTCGCGCGCCACCATCACCATGAAGGAGCACCGCGTCGTCTCGAAAGAACCGGTGACGGCGAGTACAGCCGCCGGCAATGTCCGCTCGGCCGGCATGAACCTGAAGACCGACACCCAGCAGGCCACCTTCGAAGGCAACGTCATCGTGCGTTTGGTCGGCAGCGGCGGGCAGGGCGTGGGCGGGTTCGGTCGCGACGCGCGCCAACCGATCGAGGTCAACGCCGATCGGCTCGATGTCAATGACGCCTCCAAGACGGCGCGGTTTACCGGCAGCGTCACGGCCACGCAGGGTGACTCCACCCTGAAATCGCCCGAGCTCACCGTCACCTACGAGGGCAAGGCGGCAAGTGCGCAACTGAGCGGTCCGCCCAATCCCGACGAGCAGGCCTCACGGCTGTCGCGGCTCGTGGCCAGCAACGGCGCCGTGATCACCGCCAGTGGGGATCGGCGCGTGACGAGCGAAAAGGTTGACTTCGACGCCAAGGCCGACACGGCACTTTTTACGGGTGGCGTGGTGGTCAACCAGGCCCGCAACGTGCTCAACGGGCGCCGGATGTTCGTCGACCGGAAAGCGGGCAAGAGCCGCCTCGATGCTCCCGCCGACGGTGCGCAGGCGCCGGGTCGGATTACGGCGACCTTTTACCAGACGGAGGCCAAGGCCGCGCCGGCCAAGCCCAAGACGGCCGGTACCGAGGCGGCCGCGGCCGTGCAGGAACAACTGTTCGGCTCCTTCAAGACCGACCCCAATGCGCCGATCGACATCGAAGCTGAGAGCCTTGATGTGAACGACCCCGTGCGGCAGGCGATCTTCCACACCAACGTGCGGGCGCAGCAGGGTGAATTTGTCCTGCGCACGGTCGAGCTCGTGGCCTTCTACTCGGGCCAGAGCGGACTGGGATTGGGGGGCGGCCCGGCGAGCGACAAGACCACCGACAAGACCGGCGACAAGGCGCCGGCCCAGCTCGTGCGCATCGAGGCCAAGCAAAAAGTGCTCATAACCTCCAAGGACGGCCAGACGGCCACCGGCGACTGGGCGACCTTCGACGTCAAGGCCAATACGGTCTTGATGGGCGGGCGCGTCGTCGTCACGCGCGGGAAGGATGTGGCTGAAGGGCCGCGGCTCAAGATCGACCTGACGACCGGCATGTATCGATTCGAGGTCGAAAACGAGGCCGCAGGCGGGGCTGCGCCCGTCGTGAGTGCGCCGCCGCCGCCCTCGGAGGCGGCCAAGACGAGCGCGGACACCGACCCAAGCAAACGGGCGTGCCCAGCTGGCAAGCAGTGTCTGCTGTTCTATCCCAAGGATACCAAGGATCGGGCCAAGGAGGTGGGCAAGAAGGTCCTGCCCAATCTTCCAGGCAAGATCGGCGAGGGCTGGCAGTCGAACACGAGCGCCAGTGAACCGAGCCGGCGAGGCGAATAGGCCCATGCGGTTGTTTGCGTTTGGTTCTCGCAAGAACGATCGTCGCGCGCCGGTGCCCGCCCGGCGGCAGGTGCCCTCTTTCAACGGGCACGGCGAGGAGCGGGACGGTCTCGACCACGTCGGTGGCCGGCAAGGCTGGCTCACCGCCGAATTGGTGCAAAAAAGCTATCGTGGCCGCATGGTGGTCAAGGGCGTGAGCCTGGCAACGGCGCGGGGTGAGGCGGTGGGCCTGCTCGGCCCCAACGGCGCCGGCAAGACCACCGTGTTTTACATGATTACGGGGTTGGTGCCGGCCGATGCGGGCCGCATTACGCTCGACGGCCGCGATGTGACCTGGCTGCCGATGTACCGCCGCGCACGCCTTGGCATTGGCTATCTGCCCCAGGAAGCCTCCATTTTTCGAGGCCTGACCGTCGAAAAGAACATCATGTCGGTGCTCGAACTGGTCGAGCCCGTGCGCAAGCGGCGCAAGGAGCAGCTGGAAAGTCTGCTTGAGGAATTCAACATCACGCGGTTGCGCAAGTCCCCCTCGCTGGCGCTCTCGGGCGGTGAGCGGCGCCGGTGCGAGATTGCCCGTGCCCTGGCCACGCGTCCCTCCTTCATGCTGCTGGACGAGCCGTTTGCCGGCATCGACCCGCTGGCGGTCGGCGACATCCAACAGCTGGTGCGGCAACTCACCGCGCGCGGGATTGGCGTACTGATCACCGATCACAACGTCCGCGAGACGCTCAGTCTGGTGGATCGCGCGTACATTATCTACGATGGGCAGGTTTTAACGCACGGTAACCCTCGCGAAATCATAGCCAACAAAGACGTGCGCCGTGTGTACCTGGGGGACATGTTCGATTAATGGCCTATGGCGTATAGCTCAACCCCGTGCCACGTCTGGCGACGATCGGGGTCGTAATTAATGGTGCTCTCGCCAAAGTTGGAGTTGCGACAGGGCCAGCAGCTGGTCATGACCCCCCAGCTGCAGCAGGCCATTCGTCTGCTCCAACTCTCCAACATCGAACTGTGCTCCTTCATTGAGACCGAGCTCGAGCGCAATCCGCTGCTGGAGCGCGAAGAGCCGCCCGTCGAAGCGCCGGCGGTGGCCGGGTCGGCGGATGCGGCGAGCGCGGATCCGGAGCACGACGAGGGCTGGTCGGCCGGCTATGGCGAGGGCGACTATGGCACCGATACCCTGACCGGCAGGGCGCAGGTCTCCGACGGTGGCACGCCAGGCCAAGAGCGCAACGGGGCGGAGCCCGAGCCCTCCGCCTGGGCGTCGCTGCGACCGCGCACAAACAATGCCTTTGACAGCAACGGGGTCGGCCTCGACAACTTCGTGGCCACGAGTGGGTCGCTGGTGGAGCACTTGACCGAGCAGCTCAACCTGACGCTGGCCGATCCCGCCGAGCGGTTGATCGGCGCACACCTGATCCATATGCTCGATGAGGCGGGCTACCTCGTCGGCGATTTGAACGAACTGGCTGACAGGTTGGGCGCGCCGTGCTCGCTGATCAACGCCGTGCTGGCGACGCTGCAGCAGTTCGATCCGCCGGGCGTCTTCGCGCGCACGCTGGCCGAATGCCTGGCGCTGCAACTGCGCGAGCAGAACCGCTACGATCCGCAGATTGCCAAGCTGCTGGCGCACCTCGATCTGCTCGGCAGTCACAACCTTGCGGGTCTGAAGCGGACAGTTGGCGTCGATGCGCAAGAGCTCGCCGAAATGATCGCCGAGATCAGGCGTCTCAATCCCAAGCCCGGCCTCCAGTTCGGAACGGTGCAAATTCAGCCGGTGCTGCCGGACGTGTACGTACGGGCCGCGCGTGACGGCAGTTGGACGGTCGAGCTCAACAACGACACGCTGCCCCGCGTGCTCGTCAACCGCAGCTATTACGCGGTCGTCTCGAACACGACCGGATCGCAGAAGGATCGGGACTACCTGAGCGAATGTCTGCAGAACGCCAATTGGTTGGTGAAGAGCCTCGATCAACGGGCGCGCACGATTTTGCGCGTGGCCGAGGAAATCGTGCGCCAGCAGGACGGCTTTTTGAGCCACGGCGTGGAGCACCTGAAACCGCTCAACCTGAAAACGGTGGCGGATGCCATTTCCATGCACGAATCGACCGTCAGCCGCGTCACCTCGAACAAGTATGTCGCCACGCCGCGGGGCGTGTTTGAGCTCAAGTACTTTTTTACTTCCGCCATTGCCTCCGCCGCGGCCGAAGGGGAGGCGCATTCTTCCGAAGCGGTGCGCCATCGCATTCGCCAAATGATTGAGGCGGAAACGGCCCAGGCCGTCTTGTCCGACGATAAGATTGTGGAGCAGCTGAAGCGCGACGGCATCGATATTGCGCGCCGCACGGTGGCCAAATACCGCGAAGCCCTGCGCATCCCCTCCTCGGTGCAGCGCCGGCGCGAGAAGCAAATGGCGGTCCGGCTCGGGGCTGGCGCCTAAGGCCTGTGACCAGGCCCGTGACCGCTGCCAGCCGCTGTTTTGTCTCCCCTTGTGTTGGTCCCCCTTGGTCCCCATCCGCGCCCTGCGACGCCCAGAAAAGGCCGCAATCCCGTTTCCGAGTTGGGGTGCCGCAGACCGCCTCCCCGACGCACTCGGGGGCGCTTTGGGGGGCGCTTTGGGGGGCGGCTTTTGGGGCAGGCCTTTGCGGCGGTTGCTGGGGTGGAGCGGGCTCCGCAAACCCCCGGCTCGGAGGTGGCCATCGCCCGTGTCAGATGCTGCAATAGAAAGTGTGTCGGCGACATTTGACAGCTCTGGGCGCCTGCACTACGGTCCCGACCGATTTGAAGCCCTTGAGCTGTAAGAACAAGGTTCAGTCATCCGGGCAACGTGCTGGTCTGTGGCCGGGCAAAGCGCAAGCAAACTCCGGTGTACAGGCTATTGAAGGCGAGACGGGGAGCCCCGGACAATAAGACGAGGTGACGTCCTCCGAAAAAACATTTTCGCGAGGCCGTCGGTCTGTGGCCCTCCCGGCCGGCAGGGGATGACGCGTCCGTATCGAGGAACAGGCGCATCAAGAGACAGGACGAAACCTTCGGGCGACGGCACCGATGAGGCATGAACGTGCCGTGGGTAACCCCGTGTCGCGAGAGAGCAAATGGAGCTTGGTGACCTCATAACCCGCGAAGCTGTCTTCCCGGCCCTGAAAGCGCAGAGCAAAAAGCAGGCGCTGCAGGAGCTGGCCCAGGAGGCGGCCAAACTAACCGGCGTGGACGGGCGTCAGATCTTTGAGACGCTGCTGCAACGCGAGCGTCTCGGCTCGACGGCCATTGGCCGTGGCATTGCCATTCCGCACGGCCGAGTTGCGGGTCTCACCAACATCGTCAGCTTGTTTGCACGGCTGACCCAGCCCATCGAATTCGGTGCGCTCGACGACCAGAATGTCGATCTGATCTTCCTGTTGTTGGCACCCGAGCACGCGGGGGCCGACCACCTGAAGGCGCTGGCGCGCATTTCGCGCCTGTTGCGCGAGCCCTCCACCATCGAGAAGCTGAGATCGTCAAAGGATCGCACCGCGCTTTATGCGGTGTTGACCGCGCCGGCGGCGTCGCACGCGGCGTGAACCTCAGGGCGCAAGCGCTTTGGTGTTGCCGATCAGCCCAGCACGGCGAGGGCGCCGAGACCCATGCCGCCGACAATGATGCGCCACCAGGCGAAGGGCGCAAATCCGTGCCGACCCACGAAATCCACAAGATAGCGCACGACCAGCACGCCGGCGAGGAAGGACACGAAGAAGCCCAAGGCGATGCTCTTCACGTCGTCTGGCGTCAGCTCGTGGATATTCTTGTAAAGATCGAAGGCGAAGGCTCCCGCCATCGTCGGCATCGCCAGAAAGAACGAGAACTCGGTGGCCGAGCGCTTGTCGGCGCCGAGCAGCAAGGCCCCGACAATGGTGGCGCCCGAGCGCGACACGCCGGGAATCATGGCGAGGCATTGCGCGAGACCGATCAAAAAGGCCAACGATAGGGGATAGTCCATGACGCTGTGATAGCGCTGCTCGATGCGCATCCTGTCGACGGCAAGCAGGATCACGCCACCCACGATCAAGGTGGCGCAGACGAGCCAGGGCGAGGCGAACAGATAGGTCTTGATGTACTTGTGGGCGGCGGCGCCGATCACCGCCGCTGGCAGGAATGCCACGATGATGGCGATGAGGAAGTGCCGCGTCGAAGAATCACTGGCAAAGTTCAAGGCAAGCCGCAGCAGCTTGGAGGCGTAAACCGAGACGATGGCCAGGATTGCACCCAGTTGAATGAGGACCTCGAAGGTCTTGCCGGGCAATTCAAAGCCCAGGAAATGGCCGACAAGCAACAGATGGCCGGTCGAGGAGACCGGAATAAATTCGGTCACGCCTTCGATCAGGCCGAGCACGATCACCTGCCAAAATGCCATCCGGTCCTACCCTGTATGATGTCCGCGGCGCCGAGACCTGCGCTGGTCTTGCTCCAGTAGCCGCGGCGTTCCGCCCTCTCAAGCACATGGCCCGGGATTTGGTGCTGGTTGTGGCGAGGCTGCATCGCTATCCTGCGCCGCAGCTGAGAAGCGAGACGAGGGGCATGACCGAGACCCTGAAACAGCGCCTGCTGGGGGAGGCACGCGCGGCAGGATTCGACGTTGCGCGCGTAACCACGCCGGCGGCGATCGATGCCCTCGCCAGCCAACGGCTGCAGCAGTTTCTCGAGGCTGGACGTCACGGCGACATGGCCTGGATGGCCACCACCGCCGACCGTCGCGGCCATCCTTTGAAGATGTGGCCGGATGCCCGTTCGATCATCATGCTTGGCATGAACTATGCTCCGCAAAGTGATCCGCTGGCGGCCCTGGCCGAGCCGTTGCACGGCGTGATTTCCTGCTATGCACAATGCAAGGACTATCATGACGTCGTCAAATCGGGGCTCAAACGCGTCGCTGGCCTACTGGCGGCGGAGAGCGGCGCCGAGGTCAAGGTCTTTGTCGACACCGCCCCACTGATGGAAAAACCGCTGGGCGAGGCGGCCGGCCTCGGCTGGCAAGGCAAGCATACCAACCTGGTGTCCCGTGATTTCGGCTCCTGGCTGTTTCTGGGGGCGATCCTGAGCACGGCCGAGCTCGAGGCCGATGCCGCCGAGGTCGACCATTGCGGAAGCTGTCGGCGCTGCCTCGATGTGTGCCCGACCGCGGCCTTCCCGGCGCCCTATCAGCTCGACGCCCGCCGCTGCATCGCCTACCTAACCATCGAGCATAAGGGCCACATTCCCGCGGAATTCCGGCGGCCGATCGGCAATCGCGTGTTCGGCTGCGATGATTGCCTGGCCGTGTGCCCCTGGAACAAGTTCGCGGTGGCAGCGCAGGCGACACGGCTGGCGGCGCTGGCCGGCGCCGCGTCCATGCCGCTGGCCGAGCTGTTGCGGCTCGACCATGCTGCCTTTCGCAAGCGCTTTGCCGGCACGCCGGTCAAGCGCACCGGGCGCGACCGGGTCGTGCGCAATGCCCTGATCGCCGCGGGCAATTCCCGCGATCAGGGTTTGATCCCGCTGGTGGAGGCCTTGCTCGACGACGGCTCGGCGTTGGTCCGCGCCATGGCGGTGTGGGCCCTGCAGCAACTTGCCAGCACCGAGGCGTGGTCTGAGGCCCGTGCGCAGCACAGCGGGCGCGAGCCTGATAGCGCCGTGCAGTCAGAATGGGCCGCGGAGGCGCGCTGATGCGGCTCTTCTGCTTCGGATGTGGTTATACGGCCGAGGCGCTGCTCCGCCGATTGGCCCCGCGCACCATCAGATGCGCCGGAACCAGACGCTCTTTGCCGGACGCCGCCCAACCGTTGCCGGGCCTGGCGCTCGTGGCCTACGCGGGCGATCGGGCGTCCCCCGAGGTCAAGCGCGCGCTCAACGACACCAGCCACGTCCTTGTCAGTATCCCGCCCGATCTCGAGGGCGACGCGGTGCTGCGGCACTACCGCCACGATCTGGCCGAGCTGCCGCAGCTGGCCTGGGTCGGCTACCTGTCGAGCGTGGGCGTCTACGGCGACTGCCAGGGAGCCTGGGTCGATGAAACGAGCCCGACGCGGCCGAGTTCGGAACGGAGCTTGCGCCGGCTCGAGGCCGAGCAAGCCTGGCTGGCCTTTGGTCAGGAGGCCGGGCGGCGCGTCGAAATTTTCCGCCTCGCCGGCATCTACGGGCCGCAGCGCAGCGTGCTCGACAACCTGCGCGGCGGCAGCGCGCGCCGCATCATCAAGTCCGGGCAGATCTTCAATCGCATCCACGTCGACGACATCGCACGGACGCTGGCGGCGGCGATCGATACCGACACCGGCCATCGCATCTACAACGTCAGCGACGACGAACCAGCGCCGCCGCAGGACGTGGTTGCCTATGCCGCCGAGCTCTTAGGGTTGGCCGCGCCTCCGGAAATCCCCTTCGAGCAGGCAGAGATGACGGGCATGGCGGCCAGTTTCTGGTCAGAAAGCCGGCGCGTGTGCAACGATCGCATTCGCCAGGAGCTGGCGGTCCAGCTGCTTTATCCCAGCTACCGGGAGGGCTTGCGGTCCCTGCTCACCGGTTGACCCGGGGCGATGAGCCTTTGCGTCAGCGCTCCCGCTTTTTGCCGCAAAGGCCGCGCACAACTCTAAGGACGGGCCGACGTCGGCCGGCGGTGGCGGGTTCACGAGCGAGACGATCGCGGGGGGTGGGGCATGCTGGGATGGGCTCGCCGGGCGCAGATCGCCCTTTTTGCCGCCTCCGCCTGCGCCATTTTTGGCTTCACCCCGCACGGCTCGGCGCGTTCGCTTCAAGCCATCGCCGAGAGGCCAGTGCCTACGGGTCCCGCCGCCGTGTCTGGAGCACAAATCTCCGGGCAAAAAATCGCGATGGAGCCCGGGGATGCGGTGCCGGACGGCGCGCCGCACGCGACGGCCCCGGTGGCACGTTGGCCGCGGGGTGAGGCTGGCTCCTCGCCACCGCGACGGTTGCAGGATACGCGGGTCACGGTTCTCCTGTGGATGGCGCCCGGGAGCTATGGCATTCGCCGCGGCCATCCGACAGCCGATCCGATCTTGTGCCTGCCCGACGGCTGCTACGTCAGTCGCGGGCCTGAGCTTTCGGCCCGCTTTTTCCCGGGCCGACGCGCTTTGGGCTTCGCCAACACCTGGGGCGGTCGCGCCGGGGCCTGCCGCAACGAACTCGCCTGCGTGTTCCGCGCTATCGATCTCGGAGGCCTGCCCGGCTATCTGCAGCCTGTTGATTTGCACATCCTGAAACACGACCGCCGGCGGGGCCTCGAGGTCGTCGCCGATTCGAGCTGTCGCCTGGAGCGCGGGCGCCTCGTTTGCGATGACGGGCTCATCCTGGCGGACTATGCCTTGTGGATTGTGCCCGAGAGCCTGGCGGCCGCGGTCGGTCCGGCCGCGCTTTGGCGGGCCCTCGCCGAGGGATTGGCGCCTCCGCGCGCCGCCGACCTGGTGCCGCGCTAAGGCGCCGCTGGATCCGGCGCGCGGGTCAGGTGGCCGATGATCTCCAAGAGCAAAGCCAGGTCCTGCGGCCGCGATAGGCGATGCTCGCCGTCGGGGACCGCCGAGACCTGCACCCAGTCGCCGGCGAGGTGAGCCACGAGGTCGAGGGTGTGTTCCCATGGGACATCGGGGTCCTGCAGGCCATGCAGGATGTGCAGCGGCCGCCCCGGATCGAACGGTGCGCTCGCGATCAGATGCTGCCGGCCGTCCTCGATCAACCGACGCGTAATCGGATAGGGGCCGTCCCCATACCGGGAGGGGCGCAGATAGACGCCGGTCGCCTCGATCGTCTGACGGGCGCTTGCCGGCAGGTTTGTCCACAGGAGCTCGGTCATGTCCCAGGCCGGCGCGATCAGCACCAAGGCCTTGATGCGCGCTGCTTCAGTGCTGGCCTGCGCCAGCAGCGCACGCAGCAGCAGTAGCGCGATGTAGCCGCCCATACTGGAGCCAACCAGCACCTGTGGGCCCCGGCTCAACGCGCTGAAAACTGCCCGAGCCTCCTCGAGCCAGCGGCTGATGCTGCCGTCCTCGCTCCGCCCGGCGGAGCGACCGTGCGCGGAGTAGTCGAAGCGCAGGCAGGAAAGCCCTTGGCTCTTGGCCCAAGCTGCCACGGTTGCTGCCTTGGTGCTCGCCATCTCCGAGTGAAAACCGCTGAACCACATGACGCCTGGGCGGGCGTCGTTACCTGCGGACTTGAGGTAGGCGATGCGGCGCGCTTCGGCTCCGGCGCCGACATCCAGAAACGCGACTGTCTCGTTCGCCGCGGTCATTGCCGTTAGGCCTTGATGACGTTGGCGGCGCGAATCCCTGAGCGCTCACAGACATTGCGGGTATCGATCACCAGCTTGGCGTTTGCCACCAGGGCGGGGTAGTCGATGCCATCGTGATCGGTGGCGATTAGAACCGCCTCGTAGCCGGCAACGACGGCCGGCGCGAGCGCAATCGAGGTGCGACCGGCGAGCCCGGCGTGTTCGCGCGTGCTCGGGATCGTGGCGATATAGGGGTCGTGATAGTCGGCCTCGGCGCCGCGTGCCTCCAGCAACTCGATCAGTCTGAGCGAGGGGCTCTCGCGCAGGTCGTCGATGTTGCGTTTGTAGGCCAGGCCGATGATCAGCACGCGGCTGCCCGACAGGGGTCGGCCCAGCCGGCGGTCCAGGGCCTCCGCCAGCCGCTCGACGACGAGACGCGGCATGATGGTATTAATTTCGCCGGCGAGCTCGATAAAGCGGGTGGAGATGCCGTATTCGCGCGCTTTCCAGGTGAGGTAAAAGGGATCGATCGGGATGCAATGACCGCCGAGGCCCGGACCGGGGTAGAAGGGCATATAGCCGAACGGTTTCGATTTGGCGGCCTCGATCACTTCCCAGATATCGATATCCATCGCCGCGTAGATGAGCTTGAGCTCATTGACGAGGGCAATATTGACCGCGCGAAAGATGTTCTCGGTCAGCTTGACCGCCTCGGCACAGGCGGTGGAGGACACCGGCACAACCTTGTCGACAAAGGCGCTGTAGAAAGACACCGCCAGATCGCGCGCGACCTCGCCGTCGCCGCCGACGACCTTTGGAATGGTGGAGGTCTCGAACTCGGCGTTGCCCGGATCTTCCCGCTCCGGTGAGTAGGCGAGAAAGACATCGCGACCGAGTGCGAGCCCACGCTGCTGATAGATCGGCGTCAGGAGGTCGCGCGTGGTCCCCGGATAGGTCGTCGATTCCAGCACCAGCAGCTGACCTTTATGCACGTAGTCGAGGATGGAGCATACCGTGTTGGTCACATAGGACAGATCGGGTTCGCGGTGGCGGCTGAGCGGCGTCGGCACGCATATGAGCACCACATCGACCTCGCGCGTTCGCGCCAACTCGGTGGTGGCCGCAAAGCGCCCGGATGCCAGCATGCGGGCGATCGCAGCCGACGGCAAATGCCGGAAATAGGAGCGGCCCGCATTGAGGCTCTCGATTTTATGCACGTCGATATCAAAGCCGATGATGCGATAGCGGCTGCGTGCGAACATGGCGAGCGCCAGCGGCAAGCCGACGTAGCCCAGCCCATAGATGCCGACGACGGCGGTGCCGGCGGCGATTTTGGCACGAAGCTCAGCGTCTGCGTCCATCTCAAGCCGTGCTTGTCGATCCGTCACCTGGGAGGCTGACTTAGTCCCCGCGCGCACGCCGGCAGCGCGAGGTACCCCGCATGGGCCCCGCGCCCGCAAAAAAGAGCAACCCGAGTGCGCGCGTTGGCCGGGCGAGGTTTCCTATGGCATTGAAGTCCACGCCTTGTCCATCCGACGCCAACGATGCCAAGGCCTGGCGGCAAACTGGGCGCGCTGGGGCGCTTTCTGGGCCCCTTTCGGGGCGCGGGCGCGGCGCTTGCGTGCGCGAGGCTTGCGCTGGCGGGGATCTGCGTGCTTGAACCGGCGCAAGATTTGCGCCCTTTTTTGCGCCCTGAGGGGATCCCGACCCTTGCCCGATGCACGGCCGACGATTGCGCAGATCGTTCCCAATTTGGACGCGGGCGGCGCCGAGGTCACCACCGTGGAGGTGACCGAAGCGATTGTCAAAGCCGGAGGTCGGGCCTTGGTCGTCAGCGGTGGCGGCCGGCTGGCCGCGCGCATCATCGCCGCGGGCGGCGAGATTGAGACCTTTCCGGCGGCCAGCAAAAATCCCGCGCGCATCCTTTGGAATGGGCGCAGGCTGAAGGCGCTCGCCGAACGCGAAGGCGTGAGCTTGCTGCACGCGCGCAGCCGCGCCCCGGCCTGGAGCGCCTTGTTGGCGGCGCGCAGCCTCGGCCTGCCGCTGGTCACTACCTACCACGGCGCTTATCGCGAACGGGGCCGACTGAAAAACCTCTACAACGGGGTGATGGCGCGCGGCGATGTGGTGATCGCCAACTCAGGCTATACGGCGCGATCCATCAAAAGCCGCTATGGCAAAGCCGAAAGCGACATCGCCACGATCTATCGCGGGGTGGACCTCGCGCGGTTCGTGCCCGGGGCGGTGGTGGGGGACCGCATCGCCCAGTTGCGGCAGCGTTGGGGGATCGCCGTGGGGCAGCGCGTCATCCTGCACGCGGCGCGCCTGACCCCCCTCAAGGGCCAGGCGGTTGTGATCGAGGCCGCACGATTGCTCGTGCGCGCGGGCGCGGGTGAGGATCTCGTTTTTGTCCTTGCGGGCGATGCCGGCCCCCGCCCAGGCTATGCCGTCGGTCTCAAGGAACAGATTCGCGCGGGCCAGCTGGAAGGGCGCGTGCGCCTGGTTGGGCACCTCGACGACATGCCCGCCGGTCTTGCCAGCGCGGATTTGGCCCTGATGGTGTCGATCGAACCGGAAGGCTTCGGCCGCGTGGCGGTTGAGGCGCAAGCCATGGGCTGCCCCGTCATCGCCTCTGAGATCGGGGCTCTCCCGGAGGCGGTGCTTGCGCCGCCCGCGGTCGGGGCGGAGGAGGCGACAGGGTGGCTGGTCAAGCCTGGCGACGCTGTGGCGCTGGCCGAGGCGATCCGGCACGCGCTGGCGGTACCGGAGGACGCACGCCGGGCGATGGGGCAGCGGGCGCGCGCGTTCGTGGCGGCCAACTATTCGGTGGGCGAGCTGCAGCGCCAGACGCTTGCCGTCTACGATCGGCTGCTCGGGACGCGCTTGGCCGAGCGGTTTGCCGGCACCTTGGCCCCTTGACCGTGCTGGCCCCTTGACAGCGCGACCCGGCCTCCTCCATTCCCGCCAAAATCATCTCCCCGCCACCCCGGGGCGCAGCCCAAGGCTCACGAGCGGTATTTAGATGCAACAACAGACCATTCTCTGCATGAAATGGGGCACGCGGTACGGCGTCGACTATGTCAACAGGTTGGCCTCCATGATCCGCCGCAATACGCGGCGGCCGACCCGCATCATTTGCTTCACCGACCGGCCGCAAGGCATCGACCCCGGCGTCGACACCGCGCCGCTACCGCCGATCAATATTCCCGAGCGCGTGCAGTGGTTGGGCTGGCGCAAGATTTCGCTGTGGCAGGCCCCCCTGCTCGACCTCGCCGGCGACGTCCTGTTCCTCGATCTCGACGTGGTTATCACCGGATCGCTCGATGAGTTTTTCGATTTCGAGCCCGGCCGCTACTGCGTGGCAAGGAACTGGTCGGAACCCGATTTGCGGGTCGGCAATACCTCGGTCTACCGGTTTCCGGTGGGGCGCATGACCTATATTTTTGACGCCTTCAACCGCGACGGTGAACGCTTCCTGGCCCGCTACCGGAACTCGCAAAAGTATATCTCTGGGGAGGCCAAGGACATGGTGTTCTGGCCGCCCGCGTGGTGCCTCAGTTTCAAGCACTCCCTGTTGCCGCGATGGCCCTTGAATTTCTTTCTGATCCCCAAGCTGCCGCAAGGCACCAAGGTCGTGGCCTTTACGGGCAAACCCGATCCGGATGAGGCCCGCGACGGGCATTGGCCGGTCAAAAGCTCCTGGAAGCGGTTGTACAAGCATGTGCGGGCAACGCCGTGGATCGCCGAGCATTGGCGCTAAGCCGCCCCCGAGGGTAAATTGGCCCGGATACTTGACTTGGGCCTTATTCTTTTCGAATGTCAGCCCGCAGGCTGGGTGCCAGTCGCACGCGCCCCGTGCAGGGTGCGACGCTTGGCCGCTTGAGATCGCAAACCATTGAAGGAGACTGCCCAATACGACGCCCAATGAGGGCCGCGCCGGAGCGCGAGCCCGCTGGTCCACGGATGAATGAGGACATCCGGGTCCGCGAAGTGCGATTGATCGATGAAAATGGCGATAATGTAGGCGTAGTGCCGATTGCCGATGCGCTCGCGCGTGCTACGGCGGCGGGGCTCGATCTGGTTGAGATTTCGCCCGACGCCAACCCACCCGTGACCAAGGTGTTGGATTACGGCAAATACAAATATCAAGAGCAGAAAAAGGCCGCCGAGGCACGCAAGCGGCAAAAGATCGTCGAGATCAAAGAGATCAAAATGCGGCCTAGCATCGACGATCATGACTATGACGTGAAAATGCGTTCCATGAAGCGCTTCTTCGACGATGGCGACAAGGTCAAGGTCACGCTGCGCTTTCGCGGCCGTGAGCTCTCCCATCAGGAACTCGGTTGGCAGGTCCTGCAGCGCGTCAAGGCCGATACGGAGCCGCACGCCAAGGTCGAATCCGAGCCGCGCATGGAAGGTCGCCAGATGGTGATGATACTGGCACCGCGTTAGCCCCGGGCGCTCAAGCCCGCCTGTGCCCGATCACGAACGCCGCTCCCCGGCGCCTGCGAGGGGGATAGAACCTTGGCGGAAAGTCGTTGCACGCGATCGCCGATCGCCGTATGAGAGCACCGCAAGCCGCCCGGCGGGGCATGCCGTGGCGGCTTTTCATGCTTCAAACAAGCCGCGCTGCCGGGTCCAGGTGAAGGGCACGCGCGCGGCCGATCGAGGAGAGCAAAATGCCCAAGTTGAAGACCAAAAGTGGTGCCAAAAAACGCTTCAAGATGACGGGCACGGGCAAGGTCAAGGCGCAGGCGCAAGGCAAGCGACACGGCATGATCAAGCGCACGACCAAATTCGTGCGCAGCGCGCGCGGCACCATGGTGCTGAACGACAGCGATGCCCGCATCGTCAAGAAATACATGCCCTACAACCGTTGAGCCGCGGCGCCACGCGCGGCTCTGCATCCTGAGATCTGACGGAGTATTGCCATGGCACGCGTCAAGCGCGGCGTCACCGCCCATGCCAAGCACAAGAAAGTTCTGAACAAGGCCAAGGGCTACTACGGCCGACGCAAGAACACGATCCGGGTCGCCAAACAGGCGGTCGAGAAGGCCATGCAGTATGGCTACCGCGACCGCAAGCGTAAGAAGCGCACTTTCCGCGCGCTCTGGATCCAACGCATCAATGCGGCGGTGCGCGAACACGGCATGACCTACGGCCGATTTATCGACGGCCTTAACAAGGCCGGGATCGCCATCGACCGCAAAGTGCTGGCCGACATCGCCGTCAAGGATGCTGCCGGTTTCAAGACGCTGTGCGAGCAAGCCGCCGCGCAGTTGCGTGCGGCCTAGCCGTCTTGTCTCGCCGGCCTGCCGGGGAGCAAGGGCAAGAGGCAGGCTTAAAGGCTGCTACGCGCGCGCTCATCTTGCGCGCGGGCTTGGGCAGCAGATTGGGCGCCGGGCGTCGGCCCTGGATGATCACGAATGGCACAGGACATCGACATTGCGGCGCTCGAGCAGGCGCTCCTCGCCGATATTGGCGCCGCCGGCGACCTCAAGGCCCTGGAAGAGGCGCGCATCGCCGCGCTTGGCCGTAAGGGGCGCGTTGCCGAACTCATGGGGCGGTTGGGGGCGCTCGCGCCCGATCAGCGCAAGAGCTTCGGCCAGGCGGTCAACGGTCTCAAGCAGCGGGTGAGCGAGGCCTTGGAGGGCCGCAAAGCCGCACTCGACCGCGTCCAACTGTCGGCCAGGCTTGCCAGCGAGCGCGCCGACATCAGCCTGCCCGTGCGCGCCGGGCCGTTGCAGGAGGGGCGCATCCATCCCGTAAGCCAGGTGTTCGATGAGGTGGCCGAGATTTTCGGCGACATGGGCTTCGCCATCGCCGAGGGGCCCGACATCGAGACGGACGACTTCAATTTCACCAAGCTCAACATTCCCCCGGAGCACCCGGCACGGCAGGACCACGATACCTTCTATTTTCCGGCGAAGGCGGATGGAGCCCGGTTGTTGCTGCGTACGCACACCAGTCCCGTGCAGATCCGCACCATGCTGGCCCAGAAGCCGCCGATCCGCATTATCGTGCCGGGCCGCGTCTACCGCATCGACAGCGATGCCACGCATACACCGATGTTTCACCAGATTGAGGGCCTGGTGATCGACGAGAGCACGCACCTCGGTCACCTGAAGTGGTGCTTGGAAGAATTCTGCAAGGCGTTCTTTGAAGTCGACGAGGTGCGCATGCGCTTTCGCGCCTCGCACTTTCCGTTCACGGAACCGTCCATGGAGGTCGATATCGACGCGGCGGCGATCGGCAAGCCAGGGCAGTGGCTCGAGATCCTGGGCAGCGGTATGGTGCATCCCAACGTGCTCGCCAACTGCGGTCTCGA
This sequence comes from uncultured Alphaproteobacteria bacterium, assembly GCA_963770295.1. Taxonomy (GTDB): domain Bacteria; phylum Pseudomonadota; class Alphaproteobacteria; order Rhizobiales; family Hyphomicrobiaceae; genus AWTP1-13. Next base: position 182,186 of record CAVYPA010000008.1, read on the forward strand.
TCCTCAGCGCTATCAAGGCTTCGCCTTCGGCATGGGCCTCGATCGCATTACCATGCTGAAATACGCCATTCCCGACCTGCGCGACATGTTCTCGGCCGACCTCAGGTGGTTGCAGCATTACGGTTTCGCCGCGCTCGACGTGCCGACGCTCGCCGGCGGTGTGTCGGGCTAGCCCTGGGTTTGCCGAGATGAAGTTCACGCTCGCCTGGCTCAAGGATCATCTGGAGACCTCGGCCTCGATTACCGAGTTGACGGATAAGCTGTCATCGGTCGGATTGGAGGTCGAAGGCGTCGAGGACCGCGGCGCCAAGTTGGCGGCCTTTACCGTCGCGCGCGTGCTCGAGGCCAAGCAACACCCCAACGCCGACAAGTTGAAGGTCTGCATGGTCGACACCGGCAGCGGCGTTGTCGAGGTCGTGTGCGGCGCGTCCAACGCGCGCACAGGTATGATCGGCGTTTTCGCGCCGGTCGGTAGCTACATACCCGGTAAGGACCTGACGCTCGAGGCCCGGTCGGTGCGCGGCATCGTTTCGGCGGGCATGCTCGTGTCCGAGGCCGAACTCGAAATTTCCGATGCAGGCGACGGCATCATTGAACTGCCAGCCGAGCTCGGTGGGCGGATCGGTACGCGCTTTGCCGAGGTCATGGGGTTTGCCGATCCGGTGATCGAGGTGAAGCTGACCCCGAACCGGCCCGACTGCACCGGCGTCAGGGGTATCGCGCGCGACCTTGCCGCCGCCGGTCTCGGCAAGCTCAAGCCCGAGCGGGCGCCGAGCGGCGTCGAAGGCAGCTTCAAGTGTCCGATCGAAATTGAACTAGAGTTTCCGCCCCAGGCCGCCGATGCCTGCGCCTGTTTTGCCGGCCGCTATCTTCGCAGCGTCAGCAACGGTTCCGCTCCGGCCTGGCTGCAGCAGCGCCTCACCGCGGTCGGCCTTCGGCCCATCAACGCGCTGGTCGATGTTACCAACTACATCAGTGTCGACCGCGGCCGACCGCTGCACGTCTATGACGCCGATAAGCTCCAGGGCGCGATCCGTGCCCGGCTTGGCCGCAAGGGCGAATCGTTCCTCGGCCTGGACGGCAAAACGCACGCCGTGGACGACAGCATGTGCGTGATTGCCGACGATCGTGCCGTGCTGGGATTGGGCGGCATTCTCGGCGGTGAGGACACCGGCGTCACCAGCGCGAGCAAAAACATCCTGATCGAGTGCGCCTATTTCGACCCCGTGCGCACGGCGGCCACCGGCCGTAAAACCGGCATTGTTAGCGATGCGCGCTACCGCTTCGAGCGCGGTGTCGATCCGGCCTTCATCAAGCCCGGCCTCGATCTTGCTACCCGGCTCATGTTGGAGGTGGCGGGCGGCACGCCGTCGCGGGCTTTGGTCGCGGGTGCCCCGCCCGAGGCCAAGCGCGTCATCGACTTCCCGCTTGAGCTCGTGCAAAGGCTGGCCGGCATCGTCATCGACGAGAAGCAGATCCGCGGTACGCTCGAGGCGCTGGGTTTTACGCTTGCCGGCAAGGCTCAAAACCTCAAGGTGACGGTGCCGAGCTGGCGACCTGACGTCGGCGGGACCGCCGATCTGGTCGAGGAGGTGGTCCGCATCGCCGGTCTTGACAAGGTGCCCTCGGCACCGATGCCGCGCCGGCATGGCGTGGCGCGGGCGCTGCTGACGCAGACCCAACGCCGTGTCCGCCGCGCGCGGCGCGAGCTGGCGGCGCGCGGCATGGTCGAGGCCATTACCTGGTCGTTCATTGCCGCGGCAGCGGCGCGCCAGTTCGGCGGGGGAAGCCCTGCGCTCGAGCTCGCCAACCCGATCTCGAGCGAGATGACGTCGATGCGTCCGAGTCTGCTGCCGGGCCTGCTGACGGCGGGGCAACGCAATCGGCATCGCGGCTTCAACGACGTTGGCTTGTTCGAGGTGGGACAGATCTACCGCGACGACACGCCTGAGGGCCAATCGATGGTCGCATCCGGTGTGCGGCTGGGCAACGCGGTGCCGGCCGGCGCCGGCCGGCATTGGACCGGGACCGCGGAGACGGCGGGCGTTTTTGAGGCCAAGGCCGACGTCGTGGCGCTGCTGGCGGGTCTCGGATTTGACGCCAACCGGGCGCAGGTCGCGCGCGCGGCCCCGGCCTGGTTCCATCCCGGGCGCTCGGGTGTCCTGCGCTTGGGACCGAAGACCGTGCTCGCCGCTTTCGGCGAGATCCACCCTGAAGTATTGGCCGCCCTCGACGTCGCCGGCCCGGCCGCGGCCTTCGAGGTCTATCTCGACGCCCTTCCGCGCGACAAGAAAAAGGCAATTGCCAGGCCGGCCCTCAAGGTTGCCGATCTGCTCGCGGTGAGACGCGACTTCGCCTTTGTGCTCGATCGCGACGTCGCTGCCCAAGAGGTGGTGAAGGCCGTGCTGGCGGCGGACAAGAAGCTCATTATGGGCGTTAACGTGTTCGATCTGTTCGAGGGGGCAAGCCTCGGCGCCGGCAAGAAATCGCTGGCCCTGGAGGTCACGCTGCAGCCGACCGACAAGACGTTGACGGACGAGGAAATCGAGGCCGTGGCCGCCAGGGTGGTGGCGGAGGTGAAGAAGGCAACCGGTGGCGAGATCCGCAGCTAAAGCGCCACGGCCGCTACTCGCTCATGCCGGCGGTATAGGCCTCAATCAGCGCCGCCAGCTTGACCTTGCGTTCGCCATCCCCGTCTTGCAACGCGGGATCATCGACGATTTCGGCGACCGTGCCGAAGGGATCCTGCTCGAGGCGCGAGTAGAGGCGGCCGGTGTCGCGCACGAGGCGCAGCGGATCTGCCGCCGCTCGCGGGCTGCCGCGCAGCTCGGCCTTGACGTGGGCGGCCTCCGTCGCGAGCTGCCAGGCGAGCGCGCGCAGATCGGGGGGCCCGGCCTCCCCGGCAGGGCGCGCCTCTGAGCGAAGTGCCGGCGGGGCGTCGCCGAGACCCGCCGGCCTGCCGGCATCGCCGACCTCGGCATAGCCCATGAGTTCGTTGGGCGTGACGGCGAGTTTCTGGCAAATCTCGAATATCAGGGTCAGATTGGGTTCCACCTCGGCGCGCTCGTAGCGCGTGTAGCGGTTTTCCTCGATCCCCAGCGCCTTGGCGAAATGCCGGGCCCGTTCGTAGCCACGCTGTGCGCGCAGCGCGCGCAAGCGGCGGGCGAACTCGGCACGAACGGCAGGGGCGGGGACGGAAGCCATGCGCTCCCCATTTCGCAAATTTCAGACAGATTGTAATCGCTAGAAAACGCGGATGATCGGCCTTTATCTCTATTTTCGTTGGAATAAGGCCCCTGAGCGCGCGGAAGTGGGGCGCAGTGGCCGGGGGCCGGGCCTCACGGATATCCTACAAAAGGGCTTGGGGAGGAGGGCCTGGGGTGGGCGCCGAGGCCAACAAATTGGCGCCGGTGGGGAGGCACCCGGGCGCCGGCGGGAGCCTTCGTGATTTTTTTCCTGGGCGCGCGCCTTTGCCGGTTCAAACCAGCGTGGCGCGATGCTAAGCACCGCGGCCATGACGGATCTCAAACTAATCCGCAATTTCTCGATCATCGCCCACATCGATCACGGCAAGTCGACACTCTCGGATCGGCTGATCCAGCTGTGCGGCAACGTCTCGCTGCGCGAGATGAAGGAGCAAATTCTCGATTCCATGGATATCGAGCGCGAGCGCGGCATCACCATCAAGGCGCAGACCGTTCGCCTCGACTATCCGGCCAAGGATGGCAAGACCTACCAGCTCAACCTGATGGATACGCCGGGCCATGTCGACTTTGCCTACGAGGTTTCGCGCAGCCTTGCCGCCTGCGAGGGCGCGATTTTGGTGGTGGATGCCAGCCAGGGTGTGGAGGCGCAGACCTTGGCCAACGTTTACCAGGCGCTGGAAAACGACCTCGAGATCCTGCCCGTTCTCAACAAGGTCGACCTGCCGGCGGCCGATGCCGATCGGGTCAAGCAGCAAATCGAGGAGGTGATCGGGCTCGATGCCTCCAACGCCATTCCCATTTCGGCCAAGACTGGTGAGAATGTGGCCGCCGTGCTCGAGGCCATTGTCGAGCGTCTGCCGCCACCTCGCGGCGATGCGAAGGCGCAGCTCAAGGCACTGCTGATCGACAGCTGGTATGACGCCTATCTGGGCGTGGTCGTGCTCGTTCGCGTGATCGATGGCTACCTAAAGAAGGGCCAAAAGATCAAGCTGATGTCGTCGGGGGCGGACTACCAGACCGAGCGCGTCGGCATTTTTCGTCCAAAGCAGGAGATGCTGAGCGAACTTGGGCCGGGCGAGGTCGGCTTTTTCACCGCCGCCATCAAGCAAGTGGCCGACACGCGCGTCGGCGACACCGTCACCGATGAAAAGAACCCCACGGCCACGGCGCTGCCGGGCTTCAAGCCGACGCAGCCGGTGGTGTTCTGCGGGCTGTTTCCGGCTGACGCCGCCCAGTTCGAGGACCTGCGCGAGGCCATGGCCCGGTTGCGCCTGAACGATGCCAGCTTTTCCTACGAGACCGAGAGTTCCGCCGCGCTCGGCTTCGGTTTTCGTTGCGGTTTCCTTGGCCTATTGCACCTTGAGATCATCACCGAACGGCTGGAGCGCGAATTCAATCTCGAGCTCATCACCACGGCGCCGAGCGTGATCTACCATGTGTATCTCAACGACGGCACCCGTCTAGAAATGCACAATCCGGCCGACATGCCCGACCCCGTGCAGATCGACCGCATCGAAGAGCCCTGGATCGAAGCCACCATTTTGGTGCCCGATGAGCACTTGGGTTCGGTCTTGAAGCTGTGCCAGGACCGTCGCGGACGCCAGCAGAACCTGACCTACGCAGGCGCGCGCGCGCTCTTGGTCTACGAGTTGCCGCTCAACGAGGTGGTGTTCGATTTTTATGATCGCTTGAAGTCCATTAGCCGCGGCTATGCCTCCTTCGACTATCACCTGAGCGGCTACGAACCGGGCGATCTCGTCAAGATGTCGATCCTGGTCAATGCCGAACCCGTCGATGCGCTCTCGATCATCGTTCACCGTGCGCGCGCGGAGAGCCGTGGGCGGGCCATGTGCGAAAAGCTGAAAGAGCTGATCCCGCCGCACCTGTTCCAGATTCCGATCCAGGCGGCGATCGGCGGGCGCATCATTGCCCGCGAGACCATCCGCGCCCTGCGCAAGGACGTGCTCGCCAAGTGCTACGGCGGCGATATCACCAGAAAGCGCAAGCTGCTCGAGAAGCAGAAAAAGGGCAAGAAGCGCATGCGCCAATTCGGCGAGGTGGAGATCCCGCAAGAGGCGTTCATCGCCGCCCTCAAGATGGAGGAGAACTAAGGGCGCGGCGCTGCCCTGGCGCCGGTTTGGCGCAGGGCGCCGCGGCGGCGCATTGGTTCTCCGGCGCTGGCCGCTGCGGTCGGTTCAGCATCGCCACCAGGGCGTAGCTGATGATCATCAAGAGGAACCAGGCGCCGAGTTTGCTTGAGGGCACCAGCGCCCAGCCGTGCCGCTGATGGGGGTACATCCAGGCCGCCGTGAAGGTGCCGATATTCTCGGCAAACCAAATGAACAGCGCGACCAGGGTGAAGCCCAACAGCAGCGGCATCCGGCGCCAGCGGCGCCAGACTTTGAAGAACACCCAACAGCGACCAAACAGCAGGGCCGTCGCCGCGAACAGGGCGAGGCGCATGTCGGCCACATAGTGATGGGCAAAGAAATTGACGTAGATGCCGACGCCCAAGAGGCCCAGCAGGGGGAGCGGCGGGTGGTGGCTGAAGTGGAAATCGAACAGGCGCCAACAGCGCGCGATGTAGGAGCCGATGGCGGCATACATGAAGCCGGTGAAGAGCGGCACGCCGCCGATGCGCAATAGCGAGGCCTCTGGGTAGATCCACGAGCCAACCGAAGTTTTGAACACTTCCATCGCCGTGCCGACGACGTGGAAGATGAAGATCACCTTGGCCTCCTCCCAGGTCTCGAGCTTGGCGGTGAGCATGACCGCTTGGAGGGCGATGGCGGCGAGCACCAAGAAGTCGTAGCGGCTGAGCGGGGCCCCTTTCGGATAGAGGAGGTGGGTGCCGATCAGCAGGGCCAAGAGCAGGGCGCCGAACAGCGAGGCCCAGCCCTGTTTGATGCCGAAGCGCACGAACTCATAGAGGATGAGGGTGAGAGGTCGGCGTTCGGCCCAGGCACCGATCCGCGCCTCTTGCGCGATAAAGCGCGAGAGCGGGGCCCAATGGCGCGCCCCGCTCTGGCACGCGGCCGCCTGGAGCTGTGGGGCGGGCGCCGCGGTATCGCCGCGGGCGCCGCCTGACGCGCTGGCCCCAGCCCCGGCGCGCGGTAGCGCAAGGTTAAGGGCAAGCGGATCGGTGGCCTGGTGGGGATGATTAATGTGGGGGGCCGCAATCGCGGCGGTGATCTGGCCCACCCGCCGCCGGGACGCTTTGCACTTTGACACCTTGCTCTTGGACACTTTGCTCTTGGACCCTTTGATCTTGCACACTTGAGATCTTGCACACCTGAGATCTTGGACACTTTGGACACGCTGCCCGCTCGCGGGTGGCGGCGGGCCCAGCCCCGGCCACAAGCGGCCCCTGGTCTTGCCCAGCCAATTTCACTAGATTTGAGGGCGAAGAGTGCGGCCGAGCCACGGTCAAATCGCGGCCAGATCGGGCCAAATGCGGCGCGGCCGGCCGAAACGGGCAGGTGGCGGAGGCCGGCACGCGTGCGGCCCAGGATAAGGCGCAAGGCATGGGCTCGATACCCGATTTCACGCAAGTCCGTTTGGCGGCGCGCGCGCGCCCCCGCCCCCTCGAGGCCTCCCTCGGTGGCCTGGATGTACTGGGCGGTGGCGCGCAACCCTGGCTCACCCCCGAGGGCATCACCGTCAAGTCGGCTTACACGGCCGCCGACAGCGCCCGCCTCGACTTTCTCGACGGCTATCCCGGGATTGCGCCCTATCTGCGCGGACCCTACCCCACCATGTATGTCACCCAGCCGTGGACCATCCGGCAGTACGCAGGATTTTCCACGGCCGAGGATTCCAATGCCTTTTATCGGCGCAACATCGCCGCCGGTCAGAAGGGTCTCTCCGTCGCCTTCGATCTGCCGACGCACCGCGGCTACGACAGCGACCATCCCCGCGTCAAAGGCGACGTCGGCATGGCGGGCGTCGCCATCGATTCCATTTACGACATGCGCACGCTGTTTGCGGGCATTTCGCTCGCCGATATGACCGTGTCCATGACCATGAACGGCGCCGTGCTGCCGGTGCTGGCGTTGTTCGTGGTGGCCGCCGAGGAGCAGGGCGTGGCACCGCAGCGGCTGGCGGGCACCATTCAAAACGATATCCTGAAAGAATTCATGGTGCGCAACACCTACATCTATCCGCCGGAACCCTCGATGCGCATCATTTCGGATATCTTCGCCTACACCAGCGCGAACATGCCGAAGTTCAATTCGATTTCCATCTCCGGCTATCACATGCAGGAGGCAGGTGCGACGGCCGACCTGGAGCTCGCCTATACGCTGGCCGATGGCGTCGAATACGTGCGCGCCGGCCTGGCGGCCGGCCTCGACATCGATGCCTTCGCGCCGCGGCTGTCGTTCTTCTGGGCGATCGGCATGAATTATTTCATGGAGATCGCCAAGATGCGCGCGGCGCGTCTGCTCTGGGCGAAGCTCATCAAGGCGCTGGCGCGTCCCGCCGACCCCAAATCGCTGGCGCTGCGCACGCACTGTCAGACGAGCGGTTGGAGCCTCACGGCTCAGGACGTCTTCAATAACGTCACGCGCACGGCGATCGAGGCCCTGGCGGCCACGCACGGGGGTACCCAATCCCTGCACACCAATGCGCTGGACGAGGCCATCGCGCTGCCGACGGACTTCTCCGCCCGCATCGCGCGCAATACGCAGCTCTTGATCCAGCAGGAGACCGGGACCTGCCGCGTCATCGACCCGTGGGGCGGCAGTCACTACCTCGAGCGTCTGACCTATGAGCTGGCACGCCGGGCACAAAGCCACATCGCCGAGGTCGAAGCACTCGGCGGCATGGCTAAGGCGATTGCCGCGGGGATTCCCAAGATGCGCATCGAGGAGGCGGCCGCCCGCACGCAAGCGCGCATCGACTCAGGCGCCCAGACCATTGTCGGCGTCAACAAGTTCCGGGTCGGCGATGCGGCTGAAATCGAAGTCCTGAAGATCGACAACCAGGGCGTGCGCGACCGTCAGATCGCCAAGCTGCAGCGCCTCAAGGCCGAGCGCGATCCCGCCGCCGTCGCCGCCGCGCTGGCCGCGCTCGGCGCCACGGCTGAGAGCGGGGAGGGCAACCTGCTCGAGCGCGCCATCGCCGCGGCCCGCGCCAAGGCAACCGTGGGCGAAATCTCGGAGGCGATGGAGAAAGTATGGGGTCGTCATCGCGCTGAGGCGCGGGCCGTCTCAGGTGTGTATACGGCAGAGGCAGGTGCCATGAGCAAGGCTGTCGAGCGCGTGCGCAGTGTCTGCGCGGCGTTTGAAAAAAACGATGGGCGCAGGCCGCGCATCCTGGTCGCCAAGATGGGCCAGGATGGGCACGATCGCGGCCAGAAGGTGATTGCCTCGGCGTTTGCCGATCTGGGGTTCGACGTCGACATCGGACCGCTGTTTGCGACCCCGGACGAGGCGGCGCGCCAAGCCGTGGAAAACGACGTCCACATCCTCGGTGTCTCCTCGCTTGCCGCCGGACACCTCACCCTGGTGCCCGAATTGGCGGCGGCGCTCAGGCGCGAGGGCCGCGGCGACATCATGATCGTGGTGGGGGGCGTCATTCCGCCCGCCGATTACGAGGCCCTGTTCAAGGCGGGAGCGCAGGCCGTGTTCGGGCCGGGAACGCACATCCCGAACGCCGCCGGGGATCTTTTGGACAAGCTCAACGCCCAGCTGGGCTACGGTCCCAAGGTCGCCGCCGAGTAGCCGCCGGAAGCATGCCTGTTGGTGTTGCAATCCGGATCGAGTGTCGCGACCGCCGGAAGCGGGCGCGGGCGTTTATCGTTTCCGCAACCAATCGGTCACCGTCTTGACGACCTCGGCATCCTGGTCCGCAAAGCCGTGGTGTGAGCGTGCCTCGCAGGGATCGCCGCTCCCTGCCGAGCCGCCCTGCAGCAGGACGATGTCGACGGCTTTGGCGCCGCGGAAGAGGCTCTTGGCCTTGGCGGCCGAGGCCGCCGGCGTGTAAGGACAGCCGTCCTTCTTGTGATAGACGAGCAGGATCGGTTGGCGAACGCGTTCGAGCCGGCCCACATTGCGCTCGGCAGAGGGTTGCGCATTGCTGATGTGGATCAGCATGCCGGAGGTCACGACGACGGCGTCGGGACGCGTGGGGCCGCTCGAGAGGTCGACGGCGACCTTGGCGACCGAGAGGGCTGCCCGGCTGGTGCCGATCAGGTAAACCGGCTCGGCGATGCTGCGCATATGCGCGATAAAGGCGCCGATGTCCCGGGCATAGCGGTCCGACCAGCGATAGCGGGCAATGCCGCCGCTGCCTTGCTTGAGATCAGGAGCGATGTCCGGCACGAGGGTGGCAAAGCCGGCCTGGCGATAGGCGGCCCGCGTGCGCACCAGCTGGTTGCCGGCGCCCCAACCGATGCTGCCCTCCTTGCTGAGCGCCAGATTGCCGTGCCCGCCGGCGAGCAGGATGACGCTGCCTGCCGGGCGCGCGGGGACGAGCAGCAAGGCGCGCACGCGTTGATTGCGGCTAGCGATTTCGATGACGTCCTCTTTCTGGGCGACGGCGGGGTGGGCCGACAGCCCAGCGATGGCAACCAACAGGGCGGCGCTGAGCCCAGCGCGGTCGAGCTTCGTTCTCATCCAAGACCTTTCCTCAAGACCTTTCCCGCGGGGCGCGGCGCAAATGTGGGGTCAGCCTGCGTCTCGATCTTGCGACCTGACCCAGACTTCTCTTAGGTTGACCCCGATCGGAACAAAAGATCAGATCTGAAGCAGGCGACGCAATGGCAGATGAGAGCGCGATCCTGGCTCTCGACCAAGGGACCACGTCGAGCCGGGCAATCCTATTTAAGTCCGATTTGAGCGTGCTGGGAGCCGCGCAGCGTGAGTTTGCGCAGCACTATCCGGCCTCGGGCTGGGTCGAGCACGAACCGGAGGACATCTGGCGCACCACGGTCGAGACGGCGCGGCAGGCGCTCAGTGGCGCCGATTTCAGCGCCGGCAAGATCGCCGGCATCGGCATCACCAATCAGCGCGAGACCTGCCTGTTGTGGGATCGGCGCACCAGCCAGCCGATCCATCGCGCCATCGTCTGGCAGGACCGGCGCACCGCCGAGATCTGCGCCGCCCTGCGGCGGCAGGGCCACGAGCCGGCGATCACCGCGCGCACGGGTCTCCTGCTCGATCCGTACTTTTCCGCCACCAAGATTGCCTGGCTGCTCGATCATGTGGACGGCGCGCGTGCCCTGGCCGAGGCCGGCCATCTTGCTTTTGGCACGGTCGACAGTTTTCTGCTGTGGCGTCTGACCGGCGGCAGGGTGCACGCAACCGATGCGACCAACGCCTCGCGCACGCTGCTTTATGATATTGGCCAAGGCGCCTTCGACGACGATCTGTTGCGGCTCTTCCGCGTGCCGCGCTCGATCCTGCCGGAGGTGCGCGACTGCAATGCCTCTTTTGGTTTGACCGAGCCATCGATCCTCGGTGCCGCGGTGCCGATTTGCGGCGTTGCCGGCGACCAGCAGGCGGCGCTGATCGGGCAGGCCTGTTTTGCGCCCGGTATGGTGAAGGCCACCTACGGCACCGGCTGCTTTGCCGTGCTCAACACGGGAAAGGAGCAGGTTGCCTCCAAGCATCGGCTCCTCACCACGCTTGCCTACCAGCTCGACGGGGTGCAAACCTATGCACTGGAGGGCTCCATCTTTATCGCCGGGGCGGCGGTGCAGTGGCTGCGCGATGGCCTGCGCCTGATTGCTTCGGCGGCGGAGAGCGGCACGCTCGCCGCCGCGGCGGACCCCAGCCAGGACGTGTACCTCGTACCGGCGTTCGTCGGCCTCGGGGCGCCCTACTGGCAGCCCGAGGCACGCGGGGCCCTGTTCGGATTGACGCGTGCCACCGGGCCCAACGAGATTGCCCGCGCCGCGCTCGAGGCTGTCTGCTACCAAACCGCTGACTTGCTCCGGGCCATGCACCAGGATTGGCCTAGCGCCGCCAAGGCGGTGCTGCGCGTCGACGGCGGCATGGTGGCGAGCGATTGGACCATGCAGTTCCTGGCCGATAGTCTCGACGCCGTGGTGGAGAGGCCCACCGTCCCTGAGACGACCGCGCTCGGGGCCGCCTGGCTCGCCGGTCACAAGGCTGGGGTTTGGCCCGACGCGGACGGCTTTGCGCGGCTGTGGAAAGTAGAGCGCGCCTTCGCGCCAGGGCTGGCGGCCACCGAACGCGAGCGCAAGTATGCCGGCTGGCAGCGGGCGGTGGCTGCCGTGCTCGAAGCGGCAAAGACCTGAGAGGACATGTATGACGGAGATCTCTAGCCTCGCCGACCTGCGCCAAGTCTATGCGCAGCCGAGCGAACTGGCGCTGCGCAAGGAGCTCGATCATATCGATCGGCACAGTCGCGCCTTCATCGCCCGCGCCCCGTTTGTGCTGATTGCGACGGCGGATGCCCAGGGCTGGCCCGATGTGTCGCCCCGCGGCGATGCGCCCGGCTTTGTCGCGGTCGTTGACGACAAGCGCCTGCACTTGCCCGACCGCCCGGGCAACAACCGGCTCGACAGTTTCCAGAATCTGCTCGGCAATGCGAAGATCGCCCTGCTGTTTGTGGTGCCGGGGCGGCTGGAAACGCTACGCGTCAACGGCACCGCCCGCCTGCTGAGGGATCCCGAGCTGCTGGCGCGGCATGCCGTCGCCGGCAAGCCGGCGCGCACCGTCGTCGAGGTCACCGCCGCTAGCGTCTACTTCCAGTGTGGCAAGGCGCTGATACGCTCGGCGCTGTGGCAGAAGGAGCAATGGCCGTCGCTGGCTGGTCTTGCCAGCTTCGCGGAAGCGCTCAGCGATCAGATCAAGGGGCTAGACAAGGTCGCCTCTGAGGCCCGGCTCGAGAAGGCCTATCGCGAGTCGCTCTACTGAACCTGCGCCGCAAAGGCGGCAACGGCGTCGAGCACCGCCGCTTCACAGTCGCGGTGGGGGGCGTGGCCGCAGGCGTCGAGGACTAGGCGGGACACGGGGCCGGTCGCGCGCGTTTCGATGCGGTCGAGTTGGGCCAGCGTGCCGTATTCATCATCGCGCCCCTGGATCAGCAGCATGGGTGCCGCAACGGCGCCGATCAGGTCCTCGATGGTCCAGGTGCGAAAGTCCGGGGCCAGCCAGGCGTCGGCCCAGCCCAGGAAGGCATCGTCGACGTGGGCGTGGTACTTGGCGAGCCGGCTCCTGAGCCCGTCCGCCGCCGAGGCGCTTTGCAGATAGGCGTCGCGGATCTTGGCGATGCTCTGAAGGCACACCGGTTCGACGAACACGTGCGGTGCCATCAAGACCAGCCCGGCCACGGGGCGCCGGGCGCGGGCGGCATGGATGAGGGCGATGGAGGCGCCGTCGGAGTGGCCCAGCAACAGCGGGGCCTCGATGCTTGTCACCTCCAGCAGTGCCGGCAGCACGCTCAAGGCTTCCTCGTGCATGAACTGGGGCGTGCGCTTGGCCTCGAGGCCGTCGGAGTGGCCGTAGCCGAAGCGCGAGTAGAGGAGTGCGCGCGCACCGAGGCGCGCCACCAACCGATCGGGGAAGTCGCGCCACAGTTCGGCCGAGCCCAGCCCTTCGTGCAGGAACACCAGCGGCGGGCGCGCGGCATCGCCAGGGATGGCGCGATAGTGGAGGCGCCGGGCGGCGATCATCGCAACAGGCATGGGCTTCCCGGGGTGTCGCCGTCGTGCTCGCGTGGAAGGCCGTCACTTTAACAGAGGCGGCTTTGCCGCCAACTGCCGTAATCGTCCGTCGACGGTCTTTTTCGTGCCGGCCGGCGCCTCCCCCTTGCTGTTGCAGCGCTCGCGCGCTCCCACCCACCCCGCGGAGTTTTGGGCCGCGAGCGTCTGGTCGGTTTGCGGCGAAGTCTCCCCCAATTTGACACTTCCTCGCCGCATTCCGACACCTATCTGAACAGCCATTCAGACTAACCAGTTTAGCCCGAGCTTCCTGTTGTCTCAGGGGAGGGCTGCGTGGTTGACGGAACAGGCATGCTCGTGCAGGTGCGATCCTAAGAGGTGAGGCGCAAAAAAGCTGGGGTGCGCCTCAAGAAGTTTGGGAAGCAATCCTCAAAGCTAGGGAAGCAATCAGGTGTCATTTTCTTGCGTGGGCCGCCGAGGCGCGGCCGCGGCCATGCTGTTGGCCTCTCTCCTTGTCGAGGACGTCATCGCCGATCCGCCGAAGCCTGCTGGCGATACCACCTCCAACATCGAAACATCAGCCATCGACCGGTCTGCGGCGGTCGATAAACCATCGCCGCCGGCGCTGGTGCCGGCGGCCGAGCCGAAGGCGTCGACCACGGCGGGGGCCGACCGTTCCGCCTTCGATAGTTTTCTCGATCGGTTGATGCACGCCGAATCGGGCGGGCGAGACACGGCCGCCAATCCCCGCTCCACGGCGCTGGGGCCCTATCAATTCATCAAGTCGACCTTCCTCGACCTGGCGCGCCGGCATTTTGGCGTCGAGGTGCAGGAGCTGAGCGAGGAGGCGATCTTGCGCCTGCGTACGGATCGCAATTTTGCGCGCCGTTGCGCGGAAACCTATTCGCGGGAAAACCTTGCCTTTCTGTCCGAGCAGGGCCTGCAGCCGACCTTTGGGCATTTGCGCCTGGCCTTCCTACTTGGGCCCTTCGCCGCGGCCCGCGTGTTGCAGGCGGCGCCGGCCACCCCGGTGGGGGAGGTGGTGGGGCCGGCGGTGATCCGCGCCAATCCCTTCATGGCGCGCATGAGCACGAGCAACCTGATCGCCAGGACGGCGCGAGAAGTCGGCGAGACCGTGAGCGAAGTCGACGCGCACGTGCGCGTTGCGGCCGCGCAACCTACCCCGGTCGCGCAACTGCGCCCCGTCTCACGCGCGCTGAGTGCCCGGCACGCCTGCAACCCCAAATTGGCGAGTTGCCGCAAGTTTGCCGAGATGCAGGTGCGCGTCGCCAAGCTTGGCCGGCACGTCGTCAAGGTGAGCAACCTTGGCCGACGCGTCGCCAAGGTGGCGCCGAGCCACGCCTCGCGCACGCTGGGGGCTAGCCGCAAAAACACGGCCGACACTAGACGCCGAGGTGCCGGTGCATGAGGTCGGGCTGAGCCTTGAGCTCGTGCGGACGTCCTGAAAAGACGATCTCGCCCTTGACCAGAATGACGATGCGATCGGCGATGGCCGTGACCGCGGCCACGCTCTTGTCGATGATGAGCGTGGTCATACCGGTGGTCCGGATCAGCCGGATGGTGCGCCAGATCTCTTCGCGCAGGAGCGGGGCGAGGCCCTCGGTGGCCTCGTCGAGAAGCAGCAGGCGCGGGTTGGTCATCAGCGCTCGGCCGATGGCCAGCATCTGCTGCTCGCCGCCCGAGAGCTCATCGCCGTGGTGATGGAGGCGCTGTGCGAGGCGGGGAAAAAGCTCAAGCACGCGCGGCAAGGTCCACGGTCCGGGTGCGGCCGCGGTGCCGGCGATGTCGAGGTTTTCGGCGACGCTCAGGCTCTCGAAAATGCCGCGCCCCTCCGGCACATAGGCGACGCCGCGGCGCGCGATCCAATGTGTGGGGGCTTTGGTGATGTCCTCGCCGTCCAGCAGCACCTGGCCCCGTTGCGGCCGCACCAAGCCCACGAACGTGCGCACCAGGGTGGTTTTGCCCATGCCGTTGCGGCCCATCAGCCCCATGGTCTCGCCCTTGGCGATGCTGAGCGAAATCCCGAACAGCGCTTGGCGCTGGCCATAGTAGGTGTCCAGCGCCCGCGCCTCCAGCAATGGTGCGGAAGCTTGGGAAGCGGGCCGCATCAGTGCTCCTCTCCGAGATAGGCGTCTTGCACCAGCGCGTTGGCGCGAATGGCCGCGGGCTTGCCTGCGGCCAGCACCGAGCCTTCGGCCATCACGGTCATCCAGTCGGCGACCGCGAACACGACGTCCATATCGTGCTCGATCAACAGCACGGCGTGCTCGCGCGCCAAGGCCCGCAACAGTGCCACCATGCGCTGCGATTCCTCGACGCCCATGCCGGCGAGCGGCTCGTCCAGCAACAGCACCTTGGCGCGGCCGGCCAGCGCCATGGCGATCTCGAGCTGTCGCTGCTCGCCATGCGACAGGGTACCTGCCTTGCGGCTGGAAAGGTCCGCCAGCCCGACCCGGGCCAGGCTAGCGGCGGCGTGCGCCACGAGGTCGGGCTGGCGGTCTGCGCGTTTGAGCGGATTGAGCCCGTCGCGCACCGCCTGCACGGCGAGCCTGACGTTCTCGAGCACGCTGAGGGGGGCAAAGATGTTGCTGCGCTGGAACGAGCGGCCGACGCCGAGACGGCTCATGCGCCAGGCCGGTTCGCCCGCCACGTCGCGGTCGGCGAGCAGGATGCGCCCGGCGCTCGGCGCCAGCGCGCCCGAGAGCATGTTGACGAGCGTAGTCTTGCCGGCCCCGTTTGGGCCAATGACGGCGTGCAACTCGCCATGATGCAAGGCAATGGAGACATCGCGCACGGCCGCGAGCCCGCCAAAGTTGCGGCTGAGCCCTTGCGTCGACAACACGGCGGCGCCGGTGGCGCGCGCTGCAGCGCCCAATTCAGCCATGGCGGGGCGCCTTGGATGGGGGCCGTGACGACGGTGGACGCCGTGGCAGCCAAGGCGGAGGCCAGCGCGGCGCGGTTATCCCGCTCAAGGCCCCGCTCAGGCCCTTGGGCAGGGACAGCACGACCAGGAGAATAACGAGGCCCTCCACCAACAGCTTGCGCTCGGTGATGAGCTGGGCAACTTCGCCGATGGCGGTGAAGGCGAGCGCACCGATGATGGGGCCACTGAGGGTGGCCAGGCCGCCCAGCAGGATCATCAGCAGCGCCTCGGCCGAGCGATGCCAGCCCACCAGCTCCGGGTTCACGAAGCCTTCTTTCATCGCATACATGTGGCCGGCGATGCCGGCGAGCAATCCGGCGATGGCGAAGGCGGCGAGCTTGTAGCGATAGGTACTAAAGCCCAGCGCCAGCATGCGCTGTTCGTTGACGCGGATGCCTGTGAGCACGCGACCGAACAGGGAGCGCAAGAGCACGAGGAGGCCGAGATACATCGCCAGCAGGAGCATCAGCGAGAGATAGTAGTAGGCGAGCGGTCGCTGCCGCCGCGTCAAGGGCAGCTGCCAGTCGAACAGGGATATGGTGGGCCGCATCAGGTAGGCGCCGTCGGCGCCGCCGCCAAGCTTGGTATTATGGAAGATGAAAAACACCATCTGCCCGAAGGCAAGCGTGACCATCAGGAAGAAGAAGCCCCGTGTTCTGAGCGACAAGGCCCCGACCAAGAGCGCCGCCAACCCGGCCACGGCGGCCGCCGCCGGCAGCGTCAGGATCAGCGAGAGGGCGTGGTCCGCCGGTGTGATGGCGTAGACCGTGTAGGCCCCGAGGCCGTAGAAGGCGGCATGGCCGAGGCTGACAAGCCCGGTGCAGCCGACCAGCAGCTGCAGGCTCAAGGCCAGCATGGCCGCGATCAGGCCGGAGGTCACGAGGCCCGTGTAAAACTCGGGGATGCCGAGCGGCAGCACCGCCAGCAGGGCTGCACCCAACCCCAACAGCAGCCGGTGCGCTCGGCTCTGGGGCACCAGTTCGGCCTCGCTTGCAGCATCCATCATGCGCCTCGCCCAAATAGGCCCGTCGGCCGCCAGAGCAAGACGGCCGCCATCAGCACGTAAACGGCAAGCCCTGCCACTCGCGGGGCGTAGGCCGCGCCCAGCGTGTCGACGAGACCGAGGATGAGGGCCGACCAGAAGGCGCCGGAGACGGAGCCGAGTCCGCCGATGACGACCACGACGAAGGAGATGATCAGGACGCCGTCGCCCATATTGGGGTAGACGGAATAAAGCGGCGCGGCCAGCGCGCCGGCGATGAGCGCCAGCGCGGTGCCAACGGCAAAGACCGTCAGATGCACGCGCCGCGCATCGATGCCGAGCACATCGACCATCTCGGGTTTTTCGGCCGCCGCCCGGATGATGGCTCCCATGCGCGTGCGCTCGATCCACAGGAACAGCAACGCGGCCAACAGCAGGCAGATGGCGATCACGGCAAAGCGATAGGCCGAGTAAGAGAAGTGGGGCGTGATCGGCACGGAAAAATCAAGCAGCGCGGGGACCGGAACGGAATGGAAGTCGTTGCCGACCAGAAAGGCGCGAAACTCCTCGAACAGCAAAATGAGGGCGAAGGTGAGCAGCACCTGGTCGAGGTGCTCGCGGGCGTAAAAGTGGCGAAACAGCCCGGCCTCGAGCGCCGCGCCGACGAGGAGGCCGCCGAGCGCGGCGGCGGGCAGGGCCAACCAGAGCGAACCCCAGTGCGCCGTCACCAGGTAGGCAACGTAGGCGCCGATCATGAACATGGAGCCGTGGGCGAGATTGATAACGCCCATGACGCCAAAAATCAGGGTCAGCCCGCTGGCGATCAAAAACAGCAGCAGGCCGTACTGCAGTCCATTGAGGAGCTGCGCGAGCAGTCCTGGAAAGTCCATGCGATTGCGCCGCTGGCGATTGTCAGATGACAAGCCGGTCCGCCATTGTCGCGGACCGGCGGCCTTTCCTCAAGCTCAGGCCAGCTTACAGCCCGTTCCCGGGTCAGCCAGGTTTTCGGCGGCAATGCCGATCACCTTGTTCTGGCCGCCCTCGGCCCGGCGCAAATAGATGTTCTGGGTGATGTTTTGCGCCGGCGACATGGCGATGGGCCCGCGCGGGCTGTCGAGTTTGGCGGCCCGCAAGGCCTTGTAGAGGTTGGCCTCGTCCTCGATGTTGCCCTTGACGGCATCGAGCCCCAGCGCCAGCAGCTGGGCGGCATCGTAGCCCTGCACGGCATAGACGTCGGCGTCGCGCCCGGCCTTGTCCTTGAAGGCCTTGCGGAAGGCGGCATTCTTGGGATTGTCGAGCCCGTCGCCGTAGTGCAGTCCCGTCTCGACCCCCTCGGCGGCCGCGCCCTGGGCTTCGAGCGTCCCTTCGGTGAGAAAGCCCGAGCCGCACAGCGGCGCTTTCAGGCCGGCCGCGGCGTACTCCTTGACGAACTGCACGGCGCCGCCGCCGGCAAAGAAGGAGCCCACCACGTCGACGCCGAGGCCTGGGATTTGCGCCAACAGCGGTTGGAAATTGGTCTGGGGAAAGGGGAGCGACAAGGTCGGCAGCACCTCGCCGCCGCCCTTTTCGAAGCCTTCCTTGAAGCCCGCACCGCTTTCCGTGCCGGCGGCGTAGTCCCAGGTGACCCAGACGCTCTTTTTATGCCCCTTCTCGGCGGCGGCGAGGCCCATGCCGTAGGCGGGCTGCCAATTCGTAAAGGACGAGCGAAACACGTTCTTGGCGCACAACTGGCGCGTTACCGCCACGTTGCCGGCGTTGGGGACGATGGTCAGCGTGCCGCTGTCCTGCACTACCTTATGGATGCCCATTTGCACGCCCGAGTGCACGGTGCCGATCAGCACATCGACGCCATCGCGTTTGACGAGACGTTCGGCATTCTGCGGCGCGTTCTCGGGTTTGGATTCATCGTCGAGCTTGATGATTTGGATCTCGCGGCCGGCGAGCTTGCCGCCCTTTTCGGCGATCAGGATTTCGATGGCGTAGGTGATGTTTTCGCCGAGTTTGGCGAAGGTCCCCGAGTAGGGCAGCATCAGGCCAACTTTGAGCGGTTTGGCCTGGGCAATCGCCCAGCGGGTGGGCAGCGTCGCCGCCACGGAGGCGGCGGCACCCCCGATCATGGCGCGACGCGAAATGAGGGTTCCAAAACGCTTTCCCATAGTCTCCTCCCTGCCCTTTGGGCCCCGAATTTGAGCGGTGATGTTGAGGTTATCGGCGGCTCTTGGCTCGCACACCGGGGCGGCAATTGCAACGCCGGCCCACCGGTGTCGACGTGTGTCGGGACGCCTCTTGGCCCCCCTTGGCCCCCCTTGGCCCCCCTTGGCCCCCCTGGCCGCTCATGCCCCCGTGACAACCTCGCGGCCTGACGTGCAAGGCTGGTGGGACCAGCGGGCCAAGCCGTCGACCGGCAAGGGAAGGCCCCCCGGCGAGGGACCTCAAGCGACCAAAAAGGGTGCAAGGCCACGCAGCTGGTCCCGGGCCGAAAGGCTGCCCACTTCGGCGGCCGGCGCCCATTTGCTGATTACGGACTTTAGGGTAATAGTTTCACTACTTTAGTCCAATAATAAGGCCAGACTTTCTCATCTCTTCGTACGCTCTAAGGGGGCATAAATTGCTGTCAGGGAGGCCGCCCTGCCAAAGCCTAGGCCTCCCGGCGATGCGGCCAGTGCCGGCTCCGGCCCACCGCGGCGCGGGGCTCGGTTCGGGTGCGCGGGGCCCGGTGGCTTCGTCGCCAACGCGGTTGTGGGGCGCTCAATGGGGGTAGTTGGTGAGAGAGAAGATACGCGTTGCCGTCATTGATCCCTATCCGCTCTTCCGGCAGGGGATCGTCCAGACCATCGTGCACGCCGGCGAGCTTGGGCTGGTGGCCGAGGGGGCAACGCTGCTCGACGCGCAGCGCGCCGCGCGCGAGCATCGCCCGGACGTGCTGGTCATTGACATCGGCGGCTTGCCCGACGGCGGCGTGGACGGCGTACAGGAGTTCATCAAGGGCGCACCGGAGTGCAAGCTCGTCGTGCTGACCTCGCTCGACGACGTCGCGAGCGTCTCCAAAGCACTCGCCGCCGGTATCCAAGGCTACATTCTCAAGGGTGTCACGGGGACCGAGCTTGTGGAGGCCATCAAGACCATCCACTACGGTCAGCCCTACATCACCCCGAAACTGGCGTCACGCCTGTTGACAGAGGCCAGGGGTGGGCCGCTGTCGGCCATTCGCGAGCCAAGCCCGAAGCTCGAATTGAGCTATCGCGAGCAACAAGTCCTGATCCGGATTTCCAGGGGGCTGACCAACAAGGAGATCGCCATTCAGCTCGGCTTGAATGAGCGCACCATCAAGCACTACCTGACCCAGCTCTTCAAAAAGATGCGCGTGCGCAACCGCTTGCAGGCGATCCAGACCGCCAAACGGTTGACGAGCTCTTGTTGAGGGGCCTTCAGGGACCGATCCCCGAGCGCGCCCATCAGCCAGTGTGGCGGGCAAACCGGAAAAACCGGGCTCAGAGCGTCTTGACGACCACTTTGCCCTCGCCGGCGTTGGCGCGCATTTTCACTTCCTGGCCCTTGAATTCCTTTTCCTTGAGCTGCTCAAGGAATTTCGGGATGGCGCGCCGATCGCCGGCCACGGCCATCAGCCAGATGATGTTGCCCGAGGCCCATTGGTTGCTGCGCAGGCGCACGGGCTTGTCGAGATTTTCCGACAACCCCTTGTCGATTTGCGGCGAGACCCGGGCCCAAAGGGCGACGGCGACGGGAACGAGCACGCCGCTTTTTTCGTCCGGCTTCGGCTTTTCGCCCGGGCGCGGCGGCGCCGGCATGTGCGCCAGCCGGAACTGGCCCGCCATCACCGGCGGCAGGACCAGCCATTCCAGGTCGGCGATGCGCATGTTCTTGAAGTTCTGGTCGCGCATTAGCACGGCGATGATCTGGGAAAACGACTGACCGAACCGGGCCTGGCGGGCCTCCGCTGGGCGTCGGGCTCGGGCGGCGGCACCGCCGCGGGTGCCATCCCCGTTTCCTCCCTTGGCCGCTTTTGCTTTGTCGTCCCGCTGGTCGACCATGGTCCAACCACCCCACACTGCGTTTTTCCTTGGAATCGGGGGCCACCCTATCGCGGGCGTCCCTTGAGGGTCAATCGGACGTTGGCCCATTAAACATGACGCCAGCTTCGCCTCGGACCGTTCCATGCCAGAAGCCGGCTGCATGTCAAAGGCCAAGCGCCTTGATTTTGCCGGCCATCCGCGCCCTACCCGCCACCCTGCCCTGGGCCCACTTTGGCCATTGGACCTTCGGGACAAATCTCCTGCGCACGCGGATGCACGTAGGTCCGCTGGCGCCGTCCTTCAGTCTTCTACATTCGGGCGAGATCGGCGCGGTGCCGGTAATCAGGATTTTCAGCCACTTGCACGCGAGTCGCTGTGCAGGGGCGGGTGCAGGGAGCAAGTCATGGCCGTCACGTATATTCTGTCAGATCTCGAATTCATTTTGCAGCAGATCCTGATCGCCGAGCAGCACGCTGCGGGCACCGACCTTACCACCCTGATCCCGAACTCGTTCGCACCGTTCGGGCTGCGCACCGTCGATGGATCGCTCAACAACCTCTTCCCGGGACAGGACGAATTCGGGGCTGCCGACAACACGTTCCCGCGGCTGACGGACCCCTTCTTCCGCGATGCGCTGGTGGGCTCTTACGCTGACACGACGAACACGGTCGTCATCGATCCGCAGCCACGAATCATCTCGAACCTGATCGTCGACCAGACCAGCAATAATCCGGCGGCTGTGACGGTCGCGGGCGCTATCGGTGCGGATCTCATTTGGGGGACCGCTGACGACGTGTTGAACGACGGCGTCACAATTACCGAAGTGCGTGCCGGTGCGGACGGCATATTGGGTGATGACATCACTACGACTGAAACTAATGAGGGCGCCGACGATATCGCGGAATTCTCATTCGATAACGTGACGCCCGACGAGGGCCTCTCTGCGCCCTTCAACCTGTGGTTCGTGTTTTTCGGGCAATTCTTCGACCACGGCCTCGACCTGCTGCAGAAGGGCGGCAGCGGAACGGTCTTCATTCCGCTGCAGCCGGACGATCCCCTCTACGTCGAGGGAGGTACAACCAACTTCATGCTGCTGACGCGGGCGACCAACGACCCCGGGCCCAACGGCATACTGGGTGACGCCGACGACATCCACGAGCATACCAACACCACCTCGCCGTTTGTCGACCAGAACCAGACCTATACCTCGACCCCCTCGCACCAGGTGTTCCTGCGCGCCTACGAGATGCGCGATGGCGAGCCGGTGGCGACGGGCAAGTTGATCACCAACCGGGACGTGGGTGCTGACGAAATATTCGGCACGACTGATGACGTCGAGCTCGGCGGCATGGCGACCTGGGGCGCGGTCAAGGCCCAGGCGCGGGACCTCTTGGGCATCGAACTGAGCGACTATGACGCCCTCAACGTGCCGCTGTTGGCCGTGGACCCGTACGGCAACTTCATCCGCGGACCGAACGGCTTTCCGCAAATTGTGACGGTGGGTCTCGACGGGATTCCCGGTACGGCCGACGACGGTCTCCTAGAAGGCAATCCGGCGGCCCCGGTCACCACCGGGATCGATCCCACCAACCCAAACTTCGCGGTTCGCACCGGCCACCTGTTTCTGGCCGACATTGCGCATTCTGCCAATCCGTTCTCCTCCTTCGGCATCCCCCTCACGGCCGACGCCGATGATTTGATCGGCGATGACCAGAACCCCTTGACCTATGACAACGAGCTGCTCGATGCGCACTTCATGGCCGGCGACGGCCGCGTCAACGAGAATATCGGCTTGACCGCGGTCCACCACGTCTTCCACTCCGAGCACAACCGCCTCGTCGATCACACCAAAGCGGTCATCCTCGCGACGGCGGCGAGCGGCGACCTCTCGTTCCTGAACCAGTGGCTTGTAACGCCTGTCATCGTGGTTCCCACCGACTTGGAAACCCTCGAATGGAACGGTGAGCGCCTATTCCAGGCGGCCAAGTTCGGCACCGAGATGCAGTATCAGCATCTCGTGTTCGAGGAGTTTGCGCGCAAAGTCCAGCCTATGGTGGATGCGTTCCTCGCCCCCGAGGGCTTCGACACCACCATCAACCCGGCGATCGTGGCCGAGTTCGCGCATGTCGTCTATCGCTTCGGCCACTCGATGCTGCTGGAGACGGTCGATCGTCTAGATCCCAACTTCGAGTTCGAGCGAGATCGGCCTGATCGAGGCCTTCCTCAATCCCCTGGCGTTCAACGAGAACGGCACCCTCACACCTGAGGATGCGGCCGGCGCCATTGTGCGCGGCACCACCCGCCAAGTCGGCAACGAGATCGACGAGTTCAAGACCGAGGCGCTACGCAACAATCTGTTGGGCATGCCGCTGGACCTCGCCGCCATCAATTTGGCCCGCGGTCGCGACACCGGTATTCCGTCGCTGAATGCGGCGCGCCGCGAATTCTACGACATGACGACCGACAGCCAGCTCAAGCCATACACGAGCTGGGCGGACTTTGCGCTGCATTTGAAACATCCCGAAGTCTCTCGTCAACTTCATCGCTGCCTATGGCACGCATAGCTCAATCACCAGCGCTCTGACTTTGGCTGACAAGCGCCTTGCCGCAAACCTGCTCGTGTTCGGGGATATTGACCCGGACGGCATCCCTGATAATGGCGACGAAACGCTCGCGCCGACCGACCGGCTCGAGTTCCTCAACAGCGTCGGCGACTATGCCAGTCTCCCAAGCGGAGAGACCGTTACCGGCCTCGACGACGTGGACCTCTGGATCGGCGGACTTGCCGAGAAGCAGATGCCGTTCGGCGGCTTGCTCGGTTCGACCTTCAACTTCGTGTTCGAGACGCAGCTCGAAAACCTGCAGAACGGCGACCGCTTCTATTACCTCGCCCGCACCGCCGGCTTGAATTTCCTCACGGAGCTCGAGAACAACTCGTTCGCCAAGCTGATCATGGCGAACACCAATACGACGCATCTGCCCGCCGACGTGTTCTCGACCCCCGCGTTCATCCTCGAGGTCGACCAGTCGCAGCAGTTCAACGCCAACGTGTTCAATGATCCCGGAGCGGATGGTATTCTTGGTGACGACCCGTCGACGGTCGGCGTGGACGAGAGCGCCGACGACGTCGCCACGCCCAACGAGGATCCACTGGGCGGCGGCGCAATAACGCCGCTTGTCATTCGCGACAACCCCGCAACTCCCGGGTCTGATACGAACTACTTGCAGTATACCGGCCCAGACCACGTCGTGCTTGGGGGCACGGCGGGCAACGACATCATCGTCTCGAGCATTGGCGACGACACGCTGTGGGGCGACGATGGCAACGATCGCCTCGAGGGCGGCGACGGCGTCGACAATATCGAAGGCGGCGACGGCGACGACATCATCACCGATTTGGGCGGTGACGACGTCCTCAAGGGCAACGAGGGCAACGACGTCATCCACGGTGGCAACGGGTTCAACCTCCTCCTTGGCGGAGCGGGCAGCGACTTCATCATCACTGGCGAAGACGTATCAGAGACGTTCGGCGGCACGGGCAACGATTTCGTCTACGGTGCCCAGATGAACCTGCCGACGTTCGGCAATGAAGGCGACGACTGGATCGAGATTGGCACCTCGGATGGTGCCGGCGGTGACAATTTCGACCCACAAGAGGACAGCGACATCATCGGTCACGATGTCTTCATTACGGGCGGCGGATTCGACGAGGTCGACGGAGAGGGCGGCGACGACATTATGGTCGGCTCCGATGGCGAGGACCACTTCGGCGGCGGCGGCGGTTTCGACTGGGCCAGTTACAAATCCGAGACGTTAGGCGGCGTGACTGTGGACTTGAACGTCAATGACCGGATCGAGCCGCCGGTAACTCCATCCGCATCGGGTATTCTCGATCGGTTTGCGGATGTGGAAGGCCTCTCCGGATCGAAATTCAGCGATGTCCTGCGCGGCGACGATGCCGACGCGGCCGAGATCAATATTGCCGGCCCGTTGAACGGCGTGCTTACGAACATCAACCTCATCAGCGGTCTGCAAGGGCTGCTGGGAGCGGGTGTGACCTCGTTTGGTAGCGGCAACATCATCCTTGGCGGCGACGGCAGCGACATCATCGAGGGTCGCGGTGGCGATGATCTCATCGACGGCGATCGCATGCTCAACGTGCGCGTCAGTGTGCGCCACCCGATCACCGGCGAGGAGATCCGAAGCGTCGACAGCATAGCCGAGCTTATACCGGACATGCTGGCGGGCACCATCAACCCAGGCCAGCTCCAGATCGTGCGCGAGATTCTCCCTGGAAGCGGCGGTTTCAACTTCGATACGGCGGTGTTCTCGGGCGCTCAGGCCGACTACGCCATCTTCGTCAACGATGATGGCAGCGTCACCGTGAGTGACATCGTCGTCGGCCGCGACGGCAGCGACCGCCTCTTGAATATCGAGCGGCTGCAGTTCACTGATGGAACGCGCGTACTGGTTCCTGGGCTCAACAGTGAACCCGTGGGGCAGCCGACCATCAGTGACGACACGCCGGCGGTCAATCAATTGCTGAACGTTACGGCAGCGGGTGTCACCGATGCCGACAATGGAGGAACGGGAGCGATCAGTAACGCCTTCTACGTCTGGCAGGTCGAACGTGATCCGGTGGGCGCGCCAGGCGTGTTCGAGGACATCGTCGATGAAACCAGCGGCAATCCCACGACGGCCTCCGGCGCGACCTTCCGGGTAACTCCGGACCTCGACGGCCTGGTGCTGCGGGTCAAAGTCATCTACCAGGATGCCAATGGTGTGCTGGAAACCGCGTTCTCCGCTGAAACCGATCCCGTCGATGGTCTCGTCGCACCGCCGGTGGTCGCGCCTTCAGGAGAGACGATCGTCGACAGCCCTGGCAACGGCCTACACCTCATCAAGAGCGACCTCGAATTCATTCTGAAGCAGATCCTGATCGCGGAAGGCAATCTGGATGGCGACGTCCTCGACGCTATCGCCAACCCACGGCTGCCCTTCGGGCTGCGCACAGTCGATGGATCGTTCAACAACCTCCTGCTCAATCAGACCGAGTTCGGCGCCGCGGACAACGACTTTCCGCTACTGCTGGAGCAGATTTTCCGCAACGACCTCGATGGCGACCAGTTCGATGCGAATGGCCCTGCACCTGGCGGCGTCGTCACCAATACCAACTACGCCAGCACTGTCGACGTCGTCGATGCAGACCCGCGCATCATCTCAAACCTGATCGTTGACCAAACCGACAGCAATCCCGCGGCTGTCGCGGCTGCCGCCGGAAACGACGGCGCGCAAACCGTCGTCAGTCCGGGGCTTGATGGCGTATTCGGTACCGCCGACGACAGGGATGTCTTCTTCATTCCGAACGTCACACCGGACGAGGGGCTGTCGGCGCCCTTCAACGCCTGGTTCACGTTCTTCGGCCAGTTCTTCGACCACGGCCTCGATCTCGTCGACAAGGGCGGCAACGGCACGATCTATATTCCCCTGCAAGCGGACGATCCGCTGTTCAACCCGGCCAGCCCGCAAACCAACTTTATGGTCCTCACCCGAGCCACCAATACCGCCGTCCATGCCGGGGCCGACGGTGATTTCGGTACGACCGACGACGTCCACTTCCACAACAACCAGACGACGCCGTTCGTCGACCAAAATCAGACCTACACTTCGCATGCCTCGCACCAGGTGTTCCTGCGCGAGTATGAGTTCGGCTCCGACGGCAAGACCGCCGCGACCGGCCGGTTGATTGACGGCGCCAACGGCGGCATCGCCAACTGGGGCGAGGTCAAGGCCCAGGCTGCGCAGTACTTAGGCATCCAGTTGACGGACCTGGACATTTTCGACGTCCCGCTGCTGGCGACAGATGCGTACGGGAATTTCATTCCCGGCATCAACGGATTTGCCCAAGTTGTGACCGATCGCGGCCTCGTCGAGGGCGTTGCTGGCGGTCTCGACTTGCATACGATCATGGTGGACGGCCAGCCGGCAACTGTTGGCCGGTCGGGCCATGCGTTCCTGAACGACATCGCGCATAACGCCGTGCCGGGAACCGTTTTCGATACGGATGGCAATCCGGCCACCCCGGGCACGAGCGTCGTGCAAGCCGACGCGGGCGACATCGCAGGCAACAGCATTGCGACCGACTTCGCCGGTCGCAAAGTCGCCTATGACGACGAGCTGCTCAACGCCCATTTCGTCACCGGCGACGGCCGTGGCAACGAGAACATTGGGCTTACGACCGTTCACTTCGTCTTCCACGCCGAACACAACCGCCTCGTCGATCACATCAAGCAGGTCGTTATGGCTTCCAACGACCCTGCCTTCATCGCCCAGTGGCATCTCCCGGATGGGTCCTGGGACGGCGAGCGCCTGTTCCAGGCAGCGCGGTTTGGCACCGAGATGCAGTACCAGCACCTCGTGTTCGAGGAATTCGCGCGTAAGGTCCAACCGCAGGTCGACGTGTTCCTGGCCGAGGGCCAAGGCTACGACACAACGATCAATCCGGCGATCGTCGCCGAGTTCGCGCACGTCGTCTATCGCTTCGGCCACTCGATGCTGACCGAAACGGTCGACCGTTTCGATCCAAACTTTGGCCTCGTCAATGGCGATGAGCAGATCGGCCTGATCGCCGCCTTCCTCAATCCGCTCGAATTCACCGCTAGCGGTTTGACGGCCACTGGTTTCGACGATGCGGTGGCCGCCGGCGCCATCATTCGCGGCGTGACACGTCAGGTCGGCAACGAGATCGACGAGTTCGTGACGGAAGCGCTCCGCAACAACCTGTTGGGACTGCCGCTCGATCTCCCAACGATCAATCTGGTGCGTGGCCGCGATACCGGTGTGCCGTCACTCAATGAGGCGCGCGCCCAGTTCTACCAATGGACCGGCGACAGCCAGCTCAAGCCCTACACGAGCTGGGCCGATTTTGCGCAGCATATCAAGCACGAGGAATCACTCATCAACTTCGTTGCCGCCTACGGTACGCATATCTCGATCACAAGCGCGACGACGACCGCGGGCAAGCGCGCGGCGGCCTACGCCTTGGTTTACGGGGAAGGCGGACTCGATGGAGATCCGGACACACCCGAAGATAGCCCGACTGTGCTGGTACCGCCCGATCGTCTTGCGTTCCTGAACGGCCCTGCCGTGACGACCGGTGTGAACGCGATCGACCTGTGGATCGGCGGCCTCGCCGAGAAGCAAATGCCGTTCGGTGGTCTCCTGGGCTCAACCTTCAACTACGTGTTCGAGAACCAGATGGAGAAGCTGCAGAACGGCGATCGCTTCTACTACCTGGAGCGCACCGCCGGTCTCAACTTCCTGACCGAGCTCGAGAACAACTCGTTTGCCAAGCTGATCATGGCGAACACCAACGCCACGCACCTTCCGGGCGACGTGTTCTCGACGCCCGCCTTCATCCTCGAAGTCAACGACGCCGTACAATACACGGGTCTTGGTGATGGGCGTGACGACCCGACCGACGAGGACGGCGCCGCGCTGGTAATCCGCAACAACCCCGGGACAGAAGCGCCGGATCCGAACTACCTCCAATACATCGGCGAGGACCACGTCGTCCTCGGCGGCACCAACGCAAGTGACACCATCATCTCCAGCATCGGCGACGACACGCTCTATGGCGATGACGGCGACGACAGGCTCGAGGGCGGCGACGGTGTCGATATCATCTTCGGCGGGACCGGCGATGACATCATCACGGATCAAGGTGGCGACGACAACCTGCAAGGCCAGGACGGCAACGATGCCATCCATGGCGGCAACGGCATCAACCTGATCCTCGGCGGCTTCGGCAACGACTTCATCGTCACCGGTGAGGACGAGTCGGAGGCTTTCGGTGGCCCAGGCAATGACTTCATCTTCGGTGTTCGACCAGTCGAAATGATCTTTGGCAACGAAGGCGACGACTGGATCGAGCATGGAATGGCGGATGGCAGCGCTGGCGAGAATTTCGACGTGCGCGGGTTGACTCGATCGTCGGCAACGACGTCTTCATGGGCGACACCGTCTCCGACCGGATGGGTGGTGAAGGCGGCGACGACATTATGGTCGGCAACGGTGGAACGGGCGACCGCTACCTCGGTGCCTCCGGCTTCGACTGGGCGGTCTTCCAGCACGATAACTTGGCTGCAAACGTCGACATGAACTTGCGCGCCTTCGACGAGACGCCGGTTCCGCTATCGGTCGCATCAACGCTGGCCCGGTTCGAGTCCGTGGAAGGTCTGTCGGGATCAAAGTTCAGCGACATCCTGCGCGGCGACGATGCTGACGCCGCCGTGATCGCCGCCTCCGGCTTCACGGGCAGCGTGCTTACTAACATTGCGCTCATCGATGGCCTGCAGGAGTTCCTCGACACGATCCTCGGCGCGCCCGTGACCTCGTTCGGCGCGGGCAACATCATTTTGGGTGGCGACGGCAGCGATATCATCGAGGGTCGCGGCGGCGACGACCTCATCGACGGCGACCGCTGGCTCAACGTGCGCATCAGTGTGCGTGCAAATCCGGACGGCAGCGGCGCCGAGCTCTTCAGCGTCGACAGCATGACCGACCTGACTGCGCGCGTGTTCGCTGGCGAGATCAATCCAGGCCAACTCGTCATCGTCCGCGAAATCTTGCCGGCGGCCGCCTTCCCGGAGGCGGCTCAAGACTTCGACACGGCCCTGTTCTCCGACGTCCGTGCCAACTACACCTTCAGCGTCGACGACGGGGGCACGGCTGACGACTTCAGCGATGACGTCGTGACCGTCACCCATATCATCGATGATGGCGGCGTGCTTGTTCCTGGCCCGGACGGTACTGACCGGCTCATGAACATCGAGCGGCTACAGTTTTCCGATCAAGCGGTCGTGCTCGCAGGCTTGAACGACGCGCCGGTGGGCTTACTGACAATCAGCGACGCCACGCCGGCCGAGGAGCAACTTCTGACCGTCTCGATTGCCGGCGTAACTGATGCGGACAACGTCAGTCCTAGCAATCCGACCGGTGCTATCACCGGCCCCGTCTCCTACGTCTGGCAGGTCGACACTCGCGGGGACGGCGTCTTTGAGGACATAATCCAGGCCACCGGGTTGGGGGACGTGCGTGCCACCGGCCCGACTTTTACCCCGGGCGATGCCGAGGCCGGCCTCGCGCTGCGCGTTAAGGCACTGTACCAGGACGCCAATGGGGTGCTGGAGACCGTGTTCTCGGCAGCAACGGCAGCGGTTACCAACATCAACGATGCGCCTGTTGGCACAGTGGCGATCTCCGATGCCTCGCCGACGGAAACCCTGACCCTCACCGTCAGCAACTCGTTCTCGGACGCCGATGGTCTTGACGCAGCCGTGTTCTCATACCAATGGCAGCGGCTGGACGGGGCGGTTTGGGTGAACGTTGGGGCGGATTTACCTCAGTTCGCACCCACGCAGGCTGAGGTCGGCCACCGCCTCCGTGTGATCGTCAGCTACACGGACGACCAAGGTACCGCCGAGACTGTGACCTCTGCGGCCACGGGCCCGGTCGGCGACTTCATCCCCGCCAATCCGGCCGCGCAGAGCCTCACGGGCACTGCATTTGATGACTTGATCCTGGGCGGCGCCGGCGGCGATGTCATCGATGCGCTGGCTGGAGATGACACCATCGACGGTGGCACGATCGCGGACCTGATCGATGCCGGCGCCGGCAATGACACCATCAATTACACGATGGGTCAGGGCGCGGACACCGTCATGGGCGGGTTGGGGACCGACCGGCTCAACATCTTCGGCGGCGACGGCAACGACCAGCTGGATGTGGTGCTCACAGCCGGGACCATCAGCAACGTGGAAAACGGCGCGATTAGCGGCGTGGAGCAGTTCACGGCCAATCTGGGGGGTGGCACCAACACGCTGAGCTACGGCGCTGCCACGACGAGTTCGGTCACAGTGAATCTGGCCGCGGGCCTCACGGGTGTGGCCACCGGTTTCGTCTCCATCGCCGGCATCCAGAACGTAACGGGCGGCGCCGGCAACGATCTGATCACGGGCAATGCAAACGCGAATGTCTTGAGCGGTGGCAATGGCAACGACACCTTCTTTGCCACCATGGGTGACGGCAACGACACCATGAACGGCGGGAACGCAGGTGGTGTCGACACGGTCGACTTCTCGGCAACAACGGGCGGAGCCATTATTACTACGGTGGGGTCGCTCGGTGGTCTCGCGACCGGAAACGATGTCTTCACCTCGATTGAGAACATTATCGGCAGCCAGGGTGACGACACCATCACTTTCAATGGCGGCATCAATGTTCTCGACGGGCAAGGTGGCAACGACACCATCAACGCCGGCGCTGCCAACGATATCGTGCGTGGTGGGTCTGGCAACGATACGCTCAACGGCGAAGCCGGTGCCGATACACTCGACGGCGAGGAAGGTAACGATACGCTCATTGGTGGGGCAGGCAACGACACCGTCGACGGCGGTGACGGCAGCGACACGGTGATGTACACCATCGGTGATGGTGCCGACATGGTCAACGACACCGGCGGCTCAGGTGCCGACACGCTGAGCATCGTCGACAATGGCGGCGGCAACGTGTTGGACGTGACCTGGAATGGTACCAACCTTACGTTCGAGGGCGGGACCATTGCCGGTATCGAAAGCGTTACGGCCAACATGGGCGGCGGCATCGATAGGTTCAGCTATGCTGGCTCGACGGCGGGGGTCGTAGTCGATCTCGGAGCCGGGACGGCTACCGGCTTCGCCTCGGTCGCCGGCATCGAAAACGTCACCGGTGGCACGGGTGCCGACAATCTGACGGGCGATGCAGGAGCCAATATTCTCGCCGGTGGTGGCGGAAACGACATCTATCATGTCGGCGACGGCGACACCGTCACGGAAGCGGTTGGCGGCGGCACGGATACAGTGTTCAGCTCGGCAACCAACTTTACCTTGGGTGTCAACGTCGAGAACTTGACGATCGAGGGCGCAGGCCTCAACGGCGCCGGCAACGGGGTTGCCAACATCATCAGCGGCAACGGCAATAACAACCTCCTCACCGGCGGTGGCGGTGCCGACACGCTGATTGGCAACGACGGTGCTGACACCCTCAACGGCGATGCTGGCAACGACGTGCTAACCGGTGGGCTCGGCGACGACACCATGGATGGTGGTGCCAATTTCGACACGTTCGTGTTCAGCAGCGGCTTCGGCGCCGATACCATCAATGGTTTCGATGCCATTGGTGGCGGCACGCTCGCCAATCAGGATCTGCTCGATGTTTCCGGATTTGTGGGACCGAATGAAATCAACGCTGGCAATTTCGCCACGCGCGTCAGCATCGATGTCATTTCCGGCAATACGGTCGTTACGATCGACGGCAATACGATTACGCTGAACGGTGTCGCCGCGGGAGTTACGCAGCAAGATTTCATCCTTTAGTCACTGGTCCGCGGGCGGCCTCAGCACGAGGCCGCCCGCGCCGTCCCTCTCGTAAACGAGAGCAGCGGTAGAAGTGCGTGGCCTCACAACGGCCAGAACTCACCAGCCGGCCTAGCGCCATGACCCTTAGTCGTGATGACCGCATGCCGCCCATGCTTGTCCTGGCGCATAGGCGCGCTAACGCTGGCGCTTCCGACCGCAGCTTTCGCGGTCCCCGATCCCGAACACCCCACCGCATTGGACCTGGTCGTGCAGGCCGCGCTCGTCGTCTTCATGGCCGCACTCTTCATTAATGTCGTCCTCTCCGTCGTTGCTATCCTCGGCGACGGGGAAATCTCCGATCCGGCGGATGATCGAACCCAACGCTTTACCAGCCCGCCGGAGCGAGGTCCTTCGTTGGCAGAGCGAGCGGCAAAGGCGCCGGAAGCAAAGGTCGAGTAGGCGCCTCCTTCGAGCAGAAGCGGCGTAGGCCCGCCGCTTCCTACCCTAGGCTAGAGCCACCTGGGGTGGGCTCTCTTGCTTAAGGTTTCGTTAGCGCCTGTCTCATAGATTTCGCCTAACGGCTCAATGGGATGCGACATGTTCGGGCGCTGTTGGCACATTGCGCCAGTTTTGGCCGTGGCTCTCAAGCTGTGCGGCTGCAGCTCCTTTGCCAGCTATCCAGCGCCGATGGACATCGGCAGCGATGCGGCAGCACGGTCCTTGAAGGATGCCTGGACGCCAACGGTTGCGGTAACGAGTGTGGGAGCGACCACGATGCGCAAGCCACGCTTGCCGTATGCGCCCGCCCAACCGCAAACTGCCGCCACCTGCACGAGCGACAGCGAGTGCGTTATGATCCTTGCCGCCTTGATCAACGACCCGATGCGGCGATGGATCGGCCAGCCCCAGACCGCGGCCGAATATGCCAACGGCACTCGCTTTTTTGCCTATCGCGCCTTGCGCACCCTGTTGAGCTGTCGTCAGCTCAAACGGGCCATGGACGATACCAAACTTGCGGCCACCCGCCTGCAGGCTCCCGCGCTCGGCGTTTCGGTGGCGCAAGCGGCAAGGGCGCTTTCGCTGTCCACGGCCGTGGGGACCGAACTAGGCACCGAAATCTCCGGACGCTGCCGCGCCACGCCTCCCCATACCCAGGCGCGCGCCGCTTGGGTGCCCTCGAGCGAGCGGGCCACTTAGGCTCAGTTGGCGGAGATGCTCCTGCACAGCCCGGGTTGATCCTCGAGCAGCCGCGCAATAATGCGCCGAACATCGGCAAGCACGTAGGGCTTGCTCAGACGCGGCATCTTGCGCAAGTGCTCCGGCAGCACGGCGGTGTCCGAATAGCCCGTGACAAAGGCGAAGGGCACCTTGCGGGCGATCAGTTCGTCGGCGATCGGCGCGCTGGTGTCGCGACCGAGGCTCACATCCACCAGGGCCAGATCGATGGTCTCATCCTTGGCCAAAGACAAGCCGGCCTGTAGCGAGCGCGCCGGCCCGACCACCGTGTGGCCCACGCTTTCGAGGTCCGCCTGCAGCTGCAGGGCCACCAGGGCTTCATCCTCGATGACAAGGATGCGCGAACGGGAGGTGCGCGCCCGCTCGCCCGGGCTTGGTGGGGCGGCATCGGCGGTGTGCATTTGGCGCGGCGCTGCGGGCCGGACATTGTGCTGCATCACGAAGGGCCCCTTGAGGGCGTATTCGAAGCCCGTTCGTTCGAACCGACACTCGGCCAGCGCGCCGACGTCGGAGGCCGCCGCCTTGAGAACGGTGAGGCCAAAGCCTTGCGTCGTCGGTTGTGTGACGGTGGGACCGGCCTCTTCGCGCCAGGCCAGCTGCAGATGCGGGCGCGGCGCGGCAACGTCAATGGTCCAGGAGATCAGGACGTGGCCGGCAGGCGTGGAAAGGGCGCCATGTTTGAGCGCATTCGTCGCCAGCTCGTGCAGGGTCAGGGCCAAGGATTGCGTGAGCTCGGGCAACACCCAGGCTGCCTCACCGTCGATGCGGATGTTGTCTTTGGCGCGGGTCAGAAACGGTGTGAGCACTTCGGTTACGAGCTCGCGCAGATCCGTCCCTGCCCAGGCGCCGCGTGCCAACAGGGCGTGTGCCTGGGACATTGCCTGGATCCGCCCGTCGAGCGCCTGCACGAACGAGCCGACCGTGGCCGCACGATGGCTGGAGAGGTGGGCAACCGCCGATACGTTGCTCAGGGTGTTTTTGACGCGATGGTCGAGTTCGGCCATCAGCAGGCGTTGACGCTCTTCCGCTTGCTTGCGCTCGGTGATGTCGAGCGCGGTGCCGATGACGCGCCAGCCGCTGCGCGCCGGCCGTCCGACAGGCATCGCTTGGCCCCGGTCCAACAGCCAGCGCACGCTACCATCGGGGCGCACAATCCTAAATTCAAGGGTGCGGCGGTCTGCCGCCGAGCTGAAGCCT
Organism: uncultured Alphaproteobacteria bacterium; assembly: GCA_963770295.1. Lineage (GTDB taxonomy): Bacteria > Pseudomonadota > Alphaproteobacteria > Rhizobiales > Hyphomicrobiaceae > AWTP1-13. Next base: position 216,812 of record CAVYPA010000008.1, read on the forward strand.
TGAACGTGCCGGGCGACCAGGTCGCGGTCGTCCGGGTAGACCACCTCGAGGACCCTATCGAGTGTCAATGGCTGCTCGCCCTCCAGGCCGGCGATGCGGCGCAACGATCGCGACCAATACACCTCGCCGTCGGGCAGCTTGTAGTCATAGGTGCCGAACCCCGCCGCCTCGCTGGCGAGCCGCAGCCGCTCCTCACTTTCGCGCAGCTGCATCGTCGAGGCTTCGAGCTCGGCAGTGCGTTCGGCGACGCGGCGCTCGAGCTCGTCGTTGAGGGACTCGAGCTGCCGCGTCTTGCGGTAGAGATCGACGAAGATTCGCACCTTGGCGCGCAATATTTCCGGGATCACCGGTACTGACACGTAGTCGACTGCGCCGGTCTCATAGCCGCGAACGTGGTCGACGTCGGAAAGGTGGATGGCAGAAACGAAGATGATGGCGGTTTTCTCATAACGGGGGTGCTCGCGCAGCATCTTTGCCAGCTCGAAGCCGTCGAGTTCCGGCATGCTGACGTCGATCAGGACGACGGCCACCTCGTGCTTGAGCAGGCGCTCGAGCGCCTGGCGCGCGGATGTGGCCTTGATCAGGTTCGCGCCAAGCCCCTGCAGAATCACTTCGTAGCTCAGGAGCTTGGCCGGCTGGTCATCGACCATCAGGACGTTGACGTTCTCGTTGCTGTCCATGGTGTTAGCTCGGGCGCTTAGCGGTGCAGCCATGTCCTGAGCGCGGCCAGCAATTGCTCGGTATTGACGGGTTTTGCCAAGTAGTCGGAGGCCCCCGCAGCCACGCATTTTTCACGATCGCCTTTCATGGCCTTGGCGGTCAAGGCGATGATGGGCAGACGTCGCAACTTCTCGTTCTTGCGGATCTCCTGCATGGTTTGATAGCCGTCCATCTCAGGCATCATGATATCCATCAGGGCAATCGCGACCTCCGGCGTCGATTCCAGGATGCTAATGGCTTCATTGCCCGTCGTCGCCGTCAACACGCGCATGCCGCGCCGCTCCAGCACGCTGCTCAGCGCGAAAATGTTGCGGGCATCGTCGTCCACGAGCAGCACCGTGCGACCGATCAGATCCTCGTCGGAACCATGCAATCGTTCGAGCATGCGCTGCTTTTGTGGCGGTAGGTCGGACACGATCCTGTGCAGGAACAGCGCCGTTTCGTCGAGCAAGCGTTCGGGAAATTCCACACCCTTGACCACCACGCTGCGGGCAATGCTATGGAGCTGGGTTTCCTCGCTGGGTGTCAGTTCGCGCCCCGTGAAGACCACGACCGGAATATCGGCGAAGCGCCGGTCATCGCGGATTTTCTCCAACACCTCAAAACCGCTCATGTCGGGCAGGCGCAGGTCCAAGACCACGCAGTCGCTGCCGTCTTTTTCCAGGATGGCCAAAGCCTCGGCGCCGTTCTCGGCGCCGACGATGTCGATATCCTCGTGACCCAAGAGTTCGGTGATGCTGAACCGCTCGGCAGCATTGTCCTCCACGACCAGAAGGCGCCGACGGCGCGGCTCGGCAAAGTCCTTGATGCGGTTGAGCGCGGCTCTGAGACTTTCCGTGCTCGCCGGCTTGGTGATGAAGGAGAATGCCCCGCGGGAGAGACCATGCTGGCGATCCTCCTCCAGCGTCAGGATCTGCACGGGAATATGCCTGGTGGCGGGATTTTGCTTGAATTGGCTCAGCACGGTCCAGCCCAACATGTCCGGCAGGAAGATATCGAGGGAGATGGCGGTTGGGTGATAGTCGTTGGCAAGCGCGATGGCGTCGGCGCCGGTTGAGGCGACCAGCACCTTGAAGCCATTGTCGTGCGCCAGATCGACGAGCACGCGACCATAGTGCGGGTCGTCCTCGACGATCAGCAGAACCATATCGCCCGGCCCCAGGGCGTCGCGGTCATCGGGCAATTGCTCGGTCGGTCGCTCGGGGAGCCGATAGCCGGCGGGCTCGATGGGCGGCGCCGTCGCCCGCTGCGCCGCCTGCGTCGTCTGCGGTGGGCCCGCATACTTGAGCGGTAGATAGAGTGTGAAGGTGCTGCCCTTCCCCGGCAGGCTGCGCAGCTGGATCTCGCCGCCCAGCAACGTTGCCAATTCCCTGCTGATGGCAAGGCCAAGCCCGGTGCCGCCGTACTTGCGGCTGGTGCTCGCGTCCGCCTGCTGGAAGGCCTCGAAGATGATCTTCTGCTTTTCCGCCGAGATGCCGATGCCGGTGTCGGTGACCTCAAAGGCGACCACCGATGGCGTTTTGCTCAGGATCGGATGATCGCTGTTCCAGCCCCCGGCCGCGTTCGAGATCAGTAGTCGCACGCCGCCGTGTTCGGTGAATTTGAAGGCGTTGGAGAGGAGGTTCTTCAAGACCTGCTGCACGCGCTTGGAGTCGGTCACGATGCTGCGGTTGAGATGTGGGTCGAGATCGACGTTGAAGGACAGATGGCGGCGTTCGGCCTCGTGCCGGAAGGGCCGGGCGATCGTCTCGATCAAGTTCGTAAAGTAAATCTCTTCGGCGTCGACCGAGACAGTACCCAATTCGATCTTGGACAGATCCAGAATGTCGCTGATCAGGTTCATCAGATCGGTGCCCGCGGCATGGATGGTGCGCGCAAATTCCACCTGCTGCTCGCTCAAGTTCCGATCGGGGTTGTCGCTCAGCTGCTGACCCAGGATCAGGATGCTGTTGAGCGGTGTGCGCAGCTCATGGCTCATGTTGGCCAGGAATTCCGACTTGTACTTGGAGGTCAACGACAGCTCCGTCGCCTTCTCTTCCAGCGCGCGGCGCGCCTGCTCGATTTCCTGGTTTTTGGCCTCCACCTCGACATTGCGCTCGGCCAGCTGCTGGGCCTTCTGCTCGAGCTCCTCGTTGGTTTGCTGCAGTTCTCTTTGTTGCGACTGCAATTCGGTCGCTAGCTGCTGGGATTGCGTGAGCAGCGCCTCGGTTTGCATCGTTGCCTCGATGCTGTTCAAAACAATGCCGATGCCGGCGGTGAGCTGCTCGAGGAAGGTCGTGTGCGCAGGATCGAATTGCCGCAACGAGGCCAAGGCGAGCACGGCTTTGATTTGATCCTCGAACATGATGGGAAAGACCAATAGGCTGCGCGGCAGGGCATCCAACAGTACCGATTCGACGCGCGCCGTATCGGCCGGAATGTCGGCCACGTGGATGCGGCGCTTCTCCACGCAACATTGCCCGATCAGGCCCTCGCCCAGGTTCAGACGGGCCGGGAAGCTGCCGCGATGGTCGTCGGCGTACTTGGCGAGCAGCTTCAGGCTCTGGCTGCCATCGGCCTCGGTTACCATCTGGTAAATCAGCCCCTGGTGGGCATTGACGAGGGGCACCAGCTCGGACAGCAGCGTCGTGCCCACTGTCGCCAGCTTGCGCTGGCCCTGCAGCATGCTGGTCAAGCGCGCCAGGTTGGTCTTGAGCCAATCCTGCTCGGTATTGCGCTCGGTGGTGAGCCGCAGGTTGTCGATCATCGTATTGATGTTGTCTTTGAGTTCGGCGACTTCACCGCGCGCATCGACCTGGATCGAGCGCGTGAGGTCGCCGGTGGTCACGGCGGTCGCCACTTCGGCAATCGCGCGCACCTGGTTGGTCAAATTGGCCGCCAGCAGATTGACGTTGCCGGTCAGGTCCTTCCAGGTGCCGGCGGCGCCCGGCACGTTGGCCTGGCCGCCCAGGCGTCCCTCGACGCCGACCTCGCGCGCCACCGTCGTTACCTGCTCGGCGAAAATGGCAAGCGTACCGGTCATGTTGTTGATGGTCTCGGCGAGCGCGGCGACCTCGCCCTTAGATTTGACGGTGAGGTTCTGCTTGAGATCGCCGTTGGCCACGGCGGTGACGACCTTGACGATGCCACGCACCTGTTCGGTCAGATTGGCCGCCATGACGTTGACAGTGTCGGTCAGGTCCTTCCAGGTACCGGCCACGCCCGAGACCTGGGCTTGACCGCCAAGCGCGCCCTCGGTGCCGACCTCGCGGGCGACGCGCGTCACCTCGCTCGCAAAGGCGTTGAGCTGATCCACCATGGTGTTGATGGTGTTTTTGAGCTCGAGGATCTCGCCCTTCACGTCGACGGTGATTTTCCGCGACAGGTCGCCGCGCGCCACCGCGGTGGTTACCTCGGCGATATTGCGCACCTGGGTCGTGAGGTTGGCGGCCAACAGGTTGACATTGTCGGTCAAGTCTTTCCAGGTGCCGGCCACGCCCGGCACCACGGCCTGACCGCCGAGCCGGCCCTCGGTGCCGACCTCGCGCGCCACGCGCGTGACCTCGGCGGCGAAGGAACGCAGCTGCTCCACCATCGTGTTCAGCGTTTCCTTGAGCAGCAGGATCTCGCCGCGCACATCGACGGTGATTTTCTTCGATAGGTCGCCGCCGGCGATCGCGGTCGCCACCTCGGCGATGTTGCGCACCTGTGCGGTCAGGTTGCTCGCCATGAAATTAACATTGTCGGTCAGGTCCTTCCAGGTACCGGCCACGCCCGAGACCTGGGCCTGGCCGCCGAGCTTGCCTTCGGTGCCGACCTCGCGGGCAACGCGCGTCACCTCGCTCGCAAAGGCGTTGAGCTGATCCACCATGGTGTTGATGGTGTTTTTGAGCTCGAGGATCTCGCCCTTCACGTCGACGGTGATTTTCCGCGACAGGTCGCCGCGCGCCACCGCGGTGGTTACCTCGGCGATATTGCGCACCTGTGCGGTCAGGTTGCCCGCCATGGAGTTGACGCTGTCGGTCAGGTCCTTCCAGGTGCCGGCAACGCCCGGCACGTTGGCTTGGCCGCCGAGCTTGCCTTCGGTGCCCACTTCGCGGGCCACGCGCGTGACCTCGCCGGCGAAGCGGTTGAGCTGGTCAACCATGGTGTTGAGGGTTTCTTTCAGCTGCAGAATTTCGCCGCGCACGTCGACAGTAATTTTGCGTGACAGGTCGCCGCTGGCGATGGCGGTGGCCACCTCGGCAATGTTACGGACCTGGTCGGTCAGATTGCCGGCCATGGAGTTGACGCTGTCGGTCAGGTCCTTCCAGGTGCCGGCCACCCCCGGCACGGCTGCCTGACCACCGAGCTTGCCGTCGGTGCCGACCTCGCGCGCCACGCGCGTCACCTCGGCGGCGAAAGCGTTGAGCTGATCCACCATGGTGTTGATGGTTTCTTTCAGCTGCAAAATCTCGCCGGAGACATTGACCGTGATCTTCTTGGACAGGTCGCCTTGGGCGACGGCGGTGGCAACCTCGGCAATGTTGCGCACCTGGCCCGTGAGGTTGCTCGCCATCGAGTTGACGCTGTCGGTCAGGTCCTTCCAGGTACCGGCCACGCCGCGCACCTGGGCCTGGCCGCCCAAGCGGCCCTCGGTGCCGACTTCACGCGCCACGCGCGTCACCTCGCCAGCAAAGGCGTTGAGCTGATCGACCATGGTGTTGATGGTCTCCTTCAGCTCCAGCACCTCGCCGCGCACGTCGACGGCGATCTTCTTCGACAGGTCGCCGCTGGCGATGGCGGTCGAAACCTCGGCGATGTTGCGTACCTGCGTGGTCAGGTTGCTTGCCATCGAGTTGACGCTGTCGGTCAGGTCCTTCCAGGTGCCGGCCACGCCGCGCACGTGGGCCTGGCCGCCCAAGCGTCCCTCGGTGCCGACCTCGCGGGCGACGCGCGTCACTTCGCTGGCGAAGGCGTTGAGCTGATCGACCATGGTGTTGATGGTCTCTTTCAGCTGCAGGATCTCGCCGGACACGTTGACGGTAATCTTTTTCGACAGGTCGCCGCCGGCGATTGCGGTGGCCACCTCGGCGATGTTGCGCACCTGGCCCGTCAGGTTGCTCGCCATCGAGTTTACGTTATCAGTCAAATCCTTCCAGGTACCGGCCACACCCGAGACCTGGGCTTGACCGCCGAGCCGGCCCTCGGTGCCGACCTCGCGGGCAACGCGCGTCACTTCACTGGCAAAGGCGTTGAGCTGATCCACCATGGTGTTGATGGTGTTTTTGAGCTCGAGGATCTCGCCCTTCACGTCGACGGTGATTTTCCGGGACAGGTCGCCGCGCGCCACTGCGGTGGTTACCTCGGCGATATTGCGCACCTGGGTCGTGAGGTTGGCGGCCAACAGGTTGACATTGTCGGTCAAGTCTTTCCAGGTGCCGGCCACGCCCGGCACCACGGCCTGGCCGCCGAGCCGGCCCTCGGTGCCGACCTCGCGCGCCACGCGCGTGACCTCGGCGGCGAATGAGCGCAGCTGATCGACCATGGTGTTGATCGCTTCCTTGAGCTGCAGAATTTCGCCACGCACGTCGACCGTGATCTTTTTTGATAAGTCGCCGCTCGCCACGGCGATCGTCACCTCGGAAATATTGCGGACCTGGGCGGTCAGATTGCTCGCCATCAGGTTGACGCTTTCGGTCAAGTCTTTCCAAACGCCCGTCACCTCGCTGACCTGCGCTTGGCCGCCGAGCTTACCGTCGGTGCCGACCTCGCGCGCCACGCGCGTCACTTCCGAGGTGAAGACGCTCAGCTGTTTGATCATGGTGTTGACGATCGTGGCCGAGCGCAGGAATTCGCCCTTAAGGGGCCGCCCATCGACCTCAAGACGCATGGCGACCAACAGATCGCCTTGCGCGACGGCCTCGATGGCGCGCGTGGCCTCGGTCGTCGGCCACAACAGATCCTCGATCAGCGCATTGACCGAATTCTCCATCTCTCCCCACGAGCCGGTCGCCAACCCGAGCCGCAGACGTTGGCGAATACGCCCCTCCTTGCCGACCAGCTGTCCCACCTGCTCCAGCTGGCGCGCCATGTGCTGATTGGTGGCGACGATCTCATTGAAGGTGTCGGCGATTTTGCCGAGCAGTCCGGTCGATTTCGGCCGCCATGCGCACGGAGAAGTCGCCCATGCGCATGGCTTGCAAGGCGCGCAGCAACTCGTTGAGGTCACCGCCGTGAACGACACCGTTGGCGGGGGCTGGGGCGGGCAGGGCGGCGGTTGCAGGATCGTCCGCGCCGACTAAGGTCTTCTCCTGCATGCCATTCTCCCAATGCACCCAAGTTGCAGTCAAGCGCAGCCGCAAGCTGCCGAGCAGGACTAATCTTCGGGGAGAAACCAAGGCGATGTGGTTGGCCCGACGTGACCTGCGCAGGGACCAACCGAGCATCGAGATTGGCGAAATACCCCCTATATTCCGACCCTAACTTGCAGCAACGCTGGGCGGGGGAATTGGTTCCCAAAATCGGGGGCTTTTGCGCGGTCCATCGGCCCCTTGCGCTGACGCTCGGCAGGCGCAGCAAACGCCGACGCACAGGCGAGGGCTCGGGCCGGCGCAGTTGGTACCACAACCATGCCAAAAATTATCCAGTCCGTTGAGGCGGTTGCCTTGCAGGTGAGGAGGAGCCGCAGCAAGGAGCAAAGAAACCGAGGAACCCGCGCGAAGGGTGTGCGTTTTATCGATGGCATCACATCGCTTCCCCCCGATGATGGATGCACAAAAGCGCCTTCCTCCCCCCAAGCGCAAGGCGCGGACGATGGTCAGGGCGCCTCTCCACCCCCCGAGAGGCGCCCTTTTTGCGCCCCAAGCGCAAGCCGAGCCGGAACTCAAGGCCCACCAACAGCGTTAACGCGGGGTTGTTGGCCAGCACACACGAACAGTAAAGCACACACGAATAGAAAGCGGGTCGCGCGGACCGGCCGCCCTCTCGGGAGCCGCCGGTGGCGGTCGAGGACGGCTGTGCAATGGCGACGTTGAGGTCGCGATTGCGGTTGAGTATGGGCGACGGAGGCCACGGCAATGCAACAGCTTTTCAATCAGTTGATCCAGTTCGTGCAGCAGGGCATCGCTGCCATTTTTCGCTTTGTGCAGCTGATCTGGGGCTGGTCGGTCGAGCAGATTATGCGCGTGCTCGATGCGCCTTGGCAAAATTGGCCCTTCTGGAAACAGGTCCTGCTCGTGCTGATTGCGGCGGGCGTGGTTTGGGCGCTCTATAAGGCAGCCGCCGAGCTGTGGGAGGCGGGCGAGCGGACGCTGGCCGCCTTCGCGGGTCTGCTCGGGGCCCTGGTGCGAACGCTGCCCAGCGTGTTGATCGCTGGAGTGATCGCCATGGGGGGCATCTGGGTGATCAACAACTTGGATTTGTCCCGCGTGGCCTTGCCATCGTCTTGGCAATTGGGTTCGCGTTAAGGGCCGATCAATCGACCGATGCCAGTGGGCGTGCGACCGCCTCCAGCGCTTTGCGTTCGGCGGCCACGCCCCAGCGTGCCATCACGATCGCCGCCACGAGCATCAGGCTCGCGCCCAGCAGATACCCGGCGTAGACGCTTTGGCGCGATCCCGTCTCAATCAAGACGCCCATGAGCCAGGGGCCGATGACGCCGCCGATGCCGGTGCCGACCGCATAGAAAAAGGCGATGGCCAAGGCACGAATCTCCAAGGGAAAGGTTTCGCTCACCGTGAGGTAGGCGGAGCTTGCTGCGGCGGAGGCAAAGAAGAAAATCACGGACCAGCACAAGGTGAGGCCGCGCACCGAGACCAGGTCGGCCACAAACAGATAACCGGTGATAGCCAAGAGGACGCCGGAGGCGGCGTAAGTGGACGTGATCATAATGCGGCGCCCGAGCGTATCGAACAGGCGCCCGAGCAGCGCGGGGCCCAGAAAATTGCCCGCGGCGAAGGGCAAGATGTACCAACCCACTTGATCGGCAGGAACCCCGTAAAAGTCGGTCAATACCAGCGCATAGGTAAAAAAGATGGCGTTGTAGAAGAAGGCTTGCGAGGCCATCAGCGTCAGGCCGACATAGGTACGCTGACGCTCGCGGCCGAGCAGGGTCGCAAATACCTGACCGAGCGGGGTGTGGGTGCGCGATCTCAGTTTGATGGTCGCAAACGGCCCCGGCGCCAGGATGCGGCCGCGTTGGCGAAAGTCTGCTTCGATACCCGCCACGATCGCCTCCGCTTCGGGCAGGCGCCCGTGGGTGGCCAGCCAGCGTGGGCTCTCGGGGAGCCACAAGCGCATAAAGAGAATGACGAGGCTCAAAGCCGCACCAATGGCAAAGGCGAGGCGCCAGCCCAGGTCGGGGGCAAAGAGGGCGGGGTCGAGCAGGACGATGGAGCCGGCCGCTCCCATGGCGGCACCCAGCCAAAAGCTGCCGTTGATCGCCAGATCGGTCCAGCCGCGCACGCGCGCCGGCACCAGTTCCTGGATGGTCGAATTGATGGCGGTGTATTCGCCGCCAATACCGGCCCCGGTCAGGAAGCGAAACAGGGCAAAGCTCCACAGATTCCAGGAGAAGGCGGTGGCGGCGGTGGCCACGAGATAGACAGCGAGGGTGATGAAGAACAGCTTCTTGCGCCCGAGCCGATCCGTCAGCCAACCGAAGAAGAGGGCGCCGGTCACCGCGCCGGCGAGGTAGGCGCTGCTCGCCAAGCCGATCTCGGTGTTGCTGAAGTTTAACACCGGGCTCTGCTTCAGAGCCCCGGCGAGCGCGCCGACCAGCGTGACCTCGAGACCGTCGAGGATCCAGGTGATGCCGAGGGCGACCACGACCAACGTCTGGAAGCGCCCCCACGGCAGGCGATCGAGGCGCGCGGCAATGTCCGTTTCGATGACGACGCCGCTCGGCGTCGCGTCGGGCACCGCCATAGTTGCCCGACCGCCGCTGTCAGCTTGCGTGTTCATCGCCGAGGGACGGTTGGGCCCTGAGCCGCTGGTTGGTGGTCTCGGTGGCAAAGAAGTCCGTCAGCGCGAAGCTGCTCCACAAGAGGGCCGCCGCATGATGCCGCCAGGACAGCTCGGCCCAGGAGCCTACCGCGATCCAATAGGCTTCGAGCGCGACCGCTGCCAGCAGCGGACTGATGGCGGCGGCCTTGTCCAGCCATGCCGCGACCTCATCGCCCCGGCCGCTTTGATTGGCGAGCGTCCACTGCTGCAGCACGGCATAGGCGCCAAATCCGGCGACAATACGCACCCAAAACATTTCGGCATCGCCGAAGGGCGGATTGAAGTTGGCCCGCAGGTAGAGGAGCCAGACCAATCCCGCATCGACCGCGAGTGCGGCGAAAATGCTCAAGGCCCGGGCCGTGGCTTGGCTGGTCCTGGGCCGATAGGCGACGGGTATCTGCGTGATATCCACCATTTGTCGTCCCCTGCGCCGCAGCCACCCGTGTCTTGCGACGAGGGCTTTGGCTTAAACGCCGAGCCGGCACGGGAAGTTGCCCAGCAAATGCGACCGGGGCCAAGGGCCAGGGAACAAATCGACCACCGCGGCCGTTGTGGGGACGGGGTGCACAGGAGGTTTTGATGTCCCAGTCCCGGCCCCTGCTCACCATCGACAAGCAGATTGCTGACGCCCAGCAGCGCATCCGTGAGCAAAAGCTCCGCCTGCAGCGCATGATCGCCCAGGGCACCATCGCTCAGTCGGATGACGATCTCCTGCGTGAGATGTATGTCACTCTGCGCGAGCTGCAAGGTGCCCGCGTTCGTGGTTAACCGAGCGGTGTGAACAAGCCGCCAGCCGACGCCAGCGCGAACGGCGTCTCGGCGCATTGCGCTGGCGCGCGCCGGGCCTCGGCCCGCGGAACCGAGGCATGGCCTGTGCGTTCCTACGCCACGATCAAGTTTGCCGTCCTCAGGAGCGGCCCAAACGTGGAGATTTGAGCATGGGCAACCTGCTTCACTATGCACTCGTATTCTTGGTGGTGGCCCTGATCGCCGCCGCCGTGGGCTTTGGCGGCGTCGCCGGTTTTGCGATGGAGGCCGCCAGGCTGCTGTTTTGGGTCTTTATCGTGCTGTTCGTCATCTCGCTCATCGCCGGCTTGGTCCGGCGCGCCTAGCTCGATCGCCGGTCGCGTCGCGCGCCGCCAAACCGCTTGGCGAAGCACCCGAAAAAAGCCTTGAGGGCGGCGTTGGCAACGAACGCCGCCCTTGCTTTGCTGGTGCACGCGTTGCGGGCCCGTCGGTCTGCCCTTGCGCTTCCCCCGGGGGTCTGAGTGAGCCCAAGACTGGGTTGGAGATGGCCTTGAGACTGGCTTCGACACTGGCTGTGACACTGGCTGTGACACTGGCTGTGACACTGGGCCGGCAAAGTTGTTGTCGACGCTTGGCGCGATCATCATAATCCCTCATGAGCACCTCCGCCGATTTGCAACAGCCCATCGCCGAGCGGGCCCGTGGTTTCGCGCCCGTCGTCTGGTTGCTTGGTAAGGTGCAGAGCGGAAAGACCTCCATCATTCGTGAGTTGACGCAAGCCAGCGATGCCGAGATCGGCAGCGGCTTTCGTGCCTGCACGAAGACGGCGCGGGTGTTCGACTTTCCCCCGCAGGCCCCCATCATTCGCTTTCTCGATACGCGCGGACTTGGCGAGGTCAACTACGATCCGGCCGCCGATATCAGCTTTTGCGAGGGGCGGTCCCACCTCATCCTCGCGGTAGTGAAGGCGCTGGATCTCGAACAGAGCGCGGTGCTCGAAATTGTGCGCGCGGTCCGGCAGCGGCATCCGGAATGGCCGTTGGTCGTGGCCCAAACGACTTTGCACGAGGCCTATCCGGTCGGTGCTCGCCATGTCCTGCCCTACCCGTTCCAGGCCAAGGAGCCGAGCGCGGTGCCGCCCAATTTGTTGCGGGCGCTCGACTATCAGCGTTCGCTGTTCCGCGGCTTACTCGGCCGCGGCGAGCCCCACTTCGTTCCGATCGACTTCACCCGCGCGGAAGACGGCCTGGAGCCTAATGCCTACGGCCGCGAGGCCCTGCTCGAGACGCTGATCGCCGCCGCGCCCGAGGCCGTAGCCGTAGCCTTGGCGGAATTGCCCGGCTCGAGCGCCGACCGTTCCGCCGAGCAATTCAACGCCCACATTCTTGGCTTCGCGCTGGCCGCGGGCGCCAGCGATGCGGTGCCGCTTGCCGGCGTTGTCGCCGTACCGATGGTGCAGGCGGCGATGCTGCGGCAACTCTCCAAGCTGCACGGCGTTCGCTGGGACAAGCGGATCTACGCCGAATTCGCCGCCGCCTTGGGTGCCGGAACGGTCGTGCGCACGGCCACTTCCTTTGGCGTGCGCCAGTTGATCAAGCTCATTCCCGTTTATGGTCAGACAGCCGGCGCCGCGGCTGCAGCGGCGGCAAGCTTTGCTGCCACCTACGCCATGGGAAAGGCCGCCAACTATTTTCTGCTGAGGCGGCGCCAGGGCGCGCAGGCGGAGGAGGTCACCGCCGTCTACCGCAACGCGCTGAGCGAGGCATTCGAACTCGCCAAGGCAAGGGCGATCGGGACGAGTGCGAGGGGAACCAAACCATGACGCCGGACAAGCCGCCGCACGCGCCGCGTTCGCGCTATCCGCGTTGGGCCATGCTCATCGTCGCCCTGCTGTTGCCGGCGGCCAGCCTGCTGCCCTTTGGCAGTCTCTGGCTTTGGCAGCATGGCTACATCGTGCCCTGGGCGATCGTCATCTGCGTGCTTGTGCTCGCGGTCTACTATTTTGAGCAAAAGTTGATCGACCCCAAGGTAGCGCCGGCGCCCCTGGACGAGGCGGCAGCCGATCCAGGCGACGCCAATTGGACACCGCGGCAGGCGCAAGCCTGGGACGATGTGATGCGGCTCGCCTCGCAAGTGAGCCCCGCCCGCATGACGAGCCGCGATGCCGCGTTGGGGCTTGGCCTGGAAACCATCGAGGTGGTGGCAAGGCGTTTGCATCCGGAGCGTACCGAGCCGCTGTTGCAGTTCACGCTGCCGGAGGCGCTCGCCGTGCTCGAGCGCGCCAGCGCCAATCTGCGTCGGTTCGTAGTGACCTCTTTCCCCCTGGGCGACCGCATTACGGTTGCGCAATTCATGTGGCTTTATCGTTGGCGCGGCGCCCTCGAGTTAGCCGAGAAGGGCTACGAGCTGTGGCGCGTCGTGCGGCTCCTCAATCCGGTCGCAGCGGTAACCCAGGAATTGCGCGAGCGCTTCACGCGACAGATCTACGAGATGGGGCGCGAACATCTGGCGCGACGCATCGCGCGCGCGTTCGTCAAAGAAGTCGGGCGTGCTGCCATTGATCTTTATGGCGGCAACCTGCGCATTGCGCCGGAACGGCTCAATACGCACCTAACCGCCGCCTCGCGCGCGGACTTAAGCGCCGCGGAGGCGCGCGCGCTGGAACCGGTCCGCATCCTGGTGGCGGGGCAAATCGGCGCCGGCAAATCAAGCCTGGTCAATGCCCTAGCCAATGCCGTGGAAGCCGTGGTCGACACCTTGCCGACGACGGCGCAATTTGCCGCCTACCGGCTCAGCAAGGAAGGGCTGCCGACGGCGCTCATCATCGACAGTCCCGGTCTTGCCGAGGCGCGTGGCCTGCCCGCCCTGATGGAAGCAGCGCAGGCTTGCGACATGATCTTGTGGGTGACGTCGGCCACGCGCGCGGCCCGCGAACTCGATGCGGCGGCACTCAACGCCATCCGCGAGCACTTCGGTGCCGAGCCCAATCGCCGCCGGCCACCGATGCTGCTGATCCTTACGCACATCGACCGCTTGCGCCCGTTCAATGAATGGGAGCCACCCTATGATCTGGGCTCAATGACGCGCGTCAAATCGCAATCGATCCGCGGCGCGCTGGAGGCGGCGGGCGCGGAGCTCGGTTTCACCGCCGGCGAGATCGTGCCCGTACGCGTCGATATTGCGGTGGCGCCCTACAATATCGACGCGGTGTGGGTGAAGATCATCGAGCTCATGTCTGAGGCGCAACGCGCGCGCTTGCTGCGCACCTTGAAAGATATCCAGAGCGCGTCGAATTGGCGTTCGATCTGGTCGCAGGCGGTAAACGCCGGTCGCGTCATCGGGGGGACCTTTTTAACGCGGAGCACAGAAGATGTCGCACACGAGCAAGCCGGTGGTCAGCAAAGAGGGCGCGCCGCCGGCAAAACCCAAGAAGGCTGAGCCGGACTCATCGACGCGCGCCGGCAACGCCGGCGCCCGCAGCGAGCAGCATCTCGGCGCCGCTGTGGCGGCGGTCGATGCGTGGTCGCGTGCTAGTCAGATTGCCGTGATCGGACTGTTTGTCATTGCCCTACTGTGGTGTTGCTACGTTGCGCAACCGGTGCTTGTCCCGGTTTTGCTCGCCTGGGCCATCGCCACCATCGTTTTGCCGATTGTGACATGGATCCACGAGCGTGGTGTGCCGCGCGTGCTTGCCGCCATCCTGGTTACCCTCTTGCTGTTCTTAATCATCGTCAGCCTGCTGGGCCTGCTCTCGACGCCCGTCGCCTATTGGCTTGGCAGAGCCACGGAAATTGGCACGCTGATCAAACAGAAACTGCAAACCATGGGTCAGCCGCTGGCGCTGCTCGAGGAGCTGCAGAAGGCGCTCGGTGCGATCGGCAGCGGCGAGAGCACCTTGCGGGTCGAGGCGCAGCAATCGACCCTGGTCGGCACGATCTTTTCGATCCTGACCCCCGCGGTCAGCCAATTCATCCTCTTTCTCGGCGCGCTCGTGTTCTATCTCATCTACCAGAAGCGGCTGCGCAGCACCGTGGTCTATTTGCTGAGGGACCGTGAGATGCGCCTGGCTACGCTGCGTACACTGAGTGATATCGATGAGAATATGACCACCTATTTTGGCACCTTCACGATTGTGAATATCTGCCTCGGCCTGGTCACGGTGGTCTTGACCTGGTTCGTCGGCTTACCCAATCCGCTGCTGTGGGGGGTGCTCGCGGCCCTGCTCAACTATATTCCCTATATCGGGCCGGCGATCGTGGTTGCCACGCTGGCCGTGGTGGGCCTGGTCACTTACCCGACCCTGGGCGAGGTCGCCGTGGCGCCTCTCATTTACATCGCCATGGTTACCATCGAGGGCCAGTTCATCACCCCGGCCTTCATGGGCCGCCGGCTTGAGCTCAATCCCTTTGCGGTTTTTCTCGCCATCGCCTTTTGCACCTGGTTTTGGGGGCCAATCGGCGCTTTTCTGGCGGTGCCGCTGCTTATGGCATTGACCGTGACGCTCGGTAACGTGGTCGCCGAAGAGCCACCTGACCTGCCTGATTGAACCAAATCTAGTTGATTGCGTTTACTCACGATAACGGCTTCAGCTAAGCAAGGAGAGTGGAGATGGCGCAGAGCAGCAGTTATTCGGGTTCGGCCCACGACATTAAGGAAAAGGCCACGGGCCAATTCGAAAAGATGGCGGATAAGGCGACCGACAATTTTAAAAACATGGCCAACCAGGCCGAAGACGTTGCCAATCGCGTGGTCGAACACGGCCGCGAGGCTGGCGAGCGGATGCAGGAAGTGGCCGGCAACTTCAAAGGCGCCGTCGACCGCTCCGTGAAGGATCAGCCGATGGCGACCTTGGCGATGGCGGCGGTGGTGGGCTTTGTGCTCGGCGCCCTGTGGAAGTCATAAGCGACCTGCCGTGCGCGGCGCCCAGGGGCCAAGGGCATTGCCATGTTTCGAGCTCTGATCAATGACGCCAAGGCGGCGGCGACCTCCGTGGTCGCCAAATATCTGGCGCGGGCTTCCGTGGCGGTGCCCTTCCTTATTGCCGCGGGATTTGCCATTGCCGCCATCACGCACATGCTCATTCAACGCTTCGGTGCCGTGCTGGGGTGCTGGCTACTCGCCGCTGGGTTCACGCTGATCGGCGTGGTGGCGACGCTTCTCGTCAAAGTCAAAGAGCATGAAGAGGAGGTCGCCGAACAGCAAGCAGAAGCGGCAGATACCGCCGATGTCGCCAACGAGGCGGCGGCGCAGGCCCTCATGCAGGCGCCGCTGGCCCTCGTGGGAGGGCTGTTGTCGACGCCGCTTGGCCCCAAGAGCGTTGCCAATGGCGCCAAGCTCATTCTGCGCAACCTTCCGTTGGTCGTCCTGCTAGGGCTCATCGCATTGCTGTTCTGGCCGACGCAGCCCACCGCGGCGGAAGGCGATCAAGATCAGGGCGAGGAGCAGCCGCCGGGGCCTGAGCCGGACGCCAACGGTGCCTATCGGCCGAAAGGCAACGGCCTGCATCGGGAGCGGGCAGCCTGAGCCCGCGTGCTCGTAGGCGTGAGCCGGGTGCGCAAGGGAACTCGATGCAGGGACGTTGTGGGGACGTTGCCCGCGCCAGTTGCGGGAGTTGTCCGCGCCAGCTGCGGGCGGCGGCGTCCTTGATCAGAGGCTATGGTCGTTGTGGTCAGATCCCCCGTTGCGCGGGCGCTTGGGTTTGCGCGCCCTTCCTGACGGAGAAGCCGGCCCCCGGCAGCGTGCGGCCGGATGCTCGCGTTTTTTGTCCCCGCGACGTTGCTCCGGGACGGTGGCGTTGAGACTTTTCCGGGCGGCGCGCGGCGCCGTTTCTTAGCCTGCGCGGGGCGGGGCGCAGCATCGGCGCTCGACGCAAGAACCTTGAGCGCATTGCGGAACCAGAGCCTGGCCCTCACGTTCTCAAAACTGAGGTTGCCAAAGAGGAGAGTGTTGATGGGCCGTGGATTGATCCTATGGTTGGTAGGAATTCCTCTACCCGTCATCCTCGTTGTTTACTTCCTCGGCTATCTCCATTGAGAGGAGCGTTGGCTCTTGCGAGCGACGCGCGCGGCTTGTCAGTCCTCGGGCCCAATCGCCGGGCTCGGGAACGCGGGAGGCGCGGCCAGGCGTTTGTGCCACCACGGCCGCGAAGGTGCGGTGAAAACACGACCGCGGCTTTTATCCAAGCCCTCGCGAAAACAGCAAGACAAAACCGTCACGGCCGGCAGCGCCTCGCAGCATCTGGAGGTAACCCCTCAGTGGACATCGCAAAGCATGACTTAACCGGAGAACAGGAGGATTGACATGAACTGGGATCGCATCGAAGGCAGTTGGAAGCAGTTCAGTGGCAAGGTGAAGGAGCAATGGGGCAAGCTCACCGACGACGACATCACTCAGATCAACGGCAACCGCGAGCAGCTCGAGGGCAAGATCCAGGCGCGCTACGGCCATGCCAAGGATCAGGTGCGCAAAGATGTCGACGACTGGATCAGCCGCCAGTAACAGACCTTTCGTCTCCGCAGAGTAAGGAGACTTGCGGAATAAGACGTCAGTTGCGGGCCTTGAAATGGTCCGCCGGGCCGCACCTCCCAGGTGCGGCCCGTCTTTCGTTGTGCGTGCCAGCGCCCGCGCCCTTCTCCTGCCCCGTGGCTTGGCACCGGCGGGCTTGGCAACTCATCGGTTCAGCTCTGGGGCCGCCGCGCACGCCCAGCACCCCTGTGGAAAATTCGGCGCCGGCTAGGCCCGACGAGCGGTCATGTGGATCGCCCCGGCGTTGCGGCTTTATCGACTCTTCCATCCCACCGGAAACGGCCATACTTCCCCGGCAGCACCGATTCGGTGCTGTCGCTGCGCGCAACCTAAGCGAGGGCAAAGATGAAGCTCATTATCGGCAAGCCAGATGAGACTGAGGTGGTGCTGGCGGAGGAGGTCAACGGGGCCTGGAAGCCCAATCCGAACATCGCTTCCGAGATGGCAACGTTCCTGCAGGGTGCCGACCCTGAGCAGTTCGAGATGTGGGTTGAGGAGCCCGAGTGAAGCAAACGCTGCTTAGCGCTCACGCACGGCCGCTGTCTCCTGTACCCTCGAGGGGGTGCAGGAGCAGCCGGTTGCGGCAACGAGACGGTGGCGATCCCTGTGATCGATCGGCCGTTGTCGGCCGGATTCTAAACCAAGCGCCAGACGGCGGTGTGTTTGATCTCGGCATCCTCCAGTTCGCGGCTGACAGGCACCGCGTACTCGGCAAGCGGCTCGAAGCGATTGCGCGGAAAGTAGCTCCGCTGCGGGTCGCCGACGAGAACTAACGCCTGGCAGGCCCGAGCCTGCTCGCAGTAGGCGAGCGTCCGTTCGGCGAGCGCCCTCTCGTAGAAAAGATCGCCAACCAGCACGACCTCGGCCGACGCTGGTGCGGCGGCCAGCAGATCGCGCTCGATCGTTATCACGGTGACGCCATTGGCCTCGGCGTTCAGCGTGATGGCAGCGATCGCAAAGGCGTCGATCTCGGCGGCCTTGACGGCGGCGGCGCCGGCTTTGGCCGCGGCAATCGCAGCCAGACCCGAGCCCGAACCCAGATCGAGGACGTGGCCGCCAGCGACAAGACTGGCGTGGTCGAGGAGGTAGCGCGCCAGGGCCTGTCCCCCGGCCCAGGCAAATGCCCAATAGGGCGGCGGGATATTGCGGGCCTCGAGTTCCTCCTCGGTCTTCTGCCAGATCGGCAGCGATTCCTCGGCAAGATGGAGCATAATTTCGGGGACCAGCGGCACCGGCAGCAGCTTGGTGTTGGCAACAATGAAATCGCGCGCCCGCATGGCGCCTAGACCAGCACGAGATGGCTTTGCCGGGCAAGGTCGCCGGCTTGGCTCGCGCCGGCCGAAGCCGCTGTTGCTTGCTGTCTCGTTGTGCAGAACAACCCGCGCCAGTATCCTGCGCCCATCCCGAGTGGACTTGGGCTCAAGGAGACCATGCGCGATGATGATCGGCCTGTCGCTGTCGACTTTCACGACCCTGCACGTGGTCTTGAGCCTGATCGGAATATTAGCCGGCATCGTCGTCGTCCTCGGCATGCTGGGTGCCCGGCGGCTGCCCGGCTGGACGCTGCTTTTTCTCCTCACCACGATTTTGACCAGTGTCACCGGCCTGCTCTTTCCTTTTTCGGGCCTGCTGCCATCGCACGTGCTGGCACTGATCTCCCTCGGCGTGCTGGCGCTCGCCGTGCTGGCGCTATACGTCTTCCATCTGCAAGGCCTTTGGCGCTGGGTCTATGTCGTCAGTACCGTGCTCGCGCTTTACCTCAACGTCTTCGTCGGTGTCGTACAAGCCTTTCAAAAGGTCGCATTTCTGCAACCGTTGTCGCCGACGCAATCGGAGCCACCATTCCTCATCGCGCAACTTGCGGTGCTGGCCATCTTTATCCTCTTGGGCGTCTGGGCGGTCCGCTCGTTTTACCCAGCCCAGCGCGTTGCCACGCCTTGAGACGGGGGTAGCTCGTGCGATAGGAGGTTGCCGAAAGCGGCCATGATCAAGCTGAAACTAGCGGACGTCGAGTGCTTTGAACGCGACGTCAAGCTGCGCCTGCCATTCCGGTTTGGCGTCATCACCGTGACGCAGGCGACCCAGGCCGTGATCCGCGCCACGATCGAGCTCGAGGGTGGGCGCAGGAGCGTCGGTGTCGCCGCCGAAAGCCTGGCCGCCAAGTGGTTCGACAAAAACCCGGCTTTCAGCGATGCACAAAACCTCGAGCAGTTGCGCCAGTCCCTGGCGCTCGCCATTGCCGCCTACCGCGCCAAGGGCTGGAGCACGCCCTTTGCGCTTTATAGCGGTTGCTATGGCGCGCAGATCGCGATGGGTGGGGAGCTTGGGCTCGTCCCGCTAGTGGCCTCCTATGGTCCAGCCCTCCTCGATCGCGCCATCCTCGATGCCGTGGGACGGGAGCTCGGCCTGTCGTTTGCTGCGATGATTCGGCGCAACGTGCCGGGCATCGCCGCCACGGACCTGACGCCCGATCTCGCCGGCTTCGATCTTGTCGGCTTTCTCGGCGGTCTCCAGCCCGGACGCGACATTGCCGTGCGGCATACGGTGGGCCTGGTTGATCCGATCGTCGCCCGCGACCAGGCGGCGGGCGAACGCGTGGATGACGGCCTGCCGGAAACCTTGGAGGAGGTCGCGCGCTGTTACCGCGGCCGCTACTACAAGTTGAAGGTTGCGGGCGACGTTGCTGCCGACCTTGAGCGGCTGACGCGCATCGCCCGCGTTCTCGATCGCGAGATTGGCCACTACCGCGCCACGCTCGACGGCAACGAACAGTACGAGGACATCGAAGGGGTGGCCGAGCTCTGGCAGCGCATGCACGAGACCCCATCGCTCGCGCGCCTGGTGGCATCGACCTTGTTCATCGAGCAGCCGATCAAGCGTGCAGCGGCGCTGGCGCGACCCGTGCACGTCCTGGCACGCCTCAAACCGCTGATCATCGATGAGTTCGACGGTGAGCTGTCGTCGTTTCCGGCCGCCCAGCGTCTTGGCTACACCGGCGTCTCCAGCAAGAACTGCAAGGGTTTTTACAAATCGATCCTCAACGCCGCACGTATCGCCAAACTGAACGCCGAGGCCGGCAGGCCCGACTACTTCATGTCGGCCGAGGACCTCACCACGCTGGCCGGCGTCAGCGTGCAGCAAGACCTGGCTCTGGTAGCGCTGCTGGGGCTCGGACATGTCGAGCGCAACGGCCATCACTTCATCGATGGCATGTCGTTCGCGCCGCCGGGCGAGCAGGCGGACTTTGCCCGCGCCCATCCCGATCTTTACGAGCATAAGAACGGGGTGGCGCGATTGGCCCCCAAGGAGGGGCGGCTGACGCTGGCGTCATTGGATTGCCCCGGCTTCGCGGTGGCGGCGGCCATGGATTTTGCAGCCATGCGACCGATGCCGCCCGCCTCGCCAGCGCGTATCACCCCCGCGCACCCGGAGAGAGCATGATGGCCACTCCTGACGCAGCGGGCCTGCCGGAGCGCTTCCAATCCCTTGCCGAGCTCGAGGATTTCC
This sequence comes from uncultured Alphaproteobacteria bacterium, assembly GCA_963770295.1. Classification (GTDB taxonomy): domain Bacteria; phylum Pseudomonadota; class Alphaproteobacteria; order Rhizobiales; family Hyphomicrobiaceae; genus AWTP1-13. Next base: position 237,275 of record CAVYPA010000008.1, read on the forward strand.
TAAGCACGCCGCCACCGGAATTGATTTCCGAGCTCGTCGATCTCGCCGGTGACATTCTGGTGCTGGGCGTCGCCGGCAAGATGGGACCGACGCTGGCGCGCATGGCAAAGCGTGCGGCGCCGGGCAAACGCGTGGTCGGCGTCGCCCGCTTCTCCGACCCCGCCGTACGCGCCGGGCTGGCGCAGGCGGGCATCGAGACGATCGCCTGTGATCTGCTCGACCGCGACGCGGTGTGCGCCCTGCCAAGGTTCGACAACATCGTCTATATGGCGGCCATGAAGTTCGGAGCGAGCGGCGATCCCGCCCTGACCTGGGCCATGAACGTGCACGTGCCAGCCATCGTGGCCGAGGTCTTTGCGACGTCGCGCATCGTCGCCTTCTCTACCGGCTGCGTCTATCCGTTCGTGCCCGTCGGGGGTGGTGGTGCGACCGAGGAGACACCGACCATCCCGCCGGCCGGTGACTACGCCAATTCTTGCGTTGGCCGCGAGCGCATGTTCGAATTCTTTTCGCGCGACCGCGCAACCTCGGGCCGTCTCGTGCGGCTCAACTACGCCATCGATATGCGTTATGGCGTGCTGCACGACATCGCCGCAAAGGTGCGCGACGGCCTGCCCATCGATCTCAGCATGGGCCACGTCAACGTGATCTGGCAGGGCGATGCCAATGCCGTGGCATTGCGCTGCCTGGCGCGCGTCACCAATCCAACAAGCGCCATCAACGTTACGGGCACTGAGACGCTCAAGGTGCGGCAACTGGCCGAGGCCTTCGGGCAACGCTTTCAGCGGCCGCCACGGTTCACGGGATACGAGGCGCCCACGGGATGGCTCAACAATGCCCAGCGCATGGTCGCCGAGTTCGGACCACCGCGGGTGCCGATCGAACGTATGCTCGATTGGACCGCCGACTGGCTTGCGCGCGGCATGGTCAGTCACGGCAAGCCGACGCACTATGAGGTGCGCGATGGTCAATACTGAGACGGTCGCGGGGCGCAACGTTAAGCCCTTGCGGCCCGACGATGCCTCGGCGCTTTGCCCGCTGTCGAAGGAGGCGGGCTGGAACCAGGTGGCTGGCGATTGGCGGCTGATGTTGAGGCTCGGCCAGGGGTTCGGACGGCAGGCCACGGACGGGCGCTGGCTCGGCAGCGCCCTGACACTGCCCTTGGGGGCAACGCTCGCATGGATCAGCATGGTTCTGGTCACCCAGCCGGCGCGCGGTAAGGGGCTTGGCACCGAGTTGTTGTCGCGCTGCCTCGCGCTTGCGGAAGCGAGCGGTCGGGTGGCTGGGCTCGACGCCACCGAGCTCGGCCGACCGATCTATCTGCCGCTGGGGTTTGTCGACGCTTTTGCACTGACGCGCTGGCACTGCCAGACGCCGCCACGGGCAGTGGTCGACCCGCCGCCCGGGGTTGTCGTGCTCCCCGCCGCGCCAGAGGATCTGCCCGAGATCATTGCCTATGACCGGCCACGCAGCGGCTTTGCCCGCGATGCGATCCTCGCCGATCTCATCTGCCGATCGCCGGGCTTCGCCCAGGTCGCGCGGCGCCGCAGCGATCTTCGAGGTTTTGTGCTAGGACGCGACGGGGATCGCAGCTGGCATCTCGGGCCGGTGGTGGCCGAGGATGAGCCAACGGCGCTGGCATTGTTGAGCGCCGCCGCCGCCGCCCTGGCGCAGCCGTTGATCGTCGACATTCCCGATCGTCATCGCCGCCTCAAAGACTGGCTGGCGGCGGCAGGGGCCACCGCGCCACGCCGCTTTACCCGCATGCTGCGCGGCCACAGCGGCCCGATCGACGATGCTCAGCGTGTATTTGCCCTGGCCGGACCGGAGCTCGGCTAGCTCAGCAACAGGAATTGGGTCATGGCCGCGTGGACAGACATACCTGCCGATGTTCTTGCCGTGCTGCGGCGCGGTACCGTGCTTCCGGCGCATCCGCTGGCGCTCGATCAGCAGCGAGGCTTCGATCTGATCTCCCAGCGCGCGCTCACCCGCTACTATATCGATGCCGGCGCGGGCGGCCTTGCCGTTGGCGTGCATGCCACACAATTCAAGATCCGCGAGGCGCATCTCTACCGGCCGGTCCTGGAACTGGCCGCCGAGACGGCCCGGGACTGGACGCGGCGGCCGCTACTGCTGATCGCCGGGGTGATCGGCAACACCGCCGCGGCACTGGCGGAGGCGCGGCTTGCCCGCGCGCTCGGCTACCACGCCGTCCTGTTGGGCCTTGCTGGTCTGGGTGGTGCCAGCGAGGATGAGCTGATCGAGCACTGCGGCCTCCTTGCGCGCGAGCTACCTGTGATCGGCTTTTACCTGCAGACCGCCGTCGGCGGCATTGCCTTGTCGCGCGCCTTTTGGACGCGCTTTGCTGGCATCGACAACGTGATGGCCATCAAGGTGGCGCCGTTCGATCGCTACAAGACCCTTGACGTCGCCTTCGGCGTCGTTGCCGCGGGCGCGGAAGATCGCATCACCCTCTATACCGGCAACGACGATCATATCGTCGCCGATCTCGTCACGCCGCTGCGCATCCGCACCGCAAAGCGCGAGGCGGTGCTCCGCTTCAAGGGCGGTCTGCTCGGACACTGGAGCGTGTGGACCAAACCTGCCGTCGAGCTCTTGGCGCGCGCGCACGCCTGTGCCGGCACCGGTGTCGTCCCGGACGACTTTTTGGCCGTCGATGCCATGGTAACCGACTGCAACAGCGTGATTTTCGACGTCGCCAACGGTTTCGCTGGCTGCATTCCCGGCTGCCACGAGGTGCTGCGGCGGCAAGGCTTGCTTGCGAGCGCGCACTGTCTCGACCCCCACGAGGTCCTCAGTCCCGGCCAGGCGGCCGGTATCGACCGCATCACCGCCACCTACCCCGAGCTCAACGACAACGCCTTCGTCGCCGCCAATCTCGAACGCTGGCGCGGCTAGCGCATCCCGCAAAGCGTTTTGACACCACGCGCCAGCCCTCGGCCAACTGTAACGCGCGGGATGCAACGGGCCCTCGACCGTGACGAAGGCGGTCTCAAGTCCCGGGAAGTCGATCGAAACGATCGGGTCGCTACGCGCAAGACCTTCGGACTTGGCCGAGGGACGGCTTTCGACGAGCCTGACCCACATCGCCCGCGGCGGGGCGCTGACGCCACCCTCTTCACACTTGTCAAGGTGGCTCACTCGTGGCCGGGCGCCGCAAGCTTTCTGGGATCACGCCGATAGAGCCCCCATCAAGATAGGTCCGCACCCGTCTCGACCGCTTCGAGTTGTCCTGCCATGGCCGCTCCGGTGCGCTCTGCGGTGGCCGCTCAACCATGGCCGCTTTTGGCCCAGCGTGGGACAGGCGTTAACCATTTGTTTACGAACGGCGGTCCACTTTCCGAACCGGGCGCCTGGGGGGCTAACCAGGGGTCTACAACGATGCTTGAAAAAATTGCCTGGGGCTTGTCTAAGTTCGCGTTCGATGCCGCGCAGGATCGGCGCTTTGCCGTGCTGATGCGGCGCGCCTTTCGGCGCTTGGGGACGCTGTCGTTCAGGTTGGCCTTCCACCTCGAGGGCCGAGCGCTGGCGGCCATCTGCGAAGGTTCCGCCAAGGGCGCGCGGCTTGGCGCGCTCAAGGGTGGCCTGACCACGTTGGGCAAGCACTGCTTGTGGCGCTTTTCTTCGCCCGCGGCCGGCACTGGTGGCAACCTCCTGCCCCTCGTGCAGGCGTGGTCGCTGCCGAACCTGCCGCAGTTGCAAAAATTGGGACTAGGTCCGGTTTGGGCGGTGCGCTGTCCGTTCTGCCGCAACTTCCACACCCATCTCCCCGGTGAAGGGCTGCGGGCTGCGGTGTGTGTCTCCGGCACGCCGGCCGCGGCCTATGCGCTTGGCTACGCCGGCGAGTTGCCGCGGGTGCTGCACGAGGCGTTCCGGCGGAGTGCGGAAACCTGGCCGAAGCTGCTGCTGGAATGGCCACGGCACGACCAGACGGCGTCCCTGCTCGAGGCGGCCTAGCCCGCTTTTGTCAGCCGGCGAGCCTGGCGCTACTGTCGCTGGCGTTGCCTCGCTCGCGGGCGTGTCATGGTCGAAGCCTTACCATACTGGTGGGAAGCCGCGCCGCTAGCTAGCGCGGCTAGCCCAGCGTGCCCTAGCGCGGCGTTGCGATGTCGTCATCGTCGGCGCGGGCTATACCGGACTGAGCGCGGGACTGACTTTGGCGCGCGCGGGGCGGATCGGTCCAAATCTTCGACCGCCACGCAATGGCGGCATTGCCAGCGGCAATCTGCGGCCGAGCTACAACCAGATGCGACGCAAAGCGGGTCGCGCTGGTAGGCGACAATCTCGTAGTCGAGGCCCAGCTCCTCGAGCAGCCACAAGATACGCTACGTCCTCGAGTTATTGAGATGATGGACCTCGATTTTGGCCATGGTCGGTCGCGGCTTTAGGAGTTGGGTCCGCGATCCATCGATACCGGTTGCCAGCGTTTGAGGCTGGCCGCCGGCAGCACGCTGGGATTGACGCACGACATCGGCCAGCGGCCCGACAGCACCAGCGCCAGCTCCTGGCCGACGCGGCGCTTGCGCGCGGGGTCGAACCGGGCGGACGCGGAAGCGTTGTGCGGCGCCAAAATAATGTGCGGCATCTTCAAGAGCGGGTTGTCCGGCTTCGGGGGCTCGACGGCCAGCACGTCGAGGCCGGCTCCGGCAATCCATTTTTCTTGCAGCGCCTTGATCAAGGCCGGCTCGTCGACCGTGCCGCCGCGCCCGGTATTGATGAAGATGGCATTGGGCTTCATCTGCTGGAAGTGCTTCTCCTTCAGGAAGCCGACGGCTTCGGGCGTCGCCGGCAAATGCATGGAGATGAAGTCGGCTTGCTTGAGCAGATCGGTCAGGCTCGAAGGCTCGACGCCCGAGGCCGCGATTTTCAGCTCGTCAAGGAAGGGATCGTACGCCATCAGCCGCAAGCCAAAAGGCTTGGCGCGCTCGGCGACCGCGCGGGCGACGCGGCCAAAGGCGATGAAGCCGAGGGTCAGTCCCAACAGCCGCGGCACCTGCAAAAGTTGCGGGCGACCCTCGCTCCAACGACCCTCGCGCACCATGCGATCTTGCTCGATCGCACGCCGATGGGTGGCGAGCAGCAGCATCATGGCATGATCGGCGACTTCCTCGATGAAAGTATCGGGGCAGTTGGTGACGGGGATACCCTTTTCGGTCGCAGCGACCACATCGACGTAGTCGACGCCGACCGTTCCCAACGCGATCACGCGGGCCTTGTCGAGCGACTCGATCATGCGCCGGGTGAACTTCATGCCTTTGGCATAGATGGCGTCCGCGCCCTTGGCGGCGGCGATGAACGCCTCTTCCGTGGTGGGACACTCAATAATCTCGGCGTCGAGGTTCTCGAGCGCCTCCATTTCGAAGCTATAGCCACCGCCGCTGTTGCTGAAGGAGGCGCCGGCGGGCGTGACGATGCGGAACTTGGGCATGGAAGGTTTCCTGAAGGTGGATGTTTCCTGCAAGTGACGTGGCGAGGAAAGCGGCTGCGCGACCGCAGGCTTGCTTGGTTATCGCAGCCGTTTTTAGATCACGAATTTGGCCAGAAGGACAGAGACCCTCGACGAGGGGGCCTTCCTGGCCCTACGCTAAGGGCGGCCGCAAGGTGAGCGAGGCGCGCCAGACCCCAGTTGGAGGACACATGAAGACCCCGGACGCCATTGCCGAGATCCTGAAGCGCGAGCAGGTCGAATGGGTGATCGGCTATCCGGTCAACCACATCCTGGAGCGCGCCGCTGCCGCGGGCATCCGCCCGATCATCGTGCGCCAGGAGCGGACCGGGCTGCACATGGCCGATGCCATCTCGCGCGTCACCTCCGGGCGCAAAGTCGGCGTCTTTTGCATGCAGCACGGGCCGGGTAGCGAGAACGCCTATGGCGGCGTTGCCCAGGCCTACAGCGAATCGGTCCCGATTCTGGTGATGCCCATGGGCTATGCCCGCCACCTCGCCCATGTCAGCCGGAACTACAATTCTAGCCTCAGTATGCGCAACATCACCAAGTCGGCCGAACCGGTGACGGCGGCCAAGGATCTGGCGGGCATCTTCCGCCGCGCCTTCACCCAGCTCAAAAGTGGACGCGGCGCCCCGGTGCTGGTCGAGGTGCCGGTCGACGTGTTCGCCGAAGAGATCGACGGCATCGATCACGTCCCCGGTCCGCGCTTGCGATCGGGTCCCGACCTGGAGGCCGTGCGCCAGGCCGCGGCGATGCTTATGAAGGCGAAGCGGCCCGTGCTCTACGCCGGCCAGGGCGTGCATTGGGCGGAGGCCTGGGACGAACTCAAGGCGCTGGCCGAGTTGCTTGCCATTCCCGTTTGCACCAGCCTGGAAGGCAAGAGCGCCTTTCCCGAGACGCACCCGCTGGCGCTCGGTTCGGGCGGTCTCGCCATTCCGGGTTCGGTGCACCACTTCCTCAAGGAAGCGGACCTGATCTTCGGCATCGGCTGCAGCTTTGGGCAAACCAACTTCGGCGTCGCCATGCCGAAGGGCAAAACCGTCATCCATGCCACGCTGGATGCGGCCGACATCAACCTCAACGTCCCCTGTGCCTTGGGCGTCCTGGGCGATGCCAAACTGGTGCTCGCAGCCGTCCTCGACGAGGTGCGTCGCAGCCAGAAGAGCCCGCGCGATGCCGGCAAGGTGGCCGCCGAAATCCGTGAGGTGCATGACGCCTGGCTTGCCAAATGGATGGAAAACTCACCGAGGACGCCGCCCCCCTCAACCCCTATCGCGTGCTCTGGGACCTGCAGAAGACCGTCGACGTCGCCAATACCATCATTACCCACGATGCCGGCAGCCCGCGCGACCAACTCTCCCCGTTCTGGCGGCCGACGACGCCCTTGTCCTATCTGGGCTGGGGCAAGACCACCCAGCTCGGCTACGGCTTGGGGCTCGCCATGGGGGCCAAGCTCGCCAAGCCGGACAAGCTGTGCATCAACGTGTGGGGCGATGCGGCCATCGGCTTTACGGGCATGGATTTCGAGACGGCGGTGCGCGAGCGCATTCCCATCCTTTCCATCCTGCTCAACAATTTCTCGATGGCGATCGAGCTCAAGGTGATGCCGATTTCGACCGAGAAGTATCGCGCAACCGACATTTCCGGCGACTACGCGGCGATGGCGCGGGCCTTCGGCGGCTACGGCGAGCGCGTCGAGAAGCCGGGCGACATCGTGCCGGCGATCAAGCGCGGCATCGCAGCGACCGAGAAGGGGCAGCCGGCGCTGCTCGAGTTCATCACCAGCAAGGAAGTGACCGTTTCCAGGTTCTAAGGCCGTGAGCCGCGGCCCAAACTTGGCAATGCCCCCATTGCCAACGAGCGGCTCGGGCAAGGCGCAGGCCGTGGCCGTGCGGCGGCGCGGCAGGCTGGCGCGGCCGGGCGGTAGCCTTTATTACGAAGTCACCGGCGAGGGTCGCGCGCTCGTGTTCGCGCACGGCCTTGGCGGCAATCACGCCTCCTGGTGGCAGCAGGTCGCGCACTTTGCCACGGGCTATGCCTGCGTCACCTTTGCCCACCGCGGCTTCTCGCCATCTTCGGCACTTGCCGGTGGGCCCGACCCCGGCGACTACGCCGAGGATCTCGCCGCCCTCATCGATCATCTTGGCCTTGCCGAGGTGGCCATTGTCGCCCAATCCATGGGCGGTTGGACGGCCATCGAGTATGCCGTGCAGGGCCGGGGAAAACTGGGTGCCCTCGTGCTTGCCGCCACCACGGGTAGCATCGATCCGGCCCGCCTCGATGAGGCCGAGCCCTGGCGCCGACGCCTTGAGGATTGGCGTCAGCTGAGCGAAAAGGCGCGCGCCGAGCTCACGCGGAACGACATCCACGTCGCCTGCGGCGCGCGCATGGCCCGCGAGCAGCCGGCCCTGCATCTACTCTATTGCCACATCGATGAGGCGAATGCCGGCCTCGACAAGGAGGCGTTGCGGGCCCGGCTGCTGGCCGCCCGCACGCGCGCGCCCGCCGAGCTCGGCGCCGTCCTCTGCCCGACCCTCTTGCTTTCGGGGGACGAGGATATCGTCATGCCGCCGTTTGCCGCCGATGCGCTTGCCGCGCTGCTGCCGCGCGCCGAGGTGACACATATTGCCGATGCCGGCCATTCGGCCTATTTCGAGCGGGCCCAGGTCTTCAACCGGCGGGTTGCCGATTTTCTCATCAGCTGCGGCTGGGGACCGACGTGCCCTGACGCCAAGCGGATAGTGGTGGAGAACACGCGATGAAAGCTGCCGTGCTCGGCGAAAACGGGATCGAGATCCGCGAGGTTGCAAGGCCGGTTCCGGGCCCAGCGCAGGTGCTGGTGAAAGTGCGCGCCGCCGGCCTCAATCGGGCCGACTTGATCATGGCGTCGGGGGCGCGTCACGGCAACGCTGGCGGACCCGGCAGCGTGCTCGGGCTCGAGTTCGCCGGTGAGGTCGAGGCGGTCGGCAGCGAGGTGACATCGGTTCGGCCGGGCCAGCGTGTGATGTGCTCGGGCAACGGCGGCTACGCGGAGTATGCGGTTGCGGACTGGGGGCGCGTCTCGCCGATCCCGGCCAACAACATGGGCTACGAAGTGGCGGCGACGTTACCCGTAGCCTTGCAGACCATGCACGATGCTGTGGTGAGCAACGGGCGGCTCAAGGCCGGTGAAGCCGTGCTGATTCAGGGCGCCAGCTCCGGTGTGGGGCTGATGGGGCTACAAATCGCCAAGCTCAAGGGTGCGCGCCTCGTCATCGGCACCTCGACCAACGCCGCCCGCCGCGCGCGGCTCAAGGAGTTCGGCGCCGACCTCGCGGTCGACACGACAGAGGCCAATTGGTCGACCCGCGTGTTGGAGGTGACCGATGGTGCGGGCGTGGATCTCATTGTCGATCAGGTGTCCGCCAGCGTCGCCAACGAAAACCTGAAGGCGACCGCCATTCGCGGGCGCATCGTCAACGTCGGCCGGCTCGGCGGTTTCAAGGGCGAATTTGATTTCGATCTGCACGCGCTGCGCCGCATCGACTACATCGGCGTCACCTTCCGCACGCGCACGCTGGAGGAGGTCCGCGAGATCGTGCAGCGCATGCGCGCGGATTTGTGGGGCGACGTCGAGGCGGGTCGATTAAGGCTGCCGATCGACCGTACCTTTTCGCTCGATCAGGCCGCCGCGGCGTTGGCGCACATGCGCGCCAACGCGCATTTCGGCAAGATCGTGCTGACGATGTGAGCTTGCCGGCATATGCTGCAAGCGTTCGACAATTCGCAAAAAAAGGCTCGTTCGATAATGGTGCAAGAGCGCAAAGGTCCGCTGTCCCGCTTCAAGGTGATTGATTTGACCCGCGCCCGCGCCGGGCCGACGGCGGCGCGCCATTTCGCCGATTGGGGCGCCGACGTCATCAAGGTTGAGATGCCCATCGAATTGGAGGAAGACGGGCTGGGTGGGTCGCGACACGGCCCCGATTTCTTCAATTTACATCGCAACAAGCGCAGCCTCGCCCTCAACCTCAAGACCCCCGAAGGCGTCGCGATCCTCAAGAAGCTGGCCGAGGCGGCCGACGTCTTGATCGAAAACTACCGACCGGACGTGAAGCAGCGGCTCGGCATCGACTATGAGACCTTGCGCAAACTCAACCCGCGGCTCATCTACGTCAGCCTGTCGGGCTTCGGCCAGACCGGCCCCTACGCCAATCGCCCCGGCTTCGACCAAGTCGCGCAGGGTATGGGCGGCTTGATGTCGATTACCGGTTTGCCGGGCCAGGGCCCCGTGCGCGTCGGGATCCCGATCGCCGACCTCTCGAGCGGCAACTATGCGGCCATGGGTGCCTTTATTGCCTTGCTTGAGCGCGAGGTCTCGGGCGAGGGGCAGTGGGTGCAGACTTCGCTGCTGCAGGCCCAGATTTCCATGCTCGACTTCCAGGCGGCGCGCTGGACCGTGGCTCGCGACGTGCCCAAGCAAGCGGGCAACGATCACCCCACCTCAATCCCGACGGGGGTGTTTCCGACCAGTGACGGGCACATCAATATCGCGGCCTCTGGTCAGCACATTTTTGCGCGCATGTGCAAGGCGATGGGCGCCGAGCGCCTGCTCGAGGATCCGGATTTCGCCACCGGCGACAAGCGCTCGCAAAATCGTCAGCGGCTCAACGCGGAAATTGGCAGCTTTACCAAGGCCTATACCAGTTTGGATTTGGTGGAGCGGCTGAACGTGGCGGGGGTCCCGTCCGGTCCGATCTACGATATCGGCCAGATGTTTGCCGATCCGCAGGTCGAGCACGTGCGAATGGCCGTGCCCATGCCGCATCCGACGCGCCAGGACGCGGGCGTGGTCAACCAGGCGGTGGAATTGTCGAGGACCCCCTGTGTCATCAATCGGCCGACGGCGGCGCTGGGTGAGCACAGCGAGGAAATCTTGACGGCGCTCGGCTACAGCGCCAACGACATCAAGGCGCTGCGCAGCAAAAAAGTCATTTAGGTCGCGGGGCCAGGTGAGGCGCGCGTCAATCGGAGGCAGCAATCGTGGATACCGGCACAGCGAAGATGATCGGCCGAGTCGAGGATGGCATCGGCTGGATGATTTTCAATCAACCCGAGAAGCACAATGCCGTCTCCTACGAGATGTGGCTGGCCGTGCCGAAGATTGTCGCCGCCTACGAGGCCGACCCGGCGGTGCGCGTCATCGTCCTGGCGGGGGCGGGTGAGCGCGCCTTCGTGTCCGGGGCGGATATTTCCGAGTTCGAGAACAAGCGCGGCAGCGCCGATGCGGTCAAGGTCTACGACGAGGCGGGCGAGGCGGCCCACAATGCCCTCGTGCGGGCGACCAAACCCACCGTCAGCATGATTCGCGGCATCTGCATCGGCGGTGGCCTCGGCATCGCGCTTACCACGGACATCCGCATCGGCTCGGCCGATTCGGTGTTCGCGGTGCCCGCGGCCAGGCTAGGCCTGGGCTATCGTTATGCTGGGATCAAGCGCCTCGTTGACGTGGTGGGGCCGGCGTTCGCCAAGGAGATCTTTTTCTCAGCCGGCAAGTTCAGCGCCGAGGATGCACGCATCATGGGGTTGGTGAACCGGGTGGTGCCGGGGGCGGAACTCGACGGCTACGTGCGCAAATTCGCTTCCACCATCAGCGCCAACGCGCCGCTGACCATCAAAGCGGCAAAGATGGCGATCAATGCGGCGCTCGAGGATGCTGAGCGGCGGCGCATGAGCGAGATCGACGCCGCCATCAAGGCATGCTTCGCCAGCGAAGACTACATCGAGGGCCGACGCGCCTTTATGGAAAAACGCAAACCCGTGTTCAAGGGCCGCTGAAACCCAAAACCGTGCGGGGCGTGGGTCCCGATTTTTGGTGGGGCGCGCCGATCGCGGCGCGTCAGGCACTGCCGATTAGAATCCCCGCCGTGAAAACGATCAGCCCTCCCACCACGACCTCGAAGGCGGCGCGCAGGAACTTGGTCTCCATGTAGTGGGAGCGGACCCAGGCGATTGCCCACAGCTCGATCAGCACCACGACAATGGCGATGCCGGTGGCGAGCGCAAAGTCGCCGATCAGATAGGGTAGCGTGTGACCGATGCCGCCGATCGTCGTCATCAGGCCGGTAATGGCGCCCCGCAGCAGCGGCGGGCCCCGCCCCGTTAGCTCGCCATCGTCCGAGAGCGCCTCGGCAAAGCCCATGGAAATTCCTGCGCCGACCGAGGCGGCAAGCCCGACCAGGAACGTTTCCCAGGTGTTGTGGGTCGCGAAGGCCGCCGCAAACAACGGGGCGAGCGTCGACACCGAGCCGTCCATCAAACCGGCGAGTCCGGGTTGGACCACCTGCAACACAAAGGTGCGCTGGCGCGCGGCGTCCTCGTTCTGTCGTGCCCCGCCGGTCAACAGATCCTGGGATAGTTTTTGGGCGCGGTCGATATGCTCGCGCTCCGCGGCGACCAAATCGCCGAGCAACTTGCGAAGGCCGGCATCGGTGCTGCGCTCGAGCGCGCGCTCGTAAAAGCGGCGGGTCTCCAATTCGATGACCTCCGCCTGCCGCCGGACCTTCGCGAGGCCGAGGGGCCGCAGCATCCAGAGAGGCTCGTGATGCAGGAAGCCCTTGACGTCGTGGCGGCGCACGAGCGGGATGTGTTCGCCGAATTTTTCCCGATAAAGGTCGATCAGTTGGCGGCGGTGACTGTTTTCCTCCTCGGCCATCTCGCGGAAGATCTGGGAGGACGCGGGGTAGTCTTGCTGTAGACCCTCCGCATAGTCGGCATAGATGCGCGCATGCTCCTCCTCGAGCGAGATGGCAAGGGCGAGCAGTTCCTGCTCGGATAGGCTGTCGAAGCGCCTCATCGCAACACCACCTCTCATGTTTTGATTTAGAATAATTCTAAATCATCGGACTCGGCAATGGGAATTGGCGGCACGGCGCGGGGTGAAGCAAGGCAACTGCGCCTCCGCGGCCGGGCCTTGTCGCCGCCGGCGGCGGCGATTTGACCGTGGGGCGGGCGGTCTCCACCGCCGCTGATGGGCGGAGCCCATGGCCGCGGCAAAAGCGTTCCTCGCGCGTGGATACGAGATTGGCCTGGCGTTCGACACCGAGCGTGCAAGACACGAGAAATGCCATGCAAAAAATGGTCCTGAAGGGCGCCGGTGGCGGCTTGGGTCGCGGCCGCACCGGCCATCGCCCAGCCGGCGCCTACCGTCCGCTCGACGTCTGGCAACGAGGTTTCCCAAGCCGCTCGATAGGCTTTTCTGGCGCCAGTGAGATCTTCAGCAAGGATCGGGCGGAGGTCACCGACCGGACGCTTCGGGTGGTCGGTGTTCGGCCCGGGGAAGTGGTTCCCGCCTGTCTAGTGTTCGATGCCGTCTCAACGGGCACGGTGGAAAGGGCAACGCCACCTCCTCGGACCCCATCGGCGAAGATCTCTCCTTTGCCTTTGGCACCGCCGTGCCGTTCGGTCTCAACACGCGGCAGATGAAACGCTTGGCGGGCCTACGATGGCGGTCTCGATCGGCTCAATGATCTTCTCAAGACCTATAACCTTTACGGGGTGACCTTCGGCAATTCGACGGCGCAGTGACCTTAAAGGTTTGAAGTTCCGGGTCGGCAGTGTCGCCAGGCGGGTGCTCTCCGGGCTCTGCGTGGTGCGGCGGGCAGCTTCCCCGCCGATATTTATCCCGCCTGGGAAAGGCGCGATCGATGCGGCCGCATGCATCGGACCCTACGACGACGAAAAGGTGGGTTTCGTGAAGCTCGCACCTCCTGCTCCTATCCGCGGTTGGTGAGAGGGCTGCGCCAATGGTTTCCTCACCATCAACAGCGCCAACTGGGCCGAGCTAGCAAACACCTATCAACAAATGGCCACGACCGTTGCACCGGCGGGCGATCTCATCGCCGCGTACGACGGCCGCAAACCGCCGACGGCGTTTCGCAATGACCAGTACGCGGGGCATCGGACCTGCGAGACGACGGAGCACGCCAACAAGATCCGGCAGCGGAGCCGGGCCTAATGCGGACCCGCAGCCGAGTGGACTTCGGCGCTCGTCGGGCCCGCAAGCCTTAGAGCGCCGAACGCCTCATCGACCTTTGACGGGGGCCCAGCTGTTCGGAAAATGGATGTTGCCGGCCATGGCCTGCAACGGTGTGTCGTAGTGGTTCCAGAAGACGTAGAAGGCCACGAAAATAATGACGGTCAGGATCGAGCCGATGAAGGCGCTGCGGCTCAACGAATTGCCGATCAGCGAGGCCACGAAGGCGAGTGCGGCCAGAAGCCCAAGGGGCGTGACAGGGATGGTGGTCCAGTCGATTGGCATAACGATGCTCCTGTTGGCTCTCCGCACCGATGTGGTCCCCACGGGACCAGATCAGGCTTAAACTCAGGCGTGGCGTCAAGCGGAACACCGCCTCGCGCAGCATGCAATGCCTGCCGATTGTGGCGCCGCGAAAGCAAAGATCCCCCGCCGCAGGCCGAGATGGGGTGTCGCAGGTCGGCCACGGAAAAAGGCCCTCAGCGTCCTTGGGCCGGCGCCGCCGCCGGCCCGCCGCCCCGAAACCTTGGGCGCAAGCGATTGGCGGCGCTCGTAAATTGACGCTCGTGCTAGCCGCGGTGATGCGGCGGCGCGGCGCTCCCTGGCCTTGCCAAGACTTGGGGGCCGACCCTGGTTGCATCGGGGTGGTGGGATGCGTAGCGTCCGGCGGTGACTTGCCCTCCTTCGATTGGCATACCCGACGAAAGTCGGTCACCTCTGCACGAGCCAGGCGCGCCCAAGTGGACCCCTTCGTATTTACAGCCGTGCTTGCCGCGGCCGCCTGTCATGCCGGCTGGAACACGCTCCTCAAGCTGAAAGTCGCCCCCGTGGTGGCGACGGTTCTCGTGGCGGTCGCGGCTGGGTTCATGGTGTTGCCGCTCCTGCCGTTCACGCCGCTGCCCGCCGCGCCGGCCTGGCCCTACATCGTGGCGTCGGCCATCATCCATGTCGTCTATTTCGTGACCCTGGCCGAGGCCTATCGCTGGGGCGATCTCAGTCAGGTCTATCCGATCGCGCGCGGCACGGCACCACTTCTGACCGCGGCGCTTGCCGCGCTCTGGTTGCAGGAGGCGTTGGGATCAGCTGGCTGGGCCGGCGTGACCGTGTTGGCGGGCGGCATCTTGTTGTTGACGTTCAAGGGCGGCCGCACGCTTGCGCGCGTCGACAGCCGCGCGGTTGCCTTCGCGCTTGCCACCTCGCTCACCATCACCGCTTATACGCTGGTCGATGGCATTGGTGCCCGCCTTGCCGGCAGCTCGTTGGCCTATACCGTGTGGCTCTTCATTGGCGACGGCGTCACCATGGCAATCTATGGTTGGCTGCGCATCGGCCCCGCCCTGATGGGTGATCTTCGCGCGCACTGGCGCATCGCCGTGGCCGGCGCCGCGCTTTCGACGGCGGCCTATGCGATCGCCATTTGGGCGATGACGGTGGCGCCGATCGCGTTGGTGGCGGCGCTGCGCGAGACCAGCGTGCTGTTTGCCGCTCTGTTTGCCACTGTAATTTTGCGCGAACCGCTACTGCCGGTCCGCCTTGCGGCCGCCGGTTTGGTCTTGGCTGGCGCCCTGTTGTTGCGCTTTCGCTAGGCGTTCATTTGGCGGGCGCGGCCGGCGCCGGCGCGGCGGCTGGCGCGATCGAACCGGTCTGGATGGCATTGGCACCTGCCGCCGGCGACGGCGGGGCGGCGCGCGAGGGCAGGTCCGGCCGCCGCGCCAACTGCCGCCAGTCGAGGCCGAACCAACTGTCTTGCGGCAACAGGCGATGCTGCAAGGCGCTCCACAGCGACCGCGACGTGACGCCGTCGACGAAGGTCTTGAGCGGCGGCGCCAGCAGAAAGGCGATCACGGTCGCCACCGCCATGGCGGCGGTTGCGCCGGGGTGGCGCGGATCGATCAGTTTCAGAGCCGTACCGAAGGATGCCTTGAGGCGGGTGTCCATCACGTCGACGGAATAAAGCTCGTCAAGAATGAGATGGGTCAGATAGCCGATGGTCAAAAAACCTCCCGCCAGCCATGCCACGCCCTCGTTGCGGCCGAGCACGCTGGCGTAGATCGTCGCGGTGGCACAGGCGCAAAAGACGGCGGCCAAGAGCGAATGCCAGATGCCGCGATGTGCGCTTAGCCGATGGAAGAAGGCGTGTGCGACGAAGCGCACCAGCACCAGGGTGCCGAGCCACAGGATGATCATTTCCACCACGGAATACTTTTGCTGCAGGCTGAACAGGACGGAGAAGGCGAAGAACACGCCGAGCCCGGCAAACATCGCCCGACTGGGCCGGGAGTCCTTGAGGTCGATGTCTGGCAACACCGAGCCCAGCACGCCGGCCAGCGTGACGGCCACCAGGTTCTCGGGCGCCACCACGTCGGCCGCCAGCGTCACGGTTGCCAGCGCCCCGCTGACAACGGTGCCGACGGCGATATGGGTGGGGAAATTGGCCATTTCGGCATGCCTCCTTCGGGAGCCAGACGCACGCCAACCGGTGACGCGGCCGCCTCGGCCGCCGATCGAGCCGCCTTTGCATCAGATTCGGCGTGGATGAGCTACCGATGCGGCAAAGGAGTTGTGTATTTCGCCGCCGACGGCGACGGTTTTCACCATGTTGATGAAGGCCTTGCTGGCGCCGCGCGCAACGAATAAGCGCTGGCAATCGCCGGCCGTTCGTGCCACATCGAGATCAAAAGCGCCTTGGCTCAAACACCATGCTGGCTGGACCTCTGCAAGTCGCCGACAAGCTGAAGGTTGCCGCCGTCGTCTCGATCGTGGTGGCGGCCGCCGTGCTGGGCCTCAAGTTCCTTGCCTACTGGATCACCGGCAGCGTCGCCCTCTACTCTGACGCGCTGGAGAGCATCGTCAATCTGATCACCGCCCTGGTGGCGCTTTATGCCTTGCATATTTCCACCCAGCCGGCCGATCGGCGCCATCAGTTCGGTCATCACAAGGCGGAGTATTTCTCGGCCGTCTTGGAGGGTGTGCTGATCGTGCTTGCGGCCTTGCTGATCGTGCGGGAGGCCTACGATGCCCTGGTGATGCCGCGCCGCCTCAATGAGCCGGTGCAGGGGTTGCTCATCAACGGGGCGGCGACGGTCATCAATGCGGCCTGGTCTTACTTTTTGCTCACCTGGGGACGCCGACAGCGCTCGCCCGCGCTGGTCGCCGATGGCTGGCACCTACTGACGGACGTGGCAACCTCCTTCGGCGTGCTCGCCGGACTGTCCCTGGCGATGCTGACGGGCTGGCAGGTGCTGGATCCGGTGCTGGCGGCCGTCGTCGCCGTCAACATCCTATGGGCGGGCTGGCGCCTGATGCGCGACTCCATCAGTGGCCTGATGGATGAGGCCGTGACCGCCGAGGTCGCCCGTCGCATCCGCGAGGTGATTTCCAACAATGCCGAAGGCGCGATCCAGGCGCACGATGTCAAGACCCGCACGGCGGGACGCGTGACCTTCATCGAGTTTCACCTGGTCGTCCCTGGCCGCATGACGGTCGCCTCCTCGCATCAGATCTGCGACCGCATCGAAGACGCGCTCGCCAATGCCATTCCCGGCGCGGAGGTGCTGATCCACGTCGAACCCGAGCACAAGGCCAAGACCAGCGGCTTGCCGATTGCCTAGGGGCGCCGGCCAACGCTCGAGCGCCCGCGCCTCTCGCGTATCCTGGTCTGTTAGGTCATTTGCAGCGGCGTGGCGCGCTTGGGTGGCGGGAAGGCGGCATCGAGCGCCTTAAGGTCCTCGGCGTCGAGGGAGACATCGATGGCCTTGAGATTGGCCCGCACATGCTCGGGGTTAACGGCCTTGGGGATCGTCACCACGCCGGGTTGCCGCAAGACGAAGGCCAGCGCAATCGCCGCCGGCCCGACGCCGTGCTTGGAAGCGAGCGCGGCCAGGGCGGGCTTGCGCAAGAGCGGTCCTTGACCCAGCGGTGAGTAGGCCATCACCATGACCTCGGCGCGGCGGCAATAGGGGATGAGCTCCCATTCGATGCCTCGGCTGCCCAGGTGGTAGAGGACCTGATTGGAGGCGCAGGCCGCGCCGCCGGTTTGATCCTCAAGTTCGCGCATGTCCTCACTATCGAAATTGCTGACACCCCAGCGGCGGATCTTGCCGTCCTTTAAGAGGGTCGCGAAGGCGTCTACCGTCTCGGCCAGCGGATAAGAACCGCGCCAATGCAGAAGATAAAGGTCGAGCCGATCGGTCTTCAGTCGCTTCAGACTGCGCTCGCACGCGGCAATGGTCCCTTTGCGCGAGGCATTGTGAGGATAGACCTTGCTGACGAGATAGATGCTGTCGCGCTTGCCGGCAATTGCCTCGCCGACAATTTCCTCGGCGCCACCCTCGCCGTACATTTCGGCGGTGTCGATCAGGCGCACGCCGAGCTCGAGCCCTAGCTTCACCGCCGTGAGCTCGGCGGCGCGCTCGCTCTTGCGCTCGCCCATGCGCCAGGTGCCGAGGCCGAGCACGGGAACCTTCTCTCCGGTCTTGAGGGTGATTGTGCGCATGGGGTCAATCCTGTCCTGTTTGGCTCGCTCTGGGTTTGCTCTCTCTTGGTCGTCGCTTGGGTCGGTCTTGGCTGCGGCGCGCGTTTGCCTGCGCGCGAGGGTCCTGGGCTCCCCTCAAGGTCCTTTGACTTTTATGGTCTCCACTTGACTTCACTTGCTCCACTTGGCCTCACGAGGGGCGCCCCCCTTTTGGCGCAGTGTGCCTTGTGGGCGCCGGGACGTTACGGCGCCCGCGGCGTGACGACTTGAGCCCCCAGGCAAAGGCTGCCACAACGTGAGTGTTTGCATCTGACGTTTTGAACCAGCGATGGAGAAAATGGTGGACAAGGCGCTACGAGACAAGGGTCTGGCCATCCGCAAGGCGGTGCTGGGCGAGGAGTACGTCAACCGCGCCGCGGCGGCGGCCGACGAGTTCAATGGTCCGTTTCAGGAAATTCTGAACGAGTACTGCTGGGGTCTGGTGTGGAGTGACGAGCGCTTGCCGAAGAAGACCCGCTCGATGCTCAACCTGGTGATGCTGGCCTGCCTCAATCGCATGCACGAATGGGAGTTACATTTGCGCGGGGCGCTCAGGAATGGCGTCAGCAAGGAGGAGATCCAGGCGATCATCCACCAAATCGCGATCTATGCCGGCGTACCGCTCGGGGTGGAATGCTTCCGCACCGCCCGCAAGGTCTTCGCCGAGATGGATAAAGCGTAGCGGCGACCTTAATCGCCTGGCTGCCCGATCGCCTCAAGCCGCGTAGGGCGCAAAAATCGACACGAGGTCGCGATAGACCTGTCGCTTGAAGGGGAGGATTAGATCGGGAAGCTCGGTCATTTTCGCCCAGCGCCAGGCCTCGAACTCCGCCTTGTGGCCGTTGCGCGGGGAAATGTCGATTTCGCTTTCCTCGCCAAGAAAGCGCATGGCGAACCACTTTTGGCGCTGCCCGCGGTATCTGCCCTTGAGTGCCACGCCCAATAGTTCGGTGGGCAAGTCATAGCTGAGCCAGTCCGGCGCCTCGGCAATGATCGTAACGGAGTGGACCGCGGTTTCCTCCTCGAGCTCGCGCAGGGCCGCGGCGCGCTCCGGCTCGCCGGCGCCAATCCCACCCTGCGGCATCTGCCAGATGTGTCCGGAGCGGTCGCCCGCCCACTTGGGCCGGCGCCGCCCAACCCACACCAGCCCATTGCGGTTGATCAGCATAATCCCGACGCAGGGGCGGTAGGGCAGGTCGATGTTCAATCTGTTGGCCAAGCGGGTCGAGCCAAGTCCATGCAAGCAAAAGCTTAATTTGACTGTTGCGTGATTTGCATGCCTTTGTCACGCGGCAAATCGAGGGCAAAGGCTCAGGCCGCCGCCCCCAGCACCGGGGCAAAGTCCCTGAGCACCTGGGTGTAGACTTCCCGCTTGAAGGGGACGACGAGGGGCACCAGTTCGTGGGCCTCGGCCCAACGCCAGGCGTCGAATTCGATGTTTTGTCCGGGTGGTCGCGCAATGGCGATCTCGTCCTCGCTACCCAAAAAGCGCACGGCAAACCACTTCTGCCGCTGGCCGCGATAGCGTCCATCCCACGCCTTGGGTCGCAACGGCTCGGGTAGATCATAGGCATACCAATTGGGGCTTTCGGCGATGAGGGCCACGGAGCGCATGCCCGTCTCCTCGACCAGCTCCCTGAGCGCTGCCTGTTGCGGCTCCTCGTCGGCGTCGATACCCCCCTGGGGCATCTGCCACCAGGTGCCAGGTCCTTCCGGTTCCTGCGGGGCATCGAACCGGCGTCCGATCCAGATGCGGGCTTGAGCGTTGAGCACCAGGATGCCGACGCAGGGTCGATAGGCGAGCGTTGCCTCCATTGACCCCTTCCCCAAAAAACGTTGGGCGCCGCCCGGCGCCCAACGCGGCTTGCGCGCCGTGATCGAGCGTTACTTCGTTTCGGCCTTTTGCTCGCCATCGCCGTCGGGCGCCTCGGCCTTCTTCTTGATCTGCGGCAAGGGCTCACCGCGCAGCATCTTCAGGGCATACTGCAGCTGCGTGTCCTTGTCGGCCTCCTTCGGCACGTAGCTGGAGGAGCCGCCCCCTTCCTTGCCGTCTTTCGTCTCACCCTTGAGATGGCCGCGCAGGCTCGCTTCGCTGGGTGACCGGTTTGGCAACTTGCTCTGCAGCTCCTGCGGCAGCTCCTGCTCGACCAGTACGTCGGGTTCGATTCCCTTAGCCTGGATCGAGCGCCCCGAGGGCGTGTAGTAGCGCGCCGTGGTGAGGCGGATGGCGCCGTTGGCTCCCAAGGGAATGATGGTCTGGACCGAGCCTTTGCCGAACGAGCGCGTGCCGATCACGGTCGCGCGCTTGTGATCCTGTAGCGCGCCGGCGACGATCTCTGATGCCGAGGCTGAGCCGCCATTGATCAGCACCACGATCGGTTTGCCATCGGTGATGTCGCCCGGCCGGGCATTGGCCCGTTGCGTTTCTTCCAGGCCGCGGCCCTTGGTGAGCACGATGGCACCCTTCTCCAGCATGTCATCGGACACGGCGATGGCTTGATCGAGCAAGCCACCGGGGTTGCCGCGCAGATCGATGACGTAGCCCTTGAGGTTCTTGCCGGCCGACTTCTTCAGGACCTCGATGGCCTTCACCAGGTTGGCATGCGTCTGCTCATTGAAGGTCGACACCTTGACGTAGATCACGTCACCTTCGGCGCGCGCCTTCACGGCGTTGATACGAATGACGTCGCGCACGATCTTGACGTCGAAGGCATCATCGCGGCCCTTGCGCACGATGGTAAGCGAAATGGGGGTATTGACCGGACCCCGCATCTTCTCGACGGCCTGCTCGAGCGTGAGCCCGACGATCTGCTCGCCGTCGAGATGCGTGATGAGGTCGTTGGTCAAAAGACCAGCCTTGGAAGCGGGCGTGTCGTCGATCGGGGAGACCACCTTGACGACGCCGTTTTCCATCGTCACCTCGATGCCAAGGCCGCCGAACTCGCCGCGCGTCTGCACCTGCATGTCGCGGAAGCTCTTGGGATTGAGGTAGGCGGAGTGCGGATCGAGCGCGCTCAGCATGCCGTTGATGGCCGAGTCGATCAGCATGGCATCGTCGGGCTTCTCGACGTAGTCGCTGCGCACCCGCTCCAGCACGTCGCCGAACAGATCGAGCTGTTTGTAAATTTCCGAGTTTCCCGACGTGGCCGAGTACGTGCGCGTGACGTTGAGCACGGTGGTAGCTCCGGCGAGGCACGCCAACAACACGAACGTCCAAAAGGCGTAGTCGGATTTCTTGGTCATTCTTGCACCTTTCGAGAGGCATCCGCCCACCAAGGGTCGGGGTCTATTGGCCGCTGGTCCTTGCGGAATTCGATGTAGAGCACAGGACCACTCTCCTGTGCCTTCGGCAGCGACGACTTTGCAGCTGCGCTCATCACGCCTACCGGCTCCCCAGTAAGCACGAATTGGCCGAGTTGCACATCAATCTGGGATAAACCTGCTAACAAAATATGATACCCTCCGCCAGCGTTGATGATCAAGAGCTGCCCGTAGCTGCGAAACTCGCCAGCGTAAACAATCCAGCCATCGCAGGGGGAAACGACCTGTCCCCCGTAACGGGTCTCGATCACAAGTCCTCGAGATTGGCTGCCGTATTGGGTTTTTTCCCCGAATGTCAGCACCCGCCGGCCATGGGCGGGCAGCGGCAGCTGCCCCTTTGCCTCGGTAAACGGCATCGCCGGCTTGATGCGGCCAGGCGTAAGCATAGCCACGCGGTCGGAGCTCGGGGCCAGCTCGGCGGAAGATTTCCGTTCTGTAATCTGTTTGCTCGCGGCGGCGCGCTGCTTTTCCTGTTCGCGGGCGGCCATCTCCTGTTCGTAGGTGCCAAGCCCGGTGCGCTCGGCGACCTCTTTGTCCAGTTTCTGGATCAGATCGCCCAGATCCGACACACTTTTGGAGATGTCGGCGGCGGCCTGGCGCACCTGCGCCAATTCCGTCTGGCGCTCGGCGAGGGACTGGCGTTTGGTTTCTTGCAGGCCGGCCAACCGCACGCGGGCATCGTTGAGCCGCGCCGTCTCTGCGCGGAGCTTTTCGCCCTCGGAGCGAATGCTGGTCACGATGCCGATCAGCGCATTCAAGCGCTCGGAAAGGGCCACGGCTTCGCCGCGCAGTTCCGGAAATGCGGCCGCGAGCAGCATGGCGCTGCGCACCATCGAGAGGGCATCCTCGCGCTGTGTCACCATCACCGGGGGCGGATTGCGACCCATGCGCTGCATGGCGGCCAGCAGCGCCGAAATCGAGCCGTGGCGTTCCTCAAGTGTGCCCCTGATCTGCTTTTCCTGCGCCTCCAGATCGCCGAGCCGCGATTCGATGAGCCCCAGTTGGGCCTCGCTCTGCTGGATCAGCTTGCCCGTCTCGACCAGGCGGCTGTTGATGCGCTCGCGCTCGGCGGCGAGCTTGTCCATGTCCGCCTGGATTTCCTTGGAGCGCTGCTGGGTGGCTTCCAGGCGTCCGCGGTCGGACTCGAGCTGTTTGCGGGCATCGTCGGGGTTGACCGGGGCTTGCGCGCCGGCCAGTGCCGGCCCCAGCACGGCGGCCACGGCAAGGGAGCCTGCGCGCCCAGCGAACCTGAGTTTCCCTCTAATCAAGCTGTCCGTCCCGCCCGCCCAAATGGCCCTGCAAAAGACCCCCTAAAAGACCCCAAGTGATGACCGCAACGGACCCCACAATCACCGTCCCCGAAGACCAGGCCCAGTTCCGGAACAAGTTCCGGGCCCAACTGACCGGATCCCAAGTGACCGGATCCCAAGTGACCGGATCCCAAGTGACCGGACCCCAAGTGACCAGACCCCAAGGGACCAGACCCCAAGTGACCAGACCCTGGAATAACCAGGGGACCGGGCAAGGCATCGAGCCCGCCCGCCGCCCAGCCGCAACTCGCGAAGCCAACCGCTGAGATACAACACAATGTGAGCCAAGATGCTGCGCGATTGTGGCACCGCTGGGTTGCGCCCGGCTCGGCGCGGTGTGGCACTTTGGAGACGAAGGGTGGTGGGTCGGGCAATGTCGGCTACTGTCGCGCCCCGCCCCCTGGCTTAAAGGGATCCTGGCATGGAAACGGTTCTTCGATCCTTAAGCGTTCTTGCCCTCCTCGCCGTGGTTGGCGTCCTTTTGGCCGGCCTTTGGAACATGCTGCGCGGCAAGAACCCCAACCTCAGTCAAACCCTCATGCGCTGGCGCGTCGGCTTGCAGTTTCTTGCCATTGTCGTTGCCATGCTGCTGGTCTATCTGCTGCGCTAATCGCCAGGTATGCTTGACCCGTCCGGGTCGCCCGCTACCCTCAAACGAGGGTGTCGTAAAGGCGAAGCTTCTCTCGCAGGGGTCGCGGCTCTTATGGTTGTTCTCAACAAGATCTACACGCGAACCGGCGATGCGGGTCTCACCGCGCTTGGCATTGGCGAGCGCGTGCCCAAGCACTCCTTGCGCATCGCCTCCTACGGCACCGTCGATGAAACCAACGCCTTCATCGGCATGGCGCGCCTTCACCTGGCGGCTGCGCCGAAGCTCGATGCCATGCTGGGACGCGTGCAAAACGACCTGTTCGATCTTGGCGCCGATCTCACCACGCCGGAGCGGGAGGGCAAACAACGCCGCGAACGGCTGCGCATCAGCGAGCAACAGGTTGAGCGCCTGGAAGCGGAAATCGACGAGCTCAACGCCGAGTTGGCGCCGCTCACGTCCTTCGTGCTCCCCGGCGGCTCGGCCGCCGCCGCGGCGCTGCACGTTGCGCGCACCGTCTGTCGGCGGGCGGAGCGGGGCATGGTGGCGCTGGCGAATGAGCCCAATGAGCACGTGAGCGCGCCGGCGCTGAAATACATCAATCGGCTGTCGGATCTCTTGTTCGTGGCGAGCCGCTACGCCAACGATAAGGGTGGCGGCGATACCCTTTGGGTGCCCGGCCAGAACCGTTGAGGTCTTAGGCGGCGCGCCGTCTTCCAGCAAAGGATAACGCTCTCGTGGTATTCATCCCCCTGTCCGATGACAATCCCTTGCGCTCGATCAGTTTCCAGTGGGTCAACGTGGGGCTAATCGTCGCCAATGTGGTGGCGTTCTTGCTGCAGAACACGGAGGGCGCGCAGGCCAGCATCCTCAGTTTTGCGCTGATCCCTTCCGAGCTGTTCCAGGCCCATCTCATCGGCGGGCCCATCGCCTCCCCGCAGCAGCCGGTACCGATCCCGGAAGGCCTGACGCTCTTGACCTATCAGTTCATGCACGGGGACATTTTCCACCTGCTCTCCAATATGCTGTTCCTGTGGGTGTTCGGCGATAACATCGAGGACGCCTTGGGGCACGTGAAGTAC
The DNA here is from genome assembly GCA_963770295.1 of uncultured Alphaproteobacteria bacterium. Lineage (GTDB taxonomy): Bacteria > Pseudomonadota > Alphaproteobacteria > Rhizobiales > Hyphomicrobiaceae > AWTP1-13. Next base: position 261,571 of record CAVYPA010000008.1, read on the forward strand.
CTGATTTTCTACCTCCTGTGTGGGGTGATCGGGGGGCTCACTCACGCCATCATGCTGCCGGCCTCGCCGCTGCCGCTGATCGGCGCCAGCGGGGCCGTTGCCGGCGTTATCGGCGCCTACCTTTTGTTGCACCCGCGCGTGCTTGTCTGGGTGCTGGCGTTCCGCATAATTCCTTTGCACATCCGAGCCGTTTGGGTGCTCGGCATTTGGGTGGCGACGCAGGTCATCATGGTCCTGATCAGCCCGGTCGATCAGGTTGCCTGGTGGGCCCACATCGGCGGCATGGTCGCGGGCGCGATCCTGGTCTTTTTCCTGCGCCGCCCGGGCGTGCCGCTGTTTGACCGTGACCTGCGCCCGGTCTGACCCCGCGGACGCCCGGAGGGGGAGGACCGGCAGCGGCGCGATCGCGGCGGATCGGCCACAGGCCGTGTTGCCTTGCCTTTGTCCAAAGTGTCCGAGCTGCTGCCCAATTGACACGCACTGTGCGGAGCCCTAGGTTTCCATCTCGCATCTGCGAAGCGCCAATTCGCGTCGCCACAAATCAGGCAAATTTGCCCTTTTGCGGCAGGACCAGCGACCGCAGTGCGGCATGACGTGGCCGGGAAGTCCAAGTCATGCCCAGATGGAGCACCTGGTGGAATGAAAGCCCTCGTCGCTGTCAAGCGCGTCGTCGACTTCAATGTGAAGATCCGAGTCAAGACCGACGGCTCAGGGGTCGAACTCAGCAACGTCAAAATGTCGATGAACCCCTTCGACGAAATTGCCGTCGAAGAGGTGGTGCGGATGAAGGAAAAGGGCATCGTCCAAGAGGTCGTCGCGGTCTCCATCGGTCCCAGCAAGTCGCAAGAGACCATCCGCACCGCTCTGTCGATGGGGGCCGACCGCGGTCTCTTGATCGAAACGCCGGAAGGACAGGCGACCGAGCCGCTGGCGGTCGCCAAGCTGCTCAAGGCGGTGGTGGAGGCGGAACAGCCTGGCTTCATCATCCTCGGCAAGCAAGCGATCGACGATGACTGCAACCAAACCGGCCAGATGTTGGCGGCGCTGTTGGGTTGGCCGCAGGCCACCTTCGCCTCCAAGGTGGTGATCGAGGGGGAGGCGGCGCTGGTGACGCGCGAGGTCGACGGCGGGCTCGAGACGCTGAAGATGAAACTGCCGGCCATCATCACCACCGACCTACGTCTCAATGAGCCGCGCTATCCGTCGCTGCCCAACATAATGAAGGCCAAGAAAAAGCCGCTGGAAACGCGCAAGGCGGCAGACTATGGCGTCGATATCGCGCCGCGCCTCAAGGTGCTCAAGACGGTTGAACCCCCGGGCCGCAAGGCCGGCGTGAAGGTGGCCAACGCCGCCGAACTCGTCGCCAAATTGAAAGAGGCCGGGGCGCTCGCATGACCACTCTTCTGCTGGCCGAGCACGACAACAAGGCACTCGCGGCGACCGTCGCCAAGGCCATGACCGCCGCACGTGCGCTCGGCGAGGAGGTGCATGTCTTGGTCGCCGGCGCTGACTGTCGCGCCGTCGCCGACAGCGCCGCCAAGCTCGATGGTGCCGCCAAGGTTTTGCACGCCGACGCGCCCCAATTCGCCCACCAACTGGCGGAGGAAATGGCCGCCCTGATCGTCGGGCTGATGGGGAACTACAACGCCGTGGTGGCGCCCTCGACCGCCTCGGGCAAGAACATCCTGCCGCGCGTGGCGGCGGCGCTCGACGTCATGCAGATTTCCGACGTCATCAAGGTGGTTGCGCCCAACACCTTCGAGCGCCCGATCTACGCCGGCAATGCCATTCAGACCGTGGAAAGCGCCGACCCGAAAAAGGTCATCACGGTACGCACCACGGCGTTTGCGGCGGTGGCGGCCGGCGGCTCGGCGCCAGTGGAAAGCTTGCATGCGCCGGCGGCGGCGGGGCTTGCGAGCTTCGAACGGGCGGAGATCCAGAAGTCCGACCGGCCCGAATTGACGGCGGCCAAAATCATCATCTCGGGTGGACGCGGCCTGCAGTCGGGGGAGAATTTCAAGACCTACATCGAGCCGGTCGCCGACAAGTTGGGCGCCGCCGTCGGGGCCAGCCGCGCCGCGGTCGATGCCGGCTACATGCCGAACGACTATCAGGTCGGCCAGACGGGCAAAGTGGTGGCGCCGGAGCTTTACATCGCCGTTGGCATTTCCGGCGCCATTCAGCACCTAGCGGGCATGAAAGACAGCAAGGTGATCGTCGCCATCAACAAGGATGGTGAAGCGCCGATCTTTCAGGTCGCCGATTATGGACTGGTCGCCGACCTGTTTCAGGTGCTGCCGGAGCTCAGTCGCGAGCTGGACAAAGCGAAGTCATGACGAGCGCTGTGCGCAAACAACGTCAGCCGGGGTAATAAAGGAGCACGGTGCGCCATGGATGCAGGCGTCAAAACGAGAAAACCCGGAGGTCACATGGAGCGCCCTCGCAAAGGCACGGATCCCGTGACCCAAGCCAGCATTAAGAACGTGGGAATCATCGGCGCCGGGCAGATGGGCAATGGCATCGCCCACGTGGTCGCGCTGGCCGGTTTCGACGTCGCCATGCACGACATCAAGAAGGAGGCGGTCGACAAGGCCCGCGGCACTATCGAGCGCAATATGGCGCGCCAGGTGTCGCGCGGCGTCATCACCGACGCCGACATGCATGCCGCGCTCAAACGCATCGGTTATGCCGGCGATCTGGCCATGATCGGCGAGGCCGACCTGGTGATCGAGGCCGCCACCGAGGACGAGGCCGTCAAGCGCAAGATCTTCATCGATCTGTGTCCTAAGCTCAAAAAGAGCGCCATGCTCGCGAGCAACACCTCTTCGATCTCGATTACGCGCCTGGCCTCCGTCACCGACCGCCCCGAGCGCTTCATCGGCATGCACTTTATGAATCCGGTGCCGATGATGCAGTTGGTCGAATTGATCCGCGGCATCGCCACCGAGGACGAGACCTTCCATCAATCCCGGGTTTTTATCGAAACCCTGGGCAAGACCATTGCGGTGTCGGAAGACTTTCCCGCCTTCATCGTCAATCGCATTTTGCTGCCGATGATCAACGAGGCCGTCTATACGCTCTATGAGGGCGTCGGCACGGTTGAGTCCATCGACAAGGCCATGCGGCTTGGCGCCAACCACCCAATGGGTCCGCTCGAACTTGCCGACTTCATCGGTCTCGACACCTGCCTGTCCGTCATGCAGGTGCTCTACGAGGGCCTGGCGGATTCGAAATACCGCCCCTGCCCGCTGCTGGTAAAATACGTCGAGGCCGGTTGGCTCGGGCGCAAGACCCAACGCGGCTTTTACGACTACCGCGGGGAAAAGCCCGTACCGACGCGCTAAGCGGCGGCCGCTGCGGCGCTTGGGTTGTTGCCCGCGCCCTTCTTCCCTTGCACCCAGACGGCCCTGCGCTTGCCGGCGCGGCGCAATCCCAAGCCTTTCCCTCCGTCTGATCCCTCCACCGTCGGCTGACGCGGCGCCGGCCGGCGAGCCCCGGGCCACCTTGGCCCCGCTTGCGCGTTGCGCTTGGAAAAGCGGGCGAGCGAGCGAGGCCAAAGCGGGGCAACTGGGGTGGCTGGCCGGCAAGCTGCGAGTGCTCACGCTGCCGCGGACGTCCGCTCCGGGAAGGGCTGCCGCCAGGCCGGCAGTTCGGCGAGGCGGTCGTGCCAGCGCTCGATGGCGGGAAAGTCGGCAACGGGGATCTTGGCCTCTTGCGCGTAGGGCAGCGTGACGGCGACGGCGAAGTCGGCGAGGCTCAGGCGCTCGCCCAGGAGATACTCGCGATCGTGCAGGTGATCATCGAGGACCCGCGCGAACTGCTTGAAGAAGCCAGTCGCCTCCTCAACCGCCTTGGCATCCGGCGCTTGCCCCAGGAAGCGCGGCTTGATCAAGTGCTGGAAGTAAAGGCTGCCGGCATGTCGCGTGAAATGCTCGCTGTTCCAACTCAGCCAGCGGAGGAGGTCGATTTGGCCTGCGGTGTCGCTGGGCCAAAGCTCGGAGCCTGCGGCCTTGGCCAGATAGCACATGATCGCGTTCGCCTCCCACAGCTTGAGGGCGCCGTTGTGCAGGGCGGGGACCTTGCCATTGGGATTGATCGCCAAGAACTGCGGCGACTTCTGCTCGCCCTTGCTGAGGTCGATGCGCTTAAATTCGACGGGTGAGTTCAGATAGCGCGCGACGGCGCAGGCTTTGCGCGGGTTGAGCGTCTCAAAATAGTAAAGCTGCATTGGCTATCCTTTCTTTAAGGTTCAAGCGACCGGCGTGATCCAGCCAATGCCGGCGCCGCCCGGTTCCATCAGCATGGCGATGCGGCCGACGTTGGGGACGTCGAACACCGGCAGCATCAGCTTGGCGCCGGCAGCAATCGCTTTGGCCACGCGCGCATCCACGTCGTCGACGGCCAAAAACGACATCCAACTCTCCGGCACCGCATCGAACTTCGGCGACGACAAGGGAAACAGGCCGGCGACCGGCTTGCCATCCGACAGGGCCAGCCAATAGGTGTGGCCGTCGGGCGTGGAGGTCGCCTCGAAGGTCCAGCCGATAGTTTCCCCATAGAAGCGTTTGGCGCGCTCCGCATCCCGCGTTCTCAACTCATTCCAGTGGAAGTTGCCATGCGGCGTCACTGGCGGTGTCACTGGCAGGGCGTCTTTGCGTCGCGAGCTGCGCGACTTGGCGGCTGTTGCTGGCATGTTGGCCTCCTTTTTCGGTTAGGCAAGATACTGATCGAGTTTCTCGAGCCTGCCCGCCTAGCGTTCGTGACCGTCGCGAGCCGTCTCGTCCAGCGCGCTATTTTTTTGATCTGTCTACGCTCTGTAGCCTTGGCTGGGCGGTGCTTTGAGCCGTCGGCGCAAGTTCCAAGACTGCCAGTTGGCGCTTGCTCGCCAGGCGATCGATGCTGGCGCGCGGCCTTGGATCGGCCAGCGCCGCGAAGGCAAGGCGGAGGCTGTCGGTATCATAGTAAACCATATGGTTAAGTATTGTGCGTCCGGCGCAAATGTCAAGGGCTCGCGTTCCGCAATCGCACTGGTGCGGGTATGCCCAATGGAGGTAGGCTGCGGCCCGACGCGGCACCAAACCAGGGAGAACGGGAAATGGCTCACGGAAAGGTTGCGCTGGTGACGGGCGGGGGCAGCGGCATCGGTCGTTCCGCGGCGTTGGCGCTGCAGGGCGACGGCTGGAACGTCGTCGTGACCGGGCGGCGCCGGGCCGAGCTTGACAAGACCGTGGAGATGGCCAAGGCGGGCGGCGGCAAGATGCTGGCGGTGGTGGCCGACGTCGGCAAACCCGACGACGTCAAGCGGCTGTTCGAGGAGACTAAGAAAGCCTTCGGCGGCCGACTCGATTTTCTCTTTAATAATGCCGGCATGGGTGCGCCGCCGGTGCCCATGGAGGAGCTCTCCTTCGAACAGTGGAAGGCCGTGGTCGATGTGAACCTGACGGGTTCATTTTTGTGCGCGCAGGAAGCCATCAACATCATGAAGGCGCAGACACCCAAGGGCGGCCGCATCGTCAACAACGGTTCGATCTCCGCGCACACCCCGCGGCCAAACTCGGTTGCCTATACCTCGACCAAGCATGCCATCACGGGGCTCACGAAGTGCATTGCGCTGGACGGACGCAAGCACGACATCGCCTGCGGGCAGCTCGACATAGGCAACGCCGATACCGCCATGGGCGGGCGCATGAAGGCCGGCGTGCCGCAGGCGAACGGCACCATTGCCCCGGAGGCGGTGATGGACGTTGAGCACTGCGGCTCGGCCATCCGTTACATGGCGAGCCTGCCGCTCGACACCAATGTCCTGTTCATGCAGATCAAAGCGACCAAGATGCCGTTCGAAGGGCGCGGCTAGCAGCGCGGTCTTCCCGCCTCGGCGGCATCGCGCCAGTCACGTTGCCGCACGCGCTGGCGTGCCGTGCAGTTGCGGCGCGTCGTGGGTCCTGGCGCTTGCCGCGGATCAAGACCGCAGGCGACCGCGCAGCCGCCCGAAGATGTCCGCCAGGCGCGCTAATAGGATCTGGCGCAGGATGGCGATCCCGGCGATGGGGCGCGCCGGCGTGGCGGCGTCGGGGTCGGTCAAGCGCCGATCCATGTTTTGCGCGAACATCTCGCCGAGGCGGCGCGCCAGATCGCGGACGATGCCGCCGCGGCCGATTTGCGCCAGCGGTCCCGTCAGCGCATAGGCTAAATCGAGGTGGACCCCGGTTGGGCTCGCGGCGGCTGCCGCGACAGGGGCGATCCGACAGGTGAGGCTGCCCGTCACGGTGGAGCCTCCCTTGCGGTCGACGCCCCGCCCCTCGACGTTGAGGCACTGCTCGGCTGCCCTGAGCGTGAGCCGGCCCTCGCCGGCAAAGCGCGCGGTGATCGGACCAAGCTTGATGTCGAGATGACCCGCGACGCGCTCGCCCTCGGGCGGGCCATCGAGGGTGAGGCCGGGCAGACAGCGCGCCAGGGCCTCAATATCGCTGAGCAAGGCCCAAACCGCCGCTGGTGGGTGGTCGAGCACGAAGTGCTGGCTCAGCCGGGTGCGGCCGTCCCGTTCCTCCAGGCGCGCGACGGTGACGGTGATGGCGCGAGCGGGGGTGAGACTAGCCCCGGACAAGGTCGCGCCGTCGCTGCCGGCGGCTGCGCCTTGTGCAGTGGGCTTTGCCGCCGCAGGATCGGTGGCGGGCGCGGCGCTCTTTGCACGCGGTCCGGGTGCCGGGCCAAGCCAGGCTTTCGCCGCCGCCGGCACGTCGCTTGTGGGCGCGGGGGGTCGCGCGGCCATCACCTCGGCAATGGCATCGATGATCCCCATGTAGCCCGTGCAGCGGCACAGATTGCCGCTCATTTCGCGCCGGATCTGGTCGCGACCGAGCCCGCCTTTGCGGCGCACGAGATCGCGCGCGGCGATCAGCATGCCGGGCGTGCAGTAGCCACACTGCAGCGCGTGATGCCGCCGGAAGGCGCCCCGCAGCGCCGCCATGGTGGCGTCATCGTCAAAGCCCTCGATGGTCCGCACCGCGGCACCGTCGCAGGCCACGGCGTAGGTGATGCAGGCCCGCGCGATTTCCCCGTCGATTTCCACGGTGCAGGCGCCGCAAATGCCGTGCTCGCAGCCGATGTGCGTGCCGGTCAGCAGTAAGGTTTCGCGCAAAAAGTCGGCAAGGTGGGTGCGTGGCGTCACCTCGGCGCTCAGCGGTTTGCCGTTGACGATGAGCGTGATCGCGGTCATCGGCCAGCCATCGCGGTTGTGGCGCGCTGCAGGACCACGGCGCGCAGCCGCGTCTCGTAGGCATCGCCGCTAAAGCCGGCCTGGCGCAGGTCGTCCTCGAGGCGAGCGATCTCGGGCACGGCCGCGGGCGCCTCGAGGCGCGGCTCCAGGACCAGCGGCGCACCTGCGAGCGTGCTGACGGCAAGCCGCCGAACGCCACGCTCGGGGTCATAGACCGCCGCGCCGATGGCGTCGGCGAACTCCCCGACTTTGCGGCAGATCTTGTGATAGCCGAAACGGGCGGCGTGTGAGAATTTGGCGAGCCGCACGCCGGTGATCAGCTCATTGGATTTGAGCACCGTCTGCATCGCGCCCTCGACGAAGCCGCTGAGCGCGAGGCGGCGCCGGTGGTCGGGCCCTTGCAAATTCAGTTCGGCACCGAGCGCGGTCAGGGCGACGAGCCAGTCCGCCGCCGGATCGGCGTGGGCGAGGCTGCCGCCGATGGTGCCGCGCGTGCGCACGGCGCGATAGCCGATGCCGGCGGCGACCTGGGCTAAAAAGCCGGCGGTGGGGTCCCTGACGCAGCCATCTTCGATGGCGGCGTGCGTGATGGTGGCACCGAGGGTGACGCTGTCGGCATCCTCGGCGACCTCGGCCAACTCGGCAATGCGCGCTATGTCGACGAGGAGGGACGGCTGCGCCAGCCGCAGATTGAGCATGGGTCCCAAGGTCTGGCCACCCGCCATTACCTTGGCGTCCGGCGCTGCGGCGATGAGCGCCAGGGCCTCGGCCAGGCTCGTCGGCCGCAGGTAGTCGAAGCGGGCGGCTTTCATGAGGCCGGCCTCGCCGCCAGCCTCTGCGCTTGGGCGACGGCCTCGGCGATGCGCCGCGGTGTGACGGGCGAGATCAAGAGTTCGGCGCCGAGGGCGGCGAGTGCATCGTTGATGGCGTTGGTGATGGCCGCGGGCGGCGCGATGGCGCCGCCTTCGCCCAGACCCTTCTGGCCGAAGCGCGTATAGGGCGAAGCGGTTTCCATGTGCAGGATACGGATTTCCGGAACTTCGGCCGGCCCCGGCAACAGGTAGTCGGACAGCGTGGAGGCGAGCGGCTGGCCCAGCGCATCGTAGGCCATCTCCTCATAAAGCGCCGTGCCGATGCCCTGCGCCGTGCCGCCCCAGATCTGGCCATCGACGATCATCGGATTGACGAGCACGCCGCCGTCTTCGACCACGAGATAGTCGAGGACCTCGACCTCGCCCGTGTCGGGGTCGACCGCCACCACGGCGGCATGGGCGGCATAGCTGAAGGTGCCGGTATCGCGCTTGGCCTTGTAGCCGGCCGTCACCTCCAGGCCGCCCGGGTCGACGTCGCCGGGCAAATCCTGCGGCCGGCGATAGTAGGTGCGCGCCACGTCCTGGATGGCGATGCGCCCGCGTGGACCGCTGATAAAGCCCTCGTGCAGGCGAACCTCGCCCACTTTGGCCTGCAGCAGTGCGGCGCCGATTTTGATGAGGCGCTGGGCGAGCTGGTCGCAGGCGGCGGCGACGGCGCCCCCCGACATGATCATTGAGCGCGAGCCCCAGGTGCCGGTGGAATAGGGCGTCGCGGCGGTATCGCCGTGCACCAGGCGAATGCGATCGTGCGGCACGCCGAGGATGGAATGGGCGACCTGAGACAGCGTCGTCTCGAGCCCTTGGCCATGGCTGTGCGCGCCAATGCGAAGCTCCAGCGCCCCGTCGGGCGTGAAGCGGGCGAAACATTGCTCGTGGCCCGGCACGAACGGAATGCCCCAGGCGGCATAGACGCTGGTGCCGTGGCCGGCTTGTTCCGAGTACATGGCAAAGCCGACGCCGAGCCGCCGTCCGTCCTGCTCGCCCTGCTTTTGCCGCCGGCGCACGGCGGCGAGATCGATCCCCGTCATGGCGCGGCGCAGGGCCTCGGGGTAGTCGCCCGAATCGAAATGGCGCTTGCTGATATTGTCGAACGGCATCTGCTCGGGCCGCACCAGACTATCGAGCCGCAAGCTGGTGGGTTCGATGCCGAGCGCGCGGGCTAGCGCGTCGAGCGTCACCTCCAAGGCGAAGCACACTCCCGTCCGCGCCACGCCGCGATAGGGCAGGATCGGCGGCTTGTTGGTGGCCACCGAGTAGGTTCGGCAGCGGTAGTGCGGGAAATCGTACAACCCCGGCAGGATCGAGCCGATCTGGCCGGCCTCGAGGCAGGCCGAAAACGGATAGGCCGAGTAGGCGCCGGCGTCGACGGTGGCCTCGCAATCGAGCGCCAACAGGCGGCCGTCGCGGTCGGCGTAGGCGGTGATGAGGTAGTGGTGTTCGCGGCAGTTGGCATTGGCCGCCAGCCCCTCGCGGCGGTCTTCGATCCAGCGCAAGGGCACGCCAAGCCGGCGGCTGGCCCAGGCGAGCGCCACTTCTTCCGGCAACAGTATCCCCTTATAGCCAAAGCCACCGCCGACATCGGGAGCAACCACGCGGATCTGGCCTTCGTCGATGCCGAGACACTCCGCCAGGCCGGAGCGCACAATATGCGGCTGTTGGGTGGAGCTCATCACCTCGAGCTGACCCAGGCGAGAATTCCAATGGGCGAGCACGGCGCGCCCCTCTAGCGGGCTCATGGCCTGCCGCGACGTCTTCAGTTCGCGCCGCACCGAGTGGGTGGCTTTCCCGAGCACGGATTCGAAGTCCACTTCCGTCAGCGTACTGAGAAAAAGGTTGTCGCCCCAAGCTTCGTGCACCAGTGGGCTGTCGGCCTTGCGTGCCGCCAGCATGTCGGTCACGGCGGGCATGGGCTCGAGCTCGAGCTCGATTTCGGCGGCCATATCCTCGGCTTCGGCGCGCGAGCCCGCAACGCACATGGCGACGAGCTCGCCGACGTAGCGCACCTTACCCTGGGCCAGCACGGGCTGCACGGAAGACTTGAACCCTGGCAGCGCGGTGTCGGCGCGGATCGGGGCAACGGCGCCGAGATCTTCGGCGCTGAAGACACGGTCGCGGAGTTTGGCCGGCACGCGCACACCCTTGATGCTGGCGTGCGCCAGCGGGCTGCGCAGGAAGGCAACCTCCTGCATGCCGGGGAGCTTGAAATCGCCGACATACTGTCCGCGGCCCATGAGGAAGCGGTCGTCCTCCTTGCGGAGGAGGCGGGCGCCGATGCCTTGACTTCTGCCGGGGCTCATGCGGGGTCTCCTGCCAGCGCATCGATCATGCCGCTGACGAGATTGGCATCCTGCAGCTGGGCCTCGTCGATCCGGGCGGCGCGCGGGACGGGGAGGAGCCGTTGCGCCAGCTGGGCGAGCAGGTCGGCCTGCTGGCGCCGGGCGGCTTCCGCCTCCTCGATGCCGACCATGCGAAAACGGACCGTGGCGCCCGGGGTCAGCCGGCCGAGCGCGGGCAGATCGGCCGAGATCACGGTGGCGATCTTTGGGTAGCCGCCGGTCGTTTGCCGATCGGCCAGCAGCACGATCGGCAAGCCGTTGCCGGGGACCTGCACGCTACCCGGTGCGATACCATCCGACACGATATTGTAACCCTTGCTGTGTTCGAGCCGCGGGCCGGCAAGACGCATGCCCATGCGATCGCTGGCCGGCGTCACGGTGTAGCTCGTTTGTGTGATGAGGCCGAGGGCTTCGGGCGTGAAGTAATCGTCCTGCGGACCCAAAATGATGCGGAAGCTGGCGGGCGGGCTGAGATCGAGGGCGGAAAGGCGCACCTCCTCGGCGTCGCTGGCCCGCGACCGGCACAAGGGCAGGCGGTCGCCCGCCTGCAAGGGGCGCCCGTTGAGACCACCGATGCCCGCCCGCACCAGCGTGGAGCGGCTGCCGAGCACGGCCGGCACGTCAAAGCCGCCCTCGGCGGCGAGATAAAGAACGCCGGCAAAGGCGCCGATGCGGATCTGATCGCCGCGCTCGAGGCGGGCGCTGGTGAGCATCTCCAGGCGGCGGGGGCGTCCGCGCTCGGCAGCGGTAACGAGCTCGATCGGCGCGGTGGCACCGGCGCAGGCGAGGCGGACGCTATCAGCCTCGACCACGAGCCTTGGACCTTGATAGGCGATTTCGAGCGCCGCGGTCGCGCTGGGATTGCCGACCAGCAGGTTGGCAGCGCTGAGGCTCACGGGATCGAGCGCACCTGAGACGGGAATGCCCTGATGCTGATAGCCAACCCGGCCCAGGTCCTGCAGGGTCGCAAGCAAACCGGCGGCGAGGCAAGAAAGCGCCGCCCTCATGCGTCTTGCGTATGCGGCGACATGCGCAACTCCCCGGCTCGGGCTTTCCCGGCAAGCTCCTCGTATTCGGCGCGTGAGATCGGTGCAAAGCTGACCCGATCGCCGGCGCTCACCAGGGCCGAGGGCGCCCGCCGCAGGTCCCACAGGGCCACCGGCGTGCGCGCGAGGATATTCCAGCCCCCCGGGCTTTCGATGCTGTAGATTACGCTCATGGCCATGGCGATGGCGATCGATCCGGCCTCGACCTTGAGGCGCGGATTTTCGCGGCGCGGCAGCTCGAGGGCGGCCGGCAGGCCACCAAGGTAGGCAAACCCGGGCAGGAAGCCCACCATGTAGACCCGGAAGGGCGCGGTTGAGTGCCGCGCCACCACGTCGGCCTCGCTGAGGCCGGTGCGCTCGGCGACCTCGGCCAGATCGAGGCCGAGTTGTGGATCATAGCAGGCCGGCAGTCGCCAGTGCCGCCCGGCGCTGACGCTGCCAGCAAGCTTAGATAGCAATGGTTTGATGCGCGCTTGCAAGTCGGCGTTGCTGATCGTGAGGGGATCGTAGTGCACCATGAGCGAGCGAAAGGTTGGCACGGTCTCCACCACGCCGGCGATGGCGGCCGCCTCGACGCGGCGCGCCAGGGCAAGCACCAGCGCGCTCAGGCGTTCCTCGACGCGGTCACCGAACTCCACCACCAGCGCGGTGTCGCCGGCGGCCAGAAATTTTGCTCGTTGCGGAAGGTGATCGGCGGCGGTCAATGCGGCACCTGAGCCCAGCTCTCGGGTTCGTTCACATTGTACGGTTTGGCTATAGATAGTACCATGCGGCGATCGGCGGCTACCGCCATTTTTCTTGAACGCAGGCGAGGAACACCATGGCGCGGATGGTCAATGTCAATGCGGACATCGCCGAAGGCTGGGGCGCCTACGATATCGGCAACGACGCCGACCTGATGAAGGTCATCAAGTCCGCCAGCGTTGCCTGCGGCTTCCACGCTGGCGATCCCAACACCATGCATCGCCTGTGCATGCTGGCCAAACAGGAAGGCGTGAGCGTCGGAGTGCATCCGGGCTTCAACGACCTTTGGGGTTTCGGTCGGCGCCGAATTCAAATGAGCACCCGCGACCTGGAATACATGATTGCCTATCAGATCGGCGCCCTGCAGGCGATGGCTGCTTACGCCGGCCTGAAGGTGACGCATCTGAAGGCGCATGGTGCGCTCAACAACATGGCGGCGGAGGATGAGAGTTACGCCGAAGCCATCGGGCGCGCGATCAAGGTCGTCGATCGCGACATCATCTATGTCGCCCTTTACGGCTCGGCCATGGAAAAGGCGGCGCGCAAGCTCTCCTTGCGGTTGGCAGTGGAGGGCTTTCCCGATCGGCGCTACCAGGAGGATGGCAATCTTGCCGCGCGCTCCATACCGGGCACCGTTCTCAAGGATCCGAAGGCGGCGGGCGAGGCCGCCCTGCGTATGGTGCGTGATGGCGAGATCGTCGCCCTGTCCGGCAAGCGCATCAAGGTCAAGGTCGATACGCTGTGCGTGCACGGCGATGAGGCCACCGGCGTGGCGGTGGCGCGCGGCATCCGTGCCAGCCTGGAGGAGGCCGGCATCGCCGTGGTGCCCTTGCCCGATCTGAACCTTTGAGAGGCTGAGGACGATCCACAATGGCCGGCGACAAGCCTCCCATCGCCATCATTGGCGGCACCGGCCCGCTCGGGTCGGGATTGGCACGGCGGCTTTGTGCCGCCGGCTATGCCGTGGTGATCGGCTCGCGCACGGCGGCCAAGGCCGAGGCCGCCGTCGCCGCTCTTGCCAGCGTCAATTTGGCCAGCGTCAATTTGGCCGGTGTCAATTTGGCCGGTGTCAATTTGGCCGGCGTCGATCTCGCCGCCGACCACGGCCGGGGTCGATTGACGGGGGCCGAGAATATAGCTGCCGCCAGGCAGGGTGAGGTGGTGTTCATCACAGTGCCTTGGGCGAGCCAGGCCGCTATCCTTGAGGAGATCAAACCGCACCTTGCCGGCAAGCTCGTCGTCGATACCACGGTGCCGCTGCTGCCGCCGAAGGTGGCGCGCGTGCAGCTGCCGAGCGAGCATTCCGCGGCGCTGGCGGCCAAAGCGCGCCTTGGCCCCGAGGTGCGCGTGGTTTCGGCCTTTCACAACGTGGCCGCGCAGAAGTTGGCCGGCGGCGCTACGATCGATTGCGACGTGTTGGTGTTCGGCGATGATCCCAAGGATCGCGAGATCGTGGTCGAGCTTGCCAAGGCCATGGGGCTCGAGGCCGTGCACGCGGGCCCCCTCGCCAACTCGGTGGCGGCCGAGGCCCTGACCTCGGTGCTGATTGGCATCAACCGCAGCTACAAGGTCGACGGGGCCGGCGTCCGCATCACGGGCATCCGACGGGATTAGGGCCGCGCACACGCGGAGGCGCTGGCACCGCTGCGGCGGATCTGAGAGAGAGGCATTGAGCGAAACGGCATGCGATCCGGCTCGGTTGAACTCATCGTCACGGCATTGGCGGGCCTCCCCGAGGTTGCGCCGGGCGCCGATTTGGCCGGGCTCTTGATCGCGGCGCTCGAAGACAACGGCCTAAGGCCCGGCAGCCACGACGTCCTCGTCGTGACCCAGAAAATCGTGTCCAAGGCCGAGGGGCGCTACCTCGACCTGGCCACCGTCGAGCCCTCTGAGCGGGCGCGGGAGTTGGCCACACTCACCGGCAAGGACGCGCGCCTGGTCGAGGCCGTGCTGCGTCACTCCAGCGAGGTGCTGCGCGCCAAACCCAACGTTCTGATCGTCGCCACCCGGGGGGGTCTTGTCATCGCCAATGCCGGTATCGATCAGTCCAACCTTGCTGCCGCGGAGCGTGGACAGCGCGTGCTGCTTTTGCCGGAGGATGCCGATGCTAGTGCGGTCGGACTCAAGCAGCGTCTCGATCACCACTTTCAGTGCGATCTGGGGCTCATTATTTCGGATAGCGCCGGCCGGGCCTGGCGGCTCGGCACCGTCGGCATTGCCATCGGCGCCGCCGGCGTTCCCTCGGTGTGGGACCGGCGCGGCGAAGCGGATCGGGCGGGGCGTCCCCTCGAGGTCACCGAGGTGGGCTTTGCCGATGCGGTAGCCGCCATGGCGGTGCTGGCGATGGGCGAGGCGGCCGAAGCGCGGCCGGCGGCGCTGGTGCGCGGCCTCACCTGGTCGGCGCCCGTGCGCCCTGCCTCCGCCCTGGTGCGTCCCAAGAGCCAAGACATGTTCCGATGAACGATCCCTCGCACCGTTATGTGGCGCTGTCGGGGGGTGTCGGTGGCGCCAAGCTGTCCCTTGGATTGGCGCACGTCCTCGCCGACCGACTCAGCCTTATCATCAACACGGGAGACGACTTCGAGCACTTGGGCCTTCACGTTTCGCCGGACCTGGACACGGCGCTTTACACGCTGGCGGGTCTTGTCAATTCGGCCACCGGTTGGGGACGGAGCGGCGAGACCTGGACCTTCATGGCCGCGCTCGAGGGGCTCGGTGGTCCGGGCTGGTTCAGGCTGGGCGACGGCGATCTTGCCACGCATGTGCTGCGCACGGCGCGCCTCAAGAGCGGCGCGACGCTGACGGCGGTGTGCGCAGAGCTGGCGCGCCGGTTCTCGATCAGCGCCCGCATCCTGCCTATGTGCGATGAGCGCTTGCGCACGCTGGTGGAGACCGAGGCCGGCGCGCTGGCCTTTCAGGATTACTTCGTGCGCGAGCAGTGCCGGCCACGGCTGCGGCAAATCCGCTTCGAGGGCGCCGCGCACGCAAAGCCGACGGCTGAGGTGCTCGAGGTGCTGGCGGACCCGCGGCTGGTCGGGATCATCATCTGTCCGTCGAATCCTTTTCTCAGCGTCGACCCGATCCTTGCGGTTCCAGGATTGCATAGCGCGCTCTCGGCCGCACGCGTGCCGATCGTTGCCGTGTCCCCCATAATTGCCGGCCAAGCCGTCAAGGGGCCAGCGGCAAAGATCATGGCGGAGCTGGGCATGGCAGCGGACAGCCGCAGCATCGCCCGTTATTATGCCGGGCTTGTCGATGGCTTCATCATCGACGTGGCCGAACTCGGGCCTCGCGGCGGACATGCCGCTACCCGTCAAGGTGACGAAGACGTTGATGGCAACGCTCGACGACAAGATTGCCCTTGCGCGCACCTGCCTCGCCTTCTGTGCCGAGCTCGGCGCCGAGGCAGGGCCAGCGCCATGATGCCAGCTGAGACCTGGGCGATCATACCGGTCAAAACGCTTGAGCGCGCCAAACAGCGCCTGGCTTCCGTGCTGCCGCCGGAGGCGCGCCGGGAGTTGGTGCTTTCCATGTTGCAAAGCGTGCTCGCCGCCGTGGTCGCGACGCGGGGGCTGTCTCGCATTTTGGTGGTGACGGCCGATCCGAGCGTGGCCTCTCTGGCGCAGGCGAAGACTGCCGAGGTGTTGCGCGAAGACCGGGCGTGCGGGTTGAACGCGGCCGTGCGTCTGGGTCTGGCGCGGGCCGCCGCCGCAGGCACCGCCCGCGCCCTGGTGCTGCCGGCCGATATCCCCCTGGTGACGCCGGGCGAACTCAACTGCCTGCTCGGCAACGGCGCAACCGGGGCTGGCCAGCGCGCCACCCTGGTGCCGGCCGCGGACGGGGACGGAACCAACGCCATGCTGCTCGAGCCGCCGGCTGCGCTCGAGCCCGCGTTTGGTCCCGGCAGCTATGTGCGTCACCTGTCCCAGGCCTTGGCGCGGCGCCTCGATGTTGAGGTGCGGCATTTGCCGGGTCTGGCCGGCGATATCGACCGCCCCGCCGACCTCGCCCGGCTGCTCTCACCTGCCCCGCAGCTTGCGCCCTTCCAGTTCCTTGCCCAGCATGTCATGAAGGCCGCCGGGGATGGTGCAGCGGGATGAGACCGCCAATGACGAGTGCAGCGATTGCGCGCGCCCTGGCCGCGACCGAAGCCGGACGCCGACTGGCGCCGGGTGAGGCCTTGAGCCTGGCCGACTGTGATGAAGTGGCCCGCCTCGGCGCCATGGCCGCGGCGCTGACGCTGGCTGGGCATGGCGACCGCGTCTCGTTTTCCAAGAAAGTCTTCATCCCGCTCACGCAGTTGTGTCGCGACGTTTGCCACTACTGCACGTTTGCCGGGACGCCACGCCGGGGCGGATCGGCCTACCTCTCCCCGGAGGCGGTGCTGGCAGTCGCGCAAGCGGGGCAGGCGGCGGGCTGCAAGGAGGCGCTGTTCACGCTGGGCGACAAGCCCGAACTGCGCTACGCCGCCGCGCGGCGGGCGCTGGCTGAACTCGGTGCCACCTCGACGCTTGACTATCTTGAGGCCTCGGCCGAGCGCGTGCTGAGCGCGACGGGCCTTTTGCCCCATCTCAATCCGGGGCTCCTGGACGAAGCGTGGCTCAAACGCCTGCGCAAGGTGTCGGTGTCGCAGGGTATCATGCTGGAGACGGCCTCGGCCCGGCTGTCCGCCCCCGGCGGGCCGCACTTCGGCTCCCCCGACAAGGATCCGGCCCGGCGACTGGCGACGCTGGAGGCGGCCGGTCGCGCACGAGTGCCGTTCACGACCGGCATTCTGATCGGTATCGGCGAGACGCGCCGGGAACGCATCGAGGCACTGCTTGCCATCCGCGAGCAACACGAGCGCTACGGCCACATCCAGGAGATCATTATTCAGAATTTCCGGGCCAAGCCCGGCACGCGCATGGCGCAAGCCCCCGAGCCGTCGCTCGCCGAGCACCTGTGGACGATCGCCGTGGCGCGACTGATCTTCGGCGAGCGCATGAACATCCAGGCCCCGCCCAACCTCAGACCGGAGGCCCTGGCGGCATTGATCGGCGCCGGCATCAATGATTGGGGCGGCGTGTCACCCGTTACGCCCGATCACGTTAATCCGGAAGCGCCTTGGCCGCATTTGGAGGCCCTGAGGGAGGCGACCGAACGGGCCGGCCGCACCCTGGTCGAACGGCTGGCCGCCTACCCGGAATTTCTGCTGGCGCGCGCCGCCGCCTGGCAAGGGCAGGCAGCTGCGGCCGCGGCGGCCGTCGGTTCGCCGCCCCGCGCCGCCGCGACCGCCTCGGGTTTGGGCCGAGCGGCGCCCCACCTTGCGCCCTATCTGGCAAGCGAGTGGCTGGCCGAGTCGCTCAAGGCGCCGACGCTGCGCCTGATGGATGGGGAGGGGTGTGCGCGCGAGGACGGCTGGGTCGCGGGAGGGCTTGCGGCGCCGCCGGCGCCACGGTTGGCGCGGCAGTCCAAAGCGAGCCGCGGGCTTGCGCCGCTCTTGGAGCGTGCGCTTGCCGGCGAGGCCCTGATCGAGGCGGAGATCGTGGCTCTGTTTGCCGCCCGCGGGCCCGATTTTGCCGCCGTCGTTGCCGCCGCCGACGCGCTGCGCGCGTGCACGGTTGGCGACACCGTCACCTACGTGGTCAACCGCAACATCAACTACACCAACATCTGCACCTACGGCTGCAAGTTCTGCGCCTTCTCGAAGGGGCGACACAACCTCGGCCATCGCGACGCCCCCTACGACCTCGACGCCGCCGAGATCGGCCGGCGCACCAGCGAGGCCTGGCAGCGCGGCGCCACCGAGGTGTGTCTGCAGGGCGGTATCCGTCCTGGCTATACGGGGGAGACCTATCTCGGCATGGTTGCCGCCGTGAAAGCCGCGGTGCCGGACATGCATGTGCACGCCTTCTCGCCGCTCGAGATCTGGCATGGCGCGGGCACCCTTGACCTGCCGCTCGAGGCCTACCTGGCGCGGCTCAAGGCGGCGGGCCTGGCGAGCTTGCCCGGCACGGCGGCCGAAATCCTCGATGATGAGGTGCGCGCCATCCTCTGCCCCGACAAGATCACGACCGAGCAATGGTTCGAGGTGATGGAGGCCGCGCACGGCGTTGGCCTCAAGAGCACGGCCACCATCATGTTCGGCCACGTCGACGCCTACCGGCACTGGGCGCGCCACCTCTTGCGGGTGCGCGGGCTGCAGGCCAAGACCAAGGGCTTCACCGAGTTCGTGCCGCTGGCGTTCGTGCACATGGAAGCGCCGATCTACCTCAAGGGCCAGGCGCGCAAGGGGCCAACCTGGCGCGAGGCCATGCTGATGCACGCGGTGGCGCGGCTCGCGCTCAACCCGGAGATCCGCAACATTCAGGCGTCCTGGGTGAAAATGGGGCCGCAGGGCGCGGTGGCCTGCCTGGCGGCGGGCTGCAATGACCTTGGCGGGGTGCTGATGAACGAATCGATTACCCGGGCGGCCGGCGCCATGCACGGCCAGGAGATCGGTGCGGCCGAGCTCGAGGCGATGATCCGCGAGGCCGGCCGCGAGCCGCGGCAGCGCACGACCCTCTACCAGGGGTTGCCGCGCGCGGAGGGCCAACGCCCAGGCCCGCAGCGACCGCCCCTGGCGGCGGCAGAATAGCCGGCCGGCGGAGCCTTGCCATGTCCCCCTTCGATTGTCCGCGTCAGGTCGAGGATAGCAAGGTCCGCGCCCGCGTCGTTGCGCTGCTGAAGGCGCGCCGGGTGCGGCTGCCGACCTTTGCCGAGCTGGCCGATCCGGCGCTGCGGCCGGCGCCAAGCGCGCTTGCGGGTGTCGGCCCGGACGCGCCCGATGCGGCTAATCTTGCGCGCGTTGATTGGTTCAATGACTGGGATCGCCGAGGCCGCCGCGCGGTGCCGGCCTACCTCGAAATCCCGCCCGAGCTGAGCGGGGTTGCCGCCCGCATCGTCGTGGCCATCGGCGAGCTGTTCCCGATGATCGGGGCGCATAAGGTTCTGGCCGCCTATGCCTGCCTTGCGCCCCGGCTCGCGGCCGGGCGCTTCGATCCGACGCGGCAACGGGCGGTGTGGCCGTCGACGGGCAACTATTGCCGCGGCGGCGTTGCCATCGCGCGCATCCTGGGCTGCCGCGGCGTCGCCGTGCTACCGGCGGGCATGAGCCAGGAACGCTTCGACTGGCTCGGGCAATGGGTGAGCGCCCCCGAGGACATTGTGCGGACGCCGGGCTCGGAGTCCAACGTCAAGGAGATCTACGACAAGTGCGCCGAGCTCGCGCGCGATCCCGCCAACGAGATCATCAATCAGTTCAGCGAATTCGCCAACTATCTGGTGCACTGGCGCTGCACCGGGCCGGCCCTGGAACGGATTTTCGCGGCGGTCAGGGCGCGCACGGAAGCCGCGGCGCTGGCGGGCTTCGTCGCCGCCAGCGGCTCGGCGGGGACGCTCGCCGCCGGCGACTATTTGAAAGAGCGTCATGGCGCCAAGATTGCCGTGGTCGAGGCGGTGGAATGTCCGACCTTGGCGTTGAACGGCTATGGCGAACACAACATTCAGGGCATTGGCGACAAGCACGTGCCGCTGATTCACAACGTCACCAACACCGACCTCGTTATCGGCGTGAGCGATGAGGCAACGGATGGCCTCAGCGCCGTGTTCAATACGCCCGGCGGGCGGGCCCACCTGACACGCCGCCTCGGCCTCCCTGCCGCGGCGAGCGAAGGCTTTAAGCATTTCGGCTTATCGTCGATTGCCAACATCCTCGGCGCCATCAAGATGGCCAAGCATCTGGCGCTCGGGCCGGAGCAGGTGATCGTCACGGTCGCCACCGACGGACATGCGATGTATCGCAGCGAGCTCGACCGCTTTCTGGCGCGACGCGGGAGCACGGGCGCCCTGAGCGAGACGCTGGCGGCGGAACTCACCGGGCAATACCTGATCGGCGCCGGGAGCGAGCACGTGTTGGAGGCCAGCACGCGCGAGCGCCAGCGTATGTTCAACCTCGGCTACTTCACCTGGGTCGAGCAGCAAGGCATTACGCTTGCCGATTTCGATCGCCGCCGCGAGCAGGGCTTTCTGGCGGGACTTGCGGGGGCTGGTGCCGCTGTGGGATGAGATGATCAGCGCCGTCAATCGCGACAGCGGCATGGCGACGGCGGCGTGAGGCGAGGAGATCGGTGGCAATGACTTCGGAAGCCCTGGTGGTGCCCTATCAGGACTTGCGGCGCGAGACGCTGGCGCGCGACCGCGGCTTGCGCGAAAAGGTGATGTCGCTCGAGGCGGCGGCGCAACTCGTGCGCGACGGCGAGCACGTGGCGATTGGCGGCTGCACGCTGTCGCGCACGCCGATGGCGATGATCTGGGCCCTCATTCGCGCCAAGAAGAAGAACCTGACGATCTCGCGGTCGATCACCTCGACCGAGGGCGATCTGTTGCTGGCCTCCGGGGTTTCCAGTCACGTCATTACCAGCTGGTTTTCGCAGGGCATCGTCTGGGGCGTGTCGAAGGTCATGCGCCACTACACGGAACGGAAATTGGCGCGCTTCGATGAATGGAGCCACATGTCCATTGGTTTGCGCTATCGCGCCGGTGCCATGGGCCTGCCGTTCATGCCCTCGCGCTCGATGCTCGGATCCGACGTCGGGGAGCGCGTGGCCGATCAAACCAAGACCATGGCCTGCCCATTCACCGGCGAACCGCTGACGCTGCTACCGGCGCTCAACCCGGATTTAGCGCTGATCCATGTGCAGCGTTGCGACGCCTTCGGCAATGCGCAGCTCGACGGTTTGCAGTTCATGGACATTGACATCGCCATGGCCGCCAAGCGCGTGATCCTGACCACGGAACGCATCATCTCCAACGAGCAGATCCGCCGCTTGCCCGATGCGACGCGCATTCCGTTTTTTGCCGTGGAGGCGGTGGTCGAGGTGCCGATCGGCTGCGCGCCGCACGAGTGCTACGGCGCCTATGAACCCTTCTTTACCGCGCTCGACGACTATGCCGAACGCGTATCGGATGATGCCGTGGCCGGCTGCCGGCAGTACCTCGAGGAGTACTATTACGCGCCGAAGTCCTGGCCGGAGTATTTGAGCCGGATCGGCATGGAGGTGATGCTCGATGCCTGCCGCCGCGGCCGGAGTGTGTACAATGACTGAGCCAGCGCCGAGCTACACGGCCTCCGAGTTGTTGGCCGTGATGGCGAGCCGCCTGTTGCGCGACGGGCAGATCGTGTTCGCCGGCGTTGGCGTGCCGCTGTTGGCGGCGACCTTGGCCCAGCGCAGCCACGCGCCGCACCTGACGATACTGTTCGAGGGCGGCACCATCGGTCCCTTTATCGTGCCCGGCGAGTTACCGCCCTCGACCAACGAGCAGCGCTGCACGCGGCGCGCCAACATGGTGCTGCCGATCACCGACGTGCTGCTCCTGCTGCAGCGCGGCTACGTCGATGTCGGTTTCATGGGCGGGGCGCAGATCGATCGGTTCGGCAACCTCAACTCGTCTTTTATCGGGGAAGCCGACAATCCCAAGATCAGGTTGCCGGGCAGCGGCGGCGGCAACGACATCTCCTCATTGACCGATATGATCGTGGCCATGAAGCACGAGAAGCGCCGTTTCGTGGAGAAGGTCGATTTCATCACCTCGCCGGGTTGGATTAACGGCGGTCGTACGCGCGCCGAGCGCGGTCTGCCGCAGGGCGGCATGTGGCGCGTCGTCACCGACCTCGCCATCATGGGTTTCGAGGCGGAAAGCCGCGAGATGAAGGTGTTGGGCCTCAATCCGGGCGTGAGTCGCGAACAGGTCGAGGACAACACGGGCTTTAAGCTTCTGTTCGAGGCGCGGCTGGAGAAAATCTCCCCGCCGGGCCAACAGGAGTTGGCGGTGCTGCGCGAACTCGATCCGGAGCGGCTCTATACAGCGTGAGGGTAACGTCGGTGCCGTTGAGCGAAATTGTCAGCAACAATGTAAAAGAAAAGCTGGCGCGCAACGAGGTTGTCGCCTCGATGACGGTGCGGCTGGTCCGCGGCATTGAAATTGCGCGCATCGCCAAGAGTGCGGGCTTCAATTCGCTCTACATCGATCTGGAGCATTCCCCGCTCAGCCTCGACGCGACGGGCCAGATTTCAATGGCCGCCTTGGCGCTCGGCATTGCCCCCTTCGTGCGCGTGCCGGCCAACACGCCGGAGTACATCTCGCGCGTGCTCGATGCGGGTGCCCTGGGTGTGATCGCGCCGGGCGTTCGCTCGCCGCAGGAGGCCCGCGCGGTGGTGGCCGCCGCCAAGTACGCTCCTCTCGGTCGCCGCGGCGCCGCCGGTGGACTACCGCATTTGAACTACGCGAGCTTCCCGGCCGCTGACGCCAATGCGGCGATGAACGCTGCGACCATGGTGATGATCCAATTCGAAAGCGCCGAGGCGATCGACAGGGCCGAGGAGATTGCCGCCGTCGAGGGCGTCGATCTCATCATGATCGGCACCAACGACTTCCTGGCCGATATCGGTCTGCCCGGCCAATTCGAACACCCGCGCGTGCACGATGCCTACGCGCGCACGATCGCGGCATGCCGCAAATTGGGCAAACACGTGGGCGTCGGGGGTTTGCCGTCCCGGCCGCAGCTGATCGCCGAATTCGTCAAGCTGGGCGCCCGCTATGTCTCGACCGGTACCGATCTCGCCTTCCTGCTGGCCGAGGCCAGCGAGCGCGCCAGGCAGGTGCGCGCGCTCCGACTTTGAGGGTGGCGGGCGCGGGCATGGGCGCCGGCGGCGGCCGCGGGCGGCTTTGGGCGCACAGAGGGATGGCGGGATGGCGGCATGGCAACTTTGCAAGACTTCGTGCGCGTCGATCCGGATGAGGCGGAGGCCTTCGGGCGGCGCCGGTTGCAGCACCACGGTCTGCCGCAGGAGGATACCCCTTGGCCCAGACCTCGCGCGGTGGTGACCCCGGGGCGAGGCCAGATACGCAATTTGACCCGCGACCTGGCGCGAGACTTGACCCGCGAGCTGGCCCGAGAGCTGGCCCGAGAGCTGGCAGGAGGCCCCGATCGAGACCATGGCACGGGACCAGGGCAAGAGACCGGGCAAGAGACGCCGACAAGAGCATTGTCAGGACGCGTGGCGACCCCCTAGGATCGCGAGGCTCAGCCCATGGAGGAGGATCAATGCGCCTGGGGATTGTTCTGGTCTCGACCCTCCTCGTCCTGGCGCTGCCAGGCATCGGGGCGGCGCAGCAGCCACTCAGAACCGCCGTCGACGGCACCTTTGCGCCACACGCCATGCCGCGGCTCGAGGGCGGCATTCAGGGCTTCAATGTCGATCTTGCCAACGAGGTGGGCAAGCGCCTCAAGCGCCCGGTCGAGATCCAGGCCATGCAGTTCTCTGGGATCCTGCCGGCCTTGCAGGCCGGCAGTCTCGACTTCGTCGCCGCACCGGTGACGGTGACCAAGGAGCGCGCCGAAAACTACATTTTCACCGAGGGCTATCTCAACACCGACTATCAGTTCCTGACCAAGAAAGGTGAGCCGCCCATTACCGATCTGAAACAGTTCAAGGGCAAGGTGATCGCCGTCAACAAGGGGGCGATCTATGACAGCTGGGCGCGCGGGCTGGAGGCCGAGATCGGCTGGAGGGTGGAGAGTTTCGGCACCCAGACGGACGCCGTGCAGGCCGTGCTGGCGGGCCGAGCCTACGCCAACGTTGCCGGCAACACGGCGATCCAATGGGCCATAAAGCAGCAGCCGCAGCTGCAACTGTCCTATTTGTATTCGACCGGACTGGTTTGGGCGATGCCGCTGCGCAAAGATTCGCTACAGCTGCGCGCTGAGCTTGAGAACGCCATCGAATGCATGAAAAAAGATGGCACCATGGCATCGATGCACGAGCGTTGGTTTGGCACCAAACCCGAGCCAAACTCGCCGGCGGTGACCATCTATCCCGGGACCGGCGTTCCTGGCACGCCGGGTTACGAGCAAGCGTCGCGTGAACCGAAGTGCGACTGAGCCGGGCGGGCAGCGCGTGCGCTTTGGCTTTGCAAGAGTGATTCGGCCGGCATGGCGATACTGACGGTCTCGGGCCTCAGAAAAAGCTTCGGGGCGAGCGAGGTCCTCAAGGGTATCGACCTCACCGTCGGCGAGCGCGAATTGGTGTTCATCATCGGGCCGTCCGGATCGGGCAAGAGCACGCTTCTGCGCTGCCTCACCCGGCTTGAGGAGCCCACTGCCGGCACGGTTAGCTTCGCAGGCGTCGAGGTGACGGCGCGCGCGACCAACCTCAAACTTGTGCGCCGCTCCATGGGCATGGTGTTCCAGTCCTTCAATCTTTATCCGCACATGACTGCGCTCGGCAACGTGACGCTGGCGTTGCGTCGCGTGCTCAAGAAGAAGAGCGCCGAGGCCGATGCTCTCGGCCGCAGCGCGCTAGCCGGCGTTGGCCTGGCCGACAAGGCACTGAGCTATCCGAGCGAGCTCTCGGGCGGCCAGCAACAGCGCGTGGCGATCGCCCGGGCGCTGGCGCTGGACCCCAAAATCGTGCTGTTCGACGAACCGACCTCGGCGCTCGATCCGGAGCTGGTCGGCTCGGTGCTCAGCGTCATGCGCGATCTGAGGGCGCGCGGCATGACCATGCTGGTCGTCAGCCACGAGCTGCGCTTTGCCCGCGATGCCGCCGACCGCGTCGTCTTTATGGATGACGGCCGCATCGTCGAGGAGGGCCCCCCGGAGACGATCTTCACTAACCCGCGCGAAGTGCGAACCAAGGCGTTCGTCGCCCAGCTGATCCGGTGATGCCATGACGGCCTGGCAGCGCTTCCTCGATACCTTTTTCAAGCCCGAAATGATCGTTCAGTACTGGCCGAGCATCGCCCAGGGCGTGCTGGTGACGGTCGAGATCGCCTCGGCCGTGGTGGTCACCGGCTTGGCTTTGGGTGTTCTGCTCGCCGCGCTGCGCGCCTACCGCCTGGCTGTGTGCAACGTCCTGATCGTGATCTTTGTCGATGTCTTCCGCTCACTGCCGCCGCTGGTGGCGATCTTGCTGATTTACTTCGGTCTTCCCAGCGTGGGTGTCAGCCTGCCGAGTTTTGTCGTGCTGTGGCTGGTGTTGTCGTTGGTGCTTGCCGCCTTCGCCGAGGAGATCTTCTGGGCGGGCATCATCTCGACCGCCAAGGGCCAGTGGGAGGCGGCGCGTTCGACCGGCCTTGGCTTTTCCGAGACGCTCGCGTTCGTCGTGATGCCCCAGGCCATTCGGCTCGGCGTGGCGCCGCTGACCAATCGCACCATCGCCATTACCAAGAACACCGCGCTTGGTACCGTGATCGGCGTCGGTGAGATTTTGAACCAGGCCACGGCGGCCCAGTCGTTCTCGGGCAACGCCACGCCGCTGATGCTGGGGGCGATCGCCTACATTGTGCTGTTTGTGCCGGTGGTCGCCGCCGGTCGCTGGATTGAGACCCGGTTCGCCTGGCGGAGGGCTTGATGGACCAGATCGGCCAGCAGTTCCTCAACCTCGACATCATGTGGCAGGTCTGGCCGCTGTTGCTGCGTGGGCTATCGACCACGCTCTATCTCTGTTTGCTCGTGATCCCCTTGGGCCTCGCCGGCGGTCTCGTGGTGGCGCTCCTGCTGCTGGTCCGCAGCCGTGTGGTGCAATGGCTCGCGATCGCCCTCGTCGATCTGTTCCGCGCCGCCCCGCCGTTGGTGCTGCTGATCCTGATTTATTCCGGCCTGCCGTTCGCCGGTATCAGGCTGTCGCCGACCGCCGCCGTTTGCCTTGCCTTTTTCTGCAACACCTCGAGCTACTACGGCGAGATCTATCGCGCCGGCATCGAGAGCATTGGCCGCGGGCAATGGGAGGCGGCGCGGTCCACGGGCCTCAACGGTTGGGAGACCCTTGGCTTTGTCGTGCTGCCGCAGGCCGTCCGCAACGTGCTGCCCGATCTCGTTTCCAACACTGTGGAGGTCGTCAAGCTCACCTCCATTGCCAGCGTCGTCTCCTTCCCCGAACTCTTATACTCGGCCGATATGGCGCGCTCGCTCACTTTCAACTCGAGCCCTGTCGTGCTCGCGGCGATTATCTATCTTGTGTTTTTATGGCCGCTCGTCCGGCTCATCAGCCGGCTCGAGCGCGGCGTTGCGACACACTGACTTTAAACCGCCAAGGAGGGAGCCCCCATGTCCCGCATCGTCACCGTTGCCGCGGCCCAGCTCGGCGCCATCCAAAAGGCCCAATCCCGCCAGGTGGTCGTCGCCCGCATGCTCGACCTGATGGCCGAGGCCAAGGCCAAGGGTGCCGATTTGATCGTCTACCCGGAGCTGGCGCTGACCACTTTTTTCCCGCGCTGGTACTACGCCGATCCCGCCGAGGCCGACATCTGGTTCGAAAAGGAGATGCCCAATGCCGCCGTTCGCCCCCTGTTCGAAGGCGCCCGCCGGCACGGCATGGGCATGAGTTTCGGCTACGCCGAGCTGACGGGGGATGGGCACCACTTCAACACCTCGATTCTGGTGGACCGAACGGGCGCGATCGTCGGCAAGTATCGCAAGGTGCACCTGCCCGGACACGCCGAGTTCGACGCCGGGCGCACGCACCAGCACTTGGAGAAGCGCTACTTCGAGCCGGGCGACTTGGGCTTTCCGGTCTGGCCTACCATGGGCGGCCTCTTCGGGATGTGCATCTGTAATGACCGCCGCTGGCCGGAGACCTACCGCGTCATGGGGTTGCAGGGCGTGGAGATGATCGTGCTGGGCTTCAACACGCCCTCCGTCAATGCGCAAAAGGGTGCCGAGGGTCCCCAGCAGCGCATCTTCCACCACAAATTGTCCGTCCAGGCCGGAGCCTATCAGAACTCGACATGGGTGGTGGCGGTCGCCAAGGCCGGCGTCGAAGACGGGCATGCCCTGTTCGGCGCGAGCCTGATCGTCAACCCCGACGGCGAGATCGTTGCCGAGAGCGCGACGGAGGAGGACGAGGTCATCGTCGCGGCCTGCGATCTCGACGCTTGCCTGTTCGGCAAGGAAACAATTTTCGATTTCAAGCGGCACCGTCGCATCGAGCACTACGGGCGCATCACGGCACAGGTGGGCGTCGAACGGCCAAAGGAGACGTGAGTGGGAAACCTGAGTTTTAATTTTGCGCAGTTACAGCCGGCGCAGCGCTATAAGCTTTTGTGCGGACTGGTGGTGCCGCGCCCGATTGCGCTGGTGACGTCGATGAGCGCTGACGGCGTCGTCAACGCTGCGCCCTTCTCCTTCTTCAACGTGTTCTCCGAGAATCCGGCCTTGCTCGTCCTCGGTTTGCAGCACAACGAGGACGGTTCGCCCAAGGACACGACGCGCAATATCCACCTGAGCGGCGAATTCGTGGTCAACTCGGTTGACGAGGCCATTGCCGAGGCGATGAACCTCACCGCCACGGACTTTCCGCGGGGCGAGGGCGAGCCCACGGCGCTGGGCATGGCGACGATGGCCTCGACGCTCGTCAAGCCTCCGCGCCTGGCACAAGCGCCCGCCGCATTCGAATGCCGGCGCACGGTGGGCCTCGCCTTTGGCCCACAGCGCGAGCTCCTGATCGGTCAAGTTTTGGCTGTGCACGTGCGCGAGGGCATTGTCGACCCGGCGACCCTCAACGTTGACTTCACGGCGCTGGCGCCGGTCGGACGCCTATGCGGCAGCGCCTACGCGCGCCAGCGCGACAGGTTCGAGCTCAAACGCATCACCTACGCCGAGTGGCGCGCGGGCCGCAGGCGGCTATCGGGCTAGGCGAATTGTACGGCGCCGATCGCCATGGCGACGGCGGCCTGGGTCGGGTCGATCACGGTGATGCCGAGCGCCGCCTCGAGCGGCACCCGATGCCGGGCCATGCCGGCGCACCCCATAATGACGATATCGGCCCCGTCGCGGTCGCGCAGCTCCCTGCCGACGGCGATCATCTTGGCAAGCGCCCCGTCGTCCGCGGCGGTTTCGGCGACGCTCATATCGAGTGAGCGCTCACCGGCAAGGCGCCCCGTGAGCCCGAGCTGGCGCAGGTAGCGCAGATGGCGACGAATCGAGGCCTGGGCGATGGCGATGACGCCGAACCGTTCGCCCCGGGCCAGGGCCGAGAGCACGCCCGCCTCATTGATGCCGAACACGGGCCGGGTGGTGGCCTCGCGGCAGCCGGGCAAACCCGGATCGGAGTAGCAAGCGATCACGAAGGCATCGACGTCGTCGCGGCTCTCGACCAGTGCCCTGAGCGGCAGGGCGACGCCGTCCACGTGCGCCTGGGTTTCGATGCCCAGCGGTCCCTCCTTGAGGGTCTCACAGATGATTTCGGGCCCATCCTGGAAGGCGACCGGTGCCAGCGCGGCCTCGAGTCCACGCGTCACGACCTCGTTGGAATTCGGGTTCACCACCAAAATGCGCCGGCGATTGTGCGCGAGCATGCTGCATCCTCATCGATTTGCCGCCGTTGTTGGCGGGGAGCTAATTGCCGCCGAGCGCGACACGACCTGCCGCTCGGGTGCGGGAACCTTGCTTTCGGCATTGGCCTGGAGCAGGATTCATGGTTGAGCCGCAGCGTCGATGGCGTGGCGACAAAAGCTCCGCCTGCAACGATCCTGCGCTAGCTGGAGCAGGGCGTAAAGCGTGAAAGCCGCGCCATGCGTGATTAAGCAGAGGTGATACCCATGCCCCAAGCCGCTTTCGACTGCGTCGTGCGCGGTGGCCGCGTCGCGACCGCGGTCGATGACTTTTTGGCCGACGTCGGCATTACCGACGGCACGATTGCCGCGATTGGTCGCAACCTCGGTGCGGGCACGGCCGAGATCGACGCCACCGGTGCCCTCGTACTTCCCGGGGGCATCGATGCGCATGCCCACATCGAGCAGCTCTCGGCGGCCGGCATCGTCAATTCGGACACCTTTGAAAGCGCCACCGCGTCGGCAGCCTACGGCGGCACCACCAGCGCCATCTGTTTTGCCGCCCAGCACGTCGGCATGGACCTGAAGAAGGTTGTTGCCGACTATGCGGCCTTGGCAAAAAAGGGCGCGCTCATCGACTACGCCTTTCATCTCATTATTGCCGACCCGACCGAAGTGACGATCCGGGAGCACATCCCGGCGCTGGTTGCTCAGGGCCACGCCAGTTTGAAGGTGTTCATGACCTATGACCGTTTGGCGGTCGGTGATGAGAAGTTGCTCGACATCCTGTTCGCCGCCCGCGCCTCGGGAGCCTTGGTGTGCGTGCACGCCGAGAACCACGGCATGATCACATGGATGGGCAAGCGTCTGGTCGAAAAGGGCTACGTTGCTCCCAAGTATCACACCGTCGGCCATCCGCGTGGTTGCGAGGCGGAAGCCTTCAACCGGCTGATCACCTTCGCTGAGTTCATCGACCAGCCGATCATGATCTTCCACGTCTCCACCGCCGAGGGCGTGGAGGTGATCCGCCGCGCACGTGGCCGCGGGCTCAAAGTCTTCGCCGAAACCTGCCCGCAATACCTGTTTATGACGGCCCAGGACCTCGACAAGCCCGGCCTTGAGGGCGCCAAGTGGATGTGTTCGCCGCCGCCGCGCGGCGAGGCCGACCAGGAGGCGATCTGGCAAGGCTTGGCGTTGGGCGATTTGCAACTGGTGTCCTCCGATCACGCGCCCTACGCCTTCAACGCCAGCGGCAAGCTCAGCGCTGGTCCGTCCGCGACCTTCAAGCAGATTGCCAATGGCCTGCCGGGGATCGAGTTGCGCTTGCCCTTGCTGTTCGACGCCATGGTCTCGAAGGGTCGCCTGGGGCTTCATAAGTTCGTCGAGCTGACGGCCACGGCGCCGGCCAAGATCTACAACCTTGCCCCGCGCAAAGGATCGATTGCCATTGGTGCGGATGCTGACATCGTCGTTTGGGATCCTAAGCGCACGGTCAAGTTGGCCGACGGCGTGACCCACGACGGGGCGGGCTACACCCCCTATGTCGGTCGGAGCGTGACCGGCTGGCCGGATACCGTGCTGCGGCGGGGAGAGGTGATCGTGCGCAACGGCAAGCTCGCAGCGAAGCCCGGTTCGGGCGCCTTCCTGCCGCGCAGCGGCGGCGAGGCGGCGCGGCCGCTGCAGCGTTTGGCGCCCGATATGGACCCGGCGCGCAACTTCGGCGCCAAACTCTACGGCGGCGAGCGCGGCAGTTGACAGGGGCTGGCTTCGACACCTCAATGCTCGCCCTGTCGCAACGCTGGTAAGGCGCGATAGTGCCGAGGATCGAGCTAACGGAGGTATAGCGTGGCATCGACGGACAAACCGCTGGGCAGGGCGATGGTGCTTGGCCCCGACGAGGGCAAGAGCTATTGGCAGCCGATACCGGCCAACGGCTTTGCCCGCAACCTCTTCAACGACCAGGTGACCGGCAGCGTCCACAAATATTCGCTGAGCGTGCAGACGATCGCTCCGGGTTGTTTCATTCGCGAGCACACGCACGATCACAACGACGAGGCTGCCTACGTCATTGCCGGCAAGGGCTTTTTCCAGATCGACGGCGAGGACCATGCGGTGCAGGCGGGCTCCGCGGTATTCGTCGGCTACAACCGCCGACACAAGTGGATCAATCCCGGGCCGGAGCCCTTGACCTTCCTTGCCTTGTTCATGCCCGGCGGGCTCGACGCCTTCTTTGCCGAGATTGGGCGCGAGCGCCGACCGGGCGAGCCCGCGCCGGAGCCCTTCGCGCGGCCGGGCAACATCGCCGAAATCGAGGCCCGCAGCGTGTTCGGGTGGACGGATCAAAGCTTCGCCAAGCGCAAGGAAAGCTGAAGCTCGCATGCTCGACTTGTTGCAAGGCGTTCGCATCGTCAGTTTCAACCATTTCCTGCTTGGCCCGATGGCAATGCAGACGCTTGCCGACCTTGGCGCCGACGTCATCGCGGTCGAGAGTACCGAGGGTGCCTGGCAGCGCCACTGGTCGGGTGGGAATATCTGGCACGACGGCCAGAGCGTGCTGCACCTTTGCGCCAATCGCAACAAGCGCAATGTTGCCATCGACCTCAAATCGGCGAAGGGCAAGGAGCTGGCGCTGCGGCTGATCGATACGGCCGATGTGGTGGCCGAGAACTTCCGACCCGGAGTGATGGAGAAGCTGGGCTTTGGTTACGAGACCCTGAAGCAGCGCAAGCCCGGCCTGATCTATGCCTCCGCCACCGGCTATGGCTCCGACGGCCCCTATGTTGCAAGGCCCGGCCAGGATCTCTTGGCCCAGGCCCTGTTCGGTATCATGGCGATTACCGGGCAGGCGAGCACGGGTCCCAGACCCGTGGGGGTGTCTCTGGTCGATCATCACGGCGCGGCGCTGTTTGCCATGGGCGTGTTGGCCGCCTTGGTGCGGCGAGGCAAGACGGGCCAGGGTTGCCGGGTGGAAGCCAGCCTGATGCAGGCGGCGCTCGACCTGCAGGCGGAGTCGTTGGTCAGCTGGCTCAATTCGCCACACAAACCCAACATCTCCGCCTTCAAGCACGTCGCCGGCTGGTATTACGCCGCCCCCTACGGCGTTTACCCGACGAGGGATGGTCACCTCGCCCTGTCGTTGTCGCCGCTCAAGGACATCGCCGTTGCGATCGCCGAGCCCGCCCTTGCCACCTACGACAGCAAGGATACCTGGACCAAGCAGGACGAGATCTCCGAGCTCATCGCCGCGAAGTTGAAAACCGCGACCAGTAAAGAGTGGATGGCGCGCATGGAGCCGCTCAAGATCTGGCATGCGCCCGTGCAGGACTATGGGGAGATCCGCGTCGACCCGCAGGTGCAGCATATGAATTCGCTCATCACCGTGCCGGGCACCGGCAAGGCCAAGGCACCCATCACCGTGGTCAATCATCCCCTGCTTTACGATGGCGCCACCGCCGAGGTCGAGCGTCCCCCCCAGCAGCTCGGGGCACAGACGGCCGAAGTGTTGGCCGAACTTGGGTTCACAGCCGCGGAAATCCGTGCGCTGGCAGACGAGCGCATCATCAGCACCGGCACGGCGTCATAAGTCGCGCGAACTGGAGTACACCCGCCATGAAAGAGGACTTCTACGTCAAGCCCGGCGACAGCGTCACCTTCGCCAAGACCGTGGGAGAGACCGACATCTACCTTTTCGCCGGGATTACCGGCGACTTCGCCGTCAATCATGTCAACGAGCAGTACATGGCGCGTTCCAAGTATGGTAGGCGCATCGCCCATGGCGTGCTGGTGTTGGGCTTCGCCTCTACCTGCTCCTCGATGATGATCGAGAAGTGTCACGGCACCGCCGGCGATGAGACCGCCGTCTCGCTTGGGTATGACAAGGTTCGCTTTCTTGGCGCCGTCTTCATTGGCGACACGCTCACCCTCACCTACACCATCGTCGAGGTCGATCCGATCAAGCGCCGTTCGCGCAGCGACATCAAGGTGGTGAACCAGAAGGGCGAGCTCGTCGCCGTGGCGCAGCACATCTTGGCCTGGGTCAAGGACCAGGCCTGAACCGCGCGCCAGCCGCGCCACAAAATTGCCCCGCCCACCGGCGCTCCGAGCGGGCTTTGCTCGCTCTCCGTTTGGCCCCGCGGCGCTGTCCCGCCGGGGCTTGGCGTTGCACGTTACGTGTTTTCCGGGCGACATTTTGCGGGCTTCTCCCGGTTATTTGCGCCGAGCGTCTGACATAGGGTCCGCCGCTTACGATCGAGGTCGATTTCGGCAACGGCATTGGCAAAGGGATCAGCGATGAGGACCCTCTCGAACACCGCAGTCATCTCCGTGTGCGCCTTGGCGGCGGCGTGGCTGCCGACGTCTCTGCTGGCGCAGGCAAACCTCAAAGATCGTGTGCAGGGCGCCGTCGAAGCGGTCGAGAGCAGCTGCGCTGCCGACATCGGCCGATTCTGCGGCAACGTCACCCGCGGCGAGGCAAGGCTGCTCTTGTGCATGCAGGCCTTCGACGATCAGCTGAGCCGGCGCTGCCAGTTTGCCTTGTATCGGGCTTCCCGCAACCTGGAGCGCGCCTCGGATCGGGTCGAGCGCATCGCCGATGCCTGCTGGCCGGAAATCGAGGCGAACTGCGCCAACGCCGACAGGATTGGCCAATGCCTCGTCGAGAAGATGCAAGCGCTGTCATCCTCTTGCCGCACCGTCGTCGACGGGGTCCAGCAAACCCTGCAAAATCTGGCGGCGTTGCGCGGATTGCCCGTGCTGAGTTCCGACAACGAGGACGTCGGTCGGGTCGCCGAGGTCGTCAGGGATGCCAATGGCAAGGTGCAAACGCTTGAGATCGACATTGGGCGCTTCCTCGGCGTCGGCGGGCGCACCATCATCATCGATGCGAACTCGTTCGAGCAGCTTGCCGACAAGGTCAAGTTACGCCTCACCGCCGAGGCCGTACGCGCGGTGCCGGATGCAAGCAAGCAATAGCGGAGACCGGCGCGCCGATCACACCAGGCGCAGGGTGGTCTTCGGCGCCGGTCGCGGACCGCTCAAGGCCAAGACGATAAAGGACCAGCCGGCAAAAATCATTTTGATGCCGATCAGGAGCCCGATGGTAAAGGTCGCCGAACTGGGTAACTTGAGGGCAATCAAGGCGCCTGCGGCGATGGCCACCAGGCCGCTCACGAGTACCCAACCCCAACCGTTGTGCGGCCTGAGGCGAAGGGCCATCCCCACTTCCAGGGCGCCATCGGCGATGAGCAGGGCCGCGATCAGGACCGTGAGCGTGACGATGCCGCTGAGGGGGAGCAGCGCGAGATAGCCGCCGACGATCAGGTGGAGGAGGCCAATCGACAGGTTCCAGAAGAAGCCCCGCCAGTCGCCTGCGGAGAAGGCGTGCAGAATGATGGCCGCGCCCGAGATAACGAAGATGGAGCCCAGCGCAATCTTGATGGCGATCGTCGACAGCAGCGGAAAGGCGATGGCGGCCAGGCCTGCCAGCACCAGCACGCAGCCGAGCAGGAGATAGCCGAGCCAATGCTCGGCGATCTGCCGCTGCGCCCGCAGCAAGCCATCGCGCACTTGGCGCTGGGTGTCGGCGATCCCCGCATTCGTTGCCGCTTGTAACATGCGCTGGACCATGGCCGCTCCTCTAGGTTGTTCTACCGCCTACCGTTCCACTGCCGTCCCCGCGCTCGAGTGCGACCGGCAGCTTTCGCGCCGTGCCTCGCGCGGCGTCACCGGCCGCGGCCGCTCTTGCGCGCCCTTGCCGTCGCCGGCCGGACGGCGGCCTGCCGAGTTTGCTGGGGATCCGCAGCGCACGGAGCAGCCTACGACGGGCTGCGGCAGAAGCGACATCGGGGCTAACCCTGAAAGCCAGCCAAGGCCGCTGGCGGGCGATGCTCGGCACCGGTTCGAGCATGGACGGCAGGTCCGCGCGGGGGACAGCGGCAGCTGCGCAGCGGCCAGCCCCGCATGCCCCCAGGCAAGACGCGACGGGCTGGAGCGCCGGTCGAGCTTAACGCGGGCGAGCGAGTAAAATATGAGGGGCGAAAGCCTTCCCGAACGCGCGAACTCCCAGTCGGTCGGTTACAATTTTTCATCCGGGCGCGATGGCCAAAGCGCAGCGCGGGCGCAGGCTCACGCGCCCGGTGGATCGGCCAAGGCGGGCTTCGAGGTGGGTTTGGCAAAGGACGATACCGGCAGGGTGTTGGGTCTCGTCACGGGCTTCGAATGACATGGGCGAGCCTGGGCGAGCATGGGTGATCTGGCCGGCGCCGCCGCGCACAACCCTACCTGACCAAAGCCGGACGCAAGCTGGATGAAGGTCAAGCCCATTGCCGTTGATAGGCTCGCGGAGAACCGCAAGCCCGTTGGCCGTCTCGACTCGGCAGCCTCGGCCATGCGTGCCGACCGCGCTGGCGCAGCTGGGGGGCGCCGCAGTCAGAGCCCAAGCCGGCGGGTCCCGCTGGCGCGAGCCATTGCCAAGGTTGGGTTGAGCCGCGTGCGCCGGGTTGCCGCGACCCTTTTTCATTTGGTTTTGGGGCACGATCCCTGGGTCGCCACGATTGCGGGGCCGGCCAGCAACTGCATTGCCCGGCCGGCGTGCCTACGCTGGGCATTGGTGAGGCTGAGGACGTGCGGGGGCTGGGCCCCTCGACGTCATCCTTTGCGGGTTTGGTATTTGTCGATTGCCGCCTGCACCGCGGCCCTGCTTTGCTGGCCCGCCGTTGCGAACTTCGCCGCGGCATCCGCGTAGCTCGAGCGGCGCAGCGCGTTGGCGTTATGTTGAAAGTGTGGGTGCACGAAGCGCGCCATCAGCTCGTAGCTTCGCTTTGTGGCCGGCCAGTCGGCCCAGTTGTGGGCCAACAGCAGCACGCCGCCGAAGCCACCGTTCGAGCCCTGCCACAGGCGCTCGAAGTGGCGAATGCAGTCTTCTGGCGTGCCGATTGTGGCGAGACCCGACTCGATCAAATAGTCGGCCGGATCCCCCGTGATGTCGGGTGGGATGATGGGAAAGGTGGCCACTTCCGTGAAGTAGCGCCGAAAATCGTCGAGGCCGAATTTGACATCCCGGCGCGCCTGCTCGCGAGTCTCGGCCACATGCGCGAAGGTAACGATGCGCCATTTGCTTCGGTCCGCCGTCTTGCCATGGGCGCGCGCGGCCTCCTCGTACACGCCCCAGTTGCTGGCGTGCGCCTTGAGGGCGTCGTCCGAGGTGCCGCCGATGGAGAGCATGCCGATGCCGTGCTTGCCGGCGGCAAGGGCCCCGGTCGGTGAGCGCGACGATGCCACCGCCATTTCCATCATGGGCCGTGAATAGGCTGAAAGCTGCAGGCGCGCCTCGACCAGGTCGAACCAGTCGGTCTTTTTGCTGACGACGCGGCCTTGCATCAATTCCATGATGACGTCGAGCGATTTATCGAGCTTGCGGCGCTGGTCCTCCGCTTTGAGCCCCATCTTGACCGCATCGTAGACGAGCGAGCCGGGCCCGACACCGAACATGGCGCGCCCGCGCGTCATATAGTCGAGCTGCATCATGCGACCGGCAACGGTGAAGGGATTGTGGTAGGGCAGCGAGACGACGCCGGTGCCCAGCCGAATGTGGCGCGTGCGCTCGGCGGCCGCCGCAATGAACATTTCTGGGCAGGCGATGATCTCGAACCCGCCTGAGTGGTGCTCGCCGATCCAGGCTTCCGAGTAATTGAGCCGGTCGAGATGGATGAGGAGCTCCATATCGCGTTCGAGGCACAGCAGCGGGTTCTCGCTCAGCGGCTGGAATGGGGCCAGGAAAATGCCGGTCTTCAGGTATCGGTCGTCCATACGATCTCTTGCCCTTCCTCACGGTAGCTATGGCCGCGATGGTAGCGATTGGAGCGCGATTAACAAGGGAGACCAGCGCGCGGCTGGCGCGCAAAACGCGCCCGCTTGTCCGTGCAGACGACGAGGACGTCGTTGTGGGGAGGCCGGGCGCAAGCACACGAGCACTTCGCCGCCGCGGCGCCGACCGTGCACGGCATTCCGCGCCGCTTTATTGTCTTGGCAGAGCTCGACGAGGCATCGCGTGGCCGGGAAGCGGCGTTCTTCGCCGCCCTGGTCGTGACCTTGGGCGCCATAACTTTGCCGTGATCGGCCGGGGGTGTCACGTTGCGACCAGATCGGGTGTATAAAGAAGGAGCGGGAACGTCCGTCGAAGCGACGCCCCAGTCGTGGGCAACTCCAGGAGGAAGACATGTTTGAAGTCTCGCGGCGCGACCTCGTGCTCGCCGGCGTAGGTGCCGGCTTGGTGTTCGGTCTCAAGGGTCCCATCGCCTTCATTGGGGCCGCGCAGGCCCAGCGCGCCGCCGACAGCCTGAAGTATAAGGTCGGCGATATCGAGGTTTTCAGCCTGCACGACGGCGGTGCCGAGCGTGGTATCGAAGGCTATGTCAAGAACGCGCCGTTGGACGAGGTCAAGAAGGCCCTGGTTGCCGCCGGCATCGGCCCTGACAAGTTCACCAACACCTTCACGCCCACGGCGATCCGCAGCGGCGGCAAGACCGTGCTGTTTGACACGGGCTTTGGCGGCAATGGCGCGCCGACGGTCGGTAAGCTCGCCGACAACATGAAGGCTGCAGGTCTCGATCCCGCCAAGGTGGATACCGTCGTCATTTCGCATTTCCATGCCGACCACATCTCCGGTCTGTGGGCCAAGGAAACGAGCGAGCAGATCTATCCCAACGCGGCGATCCTGATGCCCGAGGTCGAATTCAAGTTTTGGACCGATCCAGCCCTGATCGAGAAGTTGCCCGAAGCGGCGCGCGCGGTGCCGCGCCGCCTGCAGGCGACCTTCCCGAATTGGAAGAATGTCAGCCAATACAACGACGGGGCGGAGGTGGCGCCCGGTGTGCGCGCCATCGCCACGCCCGGGCACACGCCCGGGCATATGTCCTTCCTGGTCGCCTCCGGTGGGCAGCAGCTGTTCATCCAAAGCGATGTGACCGGTCTGCACCACCTGTTCGTCAGGAACCCGGGCTGGTATTCGATGTTCGATATGGATGGGCCCAAGGCGGAGGCCACGCGCCGCGCCTTCTTCGATCGCGTCATTGCCGAGAAGGCCACGATCGCGGGCTATCACTTCGGCTTCCCGAACGTCGGCACGATTTCCAAAGACGGCAGTGGCTACGCCTTCGAGCCCGTCAAGGTTTGATGGCAGGCGAAAGGTCGACAGCTAGCAGGCGCCGCGCCGCGCGCGGCGCCTTTTCTACGGTCTAGGCTTCGATCGCGGTGACCCGGCAGGCCAAGCCGCGAATGTCGCTGGACCCGGAGATGGGATCGTAAGGCCCACTATAGTCGAGCGCCGCGTTGATATTGATGTCGAGGGCGCCGCGCTCGGGCGCTGGCCCCGATGGGGCCCACCAGCCCATGCCCGTGTTGACCACCTTGGGCGGCGTCGCATCCGAGAGCTTGATGCGCAGCCGGCAAGTGCCGCTGCCGCGCGCCACTTCGAGATGCACCCAGGCGCCGTCGTCGAGCCCCAAGGCGCGCGCCGTCTCGGGGTGCATGGTAAGCCGCGGGTCGGGCGAGACCTTTTGCGCCCACGCCTGGTCGCGGAACCGCGAGTGGTGATAGCTTTTTTCGCGATCGCCCGTGACGAGCACGAGCGGATAGGCTTGTGCGATGTGCTCCGGCAGGCGGGTGCGGTTCGGAGCGGTGTAGGTTGGCAGCGGATCGAGCCCCAACTCCGCGAGCACGGGCGAATACAACTCGATCTTGCCGGTGCGCGAGGCGAACGGCCGCGCTGCTGGCGTGACCGGGTCGGCGTCGACTTGCTTGTAGCCGATCCGCTCGAGCTCCTCGATGCCGATACCGGATTCTCCCAGCAGATAGCTGTTGAATTCGCGCTGCGAGCCCCACGGCAGCAAGTGCCGGGCGATTGCCTGCCGCTCGGCCAGCTTTTGCAACAGCGGCAGGGCGATGTCGATCTCGCACCGCGCCTCGCCCTGGGGTGGGGCCAGCGCGCGCGTGAACAACACCGTCGGTCCCGACGGCATGAACGATACGTCTTCCTCCTCCAGCGTCGTCGTCTTTGGCAAAACGATGTCGGCGTGTTCGGCCGTTGGTGTCATGGTATGTCCTGCCACTGCCACGAAATCGAGCGACCGCAGCGCCTCGATGCTGCGCCGCGTGTTCGGATAGGTAACGAGAATATTCACCCCGCTGGCATAGAGTGCGCGCACAGGGTAGGGCTTGCCGGTGAGCATGGCTTCGATCACGGAGGGGTTGTGGCAAGCCGTCTGCCAGCCCTTTGGGCCTGCCCACAGTGGGAATTTGTCCGAGCCGATCGTCCTCATTTCGGTCGCCTCGTCGAGGCGAAACTGCGGCATGTGCAGCAGATCACCGTAGCTGCGGAAGCCCTTGGGCGTTCGCACCCGCAGGTTGCCGCCGGACCGATCGACGTTGCCGCTGATCGCCACCAGACAGTGGTAGGCGCGAAATGTCTGCACACCGGCGCTGAAGGCGTCGATGCCATGCCCGCTGACGAAAGTCGACGGCCCGTCCGCGTAGATACGGGCCGCCGCAATGATCTGCTCGGCCGCCACCCCGGTCATTGCCTCCGCCACGGTCGGTGCGAACTGTGCCGCGCGCGCGGCCAGCGCGTCGAAGCCATAGCACCAGCGCCTCACGAAATCGTGGTCGTAAAGTTTCTCGCTGATCAACACGTGCGTCATGGCGAGCGCCAGCGCCGCATCGGTGCCGACATGCGGTTGCAGCCAAAGGTCGGCCAGCTGTGCCGCCTGCGTTCGCTTCGGATCGATGACGATGATGCGGGCGCCGCGTTTTTTTGCCGCCTTCAGTGCGGCCCATTCCACGGGATCGGCAATGCTTGGGTTGCGCCCGACAATGAGCGCGCAGCGTGTGTTGTCGATATCCTCCCCGCGCGTGATATTGAGGCCCGTCACGCGGGCGCTGACGGCGCGGCAGCCGCCGCATAGGTCCTGGTTGATCATCCAGTTGGGCGAGCCGATCGAGCGCAAGGTCAGGGCCAGGATCAGGCTGCGGCTGAAGTAGGCGCCGCTCGTCGCCCCGACGATGGCCTCGGCCCCGTATTTTTTCCGCACCGTCGCCAGTTGCTCTGCCATTTCTGTGAGGGCTTCCTCCCAGGAAATGCGCGCCCACGCGCCCTCCCCGCGCGCGCCGGTACGGCGCATGGGATAAAGCAGCCGCTTCTCGCCGTAAGTGATACCCGGGGCACCGCGCATGCCTTTGATGCAGAATTGACCCTTTGAGTAGGGATGATCGCGGTTGGGTGCGAACTCGACCACGCGGCCGTCGCGCACGGTGGCAAGCGCCCCGCAGCAGGTCGAGCACTCCCAGCAAGTCGTGGCGTAGGTGCCGTCTGCAGGTTTTGCCAGCGCGCTCATCTTGTTCACCGTCCCGTCAGAGGCTCAAATCCCCACGAGAACAGCGGTCGTCCGCCGTCCTTGGTGATGTGCACGACCTCCTCGAGCCACATGCGTTCGTGCTCGCCGCCGGGGTAAAGAAGGTGCACGGGTGCCACCATGTTTTCTTCCAGCACCCAGTCGCCGTTTGGCCGACCGTCGGCAAGTGTCTGCTCGATGTCCATGTGCGACAAGCCAAGACCGTGAAAGAAGATCACGGCTGAGGCTGGATCGGGTACGCCCGCCTGGCGATAGACCTCGCGCGCACGCGCTTGCAGCTCGCTGATTTTGCGGCCCGGCCGCATGGCCTCAAGCAGGGCCTCGCCGACGCGTCGGGTCGCCTCGGCGTAGCGTTTTGCCCCGCCCTCGGGTTGACCTTCCACCACCCAGGTCTTGCCCCCGTCCCAACAGTAAAGATCCAGCGTGCCGTGGCAGTCGAACATGACGTGGGTGCCGGCGGTCACTTCGTCATCCTCGAGCCCCGTGGCCAGCATCAGCGTTGCATCCGCGCCGCGCGGATGGCCCCATACCATGCCGGCGGGATCGCGCACGAAGCCGCCGAGCTCGATCACGGCCCTGGCGTAGGCCTTGTTGAGATCGCGCCAGGTGGCGCCTTGCTCCCACGCGGCTACCGTGCTCCGGATCGCGGCCTCGTTCAAGCGCGTCGAGCGCTCGAGCAGGCTGAGCTCGACGTCGGTCTTCACGGCACGCGCGAACATCAAAGGATCGTAGCCGTCGGCCACCGTCACCCCTTCCAGGCCGAGCCGGAAGCCCGCCCCCATATCGTCGAACGCCACGCGGCCACGATCGAGCTTGAGGTCTTGTAAGGCACCACGCAGGGCCTTTGCCATGTCGAAGGCGTAGCGACGCCGCGCCCGCTCGATGAAAGGGGTGCTGGCCTGGGCGGGCGGGATGAAGCGATCGATGTCGGCCGGCTTCGGCGGCAGATCGAGCGGCATCATGACGGCACGAAATGGTCGTATGTCCTCCACCCAGGTCGGCTGCGTCAGGAAGGTGGCGAGGTAGTAGTCGGCGATAATGAGGATGGGATGATTGGGTGCGTGCCGCGATAGCACGAGGGCGTAGGGTCTTGGCTCGTCGGCTTTGTGTGCCACCCCATTGAAGCCCGACAGATAGAAGACGTTATAGGGAAGGGTGGCGACGATGCCGTCAAGCTCGCGTTGCTCCAGAGCAAACAGCAGCCGATCCAGATTGCAGAACCGCTTGGGCAGCGCCACACGCGCAAACCCGTCGGCTCCGAGGCTTGCGGTGTTGGCCATCAAAGTTCTCCCGTGCCCGGCGGCCGATACTAGCGCCTCGATCGCCGGCCGGCCACACTCGGGCGTTGAAGCGGGTGCGCTTGCGCTCAGGGCAGACGTGGCCCACGATTACGGCTTGGGTCCACTCAATGGTCTCACGGGGAGGGAGAAACCACCATGCGTCTTGCAAACAAAGTCGCCATCGTCACCGGCGCGGCCTCCGGCATGGGTGCGGCCACCGCGCGCCTGTTTGCGCGCGAAGGAGCAAAGGTGGTCCTGAGCGATCTCTTGGAGGCGGAGGGCCAGGAGGTCACCGCTTCGATCGCCGCGGCTGGCGGCGAGGCCCGCTTCTGGCGTCACGACGTGGCGAGCGAGGTGGACTGGGACGCCGTCGTGGCTGGGACGTTTGCGGCCTACGGCGCCGTCGACATTCTTATCAACAACGCCGGCGTCAGTGGCAGCGATCCGGACCGCCTCAGCATGGCCACCTGGGACCGGCAGATGAGCATCAATGCCAAGGGCGTATTTCTCGGCATGCGCGCGGCCATTCCCGTGATGCAGAAGGCCAAGAAGGGTGCGATCGTCAATATCTCCTCGATTTCGGGTGTCACCGGTCAGACGTTCGTGCACATGGGCTACAACGCTGCCAAGGGCGCGGTCCGCACCATGACCAAGGCCGCGGCCGTGCAGTTCGCCAAAGATGGCATTCGGGTCAACTCGGTGCATCCGGGCCTGCTGCCACCGATGCGCACTTCGATCCTATCCGCCGATCCCAAGGTGCGGGCCGGCATGCTGAAGGCGGTCCCGATGGGTCGCGATGGGCGCGTCGAAGAGGTCGCCTACGCCAACCTTTTCCTGGCTTGCGACGAGGCCTCCTACATTACCGGCGTGGAACTCCCCGTCGATGGCGGTTTTCTGGCGATGTGAGCCCGAGGCCGTTCGGGCGAGGACGAGCCTGCGGCGGCAGCCGGCATGGTCGCCGCCGCCGGCTTGACCGGGCAAATGCCGTTCAGCGCACCATCCTTGGGGACGACGGTGGTGTGCTGTCAAACGGCCGCGAGCGCGAGGTGCCGCAGCGGCGGGAACAGCGATCTCTGGCCGCGATCGGGGCTAAGTCGCGCGGCCGCGGCGCGGCTATCGCATCGGTTCCCAGGTGAGGGCGACCCAGACCAGGCCGAAGGCGGCGAGCAGGGCGACGGCGGTACACAAGGCATTGATCAGGTCAGGGGACGGGCTGGCGTCCTCCTTGGGGTCGTCTGCGTCCGGCATGTTGCCTGCCTGTGGGCACTCGCTGCGTTCCGGGATTTGTAACACTTGCTAGCGGGGCGTCTATGGACGTTGGGCGGAGGTCGGCG
The DNA here is from genome assembly GCA_963770295.1 of uncultured Alphaproteobacteria bacterium. GTDB lineage: Bacteria > Pseudomonadota > Alphaproteobacteria > Rhizobiales > Hyphomicrobiaceae > AWTP1-13. Next base: position 304,157 of record CAVYPA010000008.1, read on the forward strand.
TAGGACCAACGTAGGCGCCTTTTCAGCGCACCCAAGCCGCGAGGGTGAAGCGGCAAGTAGGCTGTTTTGTTGCTGGACTCCGCAACTTTTGAGACGAATTTCCTCCCTCGATGCGAGCTCAAGGTATCAAATTCTGGCGAAGGGCTTGGCAGGCAGCCTGTGTTCTATTGTGGGCTCCCAGTTTGGCCTGGGCCTTTTTCATGTGGCTGCGGACGGTCTCGGCCCCCAGACCCAGCGCGCGCGCAATATCTGCGGACTGACGACCCATCGAGACCATGCGCAACACGGCGACTTCCCGAGGGGTCAAACGCGGTCGCGACCCAATGCGGTTGGCATCGGGTCCCGTCAATTGCTCCAGGCGCAATGCCGCCAGGCTTGCCGCCGCACAAATAATCACCCGCGCCGGGTGGGTCAGAATGCGAGAAAGCTCTCGCGGTGACCAGAACCCAACCACCCACCGGCCGCCGACCGCATAGGTCAGTCCGTCGCGCATCCCATATTTGAGCCCCAACTCGACGGACCAGCGGTCAACGCCGATCGGCTCCAGCATCTTGGTCGTTTCCGTCCAGGTAAACGAGGCCAGACTGGACCGCGCGAGGAAGATGGCGGGGGCAAAATTGCTTTTCGCGAGTGTCGCATATTCGTTCCACCATCCCGCCGGAACCCCATCATGAAGGAAGGCGGATTTTCCGAGCTGCGCTGAGGCAAGGTTATTGGCCTTGACGGGCAAGCGGGCTGCACCGAGCACGTTCAGGGGCACGCATGCGGTCGAAACCGTGTGTAGGGCATCGAGCACATCTTTTGGGTTGGCGAAAGTGCCAACGGCGTCGGTGAACTCGATCAGCCTGGCGTGGAGATCGATAAGTAAGCCGTTCGGCGCTGCGCTCACAGCCGTGCGTTGCATGCGTCCGTTCCAGTCGTCATGGTACGGCGCAACGATGCGCTTGGAGCAATCCATCCCGACATCAGGTAAAACCCGTAACCTGACGCGTAACAGTTGAGGCCCCGGCCCCATTATCCCGTACACGGAGGCTTCGCGCAGGTCGCCCATCGCTAACGGCGTTAGGCGTGGTCGGGCCACGCCCAAAAAGTAAGGTCGCTCGTGCGGAGGATGTCGGGGTTAGCCGATGTCACAAGGGCAAAGTCAGCGCTTCGGCGGCGCATCGATGCCAACGGCCCTGTGAGGCGGAAAAGAACAATGGAGCCTAGGTCCAGGGGGATTGGGGGGAGGGACGGACCTAGGCCCCATGAGGGGAAGCAATCCCGTGTACGGGATGCTCTATTAACTCAGCCGCACGGAGCCGGGTTCCATGCGGGTGAGCCGTGCATCCCCGCCGGACGCGCCGTCGTGCAAGCGAGGAACTAATCCCTGCGGCAGGCGGTTTTCCCTGCGTCACCTCGGTATTGCGGCCGGGTCGGCGGCGGTGCCATCCCGTCATTTTGCAGCGTGGCATTGCCCGTCGGTGGACCGCATCGTTCGAGGACGCGGGCCTTCCCTCATGTTCAACAAGTGTGAAAAGCTCAGATTAATCAATCGGCACGTCGCCGAGAGCCGGCAGCGCCTCGAGGCGCAGGAAGCCAGAGCGGCCGAGCTGGAGCGCAGCGGCGGGCCGATTGAGGATGCGACCACGCTCCTGGACGAGGCGCGCCTGAGGCTGCGTCTGATGGAGCGGCGCCGTGACGTCATCCTGTGGGACCACGCCAGGGGCAGCTAGGGCTTGGCGTTATGTTGTCCGCCTTAGCGGGCACGCCTGCCTGGCGTCGGCTAGCCGTGTGATCGCGCCGGTACTGGTTACCACGCCGGCCATTTCCAACTCGTCAGCCAGGGCTTGGTCGACGTGGTATGCGCCACCACCCTGCGCCGGCTGGTTCCAGCGTAGCGCGGCTCATGGTGGCTCGGTGCCTGATAGTCCGCGATCGTGTCGAGGGTGCCTTTGGGCTGCAGATGCACGACCTTAAAGCCTTTGGCTTTGAGAAGGGCGAGAAGCCCGGGCACGGCGGCCGCCGTCGAGGGGTGGATGTCGTGTAACAGAATGATCCCGCGGCCGTGCCGGCTGAGGCTTGTCTCTACTTGTCGGATCACGCTTTGCGGGTTGTGCGTGCGCCAGTCAAACGAGTTGATATCGATGGCGAATTGCGCGATGTTCCGGCCCTGCAAATAAGCGGTACTGGCTTGGGTGTAGCTCAAATAGGGATAGCGGAAGAAAGGCGCGATCGGATGTCCGGCGCCGGTCTCGACGGCGGTAAACGCCGACTCGATCTGCGCTTTCATTTTGTCTTCCGATAGCCGCTTCAGGTTGGGATGTGACCAGGTGTGGGTTCCGAGCGTGTGTCCTTGGGCATCGATTTCGCGGATGACGTCTGGGTTCGCTACGGCCATCTCACCAAGGACGAAGAAGGTGGCCTTGGTGCACTCCGCGGCCAAGGCGGCGAGAATAGGCCGCGTCGAGCGTGGGCTGGGACCATCATCAAAGGTCAGTACGACCTCACCGGGTGCGAGAAAATCGGGATCGCCTTGTGGTGCGCCGAACCAGGGCCCGCCTTTGGCATCAATTTCGATCGTGCGGGAAACGCCAAGAGTGTCGGCACAACCCTCCCCCGCCTGTGCCGGAGGTGCCATCAGCACGGTGAAGAGCATCAAGAAAGTTGCCGTTGCAGCGTTGCGCATGGCTCCCTCGGGCCGCCGGCTCCGTCGCGGCGCCATGCCCTCGCATGGCGCAACCGCAAACACTACTGGCTAGCTGGAAGACGGCTAAGGAATGGTTTCGGTTTGGTCTTGATTGGGAAACCACCGTAGCTTTTGGGCACTGGGGGTTAGACGTGTGGGGGCCAGAGGCTCGGCGTGCCAGCTTGCCCTTGCGCCGGCGACCATCGCCCGTCGACGTTCTAGACGGGGGTAAGGAGGGGCACGCCAAAATCTTGCGGGGGCGGACACCGGCTGTGAACTTTCGCGCGCCATGCCTTCCGCTGTGCAGGGCGTGAGCGTTTCGCTTAGGCGATCATTCGGTTGCCCTGGTCAAGCGCCCGCATAAAAGTGGTCTTCGCTATGCCAGCCGAGGCATTGCGCTGCCACTGGCTGTGCGCAAGGGATTGCAAGCCTCATCCCGTTCCAATGCAATATCGTATCCACTGCTCCACGCCTCAGCGTAACCGACCTGCAGCAGGGCTTTGACGCAGTTGGTGCGCCAACGTGAGCGATGGATGGTCTCCATGATGATGCGCCTCGGCCAGAGACTGCGCGGCGCCGTCGCGATGAACGGCATCAGCGCGCGATCCTCAAAACCCTCGATGTCGATCTTCATCGTGTCGATTCTATCAATCCGAGCTGCAGCGATGATCTGAGCCAAGGGCTCCACGTTGACCTTGATCTCGGTCCCACCCCTCAAAGCCATGGTGGATTGGCCATAGTTGCGCGGATAGATGTAGAGGTGGGAAGTCCCAGGTTCTTCTCCGACGGCGCTCTCGAATATCGACACGTTGCCAAAACCATTGCTGGCAACGTTGAGACGCAAGCGCCTGACCATCTCTGGGATGGGCTCGATGGCCACCACGTAGCCGCGTGCACCCACACGATTCGCCGCGAAAGTTGTGAAGATTCCGCAGTTGGCCCCGACGTCAACAAACACGTCCCCAGGCTTCAAGCCATCAATCACCTTCGACAGACCAACGCGCCTAGCATTGACACCGTGGGCCAAGATGTCTGCTTCGGTGCTGTTGTCACCAAGGTGGATACACAATTTTATCCCGCCGATACTGACGCTGTGTGCTTTTCCGACTAAAGCTCGCTGCACAGTATGTCGGAGTTTCCCGCGCAATATCCGCTTCTGGATTGCCCAAGCCACAACCGACGTCGGCCTAGCCTCTAACGGCATTGGGGATGCCATGATGTTCCGGCGGCGTCCGCCTTTTCATGTTTGCCGTCTGGGCAGCAGCAGGACGTCTCGACGCATCAGTCCTGGGGCCGAGGCTATGGCGCTGCGCAGTTTAAGGACGCTGTTGACGATCAAGCAGCGCCCCCACCAGACCGGGCCAAGCCGCCTCCAGTTGAAGAGAAAGGCGTCGCGATTGCGGATCGGGTTTCTGAATGCCGCCCGCAGTCCGCGGCGAGGCGTGCGTCGCTTGCGCCCGCGTGCCCGAATGGTGGAAGGCATCAACCAGTTGTGTCTGATTGGCGGCGCCACCACGCCGTAAACGTCGAGCTCAAACACCCAAGGACGCCGGGTGTCAGTATCAATGGGCCACACGCGCGGTTCGGCCTGCAGGAGTTTTTGGGCACCGGCCCGAGAAATTAAATAGCCGACAGCGCCGGGCGGTACTCGCGAGAATTGCACGATCTTCCGATGGCCCACCTTTGCGATTTCACAGATAGCGCGATCGGGCTCGGTGCCCAGGTGAACCATGTCCCATCCCTTGGGGAGCGTCGCGATGATATCGGCCAGGAGTCCTGACAGGCCCGGAGGTAGAATTGCATCGTCCTCGAGCACCAGGGCATGAGGCAGGGCTTTGAGCGTGATTTGCCGCCAGGCTTTGATGTGGCTGGCGTAGCAGCCCAAGGCGCCCGCATCCATCACGTGCTTGGCGTCGAAGTAACGGGAGAGTTCGGGAGGCAAAGGCTTGCTGCCATCCACAGCGTCGATCCGCTCGGCTGGTATGCCGGCGCAGGCGAGTTGATCCTCAATCGAGTCGCGACGAGCCATTTCCTGATCAAGATTGAGGTAGAAGGCCCTGATTGCGCGCTCGGCGGTGCCAACCATCGCTCCGCCCTTCCCAGCGACCGGGCACATCCACCTAGTTTGGAAGTTATCGCGTTTCATGCACTCACGATCTCCCTGGCCGGGGCATCGATGCGCCGGATGCCGAGTGCACTGAATTTCCGGATGGGGTCCAGGACTTTGAAGTCACCTCGTCTCAAAGCATCACCGACACGCCGGTTATCTCTGAGAGAGTGAGCGCGCCTGCCGATGCCGACCTCGGCTTGCACGCTGCCGATCGGCTGGGCAATGCGCTTCAGCCAATGCGCACGCGCGGTGGTCGGCAAAAGCAAGAGAAGAGGAGTGACGCGTAGGCGCACAAACATTGCAACTGTCCCCCGTAGTCCCCCGCCCGACGATATTTGGTGACTATTTGATGTCTAAAATTTGTCGGGCACGGAGATTTGTCGGGCACGGAGATCGATGCAATGGTGGCGCGTGGGCTCCCAATCGAGCTCGATTGGGGATGCACAGGGACGATCGTCGCGCTGGCCAAGAGCGACGCCCACACACACCAAGCTCCTAGGGTCCCCCGTCGACCACGCCCCAGCATAACAGGCACGCTTTTACATGTGCAAGTCCACGAGAGCCGCTTGCACCGGCTCTCCGAGGAGAGGCGGGTTCATCCGGTCCTTGGGCCTTCATGGCTTGCGCCCTGGCCAAGTTGATGAGACAGGCAGGGCGGATCGGGGCCGCGGAATTTACGAACCCCAGCAACGACCTAACGGTGATCGAAGCTGCGCCAAGGCGAGGGCCGAGCCGACCCTGGGGGCCGCTACCCCCTGCCGATGGCGCGGCACGTCAGCACCAGGAACCTCAATCTGCCGCCTGGGGTCTTTTGCAGTAAAGCCTGAACAGCGTAGGCAAGGGCACATCGGCTCCGACGACTCTTGCTTGAGCGCGCACACCTCGTTCCGCGAGCTGCTGACAAAGCTCGTGGGCTGCAGCGGCACCAAAGATCCATCGTTCAACCTCAGAGAGATTGAAGCCCCTTGGGCCGCACGATCTTGCCGGCCGTACGGCGCGCGGCCGAACCGCGCACCGAGGTGATGTTCGGGATCTACTTTGCTGTGGCGGGCACCGGATGCCCACCGTGGTAACAGGCCCGCCGGGTTCTGCGGCAGCGGTGCTGAATGAACTAGGCCGCGGGTGCAATGACAGGGCCGGACAGAGTGGCGCGCGAGCACTTTCCCTCGACACCGATCCGAACACCAGGCCCGCCGCTCCCGACGGGCTCGTGGTTTGAGGAACGGTCGCCAGCGGGCGGTTTGATCGCCACGCCGCGCCCCGGTCTCGACGACGCGGCTCCGCGCTCACCGGCGCGCAAGCTCCGCTTCATTGCGCAGCTGCGCGCAGACATCCACACCGGCCCCGCCATCGATACAGCGGCGGCCGGACTACGGCGCGAGAGAGCCGCCAGCAGAGGGCCTTACGCTGCGGCCGCCTTCTGGTTCGCGGAATTCTCTGCAATTTGCGTGAGCAGCTCGTCCGCGTGTTTTTCCTGGTCGAGATTTTCCTCGAGCAGGCTCACCACGTCGGTGTGGCCGAGTTGTTTTGCCCAGGCAATCAGGGTGCCGTACCGCGTGATCTCATAGTGTTCGACCGCCTGCGCCGAACCGATCATGCCGGCATCCAAAACTTCATCGTCCTTGATCTCGTCCATGTGTTCTTTGGCCTCGGCGAGAATGCCTTCGATGGCCTCGCATTTCTTGCCGCGCGCCGCCGTATCCACGAGCTTGAACACCTGCTCCAGGCGCTCGACCTGACCTTCGGTCTCGCTGCGGTGCGTCGCAAGCGCCTTCTTCAGTTCGCTTCCGCTAGCTTTTTTCACCATCTGGGGCAGCGCCTTCAGGATATGCTTTTCGGCGTAGTAGATATCCTTGAGGGTATCGATGAAGAGGTCTTGCAGGGTCTCGATCGGCATTGGCGGCTCCTGATGAGGTAATTTTGCTCAACCAACGCGCCCCCTAAGGCCTAGTTCCGCCTTTATTTTCGGCGCTGCCGCATGAGCGCGGTACTGAGGGCGATGAGACCCAGGGCGCAGGCGTGGGCCGCTTTTGAAGACGCCGGCAGGCCGTCAAAAGCTTGCGTCAGCGCTACGGCAAGCTGGAAGCCGAGCAGGGCCTGCGCCCCGGGGCAGGATGCCCCGCGCCTCGGTCAGCCTTTGATCCATCTTTTGCCGCGCGGCCAAAGCGCTCGGTCTGCAGGTGACCGGGGTGCTGAGCGGCGGGTTCGCGCGGCAGGATCTCGCCTCGGGCCGGGTGCACACTCGTGCTTGCCGGCGTAGCAGAGCGCGGCATCTCGTCGCTGACCGCTCATCGTCCCTCTGACCGCGCGTCAGACAGAATGCCGGGGGGCTTACGGCTTCGGTTTTGAATTGCCCTTGTTCTTGCCTTTGCGCTGGCTGGAAAACCGGGAGTTACCGAGGCCTGTGCCGATGATCAGACCTCCGCAGCGGCGCCTGTCCCACATTCTCGGCAGTTCACTCAAATCTGCACACGGCATCGTTATGCATCCGCGTCATCGTTTGAAGGTCGCCGATCCTTGCAAGCTGCTCGCGGATGCTGCGGGGCAGATTTGCATTTGCTGCTCTGCCAGTTGCCGGGATGATCTTGCGCGCCGCGCTCAATCGAGCCATTCACGGATGAGCGCGGACAGCCGATACCGCCGACCGGCGCAAGACGCACACCAACTTTTTCGCCGCGCCGGCGAACGTCGACGGCATCCGCACCACCTCCTCGACGCGTTACCGCATTTGCGTTCCGTTGCTGGTTTTATGCCCGACAAAGCCGTCCGCCCTCGTTCTTGCTCGCCCGATTGTCGCTCTCCATCTCGAGATCTGCTCGCATCGCCTCAAGAGTCGGCAAGAGCAGCTTGGTTCCGCTGCCACACGCCCCAGCGTTTTCAGATGCGGCCGCTGAGGACCAGCACCAAAACGATGATGAGTAGCAGCCCGATGCCGCCGCCGCCATAATAGCCGGTGCCGTAGAATGGGCCGCCGCCCCAGCCGCTAAAGCCGCCAAGCAGAGCGATGACGAGGATGATGAGCAGAAGGGTGCCGACTGACATGATGGTCTCCTTCGGGAAAGCAGCCTGAAGCAACGCTTGTGGTTCACGTCCGTTCCATGCGCGACCCCTACCTGCTGCCGCGGAACTCGGTTGCTCAGCCGACGTTGGATTGACGCTCTCACCTGTGGCTTTGGCCACTGCGAGTGTCGCATGGGTATTCTGTCCGACGTCCTCACCGCCGCTTTGCGCGATTACGGCGCGCCGCAGATGGGCGCGGGTGGCAGCCAATCGCTGGCTGACGCGCCGCGCGCCATATTGGCGCCGCGCGCCGCCGTAGTGGGAATGCCCCCAGCGGCCGTGGAGGTAGAAGGCGATGTGCCGTATCAGCTTTTTGCACGCTTCGAGCGCAGCGGCTACGCCGCGAGCGTGCGTTCCTGGATAGGCACCGCTCCCAACCAGCTCATCGAGCCCCGGCAGGCGGCTCATGCCCTAGGAACCGAGGGGGTCGACGAACTAGCGGGCCGCACGGGACTTGCCCGCGATGGTCTGTTGGGGCAGCTCGCGCGTCGTTTGCCGACCGGGATCGACCACCTTACTCCGCGGCGTCGTCTCGACACGGTCCGGCGTCCTTAAGAGCCCATGGCAAGATTGGATGCCCTATACGTTGCCGATCTGCTGCTGGAGATCGGAAGACGCGCCCAGCTCGAGGGCGGCAATCCCTACAAGGCCAAGGCCTACTTGCGCGCAGCGGACAGTCTGCGCCATCTGGTGCGGCCGCTTGCGGAGGTGATCGCGCAAGATCAGCTGCAATCCATCCCGGGCGTTGGCGAAGCCATCGCCCGCCGCGTTATCGCTCTGCATAAGAACGGCACCGACCCCTGGCTGGATAAATCCAGGGAAAAATATCCGAGCAGCCTTTTGGCGCTGCTTGGCATTCCGCGCCTTAAACCATCCGCAGTCATTCAACTTCACCAGCTACTCGGCATTAACTCGCTCGAAGACCTGGAGAGAGCTTGCCGCGAGAACCAGCTTAAAGACGTGCGCGGCCTTGGCCCGGCCCTGCAACGCAAGGTGCTTGAGAGCCTCGCCATCGCGCGCGCCGGCCAGGGCCGGCTGCGCCCGAACCGCGCGCAGGAAGCCCTTGACCACAGCATCGCGGATTTGCGCCAATATCGCCCAGAATTGAAGGACCTCACCGTCGCCGGAGACCTGCGGCGCGGGTGCGAGGTGATTTCAGATCTGAGCCTGGTCGCATACTCAAGGGAGGCGAAGAAGCCAACCAGCGAGCGTTTGGGAGCGCTAGCGCTTCATATCGCGCCGCCTGATCAATTTGCCGCTGCGCTGCTGTATGCCACCGGCAACCAGGACCACATCGCCCGGCTTGAAAGTCTGGCCGTTGGCAGGGGCCTTTCCCTCACGCAAGCAGGTCTGCGTAAAGGCACGCGCCGCATCGCGGCGCGCACCGAGTTCGACTATTACAAAGCCCTGGGGCTCCAATTCATTCCGCCCGAACTGCGCGAAGGGCGCGATGAGGTCGAACTCGCCCGCAAAAACCGACTTCCCAAACTGGTTGAGGAGTCCGATCTCAAAGGTCTCTTACACATCCATACGGACGCCTCCGATGGCGTGCACAGCCTTGCCGAAATGGCAGAGGCCGCGCGCAAACGCGGCTATCAGTACCTCGGCATCTCCGACCACTCGCAATCGGCGCACTACGCGGGAGGTCTTCGCGAGCAAGAGATTGCCGCCCAGCACGCCGCAATCGACGCGCTCAATCGGCGCTACGGCAAGACCTTCCGCATTCTCAAAGGCATCGAATCCGACATCCGCGCCGACGGCTCCCTCGACTATCCCGCGGAGATCCTCGCACGCTTCGACTTCATCGTCGCCAGCGTTCATAGCCAGTTCCGGATGGACCGCGTGCGCCAAACAGAACGCATTGTCACCGCCGTCAGCAACCCATTCACCACCATCCTCGGCCATCCCACAGGGCGTTTGCTGCTCAGAAGGCCCGGCTATCAGGTGGACATCGAGCCCGTGCTTGAAGCCTGCGCCCGGCACGGCGTTGCCGTGGAGATCAATTGCAACCCCAACCGCCTGGATCTCGACTGGCGCTGGCACCGCCGGGCACTCGCGCTCGGCTGCCGCCTGAGCGTCAATCCCGACGCGCACTCGATCAGGGAGCTGGATCTCGTTCGGTGGGGCATCGCGGCGGCCCGCAAAGGCGGCGTGCCGGCCAAAAGCGTTTTGAACGCCATGCCGCTCTCCCGGCTCCAGGCCCATCTTCACAAACGGAGGACGGGATGCCGAGCGCGCTGAACGATGATGGCCTCCGGATCGGAACGTCGGGATGGACCTATGACGGATGGCGCGGACCGTTCTATCCGAAAAAGGTCGCAAAGAAAGACTGGCTTGCCTGGTATGCGCTGCAATTCACCACGACCGAAATCAATGGATCATTCTACCGCACGCCGTCCCTTGAGGCCGTGCGAGCCTGGCGCGAGCGCACGCCGCCCGGCTTTCTGTTCGCTTGGAAGGCCTCGAAATTCATCACGCACTGGAAACGGCTCAACGAAAACTGCCGGAACTCGCTCGACCTGATGGCAACACGCCTAAAAATTCTAGGCCCCAGGGCGGGTCCGGTATTATTTCAGCTGCCCGCGCGGTTCGAAGCGGATCGTGGGCGGCTGGCCAATTTTCTTCGGATGTTGCCGCGCCGCTATCGCTACGCGTTCGAATTTCGCCATCCGAGCTGGTACGAGGATGACGTGCTCGAGCTGCTTGCCGCGCATGACGTCTCGCTGTGCCTGGCCGATCACCATCTCGCGCCCGCGCCATGGTCGGCGACGGCGAGCCACGTTTACGTTCGCGGCCATGGTCCCGAGGGGCGTTACCGGAACAACTATCCGGAAGACACCTTGCGCGATTGGGCACGCCAAATTCGCAGGTGGCGGCGCGAGGGAAGGCTTGTATTTGTCTATTTCGACAACGATCAGAAGAGCGCCGCGCCCCAAGATGCGCGGCGGTTGAGTGCGCTGCTGCGTCGCGGCCGCACGGGTACCTCGATGGGTGCCGCGCCTATTCGATAGCACCGCCCATTTGACCGGCCGTTGAGGCACCGGCAGCAAGCCGTTACTTTTGCTTTTTGAGGGGACTTTCTTACCCTTTCCCGCGCTTTCCGATAAATCGATGGCGATCGTCTATTTGCGGCTGTGCGTTGTTGCCGATGCCGCTTTTCAAGGTTGCGCGCTTTCTCTTGTGCATGGCGCCGGTAACGTCCTTACACGCCGTTCTGGAATATCGCCGCATGGCAAACTCCTCGGCTAGCTGGGAGGGCTCAGCTCCGGCCGGCCCGAGGTCCGCGTCCGGCGTGTTCAAGATGCGCGCCGCGATCTTGTGCGGGCGGCAGATCGGACCAGGCCCCCTGCCGCATAAACCACTCGAGCCAAAGTGCCCGCACGACAAGAAGGTCCGATCAGTTCCTCCGTCGGGGAGGCGTTTTGCAGGATCACGGCCAAGCATTGTCGCAACAGCTGGCACCAAGCACGAGCTCTGACGCGTGCGGGCTCCCGAAAGGCGGCGCCGTTCAATGAACGACCTCGCGCCAGCTTGCGTAACGAGCCCCGAATGTTTTGAGCAGATCGCGCTCCTCGTAGCGCATGGCAATCAGGACATAGCCAGTAAAGCTTAGAGCAAGGAGGGCGTGGCCAAGGCTCATCCGTGGGGTCGCCCACACACCCATCAGCACGCCGACATACATGGGGTGGCGCAGCCATCGATAGAGAAAGCCGGTCTTCAGATGCAGTCGATGCGGCTGCCGGGCATGGGCCCATGCCCGCATCTGTTCAATCCCCAGCAGGTCGCGGATGCCGAAGGACCAAGCCCCCAAAAACAGGATGACCCAGCCCGCTGCGAACAAGACCCACATCAAGTCTTGGGTCGACCCTTTGCCTGTATTCCAGAGCGGAATGGATATCGGTTGCCAAAAGACGATCAGGACAAACAGCGCGAGATTGGCCATATGGACGTATGTACTGCGCTCGAAGGCGGGCGGCATGCGTCCCATAACGGTTCGCTTGAACCACGGGCGCGCCATCACCGAGTGCTGCAACCCAAACAACGCGACGAGGCTGAGATCAATGAGCGCGGCGGCCCAAGGCTCCTGCACCCAGCCACCGTGATCGACTGTGGAGAGCGGCCACCGCAGCAGGAGGCGATGCGGTTCGGATAGAAAGACCACGAAGCAGACCCAGACCGTCCACATGACAGCGAAACCGGACCAGGCATATAGAAGTCCGGAGCCTGCTCGAGTCCGGGCGGTTGCCGGGAGGGGTGTCATGCCCAGTCAACATCCGCACGCATCCCCGGTTCCTTCCTAGTTTCCCACCGGCCTTGCCGACCTGCAACGGATGAAACGCTGGGCATCTATACTGCTCCCGCGTCGTCGGCACAGAGGTCGGCATTTTCTTGGTGCACTCAAGCCCGTTTCCTAGTTGGACCCGGGGTCCTGGAGCACCTCAACCTGTCGCCACGGGCTGTCATTGGCCCCGGAGCACGATCCCTAGAGTTCTTTTACTGGGACCCCACGCCGGCGACGTGTCAGGAGGAGGCGATGGAAGTCTTGTACCCCCGGTGTTGCGGTCTCGACGTTCACAAGGAGACGGTGGTTGCCTGCCTGCGCCTTGTGATCGATGGCAAGGTCGTGAAGGAGGTTCGCACGTTCTCGACGACAACGGCCGGCCTGATGGCGTTGTCAGAGTGGCTGGCCGAGAACAAGTGTACGCACATCGCGATGGAGGCGACTGGCGTTTACTGGAAGCCTGTTTGGCACATCTTGTCGGACAGTGACTTTGAGCTGGTGCTAGCCAATGCCGCACATGTGAAGAACGTGCCCGGGCGCAAGACCGACGTGAAAGATGCCGACTGGGTGGCGGATCTGCTGGCGCACGGTCTGATCCGGGCGAGCTTCGTCCCAGACAGCCAGACCCAGGAGATGCGCACATTGCTGCGTACCAGGAAGCAATTGGTGCGTGAGAAGTCGAGCCACATCTTGCGGACACAGAAGACGCTTGAGGACGCCAACATCAAGCTGGACTCGGTGATCTCGGACGTGATGGGCCTCAGCGGGCGAAAGATGATCGAGGCGTTGATCGCCGGCGAGCGCAGCCCCTCCAAGCTGGCGCGCTTGGCTGATCACCGGGTGAGGGCCTCACAAGGGACACTACGTGAGGCGCTGCGGCAACCCCCACCCACCTTCGGAACATGACCTCCACCTCTTAGACGTGCTGGCTCGGCAGGCGGCAGATTTGATCGAACGCAAGCAAGCAGAGGTAACTGACCAGCGGTTGGCCGCGATCGTCGACTCGTCTCACGACGCCATTGTGAGCAAAGACCTAAATGGCCTCATTACGACCTGGAATCGCGGGGCGGAGCGACTCTTCGGCTACACGGCTGAAGAAGTCATTGGCAAGCCCGTCACCGTGGTCATCCCGACAGACCACCACCATGAGGAGCCAGAGATACTGGAGCGGATCAGGCGCGGCGAACGGGTTGACCATTATGAGACTGTCCGTCTGCATAAGGACGGAACTTTGATCGATATTTCGCTCACCGTGTCGCCTATCAAGGACGCATCTGGCAGGGTAATCGGGGCCTCCAAGATCGCCAGAGATATCACCGACCGGAAGCAGGCGCAGGAGCGCCAAGAGTTGCTGACACAGGAGATACATCATCGCACCAAGAATATCTTCTCGGTTGTGCAGGCGGTCATATCGAGAAGTTTCACTGACAAGCGTACGGTCGCTGAAGCCGAACAGGCTGTCCTCAGTCGCCTGCAAGCACTAGCCCAGGCCCACGTCATGCTGATCGACAAGGACTGGCGGGGTGCAGACATGGCAGAAGTCGTGCGTGGCGAGATGAGCCCTTACGCGGGTCGCTACACGATGGAAGGACCGACCATAGTGCTGAACACAAAGGCGGCGCAGAACTTCGCACTTTCGGTGCACGAGCTTGCTACCAACGCTGTGAAGTACGGCGCGCTATCCAGTCAATCCGGTCGCGTCCATATCAATTGGTCGATAGGCAAGCCAAATGGTCATGACCAATTTATGTTCCGCTGGCAGGAGCGCAACGGACCACAAGTGAGCCCCCCATTGCGGAAGGGTTTCGGCAGCACCGTGCTTGAGCAGGTGATGGCTGACTATTTCGAGACGCCGCCTCAAGTTGAGTTCGAGGCAAATGGTGTTCGCTACGAAGTGATTGGTTCGTTGGAAACCATTTCGGTCCAGACCGACCCCTCGAAGGAGTAGATGACTTGCCGGCCTCCCCCGATCCCCGCCAGCCGTCAGCGCGCTGATAACGGCACGGACCGCCGTTCACTGCGCTGCAACAATCCTTTCGCTCTCAGGGGTAGCCGCAAGTCAGCGGACGCGGCCGCGAGGATCGTTCGCGAGCCTCAAAGACGTTGGGCAAGCCTGCGTGAGAAACGGCAAGGCTGATGGCGACGAGCGCGACGCTCTGGCGACCAAGTGCTTTGAATTTTTGCTTCCGGGCGTGAGAGTTTCATCCGCCGCTAATATTGCCCGAAGAATTCAACTGCAAGTGACGTCAGAGCGATAGCGGCAATTCCAATCGCTCAGTAAAGATCATGTCGCGGTGCTGGAACAAGATTGGATCCAAGCTGGCTTCGATCTGTGGATCGCGGGACTCGAACGCGGCGCGCGTCGGCCCGTCCATCTGGCATTGCTCGGGCGGCAGCGGCACAAACATCGCCATGGAGGTGGCACTGTAAATATCTGCCGCGGTCAAGGCATCGCCGATGTAATAGCGCCTTCCCGACTGCCGCTGTTCTTTCAATCGCGATGCCAGCATGCGCAGCACGTCCGCCACTCGGCCCCCAGAATTTGCCCCCGCCTCCGGGCTATAGCCGTATTTCTTGCCGAGATATTTGGACACGTGCTCGGGAAAGCCGCCCTTGTTGTTAAGCCCGGCGTGGATCAACTGCAACCGGCGCGACCAGGCCAGCCCCTGCTCGCCGCAAATCTCGTGCGCCAATCCGAAGACCAGGGCTCGGTCTGCTGCGTCTTTCGGTAGCAAGGAAGGATTCGGAGCGAGGCGCTCTGAGAGCAGCAGGATTTCGGCCCAACCGGCACGCGGCCGTTCGTTGTTGTACAGAAGGATCGGACCGCTGCGCTGACCGACCCACTCCTTTAGCGGCTCGCTGTCGTAGACCAACCGCACCGCCGCCCACTCGATATTCTTGACGTGAAGAATGCCCTTGGCTGCCTCGCCCCACGGGCTCGGCACCCCGCCGACCACCACCATGCGGGTGCCGCTTCGCTTGATTGCCTCATCGACACTCACATACTGAAACGTCATCTTCCCTCCCGAGTGGTGATGGCATTGGGCATAAGCGTGATCTGATCCCCGTTAACCGCAACCTCTAAAGCCCACAGCTATGCGGAGGCAAAGGCACTCCCCGAAGTGGTCAAGTATGCGGGGCTACGAACCCTTCAGCGAAAGGTCTTCGTAGGGTGCGGTGTACGGGAAACCGGCAATGCGACCGAAGCCCGACTCGGCAACGCGCGGACCGACGGCATTGATAAAGGCGAGCTGCCAGATCGGCGCGTAGATCGTACGTTCATGTACTATTTGCTGCATCTTGTGCAGGATCGCTTCCCGCTTGGCGCGATCAAGCTCAACCGCTTGCTCCCGGTAGAGCGCATCGATGTCGGGGTAGGTTCCATAGACGAATACGCCGCCTGTGACCACCTGTGCCTCGAGCCGGGTGGCGGCGTTGCCAAAAGCACCAGGCCCCGCCTGGATGATATTTTTGAGGGTCTTTTCGGTGTAGGCCTTGAGAAAGGCGACGCGCTCGATCGGCCGGAGCCGGGCCCGGATGCCGACCGCGCGAAGACCATCCAGCACGGCCTCGCCGATATTGGCGTAAGAGGAATCACAATTGTACTCGCCGGCGTCGAATCCTTTGGGATAACCGGCTTCAGCAAGCAGCTGCTTCGCCTTGTCAGGATTGTAGGCCGGCGCAGGAGGCTGCCAAAAGAATTCGAAATTGTCGGGAACGATGGGGTTGCCACTGATCAGGGAATAGCCGAGGGTGAGCGCGTCGTTGATGTTTTTGCGGTCGATCGCAAGGCTCGCCGCGCGGCGCACGCGCTCGTCATGCCAGGGCGATTTCGCATCCCATTGATCGGGAAAGTAGAGGCAGAATGGTGCCTGAACGACGGCCGGCTTGAGGGCCAACCCAGGCGTCTGCTGCACTCCCGCCGCCAATTCACCGCGGATCGAATAGGCGATATCGAGCTCGCCCCGCTTCAGGGCTGCCAGGCGTGTGCTCTCGTCGGGAATGACCTTGAAGACGAGGCGCCTCACGCTTGGCGGTTTGCGCCAGTACTGGTCGAAGGCCTCCAAGATCAACTCCACGCCGGGCGTGAAGGAGACAAACTTGTAGGGTCCAGCGCCAATTGGGGCCTTCTTGAAGCCATCGTCGCCGACCTTCTCGACGTATCTGCGCGGGACGATCCACCCGGCCGCCGATGCGCTCGCATAGAAGGTAAGAAAGTCGGGCCACGGCTGCTTGAGCTTGAAGCGGATATGGCGGGAGTCCGACACCTCGATCGCAGCGACTCGGTCCTTTAGAAGGTCGCGCGCAGCGCCATGGTAGCGCTCGAATGAATACCTCACATCGTCGGCCGTAACGGGATCGCCGTTGTGGAAGCTTGCACCCTGGCGCAGCACGAAATCGTAGCTGAGGCCGTCGGCGGCGGCTGTCCAAGTTTCGGCGAGGCTTGGCGCCGAGGCTTGGCCCGGCATGGGCTTCACCATTGCGTCGTGCAGCGCGTAGAGAACCATGAAGGCCGTAATGATGCCGGAGACCTCGGCTGGGTCGAACCACGTGGGAGCCAGCGAGACGTGCACTCCCCATGTCAGCTGATCTTCCTTAGCCGCGGCAGCGATGTCCGGCGCAGCCGCCGCCGATCCAAGGGCGAGGAGTACAAGAACCTGTCGGCGGCTCAATGCGGAGGAGGCGTCGCGTGCCAGAGTAAGGGGGGCATCTGCCATGCGCTTCCCTCCCAGGTTGCCGCCCGGCGTGTCGCCCGTTTTGCGCCCAAGGCGTCGGATGGCGGACGTGTTGGGCGCAAGAATGCGCCGCTTCTGAAGCATCGGCAAGGCCCTTGGAGGAGATTGCAAGACATGGCCGCTGTCAGACCTTGCGCGGACCCGTTCTGAACCTGATCGGGAGGACCGTAACTGTGGACTTGCCGGACCCACGGGCAGGTGCCGATCATCTTGCCCGCTTGCTGGGTAAGGCTGACATCCTCTGCCCCGTGCAATCGGTTGAGCGCAACGATGGATAGACGTTGGCGACCTGCGCTAATGCCTCGCGTTGGGGTTTTCGGCGCCTTCTCGGTAAACCAAAGATTAACTCGCTCGCGTCAAACTATGAATGGCGGGGTCCATCATGGGATGGCTTCGATGCCGATCTGCAAAAAATCTTTCGCAATTGGTGCCTTGATAGCTTTGCTTGCACTAGGTCTGCTTCGGGAATCTACTGAAGCTGAGCACACTACATCGAGAGCTGAGCAACAGGGGGCGGAGCTCGCGCGCATTTGTCCGAACGGCGCCCGCATCTACGTCTACCGAAACCCTCTTGATCAATTGCAGCTCGTGACGGAGGACTTCGCGGCTTTCAATGAGGATGTCGGCATCGATGATGCCTGCTAAGCTTTTAATGATCCGCTAGGCCGCACTCTCCTCTCGTCCGATCGTGTCGATTTTGAGCCGAGGAGATCGGGCGCTACCCCGCGGATCTGGGCCCGCACCCGCGGGCGGCTCTTCATCCGCGATCAGCCGGACGTCGCGCTGCGGGCGATAGTTGCGGCCGAGCCACTTGAGATCGCCCGACGGATTGAAGCGCACCATCGGCGAGCACGCGGAGCGACCGGCCGCGCCTGCTGCAGATGCCGTGGCGCCGGATTGGGGAGCCCTTCCTTCAGGCCGCCAGCTCCAGAATTTCGCGCACCTCCGCGGGCCCCTTGATGGGACGCGGATTGCGCGGCACCCAGGGCGTCGCCATGGCCTGCTCGGCAATGCGCGGGAAGTGCTCGCGCCCAATATTCACGGCGGCAAGGCTCCTCGGCATGCCGAGGCCGCCGATGAAGGCATCAAGCACGGCGGCGGCGGCGTTGCCGGGCCGGCCCATGGCGATGGAGATCAGGGCCTGGCGGTCAGCGTTGACGGGCTCGTTCCAGCGCATGACGGCCGGCAGCATGATGCACGACGTGTGCCCGTGCGGCACGTCGAAGACGGCGCCGAGCACGTAACCGATGCCGTGGCTCGCGCCCATCGGCACGCCCGATGAGAGCGGGCCCATGGACAGCCATGTGCCGAGCTGGCAGTCGAGGCGGGCGTCGAGGTCGGCCGGATTGGTCTTGACGCGCGGCAGCCCGCTTGCGAGCAGGGACAGGCCTTTGAGCGCCTGCGCATCGCCATAGGCATGCGCCTCGCCCGAGCAGATGCCCTCGACGCAATGGTCGACGGCGCGGACACCGGTCGAGAGCCAGAGCCATTCGGGTGTGTGGCGGGTGACGGCAGGGTCGAGGATCACGGTCGCCGGCATGATGCGCGGATGTCGTAGCAGCTCCTTGACTTTCGTGCGTTCGTCGGTGACGCCCGAGATGGCGCTGAACTCGCCGCCGGAGATGGTCGTCGGCACGCTGATCTGACGCACAGTCGGCGCCTTCATGGTGGCGGGCGGGCTGACGGTGCCGTCAGCGCCCTTGACGGAGCGTAGCGCGTCCATTGCATCGGTGGTGCGGATGTTGTTGGCAAGGCACATCTGCACGGCCTTGGCGCCGTCGGTGATCGAACCGCCGCCGATAGTGACGATGAGATCGGCCTCGACGGCCCGCGCCTGTTCCGTCGCCCTCAGCACCGCCGAGCGGGGCGTGTGCGGCGGCATGCCGTCCCAGACGGCAGAGCAGCGGTTGCCGAGGGCCGCCTTCACCCTGGCAATCTCGTCGGTGTTGCGGTTGAGAGAGCTCGACACCATCAGGAACACGCGCGTGGCGCCGAGCCGCCGCGCTTCCTCTGCGACGGCCTCAGCGGCGGGCTTGCCGAAGACCACAGCGTCCATGGTCCCGAAATTGACGCGTCCCGATGCTGCCATGTGACTTAACCTTTCCATGTTGCGGTCCATGACGGGTCGCCTTCAATCATTCGTCGATTAATTGCGGATGGCAAGGGTGGTTCCGCTCACTAGACAGGCCAGCTGCGGCGCGCTGGTCGCTGATTTGCCGCTGCGAGCGGTGGGTCGGTAGCCTGCTGGTTGTCATCGGGAAAAAGCCCCGGACGGGGGGGAGATCAGAACTGCACTCTTGTTGCCTTGGTGCAAGAGATGGCTCCCCTTGCCGACAGTATTTTACAGCAGCTCTCCGATACCGCCGGACGTTGTGCCGCGCGCACTCCGCCGGGTTCATCTCCGAGAGTAAAAGGATTTCCACTGGCGCGGCGTTGCCGACTAGTGGGGGGCCGCACCTGGGGCAATTCAGCCGAAGCGGCGCTTTATGCTGTCGGTCGTCCAACTATTCTGGCTCGCCATGCGCCGCTCGTTCAACAGCGCGCCGAGGCGGTGGAGTAGGACCGCCGGGATCGGCGGCAACCCTGGATGTATCTACCGTTGAATTCATAACTCGGATATTCGCACGCCGGCAGCGACGAAAAATCAGTACCGTATCGGCGTCGACGACGCGATCATCTTGCCGATGGTCGTGATCGCCGTTCTCGCAAGGACACTCTTCCAGGCCGTGTTTTTCATCATGGCACTTGCATCGGCTTTTGTTCTCGCCCTCCTTCTCCGAGTAGTGACATCCGTGTTGCTCGTTGCCGTTACAGCCGGTGACGGTATGGCGTGGCTGATCAAGCAGCTCGCCGATCTGCCGCAGCTGTCCGAGGCGAAGCGTAAGGCATCACGCGACCTTATGGACCGACGCTGGTCTGGGCTACGGCAACGACTGAGCCGCGAGGCCGTTGCGATGACCATGCAAAATGTGCTGCAACGAGGAATCTCCTGGGTCTTTGAAAGCTTCGGAGCGCTCTCGCCGCGGGCTGCCCTGCTCGTCATCGCCGGCGTGATGTTGTGGCTGCCACTGTCCGCCGCAATTTCGATTACTATGCATGCCGCCCTGCTCGCGAATGCGGCGTTGCTACCGGCATGGACGCAGCTCCTGCATCCCGTCGCAACCATTATCGCCAAAAGCAAGTTACTCGTTTTAGCTGCCTATCCAGCAGCCTGGCCGCAAGCTAAGAAGCACGCCAGGGTGCAGGCGGCTTTGCGGCGCATGGACTGCATTGTGGCGCTCGATAGCATCCGAAAGGCAGCACACCGTTACCAGCAGACCAAACAAGCCTTCGCACAAATCAGCGAAGTCGTATGGCACCTCTATAGAAGTCGATGCTGGCAATTTCGCTGAGGCGTGCTACCGCAGTCACTACGCGGCAATGTGACAAGGATAAAGTACTCAGGTGAAAATCCGGCGCCAAGCGTAACAGCGCAAATGCCCCGTCCTTCCCACGGAAACCGCTCCAGCGCATTTCGGCCCGGCCGAGATCCTTTCTGACATGAACTATGAAACTCGAAGTGAAGCGCCCTGGACACAGCGCCCACGAGCGAGCGCGGCGATTGCCGATGAGCACTCTTCAGCGTGATACCCAGACCGTCATGCCCGGCTCGAAAGCGCTCGCGTCGCCTTGCGGATCAAGCCGCAGGCGCAGGGTATTGCGGTCGTGGTCGCCGACCGCGCGCTCGGCCTGCCAGGTCGCGAACGATCCGAGCGGCACAAGCTCGGTGACGATCGCGGGCAAGTTGCCCGCGCCCGCTTGTGCGACGTTGACTTTCGCGCCGACGGTGAGGCCGTGCAGCGTATCTTCCCGTGCATTGAACGACAGCCACTGTTTGCCGGCCTCCGCGATCACCAGCACTGGTTGGCCGGCGCGGATGTTCTCGCCAACTTCGGTCACGATCACGCTGACAACACCGTCGGCCGGTGCGCGCAAGATGGTCTTTTCCAGCCGTCGCTTGAGCACCGCGAGCGCGGAGGCGGCCGCCTTGACTTGCGCATCCGCAATGCCGCGTTCCTCTTGCGTTGGGCCGGCAACGGCAGCGGCATGATTTGCTTCGGCTTCGGTGACATCAGCCCGAGCAGTCGCTACGTCATTCTCCGCTTGATCTAGGCTCTGCTGCGAAGTGACGTCGTTGCGTGCGAGTTGGGACGCGCGCGTGAGCTGCTGCTGCGCGTAGTCCAGCCTCGACTTCGCCTTGGCAATCGCGGCTGCCAGCGAGGCGACCTCTTCTGCGCGCGGGCCGGCATAGACGTGGTCGCGGTCCGCCACGGCGGCGGCCAGCGCTGCCTGCGCCTGCTCGACGGAAGCGGACAATTCGAGCGCGGACAGCTCGGCGACGACATCGCCGACGCGCACGGCTTCGCCTTTGTGCACCTCGATTGACAGTAGCTGGCCGCCGACCTCGGGGGCCACGCGGATCTCGGTCGTGCGTACGACGCCGACGATAGGTGCCGTGGTCTCGGAACGCCACAGCGCATATCCACCGGCACCGGCCACGATCAGGATCACGCCGACCGTGCTAGTTATGGGCCCGCTAGGCATGTGCCTGTCTCCGCTTGATTAAGAACGCGGATATCACCGCGAGCGTGAAATAGGTCGCAGCAAGAATCCACAGTCCGCGCCAGTCGCGCGCCACCTCCTGCAGGCTCGCGCCCAGCTGATCGATGCGGACGAGGCCGTCGATGGCCCAATCGGAGGGGAATATGTAGCCCGCGGCAAGGACCTGCTCGGGGATTGCCTCGCGCGGCCAGGAAAAACCGGTCAGGAACAGCTGCGGCAGGCTGGTGCCGAGAAAGATAAGCGTCGGGGTCTCAGGATACTTGAACCAGGAGCCGACCGCCTGGCCCATGAAGCTCGTGGCAAGAACGAAGATCGACGCCAGCGCGAACACCTGTGCCGGTTGGCCCAGCGCGGAAAAGCCGTAAAGCCGTGGCAGCACGATGAAGTAGAGCGCAAGCGCGGGCAGGTAGATCGTCAAATGGGCGACGCCGCGTCCGAGCACCGTCGCGAACGCGCCGCCGGTCGCTTGCGTCAAGGCGACGACGGTCAGCATGGCTGACGCGATCAGCAGCATCTGCTGCAGAATCAGGACGAAGGCGGCCGGTACGATGTAGCTGGCATATCCGCCGACGGGATTGAAAATCGGTTGCAGCAGGACGTCGGTCGGGCTTGCAGATGCTAGCGTCGCCTTAACCAGGCTGCCGTCGGTACGCGCCCCGCCGGCCGCAAGCTCGGACGACAACGTATTGATCGCGATGGCAATACCATTGCCCGTCGTCCGGAAAATGAACAGGTAGGTGGCGTCGGCATAGATTGGGATGTGGACGGTGTTTCCCTTGAGCACGTCACGCTCTGTGCCGACCGGAATACCGACAACAGCGAGGGCGTCGCCGCGATCCAGCGCGGCACGGGCATCGACGAGGGTGTCCGCGCGGAGCGCCACCTTGACCGCGCCGCTCGCATCAAGGGTCTGAACGATCCTGCGGCTGAGCTCGCTTTGATCGGCATCGACCACTGCGATCGGGATCTTGCGCAGGATCTGGTTGAGGTAAGGCTGCGGGTAATAGAAGCCGTAGACGATCGGTGCCAGAACTAAGAGAATGAACACGCCGCGGATGGCCAGCATGCGCCGCCACTCCGCGAGGAAGGCGCCACCGATGCCCCGCGGTGTGCCCGACGCCAGAGCTGGTTCCAGCGCCGGCGCGGTGACGGTGGGGTTCCGCGCCAGCGAGCGCAAGCGCAGAAAGGCGAGCAGCGCATAGAGCACGGCCAGCGCCGCCAGCGCCGCGAACGGTCGCGCGGACTCGTAGAGCGGCAATCCCCGTGCGGCTTGCCCCAGCAGCACCGCCATATACCAGCGTATGGGCAGCATCGCGCCCCACACGTTGGCGAAGGTATTCATGCCAAACACCGGAAATCCAACGCCGGCATAGCCGAAGGCGGGTGAGACGACGATGCCGGTCATGCCGAGGCCGGTGGCGAGATCGCGCACGATGAGTTGCAATAGCGCGCCCAGTGCCAAATAGCCGATGATCAGCAGCGAGCCCGCTACCACCATCATCGGCACGTCACCTCTGAATGAGATCCCGAGCAATCCCTCCAGGATCAGGACCACGGTCAGCATCATAACGAAGAAGATTACGAACAGGGGTGCGAGCTTACCCGTCAGCGCGACGATTGCGTTGCCGCCGGCACAGGCGAGCCAGTTCGGGATGCTGCGGCGGTGAAATTCGGAACCCACCGCATAGCCGGCGCTAAGCGCAATGATCACGTGGATCACGACCGGCAGGAGCGCGCGCAGCAGGAACTGGGCGTAGTTCTTCTGCGGGTTGACCAGCACGATCGTTTCCGAGACCAGTGCGCCAATGCGGGGTGCTTTTGGTGCCTCGCGCACGACGGCCCGCTTGGCGGCCGCCGCGAGGCTGTCGCTCAGCCCCGACGAGGCAATGCCCGCGGCCGTCAGGTACTGCTGGTTATAGAAGGCGACGACCTGCGGGCGACGCTCGGCCTTCAGATCGCGCTCAAAATCGGCCGGCACGTAGACGGCGCCAATGGCTTTGCCGGAGCGTATCGCGCGCACCGCCGATGCGAGGTCGCCCGCACGTTCGACGATGCTCAGGCCCGGGGATGCTGCGACCTCCTGCACCAGCGCGCGCGAAGTCTCAGATCGATCTCGGTCGACGACGACCACCCCCAGCCCGCGGATCACGGGATGACTGAACACCGCGGTCAGCACCACGAAGGCGAACAGCGGCACACCGAAAATCAAGATCCTGGCCGCGCGATCATGCAGCAGCCAGCGCCATTCGCGCCTGGCCACCAGCAGGAATCCGGGTTTGGGCGCTGCCGTCATCCGCTCGTCGCCCACTCCATGTAAGCGCTCATGCCGGGGCGCAGCTCCGGCACCTTCTCCACCGGATAGGCTCGGATCGAGAACGTTCTGAGGTCGAAATCGCCGGTGGCGCGGGTGGCGCGCCAGCTCGCATATTCGCCCTTGGTCGCGATCAGTTTGACCTCCACAACGATGCTGCGGTCGGCCAGCGCGGGAATGCGCACGCCGAAGCGGTCGCCGACCTTCAGCGTCTTGACCAGATCCTCACGCAGGTCAAAGTGGATCCATAGGTCGCTCAGATCGATCAGGGTCACCAGCGGCACGCCGGGCGACACGTATTCGCCCGGCTCCACGTTGCGCTGGTAGATCTGCGCGGCCACCGGCGCGTAGACCATCATCTGATCGATGATCGACTGGACCGCCTTGATGTCGGCGAGCGCCTTCCCGACGCTAGCCGCCGCGATTTGACGTTCCTCGGCAGTATAGCCGTTGACCGCTTGTTCGTGCGCCGATCGCGCCTGGTCGACGGCACGCTGGCTTTCATGTAGGGCATCGGTCGCCTGGTCGAGTCGGGCAATCGGGGCGTTGCCGTGTTCGGCCAGCTGGCTGACGCGGTCATGCGTCTTTTGCGCCAATACTACGCCCGCCTGTGCGCGCTCGAGCGCGGCCTTGCGTGCGGCGATGACCTCGGCCCGCGTGCCGGCGTTGATATTGGCGAGTTGCGCCTCGGCCACGATCCTGGCGGCGAGCGCCTGATCTCTTTTGGCGATCGTCTCGGGGTTGTCGATGCGAACGAGGACCGCGCCAGCGGCGATGTCCTGACCGCGGACGACCGGAATTTCCCTTACCCGCCCATCGACGCGGGCTGCAATGTCTAGCCGCGTCGCGTCGACTTCGCCCTGCACCAGCAGCGGCTGCGGCCGTACCAGGTACCAGATTGAGAGGACGGCGACCGCAGCAACGACCACACCGACGATAATGGAGGGTAGGCGGCCGGAGACAGGTGGCGATTTCCTGGCTGCGTCCTGGAGTGCCACGACCGGGTCACGGGGCGGCGAGGGCGCTGCGCCAAGTTTGGCATCAGGCGGCGGTATCTCCATCGCTCGCTTCCCTAAGCTCGTCGCCGGTCATAGCCCTGGCGATGAACAGATCGCCGGTCGACCATCGTGCATCGGCGCATTGGTGTGCGATGATGCCCAAGGTCAGGAAGATGCCGAAAAGAAAGAGACCCGGGCCCCAGTTCGGGAAGCGCGTCGCGCAGTCCATTGGCATTGCTACGCGTTGATAAAGGGGGCCAATTACCCGGAGCGCCCGTCCATCGACGGGCTCGCATTAATGCGCCTCCATGCATCAATCCATCGTTCGTCGAACGGTGTGGGTCTGCGGCCTACCCGGGTATCGGGTCAAACCCTGAGTTCGGCCGCATCAGACCCGCGAGATTTTGCGGTACCCAGGGAGAAAGATGGATTTTTCGCACGTGGCACGAAATCGCCGATTGTGCGGAGACCTACGCGACATTGATGCTCGACAAAACGGCGGTCGAGACGACCTGGCGCATCATCACGCCGTCCGGGGATGGCCCGTGCCCGCCCGAAATGACCGACAATAGCACGTACCACAGTTGTGCTCGCCACCGCCCTGCCCATCGATACAGCGGACATCAAGGTGGTTGGGTCCGGACTCTTCGGACCTCCTCATCGAAGGTCCGCATTCGGAGTAAACTGCTGGCGTCCCGTGAGGTCAAGGCAGAGCCGCCGCGCTCGCCCATTTGGATCAGACGTCAATTTTTGCTGCGATTTCGACGAATTTAGCGCACTGTTCGCTGCCTGGGCATCGAGGTCGATGACGCCACATTGATTGGCTACGCGCGCTGCACTTACCGTATCAGGGCATCAGCCGCCGTCAGGCCGGCAGGCCGCTGCGCTCGGCGATCAGCGCGTCATACTCGGCATCAGTCTTGGGTCCGTAGGTCTCGAACGTCGGATCGGCGGCCGCACGGTAGGCGGCCTTGCGCGTTCCGATCGAATTCGGCGTCCGTCTTCCGCCGGCGCTGGGGCACGTCGACACCGTAGACCCGGGCGCCATTGAGGCCGAACACCTTCTGCTTGACGACCGGCGTGAGCTCGGGGTAGCCGTGCGCCTCAACCAACACCGGGTTAATGTGGAAGCTGCGGAAGGCCTGGATCTGGTCCTGCGGGGAACCATACCAGATCGAGTTGGTGCCCCAGAGCACATTGTCCTCGCCGATGTGCTTCAACAGCTTGCCCAGGAGGTGCGCGGCGGTGGTCGGATCGCGCATGACAAAACGCCAGGTCGAACCGAGCTCGGCGTAGACGTTGGCGTTGCGGCCGATGCCGTTGTCCTCGACCGACTTGATCAAGGTGTCGACGCCGCGCGCGGCATGCGCGGGATTGTAGGCACCCTCAGCGGTGCCCGCCTCGTAGCCCGAGTGGTAGATGATGAAGTTCATGTCGGGGTAGAGCCGGGCCGCGCGGCCGACGTCGGCGCAGCGTCCCAATTCCTCGGGAAAGCCCGAGAACAGCAGGCCCTTATGGATGCAGATGTTGCGCACCCCGAGCTCGCGCGCCCGCTCGATGAATGGGATGCCGACGTCGGGACTGTCGAGCGCAAAGCCGCGGCCGTTCGGGCCCCATTGTGTGTAACACTTCCAGGCCGCGATCGGGTAACGATCGACCGCATCTTTCATGAGCTGGAGGGGTGCGATATCGGGGCCGGCATTCGGTACGACCATGGCGTGCAGAAAGAGGCGCGGGGCGCCAGCCATGCGATCGACCAGGACGCGGACCCGGTTTGCCTCCTCGAGCGAGAGCGGGTTATTCTCGGGCAATTCTGGCACGAAGGAGAGCACCGCGAGGTCGGTATCGCTGTCCATGAACACGTGTTTGATGAACTGCTCGGCAGAAAAGCAGGCGACCGGGTCGTCGGCACCACAGGACCCGTGCGGGAAGCTGGCGAGGATTTGCTCCCAGTACTTGCCGGCGGAGCTACGCCAGCGGCCGGCCGGGTCGACCATATGGGTCTGGACGTCGAAGATGAACTCGTCGCCGGCGATCGCGTCGGCCGCCGCTGCGGGCTCGAATGCGCCCTCCGGGGCTACGCGAAATTGCCCGCCGATGTTGCCGAGCGCCGCGAACGCTTCGTTTAGCGTGAGCAACGTGGTTGCCGCGCCGCACAGCGATTGCAGGAAGGCCCGCCGTTCAAGCCCGACGCGCCTGGCGTGTGCGCCGATCCGACGTTCGGCTTCGGCGTTGGCGCGCACCACGGGTTCGGCCAGTGGCACCGGGCGAAACTCGCCATTGGATGTCGGATCGACCTTGACCGGCAGCGGTCCGCGCAAGTCGCTCGCCATAGGACATGCCTCCGTGTCGGAAATCAGGGAACATAGCCGACTTTCGAGCTGCGCGCGACCTGGGGCTTCATGTCTTCCTAAAGTTTTGATCACGATCCGACCGATGGCTCGTGAGATTTTAGTCCGCACCTATCGCGCCTAAACAAGGAGCTGTTGCGAAGGATCGTCAAGGGCGGTTCGCCGAGCGGATTGGTGGCCTTCGACGGTGTGCGACGGGGCGCGACCACGAGCGATGCAACTGCGCGACGCAAGTACGCCGTCCCGCGCATCTTTGGCTCCCGCCCAATTGAAATTGTTGAAGGGCGTCTGTCCGATGTACGGTCGCAGCATGTCGGTTGTCGGAGTTGATGCCGGCGGTTCGTTCTGAGTGATCGTTGCGGACTGTGGGGGATGGGGTTCGCTCCGCCGCATCGCGGTGAGAAGGCAGAGGCGTGCGGCCTTCGCACAGCGGGCCTTGCGGGGCGTTCCATAGTTTTTTGAGCTCGTTGATGGTGAGGATGCGCTTCCGCTGGCGGGCCATTGGCGAGGCGGTTAGATACCTCGGACGCACCAGGTCAAGAAGGTTTGCATCGCGACTGCGCGTGCCGGCACTCGCTGGGCGTATGCAGGAGCTAATCGATAGCGAGGATATCGGATATCGCGTGCAACCATCTCTGATATGCGCCGGTGACCGGGATAAAATGCCGCTCGAGCAGCCGTACATAGTCGATGGCGGTCCGGGTCGCCGGTGGAGAGGGACCATAGCTTTTCCTCCACCGCATGCTCAAAGGAATTGCTGGAATTTTGCCGGTTTATGAGGTCAGGAGGGGCTCGGTGTGATCGCGGGCTTTCTGCAGTGTCATGGCCCAGATAGCGGCCGATCGTTTGGCGCTTGCGAGCCTTCCCGTGCATCATTATGAAGGTCTTGCTTAGAGGGCCCACCTGTACTCCGAAAGCCGGGAGATGGTGTCCGATTGGGTCACCTCGGGATGCTGGAACTTGAGGTGAAACGATCGCTTTGGGTCTTTCTGGGCTCCGAGCTTGAATTTCTGTATGGTTACGGCGAAATGTCCAGAACGGAGACGTGGCCGAGTGGCTGAAGGCGGCGGTTTGCTAAGCCGTTAGGCATTGTCGCGCGTTCCGGGCTGTGCTGGAGAGTCCGGTTTTAAACGAGCTTTCTGTCGGCACGCCGCCCCATCCTCCCGATCAATGCCGTCCCGTACTGGGCAGTCCGGTGGCAATTCCGGTGGCAAGTTTTTTCCGCGTGGATCCTACGTGCCTAATCGGCGACATTGTTGTTTCACGTGCAAACAATTTTGTCCGCGGGGTAAGAGCTCATGAGCTTCTTTCTTACGTTGCTGGGTTACTCGGGAAACCCCAAAGGGCACGTGTCCGGAAACTCGGGGCGGCTCACGTTCGAACAGCAGGTTTGGCTTGCAATTAGCCGGCCACAAGGGCAATGGTTCAGTGTCTGTTCCGTCAGTTGCGTGAGTTGAGTTTTCGCCGAATATTTCACGTGTCTGACAACCGGCAACCATGGTCGCCCAAGCCCGCCCCGCAACCGATCGCCAGCCCTGGTACAGGCGCGGTATCGGCAGAAACTCACCCGGCGCACCATCTGGCAGGGCCATCCCGTCCTACGTGAGTGCTGGGTCAGCTCGAAGGCCTTGGAGCTCGAATTCTACCCCGGGTTTCTCGAGGTAAGCGGATGGCCGCCGCTACCCTGGCTCGCGATCTCCAAGGTGCTGAAAACGGCGACGAAGAAGCGAACCAAGCAGCTCACGTTGTTCAAGGACGGCAAGCGGGCGCGCCGCTGCATCGCGCAATTCAAAATTCCGAGGCCGGCGAGGACGCGCTAGGTTGAAGGAAAGGTATCCTCCCGGCCGGTCCGCCACGATCGCCAAAGGTCAGCCGAGTAAGTATGCAGCAAGCACCAACGCCCAGCTCCCGCCCGATACATCTGGGATTCAAGGTGACCGAAGAGCTGAACCGGGCTGCGCCAGCTCGCCGACAAGCGCGGGTGCCTGCTGTCCGACGTCGTGGTCGAGATCCTGGAGGACGGGGCTTCGGCGGGCGAAGGCACGCGAACCCAAGAGCAAGCGTTCGTCAAAGGCGGCAGCGTAGGAAAAGCCCCGGCTTAGGTCCGCGCCTTCGCCTTCAGCTTGACTATCAATTGCTGGCGCCGCTTGAAGTTAACGTGGCCCGTGCCACCGCACTCTGGGCAGACCTTTTTTCGGCCCGGCAGACGGCTGGCGACCCTGCCGGTCGCTCCGCAGATCGGGCAATCGGTTAGCGGATTTACGATGTGAGCGTTTCGAACCATACCCCCTAAATATAGGAAAAAAAGCATCGGCCGCGAGGGTCGACCACGGCCGATTTGTTTGTATCCGCAGACGATGGTTAACTCTCAGCCCGTGTCCCTCCGCTTCATTCGCCCCCTGTCGCCGTCCGCAGCAGTTCGCCCGCCAAACGGCGACGATTGGATTCATGAACCCAAGTGGGACGGCTTTCGCTTTCAGATTATCAAGGACGGCGCCGGCGTCCGCTTCTAATCGCGGCACGGCGCCGAGTACACTGACAGACTGCCTCGCATGGCCGAGGCTTTCGCCAAGCTGCCCACGCAATCGACCATTCTCGACGGGGAATTGGTCCTGATCGATCCCCGAGGCTTCGCGCACTTTTACGAGCTGATGCGCGAGATGCGCACCAGCCATCCCGACGAGGCGCAATTGGTGTTTTTGGTGTTCGATCTGCTTTGGCAGGACGGCGTTGATCTTCGGGGATTGCCTCTATCAGAACGCAAGCGCGATCTGCATCGGCTTTGTACCAAAGCGCGCGTGCCTTTCATGAAAGAGGTGCAAACCTTCCCCGATGGACCGGTGCTTTTCGAGCATTGCAGCAAGTTTGGTTTTGAGGGTGTGGTCAGCAAGCGCCTGATCTCGCGCTACTCAAGCGGGCCGAGCCGGCACTGGCAAAAAGTGAAATGCCCTGACTGGAAGCGCATCAATGCGGAGCGCTGGCGTATCTTCGAGGGCCCGACCAAGCCGGAACTGACGGAAGCCCAGAAGACGCTCGCCAAGAAGAGTGCTGAGCTTGCCAGGGTGCAGGAGCGGCTTCACGATCCCGACGTGCGTCCCGGCATGGCGCGCGAATTGCGCAAGCAACTGGACATCCTGGAGCGGGAAATTGCTGAATTGGAGCAGGCTTGATCTGTGCGTTGCTCTCACAGTTCCAGCCGGGCCACCCCCGCGCATGCGGGGGAAACCCGACCCGCTCGAGCCAAAAGGACAGTGAGCCCGGGCCATCCCCGCCCATGCGGGGGAGACTTGCGTCGATTGGTTTCAACGCGGGCTTTCTCCGGGCCATCCCCGCGCATGCGGGGGAGACGCCAAAGATGTCGCGTGGGAGTACGTGAAGCACGGACCATCCCCGCGCATGCGGGGGAAACCGCTTTATGAACGCCGCAACGGAAAGCAACGACGGGCCATCCCCGCCCATGCGGGGGAGACGGCTACGTAGAGCCCTTAACCTACGGGTACGGCGGACCATCCCCGCGCATGCGGGGGAGACGTGCGGGACTAACCGCGAATTTGGCGGATCGACGGACCATCCCCGCGCACGCGGGGGAGATTGTACTTCCAAGCGTGTTACTCCGTATAATTGCGGAATAATTGCGGACCATCCCCGCGCATGCGAGGGAAACGCAATAGAGCATCGCTTAACGGTGCTGGAGGTCGGACCATCCCCGCGCACGCGGGGGAAACACGGAGCGCGAAGGTGGCGGGCACGTTACGCTCGGGCCATCCCCGCGCATGCGGGGGAGACGTCTCGACCACGATCAACGACTCCCCCCAACCGGGGATACAACAATCAGATATTCCGTCGCTCGCCAAATTGTGAATTCCGCAAAAGTACCACCGAGCGTTACTAGGCCCGGGCGCTGCCGGCAACGCCATGGTGATTGCAATGCTCACGCCTAAGCCGCCCGCCCTTGCCGCCATCGCTGTCTTGTTGCTGTTTCCCGACGCCGCATTAGCGCAAGCGCGCTCATCAGCAGGCAGCGCGCCGGTGTCCCGCGCCGTGCCGAGCTTCTCGGCACCGACTACAACCTCACGCACCACCACCACTCCCAGCGCGTCCCCCGGCTCCACCACGCCGGCGGCGCCATCGACATCATCGACATCGTCGTCGTCCACGCCTTCGGCTGGCTTAACACCGCCGGCAGGCGTGCCGGCAACGACCACGCCTACCGCGCCAACAACGGCGCTACCCGGATCGACCGTGCTGTCGCCCTTGTCCGACCCCTTGCCCAGCAATTTCGCGACCGGCGGTGGCTCCTCAGGCGGCTCCTCGCTTGCCCTCTCACCTCCTAGTACGTCGTCCGGGAGCGACAGCCCCAGCCAGTCGGCGCCAAGCAAACCGGGTGGCGGTGGCAAATCGCTTGCCGACTGCATGGGCTTCTGGGATGCCGCCACGCACATGAGCAAGGTTGAGTGGCGCGCCGCCTGCAAGCGCTCGCTGAAGGAATTCCCCGACATCAAGTGGTAGCCTCCGTTGAAGGAGAATGATCATGAGAACGATTGTGACTGCCGGCGGCTACATCTTGCCGATGGACCGGCCGACTTCCCCGCCATGTGCTCACCTGCGGTGCGGGCTGCGAAAGTGGGGGCGGGTCTAGCGTCCACGCTGTATGGCTCAATTCGTGGGACGTGCGCGGAGGGTAGGCATCGGACGTAGGCGGTGAGCTGAATTTTGGCCATTTGCCGCCCGGGGGTGGGGGTAGCGGCCACCTAGCGGAAAAGGCGTCCGCCCGGCCCAATCCTTTGTCCATCGGGGCCATTTTGTCTGTACCTTATGAGAGGTTTCAAAATACTTCCTTGCTTGCTTTTGCGGGTAGTCCTGGATCGACGCCCGCGTAAGAGAGGGGCGTAGTCGTGCCGCACAAGCGTGCTCCTGCCAAAACAAGTGACGCCTCACAGCAAGGAGATCATCATGGCAAGAAAATCTTGGTTGCCGGGTTCGGCCGCGGTTTTCGTTTTGACGGCATTGGCTGCGAACGCGCAGGCCAGTCCGATTGGGGACACAGCGAGAGAGCTTGTACTGGCCGGCGTAAGCGGCTCTAACGTCGAAAAGGTCGCAAACCGGGTTTGTTGGAGGGAAAATGGCGTTCGGCGATGCAGGTCGCTGAATAACGGGGGCGTCTATGGCTATCAGAGCCTGCGTCGTGGCAACGGATATCGCGATCAGATCGAAACCGACCCCGACGTCTACCCTGTAGGCTCGACGGATTGGTGGCGCGCGATGGACTACCAAGATCGCGCCGGCCAAGGAAATGGCCACCCATAGAAATCGTCAGCAAACGCGCCCCCGGCTCTTCGCGGGCTGGGGGCGTATGTATTTGGCGGCCTCAAGTGATGGCGTCAGAGGACGAGTGCGGCCGGCTGCCAGGGCGCAGGCGGGTCTAGAGCTTGCAAGCCCCAACACGGACAACAATCCGCACGGACAATCTGCCTACTGATTTAGGTTGTATGGCTCAACTCGGGTGGCAATGCGCAGGGTTGCGCTTTGCCAAACGGCTAGCGATGCCCGCGCTGCACAGGGGATAGCGCTCTTTTCTTGGCTTCAGGCTCTGAGGTGGGTCACCCTACCCCCCGATCAATGCCGGCCGCTGGCGCTAATACCCTGCCACGGGGAACGCCATCCGAGTGGCGATAGCCGCTAAAATCGATTCGCTCGACGCATCGCCACCTCGACTGATGATCAGGTCGAAGCCCGGTTGCCCTGATCGATCGCGGCGTTGAGCTTGTTGGGTTTCAATCGCTACCGCAGCAATCCGGATTCGTCGTTTGCCCAGTCCGCGAGTTCACTCAGCTTGCGTTCAAGGCGTTCCCATTCCCCCAGTTCTCCTGGCACCATGCTGCACCTTTGCCAAGCGTGATGTTTAACACCCCTCGCAATCGCATAGAGTACGACCGGCAAGTCATCACCTCTGGTGCGCTCGAACTGATCGATAATGTGACCCTTGAGCGTGGTCGGTAATCCGAAGATGCTCATCGCTATCACCTCCCGATGTACAATGATCATTGCCGTCGCATGCAGGTGATTCTAGGGCGCGTAAGCTAGAAAGATGTGGATCGAGGAAAACTGGAATGGCCTACGTCCCACTGCTGCAGATGGTCGGGGAAGGGCTCCCAGCTCTTGATCACGGGCCCCTCTTTGTCGTTCTCGACAACCTCATCGGTTGATCCCCTGAGGCCCAGTCAACCAGCGGCATGCACTCCAGTCTCGCGCTTGAGCCGATGGACGGTGCCGACGCCTAGGCCGATTTCTCTCGCCACCTTGCCGATGCCGATGCCCTTGGCCAGCTCCCGTCGTGCACGCTCGAGCTTGCCGGGTTCCGCACCTGGCCGGCCCAACTTCGTGCGAATGACGCCGGCCTTGCTCTCAAACTTGCCGTCGCGGGCGAGCTTGTCCTTGATGACGTTGAGCCCAGCCCTGACACGCTGGCGGATCATTGAGCGCTCAAATTCGGCAAAGGCACCCGTCAGTTGGAAGAGCAACTTGCCGGTCGGCGTGGTGGTATCGATCGATTGCTGATCCAGGTAGAGATCGACGCCGACCTCCTGGAGGTGCTCGATCGTGCCGAGCAGGTCGATCAGCGATCGGCCTAGCCGGTCAATAGCCCACGCCATCACCACATCGAACTTGCGACGGTTGGCATCCTTGAGCATGGCATCGAGGCCAGGGCGCTTGTCGCGGCCCTTGGCGCCGCTGATGCCAGCGTCGCGGTAGACCTCCTCGACGGTCCAGCCACGGCGTTCGGCGACCTGCTTGAGCTCCCGCACCTGGTTTTCAACGGACTGGTGGTCGGTGCTGACGCGGACGTAGAGCGCGGCGCGTTTCGGTTTCCCCATCATCTCTCAATCCCCTCCTTGCCTCACCTCACACATGAAGATTGGAGCTTGGAAATCCCCTCATTTCTGGGCAATTCCACACCACGATTTCGGAGGAGTTTTTGTACGGGCTCGCAGTACCGGCCGTGTTTTGGGGCGGAGCATTGGTGGCGGTGGTGCTGCGCAAGTTTGGCGGGTCGTCATCATGCGGGTTTGTCCCCAGGCAAGCGGGGTCGAGACTTTTTGGAGGTGACGCATTTTGCTATCGGCCGGGGGCGACAGGGGGCCGGGCTGATTCGTGCCACTAAGAAAGGCAGACCTCATGAAAGACAAAGGCAAAGGCGCCAACAAACCAGCAAGATGCGGCGGACCATCAACACCGTATCGCTTGGTTCCAACCATATGCCTCCCAGTCCGCCCCCTTCGCGGGCAAGCCGTGTAATCGTCGAGCATCCGAAGCCTATGAGCCCGAACTTGGCGGCGCGCGGCTCGATTTGACATGCGCTGGAAAGCGAAAGGCCCGCAACGCACTGCGGGCCTCCATCAGCGATCTGTGCAATTGAACCTGGTCAGGCAGGCCTCAATTGTGGTTGCTATCCACTTGCTGCCAGAAGGTCTTCACATTCCAGTCCGCTGCACCAGCGGTGGCCACAATGGCGGTAACAAACGCCAACGCAAGGAATGCTGAAATTATCGGCTTCATGATCATACTCCTTTTTCGCACCACGACGTGTTTGCTGCGGTGCGTGGCGGTCATGACAGCCAACGAGCATCACTCGCAACGCACGCTTGCGTGATGCCGCTTCTCGTTAGCTTATAGGTTACTTTCCGAGTCTGGCGTGCTGCCGATGTGCGCGCTTGTATAGGTGCGACCCTCCGGATTTCCCTCCCGGTCGGCCCCTTTGGAGGCGCTAGCTTTTCCCCCCGGTTCAGCAGCGCCAGCCACCTTCGTTCTTCCACGGCGGCCAACCCAGCGAGTAGCGGTATCAGGCCGCCCCTCGGTCTGGTGCCGCGTTCGCTCGTAAGCTTGCAAATTGCGTCCCCCCTCCACCAACTGCGGCCCGACAGGGCACCGATCTTGGGTGCCCTTTTCGGAGATGGGCCTCCGCGCGCGTTCGAGCATCACCTCCAGCTCCAATCTCCACGATCTCGTGGCGACTGCGCGATGTAAGTACTTTCCGAGGCTTGGCTGGACACCCGCATTGTGGGCTCTATACGGGGTCGCACTCCGTTAGCGACCAAGGAAGGTCATATCATGCAAGAGAAATACACATACGGTCTTTGGGGCGCTGCTGCAGGCGCAGTTGCACTCGCCGTTGTCGGCTTTACCTGGGGCGACTGGCACACCTCTAGCGGTGTAAAGAGAGTTTCCGAAGCCGCGGTCATAACCGCTCTTATTCCTGCATGCGTCAAAGAGGTAATGGCAGATCCGGCTGCCGGTGCTGAGCTGAAGGTCAAGCGTACCGCGGATTACGATGACGTGGTCCGCGACTATCGCAAAAGGGTAATCGGCATGCCCGATTTGGGCTATCAGTTCAACAGAGACTGCGGCAGGGCAATCGAGGCATTGATGGCCAAGTCCGCCACCAAGTCGTAATTTTCGGGCGACGGGCGTGTGAGAAAACAGAATTGCACCGTTCAAGACGTTGAGGCAACGGGGCTGGTCCTCATCCGAGTACCACGCCGCCGAAGGGAAGAAGCTCTACAACCTCATCCGCCGTGAGCCGCAAAGCCGCCGGCGCTTAGAACGCGGGATTGCTCAAGAAGTGCCGAGCGGCCGGCCCACACACCCGGCCTCGGGGTAAGGACATGATGAGTACCACAGCCGAAGGCTCGTGCACGCTTCAGAACCACACAACCAAGTATCACCGCGCACTCCGCGCAGCTTATGCCTTCCAAAACACGTAATGCATTCAGCCGCCTCACACGTTGCGCGGGAGGCCGATCCGCGGGCCCGCGCCCCGAGATGCCCAAGCGGCAACCCCGGCGCGCCTGGAGCGGCGTGATGGCGAACGCAGCAGGGGCCGACGAACAGAGCGCACAACAAGTCGAAGCCCCCGAGAAGGAGAGCCCGCTGCTGGATCTGTCCAATTCGGCGGTCAAGAAGTTATCAAGACCGCCAAGGCGCGCGGGTTCGTCACCCTTGACGCCCATCAATGCCGTGCTCCCCTCCGAGGAAGTGTCCCCCGCTCAGATCGAGGACACCATGTTGATGCTGTCCGACATGGGCATTACCGTGGTTGAGAGCGAGGACCACGAGGAGGGGGCGGCCGCTCCTGACGGCGAGGACCGGGCCGATAATGGCGATGCCGGCTGCCGTGCGGTAGCGATCGCCACGACCGTTCCCGCGATCGTGCAGGCGCGTGCCGAGCCGGCGGAGCGCACGGATGATCCCGTGCGCATGTACCTGCGCGACATGGGCTCCGTCGAGCCGCTCTCGCGTCAGGGCGAGATCGCCATCGCCAAGCGCATCGAGGCCGGCCGCGAGGCGATGATGGCGGGCCTGTGCGAGAGTCCTCTGACCTTCCAAGCGATCATCATTTGGCGCGATGAGTTGATGAACGCCAAGATCCTGCTGCGCGAGATCATCGACTTGGGGGCGACCTACGAAGGGCCGGAGGCCAAGGCGGCGCCACCGCCCGTGGTCGCGATCGTCGACGTGGCGCCGCCACCGGCGGCCCCCGCTGATCCCGCCGTCGGCGCCGAGGATGGCCGCGAAGGCCGCGTTGACGGCGAGCTCGACGACGAGGATGAGTACGAGAATGCTATCTCGCTCGCCGCCATGGAGGCCGAGCTCAAGCCGAAGGTGCTCGAGACCTTCGACAACATTGCCGCCACGTACAAGAAGCTGCGCAAGTTGGAGGATAAGAAGGTCGAGATGCAGGTGGCTAGCGAGCAGTTCAATCGCTCGCAGCAGCGTGGCTACGACAAGCTGCGCGACGAGATCATCGGTTACGTCAAGGGCCTGTCGCTCAACAACGCCCGCATCGAGAGTTCTGGTCGAGCAGCTCTACTCAATCAACAAGCGTCTTGTCGCGCACGAGAGCCGCCTGATGCGGTTGGCCGACAGTTTCGGTGTGCCGCGCCAGCATTTTATCGACGAGTACTTCGGCAACGAGCTCGACCAGACCTGGCTCGACCGCATGGTGATGTGCGGCAACAAGAAATGGGTCCAGTTCATCAGGCACGAGCGCAAGAAAATCGACCAGATTCGCGCCGACATTCACGCTCTGGCTTCGGAAACGGGGCTCGAGGTCACCGACTACCGCCGCATCGTCAAGGCCGTGCAGAAGGGGGAGCGCGAGGCCTGTCAGGCCAAGAAGGAAATGGTGGAAGCCAACCTTCGCCTGGTGATCTCCATCGCCAAGAAATACAGCAACCGCGGCCCGCAGTTCCTAGATTTGATCCAGGAGGGGAACATCGGCCTGATGAAGGCGGTCGACAAGTTCGAGTACCGGCTCGGCTACAAGTTTTCGACCTACGCGACATGGTGGATCCGGCAGGCCGTCACCCGCTCGATTGCGGACCAGGCCCGCACCATCCGCATTCCCGTGCACATGATCGAGGCCATCAACAAGATCGTGCGCACCTCGCGGCGGATGCTGCACGAGATCGGCCGCGAACCAACGCCTGAGGAGCTTTCCGAAAAGCTCGCCATGCCGCTCGAGAAGGTGCGCAAGGTCCTGAGGATCGCCAAGGAGCCGATCAGCCTGGAAACACCGATCGGCGACGAGGAAAACAGTCACCTCGGCGACTTCATCGAGGACCGCAATGCCGTGCTGCCAATCGACGCGGCGGTCCAGTCGAACCTGCGCGAGATGACAACGCGCGCGCTAGCCTCCCTCACCCCTCGCGAGGAGCGGGTGCTGCGTATGCGTTTTGGCATCGGCATGAATACCGACCGCACGCTTGAGGAGGTCGGCCAGCAGTTCAGCGTCACGCGCGAGCGCATTCGGCAAATCGAGGCCAAGGCCATACGCAAGCTGAGGCACCCGAGCCGAAGCCGCCAGCTACGCAGTTTCCTCGACAATTGAGAATTTTTTCACTCACTGCCACGCATCGAAATTCTTACGGCCACTAGATCCCAAGCGGATCTCTGCCGGCACCGTGCGCGGCAAGCGCCAGGACGCGCAGAAAGAGCTGACGAGGCTGCTCAGCCAAAGTGATGCCGGCACGCTACCCGAACCGAGCAGACTGACCGTGAAGGAGTGCATCATGGCTTGGCTCGATGGAGCGCACGGGTTGTCGCCCAAGACCGCCGAGCGATATCGGCAACTTGCCGAGAAGCAGATTTACCCGCATCTGGGCGCCATCATGCTTCAGAAACTGAAGCCGATAAAGGTTCAGGAATGGCACGGCGTTCTTCTCAAATCGGGCGGCAAAGATGGAAATCCGCTATCAGCACAGACCGTGACCCATGCTCACCGCGTGCTGCATCGAGCGCTCGCACGTGGCGTCGAGAACGAGACCCTGGCGCGCAACGTTGCCAGCATTATCAGCCCGCCGAAGGTGGAGAAGGAGGAGATCGAGATCCTCAACGACGAGGAGGTGGCCGCCGCCCTGCACAAGCTCCAAGGCCACGATCTTTATTCGATCGCCTCCACCGCATTGGCAACAGGGATGCGTCGTAGCGAACTTCTGGCCGTAAGGTGGAGCGACTGCGATCTCGACGGTGCAAGCATACGCGTCGAAAGAAGCCTGGAGGAGACCAAGGCGGGCCTCAGGTTCAAGCCGCCCAAGTCCAAGCGCGGTCGGCGGACGATCTCGTTGCCGCCCAGTGCTGTCGCCGTGCTGCGCGAACACCGGCGCAAGCATCTCGAATTGAGGCTTGCGCTGGGGTTAGGTCGGCCAGAACCTGACGCCCTCGTCTTCTGCCACGCCGACGGTTCGCCCATGTCGCCCGACAACCTAAGCCGGGACTGGGTCAGGGCCTGCAAGAGTCTGGGCCTGCGGAGAGTGATGTTTCATGCCTTGAGGCACACCCACGTGAGCGCCCTCATTGCCGCGGGTGTCGACGTCGTGCAAATCAGCCGCCGCATCGGGCACAGTTCGCCAACAGTAACGCTGAACACCTATACCCACCTATTCAAGACCGCCGACACCGCGGCCGCCGACGCGATCGAGGCGGCCATGGTGGGAACGACACGCCAGGGAGCGTGATATTGGGATTCCGGTGGCAACCCGGTGGCAATTCCGGCTTTGTTCGATGGGATTGATATGCTAAGTGCTTGCCCCGCCTAGACGGAGACGTGGCCGAGTGGCTGAAGGCGGCGGTTTGCTAAACCGTTATACGCTGTTAAGGCGTATCGAGGGTTCGAATCCCTCCGTCTCCGCCAGCTTGATGTCCACCGAAGTCTGCCCACGTCGGCCGATGTCCACAGAAATCCAAAGATAGCAAGAGCTTTCTTACGATCTTCGTCTGCATGCGTCCGCCAAAGTCCGCCGATGCTCAGGATGGCGATCGACTACCCCGCCCGATGAAACCAGAGAGCAGTGGCTTGCCAGGACCGCAAGAGAACGCGGGCTTCCTGCCCCCGCAATTGTGGGTGCCGCAGTCGGGTCCGCTAACGGAGGCGATAGCAAGTAGGTGGTGCCAGGAGCCTTGGCGGCCGGTGGCGGAAGAACGCGAGCAAAGGCAGGCCACCACCAGGATGCTCGGCGAACTGAACAAGCTGCACCCAGCTTCGCAGAGCGCATTGCCTCAAGCCCGCACATTGCCAAGGCCATGGCATCTAGGGATAGGGCCATTGCTGCAGAGCACGGCTACCCCTGCGCCATGATGTGCAGCGCCTGCATCAGACCATGGCACAGGCAGGCTGGAACCGAGGCCTGGCGGAAATGCTGAAGGCGGGGGGCTGCTCTATCCGGGCACGGTCGTTGCCGCTGCTCTATCCGGCATGGTCGTTGCCTATGACGCACTGAGCGCTAGCTGTTCTCGATCTCGTCGACACTTGGTCACGGTTCGGTTTGCTTCGAGGTAGGTTCGATCGGCTTTTGGGGGGCTGGCCAGTGCAAGAGGAGGCGCGCTTCCGGTACGTTCCTCCGCTATGGTCTTGTAGTTGGCGTTACCGCCCCCGGCCGCGCGCTTCTCGCGCCGTTGCTTTGGCTATCGAAGGTTGGCGAGACGAAGAGCAAGATCAGGCAAGGGCCGCCACGCAAACGATAACGGGAATAAATGCCCAGATGTCGTCATCGGAGCCGCGAGGAGGTATCGGGCTGCCCTTCGGTCGGTGAGGATCGATATCGCGCATACGTTGTCCTTTGCGGAGCAAACTTATGCTCGCATCTGAAAGTTCCGGCTAAGAGGTTTGACAGGCGAAAAAACTAGAAGCGAGAGTGTCACTCGATGGTGGTGCACACGCTATTGCGGCGGCTCGCGCCCAGTGCTCTCGCGGTTATGAGCGATGGTATGGTTGTGGACCGTTGGAACCGCTCAGGAGCTCCTTGATCTCGGCAATCTCCTAGCAGCGCCTTTACGTGGGCGTTCAGCCTCCAAACCATTTCGGGCCGGCCTCGCCGATTTGTTGGCAAGCTTTCACGACCGCTGCGATGTCGTATGGCTTTTGAAAGAATTGGCTATCCTTCACTTGGCGCGACCGATCATTGGCGTTGCCGGATGCATAGATGATCGGGATTTCTGATCGCGCCAATCTGTAGGCGTCCGCTACGTCCCAGCCGCTCAAGAGGCCCCCGAGCGTGATGTCGGTGAACACGATGTCAATTTTCTCGCCGCCCGTGAGGTAGGCGACCGCATCCTCGCCGCTGCTCGCCTCGAGGATCAGCCAGCCATCGCCGCGGAGAGCGTAGGCCATGCTGTATCGCAGCAGAGGTTCGTCCTCCACGATCAGCACGACAAGATCAGGATACATTATTGGGCCTTCGAAGGCTAACGTATGCCAGCCGTTGCCCGTTCCAAAATGAACTGGCGGTAAGGAACCATACTGACGGAATGCGATTGTCTTCGTAGCGTTTGGCGTGTGGAAGCCGAGCCTCGAAATGCGGCGAGCTGTCCGGCTCAGCCGGGGTAGCCCAGGGGCCGGCTTCCGTCACCCAAGGGTGAGGAAGCCGTCGGCACTTGCCGGACACACAATTCTCGTCGTCGAAGACGAACCGCTGATCGTGCTCGCCATTGTCGAGGACCTCAAGGCGGCCGGTGCCGCGGTGCACACGGCGTACAACCTGTGCGACGGATTGCGTCTCGCCGATCATCCCGACCTGTCAGCAGCTGTGGTGGACTTCGGGCTAAGTGACGGTAAAGGCAGCGCGCTATGTGAGCGGCTCAATGAGCGGCATGTGCCTTTTGTCTTGCACACCGGATACACGCACGTCCACGAGGTATGCCGATCGGGGATCGTGGTGCCAAAACCCGCCGTACCGGGGCAGCTGGTGAGCATGATTGAGAAGTTGCTTCAGGGCTGAGCCGATGCCCGAGCGCGATGACTACAGGACCAAGCCCTGCTGCTTCATCCCGATGGCGAAAATGCTAGTCGGCCGCGCTAGAGAAGCTCTCCGTAAACATAGCCTGGATTAACCATCGCCGGTGCGGTTTCGCACCAACCAAGCGATATCTCTTGTGGTATGCCTTGCCCGCAAACACGGCTTGGGCCCTTTTTTTCTGCGCGGGTACTTACCCCTCAAACTCCGCGATCTCCTGCAGCAGCGCCCGTTCCTGCGCCTTCAAGGCGGCAAAAAGACCAGCGCGCAATCCTGGCCTTGCCAATGACGCCCGCACTCGGGCGAGCTCAACCCGTTTCCGCTCCAAAGCCGTCTCGTGCTCGGTCAACGCCGGCGGCTTCTTGGGGCCTTCGAATAGCTTGTGGCGGCGTTGGTTATCGCGGCGCCAGGCCGCGCATTTGATCTTCAACCAGCTCCTCGACGGGCCAGAGACATAAGCCCGATCAATGCGCTTGCTGACGATGCCTTCAATCTTCATCCGCTCGCAATGCTCGAATTGCACCCCAGCCTCGCGAAGCGCATTGCCTCAAGTCCGCATCTCGGAGGTAGCCAAGACCCCATGAGGCTCCGACACGGCGACCGGCGACGACATCCGCCGCTTCCAGGTCGAGCAGATCGCGCAAGGCGCGCAGCCGTCGAAGATGAACACGCAAGCGTCGGCGCTGCGCTTCTTCCTTGGCATCACGTGCGGTCGCGTGACCTCGCCCATCAGGTTGCCCGCACGCATTACCCGAGGAAGCTGCCGCGTGTGCTCTCGGGGGAGGATGTCGCGCGCCTGCTCGAGGCGGCACCGGGCCCGGGCCTGAAGTACAAGGCGGCCTTGAGCGTGGCCTATGGTGCGGGCCTTCGAGGCGGCGAGGTCGTCATGCTGCGCGTCGGCGACATCGACAGCCAGCGCATGCTGATCCGTGTCGAGATGGGCAAGGGCCGCAAGGACCGGCACGCCATGCTGTCGCCGGTGTTGCTCGAACTGCTGCGCGCATGGTGGCGGCAGTGCCGCTCGCCGGGCTGGCTGTTCCCGGGCCGCGATCCGCTGTTGCCGATCACCGTGCGTCAGCTCAACCGCGCCTGCCACATGGCCGCCGATGCCGCCGGGCTCGGCTCCTGGGTGTCGCCGCATACGCTGCGACACTCGTTTGCAACGCATCTGCTGGAGAGCAGCATCGATGTGCGCGTGATCCAGGTTCTGCTCGGGCACGCCAAGCTCGATACGACCGCACGCTACACGCAGGTTGCGACCAATCTGCTGCGGTCGGTCGAGAGCCCGCTCGATCGGCTGTCTGCGGCCGCACACGGATCAGCCGCCGGCATAGTCGCCCGCGCTCTGGTCCGTCCTGCTCTGGAGGTCGCGGACCTGTTCCGTGACCATGGTCCCGCTTGGCGTGCGGCCAACCGCGGCCACGTGAGCCTCGACCAGTTGAAGGTGATGAGTGCCATCGAGCGCTGCCGCACGGCAGCGCTCGGCGGTCACGTCCTGCGCTGCGAGGACTGCGCGCATACCGTCATCGCCTACAACAGCTGCCGCAATCGGCACTGCCCCAAGTGCCAGGGGGCGGCGGCACGCAAGTGGATGGCGGAGCGGGAAGCCGAGCTCTTGCCGGTGCCGTACTTCCACGTCGTGTTCACGCTGCCGGCCCCCATCGGCGATATCGCGTATCAGAATAAGGCGGTGATCTACGATCTGCTGTTCAAGGCGTCGGCCGAGACGATGCTCACGATCGCGGCCGATCCCAAGCATCTGGGTGCGCGGATCGCGATCACGTCGGTGCTGCACACCTGGGGAACGGCCATGACCCATCATCCCCACGTGCATATGATCGTGCCGGGCGGCGGGATCGCCTTGATGGCAGCCGCTGGATCGCCAAACGGCCCGACTTCTTCTTGCCGGTGCGGGTGCTGTCGAAGCTGTTTCGCAGCCTGATGCTGGAGAAGCTTACCGCCGCACATGCGGCCGGCCAGTTCACGTTCTACGGCGCACACGCCGCCTCGGCGATGACAAAGCATTTGCCACTTTTCTGGCGCCGCTCAAGCGGAACCGCTGGTTCGTTTACTCCAAGCGGCCCTTCGCCGGGCCTAAGGCCGTGCTCGCGTATCTGTCGCGCTACACCCATCGCGTGGCCATCTCGAACCGCCGTCTGATCGCAGCCGATGCCAACACGGTCACGTTCAAGGTCAAGGACTACCGGATCGAGGGACCGGGTCGCTACAAGACCATGACGCTCGCCGCGCAGGAGTTCATCCGTCGCTTCCTGATCCACGTGCTGCCCAAGGGCTTCCACCGCATCCGCCATTACGGTCTGCTTGCCGGTACCGCCAAAGCCGAGGCGATCGCCAAGGCGCGCGACATGCTCGCCGCGGCCGTAAATCCAGACACCCCCGAGATCGATGAAGACGTGGCCACGGCGCACGCTCATCCTTGTCCATGCTGCGGTGGCCGCATGTTCATTGTCGAATTGTTTGAGCCCGACTGCCAATCCCAACATCAGCCGCTGAACGCAAAGATCAGGATCGACACCTCATGAGCGACGCCCCGGCATCACTCTTACAGGTCTTGTCCGCTTCTCGCCGCTACTCCACAGCCGGCTACGCTATCCCTCGCTCGGGACTTCTTCATATGCCGCAATTCGCTGGGCCATTGGGGCCGTCGCACACTGCCCTCGTGCTCGCAGCGAAGCTGATCCACCCTCTCCATAACCGTGATCGTCGGACGACAGGGTTACAGATCGCCACCGACCCCGCCCGAGCTACCCACAAATCCCCATAGCACTCGCGGCCCGACCGTCGACCACCTCTCGCGGGTTCTTTCCCTGGAGGCTTTCCGACGCCGGCCCCAATGTGCCGCACCGCCGTGATCGGCCGGCATCTGAAAACCTTCACAAAAGCGGGCGTGAGCACCTGCAATAAGGTACGTTAACAGAAGTTCTACTCGATCACCTCGTCGGCGCGAGCGAGCGTGGCAGTTGGGATGCTGAGGGCGAGCGCCTTTGCCGCCTTCAGGT
Source organism: uncultured Alphaproteobacteria bacterium (assembly GCA_963770295.1). Classification (GTDB taxonomy): domain Bacteria; phylum Pseudomonadota; class Alphaproteobacteria; order Rhizobiales; family Hyphomicrobiaceae; genus AWTP1-13. The sequence continues at coordinate 348,583 of CAVYPA010000008.1, forward strand.
TGATGACCAGCCCGAAATGGGTGAACTCTTCTACGGGAAGGTCGGCAGGCCTGGCGCCTTGGAGGATTTTGGAAACGTAACTTGGCAGTGCACGGCGGAACCTTATAGGAAGGTTTGGGCCGTGTGACGATTTGGATCATCGCACCAGAGTCCGCGCCGCGCTGGCGACCGACCGCCAGCGCAACGCACTCCCAGGCGGGCAGACGATTATGTTCTGGTTGAAGAAATGCACGATGCGGAGGCGACGAGCGGCCCGTTGACCATCCCTGCACCATGGGGCCGGCCGAAGTTTTCGTATAGAGAGCCACAGTCGGCAATGATGAACTCAGTCGTGGCGACGTAACATGGAACCAGCTCGTTGTCCGATTGCCCCACGATGGCACTGGCGCGCTTCCGTCGCTCCGCCATATCATTCTCAACGACGATAAATCGTCCACTTAGCTGGCATTGTCTCTTGCTCCCCCGGAACCTCGCGGGAACCGAGCTGCCGGTACAGTAAACAGTCTGAACGTCGCGAGATCGGCTGCGGCGGTAGTTTGTCACGGCGGCACCACCGCCCTATGCTTGGATGCCTGGCGGCGGGAAAAACCGAAATCCAACGGGAGGACGCAATCGATGATCTACGAAGTCCGCACCTACACGCTCCGAACCGGGGCTGTCCCCGAGTTCGAGGAGCGCTACGAGAAGCGCCTGGCGGCGCGCCTCAAGCATTCGAAGCTCGGTGCCTTCTGGCACACCGATTTCGGACCGTTGAACCAAGTGATCCACGTCTACCCCTATGACGATTTGGATCATCGCACCAGAGTCCGCGCCGCGCTGGCGACCGACCGCGAGCGCAACGCACTCCCAGGCGGGCAGGACCTCATCGTTGCGCAGGAGTCGGAGATCATGATCCCGGCGCCGTTCATGCACCCGCTCGCCAGCCGCGATTACGGCACCGGCAATTTCTACGAGATGCGCATTTACACCTACCCGGCGGGCGCCCTGCCGCAGGTGCTTGAGGCGTGGGCAAAGGCGGTGCCGGCCCGTGAGGAGCTGTCGCCGCTGGCCGCGTGCTGGACAAGTGAATTGGGCAGCCTAAACAAGTTCGTCCATATCTGGCCCTACAAGAACTCGATCGAGCGCGACCGCATTCGCGCGGAATCCCGCGCACCCGGCCGGTTGTGGCCGCCGCAAAGCGGGGTACGCCCGCTTCGCCAGGAAAACAAGCTTCTGATCCCAGCTTCCTTCTCGCCGGTCCGCTAGACCAGGAACTAGGGCGCGATCTCAATCGGGTTGCGCGGTTGCGCCCTACTCTCCCTTTCGCATGATCCTTCCCGACACGCCGACCCAGCAGTCATCGGCGCGGACTACGGTCCTGCAGCACCGCGGACAGGATGGCGTCCACTGGCACTGTCTGTAGGACCCTAGATAACAGACAGTCTCGCTGCAGCGCCGAAGGGCGTCAGCCATGTGCCAACAGGAGACGGATGTTCGGAACGATTCCATCAACGGTCGGTAAGCACCATACTTCAACCGTCAATCGGGTACACTGTAAGGCGGTCATAGCTCCGGGTCATGCCGAACTCCCAAGCACCTTCGCGTCCAGCGGCCAGCGCACAGTCGGTTCAACGGCGGCGGCATAGCCGATCCTGGCGAGCATCTGGACGCGGGCTGGCGCGGCGATGCCGAGACGACGATGGAGATCGTCGAGCTCACCTGCCATCTCCGGAAACTCCTGCAGCGCCTGGCAGACCGGATGGACCGCAATGCCTCCGGCGGTCGCCGCGAGATTCATGCGCACGTATGCCCGGCCGGCGGCGATCTACTCCTCGATGATCCACACGCCATAGATCTCCTGTTCAGCGCGTGAAACGATCTTACCTCCTTGCGGCGTCTGAAGCCCGGGCACGTCTCCTCAATTAATTGGTCGCGTGCCGGTCACCTAACGGGCCAAATCAGCATCGAAGTCGACAGTCAATGCGCTTGCCTGACCTACCGCCATCGCCAGATAGGCGGCGCGTGGCAGGAAGCGCGGGAGGTCGTGTCCTTCACCGAGACGGGGACGTGTTTTGGCGGCAGGCGGCGCTGGTTCGAATGCCCGGGATGCGGGAGACCATGCCGAATGCTCTATGGCGGCGGGCGGTTCCTGTGCCGGCTTTGTCTCCGACTGCGCTACGCCTCGCAGTATGAATCGGCCTGGGGTCGAGCGCGTATTCGCGCGCAGAAGCTCAGAATGCGCCTGGGAGGCTCGCCCAACCTCCGCGAGGCGTTCCCGACGCGGCCTAAGCACATGCAGAGGCGCACCTACGCCAGACTGAGGGAATTAGACATCCGCCTGCTGAACCGAAGCACGGCAGAGCTTGTCAGCGCCGGTCTAAATCTTCCCTAAAACCACCGGTTTGAATCTGCCGTTGCCGGCGGACGCAGGTGCGTGGCTGTGAGCGGCGACGATGATGGGGACGTGCGTCCCCCTGAGTGATGGCGTCTTCTGCTTCGCTAACCGCTCCGGGTCGTACGGCCCTCCACGCGTGCGCCGGGCTTGCTCTTGCGGTCGCGGGCGGCAAAGCGGTTGGGCGTGGCGCTGTGGCTACCTCGCTGGCGTGCTCAGGCTGAAGCGAACGCCTTTCATGGTGATCGACTTGGTTTCACCCTCTGCAATGGAGATGGGACCAGTCGGGAACGGGAAGATAACTTTTTGTGTTCGCAATTCCTCATCAGGCCTGTTCTGAAACGTTGAACCCCTAATCATTTGGCTGTCGCCATCGAGCCGGCTTTCTCCCCGGCGCTGGGCAACGCGATGCATCGCGCTCTGCGGCAATCAGCTGCTCGGGAGAATAAATGTGCAGCGCGCCCGCCATCTCAGGGTCCGTGCATTCGACCACCACGCGCGCTTTCCCGCTCAAGGTTGTGAACACGCTGACAACGATGCCAGGCCAATTGTAGCCCGTCGCTTTTTGGACTTGGTCTCCTACCTTCCACATGGCAGCGCCGCGCTCCGTATTCCACACGGTAGCGCCAAAATGCGTCAAAAAGGGGCGTTGTCAGAACAGATCCTCGGTGGGAATGCGAGCCTAGACACCAGCGACCAGAGCGGACAACGCCGCGCAGGCCGCGGTGCGTGCCGCCAAAGATGGACCGCGACGAGCAACGCACGCGAACTTGAGAAAGAGATCGTCGAAACAGACGCTTGCATCACTGAGGTGCAGACCGAGGTCCATAGGATGCGGCCTGGCCTTTGGGTCACTTTCGGAAGAACGCCCGCAATGAAAACCCATCACACGCCGACTACGCCGGCAGCATTGTCATCGAAGGCCGCAAGTACTGATTGAGCGACTGGGTGAAGGAAAGGGGAAGTTCCTCAACCTTTCGGCGAAGGCCGCGGAGGAGCCCATGGCCAAGCCGTCGGCGCGGGTTTGGCAGCGGCCGGCTGCCGATGATGATATTCCTTTTGCCCGGAGTGGTGCGGGTAATGGGCACCACGCAGGCGATCATTTTTCCATAAGGTCACAGCCGCGCGCGAAGATCGAGGCCATTACTCGCTTAAGGCCCAGGTCAAACCCAGTGCGACCAGCCCCATGATGGGCTGGTTGCCCGACATCGGCCAACTGGGCGAGGGTCATCGCGTCGGTGCTGGCGCCGGGCGGCGAACTCTATTGTGCTGATGCGCATCCGAGCTTCGTCGCGCTGGAGGAGCACGCCGGCAGGCTTGTGCCGACGTTCGATTTCCAAACACCACCCGACCGGCCGCTGGAATTTGTCGATACCGAGCCGACGACCTACATGGGCGATCCTAACTCCGATGGCGCATCAAGCGACACGGGTGTGGATACGGAAAAAGTGGTTTCGCGCGCGGCTTTTACCTCCTTTACCCCGCGCCACGCGGTCAATAGACCGCGCCGGGCGGCTCCGCATTTTGCCTTGAGGGTGGCGTGCGGGGCCGTCATTGGCTCCAAGGTTTGCGCCGGGTCGTCATGAGCCCAGCGCAAATCGCGCGGTTCCCGCACACCGCGCACGGCGGTCCTGCGTTGGG
>CAVYPA010000009.1:0-227601 GCA_963770295.1 uncultured Alphaproteobacteria bacterium
AGCGAGCTGACCTCCTGTACCACTCGTTGATGTAAGGTCGCGTTCCAGTTGGCGTAGTTGTGTCTTTTGAGCACACGCCGATGAGACGGTGGCGGTCAGTCAATCTGACGCCCCAATAGAGTTGCAATCTGCCTTCTGAGACGTTGCAGACCGTAGGTCCAGATCCAAATGTATATTGCCACGAGGGTAGGAGTACCGAGAGTTTTGAGGCTTCATCGCTGCTCTGCAATGGCGTGCGGATTGAGCGACCGATGGCTTGTGTCCGGGGTTTGCAATGCGTGGACAACGCATGATCTGGCTTATTTTGACGGTAGCGCTCCTGGCTTGGCCGGTTTGGGCGGCGTGGCGATGGGAGCTCGTGCGCCGCGTCTACACCAGCCAAGAGCCTCCTGCCCAGACCATAACGCCAAAGCACGTGCAAGCCCTGCGCAAGCTACGGTTTGCATGGAACACGGCCATCGAAAGCGGTGGGCCTGTCGTGGATCCTCTGACGCCGTACGGTAGCGAGAATTTGGCGGCCGATCTCGGCCCGATCCTAGGCACGCGCGACAAGGTCGCGATCGCCAGCTTTCATCGCGAGGTTTCCTCGCTTCTGATCTGGGCGCTCAAGAATGGAGAGCTTGCCGAAGTGGACTATCGGCTTTCTCATTTGGACAATGCCTCGATGCAGGGACAGCTCCGGCGCGAACTCGCCAGGTATCCGGGGTTGCCCTCCGAGCAGGTGGAGGCGATCCTGGCAGAGGTGCCGCGCCTAAACCTGGACGGCCAATTCCGCTTCACCGACCAGCATCGCCGGCTCCTGCGCGAGCTGAGGCTGGAATGGCCGGACCGGCAGATCATGTGGTTCCTCGCCGGCTCCGGCTATCCCGCGCCTGCCGTCCACTTCAAGCGTCCGTTCGGAGACATGACCTCGTTTGAAATCGATATGGCAGCGATCTTGGGCCTGCATGCACAGGACGACACGATCGATCCCTTGCTGAATCGTCTCTACTGGGAAATGTGGCCGGCGCTGCAGACGTTCGTGGAGCACGCGCAAATCGATCGCGCCGCGCGCCCGCCCGACGGCAATTGACCTGCCGGTTTTCCCCGCTGTGAGCTTGAGACCATTGCCGAGGTGCAAATGCACTGCGCCATCCTCGAGAAGAAAGTTTCTGCTCGGCGCCGCCATCCTCGCACCATTGCGCACAACGGCTCGACGGCCGGATTTCGTCAAAGACGAGAAGCGACCCGGAACTTGGAAGCGGCGTACACACTGAAAGCCGCGCGTGTAACACGCGGCTTAGTTCGTGCTAGTTCTCTTCAGCCTCATTAACCGTCATCGCCGACGCCGATGGTCCGTCGTAAAGTCCTGGCATTGATCAAGATTGCAACAATAGCTTGTGCCATGCTGATGAAGGTCAGCATAAGAAACTCCGTATTGTTGAAGATGCCCAGGGCTCTGACGCCGGCCGCCCCGAGAGCGAAAAGAAGCACCTGAAAGCCGGCGATTGCCGCCATCAAAATGGCTTCAATCGTGTTATCTATCCCCGGATGCGAGACTCTCAATTGCTCGGCCATCGCCATCATGGCGGCGCCGACCAAGAGGACTTCAACCCAAGAGAGCTGATACGCGCCCCAGTCGACCAGGGTCGTCCTAGGATCGGGCAAAATGAACTTGCCTGCTATGTAGAGCACCAGAATATAGGTGAAACCGGGCACGTACTTGAGCGGGCTACGTCTGTCAACACCGCGCACATATGCAGCAGTCGCCGTCTGTGCGAGTGGGCCATCAGAAGTTCTGGCTGAAACTTTTGCCATTTGACCCCTCCGTGGTTGGGCCGCCGCTTTCATTGAAGGGTCGAGCGCGCAACTCTGTGGGGACGGCGTATAATTAGGTCGCCGACCGCCCCGTTTCAATGTGGCGACTATGCCGTTGTTGCGATGTCACAGAAATTGAACAGACGCGTCACGGAGCTTGTTGGTCATTCGCCTAGGCTTGGGAAGTTTGGCGTCTGGTCGAGGCCGACAATCACATGTTCGTTGCGCGCGTTTTGCAGGACACAGGCGAGGTCGCGCATGGCCTCATGCGGCTCGTCGGGTACCCAGACCGCAATCGGTTCGCCGGGCGCGTGACAACCTGGCGAGGCACCAGGCACTCGTGGCCAGGCTCGTCATCAGCCGGTAGCGCCCGTAGCGGGTCGGCCCAGCCTCGTAGCAGAACGTCGAGTTGTATTTAGCCGCAAGCTTGGCAACGAGCTTGCATTTCGCCACCTCCGTGGCGGGGAATTCTCAAGGTAGCGCACCTCGCCGCCTCGCCCGCCATCGCGCGATTGCATTACCCGATTTCGACGTATCGATTCCGATCAAAGCCTCGCTATGATGTCCGAGTTTCGCGGCCGGCAAAATCAACTCCGATCGGCTCCTCAGATCGAGCGCCACCTATAGGCATTCCCAGAAGCGCCGTTGCAATGACGCTTGTACTATGCCACGCCCTGTTCTCCGTTAGGCGACTAAGCGTCAGACCTCGCCCGATCCGACGGAAGGTGTTGTTAGCTCCTGATGAACGGAACGAAGGGAACGCGCTCGCGTCGCGACAGGCGAGGTAGGAGCCCTTCGATCGCGACCCTGAAGTGATCCGTCGCTTCGTGAGCTTTCCAACCGGCTTCATTGGCGTAGAGTTCGAAGATGAAAAACAGCGACGCCTTCACAGGCGAGCGATAGGGAAGGAATAGCTTGACACCCGGCTCGGCCATAGTGGGCGGCGTCAGTACCCTCAATATCTCGGCAACGGCCTCTGCCTCACCTTCCTTAGCTTCGAGCATGATCGCTACGACGAAGCCTTCATTGAGCCCCGCCAGGGTCTGCGGCGGTATCCAATTCGTGAGCATCGGGGCCTCCATCCTCTCGCGCGGCGTCATCGTACCGCACGGCTGCTGACATATAGTGTCAGTATTGATCTGTGGGTCACAGCGGCACCTTGGCTTCTCAATATTCGGTGTGGTCTCATTGCAGCGATGCTAGCTTGCCAACGTCATCCCGAGGCTGCCTCATGCCGACCGCCTTACTCCTTGTAGATATCCAGCAGGGCCTGTTCACACCTCCCCGCGAGCCGTATCAGGGCGATGCGGTTCTTGCGCGCCTCGCGGCGCTGCTGGAGCGTGCCCGCGACCGCCGCGTGCCGATCTTCCACGTCCGACACGATGGAGGAAAGGGCAGTGCGCTTGCCAGAGGATCACGAGGCTGGTTTCATCATTCCGCAGTGGCCCCGCGTGGCGACGAGCCCATCGTCGACAAGAGGCATTCGAGTGCGTTCCACCACACGGATCTGCACCAGCAGCTTTGTCAGAAAGACATCGACCACGTCGTGATAGTGGGGTTGCAAACCGAGTATTGCGTCAACTCGGCGTGCCGCACGGCGGTCGCGCTCGACTATCGCGTGACGCTGGTGGAAGATGGTCACACCACGTACGACACGCCTGTCCTTTCGGCGGCACAGATCATTATGCACCACAACCGTACGCTGGACGGCAGCCTCGTCGATCTCAACACCGCGGAAAGCGCCTTCGCATAGCGGCTCAAGGCGTGACAGAATCAGGAGGAGGGCGGCACGTGAACGAAATTCCAAGGGTGACCGGAAGGTGCCTCTGTGGCGACATCTGTTATGAATATAGCGGCGCTCCGGTGAAGGTACTGCATTGTCATTGCGAAAGCTGTCGTCGACACACATCGTCGCCGGTCGCCACCTTTGTATGTGTGAACTCGGACGCGTTCTGCTTCACAAAGGGAGCTCCCGCTGTTTTTGAATCTTCCCACGGCGTGAAGCGAATGCATTGTGCGCGCTGTGGTTCGCCAATCGCTTACCGCTCAGATCGGAACCCGCACCAAATCGATCTCTACCTTGGAACGTTGGCCGATCCGGAGGCGTCACACCCATCCTTTCATGTCTTCGCTGAGGAACAACTGGATTGGTTCGAGATCGCTGATGCTTTGCCACGCTACGCAAAGGGGCAGCGTGGAGCTACCCCGGTGAGGCACGGCCCGCGCCAAATCAACGTCCTGCCGCGGCGCGCGTAGCTGGCCGAACCCGCGCGATGACGGTGTTGGTAAAAGACCTGCATCACAATCAGTCAGCCAGAGCGGCGCTCTTGCGCCTGAACAACGACAGCGCACGCGAGACTTCAGCGCTGACCGCCGATCGGTTCGATCGCATGATTGCCTTTGCTCGCGTGGCGATATACGTCGAACCGAGCGCTGCCTTCCTTGTGGAATTCGCAGAGGGCGATGCTTACGACGATGGCCATTTTCTTTGGTTCCGTGCGCGCCTCGATAAGTTCCTTACGTCGATCGCGTCGTGGTCGCCGAAAAACATCGCCGACGCGGTATAGGCCGCGTCCTGTACGAGGATCTCTTCACACGAGCGCGGCGGCTTGGGCACTCGCACATCGCCTGTTGGCTGGCGGGCCCCACACGCTTCATCGTTCGTGAGATATTGCGGGAGGCCTTCTGCCGCCAGAGGCAATCTCCTATTCAAGCTACATCCTCAAGGACCTGGCGAAGCGTTAGTCTAATACCGGGCTTCGATGCTTACCGTCGTCCACGTTTGAAAGGCGGCACTGCACGCTAGACTAGCACACCAACGGCAACGCGCCTCGACCGGCACACCGCTTGTGTTTGATCATCCAAACCATCCTAACGGAATTTCGAAACCCGCTCGGCCTGTTCCAGGATGACACGGGCGTTGTCGGCATCTATTGCGCCCGCCGCTTCGCCCCTAATCTTGATGGTGGGGTTCGACCAGTAGGGTATGCGGGGACAACCGTTGCAGCTCTGCCTGTAGCTCATGATGTCGCGCCATTTGGTGCCGTTGACGTAACCGTGCCCGTAGGGAAATGGCGTGGTGTTCGGGTCGAGCGCCTTGTCGTGTCTAGTGCCGATGATGTGGCCAATCTCGTGCGCAATCGAATAGGTTAGGGCTGCGCAACTGTGATGAACGACCACGAAGGCCTCCTCCGCCGCTGCCGCAACACGCGTTGAGAGCCCGCAACCGGAGGCATCGTCGACGATCAACGCGACGACGTCCGCCCGCTTTTCGTCTCGCAACGCCTGGACCCCGCTGAACGGTCCTTTGCCATCCACCATGTTATAGAGATGCTCGAAGTGTTGACGCTTGGCCTCGTCATATTTGATCTCCTGCTGATGGACGAGGCGCAACTTGACGTTCCCGATGCCGCTGCTGGCAAAGGAGTCGTTAGCTTGCTCGATCGCGAGAGCAATGAGATCGGTGTCGATGTCGAGGTATTTCTTTGCCACCTTGGGGGTGTAGAGAACCATAACGTCGATGGTCACCTTATTGGTGGCCATTTGCCTGCGTTTGGCGGCCGAAAGTGGCACCACCTTGCCGCTGCTGGCGGCAAGTGCAGAAGCGGATGAAGCTTGCCCGGCGCTGCCCTCGTCCTTAGCGTTTGCATCGTCGTTCGGCGCCTCGGCTGTGCGCATAGGGGCGCCTTCGCCGCGCGAGACCAAGGGATCGTCCTTTAGGTCTGCCGCCTTGCCGTTTTCGCTGGGGCCGTGATCTGGGGGAAGCTTGTCGGGCTCCGTCTCGACAATGGCGTGCAGATCGCCACCCATGTTTCTTAGCGTGTAGATCCTGCCGCGATAGGTAAAGATCCCAGTGAATTTGCCGCCTTTCCACCACATCAGCAGAACGGGCTCGCCCGTGCCTTCGACCTCGCCCCGCCAGGTCCAACCCTCACTCTTTTTTTCTACGGTCTTGCGGACGGCGACGATGCGTCCTTGGTCGTTGAATGGAATGACGATGCGAGCGCCAGGGCGGATCGCACTGGACTTGCCGCGCTCGTCGCTTCGCACGGCATACTCGGCGGGGGCCCCCTTGAGCGCGGCCAGCACACCCACAACGAGCGTCTCGTCCGAGTTTTTCAGCGCCTCGAGCACTAATTCCTGACCACCTGTCATCTTCAGGCCCCGGCCGGGAGGTCGCAACAGCCGGTTCCAATCGATATCAAGGGCAGTTCTCTTGATGCCGAGTTTGTCCAAGCGGCGCGATAGAGTCTTGAGGCGGAAACGCGGCAGGGACCAGGTTTCTTTGCCGGGATCGTCAAGTGCCTGGATCCTGACATCGGGCCCCGCTTGGCGCAAAAGATCGGCGTAGTCCTTCGAAGTTCGCTCCGGCAAACCGGTAAGGAGCAATTCGACGCGCTGCTCCGAACTGCCCGCCGCCACGAGGTTGGATGGTTGAATAAAAATCATGGCGGCAAGCCCCAGAACCAAACGCCGGAGCCATCCGATGCTGCTGTGGCGCTTTGGGGCCATCATTTGTTCCGAGCAGGAAACACTTGAGACGCCTACGGCGACGCTGACGTTTGCTCAAACGCCGTCGCGGTCGCCTGGGTTCCAGCTACGTGGTTGCGTGCCCCCCTTGCTGTATCAGAAGCCGCCCAACGCTCGCGGCAGCATGCGCTTCAGTACAGCGTCGCGGTGGATGAAGTGATGATAGAGCGCCGCGCTGATATGCGTGAGAACGAGAACGATCACTAACCAACCCACCCATCGGTGGAGCGTAAACAGCTGTGTCGCAAGCTCTTCGTTCTTGCCGATAATCCTCGGCAATTCGAACAACCCGAAGAAGGGCGTGCTGGCGCCGTAGGCCGAATTGGCGAGGTAACCGCCGATCGGCATGGCGAGCAGCAGCGCATAGAGCAAGGTATGTACGATCGATGAAACCGTCTTTTGCCATTGCTCGATTTCTGCCTCGGCAGCCAGTGCGCCCGCAGCAAGCCGATTGATCAGACGTAACACCATCAAAAAGAGGATCAACACGCCAAGAGACTTGTGGAGGTTGTACAGCGCATCTTGCGTTGGCCCCTTGCCGATACGCGTCATCGCGATTGCTACCGGCGCGGTTGTGAGAACGCAAGCAGCAACTAGCCAGTGTAGCAATTTTGAAGTTGCAGGATAATGATCCGTTCTGGTGCCGTAAGTCACGGCTCGCTCCTGGCCAGCTCCGCACCTGCTAAGTCACCGATCAAACAACGCCCTGCACGGCGAGTGGTTCAATGATCAACAGAACGATCCGCCGACCGGTCGTCGTCGCCGACATCCGTGTGCCAATGATTTTACGCTCACGTGGCCAGGACCATCTCCATCTGGCCGTTTGCTCGACTTGGCATGCGGCCCCGGCGGACCGAAATTGCGGATCGCAAAGAAGAAGGGGATGCGCGTCTTTGGGGCGCGCCGATTTCCGCCAAGGTGACCCGCAAATCGGCTCCCTTTCGAGGAATCCAGCTTCATGGTGTGCAACCAAATCTAGATCAAGGGGCCGAGGGCTCCTCCTTCATTTCGCACGGTAAACCCGCGCTGGCGGTTGGTGATTGAAGATCCCGTCAAAACCCGGGTGCCGTTTCTACAACCGCGCGCCCGCATTCCCGGGCCCGCTCAGTGCGGTTCGCTACTTCGCATCTATCCGCGATTGCACGCCTTCGCTCATTGATGTTTCCAGGCGGCCGTCCGATCATGCGTCCCGGCACGGACGCCCCACGGCAGCAGTTTGACCTCATCGCCTGAATCGACCCATAGCGGCTAGAAGTACGCCGCCCATGGCGACATCGTGTAGCCGTTTGTCCATCATGCTATTGGACGCAAAAGATGGAGCACCCCTCCGGCGATGACCGAGAAAGTGGTGCCGAAGACCCATTGATTAAACGAGCGCTTCAGCCACCGCGACCAGTTCTGGACTGTTCCCATCCATCACGAACTTGGATTGGACCGGCCGCCAGGATCGGCGGGGAATAATCCTGATTAGTGCAACGCTCGCACAGCAAACTTTCGAGCCAGCCGCTGCCGATTTTCAGACGCTTGCGGAAAATAGGTCACAGCTGCGCGTGGTAGGATCCGCATCACTCAACGGGGAAGCTATCAGCCATGGCAGACAAGACGAGCACGCGCGGCGCTGTCAAGCCGATCCATCGTGATCTGGGAGCGGAGGAAGACATGGACGATTTGGTGGAGGGCCGCACCCCCGACGCTATTGCCGAACTTCCGGACGAGATCCGGACGGAAAGGCGTTTTGAGGCTGCCCTCGGTGATCTTGCGTTCGAGTCGAATGAAGCCGCCTTCAAGTATGCCTGTGCCTTCATGCGCTGCGACGTCGTGAAGGGTCAAGGGTTGCCAGCCCTCGTGGTCGGCGCCACGCACGCTTTCGGCACGGCCGCACCAGTAGCGAAAGATGATCGCGGCATCCAGACAGCAGTTTTGAGGGTGGCCAGCCCCGACGGTGGGTTCCCCGCGGTGGCGCTTTCGTTTGGTCGTGGGCCAGACTTAAATGTTGGGGACCTTGTTGCTTGGGTTCCAGGCGAATACCGCGAGGATCTTGCCGCTACGTCCGCCGACAGGCGCTTCGGCTGGGTTGGACTGATTATCGGCACTCTGGAGCCGCGTTACGTCAAAGGAAATTGGGTCGGAAAACTCGGGTTCGGATTAGGTCAGCAAAACACCGCGCGCTACGTTGTACGGGGATATCACAAGTTGCCTACCACGCACTGAGGTGGCAGTAACGGGTATCTTAGGTTTGCAAGAGAAAATCAAATGTCAGCAGGTGAGCGGAACGACGGCGCTGTAAGCAAGAGGTTTTCCACAGCCCTGGTCGTCGCTTCCGGTGTGCCATGCGTCAGCGTACCATCGCTGTCAATCGACTGCCGAAGATCGCCACCACTGTCGGCGCACTGAGCACCTTCGTCGCCGTCCTTATCTCCAAGGTGATCGGCATCGCCGAGTACTCACGTAATTTTCAGCTCAGTGAGTCCCGGGAGCTCATCCGTAGGATGAGCTTGCCCATAGCAGAGTAAGAGGTTTAGGTAAGCAGGTTGCTTGCCTGAGAGCTAGCCACAAAACGGCGAGGTACCGAAGTCGCCGCTTACAGAAGAATGGCAGCCCGTTTGCCGCCGGTAGGCACAATCGCTCGTGCCACGCACGGCTGCGCGAAACAACCAAGGAAAAACACATGAAGCGCGCCAAAACGATAGCCTTCGCCGCGGGTACTATGTTGTTGGCAGCGCATGGCGCTATAGCTCAAGCTCAGAATACACCGGGCGTTATGGCCTTGACGGCCGATGAAATGAGGTGGAGTTCCCAAGGTGGATTAGCCTTGCCGGGAATGGAGCAGGTCAACTTGATCGGCAATCCAAGCAAGCCGGGTCCTTACACGTTGCGCCTCAAATTTCCTGCCGGGTTTAAATTACCGCCACATTTCCATCCGGACGCGCGCGAGGTTACGATTTTATCGGGCGTCTGGTATACGGGCTACGGCGAAACCGCCGATCCGACCAAGCTCAAGGCTTTGCCTGCCGGGAGTTTTTACACCGAACCGGCGAACGAGCCGCATTTTGTAGAGGTTCGCGAACCGACGGTGATCCAGGTAAGTGGTATCGGACCAAGCGGACGCAAGGACGTCACCTCTGGGGCATCCAAATAGATAGGGCGCAGAAGCTCAAGAGCGGCACCGGCTCGAGGGCATATTCAGCATCAGACCGCCGATCCATCGCGTGGTCTGACGCCCGTTATCAGCGGCAATTAGACCTCGAATTCTGCTTGCAGGTAAGCTAGCGTCTGCCATCGCCCGTCCCTCAGTGATTTTTCGAAGTCCGAACCATCCCAACGGCGACGTCTGCGAAGAAGTCTTTCTCTTCAGCATTGTCTCTCGCCTCAAGAATGTGACGGCGCGCGCAAGCTGCCAAATCGCAGGCAAGGTCTACGGCCGGATCGCCGGCGATATCCGTCTGCTCTTCGATCATGACGGCGAAGCTCCGCACCATGACGCAGTTGAAGCACAATCCGTCTTCATCAACGACGCGCACCGTCTCGTTGCAACAATCGCAGGTTCTGGGGGGCACGCCGGTGGCCGCTGCCGGTCTGCTGGTCATCGCTTCTTGCCTTCCTTGCGCTTCTGCTCGATGTGGCATTTTTCGCCTTCCGCGGCGCTTCACGATGTGGTGAGGCGAGCCCGAGAAAACGCCTAGGGTGCGGGAAGAAAGGCGCCACCGAGCGTGGGGCGGATGCCTTTCCTGCGGAGTGCGCCGCCCACAGTGGTGCGAAAACTCACGAGCTTGCGCGCGTGGCAATCCCCGCAAGCGCATTCTGGGCACAAAGCCGGCTGGGGTGACAATGCCCCAGTCTCGCAATGCGGTGAGCGCCGACCATTCCGGACTCGTTTGGGCCACCGGTTCCGCCGGACGCAACGTCGCCCATGGTTAGAAAGCTCGGCTCACCCAGCCTAACCGCCAGTCGATGTAGATCGAGGGGTCCCGGCCATAGCGTTGCCAGCAAGCAAAGTGAAAGAGCGCGCCGGCAATTTCGCCGACACTGACGCGCCTCTCCGAAGTGACGGACAAAATGCACGGCCTGCTCATAAACCGCGCCGACGCACTGATGGGCCGGCTAGCCGGCCCATCCCCACGGGGACCGGCCGCGGAGGGGCTGTGCCCCAATCAGCGAACCGCCGTCGCCCTCTAGTAGGTGCAGAGCCTGAAAGGCAACAATCGCGCCGCCGCCTAGTGGGGCAACTAGGGCAAACTGGCGAGCCATATCGGCATGGCGCTGCAGGTTGCGCTCGCGGTTGGAAGCATGAAGAACCTTTCCGATCCGCACCAAAACCGAGCCTAGTTTCTTGTTCATTTTGCGCTCCCGCTTCGAGCCATGCGATTGCCGTCGATGCCGGCACAGTGCGCGAACTCGGACCTCCCTGCTGTTAACTAGGGCACACTGGTGCGCGAATTTCTCTGCCTTGCTTGTCGGAAATAGTCACAGTCCGCCACTGCGTCTGTGGTCATCCTAACTGTCATCCGCCGCTCGGAGGCGGCAACAGGCCTAGGCGATTGAGAACCTCGTCCGTGAAGGTGAGGCAGCGCGCTCCCGCGAAGGGGAACACGTCCGTCAAAGCCGGGGCCAGTTGCGCATCGAGGGCCTGCCGCAACAGCTTCCGGGCCCGGTGCAGTCTCGTCTTCACCGTCTCAGGGCGCAGGCTTAGAAACGCCGCTGTCTCTTCAATGCTCATTTCCTCGACATCGCGCATGACGAACACAACGCGGAAAATCTCCGGCAGCTCGTCGACCGCCCGTTCGATGAGGCCCCGGATCTCGCGCTGAGCGGCATTGCGTTCGGGGTCCTCGTTGCTGATCATGGTCGGAAAGGGGATCACCTGAGCTCCATCGCCTGTCGGCAAATCAAGCGTCGACACGTCGACCGTCGGCCGCCGCCGCCGCAGGCGGCCCAGCGCCTCGTTGAGCGTGATGCGCGTGAGCCAAGTAGCAAGGCTCAACTCGGCACGAAACTTGGCAAGGTTGGTGAAGGCCAGCACATAGGCCTCCTGCACCACGTCTTCCGCCTCGCTGTCGTCGTGCACAACGCTGCGCGCTACCCGGTAGAGACGCCGGTTGTGGCGCTGCATGATTGCGCGAAAGGCCTCACCCTCCCGCTGCAGCGCCAGGCGCACGAGCTCAGCGTCGCTAAACCCACTAAAATCGGTGGATCGGGATCCCAGCCTCTGCATGGCCCTCTTCCCTCATTCGGTTGCCGTCTTTGATGCGCGGGTGCCGAAAAAGGTTCCCGGAACGCCGAGGTGACCTCCGTCGAGCCGTGTCTTCGTGACCATTGAGCCTCGTTGCTTGTGCACCGCCGTGCCGCTCCAACTTGCCTCGATGCCCTCTAGCGCGATCGAAGCTCGGCTCCTCAAGGGCTGCGATTTTCAGGCGTGCTTTGGCCAGCTGCCTTTTGTTCGTCAATCTCCGTTGACAATCAGCCAGAGGCTCGAGTTGGGAGACGAGTCGTCATTTGCGTCGCGACAATGTTCAGCTTCCGGAGCATTCCAATACACAATTTGCGATTGGGAGCCGCTCCGACGACGGCTCATTAGAATAGGTTTCAGCACACATTTATCGAGCGGCTAAGTGGTGCGGATAAAGATATCGGCTCGGCGGAAAAGGCATTGGAAGTCATGCGCGACATTCTGCGCGAGCTCTATTGCGCGCGCTGTCTCTTGCGGCGCAGGTGGTGAGCCGCAAGCACGCACGGCGCCGCTGCCATCGGTGCGATGCGCGCCATCAAGCTCGCCCTCGACCCGACGGGCATCATGAACCCGGCAAGATTGTGTAGCTGATCGATGGAAAAGTCGGGCGAGCGATCTTGAAGTTAGAGCGGAACAGAATGAACCCCGGTTTGGGAAACAGTGGGCGCCCAACTACGAAGAAAAGCAATAAGATGGCGCGCCCTGCGGAACTATGGGGAACACTTACGCGGCGGAAAGGCCCTTATTGGTTCGATCCGACACCTAGGGTCGGAGTGACCGACGCGTCGACCGCCATCACCTCCCCCACAACGGCAAAGCAGCACCCTTCAAACGCGAAGCCCGTCAGCGGGGCGTGATCGCTTAACCCATCAGGACGTCCCCGTTCCCATCTCCGTGACCATCCGCAAGAACCTCATCACCATGCTGTTTCTAAGCGACTGCTCTTGAAGGTGTTGGGGAAGATGTCTCTCTTAGAGGCGGCTCTCAGTAACTCTTGGTACCTATCTCTATGGACCGCGGAGCGTACCCACATAGAGGGGGCCGTAAGCGATATGAGCGCACCTCGTGCCTCGTACGCTGGCAAGCGGTAGTTCCGAACTCTCACCAGAATGACTGCGCGGTGGTCGCTCATTAATTGCAGCGTTACCTCGAAACGATGGAGACGCGCAGTAGCCCTGCCCGTGCTTCGTTCCTCATCCTCCAGTTCGGAGATGCGCGCCTTGAGGTTCTCGATGCGCTCTCGCGCTTCGACGATGAGCCGGTTGGTCCGTGCGAGATGCCTGTACCACGGCTTTTGGTCCATCACTGAGCCTCACTTCCCACACGCCGCCTACAGGCTGCTCCTGCTTAGCGGTAACTCGGCCGGCCCATGAGTTCCTCGATTGGCATGGCCGGACGCTGAATTTTCACTTCCAACGGGCGCTCAAGGGCCAGCAGAAGTCCTTGTGGGTGGCCGCAGCACGTTGAAACACGGGGGATCTCGGTCCGCCTATTTGTACAATCTCGCATGGAGGTATCCTACCACCCCCTCGGTCTTCGCGTCACCCCCACCATGACGATGGTTAACACTCAAGAAAACTCCTCGTGCTCATTGCAGGTGGCCGTTGCCAAGATCGTGTGAGGTGACAAGTCATGAGGCACAACGATCGCGAGCTTTGGCAGGACTTCCGCAGGGCCACCGATGATGCGCAGGCCCACGAGTGCGTTCCGGCGTCTGCCTTTTATCAACTCGCGGATTCGCTCACAGAGCCGCCCACGTGCTACTTCCGTCCTCCGTCGACTAGCGGGTGATCAAAGGTCGCGAAGCAACGCCCTATCTGAAAGTTGAGCGTTACGCGCGCACCTGAATAACTCCAGGTCTGGTGATGTGTCCACGACGGCACGAATCACCTAGCCTGGGGCTCCTGTCGCGGCATCAATGGGAGCACGCCATGCGCGCCACCAATCGGCAGGCTAGATTTTCTGAGGGGAGGACGAAGGAGGCGAAATCTGGCGACGCGGTTGCACACCTCGCCACCGTGGCCGGCGCAATGCACGCCCTCCTGCTCCGGCGCGCCGATGAACTCGCCCGCTGCACCGAAAACTCACCCGAAGAGACCGAATTGGCGGCAATCGTCAATGCAATTTAGGCATACGAGGAGAAGCGTTTGCCACGCGGGGAAAGTCCCAGGCGGCAAAGGTTAGCTTCGGAGACGGCCACTCGCCTAACAAGGCCGGAGACCAACAGAGGATGGCCAGACATGACCTTGCGCGTACTTGTCTGCGGCGGCCGTGACTACAAAAATCGCCGCCGAGTCTTTGAGGCGCTGGACCGACTAACGGCAGAGCATGGGGCTCTAACAATCATTGAAGGGGGCGCCGTCGGCGCTGACACATTCGCGGGCGAGTGGACCTGCATGCAGCGGTCCTGTCAGCTGGTTACAGAGCACGCCGACTGGGAAAAATATGGCAGACCCGCCGGACCGGTCCGCAATCAGAAGATGATCGATGATCACAAGCCGAATCTGGTGGTTGCGTTTCCCGGCGGTCGCGGTACTGCCGACATGGTTCTCAAGGCTCGGAGCGCCGGCATTGAGGTAATCCAGGTACCGTGACCTGGACGCAGGCACGAGCCACCACGTGACACCGGAGCGGTGCGATTCTCAATTAGGCGCGTGCTCGTTCGTATCGCGTTTATCCGTCCCCTTCCCTCCTCGGCCGCCCGTTGTACCGCTCTCCTCTATGAGCGGTGCGGATTACAGCAACAAGCTGCCAAGTATGCCCAAGGCTGTCGTCGAATTGCCGGAGAACTCGGCAAATTCTTGACGGTGGGTTGTGCCTGATCGATCAGGGGGTGGCGCGAACTTCTGGCGCCTCATGACCCAAATCCGCACGCCGTAGCCAGAGGGAAATTGTAGTGTACCGTACTGACATCTTTGTTGATAAGTAGATAATACAAGTAGACTTTTTGGGAGGGCGCTTTCTGTGAGGACCATCCATGCGCGAAAGCTGGAAGCCAGCCGCTGCATGGCAAGCCGACGACCCTGGCCGTCCCTATCGGAGTCTTTTTCTGGGCAAGTGGGAATGCTCCATTAGAATTCACCTGCTACGCCAAGGATATCTCTGGGGTGTTAAGCGAACAGGGTGGCTGGGAGATTGGCGGCACGTCGCTGGCTTCGCCCCGTCGCTTGAAGAGGCGATGTACGAAGCAGAAACTGCGCTGCAACGCGCGTCTAATCTAACAATCAGATAGGTCGAAACCCAGGGACCTGCGCGGGGCCCGGATGGTCGTAGCGTTGGGGCGCCTGATAAGGCCAATTGTATGGTCGGGAGGTCGAGTTGCGGGTGTTCCTCGCCTTCAACCTGTTGCACAGGGACGGACGTGCTTTGCGGGCCAGACACTGTCGGACGCCAGAGTTGCGCAGGCAATGGGGACTCCGCACCGATCTCCAGGATGACCCCCGCGCCTTAGCCGCGCCAAAGCTCTGTCCGTGCTTCGTTTCTTGTGCTCCAGTTGGGAGATGAACTCCTTCTGGATCTCGATGCGTTGCCGTGCATCAGCAATAAGCCGATTGCTTCTCGCAAGCCGCCTGCACCAAGTCCTACGCAGCATCGCTAAGCTGGCCTTCCCAGGCACAAGCCTGCAGGTTGGTCCTGCTGAGCAGGCTTATTCTGGACGTGCTACCGCTCGACTGCCCGAAAGCAAGGCAGCTTAACACCTTGGTCGACTGCGCTGCGAACTATGACCAAAAGTTGGTGACGGCGTTAATTGGTAAGGCGGCATTTCATGGGGGTGCTTGAAGCCTCCACTTCTCCACTGAAGGAGCGATATGCCGTGTCGAACGATAGCGTCACCAAGCTGATTCAGCCAGGAACATTCGACGATAAAATCACCGACGTTTTGCGGAATGGAGCGCATACGCTGCTTGCGCAGGCCATCGAGGCCGAGGTCGCCGATTTCCTCGGTAGATATGCCGATTTGAAGACCAGCCAGGGCCACCGCCGCATTGTCCGTCACGGACATCTGCCCGAGCGCGAGGTGATGACGGGGATTGGTCCAGTTGCCGTGCGCCAGCCACGTGTGCGCGAACGCGAGGCGGCCGCCGCTGATCCCGGCCGCATCCGCTTCACGCCTGCGATCCTTCCGCCTTATGTGCGGCGCTCGAAGTCCGTGGAGAGCTTGCTGCCACTCCTTTACCTGAAGGGCATTTCGACGGGTGATTTTTCAGAGGCGCTGACAGCCTTGTTTGGCAAGGATGCCGTGGGGCTGTCGGCATCGACGATTGGCCGACTAAAGGAGGTTTGGCAGGACGAGCATGCGCAATGGCAAAAGCGAGATCTGTCGGCGAAGCGCTACGTCTACGTCTGGTCCGATGGCATTTACCTGGAAGCGCGGCTGGAGGACGAGAAGCAGTGCATTCTCGTGCTGATCGGGGCTACGCCGGAGGGCAAAAAGGAACTCGTGGGCTTCACGGATTGAGCCAGGGAAAGTGCCCACGATTGGCGTAATCTGCTGCTCCATCTAAAGCGGCGCGGCCTGGAAGTATCGCCCGAGTTGGCGATCGCCGACGGCGGGCTCGGCTTCTGGAAGGCGGCTGGCCGAGGTCTGGCCGAAAGGCGAGCAGCGCTGCTGGGTGCACAAGACCGCCAACGTGCTGGCCAAGCTGCCGAAGGCCCAACAACCGAAAGCCAAGCGCGCCTTACAGGAGATCTGGATGGCGGAGACCAAGAGCGCTGCCGAGACCGCCTTGATGGCTTCATCCAGAGCTATGACTTAAAGTATGCCAAGGCCGCCCAATGTCTCGCCAAAGACCGCGATGCATTGCTGGTGTTCTACGACCTTCCGGCTGAGCACTGGAAGCATTTGAGAACCACGAACCCGATTGAAAGCACGTTTGCGACCGTGCGCCACCGCACCATTCGCTCCAAAGGCAGCCTTTCCAACAAGACCGCGCTCGCCATGGTCTTCAAGCTGGTCGAAGCCGCGCAACGCGCCTGGTTCCGCCTCGACGGCTGCAACCAATTGCTAAAAGTGATCCTGGGTGTGAAATTCGCTGGATGGGCTGGAGGTCACTACCAAGCCGACAACAACTCGCCAGCCCGCAACCGCTGCCGCCTGACCCTCAGGCCGTCACCAAAAATCGGCGATAACTCCTGCGCTGCTGACCTCCCTACTCGCATAACTGTGCGTTAATGAACGCACTAAGGGCACTGACCTTACGGCCACTCTCAACCAGCATAGCCATAAGGTGAGACCCACACGGGGGCTAAAGTCTGATGCGCTTTCCTTGAGAGCATGTAGCCTTGCAGTGGGAGCGCCGTTTGGTTGGGGAACCTGTGACCAACCGCAAACCCTTAGCGAGCGGTGCGGGTTTTTCGTCGCTTCCACCATGTCTAGTGGTGCGGGGACGCTTGGCAACAAGCGTCCCCTATTAGTTTCTTGGCGCACCATCTCGAAGCGCGAAATTGCCGAGTCGATGATGCGAAAGGCGACACTCACTGAATGACGGACGGGATTTTCCGACCGGTCACGTCGATCGTGCGCGCGGTTGTCCGTTCTTTCGTCGCGGAACAAATGATGAGCACTGCCACCGTGCCCAACCAACAGGCACAGAAGGTGAGCGCCTGCCGCCCTCAGCTTTAGTCCGCAGCAAATAGCAAACCTACGGCAACCCGAACGCAGACAAGCAAGTGAGTCGCCGCGCGAAGTCGATGGCGGAGTTCGTAAGTTTTGCATGAAGTTGCGCGGGAAACAGGTATCGGAGTTTTCCCTATTCTGATGACCCGTCGTCAGAGCAGTTCCACATCGGGATATTGTTATTTTCGAGCCGCTCACCGATTGTCAGCTGACCTTCTGATCTCTGAGTGCCATTTTAAAGAACCGTCGACACGCTTGGAGGCATACAGCTTGCTCTCACGCTCTAGGCGCGGCTCCCGCAGGGCGCGCAATCAAATGAATGGTCCTCATCACGGCACCATTGCCACATATTTGCGGTCTAGAAATGGTCGCTTGCCTCGCGGCCCAAACATTGCGTTTCTCGAGGTTTCGCCTGCCGAGGTGCGCGACAACGGCAACTCTGTCACGGCGACCCAGCTGGGCAAGCACCTCGACCGATCACGCTAGCGCCCCCGCGAGCTTGTAGACGAGCATTGTAACTGCGCAGCTGTCGAATAACCGTTTCGATCAGGACGATTGCAGGCTGTGCTATTTGCGCTGGCTATGGATCGATCGCAATTGCGCGCATAGAACTCAGTCACAAGCTCGTGCCCGGCGCGCTTTCGCAAAGCGCGCGGCACACTCGCACTCAAGAAAATCAAGGGCATTATTCTACCCCCATCAGGTGACGCACCGATTGCGCTGCATGTCGCACGCGCACAAAGTCACCCGTAGCGCGTTGGAGAGAACCTCAAGCGCGGTGTTGGCGCTTCACAAGCGCTCGGCACATTCCGGAGCCCCGGCCCACTCGCGGGCGTTGCAACGCCTTGGAGGCAGCAATGAAGAGGTTCTCATATGCAGCAGCGATCTGCGCATCGCTGCTGACGGTTCCGGCCTTCGCAGCTGATCAGGCTGCCATAGACCCGGATCTCGCTCAATTCAGGGCCGCCTACACGTCTGGTGACGGTCTCGCGTACGTGGTCATCAATGACGAGAAAGGGGACCATATCTATCGCTACGGCGACGCCTCCCGATTGGCGGCAAAGAAAGTCCTCGCGGATACATGGTCTTCACGTGCAATGCACCCCGCGTATTAGTTCCGCAGAGGCCTGAAGACAAGGTAGCGCTGTCAAAGGCAACTGTGGTGAAACAGGGCGATCCTCGGTTTGCGGAACTCGACGGTAAATATCTGGCGGGCTGTCGCAACCCGCTCGTGAAGTCCGCAATCCCACGCAGACACTCGTCACGGTAGGCGCGGTCGAAATTCAGTCCATCACCAGTCGAGGTATCGGTAGAGATCAGGCTCCTTGGCAGCACTGCATGGGTTCTACCTCCGCCGGCGGCGGGTGGGCTGATCCTCAGCAGGCACAAGCCTTTGGAGCCGCATCGGATGCAGCGAAAGCAACACCTGGCCGGTAGCGCTCAGCCAGCGCTTGGCTGGCGCGATTTGATTGGCATAGGGCCGAAAATGGAGGAAGGCACGATGAAGAAGTTGGGGCTGGCAGCCACGGTACTCACGCTTGGAATCGCTGCGGCATCTGCGCAACCGCAACCCGGGGAGGGCGGCGCCGTCACGCTCACACCCGAACAGCGCGCCGCCGTTCGCAACATGATCAGGGAGAGACTCCCGGACGAGCTACGGGAGAAGCTTGCAGACCGTCTCGCGGAACGGCTTGAGATGCTTACGCCCGAGCAGCGCGACGCCGTCAAAGCCGCCATCAGAGAGCGGCTTTCGGTCGAAGTCCGCGACGGGCTTTCGGACCGGCTTTCGGAAAGGATCGGTGATTTGCGGGAAAGATCTCCCGCAACCAGCATGGCATCCGGAGACTTCCGCGCAGGGCTCGCGGATCGACTTGCCACGCTTACGCCCGAGCAGCGAGCCGCCGTCCGCAGCGTCATCAAGGAGAAGCTTCCCAATGAGCTGCAGGAAAAACTTGCAGATAGGCTTGCGGAGCGCCTTGAGATGCTCACGCCTGAGCAGCGCAACGCCGTCAAGGCCGCCCTCAGGGCGAGGCTTGCGGCCGAGGTCCGCGACGGGCTTTCAGACCGGCTTTCGGAAAAAATCAGCGTTTTGAGGGAAAGGGCTTCCGCATCGGGCATCACCATTGAGCAGGTATCGGGAGAGATCCGCGCGGGAGCTGCGGATCGGCTTGCCACGCTTACGCCCGAGCAGCGCTCCGCCGTCCGCAGTATGGTCAGGGAAAGGCTCCCGGACGAGCTGCGAGAGAAGCTTGCAGATAGGCTTGCGGAGCGGCTTGAGATGCTCACGCCTGAGCAGCGCGACGCCGTCAGAGCCGCCATCAGGGAGCGGCTTGCAGTCGAGGTCCGCGACGGGCTTTCGGACCGGGTTGTCGACCGGTTGCCGGGCGCGCTCGGGAATAATTGAGGGCGAGGCTTTGTCGACGTTGGCCCACGCGACACCGGGACCGCCGCCACGGCGGTCTCTTTTTCTCGTACACGTCCCGTCAAGAACCACGTTTTTTCGACAGATCGCCGCGACCCGTTCTAGCGGCGTCGACCTAAGCAGAAGGCACAGGACCTGGACGAGAGCTGCTCGTGCAGAACTGTTATGCCCGCCAACCCCAAGTTGGGTCAGTGCTACGCTGAGCCTTCAGCAATAAATACCCACTGACGACCCTGACAATGGCCATTTCTCCCGAGTGCAAAAGGGCGCGAACACGGGAACTCTGCAAGACGCAACTCGATCTTGGAGGATCTCATGATCAGAGTGTTAGCTTTCGCGTTCTGCGCAACCACTTTCGCGCTTGTCCTAACGCACGAGGCATCCGCCCTACGACGCGGAGGAGTTCACGCCGGCGATCTCAGAGGTGCCAACTTCCGAGGCGCGTATCGAGGCGGTTTACGCACTCGCGGCTATCGCGGCATCCGTGCGGGGGCATGGGGAGGCCGTCGCTACTGGGGCGCCGGCAGACGCTGGTATGGGTATGCCGGACGGCCGTATCGGCGGTATGGCGCGGCCGCGTTAGCTGGGGCGTATGCTTACAATTACCCATCATATTCATACTCGTATATGGGCCCAAGCCCATACAGCGCAACTGGCGCAATCGGAACTACGGCTGCAACCAAAGCGCCTGGAATGTGCGGCACCTATTTTTACTGGAAGGGCAGCAGCTGCGTCGATGCGCGGTCGAAGTAATCGCAGTGGTCGATCGGTCCTTGGAAAAGGCACGCTTAGCCTAGCAGCGCTGGTTGGTTTTCGCTTGGCTCATGTGATCTTGCAAATTCCCATCGGCTTGCAGATTTGTGCCGGGGTTCGGCCCGTTTGATGCAGAAGGTGTCGTGTGGCAGAAGGTGCCTGAGTGGCCGATTTGCGGAAACCAGCCGTCGTCCTCGACGCCGCCTTGCACGTCCTTGATATCTTGAGGTGCATGTCAAAAGCGCCGAACGGGCGAGAACCCACCTCCGTCGGTCTTTCGATTGATCTGATGGCCACCAGCCTGCCATTTACCTACGGCGGTATCAAAAACGATCGGGTAACGCGCGCTCCCATCGTAGAGACGAAGCCAGCATCGTGGAGACGAAGCCAGCTCCTTCGGGGGCCAGCGTGGCCCCCGCAGAGTCTAAGTCTTAGAGGGGCTTCTATCTAAAGCGTCCAACCCGGCCTACGCCGACGCCTAGGCCTCTGCGGACGCCTATGCCACCACGGTAGCCAACGCCGCCGTAGGCCGCGCGTCTGATGTTGCGGCGTGCGATACCGCGGGCTATTCCATAACCACCGTAAGTAGCCGCCGTAGTAGGCCGGGGAAGAATAGCCGTAGCTCATGTACCCATAACGCGGGGCTGCATAACCAGCAGCGCCATAGCCATAACCCCTACCTTCCCAACAGGCTGCGGCTGATGGACTTTCAAGGACAAGGAGAGGCGCAGCGACCATCAAGGCGGTGGCAATTGCTCGTATGCGCATCTGTGACTCCTTTCAGGTTGCGTCTCAAAAAAAGTTGCCAGATGCCCAACCGCAAAGCACTCGGGGGAAACCCCGAAAGGGTCTTCAGATCCACTGTTAATACGACCGCCTTCTCGGCGGGCCCGTGTCCATCGCCGCGCGCTGGGACAGCGCCACAGTGGTCGTGCTAAAAAATGTGCTTGGGCATAGCTGAATCGACCGGCGGCGACTGATGGTGTGGATTGTTGGCGCGCTCTGTCTGATGCTTTCGGCGCCGGCATCGGCCTCATCGGCTTGTCCCTCGACATATTAGGCTATGCAATAGTGGCTGGGATCATGGTGCTGGCTGGGATATTTTTTCTGGTGTCCTTTCGTCGGCAGGGTCGCTATTGGGGGGCAAAGCAGCGTTGAGTAAGGCGCGTTCAACGGCTAACGCTTTCACCCCGCTTGCCGAACCACTCATCGGGCTCTTGACGAAGGCGCGCTCAAGTCCATCTCCGCACAACGCATCACGCTCCTCGGAAGCGCACCCATTCGTTCGTTATTTGGTTCTGCAAACCTGCCAGAGCCGAAGTAGCCTGACGCTATTCAGCGCGTTGTCGGCGCTTCTGGCGCTTAGGGCGCGTCCACGACCGGCCAGCTCGACGGCGCCAATCCGATACTGGGGGTGTAGTTACGTTTTTCGTCACATTAATCGGCATCTTGGCGGGGGGGATGGACACCAAGCATTCTCGATACTCGCTTGCGAGCGGCGCCGTGCTTGTCCTGAGCGCTTGTGCGTCCGATCCTCCGACGCAAGCCCCAGTGACCGTCGTCACTCCGCCGCCCAAGGTCGTCGCAACTGAGAAAGCGACGCCGCCCAAAGTCGTTGTCGTCGAGCGACCGCCACCGGTCGAGAGGCCCGCGCCGCCGAAAACCGTGAAGGTGGCGGTCCCGCCAACTCCAAACCAGTGTAAGGGGTTGCCTCAACTGGCTTGCATCAACGTCGCGGGATGTCAGTGGATCAAACACGCGTCCCCAACCGACAAGAATGGTCGACCGCTGAAGGACTACTGCGCGATGAAGGTCGCAGCCTCATCAGGTAAATGAACCCCCGCTTGATGCAAAGGAACGCGGAAAATCGGCAAGGCCGAGCTTCGCTGTCAATCTCGCGAAGAACACCGGCGACGGCGTACAGGGCCCGTCTCCGCTCGCCAGCGGTTGGTTTGCTCCTTTGGCGGGCGAACAGAACACGCCGGCGACATAGGCGGCCGATCCACCAAGTCTGAAGAGGATCGTCGACACGCTTGGACGCATAGAGCTCGCTAAACAGCCCTTGGGGGAGCCAGTGCTCAAGCTATCTCAGTCAATCGTAATAGCACGCATTCCAGAAGGATTGTGGTCAGAGCCGCCGCGTCCCTTTTTTTACCACAGGCAAACGCGACCTCATTTTACTCGCGGTTAGGGCCGCGGCATTGCATCCTTTGACGCACGCTCGATGGCCAATCGGCCAAAATTGGGCATCCGCACTGGCAATCCAGTCCGAGCAGGCTTGAGGCCCAAGATCTCGCACTGATATCGGCCGCTCGCTCTCAGCGTTTTGAAATGGCCCCCATCGAGCTCGATGACATGCGCACTTCGCACCTGCAGTTCTATTGCCTGCAACAGTCCGGCATTGCGGCGTGCTGGAATAAAGGGGTCACGTTGTCCGACGACGAAAATGCTGTTCCTGGCTATGGCCTTGAGGTTCTGTGCTGGATGAGTGCCGTCAAGGGCCGTGGAATAGTCCGAAAGTTGCAGACCTTTTTGGATCGCCCGATGCTTGACCATGCGTGTGGCAGGACTTTCCCAGATCGCCAAGTCCGCCCGATCCGCCGAAGCGACTGAGCACAGGCGTGCTCCAATGCGATTGGCAAGGTAGGTTGCGGGGTATGTGCCCACGCTCAAGCCGACGATCACTGCGTCCTGACCGCGTATGGCGCGGTCTTGCAGCAGGCTCTCAGCGTCAGCGACCAGTCCCTGCATCGCTTGCACGCAAAGATCCGGCACTGAGCTGACGATCGCGAGCGGCATCTCATAGCACGCGAGAAAGTCGAGGGGCGTGAACCCAGCTTGCCGCGCAAAGACAAATCGTGTGTGCCAGGGCAGGAAATAGATCACCTTCGCTGTTGGGCTCCCATCAATACGCCGAAATCTTAGGGTTCGGTCGTCGGCCGGTGTGCCACGTCTCAAGAGCAAGAGATCTAAAAGGTCGAACATAGCACTCAAAACTCGGTAACGGCTGCGCTGGTTCCTGACACCTGGCGGTGCAAGGAACTGTGGCGACGCCGTTGGTTTTGACTTAGGCCGTGACGTGGTGGAGACGCTAGTACGCTACGAGCGCGGCGACTTGGGCAGACTTTAGATGTCGAGGGGATTCAAGAACCCAGCATCGGTAAGCACACAAGGGCGTCCAAACCTGCAGATAGGCTTCGGTCAACGCTGAGCACCGAGTGCCTGTTGTAATCTGCGCAACTCAGCAAATGAGATCAGCTGGCGGCGACTTTCATCCCAGAGCACCAACCGCACGCAGCGCAGGCTCTCCACCAACGTGAGTCGGCCTATTGCGCCAAGCTCCGGATAATCGCGCAGCACCTGCGGCAAGCGGTAATAGGGGATGCGACTATTCAGATGATGTACATGGTGTACGCCGATATTGGCGGTGAACCAGCGTAAGACACGCGGCAGATCGTAATGTGAACTGCCGTGAAGCGCCGCCTCGTGCAGGTTCCAGACCGGGCCCCCGATCCAAAACGTCTCCTCGAATTGATGCTGAACGTAAAAAAGCCAAACGCCAATCGAGGATGCCAGTAACACAATGGGCACGTGCACGAGTAGGAACGGAGCGATGCCAGCGACGTACATTGTCCCAACGACAAGCAAGGCGATCGCCGCATTCGTTGCCATGGTGCTCAGCCAGGGCTGCCAGCCTCTGCCAGCACTGCCGATTGGCAGTCGGTGCTGCAGAATGAAAAGATAGGCCGGACCTAGACCGAACATCACGGCCGGATGGCGATACAGTCGGTAGCGCAACCGCGACCATCGGCTCGATGCGAGATACTCGCGTACCGTGAGCGTGGTGATGTCACCGATACCGCGCCGGTCGAGATTTCCCGAGCCGGCGTGATGGAGCGCGTGGCTGCGCCGCCAAAAATCGTAGGGCGTTAGCGTCAGCGCGCCGATCATGCGCCCCACCCAATCATTGGCAACACGGTAGCGGAAGAATGAACCGTGACCGCAGTCGTGCTGGATCATGAACAGGCGCACCAGCAACCCCGCGGTCGGCACTGCGATAATGAGGCTTAGCCAGTAGCCCAGATCTAGAGTGGTCCACATCAAGATCCACAGCAGAACAAACGCCGCGACGGTGATCAGGAGTTCGAACACGCTGCGAGTGTGACTGGGCGCTCGATAGCGATTGAGGATTGGCATCCAGTCACGCGCATTTGCGCTCTGCGCAATTCCCTTTTTGTACAATGATGGGCTCCGTTCGGGATGAAGCTGCCAAAGCGCTGCAGTCGCGCCCTAGGGGATGAGATGGCGGCAGCTTAGCACGTATGTACGAAATCGGACAAATCACGGAAGGTCCACCTCGGTGAGCTGACCCGACGGCGATCCAGCTACGACCCAGCTAGCGTAGTGGCGGGCGGCCGCCCCGACTGGCCTCCTCGATGCACTTGAGGGACGGCTGCAACATCCACGATCCGAATTGACGGTCATCGACGCCACTAAACTCGCCGCCTCGCCAGTAGGTTATGGTCCGAGACTATCTTCACTTAGTGGCCGGCCCTCTGGGCGTGACTTAGTCTGCGATGGAGGGCCGATGCCCTGGTGTACGAATTGCGCGCCGAGATTGCGAATGAGTGCCGACGCCGAGCCGACGAACGCAACGAACCATGGGCGACCATAATCCGCGACTGCGACGAGTTGGCCGCTAGCGCCTGCTCTGGCCATTCTGATGCACAGCGGCGCCTCCGGAGCGCCATTGCGGGGCACGCCCTTGCGACGCAACAGACTGCGCGCGCAATAGAGCTCACGCAGGATGTCGCGCATGACTTCCAAGGTCTCGTCCGCAGAGCGGGTATCATTCCCGAGACGTGTAGCCGCCCGATAAAAATCTGCTGGACCACCAGCCGCCGCTCAGCGTCCCAGACTTGGCTGCTATTGCCGCTGAATTGCTCGTCGTGCCTGGTCATAACTCGCCCCCTCAGCCTCCGCTTCAAAGTGAAAAGGGCGCAGCGACCGTCGCGAGACGTTAGCAAACCTCCGCGCGATATTTCCAATGTTGGGATGGGCAGCGCCTACAACGGCGCGTCGCGGCGCCTTGATTTAGTGCCGCATAAGGTCTCACCGTACGTTATCGTACCATGGAAAGTCGGTACATGTACCCATTTTCACTTCGTCGGACGCAGTTCATAAAACGAGTGTTGTAGCGCTCGTTTTGCTATCCGAGGCTTTTTCCAAAGGCGCGCCGCGCGTAACCAGATCAACATGCTTCAAGAAACGCTCTTTGAAGGTTCCCATTAGAATGATCAGTTGATCGCTGTTGTCTTTGCCTTGGCCGCACAACATCTGCGCAAGCCATGTCACTCACGCCGCTTGATCAGCGGGACAACATGATCACACAAGTCCGCGAAGGATGCGGCACGGTATGCACATGATTAACGGCAGATGCGTGACCACATCCGCCCGCCGCCACGTCCGCCGCGAAGCCATCCGCCGACGCTGATACCCGCCCACTCTCGAGCGCGCGAACCCGGTGGAAAATCGACTTGTCGCGCTGATTGAGGACGCGAATACACGGACAATAAATTGCCTTCGCTGCTCAGCTCTGGAGCGAAACAAGACATACTGCCTGCTGCAAGGTTGGCGCGCCTAAACCGACGACGAAGGAAGCAGGCGAACTATTCCAATGACGCAGGATGGACTCGCCCGACTTGGACCAGTCAGGCAGGAAACCGGTTGGTATGCGGTATTCAGTAGCGCTTCAGGCCCAATGCACTAGGAGCAACATAACACAACATGCCATCACGCGATGCGAATGCACGCGCGCATAATGACTATCATGCGATGGTTACACATGCCGCCTATCTCGCCTCTGTCAATCGCGGCGAGTGCTTTCACGTCTACTTTAATGGCGAAGCACTCTTTGTCACCCACTCTGCCGAAGCGCCCCCACCCAACGCAACCGTTCTCTGCATCGCCCAGCATCACAGTTCCGGCGTCGTGCAAGTGCGTTTTAGCGGCGCATGGTCTGAGTTTCGTAACTTCCCTCACGGAGCAAGCTCGCCGCTCCACGCCGTCGAGCAACTCGCCGTCGATCGGAAACTTGCGAAACTGGTCTTCCGAGGCCCGAGCACGGCCAAGGAGGGGCGGTAGCGCGTCGGCCAAGACGCATCGGGTTGCTGTCGGCCGACAATGGTTTGAGAACAAAGGCCACGACGCTACCGATCGCGACCGCAAGGCCAATCGCCTCTAGTCATCGCCCGACGCCCCGCCTGACAATCTCCATCACTGTGGTCTTGCCCATCCTACGTTGCGGGCAATGAGCCGATAGGACAGCCCGTCGGCATGCATGCCGAGCACCCGCTTGGTCTTCTTGTTTGGAGGGTGTTGACCCAGCTGGCGGCCGAGTTTGATGCCCCTGACTAGAGCCGCCGCCAGGCATGATTTCGAATTCAGCCAGGCCGGCCGTGATAGTGCGCATCAGCCGCTCGCTGTGCTGGGAGCGAAGCTGAGGCCCGTCTGAGCCAGGACACTAACCCTCCAGCCGTGCAGATCGTCGATCGGTTGGACAAGGTCTTGGGTACTGCGGCTCAGCTCAGTGACGAGGATGGCGTCGATCTCATGAGCTCTGGCAACGCCAGGATCCTTGGCGCGCTCGGGGCGCACGTTATCGGCACCTGACGCAGTCTCCTTGAAGACGGCCACGATCTTGTGGCCGGCACGTCTCGGCGAACGCCCGCAAATCCCTTTCCTGGCACTCGCAAGACTGATCGTCGGTCGAGACGCGACAGTAGATGGCCACTTGTCACCAATTAAACCCCCGCGATTTCTTGTAAAAATGCCGCATTTACGCTGCAAAATGCACTTTAGCCACTGAATGGAGCCGAGCGTGCGCTGCCGCGCGTGTTCTACTGGGAACGCTGAGCGGGTCGGCACTGGCAAACTCCGAAAGCCCAAAGCTCGAGCCAGATCGCCAGTCCGTTAAGATCTCAAGAGATGGGGGTTCGGGTCCCATAATGATTGATCCGAAGCGCGGGTCCCTCTCATGCTAGTCTCCCTAGATCGCGTGCCCCATCTTTTCCGCCATCTGTGGGCCGCGCGCTGCCAAGACCGGATCGGTTCACATGAACTTTCACAGCTTCGTCATCGTCCTCATGGCAGGCATCATGGTGATTGGTGGTGGCATCTTGGTCGCGATGGTGGTGCTGGAAAGTCCGAGGTTGGCTCTGCGCTCCTGGCTCGGCGACGCCGCCACCCCAATCCGTCGATTGCGTAGGGCGAGTCCGTCAGACCCTGGTCACGACAAAAAAGCTCACAGAAGAATGGTTGCGAGCCCAGGAAAACCACCAGTGGCCCCCTAAGACCGTTTGGCAAGGGTGAGAGGGGGGCTGGTCTCTTTCCAG
The DNA here is from genome assembly GCA_963770295.1 of uncultured Alphaproteobacteria bacterium. GTDB lineage: Bacteria > Pseudomonadota > Alphaproteobacteria > Rhizobiales > Hyphomicrobiaceae > AWTP1-13. Next base: position 27,741 of record CAVYPA010000009.1, read on the forward strand.
ATCACGCCCAGCGACGAGAAGACCCACCTAGGAGCGCGTAGGGCGTCACACATGGGCCCGGATGTCCATCAGGCCGGCGCATCGCTGTCTCGTGGTTTGATGAAGCAGCAGGGCCACACAAAATCGTTCTGCGACTGAGGGAAGGTGTCGCTGACGTGTCCGATCCCGGCGACGGGGGGAGGCCGAGGATCGGTGTGTGGCCCTGCGCTATCCCGCTACCGAACTTGCCTTGTGTAAGCTGCCGACGACGCCCGACCCATCGGGATAACCTCGCAAATCGGCACGGAAGACTATGGATCACCCAGTTCGCCTCACTGTAGGTGCCGCACTGTCTTGCTGAGGAATGGTGTCGATGTGGGCCATCATCCCTGATGCGCCGTCCCTGGCCCATGTCAGTGCGGCTTCGGGGGTGGCAAAGCAGCGCGACGCGCAATCTTGACCCAACGTATTGCCCGCGTTCTCCTCGAACAGTTCGCTCGTTGCCGTCACTGCCCAACAACACTCTCGTAAGGCTGAATCCAGACCAATTTCAACGTGGTAGCGGATGCGCGGGCTCGGGATCATGCTGTTGGCCAACGCGTCAATGCGAGCCTCTAACCGCGTGAGCTGTGCGAGCGTCACCATTCCAGGACACGTCACGCTGGCCCAGGCGCAGAAATTCGTCACAGCCGTCGAGCAGAAACGGATGACCGAGACGGCGATGGCCAAACTGGGATCAGTGTAGCGCCGATGCGCCCCGAGCCTACCGGGCTGCCGCTTCCAACACGCGGACAGAACTAGCTTCCGCCTTACTGCCGCGTCAGGGCGAGCCATGTCGCGTCATCCAGATGGTTCGCCCGCCTCTGCGCTCTGTCTCTGTGTGGGCCATCTGCTCGCGGGTTGCGTTGTTCAGCCGAGACCCTCGGCCAACTAATCCGCGCCAATAGAGCGTTACGGCCTTGAGTAACCTCCCGCGCGCGTCCAGCCGTCGCCCTCCCCCGGCGTCCTCGCCTGGTCACTCTCAGGGGAATATATGCGCGAATATTCGAAGGGCGGCATGGCGCGTAGTTGGTCCTTCGTTGCGCCGGGCAGTACCAGGCGATCATTTTTCAACTGAAACTGGCCAGCCGGGATGGCAGCATCGTGCGAGCCCAGACCGAGAAAGCCTCCAATACTGACGATTGCGTAAGAGGCAGTCCGTTCCTTGTTGAGAATGATGTCCTCGATCTTGCCGATCCTTTCGTCCTGGTCGTTATAGACGGGCTGCCAGAGCAACTGTCGCTGCACGCTCCATCCGCTTATCACGTCATTCAGCTCGACAGCGGAGACACCCAGCCTCGTTGATCCTGCCGTTTGCGCGCGAGCGTCAGGCACAGAGGGCGTCAAAAGCAATGCCACCAATCCGGCGTAGAATACTACTCGCATTGTAAATACCTCTTGCCAGGTTGTTGTGGAGAGACGGCAGACTAGGCTCCGGGCGATGGCGGCCAAATCGGGGGCAACCCTGAAACTCACAAAAGGGAACCGCAGTGTTGGGGCCGCGCGCCTTAGTGGAGTTGCCGTTCCTTCCAAAAATTGAGAAATGGCCGAGGCAGTCCTTCAATAAGCGCCGGCGCATCCGTGATCATGTCCAGCACAAAGTCCTTACCGACAAACTTCAACTGCACCTCAATCACGTCCAACAACAAGCCATGTATGGCTGCATCAAGGTTCGCCAGGTTGCGGAATGTAATGTAGTCGACCGCGTCCACCGTATCGGCAATCCGACCCAGCCCGCGACGAGCCTCACTTCACCGTACCGGATCAACGGCGGTGGAGGCAGTCAGCTCGCCGAGGGTGGCAATGAAAGCGTCGGCACGCTCACCTGTTGCCGGCCTTCCTCCTCGGTCATGACACAAGCTCATCCTTTTCTGTGTTGTCTGGGGCGCCTCCGCAGGTGGCTCGCCGGCTTCGTCTGCAAATTTATTGAAAACGTTACCTTCCTGGCCCTCGAAAAGGATTTCCTCGACCCTCGCGCCGCACTACCAGATTGTTGTCGGCAATACCAGCAATGCGGGGCGCTATGCTGCTCAACTTGGATATGAAGCATCCTATGACCAGCTCATGTCCCCTATCGCCTGGTGGACACGAGCGTTTTTCGCTTCGCCTCGATCCTGAGGCGGATCAGTTCCGATTTCGCCCGCGTAAACTCGCTGTCGATTTTTGTCTTTGCCGAGCGCCGTTCTGGGTGCGCCGGCGAGCAAGAGCGCATGGCGGAAGCTGCGATGGCTAAGGTCGCCGCCCGATCAAAACGGGCACAGGCGGTGACTGACGCCCAGAAAAGCAGTGACGATGTTGAGAACGCTCGAGAATTTGGCCCCCAGGTGGCGCTCCCTACGGGAGTCGAACCCGTCTTTTCAGATTGAAAATCTGACGTCCTAACCGATAGACGAAGGGAGCGGAGCCGTGTTCAAAGCCCTACGGTCCGGCGACGGCGCTATATGGCACGGAACCAGCCGGGCTCCAAGACGCCGCTGCGCCGAAACCGACCTGCGGAACGCGGGCTCTTTGGCGGAAAAAAAAGCGTGCACCTGGAGATCGCGGCGACGACCGGCGCGATCGCGCGCAAAGGGAGCCCGTATGCGGTCCTGGCAGCGCGATGCTGGCGAGGAGCCGGTCCCGCCCGTAGCTTCTTAGCAAGGAAAATCAAATGCTTACTTCGGTACAAGCGACGCTACCTCGCACCCACCGAGCGCTTGCTCGCTCGCAAGGCGTCGAATGAGCTCGATTGGGCAGGCGCCGCCCATAGGCCCCAAGCGCATTCCGACCGGGGGCCGGCGCCCCATACGGCTTCGCCGCGTCACGGCAGGCACACCTGGCAAAGCCTCAGTGCCGGTCGTCCTCGTCCTTGCGTCGCTCCGGCGTCTTGCGGTCTGCCGGAGTGGGCTTGGCCGGCGCAACCGGATCAATAATGACCGGCTTGCCCACCGTCGGTGGCTCTTTGGTGGGGTTGCTCTTGGCAATGGCGCGCCGAACGGCCTTGGCGCCCGTGCTCGATCTGTGGGGCGGTTTCTTTCCTTGCTTGGCGTTCATGGATGGAGCGGAGATCTTGCTGCTGTGGTCGAGTGCAACGTGCATAAATGGCAACGCGTTCCCCGGCTTCGGCGGCTGGGGTGGCCTGCTCGACCTTCTGCGCTGCCGTTAAGGCTCGGCGTGCTCAGCGGCACTTGGGGATGTGCACCAGTGGATGCGGGCCTTGTGACCCCGTCGCCTGGCCGCATTGGCGCCAGATCGCCGTTCCCTTCGGCAAACGCCAATCCTTCGGCGCTTGCCGCCACTAACCCAGCGCCCTAACATTTCTCGGCACATTTCTGATTGGCACCCGTTACCCAGCCCGATCGCGAACGCCCATGTCAGCGCCCAACGACGTTCCCATCCCCGAGTGGCGGCTCACCGGTGATTGGTGGGACCTCTGCAATTGCGCCATCGGCTGTCCGTGCAATTTTGGCTCTAACCCCACCTACGGGTTCTGTGAGGGCGTCCTCACCTGGCTCATCCATGACGGCACCTATGGCGACCTCAAATTTGCCAAGGACCTGGCCGTGGTCTTAGTCATGCATTGGGAAGGTAACGTCTTTGAGAAGAACCGGGAGTTTGGCTTTTTGATCGACGACCGCGCCAACCCTGAGGAGCGCCTCGCGCTTGAGAAGATTTTCACGGGCCATGCCGGCGGCGCCTTTTCGGCATGGCGCGATCTGACGCTCAGGCTCGACGGCGTGGCCTTCGTGCCGATGACCGTCACCCACGATGCCGAAAACTGGAAAGTCGAAGTACCCGGCATGGTGGATGGGCTCGGCGGTCCGTTCCGCAAATACATGGTCCCCGACGGGGATACCTGTCGCATCTACAATGCCCCGCGACCCGAGGTGGTGCCGGGCTTTCTCACGGTTGGCCAGGCCAAGCGCAACATCGTCACCGGTGCCTTTGGACGCAACTTCGACTGGTCGGAGCGCTCTTCCAAGCACATCGCCTTCGACCTGCGCGGCCCCAAGACGTTCAGCTGGCGCCAACCCCTCAAGGTCCAGTGACTTCAGAGCTGGGCACCGCCACGCTCCGACAACGCGAGCGCATCCTTGTGCTGGCACTTCTGCTGCTGGTGGCCGGCTTGGCCTGGGCGCTGACCATCCTGCACGCCATGCAAATGGACGCGATGGAAGCGGCGATGTGGCGGGACATGAACATGTCCATGAACGGTATGGGGTCATCCTGGAGGCCGCTCGATGCTCTCCTCTTGTTGTTGATGTGGTCGTCGATGATGGCGGCCATGATGGTGCCGGGTGCCAGCCCGATGGTCACAGCCTTTGCGACCATCAATCGTCGCCGGCGCGAACGCAGCGCGCCCAATGTGTCAACGCCCGTGTTTCTTCTTGGCTACCTGCTCGCCTGGGTGGGATTTTCGCTGGTGGCCACGGGCCTGCAGTGGTTACTCCAAACGATCGGGCTGCTCACCACCATGATGCAGTCGGCTTCCCTCTACTGGTCGGCCGTGCTCTTCTTGGCCGCTGGACTTTATCAATTCAGCCCGCTCAAGGAGCGATGTCTCACTTATTGCCGCTCGACCGAGGGTTTCATCCTCAGCGAATGGCGTGACGGTAATCTCGGCGCCGTGGTCATGGGTCTGCGCCACGGGCTGTTCTGCCTGGGTTGCTGTGCCGGCCTGATGCTATTGCTCTTCGCGGTCGCCGTCATGGACTTGCGCTGGGTGGCCGCCTTGACGGCCTTGGTAACCGCCGAAAAACTTCTCCCGGCTCCGGCTGTCTGGCGGGTCGCAATCGGCGTTGGCCTGCTGGCCGCCGGCCTAGCTTGCATCATTCTAGCGTGGAGGGCTGGTCCTTGAGCGAGCCGGCGATCAGATTTGCCACCAAGATTGCCATCGTCATCCGCAGCGATCTGGAGCCATGGCAGAAGCTTAACGTTGCAGCCTTCTTGGCCAGCGGCATCGCCGCTGCCTATCCCGCCTCGATCGGAGCGCCATACGAAGATGCGTCCGGCACGCCCTATCACCCTCTGATCGGCGAACCGATCCTCATCTACGGCGCCGATCGCCCAGCCCTCACGAGGGCCCTCGATCGGGCGATTGCGCGCAACGTGAAGGCGGCGGTCTATACCGAGGAGATGTTTGCAACGACGCACGATGCCGCCAACAGAGCTGCCGTCAAGGTCGCCTTGCGTCCCGATCTCAAGCTGGTCGGCTTGGCATTTCGCGCCGAGCGCAAGCTCATCGACAAGGTCGTCGACGGCCTCAAGTTTCACACCTGAGGCACCGCCGCCGCAATCTTTCACGCGCCTGGCGCCAGCAAAACCGGCAAAAAAAGGCGATCCATCAAGTTCCCGTCCGACGCGGCTCGGCGGCGGGCTCGGCGGACGGCTGCAAAGCGGCGGCCATCGCCTCATCGACCCTTTCCAGCCAGACAAATTGCATGTTGGCGCGGACCTCCTCCGGAATCTCCTCGAAATCCTTGCGATTGCGCGCCGGCAGCATCACCCGCGAAATGCCGGCGCGGGCCGCCGCCACGACCTTCTCCTTGATGCCGCCGACCGGGAGCACAAGGCCCCTCAGACTGATCTCGCCCGTCATGGCGGTGTCGCTGCGCACGGTCCTATCCATCATCAACGAGACGAGCGCCATGAACATGGCGACGCCGGCGCTCGGGCCATCCTTGGGAATGGCACCCGCCGGGACGTGCACGTGAATGTCCATCTTTTCGAAGCGCGACGCATCAATGCCGAAATCGGCGGCGCAATTCTTTACGATGCTGAGCGCCGCCTGCGTGCTCTCGCGCATGACTTCGCCGAGCTGACCGGTAAGGATCAACCTGCCACTCCCCGGGGCGCGCGTAGCCTCGATGAACAGGATGTCGCCGCCGACCGGCGTCCAGGCAAGGCCGGTGGCGACGCCGGGGACGCTTGTGCGCATCGCCAGCTCGCTCTCGAACTGGGGAGGACCGAGCACGGTGGCGAGACTGTCGACATCGATACGGATGGGTCCGCTTTGACCTTCGGCGATACGCACGGCGGTATGGCGCAGGGCCTTGCCGAGCTCCCGTTCGAGGTTGCGCACGCCGGCTTCGCGCGTGTAGTGCTGAATGATCGCGCCTAGAGCCTCGTTGGTGATTTCGGCCTGTTCCGGTTTGAGGCCGTTGGCCTCAAGCTGGCGGCGGACGAGATAGCGACGCGCAATCTCAAGCTTTTCACTGGCGGTATACCCCGATAGCGTGATGATCTCCATGCGGTCACGCAATGGGCCCGGGATGGTGTCGAGGAGGTTGGCCGTGGTGATGAACACAATGCGGCTGAGGTCGAACGGCACGGCCAGGTAGTTGTCGCGGAAGGTGCCGTTCTGTTCGGGATCCAGCACTTCCAGTAGCGCCGCCCCCGGATCGCCCTGAATGCCGGTCCCGAGCTTGTCGATCTCGTCGAGCATCATCACGCAATTGCGCGTACCCGCCTTGCGGATGGCCTGAATGATGTTGCCGGGTAAAGCCCCAATATAGGTGCGCCTGTGTCCGCGAATCTCGGCCTCGTCGTGCACGCCGCCGAGGCTGACGCGCACGAACTTGCGGCCCATCGCACGCGCAATGGATTGCCCGAGCGACGTCTTGCCCACGCCGGGCGGCCCGACCAGGCATAGAATCGGAGCCTTGCCTTGTGGCGCCAGCTTACGAACGGCAAGGAACTCGACGATGCGGCGTTTGATTTTGGCCAAACCATAGTGATCCTCATCGAGGATCCGCCGCGCCTCGGCGATGTCGATCGGCTGCTCTTCGGGCAGCTGCCACGGCAGTTCGACGAGCCAGTCCAGATAGCTGCGCACCATGCCGTGCTCGGCCGACGCTTCCGGCATGCGTTCGAGCCGCCGCAATTCCTTGCGGGCCTGCTCCTCGACGTCCTTGGGCATTCTGGCTTTGCCGATCGCCTCGCTCAATTCGGCGATCTCAGCCTTGCCCTCCTCGCCTTCCCCCAATTGCCGGCGGATCGCCGCCAATTGTTCGCGCAGCAGTACTTCCCGTTGGCGCTCGTCGAGCGCGGCCTTGGTCTGGCGCCCGATTTCCTGCGAAAGCCGCAATACTTCGATGCGCTGCGCGAGCAGGCGCGAGACCTTATCCATCCGCGCCGCGACATCGATGGTTTCGAGAATCTCCTGCTTGTCCTCGGGTTTCACGTCCATGTAGGCGGCGGCAAAATCCGCCAACTGCGTCGGCGTCGTGATTGACTGCACTGCAGCCAGCAATTCGGCGGGGACCTGCGGCAGAAGCTGCAACGCCTCGAGCGTTTGCCGCTGCAAATTGAGGAAGCGCGCCTCGATTTCGGCACTGCGCGAGGCGGGCTCGGGAATGCGGGCAACCTTGGCCACCAGGAACGGCCAACCCTCCAGAAAATCCATGATCTGGAAGCGCTGGTCGCCTTGGCAGATGAGGTGGTGGTTGCCGTCAGGGGCGGTAACGTAGCGCACCAGATTGGCAACGGTGCCGACGCGGTATAGGTCCCCAGGTTGCGGATCCTCTTGGGCCTGCTCGCGCTGCATTAAAATGCCGACCTGACGCTGCTCGCGCACCGCTTGCTGGGCAGCGGCGATCGAGCCGGGTCGGCCCACACTGATCGGCAGAACCATGCCCGGAAACAGCACGGTATTGCGGACCGGAACGATCATCAGGGCGTCCGATGGCAAACCCGCCGCCGCGCCCGGCGCATCCTTTGCTTCTAGCTCGGCCACGGGCTCACTCCGCCTTCCGCAGCGTGATCACCAGCAAGCCATTACTGGTTGAGCGGTGAACGTCCCGATAGCGGCCGGCAGGCAAACGGATACGGCGCTCGAAATGGCCCTGGGGCAGTTCCAGCCGATGAATGACGGCGGTGCGCCATTCGCGTGGCAGCACGCGGGTCCCGCCAATGACCAGCTCGTTGCCTTCGATGACCGCCTCGACCTGCTCGGGAATGACGCCCGGAAGCGCCACGAGCACCAGCACGTCTTCCGGCGTCTCCAGAATATCAACAGGTGGCTCCCAAGCCGGCCGACGTGAGGAGCCGCCGGGGCGAAATATCTCCCGATGCATGTGCTCGGCCCGCGCCAGCATGTCGAATGCGTGGGACCACATCCAACCGCTGGGGAAATCCTTTTCCATGTCTCACCTCTAGCGCTGCGCCTAACTGCAGCGGGGCTCCGCCCAGCACGGCACCCGGCCAACACGGTCGAGATGCTACCCCTATCACACTCCTTGACGTGGCGAGCGCTCCGCCATTTACAAGGATAACGTGGCACGGCTAGCGGGACAGCGGTCAAGCTACCGCTCTTTTTTTGCCACCTTCCCCACATGCGGGAGAGGTCTCGCGCTGCCAAGCGCGCTTCACCGCCAAAGGCTTGCCGCGAAGCTGAAGGGGTTCGCGCTGCACGCAAGCCGCGCCAAGCCGCCGACCTCGTCTTCACATTCCGCAGGGGGGACGTTTAAAAAAAGGGCGGCGCTTGCCACCTCCTGCCCACGGGCAAGGCACCGCCAATGTGAGATGCTGTCAAAACCTTCTCCGCGGCTGCCTCCCGCCGCAATGACCTCGCAAAGCGGCAAGTGCCGACCCGCAATTCCGAACCGCCGGTCCGCGCCGCCTGCTGGTGGCGATCGGCTTGACACACCGCCGCCCTTTGCAGGTCTTGGGAAGCGGTTAAGATATCCTAGGGCCATCCTGGGGCCATCCTGGGGTCCCCTCCGGGAGACAGTGTCACCGCCGCCTATGCAGCTTCAACGCCAACAGTTTGATCGGCGCGAGCGCCCCAACCCGCAACCCCAGCGCAGCATCCGCACGCCTCGGATTGCCCGCCGCAGCCTCCTCGCCGCCGGGCTTGGCGCCGCTGCCGCCTTCGTCAGTGCCGGCACGGCCTCAGCGCAAGTCTCGGCGCTGACATTTCAGCAGTGGGTCGAGCGATTTCGGCCACGCGCCCGCGCCCGCGGCGTCTCGGAAGCGACCTATCACCGGGTTATGGGCCACATCAAGCCCGACACGTCGGTGTACGGCTTGCAGCGCGCACAACCGGAATTCCAAGAACCGATGTGGCAGTACGTCAATCGCCGCGTCTCCGACTGGCGCATCATCACCGGCAAAGAACGGGCGCGCCAGCATGCCGCACTGATTGAGCGCATCGAGAGGCAGTATGGCGTCGACCGTTACCTGATGCTGGCGCTGTGGGGCATGGAGTCGGCATTCGGCGACGTGGTGGTCAACCGCAAGCACATGCGGCCGGTGCTTCCCGCGCTTGCCGCCCTGGCCTGGGGCGAGCCGCGCCGGCGCGCCTACTGGGAGCAAGAGTTGCTCAACGCCCTCCTCATTATCGATCGCGGCTGGGCTCACGAACAGGAGATGCTAGGCTCCTGGGCCGGTGCCATGGGGCACACCCAGTGGATGCCGGAGGTTTGGCTCAACATGGGCGTCGATGCCGACGGCGATGGCAAGATTTCGCCGTTCGGATCGCCGGCGGATGCCTTTGCGGGAACGGCGCAGTACCTCCTCAAGCGTGGTCGCTATCGGCAAAACGAAGGCTGGGGTTACGAGGTGCGCCTTCCCGCCAACGCAAAGCCGGGAGGCATGCGGACTATCGCGGCCTGGCAAACGCTGGGCGTCGGCCGCGCCAACGGCCGCCCGTTTCCGCGCCCCGGCGAGCGGGCCAGCGTTTGGCAGCCGGTCGCCGCCGGCCCATCCTTTCTCATCACCCAGAATTTCCGCGCCGTGCGATCCTATAACCCGGCGGACAGCTACGCGTTGGCCACCGTCCATCTTGCCGACCGCATTCGCGGCGAGGGCCCGTTCGTTCAGCAATTTCCGGGCGGTGAGCGCATCCCCACGCTTGCCGAAGCGCAAGAGCTGCAGCGCCTGCTGACGGCGCGGGGCTTCGACACGGGCGGGGCCGACGGTCGCATCGGGCCCGAGACGGTGGCCGCCGTGCGAACCTTCCAGAATAAGGTCGGCCTCAAACCCGCCGACGGCTATGCAGGCTTGAAAGTGCTGGCGCGACTGCGCCAGGGTCCATGAGCGGGAGCACTGCAATGCTCATCATAGATGCGCAGGTCCACCTTTGGCGCCGGGGCACGCCGACCCCGCCACACCGCCCCGCACCCTATCTGGTCGAGGAAGCGATCCGCGACATGGACGCGGCGGGCATCGACGGCGCCATCCTGCATCCTCCCGTTAGCTGGGACCCACAGGCCAACGAGCAGGCCGTCGAGGCGGTCCTGGCCTATCCGAAACGCTTTGCCATCCTTGGCTATCCTGTGCTCGACAACCCGGAGCGTCGTGTCGAAATCGCGACCTGGAAACAGCGCCCGGGGATGCTGGGCTTGCGACTCTATTTCAATCAGCCGCACAACCGCTCCTGGCCCACGGACGGTAGCCTGGACTGGCTGTGGCCAGCCGCCGAGCAGGCGCAATTGCCCATTGCGTTGCTGGCGGGCGACTGGCTGCCGCAGCTGGGCGAAATCGCGGCACGACATTCGGGCTTGAAGTTGATCGTCGATCATATGGGCGCGCTGAGAGGCGCCAAAGGCGACGCGGCGTTTCCACAGATGCGGGAACTGACCGCACTGGCCAAACTTCCAAATGTCGCCGTCAAACTGACGGGCGGCCCCTTCTACGCCGACGATGCCTATCCCTTCAAAGGCCTGCACCGTCACTACCGCGCTATGTACGACGCCTTTGGTCCCCACCGGCTGTTTTGGGGCACCGACATCACCAAGATGCCCTGCTCCTGGCGGCAGTGCGTCGGCCACCTGCTGGAGATCGATTGGATCCCCGAAGCCGACAAGAAACTCATCATGGGCGAGGCCATCTGTAGCTGGCTCGGGTGGAAACCCTGACGGCGAGGCCGGACCGTGTAAGGTCGGGGTGCCGAGAGCCGATGCTGTTGGCGGCTGGGATTTGCACCATGCGCACTGAAAGCCCAGGGCTTGTCATGACCGAGACGCAGTCCGCCGCCGTCCAGGCGTTGCTCAGTCCATTGTTGCGCGCCCTTGAGCTGCTCGCTTTCATCGCGCGCCATCTGCATCCGCCCGACATCAGCAACCTCATGGCGAGCATCGGGGCGCCCGAGGAGGCCTTGAAATCCGCAACGACGTGGCAACCGGCGTGGCCCGAGACTTTGTCGGGTCTTGCAGGCGCGCTCGAGGCCGCGAGCGCGGCGGCCCTGCAGGCCTTCGCCGGCCTTCGTGCTGCGCTTGGCGATGGTGGCGGCGATCTGCGCGCGACCCACCGCGCCCTGCGCCTGTTGCCGAAGGGGCTCGAAGCGCTTTATCCGCTAGCCGGCATCCTGCCGCCTGTGAACCAGTTCTTTCTCGATCCATCGTTGCGTTCGGATCAGGCTTTGCAACAGCGTTTGTTGCGAGCGCCGATTCGCGACACGACCGGGGTGATGCACGTTGGCGGCGGCGAACGGGGTGGGTTCTGGCTCTATGTGCCGGAGCACTATACGCCCGATCGCCCCTGGCCGCTGGTGGCGGCGCTGCACGGCGGCAGCGGCACCGGGCGCCAGTTTCTCTGGAGCTGGCTGCGGGATGCGCGCAGCCGCGGCGCCATCTTGGCGGCGCCGACGTCCGCGCAAACCACCTGGGCGTTGGGGGGGCCCGATCCGGACACCCCAAACCTTCTGGGCATGTTGGACTTCATCCGGGCAAGCTGGAACGTGGATCCAATGCGCCTCCTCCTCACGGGGATGAGCGATGGTGGGACATTCGCCTACGTCTCGGGTCTCGCAGCCCACTCCCCGTTCACGCACCTTGCACCGGTGTCTGCCGCCTTCCACCCGCTGCTGGCGCAGATGGCCGATCCAGAGCGATTGCGCGGGCTGCCGATCCATATCATTCATGGGGCTCTCGACTGGATGTTTCCCGTCGGGTTAGCGCACCAGGCCCAGCACGCCCTGGCGAGCGCGGGCGCCGCCGTAACCTTGCGCGAGGTCGATGACCTCAGCCATGCCTATCCGCGCGAACTCAACGGGGTCATTCTGAGCTGGCTTGCAGCAACCGCCACGCCCGCGCCGTCGACACCATGACCGTCGGAGCACGGCGCCGGTGCTGGCTTTGCACCGCTGGTGGAGTTGTAGCATCCCGCAAGATCACGCCTTGGTCGCCGCCCCTGTGCTTTCAGCCGAGCGCGCCCGTAAAGGCGCTGCAGCTCCGTAGGCTGCCCGCTGGTGGCGTGGCGCCGCAGGACCCAAATTCAGCGCCAGCGGGCGGCATCGGAACAGAGGCTTGCAGGCGCCGTTTAACGGCCGAGCGCCGCGTCGGCACAAACCAGCCCGAAGATCGAAGGCGATGCACGAGTTCGCAACGGCGGAGGTTGAGACCGGTGAAACGGCGATCTTCACCTGTGCGGGCGGCGCGGGGCCGCCGCTCTTGCTGCTGCATGGCTTTCCACAGACGCACCTGATGTGGCGGCAGGTCGCCCCATTGCTGGCACGCAATTTCTCGGTGGTCTGTGCCGATCTGCGCGGCTACGGCCGCAGCGGCTGCCCAGCCACGACAGGCGACCATGCGCCGTACGCCAAGAGAGCAATGGCGCGCGATATGATCGTGCTGATGGAGAAGCTCGGGTTTCGACACTTCTCGGTGTGCGGCCACGATCGCGGCGGGCGCGTTGCCTATCGCATGGCGCTCGACCACCCCGAACGCGTCGACCGGCTTGCCGTCCTCGACATCCTGCCGATCGAGGCCGCGTGGCACCATGCCGATGCGCGCTTCGCTTTGGCCTATTGGCCGTGGTCGCTGCTGGCTCAGCCGCAACCCCTTCCCGAACAGGTCTTGTGTCTCGCCGCGGAGGCCATCATCGACAATGCACTGGGCCAGTGGGGGTCCTCCGCCGGTGCCTTTCCCGCGGAGGTGCGGGCGGCGTACGTGCGCGCGCTGCAGCAGCCTGATCATGCGCACGCCATTTGCGAAGACTATCGTGCCGCCGCAACGCTCGATCGCGCGCATGACGCGGCGGATCGCGCCTGCCGCCGTCGCATACGCTGCCCGACCTTGGTGCTGTGGAGTCTTCGAGGCCCCCTCGACGCGTGGTATCAGGAGCAAGGGGGGCCGCTTGCGCTTTGGCGTGCTTGGGCCGACGACGTTGAGGGCCGGCCGCTGGAGGGAGGCCATTTCTTTCCGGAAAGCGCGCCGCTGGCAACGGCCGAGGCACTCAGCGACTTTTTCCGCAGCGTGCCGGCGGCAAGCGCGCCACTGACGCGCGTCAATTTGTGAGCTTTGAGGGTCAGACCAATGCGTGGCGTCATTCATCACCTCGATCTAACCGTGCGTGATCCGGATCAGGTGTTTAGCTTCTATGACACGGTGCTCTCGGCCCTGGGCTACCGGCTCGAACGAAAGGGCACACGTGGCTACGATTGGAACCTGGAATCCGAACTGGGCGTACATTCGATCGGCATCGTCAAGGCGAGCGCCCAGGGTGCGCAACGCCAGCATGACCGCTATTCTCCCGGCCTACATCATGTTGCATGGGCCGTCGACAGCCGCGCGGAGGTCGACCGCATGCACGAGACCGTGCGCGCCATCGGGGCCACGATCCTGGATCCCCCGGCCGATTACCCTCAGTACAACAACGGCCGGGGTTACTATGCCGTGTTTTTCTCCGACCCCGATGGCTTGAAATTGGAGTGCGTTTACACACCGCCCCTGCGCTAACTCCTGGCTGGGGTCGGCGGGCCCCGGGGCTCTGATCCGCCACGGCGGGGAAAGCCGCCTCGCGCCGGCCGAAGCAGGTGCCGGCGCCGGCAAAGGAACACGCGCCCCGTTCGGGCGTTGCAGTTGCAGCGCAACCGCGCGCTTTTTCGCAAACACCCCCGCAACGAGACCAGGTGTGCCATGATAGCAACCGTCCGATTGAGAGTGCTGGCGGCGTTGGCGGCCGTCGCGCTTCTCGGCTTGCCTTTTGAGGGATCGCACGCACAACAAGCCGGCAGCTCCGATGTAAGCAAGGGCAGCTTCCTCCTCACCATCTTTCTCCGTCATGACCAATCCAAGACACTCGATCAGATCAACCAACATCTGCAGGCAAGTGGCTACTTCAAGAAGTTCCCACCGGAAGGAATCGAAGTGGTCTCCTGGTACGTGATGATGGGTGTCGGCCAGGTGGTCACGCTGCGTGTGCCCCCTGAGCGCCTGCGGGAAGTCAACCGCGCCATCGAAGAAAGCGCCTGGGGTGGCTTCAGAACCGAGTTCTATCCCACCTACGACTTCAAGGCGATCGCGGCGCAGCAGCGGAATTGAGCGCCGAGAGGTGGCTCCGACAGTTGCGGTTCGCCGGCATTGCCGCCGGTAGCGCGCGGCGAACGTGGATGGGCGCAGCAGGTGAAAGCCTCGCTCGAGTGATCCGCATGAGGCAGCGATGTTTTGCGTACTCTTCGAAGTTCATCCGAGGCCCGATTGCTGGGATGCCTATCTCGGATATGCCAAATCGCTCAAACCCGAGCTCGAAAGGATCGATGGTTTTATCGAAAACATTCGCTACCGCAGCCTGACGCGTGAGGGATGGTTGCTGTCGCTCTCAAGCTGGCGCGATGAGAAGTCGCTGGTGCGCTGGCGCACGCAGGGTGAGCATCATGAGGTGCAAAGGAAGGGGCGCTCCGAGGTATTCCTCGACTATCACCTGCGCGTGGGTCAGCTGACCAAGGACAGCCAGCCGCCGGCGGGCCACGTGCTGCGGGAGGAGCGACTTGACGAGACCGCAGTCGGTGCCGGCACCACCGTAATCCTGATCGATGCCAAACGACCGCAAGCGGCCGCAGTGGCACGGGCCGCCTCGGACGAGGTCGCCCGCTGGTTGGGATTGGTGCCTGCGGCTTCCGGCCTCGTCGCCTGGGAGGTGTTCGACGCCGTACTGACGCCTGGCGATGCAATTTTGCTGATGTCATGGCGCGACCAGGCCGCGGCGGAAGCTTTCGAGCGGGGCCTGTCGTTGCGAGCCGGCGCCAGGCTACGCCGCGTCCGCGTGGTCCGCGACTACGGTATGTTCGATCGTCGTGAAGCGCCACAATACTATGCGGCCGTGGAGCCAACGGGCGAGCTGCGACGACGACCGTCGACCCCGCCGGGACCGCGCGGGAGCGGTTGCGAGGGCTGAGGGTTGCAAAGGTTCAGGTCGACCACAATGGGAACGTGATCGCTGAGCCCGGACCCGCACCAATCGTCATAACTGCCGACAGCCAACTCGCTCACGTACGCCAACATCGGCGCGTTGAGAAAGATGTAGTCGATGTGATAGCAAGGCCCGTCTTTCTTGCGGTCGCGCCAATAGAGCGTCGGCACGCTCTCACCGCCCTGCATCTCGCCACGCAGTGCGTGATAGGCACTGATCAGGCCAAGTTTGGCCAGCGAGGCAACGGCGTTAGCGTGGTTGATTCGCCAACCAGGCCGATGCCAGAAGACGTTGTTGTTGAAATCTCCCGCGACGATGCTTGCTCGCTCCGTCAGAAAACTTTTGTACTTGCTCAGCGCGCGCCGCAGCGGACCGAGCTGGTGTTTGCGATTGATGCCGGCGCTGGCATTCTGGGCCCAGACGGCAAGCAGATTGCACTCGACGGGTCCGGAGATGTGCACGGGCGCGATATGGCGAAGTGTCGGGTAGAAAGGCTCCGCGAGCCGGGCGCGGTATCCGTTGCAGGTGAAGACGGCGAGCCCTTTGTTGCGATTGTCGCCGATCCATACCGGGTCACCGCTCACAGCCTTGAGCGCGCCGAAGGCGGCGAGACGCTGCGGTTCGGCGCACTCGCAAATGACGGCGATATCGGGCCGCAGGCGCATGATCGCGTCGAACTTGCGGTGCAGCGCCATACAGCAATTCCAGGCAACGATCCGCATGGTTGGGATCCAGGAGGCGGCAACACGCCAGGGTTAGCCGAGACGCGGCGCGGAGAGGAGGCCCGCGCCGGCTGGTTGGCCAAACTATCCTGACAGCTGCCGACAGGCGGGCTCCCCAAGTCGGAGGCGTGATGCTAGGCTGCCGCGCGGTGCAGCCTCGCCTTACACCAACACCTGACCTCAGGTGCTGCGGCAAGCTGGCCCGTGCTGCGGCGCAACCACGATTCCGCGTTCCATTTGGCAGGCCATGCCCATTCCAGATTTCGAGGCTCGCTTTCTCGCCAACACGCCCGACGGCATCCTGTTTGCCGACGCAAAGGGCATCATCCGCTTCTGGAACGCAGGCTGCGAACGCCTCTTTGGCCATTCGGCGGCCGAAGCCGTGGGACAATCGCTCGATATTATCGTTCCCCAGGGCCAGCGCGCGCGCCATTGGCAGGGTTACGCCAATACCATGCGCACGGGGCAATCCCGCTACGCGGCGGGCGAGCTCTTGGCGGTGCCTGCCGTGCGCAAGGATGGCTCGCGCATCTCCATCGAGTTCTCGATCGTCCCGTTCCGCGATGCCGAAAATCGGATGCTTGGCATCGGGGCGGTGATGCGCGACGCAACCAAGCGTTTTGAGGAAACCAAAGCTTTGAAAAAGGCGCTGGCCGCCACGCAACGATGAGCCTTCCCCAGATGTCCAAGTGGCCCGACCGCAAGATCCTCGATTTGTTTGAGATCGAACACCCGATCCTGCTCGCGCCCATGGCCGGACCCTCGACGCCGGAGCTGGCGATCGCGGTATCGGAGGCGGGCGGTCTCGGCGCCTTCGGCAGCGCCATGTCCACTCCCGAGCAGGTGCGCGCCGTGTTGGGAGTGATCCGACAGCGCACGCGCAAACCACTCAACCTCAACTTCTTCACGCACCTGCCCCCTCAGCTCGATGCCGCACGCGAAGCAAGATGGAAGGAACGCCTAGCCCCTTACTATGCGGAACTCGGCCTCGATGCCAACAAGCCGACGCCCCGCTCCGACCGCACGCCCTTTTCGGCAGAGACCTGCGCAATCGTCGAGGAGTTCAAACCCGAAGTCGTGAGCTTCCACTTCGGCCTGCCACCGCCGCCGTTGTTGCAGCGCGTGAAGCGCGCTGGCGCAAAGGTGATCGCCTCGGCAACCACCGCGCGAGAGGCAATGTGGCTGCAGCAGCACGGCTGCGACGCCATCATCGCCCAAGGCTACGAGGCGGGGGGTCACCGCGGTATGTTTCTCACCGACAATCTAGCCGCCCAGGCGGGCACCTTGGCGCTGGTGCCCCAAGTCGTCGACTGCGTGTCGGTGCCGGTGATCGCCGCCGGCGGCATCGCCGACGGACGCGGCATTGCCGCCGCATTCGCCTTAGGAGCCAGTGCCGTCCAGATCGGGACCGCCTACCTGTTCTGCCCGGAGGCCAACGTGCCGCCGCTCAATCGGCAGGCCCTTGCAACCGCCCGCGACGACGACACCGCCCTAACCAATCTTTTCACCGGTCGCCCGGCGCGCAGCATCATCAATCGCTTGATGCGCGAGCTTGGGCCGATATCCGAGGCGGCGCCGGCATTCCCGCTGGCCGGAGGTGCCTTGCTGCCGCTCAAGGCCGCGGCCGAGGCCAGGGGCTTGAGCGATTTCACGTCGCTTTGGTCTGGGCAGGCTGCGGCCTTGGCGCGAGCGCTACCCGCGGCTGAACTGACGCAAAAGCTCGCCCACGACGCCCTCAGCTGCCTGCAATCCTTGAGCACCGGCCCTTGAGTATTGGCGCCTGAGCGGATCCTAAGTATGTTGGTCCAAAGTCTAAGGCCGAGCTTGCGGCCGCGCGCTTAGACCCACCTAGGCCCACCGCCCCGATCGCGACTTATCGCGGGCGCCGCCGGCACCATCCACCGGCAAAATCGACGTCGGCGTGCACAGCGCAAACGCCGCATAACCGCTCGCGCTGGCGTCAATTTGCTCCTGCACTTCGGCTTGGGTGGGCAGATGCGGCCAATCGCAAACCACCGTCATAACCCCATCACCCCGAACGGCGATCAGGATATGCGTCTTGTAATCGATTGGCAGTGGGCTGTTGTTTTGCATGTCCTGCTGCCTTTGAGCGGCTCTACCCGAACCTCCGCCATAGCAGGGAACCAATGGCTTGGCTGCGGAAAGCCCCTGGGCAAGCCCCACACTCTCAAAATGGTATCGCCGTGTAGGACTCTCAAGATACACCAAGGTGCCAAAACAATAACGCCGATTAGCCCGGCTGCCCGGCTATCCTAGCCTCAGGCGGGGCAGCCAAAGGCTGCCGGGGCGCCAGCACTCGAGGAGGCCACAGTGATCAGTGCGCGAAATGCCGACGTCACGGAAATCCGGGTCACCTCGGTTGAGGGCAAACCGACCTACGGCGGCGAACTTGCGATAAAGCCGCTCATCAAGGGCGACGAGATGACCTTTCTGGAGATCCGCTACGCCGCCGGGGTCGGCGCGCCACTGCACGCCCATACGCACGAATCGATTGCCTACGTCGTCAGCGGCAAGGTGAAGTCGACCGTCGGCAGCACGGCCTTCATCATGGGACCCGGCGATGTCTGCCGGCATCCCAAAGGCGTGCTGCACGGCCTTGAGGCGATCGAGGACTCCGTGGTGGTGGAAATCAAATCGCCGGCGCCAGACCTCGCCAGCTTCTTTGGTCTGCGCAAATAGCCACCTTGGTACGCTGCCGGGGCCCGAGACGTTGGCTGCGTGCCATCCCCTCGCCGGCACCGGCTTTCAGCGGCAGGCCCCAGCGGCAGGCAAGGGCGTGCGCATTGGCGGCCGGCGCCGGCGATTGCCAGATGAGTCTTGCTTGGTCATGATGCGGGGCTTGCCAAAACCGTCCAACAGCGCGCCATGATCCCGCTTACCGGCTACGCAGACCGCCTCTCTGTCCGTCCCGCAGAAAGCATCCGTTTTCACGTGTCGAATGCCACCGGCAGCGCGATCGCCTCGGCTACAATCGTGCGCGTGATTTCCGCCGACGCGAACCCCGCCGGGCCTGGCATCCGCACGGAGCGGGTGGATGCCAGCGTGCGCGCGATTGCGCCCTGCCAAGCGCAAACGGTCACGCCCGGCTCCTACGGCGTGGCCGATCTCGGCACCACCCTAGAGGGGCTCAGCGCCCTGACGGTGATCGCCAGCATCTGTCCGACGAGCGTCGCCGGCGTCAGCCGACCGATCCTGACCGCATTTTCGCAACAGGGTGTTGGGTTTGCTCTCGCCATCGCCGAAGACGGAAGCGCGTGCGCCACGCTCGGCGGCGCCATTGGCGCACCCAGCAAAATCTCAACGGGCCTAGGCTTGCGCGAAGGCGCTTGGGCGCGGGTCTGGATGACGTGGGATGCCGCGACAGCCACCCTCACCGTTGGCCAGCAGCCCCTTTTGCGCGGTGAGCCGGACGGCGACGCCCGTGTGGCGAGCGGCCGCCACCACGGGCCCTTTCCGGCCGCCGGGCCAAAGGTGCTGATCGGCGCAGCGGGCGGCCCAGGGCCCACCTTCAACGGGCGCATCGAGCGCCCCATGCTGTTCAACCGCCGGCTCGATAGCGGCGAGATTGCGCGCGCCGCACGGCGGGACATGCTGCCGGGACTGGTGGCGTGCTGGGACTTTGCGCAAGAGATAGCCGGCACGCACATCATCGACGTCGGGCCGCACCAGTTTCATGGCACGCTTTGCAACATGCCGACGCGGGCCGTGACCGGTTCGACTTGGTCTGGACGAGAGATGTGTTGGCGCCATGCCGCGGACGAGTACGCCGCCATTCATTTCCATGACGACGACATCGTCGATTGCCGCTGGCCGGCGACGCACGAATGGACGCTGCCGTCCAACCTAAAGTCGGGCTCCTATGCCCTGGTTCTCGAAGCCGGTCAGGCGCGGGAAAACATTCCCTTCTTTGTCGTACCGCCCATCGGCAAGCCGCGCGCCAAAATCCTCGTTCTGATGTCGACCTTTACCTACGTCATCTATCAAAACAACGCCCGGCTCGAGTGGCTGACCGATCCCGATTGGCGCCAAACCTGGCAGGCTCTGAGCAAGGCGTGGAACGGCTATCCGAATTACCCTGGCGAGCATCCGGAATTCGGCTGGTCCACCTATAACTACCACACGGATAAAACCGGCATCTGTTTTGCATCCTGGCATCGCCCGATGTTGAATGTGCGCATCGGCTACATCACCTACCCGCACGAGGACCTGCGCGCTTCCGGCCTGCGCCATTACCCTGCCGATCACCATTTGCTGTCCTGGCTCGAGGCGAAGGGCTACGAGTTCGATGTGCTTACCGATTGGGAGCTGCACCATGACGGTCACCGCGCCTTGCAGCCCTATGCCGTCGTGCTGACGGGAACCCACCCCGAGTACCACACGCGCCAGATGCTCGATGCGCTCGAGGCCTATCGCGATGGCGGTGGCCGCTTCTGCTATCTCGGGGGTAACGGCTTCTACTGGAAGATCGCGCTCGCCCAGGATCAACCCGGCTTGCTCGAGATACGCCGTGCCGAGGGCGGTATCCGTGCCTGGGCTGCCGAGGTCGGCGAATACTACAACCAGCTCGACGGCGAATATGGCGGCCTGTGGCGGCGCAATGGCCGCCCGCCGCAAGAACTGGTCGGGGTAGGCTTTACCGCGCAAGGCAATTTCGCCGGCTCTTATTATCGTCTCAAACCGGGCGTGCGCGAGGACGCCCGCGTCGCCTGGATGTTCGCCGGCATCGAGGACGACACCATCGGCGATTTCGGCTTGTCGGGCCACGGCGCCGCCGGCTTCGAGCTCGATCGCACCGACAAACGCTTAGGCACGCCGCGGCACGCGGTCGTCGTCGCTGCCAGCGAAAACCACCCACCGGAAACCCCATGGGTGCTTGTGCCGGAGGAATATCTGACCCACTTGTCGACAACGACCGGTCAGCCGCCCGCCGAGATGATCCGCGCCGACATGACCTTTTTCGAAACGGCGAACGGCAAGGGCGCCGTGTTCTCCACGGGGTCAATTACCTTTTGCGGCTCGCTGCCGAGCAATGGCTATGACAACAACATCTCGCGCCTGTTCGCCAACGTGCTCGACCGCTTTCTTGACCCGAGCCCCTTCGCGCGGCCCGCATGAGCCCCGCCCCTGGCCGCCGGCTCACAGCTCCTTTTCGGCGAGACGGCGGAATTCATCGGGAACGGACCTTGGGCGCCCGCCGGCGAGCGAGGCGTAGCGAACCGCGTCCCATCCGAAGCGATCGCGGATCGCATCAATGGCGCGGTCTGCCCGCGCCCGCGCCGCCCCCTTTCGCGAGCCGGGACGACGCGCCTCGTCTGCCAGGCCAAGCGGTAGTTCGAGTTGGATTATTGGGCGTCGCTCCAGGTTCGACACGGAAATCGCCAAGAGTGAGATCGTGCGCTCGCCAGCGTGCTTCGCCAGGACGGCGCGCACGAGATCCTCGGCGATCTCGGCAAGCATCGCCGTCTGCGCCACCGCTTGAGGCAACGTCACGGAGTGCGTAACCGAGCGCAGATCGGCGAAACGAACGCGCACCGACACCGTCCGACCCGGGCGCGATTTGGCCCGCAGCCGCGCGCCGATCCGGTCGGCAAGATGCCAAAGCACCGGCGTGAAAACGCTTGGCCGTGC
Organism: uncultured Alphaproteobacteria bacterium; assembly: GCA_963770295.1. Lineage (GTDB taxonomy): Bacteria > Pseudomonadota > Alphaproteobacteria > Rhizobiales > Hyphomicrobiaceae > AWTP1-13. Next base: position 49,241 of record CAVYPA010000009.1, read on the forward strand.
CGGCTGCTTGCCCAGCGCCGACTGCGCTCCTGCCGACTGCGCCTGGTGCTCGGTCTTGATCGCGCGCGCATCGCAATTCCAGGCGAGATTTGCCAGCTTGGCTCCCAGCGCTCGACCAAGCAGAGTTCGCAATCGCTGATCCGGCATAGCCGCCAACTCACCGATCTTGCACACGCCGGCCGCGGCAAGTCGCGCCTTGGCAACGGGGCCGACGCCCCACAGCAATTCGACGGGAAGGTCGTGAAGGAAGGCGAGCTCGGCGTCGGGGTCGACAACGAGCAAGCCGTCGGGCTTGGCCACTTGCGAGGCGATCTTGGCGAGATGTTTGGTGCGCGCCACGCCCACCGAGATCGGTAGTCCGAGCTCCGCGCGCACCCGGCGCCGGATCGTCTTGGCAATCTCGGCAGGCGAACCAAACAGACGTTCACACCCCGCCACGTCGGCGAAGGCCTCGTCGATGGAGAGCCGCTCGACGAGCGGCGTGTAGTCGCTGAGGAGGCTCAGCGCCGCATCGCCCAACCGTTGATAGGCATCGAAGTGCCCAGCAACAAAACGCAACTGCGGACAGAGCTCGCGCGCGCGCCACCCCGACATCCCGCCGCGAACGCCAAACGCCTTGGCCTCATAAGACGCGGCCAGCACCACCCCGCCCCCGACGGCGATGGGCTTGCCGCGCAGGGACGGATCGAGCAGCTGCTCCACCGACGCATAGAAGGCATCGAGATCCGCATGGAGGATGCTGGCCGAACCTTGCACGCAAACGGTCCTTTGCTCCCCCCTCGAACCGCTCGGGCCGCTCGGGCCGCTCGGGCCGCTCGGGCCGCTCGGGCCGAGATTGCGCCCTGGCGCGATGGGTTGAAATGAAAAGAACATAAAGCGAACATTGGCCGACCTTGTCAAGGGCCAAGACCCGTTCAGCGCTCCTTGCGCACGATCAAAAAACATGCCGCTCAGAATGCGTTGCCGCCTGCCCCAGCCGCCACGGCAGCGTGGCTGTCGCGGCGCCACCGAGCCCGGAGGGCGCTCATGAGCGCTTGGATATGGCGCTTGGATGGTGTGGGCGGCAGCGCAATAATAGGCTTCACCATCGATCGCAACCGGAGAGACCAGCCATGAGCGTTGGCGTCGAGCTCGATTGCCTCAAGGGCATTCGCGTCGTGGACTTCACGCAGTTCGAGGCCGGGCCCTCCTGCACGGAGTTGCTGGCCTGGCTCGGCGCCGAGGTCGTAAAGATCGAAAACCTACGGACCGGCGATCCCGGGCGCCGTCTCCGGTCCGGCCAGCCCGATGATGACCCGTGGTATTTCCATCAATTCAATGCCAACAAAAAGTCGGTGACCTTGAACCTCAAGTCAGCGCGCGGCCTCGAAATCGTGCGGGCGCTCCTGGCGCGGGCCGATGTCACGGTCGAGAACATGGCCCCCGGCACCATCGAAAGGCTCGGCCTCGGTTATGACACCGTCAAGGCCATCAATCCCGGCATTATCTATTGCCAGGTCAAGGGCTTTGGCGCCGGCAGCCCCTATGAGAAGAACCTGGCCTTCGACATGATTGCCCAGGCGGCGGGCGGCACCATCAGCGTCACCGGCGAAGGCGACCGCGCCCCGGTCAAACCCGGCCCGTCCCTAGGAGACACGGGTACCGGCATGCTGATGGCCATCAGCATCTTGGCGGCCCTCTACCAGCGCTCCAAGAACGGTCAGGGCCGCCTGCTCCAGGTGGCCATGCAGGACGCGATGCTCCATTACATGCGCGTCCCATTCTCGCGAACGCAGCGCAGCGGCGAAGCCGTGCTGCGCGACGGCAGCAGCCGATCCACGCCGGGCGGGCTTACGCCTTCGGCGCTTTACCCGTGCCAACCCGGTGGGCCCAACGATTATGTCTACGTCTTCTGCAGTCGTGCCAACCCTGAACATTGGCAGCGCCTGCTCAAGGTCATCGGCCGAGAGGATCTGCGCGGGGACGCCCGCTACGACACCCAGCAGGCACGCAGCGCGCGCGCCGCAGAAGTCGACGCCATCATCACCGCCTGGACCCGCCAGCATTCCAAGCAAGAGGCGATGCGGCTATTTGGCTCCGCTGGCGTGCCGGCCGGAGCGGTTTTCGACACGCTCGAACTGATGCACGATCCTTCATTTGTTGAGCGTGGCCTCATGCAGACGGTCGATCATCCCACAACCGGTGAAGTCAAAATGCCCGCTTGGCCCGTGCGCTTCGACGGCGCGCCGCCGAAGCTCAAACCTTCACCGCAACTCGGTCAGCATGTCGAGGACGTGCTCGGCTCATGGCTGGGCATTGCAGCCACAGAGATCGCCGCACTCCGCCAGGAGGGCATCGTCTAAAGGCTCATCGCCTTGTGCCGGGATCGAATGTGGCTCGCGGCACCTGAACAGACCATGGGGGGATCCGTATGCTCAGTCTCAAGGACAAAGTCGTTTTCATTTCGGGGGCCGGCTCGGTCGGCGACGACCCCGATGCCAAGATCTGGGGCAACGGCAAGGCAACGGCCGTGTTGCTGGCGCGCCAGGGCGGCAAGATTTATGGCGTCGATGTGCGCAAGCAGGCCGCCGACGTCACCAAAGCCATCATCGAGCGGGAGGGCGGCACTTGCCGCACCCGTGCCGTCGACATGACCAAGGCGAAGGAGGTCGAGGCGGCGGTCGCCGACTGTATGGGCGCGTTTGGGCGTATCGACGTGCTCATTAACAACGTCGGCGGCTCAGCCCCCGGCACCGCCGTCACCATGAGCGAGGAAGTTTGGGATCGACAGATCGACCATAACCTCAAGACCGCGTTCCTCGCCTGCAAATACGTGCTGCCGATCATGGAGAAGCAGGGCAGGGGCGCCATCGTCAACTTGGCATCGGTGGCCGGTCTGCGCATGTCTCCCGAGCGTGCCCATCTCGCCTATTCGACGACCAAGCTCGGTATCCTCGCCTTTTCCAAATCGACGGCGATCGCCTATGCCAAAAAAGGCATTCGCTGCAATACCGTGATCCCCGGCTTGATGCATACCGCCCTGGTTGAGCATCGCTTGGCCAAGACCATCGGCGCCAACGACGTGCAAGGGCTGATTGACAAGCGCAATGCACAATGCCCGACCGGCAAGATGGGAGACGCATGGGACATCGCACACGCCGTGCTGTTCCTCGCCTCCGATGAGGCCCGCTATATCACGGCAGCCGAGATCCTGGTCGACGGTGGGCTGACGGCGACCGCGGGCGTGGGATAGGGCCGGCACCGCAGCCGATCGGGACGATAGCTAGCAGTGCCCCGCTCGGCGATGCGGCCGCTTGCGCACGTCGCCTGGCTCAGGCCAGCCGCACGTGCATGGCGCGCAAGCTAGCGTTTGGGCAGTCGCTCGAACGTCGGCAGCCCGTCGGGAATGTGGTGGAAGGCCTGCTTGTCGACGGTGTAGATCGCAAGCTTGGGCGCGCCGAATTGGCTCGGGTCATCGAGGGTCCCGACTTTGACGATGACGGCGGGCAGGCCCTGCGGCCGCGTCGCCAGATGCGTGCCGCATTCGGCGCAGAACTCGCGCGTCACCGGCCGCTCGAGATCGCTGCGCTTGAACGCCTTCGGCATGTCCTTGGTATAGCGGAAGCCGGCGACGGGCATGGCGAGGAACAGGTTGGGAGCGCCGCCGGTGATGTATTGGCATTCCCGGCAGTGGCATTGCGCCTGCATCATGGGCTCGCCTTCGGCGACGTAGCGCACCTTGCCGCAGTAGCATCCGCCTTCGAAGTTCATGGGGGCCTCCCTAGCAATCGTGCCGACGCGGGCGTGACAACCAGCGCTTTCGTTTAGCCCTTGAGGCGGGATCGAGCAATGCTGGGGGGCGATCACCCACCCTCCCCGCGCGCTCTTTCCGGGCCCGCCGGGGCGATCGCGCGCGAATTGGCCCTTTTTGTGAGACCGCTTGTGGCCGGCAAGACCCGAGCCCGCCGCCACTTTTTGCTCCATCACGCCTCCAGTCTCTTTTCCGCCTAAATGCGGCTTGATAGGCTCGGATTCGAATCTTCCGAGGGGCGCCCAGAGGAGAGCCGTGACGCACCTCCAGACGGACTGCCGCATCTATCTCGTGGTCGAGGCCACCCCGGCAGCCCTAGAACAGCTGACGGCGGCCACCGAGGCTGCCGATGTTGCCTGTTGCCTGATCGTGCCCACCGCCGGGGCGGCCATCGAGGCCGCGGCCGCGCGGCCGCTGGTGGCGGCCGCCCAACAGGCCGGCGTGGCAGCCTTGATAGCCGAGGCCACCGACCTGGTGCGGACCCTGCGCGCAGATGGGGTGCATCTGAACCCCACGCGCCATCTCCTCGACGCCCATGCCGCGGCGCGCAACACCCTGGGGCGCCAAGCCATCATCGGCGCCGACGTAGGTGTTTCGCGTCACGACGCCATGTCGCTCGCGGAAGCCGGCGCCGACTATATTGCCTTCGGCGCCCCATCCCATCTTAAGGACCATCCCCGCGCTCGCGAGCGGCGGGACGATCTGGTGTCATGGTGGGGAGAAATCTTCGAGGTCCCCTGCGTGGCCTTGGACGTCAATGAGCCCGCGGAAGCCGAACGGCTGGCCCGCGCCGGCGCAAACTTTGTGGCGGTGACGGCGCCGGGGAGATCGGCCGCAGCCACGCGCACGCTGGTCGCCGAGATCGGGGCGGCGATCGCCAGCAAGGCGGCGGCGGATTGAGGGATTGACGCCCATGCGTTGCAGCTTTGCCATACTGCTGACGGCGTCCCTGCTGGGTGGACCCGCGCTCGCCGAAACCAGCTCCTGGTCATCGCGGGGCGACGCCGCGGGAACCTCCCCAAAGAAGGCGACGGGGCCGGCGAAGGCGCAAAAACCGGCCGCGGCCGCGCCGAAGGCCCCTGCCGCCGCGGCGACAAGCGCTACCGCCCCGGCCGACGACGGGGTCAGCAGCCATGCCAAAGGGGCACCGCAAGTCGAGGATGCTGCCTATGAGGCCTTCGATCAGGGCCGCTACCTCACGGCCTTGGAACTCGCCGTGAAAGCGGCCGAGGCCGGCGATCCCCAGGCCCATACGCTGGTCGGCCGCATCTACGGGGAAGGCTACGGGGTTGCGAAGAACTCGGCGCTGGCCGCCAAATGGTACGCTCGTGGCGCCGAGCTCGGTGATCCGGAAGCCATGTTCGCTTACGCCATGATGCTGGCGGAGGGCCAGGGCGTCGACAAGGATCACGTCGCCGCCGCGCGCTACTTCGAGGCCGCCGCCGTGCACCGCCATGCCCTAGCCAATTACAATTTGGCCCTTCTCTTCCTGCGCGGCGAAGGCAAGCCCGAGAACCCGTATCGCGCTTTCATGCACATGCAGTTCGCGGCCGAAGCCGGGGTGGCGGTGGCGCAGTACGATCTCGGCACGCTCTATGCGACGGGCACCGGCACGGAACCCAACGCCTTCGAAGCGGCGCGTTGGATCGGCAAAGCCGCCGCGGCGGGGCATCCCGAAGCCGCGCTCGAATTCGGCGTCATCCTCTTTCGTGGTCACGGCGTTCCGGTCGACGAGAAGCGGGGCGCGGAGATGTTTCGGAGTGCCGCCGAAAAGGGATTGGCCTCGGCCCAGGACCGTTTGGCACGCTGCTATGTGTATGGCGCCGGCGTCGAGAAGAACCTGGTGCAGGGGGCGAAATGGTACCTGCTCGCCAAGGCCGGCGGCATCGAGGATGCGGGGCTCGAGAAAGTGCTCTCTCAGCTCTCCAACGCCGACCGCAGCAAAGCCCAGAAAGCCGCAAGCGAGTGGCGCGATCGGGTGCAGGCCGGCATCGAGTAAGCTCCGCCGCCCCCCGCGCGCGAGATCCTCCAGCCGCGCCTGGCGCGCCGGCCATTGCTCAGGCGACGGGAGATCCCTCTCAGTTGCGAGCGCTACCGGCCGCTTCCAGCTTTCGGTAGGTCGCAAGGAAGGCCTTCACGGCCATGGCCACCACATGGCCGATCCGCGTCTCCGGCGGCGGACCGGCGGCGTTGAACAACATCGGCTTGAAGGTGGTTGAAACGCAGGCGTCGATGAACTGGGCGGCGGCGACCTCGCTGTCGTGTGGCTCCAGCACCCCGCCGGCGACCTTGTCCTCCAGATAGCGCTGCAGGCTGGCAATGCCGCGGGCCGGTCCCGAGGCATAGAATTGGGCCCCGACCTCGGGCATGCGATCGGCGATGGCGATGATGGTGCGCAACGCCGGCACGCCGTCGGGGCGGCAGAGAAAGCGCGTCAGCTCTTCCCCAACCCGCTGCAGCTCGCTGGCGATCGGGGCCTCCCGATCGAGCGTAAAAATCTGCTCGGCTTGAGCCCGGCACTGGTCCTCGACAATCGCCTCGAACAACTCCTCCTTGCTTTTGAAGTACACATAAAGCGTACCCTTCGAAACGCCGGCCTCGCGGGCGATTGCCCCCATACTGGCGGCGTCGAAGCCCTGGGCAAGGAACCTGCGCCGCGCCCCGTCGATGATCTGGGCCCGCTTCGCTCGATCGCTGCGCCCCTCCGGCGCCAGGGCCTTTGCCGTATCCGTGGTCATGGCTCGCTCGCTCTGAGCTCCTTCTCTAAGCTCTTTTGCTGCCTAAGTTTTCTCGCCCTTCAAGCCGGCGCCGATGGAAACACAAGTAAGTGACCGAACCGTTCGGTCATTGACATAGGCGGCCCCTTTGTCTATGTCAAGCGGCGTTGACCGAACGGTTCGGTCAAATGGTTCAGGTGAAGCATGTTCCAAGACCAAGACCTCAAAGACGACCTAGAAGAACGACCCTTTGTCGGGGATGAGCCCGTTACCGATCGTCCCGCTGCGGCCCGGACACAGCCGCCCGTGGCGGCCCCCGCGCGCAAGCGGCACTTGCGCGGCCTGGCCGCGCTTGCCGGCGCCCTGCTTCTCGCCGCGGCGGCCTACTACGGCCAGTACTGGTGGACGCAGGGGCGCTACCTCGTCACGACCGATGACGCTTACGTCGGCGCCAAGAACGCCACCCTCTCTCCCAAGGTCTCCGGCTATATCTCGGAAGTGGCCGTGGAGGATAACGCCGAGGTTGCGGCCGGCGACGTCGTGGCGCGCATCGATGATGGCGACTACCGCCTGGCGGTGCAAAACGCCCGCGATCAGATTGGCGTGCAGCAAGCCACCATCGATCGGCTGGGCCGACAGACCACCGCGCAAATCGCCGCCGTCGATCAGGCCAAGGCCCAGCTGGCCTCCGCCAAGGCCGGCGCGACGCGGGCCCAGCTCGAGTTGAAGCGCCAACAGGATCTCGCTACGCGCCAGATCAATAGTCGACAAGCCCTGGAGCAGGCAGAGGCCAATGCCGAACAGGCGGTTGCCTCCGTGCAAGCGGCCGACGCGGCCATCGCCGCGGCGAGCGCCAACGTCGATGTGCTCAAGGCGCAGCAGGAAGAGGCCAGGCGCACGTTGCAGCAATACCAAACGGCGCTCGCCAAGGCCGAGCGCGATTTGTCCTTCACCGTCATTAAGGCGCCCTTCGACGGCGTCATCGGCAACCGCGCCGTGCAAGTGGGCGACTACGTGCAGCCGACGCAGCGCCTCGCCAGTCTGGTGCCGATGGATGCGGTTTACATCGACGCCAACTTCAAGGAAACGCAGCTTGCCGGCCTGAAACCCGGACAGCCCGTGAGCATCAGCGTCGATGCGCTGCCCGGCCGCGCGCTGGAGGGACGCGTTGCCAGCCTCGCCCCGGCCTCAGGCTCGGTGTTTTCGTTGCTGCCCCCCGACAATGCGACCGGTAATTTCACCAAGATCGTCCAGCGCCTGCCGGTGCGCATTTTGGTGCCGGCCGAGGTTGCCGAGCAATCCGTGCTGCGCCCTGGCATGTCGGTCATCGTCAGTGTGAACACCAAACCGGGTGCACCCGTTGCCACCCAGCGCATGGGCAGCGCGACGGTGCGCACGAACGCCAACTAGCGTTGCGGGGGCAAAGTCATGGCCCAAACAGCAAGACAGGCCGCCGATGGCGGGGCCCTGGCACACGCGGGGGCCCAAGACGACCGCATTCAACCGCACCGCCTCATCGCCTTCCTGGTGATGGTGTTCGGCATGTTCATGGCCATCTTGGACATCCAGATCGTGTCTGCCTCGCTGACCGAGATTCAGGCCGGACTTTCCGCCTCCGCCAACGAGATCACTTGGGTACAGACCGCCTATCTGATCGCCGAGGTGGTGATGATCCCGCTCTCGGGTTATCTCTCGCGCGCGCTGGGCACGCGCATCCTATTTGCCCTCTCCGCCGGCGGCTTTACCGCTGCCAGCCTGATGTGCGGGCTGTCGTCCACGATCAACGAGATGATCTTCTGGCGCGCCGTGCAGGGCTTCATCGGCGGCGGCATGATCCCAACGGTGTTTGCCACCGCCTACCTCATCTTCCCGCGTTCGAAGATGAGCCTGGTCACGCCCATGATCGGCCTGGTGGCGACGCTGGCCCCCACGATCGGCCCAACCGTCGGCGGCTATTTGACCGACGCCCTGTCCTGGCACTGGCTGTTTTTCATCAACATCATTCCGGGCCTCGTGGTAACGGCGGCGGCGCTGGCATTGATCGATTTCGACCAGCCCGACTGGTCGCTGTTTGGCAACTTCGACTGGCTGGGCTTGCTCTCGATGGCGGGCTTTCTCGGCGCGCTCGAGTATGTGCTGGAGGAGGGCCCGCGCAACGATTGGTTCGGCGATGACAGCGTCCTGCTGCTGGCCTGGGTCTCGGGCCTCTCCGCGGTCGTCTTTTTCGCCCGCGTCTTGACCGCCAGCCGGCCCATCGTCGATCTGCGCGCGTTCGCGGACCGCAACTTCGGGCTCGGCAGTCTCTTCTCCTTTGTGCTCGGAATCGGCCTTTACGGCCTCACCTATCTTTATCCGCTCTACCTGGCGCAGGTGCGCGGCTACAATGCGCTGATGATCGGGGAAACGTTGTTCGTCTCCGGCGCGGCCATGTTCCTGACCGCCCCGGTGGCGGGCCGGCTGTCGGCCAAGGCGGACCCGCGCTTCATGCTGATGGCCGGCTTCGTCTGCTTCGCCATCGGCACCTACTGGCTGACGTCCCTGACCAAAGATTGGGATTTTTGGGAGCTGTTCTGGCCGCAGGTCCTGCGCGGCATTGGCTTGATGTTGGCAATCATTCCAATCAACAATATCTCGCTTGGCACGCTCGCCCCCGAGCTCGTGAAGAATGCCTCAGGTCTCTATAACCTGATGCGCAACCTCGGCGGCGCGGTAGGACTGGCGGCGCTCACCACCCTCCTCAACGACCGCACCGATCTGCACCTTGCACGCTTGCACGAGGCCGTCACCTGGTCGCGTCCGCCAGCGCTCGAGGCGCTCAACAACTTGACGCAGCGCTTCTCGTCTTACGGCAGCGACGCTCAGCTGATGGCCCTCAAGCAGCTGAACGCAATCGTGCACCGGCAGGGCGTGGTGATGGCCTTCGCCGATGTGTTCCTGGTGCTCACCGTGCTGTTTTTGGCCCTTGCCGCGCTGGCGATCGTCATGAAACGCCCGCCCGCGGCAGCCAGCGGCGCCACCGGCCACTGAGCGACCGGGACGGCTACGCCGCCCCGACCGGGGCACTCGGCCGTCCCAGCCGATCTCAGGTTTTGCCTTGGCGGCCGGCTTTGCCAGCTCATCCGGCGAGGTAGCCCCCGCCGGATGGCCTTTGCCGGCCTCAAGTGCGCCGGAAGCCTTCGAGCTCGCTTTCGGCCCAGTCGAGCGTCTTCTCGATCGGCTCGCCCTTGGCGAAGCGAACGATCATTTTCGGCTGGATCGCTTGCGACCAAATCTGGGCCGCGATCAGCGGCGGCGCCGGCGAGCAGGTCACGGCGATGATCTGGTCACCCTTGTTGGGATAGTGCGAGAGTGTACCCTTCGGCGGCCCCTCTTCTTCCCAGGTCTTGAAGTCATTAAATTTCGTGTAGGGCGGAATGTCGTAGCCCTGGCCCGCCGCCACCAGCCGTTCGGCGTTTTCGCGTGAGGACAGGTGGTAGAGCAGGCTCCTGGCTGCCGCCTTGTTCTTGGAGAAGCTCCAGGTGCCATAGAGGCGCGGCAGGATCGGATTGAAGCGCCCCTTCGGGCCATTGGGGAAGCCGTGCGTCCAGCACTTCTCGGCGATCTGCGGCGCATCGCGCTTGGCCACCGCCCAGGCGCTTGGTGGGTTCATGATAAGCGCGCCGCGGCCCGAGATCAGCCACTTGTTGTTTGAGGCATCGTCCCATGAGGGTGCGTCGGGCGGCAGGAAGGCGGCGAGGCGCTTGGCGTAGTCGAGCACCTGGCGCACCGCGTCGGTCTTGACGGTGATGTCGCCCTTCTCCCCCATCAGGTCCGCGCCGTAGGCTTTGAATAGCGCCCCGACCCACTGCATGGTGTCGGTGGTGACCCCCAGCGGTAGGCCGAAGGCATGGTTGGCTTTGGCGCACTTTTCGGCGGCGATCAAGAAGTTGTCCCAGGTCCAGTCGGCCGCCGCTGGCGGTTTGCCGGCGGGATACATTGCCTGGATGTCGATGCCGGCGTGCTCTTTCAGCAGATCAAAGCGGCTGCAAACGCCGAGCAACAGGGTCCCGCGCGTCATCGGCACCGAAACCCAGGTGCCCTTGAACTTGGCAAGGTACTCAACCGCCGGCTCCACCGGTCCATTGCGAGCGAGGACGTCGCGCACCAGATCATCGACCGGCTCGAGCGCGAAGGCATGCTGGGCGGCCTCCCAGTTCGTGAACTCCATGATGTCGTGACCGGATTTGGCCTGCGCCTCCGCAGCGATGGTGAGAAGCAGCTTGTTTCCCTGCGAGGTGATGAAATCGACTTTGACGTCGACCTTTTCTTTCTCGCCCCATTCCTGAATGATCTTGGCGGCAACGTCGTTGGCGCCGGGGACCCAATGATCCCACAAGCCGATCGACAAGCTACCCGCCGCCGCGGCTCGGCGCACGTAAGGTGTGGGCAGCACCGTGAGGGCTGCGGCGGCGCTTGACGCGGCCAGAAAACGGCGACGGGTCGGGGTTTCACTTCGCATGGGCAGTTCTCCCTTCATTTCCTTCGTTGGCAGGGCAGCACCCAGCGCGGGGCCAGCAGCGGCCTTGCGCCCATTGTCGGCGGTCGCCCTAATCCGACAACTGTGCCGCCGACATAGGAGGTGAGCAAATCAATTCGGACCATTGCCGGCCTCAATCGACCCGCAACGCTTGAATATTAACGGTCCGCGCGCCCAAGATACGACTTTCGATTGAGCCAATGGCCCCCGGCCGACGCCAAAGCCCATTGGCTTGCGCAATGCAACGGACCGCGTTAGCCCTCAGCCAAGAGGAGGAGGATGTGGCCGATGAAGCTGAGCCAAGAAAACGCGCGCCGTCTGTCGGCGCTGGTGTGGCGGGAGCGGTTGCGCCGCTTTGCTCCCATCGTGCTCGCGGTACTGGTGCTGACCGGACTGCTTACCGTCTTCCTGGTGCGCCAAATCGATCGGGCCGATCGCACCGTCAGCGTGGCCGTGCATAACGCCACGGTCGTGGCGGTGAAGCAGGGCGGCGGCGCGCGCGCCGCAATCGTCCAGGTGCACCTCGACGATGGACGCGAGGTCGACGCCTTTAGCGCCTTGCGGCTCACACCTTTTGCCGGCAAGCATGTCGTGATCAACGAGGCCCTGCACGCCTCGGGCAAGCACACCTTCGACGTGGTCCGCTTTGCGGAATAGCCGGGGCCACAGGCGCCAGGGTGCCCAACGCGGCCGCGCGGCCGCTGTCAGGGCGCCAGCGCCTTGACAACGGCGTCGCGGAACGAGGCGGCGGACGGGCCCAAACCCGTCACCGCCACGTAGCCCGTGTCGGCTCGCTTCAGGTGTTGGGCACCGGTGCTAAGACCGATGATGAAGGCCTCCTCGCCGCGCAGCAGCAGGAGCGGTGATCCGGAATCGCCAGGCAAAGCATCGCAGCGGTTCAACATGGTGCCGGATGGGCCAAGCGCGGCGGCGCAGCCACGGTGCACGGACAGCAAATACCGTCGATCCGCGCTATAGCCGGCGCGGGCGATCTCAGCGCTGCTAACCTCGCCTGCCACGGCGCTCTCCCCGATCGCCTTTACCGGCACGGGCTTGAGGCTGAGGGCGGTGTCGAGGCGGATCAACGCCCAGTCGTGCGCGACAAGATCGCTGCGCAGACTTTTATGGCCGGGATCGCTCCCGGTTGCCATATCGAGTTCCGGCGGCACGATGAGGGCCGTGGCCGCGGCGTGAGCCAGCGCGCTATCGCGCGCCTGACCGGCGACGAAGTGCACGTGCTCGGGCTTGACCCAGCGTCCAAGCCGATGATCGAACAGGCAATGGCCCGCCGTTAGGACGAGCTGGGCGCCGACAAGGGTGCCGGTGCAATGGCGTCGGCTGACGCTGTCGGCAATATTGACGCGGCCGATCGCATACCAGGGCCAGGCCGTGGGCTCGATCGGCACACGCTGGTCCTTGCCGGCGAAAAAGGCGCCCCAGCGTGGATTGGGAACGGCGAGCGGCTCCTCGCCGCGCGCAGAGATCACGAAGCCGGGGCTCGCCACGGCAAGCAGCAGACCGAACAGCCACCAGGTGCAGCTCACTGGCGTCACGGACGACCTGCTCCTGTTGTCCTCGCTGCGCCCGAGCCGATACCCCCAGGCGATCCCTTGTGCCCCCAGGGCCATCCCTTGTGCCCCCCGGGCCATCCCTTGTGCCCCCAGGCCATTGGCCGACAGGGGCACCTCCCACGAAGCCAGGTTCGCGACCGGCCGTGGCGCCGCCGACCACCTTGGACGGCGGCAGGCGCTGATGCCATGCTGGCGGCTTTGCCGACGGCTAGCTTCGCCCAGGGCCGCGGCCGCCACAAGGGGCTAGCCAAAGGGCGCCGCGGCGGGCGGCCACCTCTTAGCGGCCGCCACCCCTGATTTGCGCGTTCATCCAGGTCGCGGTCGGCGTCACGCCGCCGAAACTATAAAGGTGAACACCGACCACATTGCTGGCGCTACCGTTACTGGCGTGACGCGCAATGGCGGTGAGCTGAGCGCTGGGATCAACGTGGGTAAACAGGCGCACCGCCCGCATACCCTCCGCCTGCAACGCCCTGAGCGAAGCCGACACACCACAGCGTTGCGCAAACTTGATCAGCCGGCGCGGCGTCGTCGGTCCGGCGAGCCCCACATAGACCGGGACACCTGGCGCCCGGCGCGTTAGATCGGCACAGTATTCAACGATGCGGTGCGGCGCGAAAGAGAATTGCGTCACCACATAAGTGGCGAGGCGCTGCTCCGCGAGCAGGGCGAGCTTTTCGCCGAGGGCCGCATTGAGCGCCGCCGTCGGTACCTGCGGGTGGCCCTCGGGATAGCCCGGCAACCCCACCTGCTGCAAACCGCTTTCGGCGAGTACGCCATCTCGGATGAGGGCGGCGCTATCGGCGTAGGGCCCAACCGGCGCCCGCACGTCGCCCGCGATCAACAGCGCCTTGGCAACGCCGGCCACGCGCACCGCCTGATCGAGGAAGGCGCGCAGCTGGGGACGTGAGGCGACGCGGCGCGCGGCGATGTGGGGGACGGGCTCCAGCCCCGCTTCCCGCAGGGCGACTAGGGCCGCCAAGGTGTGCGGCAGTTCGTGGCGCGGCAGGTGATTGACGTAGACGGGCGTCCCCGCCGGCAGCAGCTCGGCAATGCGCCGCGCATCTTCCGGTGCTTCCGCTCCCATCTCGAGCGAGCCGCAGGCAACGAGCTCGGCCGCCACGGCCGCAACGGAGCCGGCATGGGCGCTTTCGCCGGGTAGAGAATCGAGGACAGACGCAGGCATCGTGTTCAGCCCCTTTTGCGCGATATCACGTAGGATTCATCGAGGAACCACAGGCGGCCGTGGGTCTGCAGCACCTCGCGCGTGGCGTCGAGATATTTGCGCTCACCCAGCACTTGCCCCAGCCGCTCATCGTCGATCTGGGCCACGTAGACGGCGGCGTTCCAGGCCGCAAACAGCGTCGAGGTGCCGATGCTGGCGGCAATTTCCGAGGGCAGCGTGTGCATGTCGTAGCGAAACACCGCACGCTGATCGGCATAGGCATTGAAGTTGTAGTGGCGCGCATCGCGTCCGAGCTCGGCACGCGTGGCGCGCAGGATATCGTGCCGGCTGGTTTGGAACGGGTCCTCCTCCGGCCAGATCTTGCGGATGATCTCGAGGCCGGGGTCGCGGCCGCAGGAGTGGATACCGAGCAGACGTCCGCCCGGTCGCAGCGCCCGCGCCAGTGGGCTGACCACGCGCGAGGCCTTGAAGGCGACCGGCACGCGGGCGCGATAGGGCTGCGAGGCGATGATAAGATCATAATCGGCGCGCGCGCGGCCCTGGCGCGGGACGACGTCATCGAGGAGGAAGCGGAAGTCTTCGCGGTAAATGACGATCGCGGCCGGACGCTCGTACACCGGATTGCCGGTCTTGGGGCTGTGTCGTGCCTGCCAGACACGCGCCAATAACGGCTCGAGCGCGGCGATCTGCTCGCTGAACTCAGCCCCCGTGCTGCCCGTCAGCGCCACCTCGTGCCAAGCCAGCGAGGTCGCCGCCGAGACGGCGTTGGGCGCCAGCCAAGGCGCCTCCGTATAGTACATGTTGGTGACGACGAGCACGGTGGCGGGGTGCTCATGAAAGCGGTCGGCCATCTTGTCGAGCGAGAGGCGCGTGTCCTCCAAGCTGATCTCTTTGCCCACGACATAGAACGGCAGGGTCGGGAAGCGGCGATGCATGTCGCGCAGGACCCGGGTCAGCAACGTGCCATCACCCATGCCGGCGTCGAACACGCGAACGGCGGGTGGCTCGGGATGAAGGTGGGCGAGCTCCATGCCGACGCGCCGGGCAATCACCTCCTTCTCGCTGCAGGTGTTGACGAACAGGAGATACTTCTGCCGATTGTCGAAGAAGCGAAAATTGCGCGACGGTTGCTCCTCGGCGGGCGCCTTGGCCTGGGGAGCGCCCGCCGCTTGCACGCGCAGCAACGGTTTGAGCTCGGGAGGGCTCGCCGGCGCCGCGACGCCTCGGGTGGTTAGGAAGGCGCTGACGCGTTCCAGGGTTTCCGGCGTAATGCGGGCGCCATCGCGCAGGCGGGCGACGAATTTGCCGTCGTTGACGGCGCGGCGACCGAAGGTCGATTCGGCCATGCCGGCGCGGCGGCAGAATTCCGAGATGCTGTCCAGCAGTCCCACGGCGGCGTAGGCCATCAGCGAAAGCTCCTTGGCGCGCCGGCCTTTGCGCGCATTGGCGGCCCGTCAAGCTAAGGCCGGCACCAGTGGGATCACAACCACAAACACGAAGGTCGTCAGAGTGGGATATCTCCCACTATGGCGCCGAGGTGGACGGTTTCAGGCTTGAGCGGCGGGGTGGTCACCGGCCGCGCCGGCGGTGGGCGCCTTGTCAGGCCCTGCAAGCTGGGCTAGATCGGGCTCGCCCTCAGCTCCCAAAGTTTGGATTTGCCGCTCGCCGATGCCGGCCTCAGCCCTGATGAACGTCATGATCGCCGCCGCCCGTAAAGCCGGCCGCGGCTTAACGCGTGACTTCGGCGAGGTCGAGCAGTTGCAAGTCTCCGTCAAAGGCCCCGGCAACTTCGTGACCGCCGCCGACCACCGCGCCGAGGAGGTGCTCTATCGCGAGCTGACGCGGGCGCGTCCAGGCTACGGTTTTTTAATGGAGGAGCGCGGCGCCATCGCCGGCCCCGACAAAACGCATCGCTGGATCGTCGATCCTCTTGATGGCACAACCAATTTTCTGCATGGCATTCCGGTGTTCGCAATTTCGATCGCGCTCGAGCGGGAGGGCGAGATCGTCTGCGGCCTCGTCTACAATCCCATCCTCGATGAGCTCTACACCGCCGAGCGGGGGCAAGGGGCCTTTGTCAACAATCGCCGGCTGCGCGTGGCCAACCGCAAGACCCTCGCCGACAGCTTGATCAGCACCGGCATTCCGCACCGCGGCCGGGCCGGACACGAGCGTTTTCTGACCGAATGCAAGGCTCTAATGGCTGCGACAAGCGGACTTCGCCGCACGGGCTCGGCCGCCATCGACCTCGCCTGGGTCGCCGCCGGTCGCTTTGATGGCTTCCTCGAGCGCGAGCTGAAGCCCTGGGACATGGCCGGCGGCATGATCCTGGTGCGCGAGGCGGGTGGCTATGTCAGCGATGTCGCGGGCGCGCAGAGGATGTTTGAAGCGGGCAGCATCGTCGCCGGCAACCAGGCCATCCACCGGGCGTTGCTGCAGACGCTGAAAAGCGCTAGCGCCGACGCCGGGCCTAAGAATTCCGTGTCCGCCTAAAAGAAGGCACAAAGAGCATTGACAGACCCCAATTGGCACGAAGTTGCCGGTTTGTGATGCCATGGACTTTGGCTAATGTCGCGCTGGATCAACGTCGCCCTCAATCGAGGTTGGGAGTAAGGAGCATGGCACGAGCGAGATCGGGGGAGCGGGCCCCACCCTCCCTGCACCGCACCCTATCGACGCCGGGACTCTATTTGTGGCGCATGTTCGTGTTCCTAGTCCTGGTCGGCCTTTTGGTGGCCGTGCTGCACAACCAGCTCTGGGCCGCCATGCTCAACAACCCCGGCCTCAACATGCTGATCTGCGTCGTCATGATCGCGGGCATCCTCTACGCCTTTCAGCAGGTGCTGCGGCTTTATCCGGAAATCCGCTGGGTCAACGCCTTTCGCATCGCCGATCCGGGGCTCGCCATTTCGCACCGTCCCGTACTGTTGGCACCGATGGCGACCATGCTGCGCGACCGCACCGGCGCCCTGTCGTTGTCGGCCACCTCCATGCGCTCGATTATGGACTCGATCGGCTCGCGCCTCGATGAGGCGCGCGATACCGGCCGCTACCTGGTCGGGCTCCTGGTCTTCCTCGGCCTGCTCGGCACCTTCTGGGGATTGCTGGACACCATCCAATCGGTCGGCAAGACCATCGGCGCGCTCGATACCCGGGCGGCCGATAGCGTCACCGTGTTCGACGAATTGAAGAACGGCCTGGCCGCGCCGTTGCGCGGCATGGGCACGGCATTCTCCTCCTCGCTGCTTGGCCTCGGCGGCTCGCTCGTCCTGGGTTTTCTCGAATTGCAGGCGGGCCACGCGCAGGGGCGCTTCTATAACCAGCTCGAGGAATGGCTATCGGGCATCACCGAGCTGGCGCCTGGCTCGCAGTCTAGTGACTATGGCGCCCACCAGCTGCAGGTCGCCGTGCTCGACATGCACCGCGCCATCTCCGAGCTCACCGAGCGGCTGACCAGTGTTCCCCGCCTCGAAGGCGGCGCGCCTCCGGCCGAGGAGGCGGTCAAGGACCTCGCCAAGGGCGTCGATCAGCTGGTCCGGCAAATGCGGGCGGAGCAAAAGGTGGTGCGGGAATGGGTCGACGAGCAGGCAGCCCAACAATCTGAAGTTGCCTCCGTGCTGAAGGATCTCGCCGCCAACGTCTCGCGAAAGAAGTAGGTCGCTATGCCCTATGGACGCGCACGCCGCTCGGCCACCTATGGGGAGTTCTGGCCCGGCTACGTCGACGTGCTGTCGACGCTGCTGCTGGTCGTCACCTTCCTGCTCTCGGTGTTCATGGTGGCGCAGTTCTATGTCAGCCAGGAAGTCTCCGGCAAGGACAGCGCGCTGAAACGGCTGACGCGGCAGATCGCGGAGATCACCAATCTGCTCAGCCTGGAAAAGGGCAGGGGCAGATCCCTCGAAGACGAACTTGCCAGCCTGCAAGCCTCTCTCGCCACACTCAGAGCCGACAACGACCGCCTGGGCGGGATTGCCGCCGGCGGCGCCGAGAAGGATGCGCGCATCGCCGGTCTCAGCAAGGAGCTGAGCGAGCAAAAAGGCTTTTCCGCCGACGCGCTCGCCCGCGTCGATGTGCTGAACCAACAGCTGATCGCGCTGCGCCGGCAGCTGTCCGCGCTGCAGGAGGCGCTGGGCACCGCCGAGGCCAAGGACAAGGAGAATCAGGCCCGCATTTCCGACCTCGGCGCCCGCCTCAACGTCGCCCTCGCCCGCCAAGTGCAGGAGCTGCAGCGTTACCGGTCCGACTTTTTCGGCCGGCTGCGTGAGCTGCTCAAGGATCGCAAGGACATTCGCGTGGTCGGCGACCGCTTCGTGTTCCAATCCGAGGTGCTGTTCCCCTCCGGCCAGGCCACCATGACGGCGGAAGGTCTCGCCGCCATCGACCAACTCGCCACCGCCATCATCGAACTGGAGCGCAGTATTCCCAGCGAAATCGACTGGGCGTTGCAGGTCGACGGTCACACCGATGTGCGCCCCATCGCCAGCTCCCAGTTCCCCTCCAACTGGGAACTGTCGAGCGCGCGCGCGACCTCGGTCGTTAAATACTTGATCAGCCGCGGCGTCTCGCCAAAACGTTTGGTCGCCGCCGGTTACGGGGAGTTCCAGCCGCTCGAGGATGGCGCTTCCGAGGACGTGCTGCGCCGCAATCGCCGCATTGAACTCAAACTCACCAACCGATGAGCGGCAAGGCGAGGCTGGCCGCTCCCCGCCCGCGCCTTGCCGACAATCCGTGCAGGCCTTGGCCGAAAAATTGGGCCAAAATAGCCTGCAGGAGCGTTCTACTCGCGCGGCGGGCGCCGACGGTGATAGGCTCTGAGCGCGCGGCGCTGGGTTGCGGCCCTGATTCGGCCGCGGCGACGGCGGCAGCCCACGCGGGTCAAGCGCGGCCGTCCGTCTTGAAGAACGATACGAGGCCTGGAACGTGCACGATTGGTTTTTCAAGCACGGTGGCCGCAAGGGCCCCATCGACTGGCTCCGGGTCGACGCCTGGATCGATTCCTCCCTGGCCGAAACCTGGGAGGGGGCGAAGGATCGCTGGAACGGCATCACCAGCTTTTTCGCCCGTTTCCGGCTCAGCGGCTGGAAGCGGCTCCTCAACGAGGCCTTTTCGGAAGCCTTGACGCTCGGGCTTGGCGGCTTCGCGCTGCTGTTTGTGCTCGCCATCCCGGCCCTGACGGAGTTCGACGAAGAGCGCATCCTCACGGGCAAATACAGCGTCACCTTCATCGATCGCTTCGGCAACGAGATCGGCAAGCGCGGCATCCTGCACAGCGACGCCGTGCCGCTGGAGGAAATTCCCGACCATCTGATCAAGGCCACGCTCGCCACCGAGGACCGGCGCTTTTTTGAGCACTTCGGCGTCGACTTCATCGGCACGGCGCGCGCCCTTGTTGAGAATGCGCGCGCCAACGAGGTGGTGCAGGGCGGTTCGACCATCACCCAGCAGCTGGCGAAAAACCTGTTCCTCTCCTCGGAGCGGTCGCTCCAGCGCAAAATCAAGGAGGCCTTTTTGGCCTTCCTGTTAGAATCGCGCTTCAGCAAACGCGAAATTCTCAAGCTCTACCTCGACCGCGCCTACCTCGGCGGCGGCGCCTTTGGCGTGGAGGCGGCCTCGCAATTCTACTTCGGCAAGTCGGTGCGCGAGGTGAACTTGGCCGAGGCGGCCTTGCTCGCCGGCCTGTTCAAGGCGCCCTCAAAGTTTGCTCCCCACGTCAATCTGCCCTTGTCGCGCGCGCGCACCAACGATGTCCTGAACAATCTCGTCGACGCCGGCTACATGAGCGCCGGCCAGGTGCACGCAGCGCGCTTGAACCCGGCGCGCATCATTGAGACGCGCATCACCCATAGCCCCGACTGGTTTCTCGATTGGGCCTACGAGGAGGTGCAGCGCCTCGCCGAAGGCAGCGGCCAGTACGTGCTGACGGCGCGCGTTACCGTCGACCTCGCCCTGCAGCAGGCCGCCGGTGACGCCCTGATCAATACCTTGGGCCAAACCGGCAGTAAGCGCCGCACGCCGTTTAGCGGCGCCTTGGTGTCCATGGAGCCCGACGGCGCCGTGCGCGCCATCGTCGGCGGTCTCGATTACGACGACAGCCAATTCAATCGTGCGACCCACGCGCACCGCCAGCCCGGCTCCTCCTTCAAGCTCTATGTGTACGCCATGGCCTTCGAGAACGGCTATAACCCGCGCTCGATCGTGCGCGATGCCTCGGGTCCATGCGGCAACTGGAGTCCTAGGAACTATTCGGGCGGCGGCGGCTCGGGGCGCTCCATGATGGCCATCGACGCCTTCAAAGTCTCCCTCAACGTGCCCGCCGTCGACCTGTCGCTGCGGCTGGGCCGCGACAAGCTGCTCGAAATGACCCAGCGCCTCGGCGTGCAGGGCGTCAAGAAGACCTGCTCAATGGCGCTGGGGGATACCGGCATCACGCCGCTGCAACATACGGCGGCCTATGGCACGTTCGCCAACGGCGGCAAGCTGACGCGGCCCTACGCCGTCCTCGAGCTCTTCAATTCCAAGGGCGACCTTGTCTATTCGCGCGAACGCGACGAAGCGGAGGCCCCGCAGGTCATCAGCCGCAAGGTCGCCGAGAACATGAACATTATGATGAAGGCGGTGGTCGACGAGGGCACCGCCAAACGCGCGGCGCTGGACTTCACCTACGCCGTCGGCAAGACCGGCACCAGTTCGAGCTACCGCGACGCCTGGTTCCTCGGTTTCACCGGCGCCCTGGTGACGGGCGTGTGGGTCGGCTACGACGACTTCAGGCCGATGTCGTGGAACGGCTCGGGGGTCACCGGCGGCAGCTTGCCGGCCACCATCTGGCACAGCTTCATGTCGGTGGCGCACAGCAACATCACGTTCATTCCGCAGATCCCAGGCCTGCCGTTGCATCCCAACCAGGTGGCCGAGCAGCAGCGGCTTTCGGAACTGAAGCGGGTCGATCCGGCCCTGGCCCAGGCGCAGATCGCCCAGACGGCGCAGAAGAAGACCAGCATCATGCCGGAGCAGACCCGCGACACCCTGAAACGGCTGGCCGAGACCATGCGCCGGGCCAACGGACAAGAGGCGGTCCCGGCCAGCACGGCGCCCGCCACGCCGCCGGGGAGCCCGCCTGCCGAGCGCCCGCGCCCGGCGACGGCAACCCCTGACCGTCGCGCCGAAATGCCCCCCGGTCTGCGACCCAGGCCCTGAAGGCTGCCGCACCCCCATGCTCCAGTTCGGCAAGCTGTTCGTCAATCTGGTTGCGATCGCCGTCCTCGGCGTGGGTGGCGGGCTCGGCAGTGCCTGGTACATGGTGGAGGCCGGTTCGCGTCTCACCACGCGCAGCTTCGGACCTTGGCTCACCTGGATCGCCGCCGGCCGCCCGGATGCGGACCCCTATACGCGCGCCCACACGGCACGCAATGGGCTATTGCCGATCGCCTCGACGCTGGAGCTCAGCTTTTATGCCAAGACGGACAGCAACGGCGGCCAGCTGCAATCGGCTTGTGACTATGCCGTCACCGTCGAGGGATTGGAGGGCGCCTGGTGGAACCTCGCGGCCTATGACCGCCGGGGCGGGCTCATTGCGAACGGCGCCGATCGCTTCACCTTCAGCAGCGATACCGCCATGCGCGAACCCGATGGGCGCGCGGTCATCGTGGTGGCCCGCGATGCCCGGCCGGGCAATTGGCTACCCGTCGGTGCCGGCAAGGTGACCCTCGCCCTCACCATCCAAGACGCGGCGATGGCGGCGGCCGTGCACACGGGCGGCAGCATCAAGCCGTTGCCGACGATCCGCAAGATGGGTTGCCGATGAACCCGCGATTCCCCACGCCCGCCCTGCCGGAGCCCCGGTGGCCGAACCTGGCGCCCCCCCGCCTCGACGTTCGCCCCGCCAGACCCGCCCCGCCGGGTTGGATCCGCAAGATCCATTGGCGCGCCGCCATCGGTGCGCTCTTGCTTGCGGGCATCCTGCACGTCACGGCCACGCTGGCCGTGCCGCTCATCGGACCGGGCATGGCCTATCAGAAGCTACGCGACCTCTTGCCCGCGAACACCATGGTGGTGGTGCCACCAGCGCTGCCGGGCAAGCAGCTCCTCCCCTTCCTGATGCCGGACGCCTACTACGGCATCTGCCGCTACAGCCTTGCCAGCGAGCCGGTCACCGTCAGCGCGCCCTTGGCCGACCTCGGTTGGACGCTCTCGCTTCACACGCCCCATGGCGATAACTTCTACGTCATTCCAGGCCAGCAGCTGCGCACGACGGACCTTTCCCTTGTCGTCGTCCCGGCGGCGGAGAAGAGCGGCGATCTCATTCCGGCGGCCACCCGACGCGCCCCGGTGGCGAGCGAAGATCAAATCGCCTCCCCCAGCGAGGAGGGCTTGATCATCATTCGCGCGCCGCTCAAGGGCTTGGCTTGGAAAGGGGAGGCCGAGGCCGCGCTCGCGCGGGCCAAGTGCACACCCGGCCTCAAGCCCTAAGGCCGCCGGCTGCCACAGCGGTTCGGGCAAGCGGGCAAATGGCAAGGGCGCGCGCTCAGTCCGGCAGTTCGAGCCGGTCGCGCTTTGGCCGCGCCTTGTCTTTGCGGCGCGAATTTGGTGGATCGATCTGGCGCTCGCGGCGCACGCCCGGAAAGATGATGATTTCCGCACCAGTTGTACTGGCCTCAAGGCGCGGCTCCAAACGCAAGGCGTGCGCGCAAAAGTCGATGATCATGGCGATATCTGTCCCCCTAACCGCCGCCGGACGTTGCCGGCCGCGGGTGCCCCTATCGCGCGACGCAATCGATCGCGACGAATCGCACCATTTGACGACCGCAGACGTTAACGGATCGTTAAGCCTCGCCGCGGCCGCCGCGCCCGGCCTCAAACCGGGGCCAGCCAATCATCCAGGAAATGGCGGCCCTGCCGGTCCTCGACCACGATGATCCAAAGGTCGGGATCGAAGGCCAACTGCTGCGCCAGGTAGCGATCGGCCTCGGCCTCGGCAGCGGGCAGGCTGGCCAGGCACGGCTGCCAACGTCGCTCGGCGTCCTTGGCACCGAGGCTCGCCGGCGCCGGCCCGAAGAGGCCGGCGCTGCCGTCGAGCCGGCTGACCTTGATGTAAATGGCGCCCGCATCGGCATCGCCGCGGCGCTCGAGGAGGGCGGGGGCACCTTCCAGGGCGCAGCGGCGCAGGTAGGCTTTGACCCAAAGTTCGGATTTCAGGCGCATGCCCGCCAAGCATAGGGCGGCGCGGGCCGCAGCCCAAGCCGTCACGTGAGGCTCGTGAGGCTCAGCGGCGCGTTAGCTTCGGGGACGCAGGCGCCGCCAACTGGGCCATGAGTTCGGCGCTGACCCGGCCTTTCGGCACCAGGCCTTTGTCCATCTCGAATTCACGAATGGCGCGAACGGTCTCGGCCTTGAGCTGGCCATCCGCGGGTCCCGGCTGATAGCCGAGCGCGGCGAGGGAGTGCTGCACATAGCGCACCAGCTCGGCCGCCTCGGCCGAGCCGACCTTCCCCGCGGGCTCCGCGGCAGGGCTGCCGCCGAACAGAATGCGCGTGAGCAGGGCCTCGCTCGCCTGCCCGGTCAGCACCAGGCCGTTGTCATACTCATAGGCCATGATCGCCGCCCGGGTTTGCGGGCGCAGCGTGCCGTCGCTGGACAAATTGCCGTAGCCCTTCTGGCGCAATTCGCGCTGAATGGCGCGGAGGGTGTCGGGGCTCGCGGCGTCGGGCTTTTGTGAACCGGCGGCGGCGCCGGTAGTTTCGCTGGTGGTCCAACCCTGCTGCGGGCCGGGATTGGCGCGCGCCCCGCCCGTGGCGCGCTTGTCCGGGAGGTCCTTGCCGGCCGCGGGACGCTCGGCCACGACACTGGCGGCGGCCTTGGGCCGCGGCTGCCCCGACAGCGCCAGCGGCGGCTCGGCAGCGATACTGCCGCCCAACGTGGGCCGCACCTGTCGAAACAGCGCGTTGTAGTGGACCGCCACCGCCAACAGGAGAAACACGCAGAGCGCTTGGCGCGTGCGCCGTGGCGTCATCAGCCTTACCTCTCGATGAAAAGCAAGCCGCCGCTTGCCCAGGCTTAATCTTCGAGCCCGTTTGCTAACGAACTGTTAACGCCTGCCCCGAGCGGCCAGTTTGCCCGCAAGAAATGCATAAAATTTGCGATAATTTTGCCTCCGATTGCCGAGGGCGGCTTTGCCGGAGCGCTACTTTTGTCTGCTATCGATCGC
Source organism: uncultured Alphaproteobacteria bacterium (assembly GCA_963770295.1). Lineage (GTDB taxonomy): Bacteria > Pseudomonadota > Alphaproteobacteria > Rhizobiales > Hyphomicrobiaceae > AWTP1-13. The sequence continues at coordinate 73,222 of CAVYPA010000009.1, forward strand.
GCAATTGCGCCGGCACCGGTGCTAGCAAGCCAAAGAGGCGGCAGCGCGTCATGTTTCTGTTCAGGATCGTATTCTGGCTTGGGCTCGCCGTGGTGTTCTTGCCCACCGAGGAGACCCAACAGGCCAGGCTCTATGCAACCGCGTCGGCGACGGTGGAGCGCATCGCCACCTTCTGCGACCGCAATCCCAAGACCTGCGCGGCGGGCGCGGAATTTTGGTCGACCTTCGTGAAAAAGGCCGAGTTTGGCGCCCGCGTTGCCGCCGATCTGATCACCTCGCGCGGCCAACGCAGCGAGGGGGCGGCCCAGACCGCCGCACCGCGGCCGAGCGGGGCGGCAGCGGCCGAGCCACGCCCGACGCCGGCTCCGCGCAATACGCTGACGCGCGATGACCTGGGCCCGACCTGGCGCGCCCCGCCACCGCGCGCCGGCGCCTGAGCCTGGCCTTTTGCCGCGATTGGCTTGCGCCTTGGCGCCCCGAGACCATATGCATAGCGGGACGACCGCCGACCGCGCAGCCTTTGGCGCAGGCGTGAGAGTTCGTGTTCCGTCATGTCGATTGATGCCATCCGTTCGGACTTTGCCCTCCTCGACGACTGGGAGGACCGCTACCGCTACGTCATCGAGCTCGGGCGTGCGCTGCCGCCCCTGCCCGAGGCCTTGCGCACGGACGGCAACAAGGTGCGCGGCTGTGCCAGTCAGGTTTGGCTGACGAGCGAGGCGCGCCCCGCCGCCCCGGGCAAGGCCCCCGTTCTCGCCTTCCAGGGCGACAGCGATGCCCATATCGTGCGCGGCTTGATTGCCATTCTGTTTGCGCTCTATCGGGACCGCACGCCCGAAGAAATCCTGCGCACCGATGCGCGGGCGGTCTTCAATGAGCTGGGCCTGGGCGAGCATTTAACGCAACAACGCTCAAACGGCTTCTTTTCCATGGTCGAGCGCATCCGCGGCGATGCGGCGGCGTTGCAATCGGCCTGAGGGCTCCAAAGCCCAAGCCGAGCCGCAAGCGTTGGCGCCAGCAGCGAAGGCCGGCACACCCCTGGTTCACCGGCGCAACAAGCTCGGCTCGGCAAGCGGGGGGACTATGACTCGACTGGCGATGGCCGCCGCCGGCGCTAACCGCTTCCGGCTTTGGCTGCGGGCGGCAACCGCGGGCCCTCTGTTGGCGTCGGCGCGCGGGTGGGAGCCTATTTGTCGCGACGGGTGCCAAGGCCCATCTGCTTGGCAAGCTGCGAGCGGGCCGCCGCATAGTTGGGCGCCACCATCGGGTAGTCGTGCGGCAGCGCCCACTTTTCCCGGTATTCCTCCGGCGATAGGTTGTAGTGGGTACGCAAGTGCCGTTTCAGGGATTTGAACTTCTTGCCGTCCTCCAGGCAAATAATGTAGTCGGGCGTCACCGATTTCTTGACGGCAATGGCGGGGCGGGGCTCCTCCCGCTCGACCGGTCCTGGTCGCTGCGAAGCCTTGCTGAGGGCTTCGTGCACATCTTGGATAATGCCTGGTAGGTCCCCAGCAACAACCGTGTTGTTGCTTACATAGGCAGAGATGATCTCGGCGGTGAGTCCCACTAGATCGGTTCTGTTCCCCTCGTCCATATGATCCTCTCCGTTGCTCGCGCAAAAATCGCGGCCTCGAATCCTCCGACCTTGATCCAAGCCGTTGCCGCGCAAACTTCGTATGCCCGTTTTTACATTAAGGGCTATGGCATTACAATGATAATGCTGCAACATAAAGAAATAAGTCACGACTGCGCAAGCAACCGCAGCCTTGATCTAAGCCTTTGGGGACTTATATATAGGCCACAGCTTCGCCCCAATGTTGCAAGTGCATGACATTTTGAGCGTATGGCTTGCCCAATACTCCGCCTGACAGGAGGTCAAAGGGCTGCTACAACGTTCCTGCACCGACACGAAGACTTGAAAAGGCTGCTCTCGAACCCGGCGCCCCCGGCCGTCATAATGGGTGCCAGCGGTTCTGATAGCGCCGCCCTCAACAACGCCAGGCCCCGAACCCCCATGACCAACGATGCACCCGACGCTGCCGACAAAGTCGTCAAGACCGACGCCGAATGGCGCAGCGCGCTCACCCCGGAGCAGTACCACGTCACCCGCCAGCACGGCACCGAGCGTGCCGGGACTTCGCCCCTCAATCGGGAGAAGCGCCAGGGCACGTTCACCTGTGTGTGCTGTGGGGCGCCCCTATTTTCTTCGACCGCCAAATATGACTCCGGTTCCGGCTGGCCCAGCTTCGACAAGCCCGCCAGCGGGGACGTGGTGAGCGAGCACGATGATAGCTCCCACTTGATGGACCGGACCGAGGTTCGCTGCGCCCGCTGCGAGGCCCACCTCGGGCACGTCTTCCCGGACGGGCCACGCGACACCACCGGTTTGCGTTACTGCATCAACGGCGCCGCTCTCAAGTTCAAGCCGACGGACACCTGACGCGATCGCCCTCGCGCCCCGCACGGGCCGCCGCCCACTTCGGTAGGCGCCCGAGGTGCCACGCCTGCCCGCGCCCACCCAACAGGTATCCCCAAATGCACGGCCTCAATCGACCACTCACCCGTCTCGCTCCGCCCGTCGCCCAACGCCGGCCGGTCTTCTCGGTCCGCCACCAGGTCGAACTGGTCGATGAATACGCCTGGCTGCGCGCCGACAATTGGCAGGAGGTGATGCGCGCCCCCGCACTGCTGGCCCCGGAGATCCGCGCCTACCTGGAGGCGGAGAACGCCTTCACGCAGGCCACGCTGAGCGACACCCTGGCGTTGCAGGACACCCTGTTCGCCGAGATGAAGGCGCGCATTAAGGAGGACGACAGTTCGGTGCCGGCCCCGGACGGCGACTTTGAGTATTTCACGAGCTATGTGATCGGCGGCCAATATCCCCGCGTGTGCCGGCGTCCGCGCGGCGGCGGGCCCGAGACCGTGCTCCTTGACGGCAACCGCGAAGCCGAAGGCCATGCCTATTGGCAGCTCGGCAGCATCGCCCATAGCCACGACCACAAGCTCCTGGCCTATGGCGTCGACGAAAAAGGATCCGAGCTCTTCACCATCAAGATTTGCGATTTGGCGAGCGGGGTAGACCTCGCCGACACCATTGTCGACACGCGCAGCGCCGTGGTGTGGGCCCGCGACGGGCAGACCCTGTTCTATGTTCGCCTCGATGCCAATCAACGCCCACTCTATGTCTACCGCCACCGGATCGGCACCCCCGCCAGCGCCGACGTGCTCGTTTACGAGGAGGCAGATCACGGCTTCTACGTCGGGGTAGGCCAGACCCAGTCGGGACGCTTCGTCATCATCGACGCCCATGATCACCAGACCAATGAAGCCTATCTGATCGACGCCGATCAGCCGGAAAGCCCAGCCCGGCTGGTGGCGCCGCGCCAGTACGGCCACGAATACAGCATCGAACACCATGGCGAGCGGCTCATCATCACCACCAACTCCGGCGGCGCGGAGGATTTCCGCATTTGTGAGGCGCCGCTGGCGGCGCCTGAGCCCGCCAATTGGCGGGAAATCTTGGCGCACAAGCGTGGGCGCCTCATTCTGGAAACCATCGCCTTCAAGGATCACCTTGCCCGGCTCGAACGCGAAGACGGTTTGCCGCGCATCGTCGTGCGCCGTTTCCAAGACGACAGCGAACACGCCATCACCTTCGACGAGGAGGCCTATTCGCTGGGCATGTCGGGGCTTTACGAGTTCGACACCACGACGCTGCGCTTTACCTATTCCTCGATGACGACCCCGGCGCAAGTATTCGACTACGACATGGAGGCGCGCACGCGCCTGCTGCGCAAGACCCAGGAGGTTCCGAGCGGTCACAACGCCGCCGATTACGTGACCCGTCGGCTCTATGCGCCCGCGGGCGACGGCGAGACGGTGCCGATATCGCTGCTCTACAGGAAGGGCACCGCGCTCGACGGCTCCGCGCCGCTGTTTCTCTACGGCTACGGCGCTTATGGCATCACCATCCCCGCTGCCTTCTCCACCAGCCGCCTGTCCCTGGTGGATCGAGGCTTCGTGTTTGCCGTCGCCCACATCCGCGGCGGCAAGGACAAGGGCTACCGCTGGTACACCGACGGCAAGCACACCAAGAAGGTGAACACCTTTACCGACTTCATCGCCGCCGGTGAGTTTCTGGCCCAACAGGGCTATACCCGTCGCGGCCGCATCATCGCCAACGGCGGCTCTGCCGGCGGCATGCTGATGGGCGTCATCGCCAACATGGCGCCCGATCTCTTCCTCGGCATCATAGCCGATGTCCCCTTCGTCGACGTCCTCAACACCATGCTCGACGAAACCTTGCCGCTAACGCCGCCGGAGTGGCCCGAATGGGGCAACCCGATCGCCTCCAAGGAGGATTTTGACATCATCCGCGCCTATTCGCCCTACGACAACGTGGGCGCCAAGTCCTACCCGCATATCTTCGCCTTTGCGGGCCTGACGGATCCGCGCGTCACCTACTGGGAGCCGGCCAAATGGATCGCGCGGCTGCGGCGGCACAACGTCAGCGACAATCTGATCCTGCTCAAGACCAACATGGAGGCGGGCCACGGCGGCGCCTCCGGCCGCTTCGAGGCGCTGAGGGAACTGGCCGTCGACTACGCTTTTGCGCTCAAGATCACGGGCAATGCCGACGCCTAGGCAAGGCAGCGCGGGGGGTGTCGCCGGTCGGCGCCACCGTCGATCCTCCTCAGGAGGCAGGCCACGAGCGCGAAGGGGCGCCCCTTCGCGCCTTGCGACCACCCCCTCACACGTCAAGACTGTCGTCGCCGAAATCGCCGTCGCTATCGAAGCCGTCGTCCTCGCCAGCGTGATCCTGGTCGTCGGCCTGTTCCAGTTCCCGGTCCTGCGCCAGATCCTGCTCCTGGTCGTCGGCCTGTTCCAGTTCCCGGTCCTGCTCCAGATCCTGCTTGCGATCCTGATCGGCCAACGCCTGCTTGGGGTCCTCTCTGGCCCCGGTCTCGGCGGCTTTGGCGTGACTGCCGCCCAGCATGTTGCGGATGCTTTCGGCCGCCAGCACGCCGCCGGCAACCCCGGCCGCCGTGGCCATGGCCGAGCGCATAAAACCACCGCCACCCCCGGCGGGCGGCGGCGCCTGCCCCGGTTGCGGGGGCGGCGGACCCCAGGCCGAGGGCCGGTCGTAGGGGGAGGGCGTTGCCCGGGCGCCGACCTGGGGAACGCTGCTCGGCGGGGGGTCCGGATCGGCCCTGCGGCCGGCGAAGCCGCCGCTCAGAAAGCCGCCGGAGCGCCGCGGCGGCCCGCCCTGGCTTTCCTCCAGGGTACGGAGACGGTCTTCGAGCTCCACAACCCTCGCATTGGCCGCTTCCAGCGCCTGCTCGTGCACCAACACCGATTGCGTCAACATGTAGACGACGTCGGGCATGGCCCGCACGCGCTCTCGGATCAGGGCTTCGGCCTCCCTGTCCTTGTCCGGCGCGCCGTAGCTCCTCATGCGATCGAATAGGTCTTCGATAAGCCTGCGTTCCTCTGGCGTCATGCGATCCTCCTCGATGACGACGTTGCTCGCCACATATCGGCATTTGCCGCCGTTTCCACAATGCCACCCCGCCCCTGCGCCCCGGGGGCGGCGGCCAGCCCCGGCTTAGAACCCCGCTCCCCTGGCCGCCACCGGCCACAGGCTTTCAACCCGTGCCTCCGCCCCGCCGAGCCCGCGCACACCCACGTACCAGTCGTGCAGATTGACCGTGGGGTCACAGTGGCCGGGGACCAAGAGCACCTTGTCGCCGCGCGCCGGCGCGCGGGCGCAGGCGGCAACGTCGAGATTGCCGTGCTCGTCCGATGGCCGCAGGTAGACCGCACCTGGAAGCTGCCACGGCACGGGCATGCCGCTGTCGATGGCAAGCGCCTTCAGCCCGGCATCGAGGACGCGTCGCTCCGGCACCGTCGCGCTCATGACGCTGGCGTAGACGAACAAGGCCTGCTCGAAGCGGTCAAAGGGCCCGCCGTCGGTCCGCTTGTTGCGGGCATAATCCGCGTCCATGAAGACATAGGAGCCGGGCTGCAGCTCGTTGTAGACCTGGCTTGCCGCCTCATGCTCGTAGGTGCCCGTGCCGGCGCCGGAAACGATGGCGGCATCGAGGCCAACGGCCGTAAGTGCCGCCAGCGTGGCGCGGACGTGTGCGACGGCGTGCGCAATGTGTGCGGCCCGCTCGCTCGCCTCGCGCACGTGCTGGGCTGAGCCGTAGTAGGCCTGCAGGCCCTCAAAGCGCAGGTGCTTGGAGGCGGCAACGCGCTGGGCCAACGTGGCCGCCGCCGGGCCCGGGGGTACACCGCAGCGCCGGCCCCCAACATCGATTTCCACCATGATGCCGATGCTGGCCCCGACCGCGGCCGCCGCACGCTCGATTTCCTCGACGTTCTCGGCCGCATCGACGCAGACGCCGATCTTGGCTCGACCTGCCAGCGCCGCCAAGCGGGCGAGCTTGCGCGCGCCCGCCACTTCATTGGAAACGAGCACATCCTCGATGCCGCCCGCCACCATGATCTCCGCTTCGGCCACCTTCTGGCAGCAGATGCCAACCGCACCGAGCGCGACCTGGCGGCGCGCCACCTCGGGCGACTTGTGGGTCTTGGCATGCGGGCGTAGGCGCACGCCGGCTTGACCGGCAAAGTCGGCCATGCGCTGTAAATTGCGCTCGAAAGCATCGAGATCGACGATCAGGGCCGGCGTATCCACGTCAGCCAGTGACATGCCCGGGGCGGCGGGGGGATGGGGTGACATCGGCTTCTCCTACTCCACGACCAAAACCATTGCGACGTCGCCAAGCGGCAGGCAAGGGCCGGCGGCAGGCGACGCCGAAACAGGCCGCCCGGCGGGCGCCGCCATGGCGTCGCTGCCTTCGGCCGTTGTTCTCCTTCACACGCTTCAGCGCGGCAAGACAGTTCCGGCGGTCAACCACCAGCGCCATCAAGTCGTGCTGTTCTTCCTGCGCACCTGAGCCTTCGTTAAGTCGATGCCCATGCCGGGCGCACATAAGAAAAGGGCCGCTTGCGCGGCCCTCCCCTGGAACGTTGCTCGGTGGCGGCGGCTAGGCGGCCTTGGCGACTTTGTCGACGAGCTTCTTTTCCTTTTCCTGGGTTCCCGCGGGCCTCAGCGCGATATCGAAATAGCGCGTGCGTCCGCCGATGCGCTCCTTGCGGATGCCAAAGGACTTGAACTCCCTGCTGAAGGTCGGCATCGCAAAAGGCTCCTTGTCGCGTTCCTCGCACCAAGAACAGTAGCTCTCGTAGAGGTCTTGCGAGGTGAGGCTCGATCCTCCCGAGGCGACGATCCGCTCGCGGTAGAAGCGCTCGACATCGCTGTCGGGCAGGAGGGGCTTGCCGCCGATCTTGTTGTCGTTGGCACCCAACCTGCGCACCGGCGGCACCTCTGCGGGCGCCGTCTCCTCCTCCACCTGCGGCACTGGCTCGGCCACCGGCTGCACCGGGAGCACGGCCTCGCGCCAAGCTGTCTCCGCCGCCGCCTGAACGCTACGGGCGGGAGCCTTGGGGGCCGGCTGGTCGTGCAGACGCCAATGGGCAAAGGCGACATACATGCCGAAGCCCGAGCCGATTTCGATCAAGAGCGCCACGAACAGCGTCAGCGCCGTCTGCACCTTGTCGACCTTGAGACCCGACAGCTTGGCGAGCACGCTGGCTTGCGGATCGGCCTCGGCCAGAACGGTGCCGCCGGCGGTATTGGCAAGGCGGGCGCCGATCTCGGCGATGCGCGTCTCCAGCTTCTGCGCCTCCAGCGCCGAGGCCAGCTCGGCGTTGAGCTTGTGGAACTGCTGACAGAATTCGCGATTGGATCTGCCGGTCACGTCGGTGCAGCCCGACGTCGTGCTCCAGGCCCGTTGGCCTTTCAGCCCGTTGAGCTCGCTATGGACGGTCTCCGCCGGGCGATGCTGCGGTATCCAGCTCAGTTGCTCCTGCGCCCGCTTGGAGTCGGCGCGCAAATCGGTATAGGCGGCCGCTTCGACGGCGCGCTTGCCGCTGGTATCGAGCCGGTTCAGCGCCGCATGGCCGAGCGCGGAGGTCATCGAGTAGCCGGTCACGACCGTCCACACCAGCGCTGCCGCCAGCGCCTGTGACCACATCCTGTTGCGCAGGGCCGCAAAAAAGAAGAATGGCACCAGCGCCTTGAAGCAGTCGGCGGCCGCCGATGCCAGGCCGTAGATCTGCCCGTCGATGGCCGATTTACCCAGAGAGAAACCGAACCGGTAGTTCATGGCGGCAGACACCGCCAGCAGGATGCCGGCAGCGACGACCCCCATGAGCCCTAGAACATGTCGCATCATCTGATGCCCCCTTCGTTCTGACTGCGCCGCGGATCGGCCAGTCAGGGCAACGCAGCACGGCGCCAGGGGAAGCCGCAGATGCCACCATGCTTGGGAGGGCGCCAGAGGCAAGCCCCTGCACCCCTACCAGTCGATGTTAACCGGTACACCCAACGCGCTCACATGCTTGGCGGCGCGACAGACCTTTGAAGTTATGCACATGACACTCACCCGATCGGGCGTCGCGTTATGCACAAGTCGCCAAGGCCCACTGTTCGACAACGCATAAACCGTACACGGCCCCCTGTTGGGCCAACGCTACGCAATTCGTTTCTTTTTGTTAACGGATTCAGCCAGCTATGTCCGCTCGGCACCACCCCGTAAGCATCTTCACGCCGCCGCCAACAAGCGCTTGCACCGAGAGGTTGCGACCACACTGAGTCCGGCTATCCACTGTTCATCCACTGCTGCGGGGGCGTTTTCCACAGCTGCGATGTTAAGGCATCACCAGTTCCACTTGTGCCACATCGCCGGCGCGGACGGAGAAGTCGCGCCGAAACTGCTGGCCTGAATGGCGGGCAAGAACCGTGTAACGGCCGGGCGCCAGGATATGCGTCGGCAGCGCCCCGACGCTGTCTTTGATCGGTTCTCCGCGCAAATTCGTCACACTCCATTGCGTATCGGCCATGGCTTCGCCACCGGCTCGTTGCACCAGCTTGAAGGTGACCTTGGCCGCCGCATGGCTGAGCATCGCCTCCGTCAGCTTGCCCGCCTCCACCGTGACATCGGCCCGCGCCGTCGCGTTGGCATCGCCGTAGGTACTGACAAGGCTGTAGATGCCGGCATTGAGCCGGACGATCACGCCGGTCTTGATGGCGCTGACGACCTTGGTCTTTTGGCCATACTGGTCGCGCTCGTCGGAGAAGATGTCATAGGTGACGATGCGGTCGTTGATGGCCTCCCCGTTTGCCAGCACCCCCGTGACGCGCAGACCGCCGGCATTGAGCACGAAGCGCTCCTGCCGCTCCTGGCCCGCCTGCTCCGGGGCGACCACGATTTTGCGTGTCAGGTGCGCCCGCCCGAAGGCAACGTTGACGAGGTAACTCCCGGGCTCCAAGCGTAGGGTCGGACTGGCGTCGCGGTGTTGTGCAACAAAGCTCGCCTTTTCCGGGCCTTGGCCGACCCGATAGACGCGCCACACCAGACCTTGCTCAATGTTCTGCCCGTCGTCGGTCAACAACGCCGTCAGCGAGATCTGCCCCACCCCTCCGGGCACGGTCGGCTTGCCGCCTCCCGACGAGCGCGGCACGATCGTAGTGTTGGGAGGCACCTGCAGGCCCGGCGGGTTGACCGGACCGTTGCCATCTCGACCCGGCGGCGGCGCCTGCACCTGCCAGCCGGCCGCGGGTTGTTGGGCGGTGGCCGGCGCCACGGCCCAAAGCCATGACCCCAGGATCGAAGCGACGGCCACGATGCAGCACCGGCGAGCCGCCGCCCTGCACCGCATCCGCGTGGTGTGCATTTTGGATCCCCGTTTTGACTCCACCCGGCTTGGCCTGGCTCCGCCTGCCGCCGCCACGACCGGCAGGCGCCGCGCCCGGTTTTGCGACAGGTCAATCGTTCCCCAGTTCAATGAGCCGCGCCTCACCGGCTTTGAGGTCGACTACGCGCTGATAATGCTTTTCTTGTGTCTCGACCTCGAGGGCATATCGGCCCGCCGCAAGGATCGCGACCGGCTCGAGCTGGCCGCTCGCCCACACGGCGCGTCCAGCCTCGTCACGCACGGTCCAGAACGGCTCGCCATGCGCACCGGCACTGCCGGCCAGGCGAAGGCGCACGTTGGCGGCGGCGAACTCGAGGGCGAGCTGCAGCGTCTGGCCCGCCTTCAATTCAAACTCGCGAACGGCGCGCACGTTGCTGGCCGCATAGCGCGCCTCGACGCGGTAGCGACCGCTCGCCAATAGCAGTTCGGGCGTCGGCCGGCTGGTGGTGATGGTGAGGGGTTCGGCGCTATCGAGTTGCTCGATGCGGTAGGATACGGGCTCGCCGGTCTTCTGCGCCGCCCCCGCCAAGCGGCTTTCGAGCACAAGCTTGCCGGCCGCCAGCGTCAGCGTGCGCCGCACCACATCGCCCGGGCCCACCGCGAGGACCTCGCGGCCTTCCAAACCGCCCTGCCGCACGCTGACATGGTAGGTGCCAGGCGGCACGACGAATTCCGCTTCGCGGGCCGCCGACTGGGCGATTTCGCGCCGGCCACCGGGGGCGTCGGGATCGTCCTCGGCAATGCTGAAGAGGGGCGCATCGAGCTCGCCCAAACTGTCGCGAATGGCGGCGGCGAGCCGCACGCGGGCGCCATTGAGGGTCATATCGACGCGACCGCGGCTGCCGACAGGCACGACGATGGACCGCTGGGCGCGCACCAAGCCCTCCTCGACGAACACGACGTAGCGACCGGCCGGCAGCAGGAAGGTCGTCTCACTGCCTCGCACCGAGGCCAGCAAGGCACCGGCACGGCCATCACTCTTGCCGCCGGGCGCAGCCTGGCCGGCATCGGCGACGCTGATCACGCCATCCCCGATCGGTGCGCCCGATTTTTGCCATTGCGCCCGCACCCGCAGCGTGCCGGCGTTCAACACGACGTCGGCAACGGTGGGGCCTTTGTCACCAACCTCGACGGTTTGCGTGACGCGCATGGGCCCATCGTGCGCATCGATGCGGTACTGACCCGGGGCCAGGGCCACGTTGGGATTGGCGGCGCGACCCTCGAAGGCGGGCGCGCCGACTTGGCCGACGCGCGTCACGCTCCAATGCATCAACCAGGCGACGGGCTCATTGCCTTCGGCCAACAGCGTGCGCAGGAGCAGGCCCGGCCGGCCATCGTTTTGCGCGGGCAGCGCGACGGGGCTCTCCTCCTTCCCCTTCGGCGACGGCGGCCTGGCGCTCTCGCTCGGCGTTGGCGTGCTGTTGCTCGCCAACCGCAGCGCGTCCTCGATCGCCGCCTCCGCCTGCTCGTTGTTCTGCACCAAGAACAGGCGCCCGCCCGTGGTCTCGGGCAGACAGGTCATTTTGGCGAGATCCTCGGCTTTGGGCGCGAGACTGATGACATGGGCCCTGATACCGCCGGCACGCAGCTCGCCGGCGAGCGTGCACAGGTCGGGCTGGCAATTGTCGGCATCGTCGTGGATCAGTAGGAGCGTACGTCTGGAAGCGTCGCTCGGCAGCGCCTTGGCGGCTTCGCGCAAGGCCAGCGTCAAAGGGCCCCGCCCTTTGGGGTTGAGGCGCTCGAGCGGAAACATGATGCGGTCCATGTCGATGGGCTCGGCTCGGCGCATCACCTCAACGTCGCCGCAATCACCGCGACGGTGGCCAAAGCTCGTGAGCCCAACGCGCGTCTGGGGTGCCAGCTTGGCCAGCGCCCGTCGCACGCCCTCGCGGGCAACCACCAGCTTGCTTTGCCGCGTCCCCTCGATCGGGCCCCACATGGACCCCGAGCCGTCGAACACGATCACCACGGCGGCAGCGTCCCCCGGCTGCGCCCGCGCGCCGGCACAGGTCATGAGCAGGAGGGCCGCCGCCAGGCCGCAAGACCGCAATCCCGGACAATATTGGCACAGGCTCGACACCATGAGGTCCAACGTTCCCAACTGCGGGTCGGGCACCCGCACCCCCATTGTACTCGCCCAGAACTTGGTTTAGCGAGGACGCATCGCTACCCAGAGTGCGTCCGATGAGTTAAATCACCCTCGAGTTGCTCCTGAAACGGCGGTCCGTCAAGCCGATCATGATGACCGAGCCGGGCCCAAACCCTGCCGAGCTCGAGGCCATCCTGACCGCGGCCGCCCGCGTCCCCGACCACAAGAAGCTGATACCCTGGCGTTTCATCGTCTTCGAGGGCGAAGCGCGCGCCGACTTCGGCCGCGTCTTGCTGAAGGCTTTGCAGGCAGAGGAGCGGGAGGCGCCGTCGGCGGCGCGCTTGGAGACGGAGCGCACGCGGTTGATGCGGGCGCCCACCGTGGTGGCGGTCATTTCGCGGGTGACGCCCAATCCGGCGGCCCCAGAATGGGAGCAGGTATTGTCCTGCGGTGCCGCTTGCTTCAATCTTTGCCTTGCCGCCAATGCCCTGGGCTTCGGTACCTCCTGGATCACGGAATGGTATTCCTATAGTCGCACCGTGCAGGCAGCCTTAGGGCTCCAGCGCCACGAGCGGGTCGCCGGCTTTATTTACATCGGCACCGCCAAGGAGCACCAACCCGATCGCGACCGCCCGCAGCTCGATGAGATCGTCAGCCGCTGGAACAGCTGAGCCAACGCAGGAGACGCAGAAAAGTGTTTTACGAAACCCGCGACAACAAGCATGGACTGAAGCACGATCCCTTCAAGGCCCTGTGCGTACCGCGGCCGATCGGTTGGATCTCGACCGTCAACAAAGCCGGCATTTGCAATCTTGCGCCCTACAGCTTCTTCAACGCCGTGGGCGAGCGGCCGACCTACGTCATGTTTAGCTCGGCCGGTCGCAAGGATTCGCTCAGCAACATCGAGGATATGGGCGAGTTCGTCTGCTCGCTCGCCACCTACGACCTGCGCTTCAACATGAACATGACCTCGGCACCGGTGGCGTATGGCATCGACGAATTTCCGATCGGAGAACTGACGGCGGCAGCAAGCCGGCTGGTGAAGCCGCCGCGCGTCAAGGAGAGCCCCGCCGCGTTCGAGTGCAAGCATTGGAAGACGATCGACCTGCCCGGGCTGGAGCCGGGCAAGCCGTCGACCTACTCGGTCATCTTCGGGCAAGTCGTGGGCATCTACATCGACGATAACTTCATCAAGGATGGCCTGGTCGACACCGGCGCCATGCGCCCCATCGCGCGTCTCGGCTACATGGACTACGGCGTGGTGAACCCCGAAAACGTCTTTGCCATTGACCGGCCCACGGCCGAACAGGGCATGGCAAAACTCAAGGTACGCGCGGCGGAATAGCCTTGCACGTCCCTGCCATGCCGCCGGTCGCCGGCAAGATCCTCGCCTGAGCGAAAAGACCGGCGCCAGGGCTCAATGATGCCGCCAGCACCCAAGCCCCGCCGCGCCGCCCTGTTCGAGGCCACGCCCTGGGGCGGACAGTGCGCCCTGCTGCTTGCCGGTTCGCTGCTGCTGGCCGCGCTCTTTGCCGTGGCGCGGCTGCCGGCCGCCTTGCTGTTGGGCCCGATGATCGCCGCTATCATTTTGGGCAGCAACGGTGCCAGCCTTAGCGTGCCGCGCCGTGCCGTGTTCGCCTCCCAGACCATTGTTGGCTGTTTGATCGCGCGTTCGATCACCGGCGACATCGTGCACGCCTTCCTCAGGGATTGGCCGCTCTTGCTCGCAACCGTGCTGGTCATTATTGCCACCAGCGGCGTCCTCGGCTGGCTGATCAGCCGCTGGGAAGTGTTGCCTGGATCGACCGGGGTGTGGGGCAGCGCGCCGGGCGGCGCCTCGGTCATGATGATCATGGCAGGGGCGTTCGGCGCCGATGCCCGCTTGGTTGCCTTCATGCAATATTTGCGCGTCGTCCTGGTCGCGGCGGTCGCCTCGCTGGTCGCGCGCTTTTGGGTCGGCCAACCCGGCCCAAGCGCGCAAGTTGGCTGGTTCACCGCGCTTGACTGGGGCGGCTTCCTCGCCACGCTGTTGATCGCCGCCGGCGGCGGCCTGATCGGCATGGCGCTGAGAATTCCGGCCGGTGCCCTGCTCGTGCCGATGGCGATGGCGGCGCTGCTCGAGGCCATGGGCCTCGTCAACATCGTGCTGCCGCCATGGCTATTGGCGATCACCTACGCGTTGCTGGGTTGGAGCATCGGCCTTAGCTTCAACCGTCAGATTCTGCAGCATGCCGCCCGCGCGCTGCTGCCGATCATGCTTGCCATCGGCGTCATGATCGGGGTGTGCGCGGCGCTCGCCGCCGTGCTGGTGCATTACGCCGGCATCGATCCGTTGACGGCCTATCTCGCCACCAGCCCGGGCGGCATGGATTCGGTGGCGATCATCGGGGCGGCCAGCAAGGCCGATCTGTCCTTCGTGATGGCCTTGCAGGTCGTGCGTCTCGTGATCGTGCTAATCCTCGGACCACCGCTTGCCCGCTTCGTCGCCCAGCGGCTGTAAAGCGTCCTCTCATGGTCGGGCCGCCTTGGCGCGGGCCAACAAGCGCTCGGCGCGCGCGACGTGGGCCCTGTCGACCATGTGACCGCGGATGGCGATCACGCCGGCTTGCGGATTATCCTTGAAGGCCTGCACGATCTCCTCCAACTCGGCAATCTCCGCCGCAGCCGGCGTAAACACCTCGTTGATGACGGCCACCTGATTGGGATGGATCGCCATTTTGCCGCTGAAGCCGTCCCGCGCCGCCGCCACGCACTCGCCGCGGAAGCCCGCCGCGTCGCGAAAATTGACGAACACCGTGTCGATGGCGGCGACCTCGGCGGCCGCGGCCGTCAACAGGCACAGGTCGCGGGCCAGGCGAAACGGGGAGGTCCAGGTACGGCCGTCATCCTCACGGTTGCTGCGCGCCCCGATCGCCGCCGACAGGTCCTCGGCCCCCCAGGTCAGCGCCAGCAGCCGCGTGCTGGCGCCGATATAACTATGCATCTGCAGCAACGAGATGGGCGTCTCGGTCGTGAGCGCGATGATGCGCGTGCCCGGTCCCGGCTTGGCGGCGCGCTGCTCGGCAGACCCGAGCGCCACGGAAAGCGTGTGGACGTCCTCGCCCGAGCGCGCTTTCGGCAACAAGATGGCGTCCGGCCGAGCGTCGATGACACCGATCAGATCGTCCTGCCAGTAGGGCGTGTCGAGCGCATTGATGCGCACCAGGATTTGCGGCCTGTGCTCGCCGGCCGCCGTTGCCTCGATGTAGGCCTTGGCGAGCGCGCGCGCCGCCGGCTTGTTGGCGGCGCTGACCGAATCCTCCAAGTCGAGGATCAAGCCGTCGGCACCGGTGCCCAAGCCTTTGGCAAGCTTCTTTTCGTCGTCGGCGGGAATGAACAGCAACGAACGCATCTCGCAACCTCACAGCTTTGGCCGTTTGCGCATCATGCCCTGTCGCCGGCACTCCGCCACCAGTTCACCGCGTTGATTGTAGGCCTTGTGCAGGAACTCGACGATGCCGGCATCGGCACGCGAGCGGGTTTCGCGCGTGGAGAGGATCTCCGTCGTCACCCGCAGGGTATCGCCGTGAAACACCGGTTTGGGGAACTTCACCTCGCTCATGCCAAGGTTGCCGATCGTGGTGCCGAGCGTGGTGTCGTTGACCGAAATGCCGATCATGACCCCGAGCGTGAACAGGCTGTTCAGCAAGGGCTTGCCCCATTCGGTCTTGCTCGCGAACTCGTGGTCGATATGCAGCGGCTGCGGGTTGTGGGTCAAACAGGAGAACAGCGTGTTGTCCATCTCTGTCACGGTACGGCGGATCTCGTGCTCAAACACACGCCCCACCTCGAAGTCCTCCAGATAGAGTCCCGGCATTGTCACCTCAACGCTTGCCTGCGGCACGGTCACTGCCGCGCCCATCCGGCCATGGCCACGGGGTGATCATAACATCCAGCCGTTGCAGGCGAAGGGGTCGATGCGCAAGGGGGAGAGCGCACGGCGCAAGCCGCGCGGGATCCGACGGCCCTAATAGCGGAACTGTTCGGAAAGGATGCGCTCATCGAGGCTGTGGCCGGGATCAAACAGCAAAAGCAGATCGATGTGATTGACCTGGGCAATCTCCACCCGCGTCACCGATCGGGTTTCATTGTGGTCGGCGACGGCGCTGACGGGGCGCTTTTCCGGCTCCAAGACCTCGAACTCGATATTCGCCTCATTGGGCAAAAGGGCACCGCGCCAGCCGCGCGGTCGGAAGGCACTAATGGGCGTCAAGGCCAACAGCGGCGCCTTGATCGGTATGATGGGCCCGAACACCGACAGATTATAGGCCGTCGAACCGGCCGGGGTGGCCACCAGCGCGCCATCGCAGACGAGCTCGTCGAGCCGCACGCGGCCGTCGATCGAAATCCTGAGCTTTGCCGCCTGATGCGTCTGGCGGAACAGCGATACCTCGTTGATGCCCAGGCCGTTGTGCACGTCCCCGTTTTGGTCGTAGGCGATCATGGCCAGCGGATGGATGATGTTGCGTTCGGCGCGCTCAAGGCGACCGCGCAGGTCAGTTTCGCTGTAATCGTTGGTAAGAAAGCCGACCGACCCTCGATTCATGCCGTAGATCGCGATGGCATCCTTCAGATGCGTGCGCAGGGTCTGCAGCATCAAGCCGTCGCCGCCGAGCGCCACGATGACGTCGGCGTGCACGGGATCGGCGTTGCCATATTTTTTGATCAAGCGTTCGCGCGCGTCGAGCGCCTGTGGCACCTCGCTCGCCACGAACGCAATCTTCTCAAACTTGCCTGCCGATCCTGTCATATGATGCCGGGCGCCGAAGCCTGATTTTCGGCGCCTGCTCCCTGGAGGGCTATTCAGTTGCAAGCAAACGAAAAGCTCGTTTTGATCTATTCGACCTATGCCTCTTGGGCCGAGGCCGAGCGGATCGGTGAGGCGCTGATAGATCGTGGTCTGGCCGCATGCGTCAATATTTTTCCCGGCATGACGTCAATATATGTCTGGGAGGGCAAGCGCCAGCGCGAAAGCGAGACCGCCATGCTGATCAAGACGCGCCAGGCGGTGGCCGCCAAGGTCATCGCCGAGGTGCGGGCGCTGCATTCCTACAGCAACCCTGCCCTCGTCGTCCTGCCTATTGTCGATGGATCACCCGACTTTCTTGACTGGATTTTGGCGCAGACGCGCGCGTCCTGCTGATCTGGATCCCGACTCTGGGCCGCCAGGGCGCCGTCTGGCCACCGCGCTGGCCCCCTATCCGCGCGCCCGGCCGAGGCGATCCGCCTCAGTCTCACACGCGGCCGCTTGCCGGTTGCTTGGCCAGCGGCGCACCCGGTCCTGATGCACGCGATGTTTCGATCATAATGAGCTCGGCCAAATTGTCGGCGGTGATGTAACCAACGAAGCGTCCCTGGCCGTCGACCACGCCCACCACGCGCTGGCCCGCACGCTGCAGCAGTGGAAGAATGTTTTCCACGCAGGCGTTTTCTGGCACGGTTGGAACATCGCGCTGCATGATCTCGATCACGGGGGTCTGGCCGCCCGTGCGCTGCAAGGCGGAAATCAGGGCATCGCGCGTCAGCACACCGCGCAAGGTGCCCGCCCCATCGAGCACGGGGAATTCCTGCTGCGTCGTGCGCAGCAGCAAGGCCGCCGCGTCGTCCGCCGTCGCCATCGGCGTCAGCGATTGAAACGAGGTGATCATCGAATGCCGGGCAAGATAGCCGCGCGTGTACTCGCGCGCCTGCACGTAGCCGGCCTCACCGCTGGCCGCCAGAAAAATAAAGGCCGCCACCAGAATCAGCAGCGGATTGCCGAACAGCCCGATGAACCCGAACAGGAGGGCAAGGCCCTGGCCGATCAGGGCGGCAGTGCGCGTGGCGCGCGTGTAGCCCATCTGTATCGCCAGCAAGGCCCGTAGCACGCGGCCGCCGTCCATCGGAAAGGCCGGAATGAGATTGAACAGCAGCAGCGCGCCGTTGGCGGCGGCAAGGCGCCCGGTCATGCTCGATTGCGCCTGCTCGAGCTGGGCCATCTGGGAGAGATCGAAGCGGGCACCCAGCACGACCATCAACACGACGACGATCAGCAATGTTACCAGAGGCCCGGCCAAGGCCACGACGATTTCCTGACTAGGCTTCTCCGGCATGCGCTCCAATGAGGCAACGCCACCAATCGGCAACAACGTGATCTCCGGCGTGTTGATGCCGTAGCGCCGCGCTGCAAGGACATGGCCGAATTCGTGCAGCACCACGCTCGCGAACAAAAGCACGATGAAGATGATGCCATCGAGTGCCTCCCCGGCGCCGCCGCGCGCCCAGTGGATCGCACCGATCCAGACCAGCAGCAGAAAGAACGTCATGTGAATACGCACGGCGGTCGAGCCGACGTCGAACAACTTGATCGACCAACCCATGGGGTCTCTCCTCGAGGCTGCCCGGCATGGCCGTTGCGCCCGAATGTCGGCAGCTGTGCCGGTATGTCGGTCTCAGCCGCGGGCCGGTCAAGCGCGTTTGCAAGGCGCCTGCCGCATTTTGACGGCCGGCGGCTGCCCGCCGAGGTTGCGCGGGCTCCGCCCCTGCTGAGTTCCCAGCGCGGCGTGCGCCCAAGCCGTGAGCGTACGCGAGGGGACCCGCGTTCAATTGCGCCCGCGCGGCCGACGGCGGCTGCACCGAGCCCCGGATCGCGAGCCGATGGCGGTCGGCCACGGTGGCTTGCCAGCTTGCGGGCGCGGCCACGACCGCCGCCGCGGTCTCGCCAAGCCTCAAGCAGGAGCCTGCAAGCCGTCTGGCCCCGCGGCCCAGCCCGCAAGCGGCTAAACCGCCAACGCTTTTGGGCCGCCTTGGGCCCGGGCCCGCCACCCGGCGTGCCGGCCCGCGCCCCTCGTTGCCCCATAGCGGGCTGCCGGCTCTGGCCGGCCCGGAACCTCCAGCTGAGCCGCCGCGTTCACGTTCGACCGTCACTCAACCGTCACACGACCCGTCAGTTGGGGCTAAGCGAGACGCATGCCAAAGCGAGCCGACGAGCAAGTTCAACTTCCCACGCACGGCGCCTCGGTGCTGCCCAGCGTGAAGGTCGACAGCTACAATCTGGAGGTCGAGGACGACGAGGGCTTTGTCGGCGATAGGGCGAGCAAGACCGCGTTCTGGGAAATTGTCGACAAGTGGCGCAAGACGCTGCGGGACCTGGGCGAGGATCCCCTCGGTGCCAAACCCAGTGAGGACATCGGCAAGAAGAAGCTCGCAAACCTCCTCAACGAGGGCGATCCGACCGCGGCCGGTCTGGTGCAGAGCGCGGTCGAAGAATTCGCCCAGCAGCTCGCCCAGGTGATCCGCCGTTTTCTGCGCCTCAAGGATTGGCGGGACACGGAATGCCTCGTCATCGGCGGCGGCTTTCGCGCCAGTCGCATCGGCGAGCTGGCGGTCGCACGCGCCGGCCTCCTGCTCAAGGCCGACGGCGTTCCTGTCGACCTCGAGCTCATTCGCAACGATCCGGATCATGCCGGTCTCATCGGTGCCGCGCACCTGCTGCCGGCCTGGATGCTGAAGGGCTACGATGCAATTCTCGCGGTCGATGTCGGCGGCACCAACATCCGCGCCGGTGTGGTCGAGCTCAATCTCGGCAAGTCCAGCGACCTCGGCAAGGCGGAAGTGGCGCGCTCGAGCTTGTGGCGCCATGGCGAGGAAGACATCAAGCGTGACGACGCCGTGGAAGAGCTCATCGGTATGCTGCAGGAGCTGATCGATTGGAGCCGGAAGAACAAGGTTGCTTTGGCGCCCTTGATCGGCATCGGCTGCCCTGGCGTCATTCACGAGGATGGCTCGATTGCGCGCGGAGCCCAGAACCTGCCGGGCAACTGGGAGAGCAGCCGGTTCAACCTGCCGGCAAGCCTGCGCGAGGGCATACCTAAGATCGATGAACACGAAACCGTGGCCGTGATGCACAACGACGCCGTCGTGCAAGGCTTGAGCGAACTGCCAAACGTCAAGGATCGCACGCATTGGGGCGTGCTCACCATCGGCACCGGTCTCGGCAACGCCCGCTTTACCAACCGCCACGAGGGAAAAAGCCGCAACGGCAAAGGCAAGGACGAAAAAAACAAGGGCGACAAGGCCAAGGACTGAACGGCTCGTCGGCGCCGTCCGTGGTCACGCGGCCGAGGCGACGCCCGGCATTGGCGCTCGAGCTCGACAGCTCGTCCCACTGTCGCTGGAACAAGCTGCCCAGCTTATGGCCGTAGACGGTGGACAGCGACGACCATCAGCAAGATCGTGCAGCCGAGCGCGTACTCCAAAACCTGCTTGGTGTTTTCGAGCTCTGCCAAGCCCATGGTATTTTCGACGTGGCGCAGGGCTGCGAGAATGTATCGATCTGTTTCAGGACGTCGCCGTCGCTGCGATCCATCGCATTGCATGGGGGTAATGTGTTCGCGCTGGTCCCACATCAGGTGCGATGATCGACAAGCCCGCCCGCCGCGCTTTCCCATCACGGGCGTGATGGGCGATGCCGACGATCTCGCCCGCTAGCCTGGAGGATTATCCGCTAGCGCTTAAATCGCCGGCTGGCGCCGCGATTTGTGCTTAATGCTTTGTTTGCGCCCGCCCGGCCCGGAGAGCTGCGTGGCTCGGCGTGCAGCTGCCGACCTCGGGCATCCGACATTTCAATCTCGCATCTCTTGTGAGCATGGCTCTGCTTGTGAATGGGGCGTCAGAATCACGCTCGACCGAACAACCGCGCCACAGCCCAGGGGGTGGGACGCTGAGCGGCCAAAGCGCCGGAGCAGGTGCCGGCCGGCCCCGGCCCGTGCTATTGTTTCTGCCGCATCAAAACGCAACCAGCAATGGCATGGAGTTGTGACCCATGGCGGATAGCCAACACCACCTCGCGGCTTTGCGTGAGCTCAATCGCGACTTCGTGCGGGCCGTAGACAAAGCCGATGTCGCCTGGTTTGACGCCAATCTCGCGACCGACTTCTACAATACCAATCCCGACGGCAGCTTTATCGATCGCGCCGCCTTTTTGGCGCAGATCGGGCGCGGTTCGTCGGTCAAAGACATTCGCGAACACGACGTCGTCATCCGCATACTCGGCGATTTCGCCATCATTCATGCCCGCACGAGCTACCAGAAGCCGGACGGTACGCAAGGCGCCGGCCGCTATACCGACGATTGGTCGTGGCGCGACGGGCGTTGGCAATGCGTGTCTGCCCATGTGACGCGCTTATGAGGCGCGCTGGCATAGCCCGCCTCATTCCGGCAAAAATCGAGCCGCCCGCCGGGCGGGCATCTCGCAGGTTTTGCGCTCCGCGGCGGCAAACAAGGCCGCCAACGTCCGCAACGAGGGCTAGGGCCGGCCGGGCCTCAAACCAACCTGCTCTGCTCCACCGCCGCCTGGACGAATGACGCAAACAGCGGGTGGGGCTCGAAAGGACGCGATTTCAGTTCGGGGTGGAACTGCACGCCGATGAACCAGGGATGCTTGGGCAGCTCTATGATCTCCGGCAGTAGCCCATCCGGCGACATGCCGCAAAACTTGATACCGGCCTCCTCGAGCCGTTCGCGGTAGCGCGTGTTGACCTCGTAACGGTGGCGGTGACGCTCGGAGATTTCGGTCTCGCCATAGATCTTGGCCACGCGACTGCCCTTGGCGAGCTTTGCCGTATAGGCGCCGAGCCGCATGGTGCCGCCGAGATTGCCATTGGCTGCGCGCTTCTCCAGCTCGTTGCCGCGCATCCACTCCGTCATCAGGCCAACGACCGGCTCGGGCGTTGGTCCAAACTCGGTGGAGCCAGCCTGTTTCACGCCGACCAGATCGCGCGCCGCCTCGATTACCGCCATCTGCATGCCAAAGCAGATGCCGAAGTAGGGCACGCCGCGCTCGCGCGCGAAGCGGGCCGCCAGGATCTTGCCCTCCGAGCCGCGCTCGCCGAAGCCCCCGGGCACCAAGATGCCATGCACGTTTTCCAGATAAGGGGCGGGGTCCTCGCGCTCGAACACCTCGCTTTCGATCCACTCCAGTTTCACTTTCACACGGTTGGCAATGCCGCCGTGAAACAAGGCCTCGTTGAGCGACTTGTAGGCGTCCTTGAGCCCCGTGTACTTGCCGACGATGGCGATGGTGACCTCGCCCTCGGGGTTGGCAATGGCATCGGCAATGGCTTGCCACTTTTCAAGGTGCGGTGGCTGCGCGTCCTTGATGCCGAACGCGGCCAGCACCTCTCGGTCGAGCCCTTGCCTGTGGTAGGCGAGCGGCACCTCGTAGATGGAGGCCACGTCCAGCGCTTGGATCACCGCTTCCTCGCGCACATTGCAGAACAGGGCGATCTTCCGGCGCTCCGAGCGCGGTATTTCGCGATCGCAGCGGCAGAGCAGAATGTCGGGTTGTATGCCAATCGATCGCAGTTCCTTCACCGAATGCTGCGTCGGCTTGGTCTTGAGTTCGCCCGCGCTCGGGATAAACGGCAACAGCGTCAGGTGGATGAACACCGAATCGCCGCGGGGCAATTCGTTGCCGAGCTGCCGGATGGCCTCGAAGAATGGCAGGCCCTCGATGTCGCCAACGGTGCCGCCGATCTCCACCAAAACGAAATCGATGCCCTCATTCCCGCTCAGCACAAACTGCTTGATGGCATCGGTCACGTGCGGGATCACCTGCACGGTGCCGCCGAGAAAGTCCCCGCGCCGCTCCTTGGCAAGGATCTCCTGGTAAAGCCGCCCGGTGGTGATGTTGTCGGATTTGCGGGCGGGTACCCCGGTGAAGCGCTCATAGTGGCCAAGGTCGAGGTCGGTCTCCGCCCCGTCATCCGTCACGAACACCTCACCGTGCTGGTAGGGGCTCATCGTGCCGGGATCGACATTGAGGTAGGGATCGAGCTTTCTCAGCCGAACCGAATAGCCGCGTGCCTGAAGAAGAGCCCCAAGAGCCGCTGAAGCCAGCCCTTTGCCGAGCGATGAGACCACGCCGCCGGTAATGAAGATGTACCGCGCCATGGGCTTTTAACATACAGCCACAGGGCACGATTCGTAGAGTGTTTTTTCGCTTCCATCCACGGCCTTTCGCCGCGCCGGAGACCACCCCCCACCGCCGCACGCTTCTTTCAGCTCACGGCTGCCGCTTGGCCCCCCACCGGATGCGCCCCAGGACCTCCTCGGTGTGCGCGCCCAGCGCCGGCTCCACTAGGGTCGGCCGCGCCGGCTCCTCCGTGAAGCGGATCACGGGACCGATATGCCGGCGGCCCCACTCGTCGGTCAGCACCATGCCGCGCGCGGCAATGTTGGCGTCCTCGAAAGCCTCCGGCAGCGTATACACAGGGCTAAAGCACAAATCGAGGTCCGACAGCCAGGCGACGGCCTCTGCGAGCGTTTGCTGGCGGAACACCTCTTGCAGAAAAGCAATCACCGGACGCTGATGCGGACCCGGCCCCTGCAGGCAGAGCTCAATCAAGTCTTCGCGCCCCAGGGCGCCGAGCAGATTGGCGATGAACTTGGGCTCTTGCCCGGCCAGCACCAGATGGCGGTCATCGCGGGTGGGATAAATCTGGTAAAAGGCGGCACCGCCGGTGTTGCGCTCATGCTTCGGATTGGGCTGCCGACCCTCGGCCAGGGTCGGCCCGACGATGTTGGCCGCAGCGGCCAGCATGGTGTCGTGCATGGCGATGTCGATCACATCGCCGCGGCCCGTGCGCTCGCGTCGCACGAGCGCCATCAGGATCGCCGACAGCCCGTGCAGGGCGCTCAGCTGATCGGCAATGGGGATCGCCGTCATCGCCGGTTGCCCATCGCTGCCCACCGTGATGCTCTGCGAACCGCTGATGGCCTGCAGGGCAAGGTCGTGCGCCGGGCGGGCGCCATAGGCCCCGACCTGGCCGAAAGCGCTGATCGAACAGTAAACGAGGCGCGGGTTTTCCGCCCGCACCACGTCTGGCCCAAGGCCCAGCCGCTTGGCGACGCCCGGCCTGAAGGTCTCGATGAAGACATCGGCCGTCGCACAAAGCTCGAGCAGCGCCTGCCTTTGCTCGGGCGCCTTGAGGTCGAGTACCACGCTCTTCTTGCCGCGGTTCAAGTTGCGGAAAAACACCGTTGCAGGGCCATCGGCCAGCCCGATGTGCCGCCCCGGATCGCCTTCACCCGGCGGCTCAATTTTGATCACCTCGGCACCATGATCGGCCAAGGCCATGGTCAGAAACGGACCGGGCAGAAACGACGACAGATCGATAACGCGCAGGCCGGCGAGCTTCATGCCCGCACTCGTGTCGGGTGCGTCGCGGTCGGCAGTTCCGCCAGCACCGCCTCGGTGTCGGCGCCCAAATCGCGCGCGGCCACCTGCTGGGGTCGTTGCCCGTCGATTTTGAGGGGATTGGCCAGCACCCGCAGGTCGGGGCGCGCCGGATGCGGCACGCTTGCCACCATCCCCACTTCGGCGACGAAGGCCGAAATCGAGCGCCTGGTCCATTTCGAGCACCGGCCCCGCCGGCAGCAAACCCGAGAAGGTCTCAAGCCACGCCTGCGTCGTCCGCTGCTTGAGCTCGGCGTCGAGCACCTGGGTCAGGGCGTCACGGTGCACGCGCCGCTGCGCTTGGCTGGCAAAGCGCGGATCGAGACCGAGGTCCTCACGACCAATGGCGCCGATCAAGTTCTCCCAAAACTTGTCTGTCATGCACATCACGAAGATCCAACCGTCGGCGGTCGGGAAGGTTTGCACGGGAGCAATCGCCGCGTGCGCGCTACGCGGCTGGCGCCGCGAAACATCGTTTTCGTTGAGATACCAGACCGCCGAGTAGCCGAGCTGGTGCAGCGCCACATCGAACAGCGACGCATCGACATCGCAGCCCATCCCCGTTTGACGGGCGCGCATGATGCAGCTGAGCAGCCCCACCGCCGCCGTGGCACCGGTCATGTAGTCGATCATAGAGGCGCCCAGGCGTGCCGGCGGATCGTCGGGTTCACCGGTCAGGCTCATCAGGCCCGCCTCGGCCTGCATCAAGAAATCATAGCCGGGCCAACCTTTGCGGGCATTGTCGCGCCCGTAGGCGGAAATGTGCCCACAGACGATCTTGGCATTGATCGCCTTTAGGTTCGCATAATCGAGCTTCAGCTTGCCCGCTTGATCGCCGCGCAGATTGTTGACCACCGCGTCGGCCGTTCCCACCAGCTGTTCGAACAGCCTTCGCCCATCCGCCGACTTGATGTCGAGCGCGATGCTGCGCTTGTTCATGTTCCAGGTCTGGAAGTAGTGGCTCTGCCCTTCGCTCAGCATATGTGGCCCGACATGGCGAGCAGCATCGCCGCCGACCGTGGGATTTTCGACCTTGATGACGTCGGCGCCGAGGTCGGCCAGCAACAGCGTACTGTAGGGGCCCGCGCCGAACTGTTCGAAGGTGAGGATGCGTAGGCCCTGCAGCGGCTTCATGCGATCGGGTTCCGTTTGATCCATTGCTTGGAAATAATGATACGCTGCATCTCGTTGGTACCCTCGCCGATACACGTGAGTGGCGCATCGCGGTAAAGTCGTTCGATATCGTATTCCTTGGCGTAGCCGTAGGCGCCATGGATGCGCAGGGATTCGGTGGCATTTTCCAGCGCCGCCTCGGAGGCGAAATACTTCGCCATGCCGGCCTCGAGGTCACAGCGCTCGCCGCGATCGAAGGCCTCAGCCGCATCGAGCGTCAGCAGTCGCGCCGCGCGCGCCCGCGTCGCCATCTCACCGAGTTTGAGCTGGATCGCCTGGTGCTCGCAGATCGGCTTGCCGAAGGTCTTGCAAATCTGCGCGTACTCGGTCGCCAACCTGAGCGCCCCCTCGGCGATCCCAACGCCGCGGGCGGCAACGTTGATGCGCCCAAGCTCGAGGCCGCCGGTGGCCTGGAAAAAGCCTTGTCCCTCGACCCCGCCGATCAGGTGGTCGGCGGGAATGCGGTAGTCCTCGAACACGAGCTCCGCCGAATCAATGCACTTGTAGCCGAGCTTTTCCAGCTTTTTGCCGACCCGGAAACCCGGCTGCTTGGGTGCGATGAACAGGCTGATGCCCTTGTAGCGGGGCTCGGCTTTGGGGTCGGTCTTAACCAATAGCGCCACGCAGGAGCCTTCGATGCCGTTCGAGATCCAGGTTTTGGTGCCATTGATCACGTAGTGCTCGCCATCGCGCCGCGCCGTCATCCGGATCGCCTGCAGGTCGGTGCCGGCATCGGGCTCGGTCAGCGCAAGTCCACCGCGCACCTCGCCGCTGGCGAGCGGGGGCAGCCACTTCGCCTTCTGCGCCGGCGTGCCGAATTTCTCGATCGCCAGCGCCAGCATCAGGTGCGAGTTGAAAATGCCGGTGATCGCCATCCACACACTGGAGATCCGCATCACGATCTGCGCATAAGTCCGAGCCGGCAGTCCCAGTCCGCCGTAGGTCGGGCTGATGGTTGCGCCGAACAGGCCCAAAGCCTTCATCTGCTCGACGATCTCGCTCGGATAGCGGTCCTCGTGATCGTACTGCTTGACGACGGGTTTGACGTCGCGCTCCAGCCAGCGATCGATGCTGCGCAAAAGCTCATCATCGTCCGCACTCTCGATCTGCCGCAGCGCCGCCTTGGTCATGGCCCGTCCCTCGTTAGCGCGGTGTATCGCCGGCAAGCGTAATGCGATGCATGGTACGCCGATAGCCGTGGTAGTCATTGACCGGATTGTGTTGCGTGCAACGATTGTCCCAAAAGGCGATCGAGCCGACCTCCCAATGGAAACGGCAGGTGAACTCCGGTCGCGTCTGGTGTTGGATCAGATAGTTGAGCAGCGGCCCACTTTCGGCTTCGGTCATGTCCTTGAAACGCACGCTATGCGCGACGTTGAGGTAGAGCGCTTTGCGTCCCGTTTCGGGGTGCGTGCGCACTACGGGATGCTCGCCGACATATTCCTTCTTGGCATCATCGCGCTTCATTTCCTTGACGCGATCCTCGCGCGTGCGGCTCGCATCGGCTTTGAGCGAGCTGTTGACCGCAATCAGCCCGTCGAGCAGCTGCTTCAGGCCATCCGATAGCGTCTCGTAAGCGAGGTAGGTGTTGGCAAACATGGTGTCGCCGCCCCTGGCTGGCACCTCGCGGGCGATCAGCATGGTGGCCATAGGCGGCTTCTGCAAATACGAGGTATCGGAATGCCAGATGCCGCCGAAGTTGGTTTTCTCATGCTCGAGCTTCACAACCGGGATGATTTCGGGGAAACCCTCAATCCCCCTGATGAAGGGATATTCCACGATCTCGCCGAACCTCCTGGCAAAGCGCAAGAACTGCTCGGGCGGCAGCGGTTGATCGCGGAAGAACACCACGCAGTGCTCGAGCCAGGCGCGCCGAATTGCCCCAATCGTCGCCTCGCTCAGCGCGCCGCCGAGATCGACGCCGAAAATCTCGGCCCCGATTGCACCCGCGATCGGCCGCACCTCGATTGTGCTTTCTGGCCCGGGTTGTCTCCTGGGTTGTGCCCTGGGTTGTGGCATGGGCGTCTTCGCCCCCTTTTTTAGGACCTCGCTGCCGGGAAACCCTAACACGCCATCGCGCCGACGAAAGGGGCCTGGTGCGGCTTGCCGCATTGCGCGGCCTTGGCTGGCGCCGCGCGAGCGCGCCCTTGCCAGCGCCCGGCGGCGGCGGACGCCGATGCGGCATCTTAGCGCTCGGCGCTTCTCGCCGGCATCGGAAAAAAGCCGCAAAGCTGGCCCTAGTGCGACGGCAAATAGCCAGCCTAAAGGACAGGCACAATGGACCGGCGCAAGGTTCGCGCCAGCCGCAGCGCCGGCGCGGCATTGGCCACTCGGCTGCTGCCGTTTGCGATCATCTTCTTCGCCATCCAATTTGGCGTGCGGCTCAGCCTGACGCTCAGGGTGCGCAGCGAAGCCGCCGACAGCCCGTTGGACTTCCTGACGCCCTTCCTGATCGGGACCTGGTTCGACCTGGCGGTGTTTTCGGTGTTCGCCGTGCCGGTGGTGATTTGGTGGCTCGCCGCGCCGCAAAACCTCAAGGGCGGTCGCCTCGATCGTTACGCCACCTTGACGGGCGCCACGCTCTTCCTCGTGCTCTGCCTGATCGCCGCCGTCGGCGAGCACCTGTTCTGGACCGAATTTGGCACGCGTTTCAATTTCATCGCCGTCGACTATCTGATCTACACCCGCGAGGTGGTGCAAAACATTTGGCAATCCTACCCGCTCGCCAAGCTCTTCGGCGCCCTGCTCGCCTTCTCCGGCGCCGGCATCTTTCTCGCCCGCCACCGGCTTTTCCCCAAAACCGACGGCGCGCCGCTTGCTGCTCGCTTGATCCCGGCGCTTGCCGCCCTGATGGCACCGGTCGTCGCCGTGAGCGCCACGCCGACGTCGCTTGCCTTTAGCCGCAGCAATGCCTACGCCACCGAGCTTTCGCTCAACGGCATCTGGGCGTTGACGCATGCCTTTTTCAACAATGAGATCGACTATCGCCGCTTCTACAAGACGCTGCCCCAGCAGGCGGTGGCAAAGCGGATCAAAACCCTGCTCGAGGAAAAAGATGGGCTGCTCGCCTCCCCGGGACCGGACCCTTTGACACGCCTCATCCGCCGCGAGGGCAGGATGCTGCGCAAGAATGTCATGCTGGTGAGCATGGAGAGCATGGGCGCCGAATACCTGGCGCACTTCGGCAACAGGCAAAACCTCACGCCCAATCTCGATCGCCTTGCCAGCGAGGGCCTGCTGTTCACCAAGCTGCTGGCGACCGGTACGCGCACGGTGCGCGGCCTCGAAGCCTTGACCTTGTCGGTGCCGCCGACACCGGGTCAATCCATCCTGCGGCGGCCGCACAACGCGGAGTTGTTCACGATCGGGGATGTGTTTCGCGACCGCGGCTATGACACGCGCTTTCTTTATGGCGGCTACGGCTACTTCGACAACATGAACGCATTCTATGCCGGCAACGGCTTTGAGGTGATCGACCGCACCTCGTTGTCAGCCGATGAAATTCATTTCGAGAATGTCTGGGGGGTGTCCGACGAGGACCTGTTCCAGCGCGTCATCAAGGAGGCCGATCGCTCGTTTGCCTCCGACAGGCCATTCTTCCAGCTGGTGATGACGACCTCCAATCACCGTCCCTTCACCTACCCCAACGGCGTCATCGACATCTTCTCCAAGACCGGCCGCCTGGGCGGGGTCAAGTACGCCGACCACGCGATCGGGCGTTTTGTCGAGGCGGCCCGCCGCAAGCCCTGGTTCCGCGACACGCTCTTCGTGTTCGTCGCCGATCACACGGCGGGCACTGGCGGCAAGATCGAGCTCGATCCAACGCGCTATCACATTCCCCTGATCTTCTATGCGCCGGACTTCATTGCTCCCTCCACGCACGATGGCTTGGCCAGCCAAATCGACGTAGCCCCGGTCCTGCTAGGTCTTCTCAACACCAGCTACGTCAGCCGCTTTTACGGTCGCGACGTCTTGTACGACAAGGACGCCCAACCACGCGCCTTCATTAGCACCTATGAGAAGGTCGCCCTGGTGCGGGGGGATACCACGTTGATGCTTGCCCCCCGCCAAATCGTCGATGCCTACGCCGGCCTCACGCGCAGCAAGCGCGCCAACATCGATCCCGAGCTCGAGGCCGACGCCATCGCCTATTTCCAGTCGGCGTCGGCTTGGTCGCAGACCTCGCGCCGGCTCGACACGCGCTTGCACCTGGATTGATGCCTCGCGGCTCCTCGGGCAGGATGCCGAGCACGCCCACTGCCCAGCGGAGCGACACCATGACAGAGCGCGGCGCGGCCTACAAAACCTCACCGAGCAACCCTGGTCTCGGCGAAATCCAGACGCTGCCCGAGCGCGTCAAGGACATGCCCTATGCGCCGGCGATCCGCGTCGAGGCGCCGGGCGACCTATTGTTCATTTCGGGCGCCACCCCCTCGCCGCTCTATCACAAGCACCCCCACGAATTGCACGAACACCAGCATCCCGTGGGCATCGCCGAGCAAACGCGGTTGGCCATGGACAACATCAAGACCATCCTGGATCATCAGGGCCTGGCCTGGACGGACGTCGTCAAGGTGACGAAATACCTGACCGACATGCGCGACATGGACGGCATGGTGGCGGTGCTGGCGGAGTATTTTGGCGCCTGGACACCAGCCAGCACGACGGTTTGCGTCAACCAGCTGTCGACGCCCGGCGCCCGGGTCGAACTCGATATGATCGCCGTCTATCCGCAACGCTCAAGCCCACCCATGCGGCAGCCGAGGTGACCCATGCCCGTCAGATCCCGCTGCAGACCGCTTCGCCGCCTGGCCACTCTGCTTGCCGGCATCGCGCTCGCCGCGCCGGCCTTGGCGCAGGGGCCCCCGACGGCCGCGGCCGCCGGCGATCCCCGGCTGCTGGAGGACTTGGTCGCGGCTAACCGCATCCTGGCCGATCAGGGCGTGCTCGATGGTTTCGGTCACGTCAGCATGCGCCACCCCGAGCGCGCCGGCCGGCTCTTGTTGTCGCGGTCGCTGGCGCCAGCCTTGACCAAGGCCGACGACATCATGGAGTACGATCTCGACTGCAAGCCCGTTGCCGAGCAAGGCCGCAGCAGTTTCCTCGAGCGCTTCATCCATTGCGAAATCTATCGGGCCCGGCCGGACGTGATGGCCGTGATCCATACCCATTCGCAAGGGGTCATTCCCTTTGCCAACAGCACCGTGCCGCTCAGACCGATGTTTCATGTGGCGGGCTTCCTCGCTGCCGGCGTGCCCGTGTTCGAGATCCGCCAGCACGCCGGCCTGAGCAACTTGCTGATCGCCGATGCCACCCTCGGCAAGGCGTTGGCGGCGACGCTGGGCGACAAATCCGTCGTCTTGATGCGCGGCCACGGCGACGTCGTGGTGGGACCCAACCTCCAGGTTGCGGTCTATCGCGCCATCTACACCGACGTGAACGCCCGACTGCAAGCCCAGGCGCTCGCGCTGGGCGGCCAGGTGACGTATCTGGAAAAGGAAGAAGGCGAGAAAGCCGACCTGGTGCAGCAGCAGGTGGTCATGCGGCCGTGGGAGCTGTGGAAGCAAAAGGCGATGCGGCCGTAGCCCGCTTCGGTTGGGGGCTCACTGCGGCCTGGTCTTTAAAGGCTTGCGCGGCCAGTTTCGGGGTCTGTGGCCCCGCCGCAACCGAGCGGCGGCCGATGCGGCTAGCGACGCTGCACCCAGAAGAGCTCGCGCCCAAGCGGGCGCGAGCTGTTGCAGACTTGGCGTGACGCCCAAGCGGGCACGATTGGCCGCCAGCTTTTAGGCCCAGCTTGTGGCTTGGCTTGGAGGTTCAGGTCTCGAAGCGCTGCAAACGCCCCTTCGACCGGGTCCGCACCACCAATTCGATCTCGCTTCTGTCGATGCCGATGTCGTGCAGGACCTTGTCGCCCAGGGAGTGCAAAAGGTTGATGGTGGCGCGCTCCGAGCGGCGCCGCCAATAGGCCTGCCACAGGCCTTTGCCCATATCAGCAACGCGATGGGTGGCCAAACCGAGTGCGGCGCTGCCGTCATTGAGGACTTGGGTGTTTAGGGTCATGGTCAACCTCCTGGAGGTTCGCTAGCGAAAGGTTCAGCTGCAAAGGCGGCTACGGGGCACGGGATAGCTTGCCGGGTAGGGCCGCGGCGCCTCGCTGAGCTGTGCGGCAATCCCAGCTTCGCGCACCAGGCTGGCGAGCCAGCGCCAGCCCTCGCCCAGACGGTCACGAGCTACGTGCGAGCGCGCCTGATGCGCCTGGCGCTTGAGGGCGGCGATTTCCTCGGGTGCGATCTCGGAAAGCCGCCTGTTCATCAATCCGGTCATTTTAGCAATCCTCATGCGATGAACGTCTTGCATCTGGAGATACGGCGAATATACTTGGACTACAAACGATTATATCTCGCTTGAGAGATGAGAGAACCTCAACGATCCCATGCGCCGCCCGATGCCCCCGCTCAATGCGCTGAAGGCCTTCGAGGCCACGGCCCGGCATTTGAGCTTCAGCAAGGCCGCCGCCGAACTGCACGTCACCCCGGCGGCGCTCAGTCATCAGATCCGCGGGCTTGAGGACTTGCTAGGTCTCAAGTTGTTTTTTCGGCGTGCGCGCGCCATCGAACTCACCGACGCCGCCCGCCTGATCTACCCGGGGATTCAAACGGGCTTTGAAAGCCTGCGCCAAGCCGTCGAGCGCCTAGAGCCCAATCGGCAGGATCGCGTGCTGGTGGTGAGTGCCACACCCGGCCTGACGGCGAAGTGGCTCGCCCCCAAGCTTTACCGCTTTCTTGCCAAGCATCCAGATATCGACACGCGGATCTCGGCGAGCTCGGCCTACGTCAATTTTGTAGCCGACGGCGTCGACGTTGGCATTAGGCTGAGCTCCGGCAACCATCCCGACCTCTACGTCGAAAGGCTCTCGGAGGAGTGGCTCTTGCCCTTGTGCAGCCCGAAGCTGCTCGATGGCGCCCATCCCTTGCGGTCGCCCAAGGACCTCGTGCATTTTACCCTGATCCAGGTCGATCTGCCGGGCGTGGTGCCCACCTGGTCCGATTGGTTCCAGATGGCGGGCGTCGATAACATCGACAGCACGCGCGGGCTGCGCCTCAATGTTGCCGATCACGCCCTCGACGCCGCCAGCGAAAGCGCCGGCGTGGTCCTCGCCTACAAACTGGTCGCCTCGCGTGACATCGGCCTTGGCCGTCTCATCGTCCCGTTCGGGCCCGAGATCCCGCTCCCCGGACGATCGTATTTCTTCGTCTGCCAGAAGGGTCACGAGAAGCGGGCCCCCGTCAAAGCCTTTCGAGACTGGATATTCGCCGAGATCGAAGAGACGGCGGCCATCATGCGGCAGGCGAGCCAGAGCATCGCCCGCCCTTGAGGGCGCACGCCGGTGCCCGCGGCCGGCAAGCCTTGAGCACAGCGCGCCGCCCGCCCGCCGCCCATGACCTCCTTCCCACACCTTCTGCAGCCCCTCGATCTCGGCTTCCTGACGCTGCCAAACCGCATGCTGATGGGCTCCATGCACACGCGGCTGGAAACCCTTGAGCACCCCGCTCGCCGTCTCGCCCGTTTCTACGCAGAGCGTGCCAAAGGCGGGGTCGCCCTGATCGTCACCGGCGGCTTCGCGCCCACCGAGGAGGGCCGGCTGGAGCCCGGAGGCCCCCTCTTCAACCATGCCTCCCAGATTGCGGAGCACCGGCCGGTGACGGAGGCGGTGCAGGCGCACGGTGCCCGGATCGCGCTGCAGATCCTACACGCCGGCCGCTATGCCAAGGTCGCGGGCGCCGTCGGGCCCTCCAGCATCGCCTCACCCATCAACCCGAACGCGCCGCGCCGGATGACGGAGGTCGACATCATCGCTTGCATCGAGGCCTATGCGCTGACCGCCGCGCTGGCCCGCGAGGCCGGCTACGACGGCGTCGAAATCATGGGCTCGGAGGGCTACCTCATCAATGAATTTACGGCGCCGCGCTGCAACGACCGCAGCGATGCCTGGGGCGGCTCGCTCGAAAACCGGCTCAGATTTGCAATCGAAGTGATGCGCCGCGTGCGCCAGCGGACGGGCAGCGACTTTCTCGTGATCTTTCGCGTCTCCTCAATCGACCTGGTCGAAGGCGGTCTGACGCGCGAGGAAATCGGCGCGCTTGCGCGCGCTGTGGAGGCGGCCGGCGCCAACATCATCAGCCAGGGCGTCGGCTGGCACGAGGCGCGCGTGCCAACCATTGGCCTGCGCGTGCCGCGCGCCGCCTGGAGTTTCGCGGCGCGCCATCTGAAAGCCGCCGTCAAGATCCCCGTCGTGGCCTCGAACCGCATCAACACGCCGGAACTGGCCGAAGCCATCCTGGCGCGCGGCGATGCCGATCTCGTCTCCATGGCCCGACCGATGCTGGCCGACCCCGAATTCGCCAACAAGACGCGCCGGGGACGCCGCGATAGCATCAACGTGTGCATCGCCTGCAACCAGGCCTGTCTGGACCTGATCTTTTCCGATCGCGCCGCAACCTGTCTCGTCAATCCCAAGGCTGGGCGCGAACTCGACTTCGACCGGCCGCCGCCAGCCCAGGCTCGCCGCATCGCCGTCGTCGGCGCCGGACCGGCAGGGCTGGCCTGCGCCGTGACCGCCGCCGAGCGCGGCCATGAGGTCACGCTGTTTGAAGCCGCGGCCCGCATCGGTGGGCAGCTCAATCTGGCGCGCGCGGTTCCAGGCAAGGAGGAATTCGACGAAACGCTGCGCTACTTTGGCGCGCGCATGGCCGAACTCGGCATTGCCTTGCGTCTCAACTCGAGCCCGGGCGCAGCGATGCTCGCCAGCCTCAATTTTGATGAAATCGTCATCGCCACCGGGGCCAGGCCGCGCGTTCCCGACATCCCGGGCATCGCGCACAGCAAGTGCGTGAGCTACGTTGAGCTGTTGACGGGGGTGAAAATCGCAGGCGCGCGTGTCGCCATCGTGGGCGCCGGCGGCATCGGCTTCGACATTGCCGAATACCTGAGTGCCCCACGGCACGGGCCGGCGGTAACGGAACGACATTTCCTGGACGAATGGGGGATCGATGCCAGCATTACCGGCCGTGGCGGTCTGGTTGCGCCCTCGGGCGCGACCTCGGGCCGTGAGATCCTCATGCTGCAAAGAACGACCGGGCGCATGGGGCGTTCGCTTGGTCTCAGCACCGGTTGGGCGCTGCGCTTGGTGCTCGCCAGGCGCCAGGTGGCACAGCTCAGCGGCGTCCGTTACGCCGGCATCGACGATGCCGGCCTGCGCGTCGTGGTCGACGGCAAGGCACGCTTGATTGCGGTCGATACCATCGTCATCTGTGCCGGACAGGAACCGGTCCGCGACCTTTACCACAGCCTGATCGCGCGCGGCCGACACGCTCACCTGATCGGCGGCGCCGAGCGGGCCGCCGAGCTCGATGCCATGCGCGCGATCGATCAGGGCACACGGCTCGCCTTTGCGTTCGGCGAGGCCCCCGGGGCATGACCGCGAGCGGCCGAAATATCTCGCCCGCGTGCGCCACGCTCCGGGGCAACAGCACGGCGCGCCGGTGCCGCCAACTGCGGGGCCTCGGCACCGCGCCGGCGTCCAGCGGCCCAGCTTTCTGCAAAGCTTTCTAGCAAAGCTCTCTGGCAAAGCTTGCTGGCAAAACATCCTGGGACCAACGCGGCTAACGGAAAAGGAGGGCGGCAATGGAAGACCGCTACAGTCACTACAAGGCGCTCAAGTTCGCAAGACCGCGGCCTCGGCTGTTGGAGATTATCCTGTCGAAGCCGGGGAGGCTCAACGCTCTCGACGCCGACGGCCATGCCGAGTTGGCTCACGTCTGGCGCGATGTTGATCGCGATCCGGCCACCTCGGTTGCCCTCCTGCGTGGTGACGGCGGTGTTTTCTCGGCCGGCGGTGATCTCGACATGATCGACGCGATGGCACGCGACTTCGGCCAGGCGCACACGCGTCTGGAAGGAGGCAAGCGACCTCGTCTACAACGTCATCAATTGCAGCAAGCCGATCGTTGCCGCCATCGAGGGACCCTGCGTCGGCGCCGGACTAGCGGCGGCGTTGCTGGCGGACATCTCGGTCGCCGGCCGCAACGCCCGCATCATCGACGGCCACACGCGGCTCGGGGTGGCGGCGGGCGATCATTCGGCGATCGTGTGGCCGCTGCTGTGCGGTATGGCCAAGGCCAAATATTACCTGTTGTTGTGCGAAGCGCTCTCCGGCGCGGAAGCTGAACGCATCGGCCTCATCTCGCTGGTGGCCGATGACGACAAGGTCGTGGAGGTGGCCCTGGGTGCGGCCGAGAGGTTGCGCGATATGCCGCCCGCCGCCGTGCGCTGGACCAAGCACGCACTCAACAATTGGCTGCGCCAGGCGGGACCCAGCTTCGATGCGTCGCTGGCCATGGAATTCATGGGCTTCTCCGGACCCGAGGTGCAGGAAGGCCTGGCGGCGCTGCGCCAGAAGCGCCGCCCCACGTTCGATCCGACGGACCCGTTCTAGCTCGCAGGCTCGGATCGGGTGGAAGCCTGCGCGAGGCACAAGAGCCCAGCGTGCGGCTTTTACCCGACGTTGGCGCCGCGCTAGAATTCGCTGCGCCGGCGCTGCCGCCGATGCCGAAAAGGCTACTTTGACTGCGGTACGCTTGGACCGCTCGGGGCGGGCGGCTGCAGCTGGTCGAGGATGCCGCCGCGGCCGGCGGGTGCCGCCGGCTGGGCCGGCGAAGGCGTGCCTTCGGGCGCCGCTTGACCGCTCGCGGGCGCTGCGGTCGACCGGTCGAAAAGCGAGCCGGGCGCCGTCGACCGCGAGGCCAGCAGGGTCAGCAGCAGGCTAGTGGCAAAAAATGCGGCCGCCAGGCTCGCCGTCACGCGGGTGAGGAAATTTGCCGCGCCGCGGCCCGTCATGAAGCCGCCGCCGCCGCCGATCCCGAGCGCACCGCCCTCGGAGCGCTGGAGCAGGACGACACCTACCAGCGCGGCGGCGATCATCAGGTGAATAATGAGCAGGACGGTCGTCATACCATCATCTTCGTTGCTGCGGGGTCCCGCGAGGCTTCTACATTAGGCCCCGTGTACACTAGGCCCCGTGTACACTAGCCCCGTGCTGCCCCGTGTGCCTAGCCCCGTGTACACTAGGGCCGTGCGCGCCACCAGCCCCAGCCGTGCGCCCCCCTCAAGGTTTGCTGGCGCCGGGGCTGTCGGCGGGTTGGGCGGGCGCCGGCCGGTAAGCATCGTCGACTTTCGGGGTTGGCTTCGCCTTGGGCTTGGGCTTGGGCACTGCCGCGGTTGCCGCCGGCTCCGGTGCGGCTTTGACCGCGCCGGCCGCCTTGCCGGGCGGCGCCGGGGCGGCGGCGCCCGCGGCTTTGGCGCCGGCGGGCCCGGCGGCCTTGGCTTTGCCCGGCGGCGGTTGGGGCTCCTTCGCGGTCGCGGCCCCCTTGCTCTCCGCTGCCGGCTTGGCAGCGGCGGTCCCATCCTTGCTGCGGTCGGCCGGCACCGCCGCGGCCTCCCCGTCGACCCCCTCGGGCAACACGACCAGCGGCTTGCCCTGACAGCGAAACAGGATTTGCTCTTCGACCTCCAACAGGCGCTTGATCTGCTGCAGCTTGTCGGTGCCGAGGTTGGCCTTTGCCCAGTCGGGCCCCTTCGCCATGCTGGTACGCGTGCCGGCGAGTTCGAGCTGCAGGAGTTCGGTCTTGAGTTTGGCGCAGGCGTCCTGTTCGAGCGTGGCGGCAGCGGCCACCCCGCACCACGCCACCACCAAGACTTGGGCGCCAAGCACGAAACCGAGACGGGTCATGCGCTTCCAGAACCGGTCACTGGCACGGGACCAAAATATGCTGGGCGACTAAGCCCTGTTTCGGGCGCCCGGGTCAAGCGCCGCACGCTGCAACGATGCCGAGAAAGTCGGCGGCCTTGAGGCTGGCACCGCCGACGAGGGCGCCGTTGACATCGCCGATCGCCAGCAAGTCTTTGGCGTTGTCGGGCTTGACGGAGCCACCGTAGAGGAGACGGATCTTGCCGCCCTCATCGCCACAGCGCTGTCGCAGCGCTTGGCGCAAAAAGCGGTGCACTTCGGCGACGTCGCTGGGCTTGGCGGTGAGGCCGCTGCCGATGGCCCAAACCGGTTCATAGGCGATCACCGTGTCGGCGGCGCGCACGTGCTCGGGCAACGATGCGTTGAGCTGTCGGCCGACCACGGCCAGCGTCAGACCGGCGCGGCGCTCGCCGGCGGTCTCGCCGAGACAGACAATGGCGGTAAGGCCCGCGCGATGCGCGGCAGCCACCTTGCGCCGGACGTCGATGTCGCGTTCGGCGTGCTCGGCACGGCGCTCCGAATGGCCCACGATCACCGCGCAGGCGCCCACGTCCTTCAAGAGCTCAGCGGAGACGTCGCCGGTGTGAGCCCCGCTCGCCCGAGCGTGACAGTCCTGCCCACCCAGCAGCAGGCGCCCGGGTGTGGCCTCGCGTGCCAGCAGGGCGAGAAGCGGTGCGGGCGGGCAAATCATGACCTCGACCCCCGGGGCAAAGCCTGGCTCCCCTAAGCGATCGCGCACCGCCAGCGCCTCCGCGAGCGCGGCCACCGATCCGTTCATTTTCCAATTGCCGGCAATTAGCGGCCGGAGCGGGGGTTCGTGTGCCATCTGTGCTGTTCTCTCGTCGGGCAAATTAAGTTTCGGCAAACTTGGCCGCCGACCAAGCGGAGCGCCTTGCTGGCGCCCGTTAGGGTTCATAATATGCGGCCCATGCGCGTCAAGATGTGCTAAGCCCCTTTGCGGGCTGGCCGGTTCCTGCCATCGGCGCACCCTGCAGTTGGAAATGCTACCATGCTCAACTCCTTGCGCCGCGGCGCGGTCAATTGGTTCGCTAAGGGACTGCTCGGCCTGTTGGTCATCGCCTTTGCCGTCTGGGGCATCGGCGACGTCATCCGCAACGTCGGCCGGGGAACGCTGGCCACCATCGGCGGTTCGCAGATCACCGTGGATGAGTACCGCCAGGCCTATCAGGACGAAATGGCTTCGCTCACCCGTCGGTTCGGTCGGCGCCTCACCACCGAGCAGGCCAAGCTGCTGGGCGTGGAGCAACGCGCCTTGGCGCGCTTGATTTCCGCAGCCGCCATCGACCACCATGCGCGCGACCTCAAGCTGGCCCTGTCCGATCAGGGCATGGCCGAGATTATTCGCAACGATCCAGGGTTTCAGGGTCCCGACGGCAAGTTTTCCAAGGAGCTTTTCCAAAACTTTCTGCGCCAGATCGGCCTGAGCGAGGGCCGCTATGTCTACACGCGTCGCCAAGAGGAACTGCGCG
This sequence comes from uncultured Alphaproteobacteria bacterium, assembly GCA_963770295.1. Lineage (GTDB taxonomy): Bacteria > Pseudomonadota > Alphaproteobacteria > Rhizobiales > Hyphomicrobiaceae > AWTP1-13. The sequence goes on from CAVYPA010000009.1 coordinate 111,861, forward strand.
ACCAGTTGACCGAGAGCCTGTTGAGCGGACTGGCACCGCCGCAGGCCATGCTCGATGCGCTCTACCGCTATCGCGAAGAGCGCCGCGTGATCGACTTTTTCACGCCGGACTTCGACAAGCTCATCAAGCTCAGCGAACCGGACGATGCCAAACTGCGCGCCTACTACGATGAGAACAAGGCACGCTTCACCGCTCCCGAGCGGCGCAAGATCAACGTGCTGCTCTTGACGCGTGACGCCGCCAAGCAGCGCATCAGTATCAGCGAAGATGAGCTCAAGGCCGCCTACGATAGCGACAAACAGAAATTCAACATCCCGGAGATGCGGCGCATCACGCAGCTCACGTTTGCCGACAAGGCCGCGGCCGAGAAGGCCTACGCGGAGCTGAGCAAAGCCGAGAATTTTGCCGACACCGTCGGCAAGCTCGGCTTCAAAGAAAGCGACATCGAACTCGGACTACTCGCCAAGCGCGACATGATCGATAGCCGAATTGCCGACGCCGCCTTCGCCCTGAAGCAGGATGAGCTGTCGCAGCCGGTCGAGGGTCAGTTCGCCACCGTGCTGCTTCGCGTCACCGAGGTGGTGCCGGGCAAACAGCGCACCTTCGATGAGGTCAAGGGCGAAATCGGCGACCGCCTCGCCGAAGAGCGGGCCAATCTCGAGTTGCAGAACCTGCACGAGAGCATCGAGAACGACCGCTACTCGGGCAAGCCGCTGAAGGAGATCGGCGAAAAGCTGAAGTTGCCCTTCCTGGAAATCGCCGACATCGATCGCACGGGCAAGACCGCCGACGGCAAACCGGCGCTCGAGCAGGCCGATGCCGGCAAAATTGCCGAGGCTGCCTTTTCCGGTAACGCCGGCATCGAGGCGGAAGCCGTGGAGTTGCCCGACGGCGGTAATGCCTGGGTCGATGTGCTGCAAGTGACGCCCGAGAAGCAAAAGCCTTTCGAGGAGGTGGCGGGCGAAGTGAAGACCCAATTGATGGAGCAGCAGCGCCGTCTCGAGCTCAGCACTCTCGCGGCAAAATTCGTGGATCGTCTCAATCAGGGCGAGGCCTTCGAGACCGTAGCTGGCGAAGCCGGCGCCAAGGCCGAGAAAACCAACCCGGTGACGCGCTCCACCTCGCCGCCGGGCCTTACCAGCAATGCCGTGCAGCAGGCCTTCACGCTGCCCAAAGGGCGCGCCGCCTCGGCTCCCACCAGCGACGGCAAGGGGCGGAGCATCATTCGTGTCGCCGAAATCAGTCCGGCCCCCGACCCCACGCCGGAGCAGGTCGCCACCCTCAAGACCGAACTCAACCGGCAACTGCAGAGCGACATCCTCGCCGAATACATCACCGGCTTGCAGGCGCGCTACGGCCTTTCGGTGAACCAAGAGGCGTTGCGGCAGGCGCTCGGCGGCGAGCGCGGAACGGAAGCGCCGATGCTCGAGTGATACGTTTTGAGCACCGGGCCAAGGAGCGCCGCGCATGACCAAGCTCGAGCCGATCGGCAGGGACCTCGAATTTGAACCCTCGCGCGGCGAGTTCGCGCGACGCTATGCCGCCGGCGTGGCGCAGGTCGTGTGGACCCGGCTGATCGCAGACCTCGAAACGCCGGTCTCAGTCATGCTGAAGCTGAGCGACGGGCAGCCGCTCAGCTGCCTTTTGGAATCCGTGCAAGGCGGTGCGACGCGGGGTCGGTACTCGATCATCGGCCTGGCACCCGACGTCGTTTGGCGCGCCTTCGGCAACCGCGCCGAGATCAATGCTAACCCGCAAGCGGCACCCCACGCCTTCCAGGTCGACGAGGCGCCGACCCTCGAACTCGCTGCGCGCGCTGCTCGATCGCTCGCGCATCGAGCTGCCGGCCGAGCTACCGCCGATCGCCGCCGGTATCATCGGCTACATGGGCTATGACACGGTGCGCCTAGTCGAGCACCTGCCCGGGCAAAACCCCGACGCCCTCGGGGTCCCCGACGCCGTCTTCGTTCGCCCCACCTTGATGGTGGTGTTCGACACCATCAAGGACGAGATGGCCGTGGTGACGCCCGTGCATCCTACCCCGGGCATCGATGCGGCCGCCGCCTATGCCGCCGCGCTCGGTCGCCTGCGCGGCGTCCTTGCCGCCCTCGATGCGCCGTTGCCGCACGCGACCAATATGTCGGGCGTCGATCTGGCGCTTCCCGATGCGGTCTCCAACACCACGCCCGCCGAATTCAAGGCCATGGTAGGGCGCGGCAAGGAATTCATCGCGGCCGGGGATGTGTTCCAGGTGGTTCTGTCCCAGCGGTTCGATGCTCCCTTCGCCCTGCCGCCCCTTGCCCTTTATCGCGCCTTGCGGCGCACAAATCCCTCGCCGTTCCTGTTTCATCTCGACTTCGGCGAGTTCGCCCTCGTCGGCTCCTCGCCCGAGATCCTGGTGCGCGTGCGCGACGGGGAGGTCACCATCCGGCCGCTCGCCGGCACTCGGCGGCGCGGCAACACGCCGGAAGAGGATCTGGCGCTGGAACGGGAACTGCTGGCTGATCCCAAGGAACGCGCCGAACACCTCATGCTGCTCGATCTCGGACGCAACGACGTCGGCCGCGTCGCGAAAATCGGCTCGGTGCGCGTCAAAGAGAGCTTTGCCATCGAACGCTACAGCCATGTCATGCACATCGGTAGTCACGTGGTGGGCGCCTTGGACGAGCGCCACGACGTCGTCGACGCCCTGATGGCGGGCTTCCCCGCCGGTACGCTCTCCGGCGCCCCCAAGGTGCGCGCCATGGAGATCATCGATGCGCTCGAGAAGGACAAGCGCGGACCCTACGGGGGCTGCGTCGGCTACTTTTCGGCCGACGGCGAGATGGACAGCTGCATCGTGCTGCGCACGGCCCTCGTCAAGGATGGCATGATCCATGTTCAGGCCGGCGCCGGCGTCGTCGCCGACAGCGACCCCGAGGCCGAGCAACTCGAGTGCGAATATAAGGCGAGAGCTCTATTCAAGGCGGCCGAGGAGGCCGTCCGTTTCGCCGCGCGCAGCAAACGCGGCAACCGCGGTCCCTGAGCCAAGGCGCGCCGGTGAGGCCCGGAGAGGCAAGGAACATGAGCGCCGAGGCGCACTTTGATGGCGACGTCCTGCCCGCGGGTATCCGCTCGCGCCTCCTGCCCAACGGCAATGGGCTCCTGATGCATGTGCTGGAGGCCGGCTACGCGCGCGTGGGTGCCCCCTGTCTCCTGCTGTTGCACGGCTTCCCGGAACTCGCCTATAGCTGGCGCAAGCTGATGCTGCCGCTGGCGGCGGCGGGATTTTACGTGGTCGCCCCGGATCAGCGCGGCTACGGCCGCACCACGGGCTGGCACGGCGGCTACGACGACGATCTGAGCCCTTTCCGGGTCATCAATTTGGTGCGCGACACCTTGGGCCTGGTCTCGGCGCTCGGCCATCGCTCCGTCGCCGCGGTGATCGGCCACGATTTCGGCGCCCCCGTGGCCGCCTGGTGCGCCCTGTTGCGGGGCGATATCTTCCGTTCCGTGGTGTTGATGAGCGCGCCCTTCGTCGGCCCGCCGGAGCTTACCCACCCCGGCGGCGGCGAGCCGCCGCCGGCGGCAACTAGCATCCACGCCGCCCTTGCCGCGCTTAAGCCACCGCGCAAACACTATCACTGGTACTATTCGACGCGCGAGGCCGACGCCGAGATGCGCCACTGTCCGCAGGGCATTCATGCCTTCCTGCGCGCCTACTACCACTACAAGAGCGCCGACTGGAAGGGCAACGTCCCGCACCCGCTTGCGGCCTGGAGCGCAGAGGAGCTCGCCAAGCTGCCGACCTACTACGTCATGCGGCTGGAGCAGGGCATGGCCGAGACGGCGGCCGCTGCAATGCCCTCCGCACAGGAGATCGCCGCCTGCCAATGGCTTACGGAGGCCGAGCTCGCCGTTTACAGCGCCGAGTTCGCGCGCACCGGCTTCCAGGGCGGGCTCAACTGGTATCGCTGTCGCACCAGCGGCCGCTTCGAGGCCGAGCAACAGGTCTTTGCCGGCCGCCGCATCGACGTCCCTTCCCTGTTTATCGCGGGCAAGAGCGACTGGGGTGCCTTTCAGCTGCCGGGCGCGCTGGAAAAGATGCAGGCCAGCGCCACCTCACGCATGCGCGGCTGTCATCTCGTCGAGGGTGCCGGCCATTGGGTGCAGCAGGAGCAGCCCGCCGCTGTCATCGACCTGTTAGCAAAGTTCCTTAGCTAAGGCTTTGAGTTGATCGGCAAAGCGCAAATTTGCCCTGAGCGCAAGGTGACTTGCTGCATGGTAGCCCTCCGCCGGGCGCCGCTGCCATCTCGCCGCCGACCACACTAGTCTTTGCGCCGCTTCGCCGCGTCGGCGGCAGCGAATTTTGGCCACCGCCCAAATTGGAAGGCAGGCATGTCCACGGACACCCTCGAGCGACCGCAGGTCTCCAATACCGTCGTTGCCTCGCATTTTCCGACCCTGTTCATGATGCGCGAGTATGCGAACTGCGCCGGCCTCAACCAGAGGCTGGAGCGGCTGATGCTACGCTTGGAAAAAGACACGACCAACATCGCTGCCGTCACCAGCAACATCGGCGGCTACCACTCCGATACCACGCTGTTCTCACGCAAAGAGCAGGAGATCGTTGCCTTGCGCGACCTCGTGCAGGCGGCGCTGCACGAATACGTGCCGAAGTTCCTGGAGGCCAACTGCCATGCGCCGCCGACCAAGCTGAACCTGCGGCTTTGGGGCTGGGGCATCAACATGCGCGCCGGCGACATCAATTTTCAGCACGTGCATCCCGACGCCAAGGTCAGCGGCGTCTACTATGTCAACGTCCCGCCCCCACCCGAAGGCGCCTCGGCCGAGGAAGGGGCGATCATGTTCGTTGATCCGCGTCCGCGCGCGCACATGAACCGCGTGCAAAACCAAACCACGGAGATCACCGTCAACCCCAAGGCCGGCATGATGATCCTGTTCCCGGCCTATTACGAGCACGCGGTCATTCCCTTCCGCGGGGCCGGCGTGCGCACCTGTATCGCCTTTAACGCCAATTTCTGACGCCCGCGCCACGCGCGCCGGTGAACGGCCCCCCGGGGCTTGAGCCGGCACGCTGCCGCCTTCTAGGTGGCGTTTTTAGCCGGTATGCTTGTGGCATGTTGACCCTCTGTCTGCTGCGCCACGCCAAATCGAGCTGGGAGGACGCCTCGATCCAGGATTTCGATCGCCCCTTGGCCCCCCGCGGCGAGGAGGCGGCGCCGCGCATGGGTACCTACATGGCCGCAGAGGGCATCGAACCCCAGTTGATCTTGTGCTCGCCGGCAACGCGCGCTCGACAAACCCTGGCCCTGGTGCTGCCGAAGCTGGCAGGGGAGCCCTCGGTCGAGTTCGAGGATGGCCTTTACCTTGCGTCGTCCACTAGCCTGCTGGCGCGCATCCGCAAGGTCCGCGCCAACATCCACTGTCTCATGCTCGTCGGTCACGATCCTGGCATGCACGGTCTGGCCGTGGAGCTCTCGGGCGAAGGCAGGCCCGAGGACCTGCACCGGCTGGCCAGCAAGTTTCCCACTGCCGGGCTCGCCGTCATCAGCTTTAGGACGGGCCAGTGGTCGCAGGTGAAGCCCAAGACGGGGCGGCTTGCTACCTTTACCGCGCCACGGCGTCTGAGCTGATGGCGGTGTGTAAGCGGCCGCGACCCGCCGCCTCGGCCCTCCGCGCCCGTGCCCAGGCTCTGACCGAGGCTCTGGCTCTGGTCTGGCTCTGGTCTGGCTCTGGCCCAGGCTTTGGCCCAGACTCTGGCCCAGGCTCTGGGGCCCAGGCTCTGGCCAGGCTCTGGCCAAGGTTTGCCCCGGCCCTGGCGGCCCTGGCCGAGGCCTTGGCTTGACCACGACCATATCGGTCCCCTAAATCGTTTTCATGCTGGTCCTGATCGATAATTATGACAGCTTTACCTATAATCTCGTCCACTACCTGGGCGAGCTCGGCGCGCCCTGCGAAGTATTCCGCAACGATAAGATTTCCGTCGCCGAGGTCCTGCAACTTGCCCCCCGGGGCATTGTTCTCTCGCCCGGCCCCTGCACGCCCAACGAGGCCGGCATTTGCCTCGAGCTGATCAACAAGGCCGGGCCCTCAATTCCCATCCTGGGTGTTTGCCTCGGCCATCAGGCCATCGGCCAGGCCTACGGCGGCAACGTCGTGCGCGCGCCGCAGCCAATGCACGGCAAGCTCTCGCGCATCAGCCACACCGGCAAGGGGGTATTCCGATCGCTGCCCAACACGTTTGAGGTTACGCGCTATCACTCCTTGATCGTGGAGCGCGAGAGCCTTCCCGAGCCCCTCAGTGTGACGGCCGAAGCCGGCGGGCTGATCATGGGTCTGCAGCATCGCACCCATCCCGTGCACGGCGTGCAGTTCCACCCGGAGAGCATCGCCTCCGAGCACGGCCACGCCCTGCTTGCCAATTTCCTCGAGCTCGCGGGTCTGGCGCCGCGGCGTCGCAATATCGACCCCGCACGCCACGCCGCTTGACACCACCATGGATGCCCAACCCTCCCAAGAATTGCGCCATCTGATCCAAAAAGTCTCGCAGGGTGCGACGCTCAGCGAGGACGAAATTCGCACCGCCCTCGATCAGATGACCGCCGGGGCGGCGACGCCGGCGCAGATGGGCGCTTTCCTGATGGCGCTGCGCGTGCGCGGGGAGACCGTCGAGGAAATCACCGGTGCCGCGCAAATGCTGCGCGCACGCATGATGCGCGTTAGCGTGCCTGAGGATGCCGTCGACATCGTCGGCACCGGTGGCGACAGTCACGGCACCTATAATGTGTCGACCTGCGCCGCCCTGATCGCGGCCGGCGCCGGCGTGAAGGTCGCCAAGCACGGCAACCGCCGCGTTTCCTCCATGTCGGGAGCCTCCGACGTGCTGTCGACCCTCGGCGTCAAGCTCGACGGCGCCTTCGAGACCATCACCCGCTGCGTCGAGGAGGCCGGCGTCGGCTTTATGTGGGCCCCCTTGCATCACCCCGCCATGAAGCACTGGGCGCCGATCCGCGGCGAGCTCGGCATCCGCACCATCTTCAATCTGCTGGGGCCGATCTCGAACCCCGGCGGCGTCAAGCGCCAGGTCGTCGGCGTCTTTTCCTGGCACTGGGTGGAGCCGATCGCCCAGGTCCTGAACAACTTGGGCGCCAAGCACGTCTGGGTTGTGCACGGTCATGACGGTCTCGACGAGTTGACCACGACGGGCGCCACCGACGTCGCCGAGCTCAAGGATGGCAAGGTCACGGTCTTCGAAGTGACGCCGGCCGATGCGGGGCTGGCCCCCGCCAAACTCTCCGACCTCAAGGGCGGCGACGAGCACGCCAATGCGGCGGCTATTCGCGAGGTTTTGGCCGGCAAGAAGACGCCGCTCAGAAATATCGCCGTCCTCAATGCCGCGGCCGCGACCGTGGTCGCCGGCAAGGCCGCCAATATTCTGGAGGGCGCCCAGCTCGCCCAGCGCTCCATCGAATCCGGTGCGGCGGGGCAGGCGCTCGACAAGTTGATTGCGATTACGAACGGACGTGGCTGACGCCCGCATGCAGGACGGCGAACAGGAGCCCACCCCCGGTCAACTGTTTCGCACCGTCTTTCCCTCCATCATGTTGCCGATGTTCTTGGCCGTCGTCGACCAAACCATCGTGGCAACGGCCCTGCCCTCGATCGCAGCATCGCTCGGCAGCCTCGGTCGCGTCTCCTGGATCGTGGTCGGCTATCTGGTCGCCACCACCGTGGCCGCGCCGGTCTACGGGCAGTTGCGTGACGTCTACGGCAGCAAGCGCATGATGTTCCTCGCGCTTGCGATCTTCATCGTCAGCTCGCTGTTGTGCGCGGTGGCCAGCAGTGTCGAGCTATTGACCATCTGCCGCATCCTGCAGGGCCTGGGCGGCGGTGGCCTGATGACGCTCTCGCAGGCGATGATCGGCGAGACCATTCCCCCGCGCGAGCGCGCACGCTACCAGGGCTATCTTGCCTCCGTGATGGTGACCTCTAGCACCTTCGGTCCGGTCGTGGGCGGTTATCTGACCCAGCACCTGGGCTGGCGCAGCGTCTTCCTGATCAACGTGCCCCTGGGCCTGCTCGCCGTCCTGCTCACCACGCGCCTCAAGTCCCGCGCCTATCGCGAGCAACCCTGGCGCTTCGACACCTTGGGCCTGCTCCTGTTCATCACCTTCATCGTCCCGCTCCTGCTGACGCTCGATCAAGCGCAGCGCATGCAGGCCAGTCTGCTGCCGCCAATCGCCGCCCTGGCCGCCATTTCGCTGCTCGCCCTCATCGGGCTCATCAAACAACAGCGGCGCGTGGCCCATCCGCTGCTGCCGATCACGCTCTTGCGCAATCCGACGGTGTGGCGGAGCGACGCCCTGGCCGCCTGTCATGGCGCCACCCTCGTCTCGCTGATCACCTTTTTGCCGCTTTACTTCCGCGTCCTGCGCGGGGCCACGCCTGCGGCGATGGGACTAATGTTGCTGCCCCTGGTATTCGGCATCGGCGCCGGCTCGATGCTGACCGGGCGCATCGTCAGCCGTACCGGGCTCACTACCATCTTTCCCTCGGTCGGTCTGGTGTTGGCCACCTCAACGCTTCTGCTGTTCGCCTTCAACGCCGAAAGCTTGAGCCTGGCCCAGCTGCCCTGGCCGCTGTTCGTTTGCGGCCTCTTCATGGGCACGGTGATGGGCGTCGTGCAGGTGACGGTGCAGAACGCGGCCGGCGCCGCCTCGCTGGGCTCCGCGGTGGGATCGGTTCAACTGTCACGCTCGGTTGGCGCGGGCGCCGGGACCGCGCTCGTCGGCACCGTGTTATTTGCCTTCATCTCGCTCGCCGATCCCGAGACCGGTCGCGTCTTCGCGCAGCTGGTGGAGGGTCGCCAGGGTTCCGTGACCGCCATCGCCGGCCAGGCAACCGTCCACGTCGACATCGCGCGCGCCTTTCGCGCCGCCTTCCTCACCATCGCCGCGTTCGCGGCCGCCGGGGCGGCGCTGGCCTGGTCGATCCCGACACGCCGCTTAACGTAAGCGGCGTGGCGCCGCCGCGCCGGGCCGCGAACGGACCGGCTCAGGCGCGGCCCGTGGCGCCGACGGCGATGCCGCCGATCAGCAGCGCCAGCGCCAGCACGAGCGGAAAGGTTGGCGTTTCACCCAGCAACAGCAGCGCCACGCCGACACTGACGGCGGGCGTACCGAGAAGACCAAGCGAGGTCGTCGATGCCGGCAGTTCGGAGGAGCTGACCGCCGCCGCCCAGTAGGCGAGCGCCGTGCCGGGAATGCCGGCAAACAACAACAGCGCGATCGAACGCCCATTCCAGCTTACGAGTGGCGGTCCTTCGATGCTCACCGCCGCCAGCGTCAGCAAGACGGCGGCCAGCAACGCCTGCCAGGGAGCTAGCTGGAAAGGCGTCGAGCGCCAGGCGTGGCCGCGGTTGTGGACAATGCTCGCCGCCCACAGCATCGCCGCCAGCAGCAGCAGCGCGTTGCCGGCGACGGCACCCCGATCGCCCCAATCGAAGGTGAAGGGATTAAAGATGGCCACGAGCCCCAAGATGCCGAGCCCCAAGCCAAGCAGCCTGCGCCTCGACAGTGTCTCGCCAAGGCAGAGCGCCGCGCCGATCGGAGCCCACAGGACGCTCGTGTAGGCCAGTACGGCGGAACGCCCCGCGGGCACCCATTGCAGGGCCAGTTGCGAAAGAATGGTGAACGCCACCATGTGCAGCACCACCATGCTGACCAGAACCGGCAGGTCCTGGCGCTTGGGTAGAGCCAGCCCCGTGGCGAGCAGCGAGATGGCAAACAGCGTCAGCGTGGAAATGTAGGTGCGCAGCGCCACCGACCAGATCGGAGGCATGTAGGCCAGCAAGGCCTTGTTGACAGGCCACATGGTGCCCCAGGCCACCACCACGACCATCAGCAGGACGAGGGCGCGCGTGTTGGGTTTGCGCGCAAAGGCCGCCTGGCTCATCGGCGGCGTTCCAGCCAGGACCCGTGCGCCCGGCGCACGGCCCGCTGCGGTCCCGCGCCGCCCGGTCGCCCCCTGCCTAGGCCTTTGGGCCACCCCCTTGTTGGCGTCATGCCGTCGCCTCGTCAGCTGCATGCCCGGCGCCGATCGGCGACCCGCTTGCCAGGCGTTGGCCGCGCCGGCGCCGCCCCGCCGGGGCCTGTCTTCGCCCGCTCTGATGAACGGCGGCGCGGGTCACGTCAAGGCACCGGCAGGGCGGGTTCCCGCGGGGTGGCCTCGCCCGCGCGCCGGCCGGCTGCGGGCAGAGTTGCCGCGAGGGCCAAGCGGCGCCGGTGATAGGAGGGGCGCCGCAAGAAGACTTGCAGGGCCATGGGCTATCCAGCCCTTGCGCAAGCCTCGGCTCCTTGCTGTTATCGTGCCCGTGCGTTTCACGCCCTGTCACAAGCCCGTCAGGCCGTCGCATTTCCTCTTTCGCAACCGGCGCGCGCACTCTATCTCAGGCAGGAATGGGCAACATCGAGACCTCTTCATGCTGATCAAACCCGCTGCCGATATTCCCGCCTCCGAAATTACGCCGCAGGCGGCCTATCTGCGCCGCCGCGAGTTCCTCGCCGGCGCTGCGGCGCTGGGACTTGGCAGCCTGGTGCCGCCGGCGGCACGGGCGGCACCCCTACAGGCGGACAAAAGCCCGCTCTCGAGCGGCGGGGAGGCACAAACCCCTCTCAAGGACATCATCAGCTACAACAACTTTTATGAATTCGGCGTCGACAAGGACGACCCCGTCAAGCATGCCCATACCTTGAAGACCAAGCCCTGGAAGGTGAAGGTCGACGGCCTGGTCAATAAGCCAGCCGAGTACGAACTCGACGACCTCATCAAGGACATCGCCCTGGAGGAGCGCATCTATCGCATGCGCTGCGTGGAAGGCTGGTCGATGGTGATCCCTTGGGTCGGCGTGCCGCTGGCGAGCGTTCTCAAGCGCCTCGAGCCGCAAGGCAGCGCCAAGTACGTCGCCTTCGATACGCTGGTGCGTCCCTCGGAGATGCCAGCTCAACGCGGTGTGTTCCAGCCGCTGCCGTGGCCGTACGTCGACGGCCTTCGCCTCGACGAGGCCATGCATCCGCTCACCATTCTCGCCGTCGGCCTTTACGGGGAGACGCTGGCCAATCAGAATGGCGCGCCGATCCGGCTGGTCGTGCCGTGGAAGTATGGCTTCAAGGGCGTCAAGTCGATCGTCAAAATCAGCCTCACCGAGAAGCAGCCCCCCTGCACCTGGAACCTGCAGAACTCGCGCGAGTACGGCTTTTATTCCAACGTCAATCCCAGCGTCGACCACCCGCGCTGGAGCCAAGCCACCGAGCGCCGCATCGGCGAGAGCGGATTGTTCGTGAAGCGGCGGCCGACGCTGATGTTCAACGGCTACGGCGACCAGGTGGCAAACCTTTATAGCGGGCTCGACCTTAAGGCCAACTACTAGCATGCCCCCGGCAGCGTCCAGGGCGCGGTCGGCGCTGAGCCGGGGCCTGTTCGGGCGCGATCCGATTCGGCGCAGCATCTACCTGGTCGGCATGCTGCCCGCGGTGTGGACCTTCTACCTCGGCCTCGTCGATCAACTGGGCGCCGATCCGCAAAAGACCCTGGAACGAACGCTCGGGCTGTGGGCCCTTCGTTTCCTGATCCTAACCCTTGCCGTCACCCCACTACGGCGTCTTGGCCTCGCCAACCTGGTACGCTATCGCCGTGCCATGGGCCTCATCGCCTTCTACTATGCGGCGCTGCACGTCACGGTCTACACCGTGCTCGATCAGGGCCTCGATCTCGGCGCCATTTGGTCCGACATCGTCAAGCGCCCCTACATCACCGTCGGCATGCTGGCCTTCACGATCCTGGTGCCGCTCGCCATCACCTCGAATGCCCCGATGATCCGTCAGCTGGGCGGGGCCGCTTGGCAGCGGCTGCATCGGCTGGTCTATCTCGCCGCGGCCGCCGCGGTCTTGCATTTCATTATGCTCGTGAAGTCCTGGTCGCCCGAACTCATCTTCTATGCCGTCTTGATCGCCGGTCTGCTCGCGTTCCGGCTGCGTGCGCGCCGACCGCGGGCGGGCGCGGCGCGGCGTCCGGCGCGGTCGCCGACTGGCAAGCGCCCGCTTGAGGTCGGCCCACGCTGATGCCGCCAACCCCGCCCGCGCAGCGGGCTTGGGCTTCGCCGTAAAAAGAAAAGGGAATGCCAAGCACGGCATCGGCGTGCGCGCCCCAAGAGCGAAAGCCGCGCGCCCCAAGGAGAGCGCGCAGCCTTGAGCCGGAGCGTTAGGCGGCCTGGGCGGCGGGCCGCCGCAGGCCCATGTATTGCAGCTCGCCCAGCAATGCCACGATGATGGCCTGCGCCGCCACAAAGGCAATGCCAAGCCCGGTCGGCGCCAGCTCGCCGCTCAGCAACAAGACAAAGCTGGCGAGCGCCCAGAGCGCGTTGCAGGCGATGATGACCCAAACCGCGGCCGCTTCGATGCGCGCACGCGTTGCCACGAACGCAACCAAGGCTACGTAAGGCACAAGCACGAGCCCGGCCCCGCGCAGCAGGGCGACGGGGAGGCCGAGCAAACCGTCGATCACACCGGCGGCGGCAATCACAAGCAGGGCGGTGGCCCCACTGGCGACGGCGTCGAGTACGAGGGCACGGCGCAGAAACGTAGATGATTGGGCTGACATGGCGAACTCCTTTGCTCGAGTAGGTGCGCGTATGATCGAGCGCAGGAGAGGCGAAGTCGATTACCTCACAGGTAAGCGACGCTGGCTTTTTGGAGGTGGCATGCTGTTCATGGTCATCGAGACGTTTCGCAATCAGGATGCCAAAGCCGTCTACCGGCGCCTGCGCGACAAGGGCCGCGCGCTGCCCGACGGACTTGTTTTTATCAGCAGCCACGTCAGCGCCGATCTCGGCCGCTGCTTTCAGCTCATGCAAGCCAACGACGCCACCCTCCTGCAGCGTTGGGTCGCCGAATGGTCGGACCTCGCGCAGTTCGAGATCGTGCCGGTGGTCGCGGGCAGCGAGACCGCCACGGCGCTCGCGGCCTCGCTGTGAACGGCAGCCGTGCGGAACCGCAAATTGCGGCTAACGTGCGCGCAACGGTGCAAAGTTCAAGTGCATGCCGGCGTCGACCATCAGCGTCTCGCCGGTGATGTGGTGGGCGGCATCGGAGATCAAGAACATGGCCGGACCAATGATGTCCGCGGGTGCGCCGGCACGCCTGAGCGGCGCATTCCTGGCGACCCGCTCGCGCAACTCGTTAGCCTTTTCTTCGCCAATTCCTTGCCGGAACCAGCGCGTGTCGATGAAGCCCGGACAGATGGCATTGACGCGGATCTTCGGCGCCAGCGCTCGGGCCAGCGACAGGGTCATGGTGTTGAGCGCCCCCTTGGATGCCGCGTAGGCCACCGAGGAGCCGCCACCGGCAACGCCGGCAATCGAAGAGGTCATCAACACGTTGGCACTGCTGGAGGCCTCGAGCAGGCTGCGACAAGCGCGAACCATCTGGAATGGGCCTACCGTATTGACGGCAAAAATACGCAGAAAGTCTTCCTTGGACAGCCCGTCCAGGTCCGCGTGGTTGGGCACGTGCTTGCTGGTGCCGGCATTATTGACCAGCGCGTCGAGCCTGCCGTAGCGCTGAGCCACCTCGGCAATCTTGCGGCAGTCGGCATCCTCGGCTACGTCGCCCTGCGCCAGGATCGCGGCGGCCCCGGCCTTGCGCACGGCGGCCGCGGTCACTTCGGCTTCCGCGATGCTGCGCGTGCAGTTGAGGATCACGGCCTTGGCGCCACGCTCGGCCACGCCAACGGCGATGGCGGCGCCCAGGCCCGTGGCCGAACCGGTGATCAGGATTACCTTGCCGTCGAACTCTGCCATACCAGCCCCTTGCGTTTCGCTGCGGCGGCCACAACGGCCGCGCCCCTTCTCACGACCCCTTGGCGAGCAGGCGTCGCGCATCGGCCAATATCTTGGCGTGGTCGAAGGCCAGCCGCAATCGGGACCAGGGCTCGACCCATTCGGCCGCCGCCGCATCGTCCCCCGCCGTCGCCCTGGCGCGCACCACGCGCGCCAGGAAAGCGACGGAGCAGGTGTGGCCGCGCGGATCGCGCCGGGGCTCGGAATAGACGCCGATCAGGCGCAGGCGGCCGGCGCGCACCCCCGTCTCCTCGCGCAGCTCGCGCCGGCACGCTTGCTCCACGGTCTCCCCGATCTCCACAAATCCACCGGGCAGGGCCTGCATGCCCTTGAACGGTGGGTGCCCCCGCCGCACGAGCAGCACCCGGCCTCTGGCGTCGATAACGACGCAATCGACGCTGAGCAAAGGCGTGGCCGGCAAGGACATCGTCTGGCGGTCCCGCTCAGATGCCAAACCTCGCCTTCACCTGCTTCAGACCCTCGTGGTGCGGGGTGAACATGGCCCCACCGATCAGGCCGCCGTCGACCACGATGTCGGTGGCGTTGACGAACGTCGAACGATCCGATGCCAGCCACAGAACGCACTGGGCGATATCGTCCGGCACGCCCGCGCGGGGAATCGGTTGCACCTTGGCGTAAACCTCCTGCATGGCATCGGCCAGCGCGTCGGCCCTGCTTGCATCCACACCCAGCGCCTTCGCCAGGATGCCCGTGGCAATGGCCCCGGGCGAGACCGAATTGACGCGCACGTTGTGCTCGCCCAACTCCATCGCCACGCATTTGCTGAGATGGTTCACGGCCGCCTTGGCGGCGCCATAAACCATGGACGTGGATCGCCCCGTCTGATGTGCTGCAATCGAACCGTTGTTGATAATGCTGCCCGAGCGCTGCTGCAGCATGATCGGCGCCACATGCTTCATGCCGAGCATCACCGATCGCACCAGCAGCGCCATGGCCGCATCGAAGCCGGCGACCGGCACGCTGGTGATACTTCCCGTCGGCGCTGGACCGCCCGCGTTGTTGAACAGGCAGTCGATGCGGCCAAAAGCCTTGACGGTATGGTCGATCACCCCTTTCCAATCGTCTTCGGAGGTGGCATCGGCCGCAAGGAACTGCGCCCGCTTGCCGATCCGAGCGGCAACCGCCTCGCCCTCCGCCTTGCGGCGGCCGGTAAAGACGACCTTGGCACCCTCGGCCACGAACAGCTCGGCCGTGCGCGCGCCGATGCCGCTGGTCGCGCCGGTGATGATTGCGATCTTGCCGTCGAGCATGCCCATGGCATCGTATCCTTCCGGTTTCCTCAGCCACGGCATAGTACCGGGATGGGCGCCAACCTCAACGCTCCCCTCGCGCCGCACCCGGCAGCAGCAGCATCTTGAAATCGGCGGCGCCAGCTCGCTTCAGCTTGGCCGCCTGGTAGGCGGCGGAGTGATAGAAGGCGCGGGCCCGCTCGAGGCTGTCAAACTCCACCAAGACGATGCGATCGGCAGCAAAGGAACCTTCGAGCACTTCGGGCTTGACGCCGGCTACCGGATAGCAACCGCCGGCGGCCTGCACGGCCGGGGCCGACAGTGCGGTGTACTGTTTGAAACGCTCAGGGTCGCGGATCGTCATTTCCACGTAGATGTAGCCCTTGCCTGCTCCTGCTGGCGTGTCGGTCATGGCGCTCTCCTGTTCGCGTGAGGCGGCGCCATTCTTCGCCGCCCGCAGGCTCACGTCGATTACGCGGCAGGTAATGGAGCGCCCCTTCGGCATGCGCTATCGTTCGCGGCCATGGACACCGGCAGATCGATCGGCGATCACTTGCGCGCCTGGCGCCAGCGCCGCCGTATGAGCCAGCTCGACCTCGCGAGCGAAGCGGAAATCTCAACCCGGCACCTGAGCTTTGTGGAATCCGGTCGCTCGCAGCCCAGTCGCGACATGGTTCTGCATCTGGCCGAGCGCCTCGACATTCCCCTGCGGGATCGCAACGTGCTGCTGGTCTCGGCCGGCTTCGCGCCGATGTTCCCGGAACGCCAGCTAGAGGATCCGCAATTGCGCTCGGCCCGGCGCGCCATCGAACTCGTGCTGACGGGCCACGAGCCCTATCCAGCCCTTGCGGTAAATCGCCACTGGCAGCTGGTTGCGGCCAACAGCGCCCTCGAGCGCCTCTTGGGCGGCGCCGCGCCAAGCTTGCTGGTCCCCCCCGTCAACGTGCTGCGCCTCAGCCTGCATCCGGAGGGGCTGGCACCGCGCATCGCCAATTTGGCGCAATGGCGCCAGCATCTGCTCGAGCGTCTGCGGCGGCAGGTGGACGTGAGCGCCGATCCCGTGCTTGCCGATCTGCTGGAGGAGCTTCGTAACTACCCGGCCCCCGCCAGGGGCAGCCGGCCGCCCGCCGGCCTGAGCGGCGACTTCGGCGGCGTGGTGATCCCCTTTCACCTCGTCAGCGAAGGCGCCGTCCTTTCTTTTTTCAGCACCACCACCGTGTTCGGCACCCCACTCGATATCACGCTGTCCGAGCTCGCGCTTGAGGCCTTCTTTCCGGCCGACCCCAGGACGGCTGAGGCGCTGAACCGCCTCGCCCGCAAGGCCTGAGAGGCCGTGCCGGCTTGCAGGGGGCGCGCAGCGGCCATACATCTGGCGCGGCAACGGCGGAGCAGGCCCCCATGCGCGATCGGCTCAGTCAAGAAACCAAGGCGGCACTCAAGGCGCAGGACAGGATCCGGCTCGGGGCGCTGCGCCTCATCAGCGCTGCCCTGCAGGAGCGCGAAATCGCCACCCGCACCGACAAGCTCTCCGACCAAGAGGTCGCCGCCGTGTTGCAGAAGATGCTCAAGCAGCGCCGCGACTCCCTTGCCATCTACCAAAAGGCCGGTCGCCAGGACTTGGCCAACCAGGAAGCCAAGGAAATCGAGGTGATCGAGGAGTTCCTGCCCCAGCAACTGGGCGAGGGGGAGGTGCGCGCGGCGATCGCTGCAATCGTCAAGGAGGTCGGCGCGGCCGGCCCTCGGGACATGGGCAAAGTGATGGCCGCCCTGAAGGCGCGCTATGCCGGCCAGATGGACTTTGGCAAGGTGAGCGCCCTCGTCAAGGAGCTGTTGGCCGCTTCAGCCCCTTGAGCGGGCGCGGCGGCCGGGATGACGGCCCGGCGGCCGGGATGACGGCACGGCGGCCCGCTCGCCCCGGATCGCCAGCCGCTCGCCGCCAAGAGCCCCCAACTAACCGCGCGCTTCTAGGCGCCAAGCCGCTGTGGAAAACGGTGGCCCCTCGCTCTTTTCCCTCGTCCGGCAAGGGCTTTGCGCGCAAATCACGTATGTGACGTGGACGATCGCTGCGGCGGCTTGGGACCCTCAATGCGCTTTCCGCCTTCCCTGATCGATGAGATCCGCACGCGGCTGCCCGTCAGCCAGGTGGTGGGCCGGAAGGTTTCGCTCAAACGCGCCGGCCGCGAGCTCAAGGGCCTGTCCCCCTTCAAGCAGGAGAAGACGCCCTCGTTTTTTGTCAACGACCACAAGGGCTCGTGGTTTGATTTTTCCTCGGGCCAAAATGGCGACATCTTTAAATTCGTGATGCTGACCGAAGGCTTGAGCTTTCCCGAAGCGGTCGAACGGCTGGCCGAGGAAGCCGGCATTACCATGCCGAAGGTCTCGCGCCACGAAGCCGAGCCGCACGATGAGCGGCTGCGGCTTTATGCGCTGATGGAGGCCGCCTGCCGCTTTTTCGAGGCGCAGCTTGCCGCAACCGCCGGCGCCGATGCCCGCCGCTACCTCGAGCGCCGCGGCCTCACGGCCGCCGCCGGCAGCCGCTTTCGCTTGGGTTACGCCCCCAACAGCCGCTCGGCGCTCAAGGACCATCTGGCCAAGGCGGGCTACGCCGGACAGGAAATGGCCGCCGCCGGCATGCAGATCAGCGGTGAGGGCATTCCGGTCGCCTACGACCGCTTCCGGCACCGCGTCATGTTTCCGATCAGCGACCTGAAGGGCCGTGTCATCGCCTTTGGCGGACGCGCGCTCGATGCCGAGGCGCCCGCCAAGTATCTCAACTCGCCGGACACGCCGCTTTTTCACAAGGGCGACGTCCTGTTCAATGCCGCCAATGCTCGTGGTCCCGCCTTCGACAAGGGTCAGGTCATCGTCGTTGAAGGCTACATGGACGTGATCGCCTTGGCCGAGGCCGGCTTTGCGCAAACGGTTGCTCCCCTCGGCACCGCGCTCACCGAAAGCCAGCTGCAGCTGCTGTGGCGCTTGGCCCCCGTGCCCGTGCTGTGCTTTGACGGCGACGCGGCCGGTCGCAACGCCGCCTTCCGGGCCGTCGAGACCGTGCTGCCGCACTTGACGCCGGGCCACAGCGTTGCATTTGCCTTCCTGCCCGACGGGCTCGACCCGGACGAGCTCATCCGCCAGCACGGCGCCACCGCCTTCGCCGAGGCGCTCAACAGGACCCGACCGCTGTTCGATGTGCTGGTCGAACGCGAGGAGCGGCGGGGCGAAACGGCGACGCCGGAACAGCGCGCCTCCTTCGACGCACGGCTCAAAACCTTGGTCGCGCGCATCGCCGATCGTGGCGTGCGCGAACACTACGACCGTGAGCTGCGCGCCGTGTTGTGGGCGCGAACGGCCAAGCTCACGCGCGCGATCGCGGGCAATGCCGGGCGACGCGCGCCCGGCCTCGCCGATCGGCGCCGCAACAATGCCCAGCTCGACTGGCGGGTGGCCGTGCGTGCCACCGAGCGCACGCGCCTTGGCGGGCTGCCGCGGGCTGCCGCCGGCAGTCCAGCCCCGGTCCGCAGCAACGAGCTGGCGGAGCGCAGCTTGCCGGTACCACCCCGGGAAGCGCTGCTCGTCATGGCGTTGCTAAACCATCCCTGGTTGCTCGAGCAGCGCTGCGAGGAGGTCGCCCAGTTGCCCCTGACGGCGAAGCCCTTGGCCAGCCTGCGCGATGGACTGCTGGGGCTGCTCAGTCAGGGTACACCTCTTGACGCGGTGCAAATACGCACCCAACTGAGGTCAATCGGTCTCGACAGCATGGTTGCCACGGCCGAGCGAGCCATCACGCACAAGGGCGACAAGTTTGCCGAACCTGGGACAGCGGCAGCGGAGGTGGAGGCCGGGTGGTTGCATGCGCTCGCCATGCACAAATCCCAAACCGAGCTGAAGCGTCACTTGCAGGGCTTGGAACGGGCCTATGCCGCCGAGCCGTCCGAGCTCGCTTTTGGGCAGATTGTGGAGATCCAGCAACAGCTACGCGAGGCGTTGCGATCGGTGGAAGGTCAGGACTGAACGAGGTTTAGGCTCTGCCCCGTCGCCAGGCCCTAAAAAATCGGGATTTCGCCAGCGCCCAATCCCGCCAGGCGGCGGCATAAAGGTGCGGGAAACCCCCATAGGGTAGGAAGGAACACCCGCAGAAACAAACGGTAGGAAATGCGGCGGAAGTTGTGTATGCCTGCTTCATTCCCACATTGAGGGCAACCCGAGCCTAGCTCCGGCCCTGGCACATCCGCTGCAGTGGGTTTCATCGACAGGTTTTCACCCGGCGGGGGTCCCCGCCTGATCGGGGTGGTTTGCCGTTGCGCCTCGGCGCGCTGAGGCAAGCCACCACACAGTTTTGTTGAATGAGCGATGCGTCCGCATCCACGGCAAGCGCGGCCCCGGAGCCCTCTACATGGCGATGCAGAAGTCCGAAGACCAAGTGCCCACCCCATCGGAAGCGCCGGAGAAGGATAGTCCTCTCCTTGATCTGTCCGACGCCGGCGTCAAGCGGTTCATCAAGACCGCCAAGACGCGCGGCTACGTCACCTACGACGAACTCAATGCCGTTCTGCCGTCGGAGGAAGTCTCCTCCGAGCAGATCGAGGACACCATGTCGATGCTGTCCGACATGGGCATCACCGTGGTCGAGAGCGAGGATCAAGAAGACGCCAGCACGCCGGCGGAAGCAGACGACGCCGCCAGCGACGAGGAAGACACCGGTCGCGCCATCACGGCGCCCAGCATGCCCTCCGTGGTCCAGGCCCGAGCGGAGCCCTCCGAGCGTACCGATGACCCGGTGCGCATGTACTTGCGCGACATGGGGTCGGTGGAGCTGCTTTCGCGCGAGGGCGAGATCGCCATTGCCAAGCGGATCGAGGCCGGGCGCGAGGCCATGATCGCCGGCCTATGCGAAAGCCCGCTGACGTTCCAGGCCATTATCATCTGGCGCGACGAGCTGATGAACGCGAAGATCCTGCTGCGCGACATCATCGATCTTGAGGCGACCTACGAAGGCCCCGAGGCTAAGGCCGTTCCGCCCCCCATCGTCGCACCGCAGCCCGGCGCCCCGGCGCCTCGCCCCCATGCCAACAACGGCGAGGACCTCAACGGCGATGGCGAGGGCGCGCCGCCCGAGGGGGAGCTCGACGACGAGGACGACTATGAGAACGCCCTCTCGCTCGCCGCCATGGAAGCCGAGCTCAAGCCCAAGGTGCTCGAGACCTTCGACTCGGTCGCCAATACCTACAAAAAGCTGCGCAAGCTGCAGGACAAGAAAGTCGAAATGCAGGTTGCGAGCGAGCAGTTCAATCGCCAGCAGCAGAAGGCCTACGACAAGCTCCGCGACGAGATCATCAAGGACGTCAAAAGTCTCTCGCTCAATAACAACCGCATCGAGAGCCTGGTCGAGCAGCTCTACGGCATCAACAAGAAGCTGGTGGCCCTCGAAGGCCGCTTGATGCGACTGGCCGACAGCTATGGCGTGCCGCGCCAACAGTTCATCGATGAATACTTCGGCAACGAGCTCGACCAGGGCTGGATCGAGCGCATGTCCGGCGCCAACAAGAAGTGGGCGCAGTTCATCAAGCACGAAAAGCGCCAGATCGACACCATTCGCGACGACATCCGCACACTGGCCTCCGAAACGGGTCTCGAAATCACCGAGTTCCGCCGCATCGTCAAGGCCGTGCAGAAGGGCGAGCGTGAGGCGCGCCAGGCCAAGAAGGAGATGGTGGAGGCCAACCTGCGCCTCGTCATCTCCATTGCCAAGAAATACACCAATCGCGGCCTGCAGTTCCTCGACCTGATTCAGGAAGGCAACATCGGGCTGATGAAGGCCGTCGACAAGTTCGAATATCGCCGCGGCTACAAGTTCTCGACTTACGCCACCTGGTGGATCCGGCAGGCGAT
Organism: uncultured Alphaproteobacteria bacterium; assembly: GCA_963770295.1. GTDB lineage: Bacteria > Pseudomonadota > Alphaproteobacteria > Rhizobiales > Hyphomicrobiaceae > AWTP1-13. The sequence continues at coordinate 132,897 of CAVYPA010000009.1, forward strand.
CACGCGCTCGATTGCCGATCAGGCGCGCACCATCCGCATTCCCGTGCACATGATCGAGACCATCAACAAGATCGTGCGTACGTCGCGCCAGATGCTGCACGAGATCGGTCGCGAGCCGACACCCGAGGAGCTCTCCGAAAAGTTGGCGATGCCGCTCGAGAAGGTGCGCAAGGTGCTCAAGATCGCCAAGGAGCCGATCTCGCTTGAGACCCCGATTGGCGACGAGGAAGATTCCCACCTTGGCGACTTCATTGAGGACAAGAACGCCCTGTTGCCCATCGATGCGGCGATCCAGTCCAACCTGCGCGAGACGACCACGCGCGTGCTGGCCTCCCTCACACCTCGCGAGGAGCGCGTGCTGCGCATGCGGTTCGGCATCGGCATGAACACCGACCATACGCTGGAGGAAGTGGGCCAGCAGTTTTCGGTGACGCGCGAGCGCATTCGCCAGATCGAGGCCAAGGCGCTGCGCAAGCTCAAGCACCCGAGCCGGAGCCGCAAGCTGCGCTCCTTCCTCGACAACTAGGCCCCCGCCCGGGTCGCAGCGTTGCCCAGCACGCCGCCGCCGCTGGCCTTGCTGCCGGGGGCCGCGACCACCCCCTGCCCAAGAGGCCACCCATGGGTGGGGCTCGCGCTTTGGCCCAACCGGTGCCCGGCCAGCGACTTGGCCGGCCAGCCGCCCCGGCTGCAGGGGGGCCTGTCGGCCCGGCGCGGCCAAGGGCCGGATCCAACCCTAGGCTTTTGGCGTTGACCGGGCAGCGCATCGGCGCGCGCCGCGCGCGCCCCAAGCGATTGCGAGGCCTCCATGCGTTTCCTGGCGTTTATCGGCCTGCTGGCGATCATCGGTGTCATCCTCGTGGCTGGCTATTTCCTTGGCGGCTTCTTCGATGTCGGGGCCAGCTGGGAGGATCCCCGGCCGGTCGTGGCGGCCTTGACCCGCGTTCGCACCGCCTCGATCGCCCGACGCGCCCACGATCGGCCGCCGATCGCCCTCGACGAAGCCGCCAGCATCAGCAGCGGGGCGCGCCAATTCGCCAAATACGGCTGCAGCACCTGTCACGGCGCGCCGGGTGTCGGCTGGTCCAAGTTTTCCGAGGGGCTCAATCCCGACCCGCCCGACCTCAAGGAGATTGCCGCTGAGCGCGACGCGGCGGCGCTGTTCTGGGTGATAAAGAATGGGATCCGCATGACCGGCATGCCGAGCTTCGCCAAGGCCGGCGTTCCCGACAACGAACTGTGGCAAATCGTGGCGTTCGTGAAGAAGCTGCCGAGCGTGTCGGAGGCCGACTACAAGAGCTGGACGGCGCCGGCGCAATGAGCGGCGCGGGCCGCCCCGCGCCCCGCGCGATCAGTGATATTCGAGCCGCGCCGTGGGAGCATCGACCGGTCGCATCATCGTCGGCGCCTTCAAATAGGGCCCGGGTTCCCCGTCGGGGCCGACGATCAGCGTCGCCCCGCGTTTGGCGCTTTCCAGGGCCGCCAAGAGGTTGATTGGAGCGTAGCGCTTCTTGGCCGGCAGCTTGCGCGTTTCCAGATAGCGCAAGAGCGCGCTCCAATGCAGCATCTCGCCGATGGTTTGCGAATGCGGTCGCACCCGCGCCAGTCGAATGCGCTGGGCGCCACGCTTGACCGGGCAGCGGTTGATAATGCGAATAAGCGGCCGCCGGATGCTGCGCCAGTAGAGCCACGTGCGCGGCTCATAGAGCACACCGCGGTGATCGGGCTCCAGGTGCACGGGCCGCAGGGCCAGTTCCGGGCAATAGCGCCGCACGCGCTTGAGCATCCAGTCGAGCGTCAGGTCCGATAAGCCCTTGTCCTCGCAACCACCGCCGACGTTGGCATGCACGCCGGGAAACCAAACCTGCTCGACCGTTTGATATCCCCCACGCCGGGGTACGTCCCAGACGGCGGCTTCGAACTCCATGCGGTGCTCGTCGATGGCAAGGGCATGACAGGAATGATCGACGATGCTGCACAGTTCGGTGTCATGAAACTGGAATGACCGGCGACCGACCCAGTTCAGCCATTTGCGCGGAATGCCCAGCGAGCCGACGGTGTCGAAGACGCCAAGGAAGCGAATGCGAACGTCGGCATAACTCATGGCGCGCAGCTTGGCGTGATCGGATGGGAAGCGCTCCTTCGGCTTGGTGCGGTAATAGCGCCAGGCAAAGTTGAGGTTGTCTTTGTCGCACCGTTCCGCGCGCAGCAGGCCGCTCGCAGCAATAAAGCCGCACAGGCTGCGGATGGTAAAAGCGCCCCGTGAATAGCCGAACAAATAGATGTTGTCGCCGGGACGGTAGGCCAGCGAGAGGAAGCGATAGGCGCCCAGAATGTTGGCACTGAGACCCTGCCCGGTGATGCCACCGGCCAGGCGTCGCAAGAGATTGCCGCCCGTACCGAGGCCCGGATCGTAATAGAGCTGTTGCGCGGCGTTGCCGGTTCGGCGCAGGTCGACCGAATCGGACAGGATCGCCACATTGGTCTGCGGCGCCGTGCTGTCGGCATTGTTCCAGGTGCCATCTAGGCAAACGACCAGGTTGGCCATGCTTGCCCCCTTCGACCTCCTCGCCCCTCTCGACCCCCTATCGACCCCCTGTCGACCAAAGGCCGGCACGCGCGGCGCCAAGCATTGCCGGTGAGTGTGCACTGATTTTCCGCCTCGCGCGCCTCGGCCGCCGCCGCCGGGTGGCGCCTTTGCGCCGGCTTTTTTTGTGCGGACTTTTTGCTGGGGATGGTGGCGGCTCTCGCGGTCTCAACGCCAATGCCGCCTGCCGGCGCCGGCACGCGTTCCCCTGGCATGCCAAGGGCCCTCTGACATGCCAAGGGCCCAAGACCCCCAAGGGGAGGAGATCACCCCCTTGGGCCCAAGAGGGCCGGTCTGGCGCCAAACCCCGCGACGGGGTGGGCCCGATCCCCCGCCGCTTTGCGCCGTGGCCGCAGCAGGGTCCCCACACCACACGTCACGCGCTTGTGATCGTGCTCGCCACAACGCCCCCTTGAAATCCGAAGTAGAGTGAACACGCACAGGACCCCAGTTAGGATCTTTCAATCGCCTTGCAACTCGGCTATCGGCGCCATTGCCTGTGGCGCCGAAAACATCGACGGCCGGAATTTGTCGGCCACGAAAAAGAGGGTCCAGGTCTTCGTTCTGCCAGACTGGCGTGCGTCAGACAGGCGGCGCGAAAATTATGAGCGCCTCGCGTATGGGAAACTGCGGCCAAGGAGGTAAAATCAATGGCAAACTTACGGGTGAATGGACAGGAGCGCACCTACGACGGAGATCCGTCGATGCCGCTCTTGTGGTACCTGCGCGATGAGCTGGCCATGACCGGGACCAAGTTCGGTTGCGGCGTCGGCCTGTGCGGCGCGTGCACGGTGCATATCGACGGCGCGGCCCAGCGTGCGTGCATGGTGCAAATGTCGGAAGCCACCGGCAAGGCCATCACCACCATTGAAGGCCTGCATCCCAAAAACGAGCACCCGGTTCAGGTTTCCTGGCGCGAGGTCAGCGTGCCGCAGTGCGGCTACTGCCAGGCCGGCCAGATCATGCAGGCGGCGGCGCTGTTGGCGAAGAAACCGGCGCCAACCGACGAGGAGATTACCGCCGGCATGGCCGGAAACCTCTGTCGCTGCGGCTGCTATCAACGCATCCACGCGGCCGTTCGCGCCGCTGCCAAGGGGGCGTGACATGACCGAGCTCAGCACGCATAGCAAGATCAAAATCAGCAATGTCAGCCGCCGCAATCTGTTGAAGGGTGTGGCCGCCACGGGTGGGCTCGTGCTTGCCGCCCAGCTAACGGGCGTGAAAGGCGCGCTTGCCGGCTATCCGACCGGCGCCGCCGCCATGCCCAATGGCGTCGTCTCTGACCCGAAGATCTTCGTCTCGATCGGCAATGATGGCATCGTCAGCATCGTCGCCGCCCGCGCCGAAATGGGAACGGGTGCGGCGCGCACCGCGCTGCCAATGATGGTCGCCGATGAGATGGGCGCCGACTGGGCGCGCGTCCGCGTCGTGCAATCACCCGGCGATGAGAAGACTTACGGCAATCAGGATACCGACGGTTCGCGCAGCGTGCGCCACTTCATTCAGCCGATGCGCCAATGTGGCGCCGCGGCGCGGCAGATGCTGGAAACGGCCGCTGCCAAGAAGTGGGGCGTCGAGGTTGGCGAGGTCGAGACGCAGGTGCACGAAGTCGTGCACAAGCCATCGGGTCGCAAGCTTGGCTTCGGCGAGCTTGCCGCCGATGCCGCCGCGCTGCCGGTGCCGGCGGAAGACACGATCAAGCTGAAGGACGTCAGTGCCTTCCGCTATATCGGCAAGGGCAACGTTCGCCCGACCGACCAGGTGGACATCACCACCGGGCATGCCGTCTACGGACAGGACATCATGCTGCCGGGCATGAAGTACGCCGTCGTCGCCAGGCCGCCCGTTGTCGGCGGCAAGGTGGCCTCCCTCGACAGCACTGCCGCCATGAAAGTGCCGGGTGTGGAAAAGATCATCACCCTGCAGCCGACACCGGCGCCCTACAAGTTCAACCCGTTGGGCGGCGTCGCCGTCATCGGCAAGAACACCTGGGCGGTACTCAAGGGTCGCGAGGCGCTCAAGATCACCTGGGATGCGGGACCCAACAAGGTCTACGACTCCAAGGCCTATCGCGCCCAGCTCGAGGAGAGCGTCAAGAAGCCCGGCAAGGTCGAGCGCAACGTCGGCGATGTCGACAAGGCGCTGGCATCCGCGACCAAGGTCATCACGGCCGACTACTATGCTCCCCACATTCATCACGCGACCATGGAGCCTCCGGCGGCCGCGGCGCGCATGACGAATGGCAAATGGGAAGTATGGGCCCCCGTGCAAAGCCCCGGGGGGGCGCGTGACGACATCGCCAAAGCGCTTGGCATCAAGCCCGAGGAAATGCAGCTCCACGCCACCCTGCTCGGCGGTGGCTTCGGGCGCAAATCCAAGTGCGACTTTGCCATCGAGGCGGCGTTGCTCTCCAAAGAGATGGGTGGCACGCCGGTCAAGGTGGTATGGACGCGCGAGGATGACCTGCAGCACGGCTTCTACCACACCGTGACCGCCGAGCGCTTCGAAGCAGGCCTCGACGCCAACAACAAGGTCGTGGCTTGGCGACATCGCAGCGCTGCGCCCTCGATCTTGTCCACCTTCGCGCCCGATCCGAAGCATCCCTTCGACATCGAGCTCGGCATGGGTTGGGTCGACACCCCCTTCGACGTGCCCAACATTCGCATGGAGAGCGGGGAGGCGCAGAGCCACGTTCGCATCGGCTGGTTTAGGTCGGTCAACAACGTGGTGCACGCATGGTCGACGCAGTCCTTCGTGGCCGAAATCGCCCATCAGCTGGGTAAGGATCCCAAAGACTTCCTGCTGGAGCTGATCGGACCGGACCGCACCATCGACCCGCGCGAGCAGGTGACCACCAAGTGGTGGAACTACGGCGAACCCTTCGAGACCTATCCGATTCAGACGGGGCGGTTGCGAAGAGTGGCCGAGCTCGCCGCCAAGGAGGCGGGATGGGGCAAACAGCTGCCGAAGGGGCAGGGGCTCGGCATCGCCGCGCACCGCAGCTTTGTCAGCTACATTGCAACCGTCGTGCACGTAGAAGTCGGCGAAAAGGGGAAAATCACGATTCCTCGCGTCGACACCGCCATCGATTGTGGTTTCTGCGTGCATCCCGAGCGGGTGCGCTCGCAAATCGAGGGCGCCGCGGTCATGGGCCTGACGCTCGCCAAATATAGCGAGGTCACCGCCAAGAACGGCGCCATCGAGCAGACGAACTTTAACGACTACCCGCTCGTGCGCATCGACGAGTCGCCGAAGCAGACGCGCGTGCACATCGTCGATAATCCCATCGACGTGCCCCCGAGTGGGGTCGGCGAGCCCGGCGTCCCACCCTTCGCGCCCGCCTTGTGCAACGCCATCTTCGCCGCCACCGGCAAGCGGCTGCGCCAGCTGCCGATCGGCGATCAGCTGGCCTGAGAGGCAACCCCCGGGGGCGGGGGTCGCATCCCCCCCCGGATGGCTATCGTGGCATCGGTCCCAAGTCACCTTGGGGCCGATGCTTTTTTTGTGACGGGCGGCCTGGGCAATACCGGCCGCCCGCCACGGCGGGGTGCTGGACAGGTTTGGCGGGAGGCGCGACAATTCCGCGTTGACAGATCGGACGTGCGACATGTTTTCGAGCCTGAAAGCGATGTGGGCCCGCCTGGCGGGCCGGCAAGCCGGCGGCGGCGCGCAACCGGCAATCGAGGCCGTGGAATATAAGGGCTACCGGATTCGCCCCGCCCCCTACCTCTCGGGCAGCCAGTACCAAACCGCCGGCAGCATCGAGAAAGACACCCCCGAGGGGCTAAAGCAGCATAGTTTCATCCGTGCCGATACGTACCCGAGCCGGGAGGATGCCATCGCCTTTACGGTGTCCAAGGCCAAGCAGATGATCGACCTTCAGGGCGAGCGCATGTTTGGTTGAGCGCCTGGTGCGCACTCGAGCAACGAGCCCCGCCCGCCGCCGCCGTCCGCTGGCCAGGGCCTTTGTTTTAGGCCAGGACGCGCACGCTCGTTGCTGCAGTGGCGCCCACGGCGCGGACCCCCGCGCGGCCCGCCTTCTTTTTTCGCGCCCGCGCGCGCCGTGCGGTTTTGCATTCCCCCGACCGGAGCCTCCACCGGGCTCGGCGACAGCGGCATTGCTTGCGAAGGGCTTGCGACCATTTGCAGCTGGCCTCGAGCCGCCCTTGCCGCCCGGCCGCATCGTCCCGGCAAGCGCGACGGCTCGGTTCACACCGAGCTGTCCAATTTGTAATCCACTCTGTCCAAAGTGTAATCGAACCATACCTTTGCGCGGCCGGCAGCGCGCATATCTAACGGGAGAATGGGTCACCTCAGGTGCCTGGCCCGGGGGAGAAATCGTTGCACTCTTTCAGGAGACGCGTAATGTCCATGCTTCCCGATCAACCAACCCAACCCCCATCCTTCCGCTCGCGCCTGTCTCGACGCGGTCTCGGTGCCGTCGCGGGCCTCGGCATGCTCGCCGCGGCGGGCGCGCTCGCAACCTTCACACCCGCCGAGCGCGTCGCCGGCCTCATGTCCAGCACCAGCGCGCTTGCCGCCGAGACCACCGCCCCTCCCGCGGTCGCGATGCCGAGCTTCGCCGACCTGGTGGAGCGCCTTAAGCCGACCGTCGTCTCCGTCTATGTGAACGCCGAGGTCGGCAACGTCGCTCAGGTGCCCGGCCGTGGACGCCAGGGCGAGGAGTTCCAAGGCCAAAACCCATTTGGCTCGGGCTCGCCGTTCGAGTTCTTCTTCCGTCAGTTCGGTAACGGCCAGGGCATGCCGGCCCAGAAAGTGCGCGCCCAGGGCTCGGGCTTCTTCATCTCGGCCGATGGCTACGTGCTCACCAACAATCACGTGGTCGAGCACGCCAAAAGCGTCGAGATCAAGACCACCGAGGGCAAGACGCTTGAGGCCAAGGTGGTGGGCACCGATGCCAAGACCGACCTGGCGGTACTCAAGGTTACGTCCTCCGGCAGCTTTCCGTTCGTCAAGTTTGCCTCCCACACCCCGCGCGTCGGTGACTGGGTGCTGGCCATGGGCAATCCCTTCGGCCTCGGCGGCACTGTGACGGCCGGGATCGTCTCCGCCAGCGGGCGCGACATCGGCTCGGGACCCTATGACGATTATCTGCAGATCGATGCCCCGGTGAACAAGGGCAACTCCGGCGGGCCGACCTTCAACACGCAAGGCGAGGTGATCGGTGTCAACACCGCGATCTATTCGCCGTCCGGCGGCTCCATCGGCATCGCCTTCGACATCCCTGCCGATACCGCCAGGACCGTGGCCGAACAACTCAAGAGCAAGGGTTCCGTGGCGCGCGGTTGGATCGGCGTCATGGTGCAGCCGGTGACGGCCGATATCGCCGATGGCCTCGGGCTCAAGGAAGCCAAGGGCGCCTTGATCGATGATGTGCAACAGAGCGGCCCCGCGGCCAAGGCCGGCCTCAAGAGCGGCGACCTAGTGCTCGCCGTGGGAGACGAGGAGATCAAGGATGCCCGCGAGCTCGCCCGCAAGATCGCCAGCTTTGCTCCCGGCAAACAGCTGACCATGAACGTCAAGCGCGATGGCAAGGAGCAGGCCATCACGGTGACGACCGCCGCCTTCCCGGAGGACCAGGGCAAGGTCGCCCGTCAAGACCAGCGCGAGCCCGGCAGCAACCTTGGCGACGCCAAGCTCGGGTTGTACCTGGCACCGGCCAGCGAAGTGGAAGGCGCAGGCTCCCAGGGTGTGGTCGTCGTTAACGTGGATCCGAGCGGCGTCGCCGCCGACAAGGGTCTCCAGCAGGGCGACATCATCCTGGACGCGGGCGGCAAGACGGTGTCGAAGCCGAGCGACCTGAGCGCCGCCGTCAGTGAGGCGCGCAAGGCTGGCAAACACTCGATCCTGATGCGCGTGCGCGGCGCCGAGGCCACGCGCTTCGTGGCCCTGCCGATCGCCTGACCTGCGGCTCAAGCGCCGCCGACATCGCGAGGCGCCACGGCTCGGCCATGGCGCCTCGTTGTCCGGCCGCACCTGCGTCGATCAGTTGCCGAAGAGCCCTTGGAAGAAATCGTTGCTGGTTTGCTGATAGCCCTTGCCGCGTTTTTGTGAGGCGTCACGCAACGTCTCGTTGGCGTTTGGCGCCGGCTCGAGCGGCAATGGCTTGCCGGCCAGCGCCGCGATCAAACGCCGGTCGTGCCCGTAGAGATCGGCTTGGAACTTCACGTGACCATCCTCGCCGGCGACGGCGGTAAAGTAGGTCACGTGCACCGGGATCTGCGTCGACAGCGTGATCTCGTTGTTTCCGCCCCGCGCCATCAGATCGCGCACATGCTCGGCCGACCAGCCTTTGTCCTCGCCCAAAAGAATCTCGGCGAGCTTGCCCGGATTTTGCACGCGCATGCAGCCATGGCTAAAGGCACGCACCGGCTTTTCGAACAACTCGCGTTGCGGCGTGTCGTGCATGTAAATGTCGTGCCGGTTCGGGAATTTGAATTTCACGGCGCCCAGCACGTTGGATGCCCCCGGCGGCTGAATAAACGTGAAGCGTCGGATGTCCACTTGGCTCCAGTCGACTTGGCTGGCATCGACCGGGCGGCCATTGTAGCTGACCCTCAAGTTGTGCCGTTCCAGGACGCGCGTATCGGTGCCGCCAAAGCCACCGAAAATCCCGTATCCGCCGGGTCGCAGATAGGGCAGGATCTCCTTGAGCTTGATGGAGTTGGGCACGCCCCATTCCGGGCCAAACACGACGTAGCGCATGTTGGCGGAGAACATCACGGTCTGGGTGTCGGGCTTGCCGACAATGATCTTGGCCTGGTGCAGGAGCCGACCATTCTTGACGACGCGCGTCGTGAACTCGGGGATGTTGTCCCAAACATAAAATTTTCCGAGGTCTTCCGGCATCCAGCGCCAGCGCTCCATGTTGGCGATGATGCGCTGCAGGTCGGAGGCGGGGGAGATTTCCGCCGGCCGCGCGCTCCCATTAAGAGCCGCGCGCGTGCGCCCGCTGATCACGCCATCCGCGGGGCGTATCCCCTTTTGGCGTTGGAACGCGATCACCGCCTCGGCCAAGGCATCGTCATAGACGTCCCGCGCCCCGGCCTTGGCCGGCACCTCGAGACGTTGCCGCAAAAAGGCGACGTGGGGATGCTCCATCCCCGGCCTCAGCGTGGGACCGTTGGGAAGCTCGATCGCCAGCTCGGCCGAGGCATCCGGGCGGCTGCCGCCCGCGGGTGCCTTGAGCAGCGCCTGGCGCAACCGTTCAAACTGGGGATGCTTCGGGTGCAGGCCCTGGAGATAGATGCCCGGCGTGTCGGTGGCCGCGAGGGCTGCCATCACCTGCGTGGGATCGAGCAGGGTCGGCTTCTGATCGAAGCTGCGGCTGACCTGGGACGGGTCCAGGCGCCCGCCGCGCGCATGTCGCGCATACTCTAGCGCCGCCAAGCTGAGTTTGATTTCGGCGGCAGCCAGCGCCGACGGTCGCGCTTCGCTCGAGGCCAGTTGCGGCAGCTCGAACGCCGCGACACTGAGGCCCCAATCCTCCGCCCGGCGGATCTCGGCCAGAGCATGGCGTGCCCGGGGGGTGAAGCCATCCGCCTTCACCCACAGCGGCGCTGCGTTGGCCGCCGCATAGTAGGTCACCAGCGCCGCCCGATCGCCGCGATCGACCGTGCCGCGCGCCGGTTGGGCGAGCTGTTGGCGCACCTCTTCAACAAGGGGATCGGTCACAGCCACCGCCGTCACCGCCGGCGGCGCGCCTGGCGCGGGCATCGCCGTTTCGGCCGACGCAGGCGCAGCGGGAGCCGCTGCAGGCGCCGTCGGCGCGACGGTGGCTGCGCGATCGGCCGTGGGCGTCTCGACGGTGGCTGCGCGATCGGCCGCGGGCGTCTCGACGGTGGCTGCGCGATCGGCCGCGGGCGCCTCGGCCGCGACCGCAGGCGCCTCGGCGGCAGCACCGGTGGCAGCCTGCGCGGCCGGCGTTGCCGCGACCGCTGCGGGATCGGTCACCACCTGCGCGCGGGCTGGCGCGGCCGGCCCGAGCGCCAACACCAAGGTCGCCGAGACGAAGCTGGCACACGCTGCGACCAGGTTCTTTCTGTCCATTGCTTCTTTTTCTCCAGAGATTCGTCGCAAGCTAGCCGCAAGCTTGAGCCCTGACCAGCAATACGCACGGGAGACCTGCGCAGATCGCGCGCAGGTCTGGCAAGCCTGCCACAGAGATGTGGAGGTTTATTGCAGCCCGGCCGCCCCATTACGGGCACCCATTGTGGCGACTTTTAGCGCGCTCGGCCTTGGCGTGGCGCTTCGCCCGCAAAGCCGCCGAACTGCCCCGTTGCGACGTCTTGCAGGGGCCGTGGCCTCGTCAGCGCGGCTGGGGCGGCCCAGCGCCCAGACGCTGCAACAGGGCCTCCAGGATCGGCCTTTGCCCCTTGAGGATCTTGCGCCAGGCCAGATCCGGCGTGAACCAGGCGGCCCGGTCGACTTCCGGAAACTCGCCCATGCGACCCGAGCGCGGAGGCCACTCCATGGCAAAGGTGTTCGAGACCAGGGCTTTGGGATCGAACGCCCCTTCCAGCGCCCACACCTCGACGATCTTGGCCGCCGACTGGCGGAAGGCGCCGAGCGCCATGGCTTCGCCGTCCGCCGTGGCACCGGTTTCTTCCCTGAACTCGCGTCTGGCGGCGGCAAAGGCGTCCTCACCCGGCTCGTAGCCCCCCTTGGGAATGGTCCACGCCCCGTCGTCTTTTTTGGCCCAGTAAGGCCCGCCGGGATGCACCAGCAGAACCTCGAGCTGAGGACCGCTGCGCCGGTAAAGCAAAATGCCTGCGCTGTGTTGGGGCATAAAGCCTACGCGGGGGCCGGAGGCGGCCGGCGGGCAAGCCCATCGCGCTTCACCGCGGCCGCCGCCGCGACGGCCAGGTTGGCGCCGAGACTAGCCGCCCAGGCGCCCAGACGGCACGGCCCGGCTCTCCCGTACCTGCGTCTGGCCTTCCTGCGCCTGGCCTTCCTGCATCTCGCCTTACTGCGTCTCGCCTTACTGCGTCTGGCCCAGCCAATGCGTGGGGCGGGTCCGGGGCGCGTCGCTGGGCGCGCCTCATTCGGCAGCCTCCCGCTTAGCCCGCAACGTGCTGCGCCGGCCCAGCAGCTCCTTCAAATATTGGCCGGTATAGCTCTCCTTTACCTTGGCAACATCCTCCGGCGGTCCCTCGGCCACAATCGAGCCCCCACCGTCGCCCCCCTCCGGCCCCAGGTCGATGATCCAGTCAGCGGTCTTGATGACCTCGAGATTGTGCTCGATGACGACGACCGTATTGCCGGCATCCGCCAGCTCGTGCAGCACCTCCAGCAGCTTTGCCACGTCATGGAAGTGCAGGCCCGTCGTCGGCTCGTCGAGAATGTAGAGCGTCCGTCCGGTGGCGCGACGCGACAGTTCCTTGGCCAGCTTGATCCGCTGCGCCTCCCCGCCTGAGAGCGTGGTCGCCTGCTGGCCGATATGGATGTAGCCGAGCCCAACGCGCGCCAGCGTCTCGAGCTTGTCGCGGATCGACGGCACCGCTTTGAAGAACTCGGCTCCCTCCTCCACCGTCATATCCAGCACATCGGCAACCGATTTCTCCTTGAACTTCACCTCCAGCGTCTCGCGGTTGTAGCGTTTGCCCTTGCACACATCGCAGGTGACATAGACGTCGGGCAGGAAATGCATCTCGATCTTGATGACGCCGTCACCCTGGCAGGCCTCGCAGCGCCCGCCCTTGACGTTGAAGGAAAAGCGCCCCGGCTGGTAGCCGCGTGCCTTGGCCTCCGGTAGCCCTGCATACCACTCGCGGATCGGCGTGAAGGCGCCCGTATAGGTCGCTGGGTTCGAACGTGGCGTGCGCCCGATCGGCGACTGGTCGATGTCGATCACCTTGTCGAGGTGCTCCAGGCCTTCGATCCGGTCATGCTCGCCAGGATATTCGCGCGCATTGCTGAGCCGACGCGCCACCGCCTTGTAGAGCGTATCGATGAGCAAAGTGGACTTGCCACCACCCGACACGCCGGTGATGCAGGTGAGCAGGCCGAGGGGGATTTCCGCCGTCACATTCTTCAAGTTGTTGGCGCGCGCGCCGATCACCTTAAGAGCCTTGTCGGTGCGCTGGCGCCGCCGCGTCGGATTCGGGATCTGCCGCACGCCGGTCAGATATTGCCCGGTGATGCTGTTCGGGCTGGCCATGACCTCCTCAGGCGTACCTTGCGCGACGATATGGCCGCCATGGATCCCGGCCCCCGGTCCGATGTCGACCACGTAGTCCGCCGACAAAATCGCATCCTCGTCGTGCTCGACCACGATCACCGTGTTGCCGATATCGCGCAGGTGTTTGAGCGTTTCCAACAACCGCGCGTTGTCACGTTGGTGTAGACCGATCGACGGTTCATCGAGGACATAGAGCACGCCCGTCAACCCCGAACCGATCTGCGAGGCCAAGCGGATGCGCTGGCTCTCACCACCCGACAAGGTGCCCGAGGCCCGCGACAAGGTCAGGTAGTCGAGGCCGACATCGACCAGGAACTGCAGTCGTTCGCGGATCTCCTTCAAGATGCGGGTCGCGATCTCGTTCTGCTTCTTGGACAGCGTCTTCGGCAGCTCGGTGAACCAGGCGTTGGCCGCGCGGATCGACATATCGGTGACCTGTCCGATATGCGCGCCGTCGATCTTTACCGCCAGCGCCTGCGGCTTGAGCCGATAGCCGCCGCAGGCATCGCACGGATGCGCCATTTGGTAGCGCGCCAACTCTTCGCGCACCCAGTCACTATCGGTCTCGCGGAAGCGCCGCTCGATATTGTTGATCACCCCTTCGAAAGGTTTGCAGTTCTTGTATTTGCGCGCCCCATCCTCATAGACGAACTCAACCTCGTCCTCCCCGGTGCCGAACAGGATGGCCTCCTGCGCCTTTTTCGGCAGTTTTTCCCAAGGCGTCGTCATCGCTATCTTGAAGTGCTTGGCCAAGGAGGCAAGCGTCTGCTCGTAATAGGGTGACGTGCTACCGGTCTTGGCCCAAGGATAAACCGCGCCTTGCTTTAGGCTGAGGGTCGGGTCGGGGACCACCAGCTCCGCTTCAAAGCGCAGCTCGGTGCCGAGACCGTCGCACTTGGGACAGGCCCCCGCCGGCGCATTAAACGAGAACAGCCGCGGTTCGATCTCATCGATGCTGAAGCCGGATACCGGGCAGGCAAACCGCGCGGAAAAGACGATGCGCTCGTGCGTCTCGTTTTTGTTGCGCAGGATGCCCTCATCGCGCTCCCCACCTGTTCCCTCCGCGCCCGCCGCCCGCGCCGCATCGAGGTGCGGATTTGCGGCGGCGGAGCTAACCGCGGCTTTGGCGCGCACCGCGCTCCTGCCGCCGGCGGCGAGTGGCCGGTCGGCAAACTCGGCAATGGCAATGCCTTGGGCGAGCTCCAGGGCCGTCTCGAAACTGTCCGCCAGCCGCGTCCCCACATCCTTGCGCACGACAATGCGATCGATCACCACGTCGATGTCATGCTTGTATTTCTTGTCGAGCTTGGGCGCCTCGGGGATCTCGTAGAACTGGCCGTTGATCTTGACGCGCTGGAATCCCTTCTTCTGCAGCTCGGCCAGTTCCTTGCGGTACTCACCCTTGCGTCCGCGCACGATCGGGGCCAGCAAATAAAGGCGCGTTCCCTCGGGCAGCGCGAGCACGCGATCGACCATCTGCTGCACGGTCTGGCTCTCGATCGGCAGACCCGTGGCCGGCGAATAAGGCACGCCGACGCGGGCGAACAAAAGCCTGAGGTAGTCGTAGATCTCCGTGACCGTGCCCACCGTGGAGCGCGGGTTTTTCGAGGTCGTCTTCTGTTCAATGGAGATGGCCGGCGACAGCCCATCGATGTGGTCGACGTCGGGCTTTTGCATCATCTCCAGGAACTGGCGGGCATAGGCCGACAGGCTCTCGACGTAGCGTCGCTGACCCTCCGCATAAATGGTATCGAAGGCGAGCGACGACTTGCCGGAACCCGATAGCCCGGTAAACACGATCAGCGCGTCCCGGGGGATCTCGAGGTCAACATTCTTCAAGTTGTGCTCGCGCGCACCCCGCACGTGGATGGTTTTGCTGCCTTGCAGGGGCGCGAGCTTGGCGGTCTTGCTCATGGGGCGGGTCTAACGCAAACGGGCGGAGGCGGCAATGCGGCCCGCCGGGCCGTCGACAGGCATCCTGACAGGCCATGCCAGGGTTACCGCGCTGGCCAAAATCGAGCCGTTAACTTGTGATCGCGCGCCGCTTGACATCCACCGGATTGAACCCAAGATACTTAAATGGTGACCGTCGCTGCCGATTTCGAGGCGATATTCCGCGGTAGTCTCGCGTCAGTACCCTGGGTTTTGAGGACGGTCGCCACCGGGATCAACAGTCAGCGGAGGGAGCATGACGCCACCTGACAGTCAAACCGCCCTCGCGCAGCGCGAGGGCAACGGCTCGCGCAATTGAAGCTCGAGCGAAACTGATCGCAATTGATCGAGCCGCCGACAATTTGGAACCTGAGCGAGGCTCAACGCCTCGCAATTGAGCCCGGCGTCGCTGGGCAAGAGTCGAAATGACGAAGCGCCCCGTTTTGCGCCAGTCGCAACGGGGCATTCTTTTGCCCGCCCTTCGCCCCCCACAAAAGCCGGGCCCCACAAAGGCTGCTGGCGGGACCGGCTCTCACCCCACGCCCCCATCCGACACAGCGCTCGCGAGCTCGCGTTGAAAGACCGCGGGGCCGGAAAGCACGCTTGCGGGATCTATCGTGGCCGGGAGCAAGCTCAAGATCGTTGCTTCTTTGCCGTCGTGTTTGTCGCCCTGGCGCTGGTACCGGCCGGCGCGCACTTGAGCGAGCTCGCCAACAAAGTCACCCTGCCTCCCGATCAGTACCTGGTGGTGCAACAGATCTATCGCGGCTGGGCCTTGTTCGGCATCGTCGTCTTCGCGGCGCTGATCTCGACGGGGCGCACACGCTCCTGGTGCTGAGCGAACCCACCGCCTTTCCGGCTTTCGCTCACCGCCTTCCTGTGCCTCGCGGCAGCGCAAGCGAGCTTCGGGGTCTTCACCTTCCCGATCAACGTGGCGATGCCAACTGGAGCAGGATCCCCCGCTCAGTTCGAGGCCGCGCGCCGGCAGTGGGAGTATTCCCACGCGGCCGGTGCCGTGCTGACGTTGGTCGCGCTGCTCGCCTTGATCGCGTCGCTGCTGCGGGCAAATCCCAGGGCGCCGGCGCGCCAGCTATACGCCCTTGGCGCCCGGATCGATTGCACGCCTGCCGCGCGACCACCGGCGCTGGCCCTGGGGCCGGTCCGCCGCGCGCGCCGCAAGGTCGCTGGGATCGGCCTGCCCCGACGCGAGCGCCGGCCCAGACCTTGCACCGGCGCGGGCAGCCGGGGCCGCGCGCCCCAAGTACCCTCTTGGCGCGCCATCTTGGCTTATTTGTTGTCGGTGGTGGCCACGAATTCGGGGTCTTCTTGGGCACGGCGCTCGAAGGATAGAAAGTCGTAGTAGCCGCAGCGCCCGCCCGGATAGCTGCGGCATAGCGCTGGCCGCGCTTCGTAGATCGTGCAGCGGCGCTTGTCGATGTCGAAGAAGCGGCAGGTGCGCCCGAAAATCGGGTCGGCCTTGCGGCGCATGGAGTACTTGCGTCCCCAGCGCTCGACGGTAAATTTCTCGCGCGCGGCTTCGAACGTGAGGCCAAAGTGCCTGGCGAGCCGCTCCACGTCGCGCTTGTCGAGGGCGATCAAGGGATAAGAACAGCAATAACCGGGGCACTTCTTGCAGTCATACATCGCCGGGTCCAGGTTGTTGCCACCCGTTAGCACGGATTCGCAACCCGAGAGAACCAGTGAAAAGACTTAAAAACGCTTAGCCCTGAACTCGGGCCTTGAGCTTATTGGATCAGTCCGCCTTCCAGCCCGGTGGCCGACCGTCGCCGGCTGTCATATTTGGCCAGGACGCCGCGGGCTTGCTCGACCACCGCATCGGCGATCGCCGCCTGACCCTCGGCGGTTGGATGGAAGGCCCCCGAGTAGATGCTTGCCAACAAGAGCTGAACCCAAGAGAAGCCCTGCGCCTTCAGCACGTTTTGCAGGAGCGACTGGGAGACATGGAAGTTGCCGGTCATGAAGGCATCGTTCGGGGTGCGGAACCAGCGTCGCCGCGAGGCATAGGGGCGCCACTCGGAGGGTTCATAGGGAAACCAGACCCCATCGAATTTGCGCGGTAGGCGCTGCTCGTCGGCCATGGTCCATTGCTGCTCGGTATAAGTGGCGCAGATGCCACGGCCGCGAAAGGCGGTGCGGTGGGCGCCGATGAAAGTCCAGCCGTGCTGAGCGGCGCTGCCGTGCAGAATGTCGTTGAGCCGCTCGGCCGCTACGCCCCCCTCCCGCGCCTTGGCGGCGCTGAACACGAGGTCGGGCAACACATTCATACCCGCCTGCCCGTCCGGACAGGTGGTTTTGCCGTCCTCGAGCAAGGCCATCGGTGGATATCCGGTCAGGATGATGCGGTCGGACTCCGGCCAAGGCACGTGCAAGATACTGTGCGCGGCGCGATTGATCGCCTTTAAGCGGTCGTCGAGATCTTCCAACAGCCGGCTCGCCTCGGCGAAGCCGTGCACGTGCCCAAACCAGCCACCGAGGCTGCGCAGCATCGATGAATCCGCCAGCACGGCATTGGCGACCAAGCGGGCAAAGCCCATATCGTTGCCACCAATCGAAACCAGCAGCAGATCGATCTTGCGCGCTCGGTTCTGGTCGCACTTCTTCAGGACCAGGCCGCCTTTCATCTCGGGCATCTTGCCGCGCATGTGATAGGCCTCGGGA
Source organism: uncultured Alphaproteobacteria bacterium (assembly GCA_963770295.1). Classification (GTDB taxonomy): domain Bacteria; phylum Pseudomonadota; class Alphaproteobacteria; order Rhizobiales; family Hyphomicrobiaceae; genus AWTP1-13. The sequence continues at coordinate 150,293 of CAVYPA010000009.1, forward strand.
AGATCGAAGTCGCGCGCCTCCCGGCCGCCACACTGCGCCTCCGCAACGGCCGAGATCTGGGACAAGTCCGGCGGATTGGGCACCCATTCGTGGCCTTTGTAACGCAGGAACAGGCCATACACGATTTCGGCACCCGAGCAGGCCACGCCCACGAAGGTGACGGCCCGATGCGGATCTTCCACGGCGAGCTGCAGCGCCACCCGCAACTGGTGCGAATAGAGTGATCGATGACAGGCCTGCTCTTGCCAGCGGGCGTTCTCCTCGATGAATTTCTGATCGCCGATCGCCTTCCAATCGCCGATGCGGACCGGGTAGCCCACCAGGCTGGAGTCGTAATCGGCCGTGCGATCGGGCGAGAGCCGGACCGGCACATCGGGATTGCCTTCGCCGGAGGCAAAGCTATCGCCCATGCCGACGATGAAAAGATCTTCCACCCGGGCCAAGGTCTCCGCCACGCGCCTGCCGCCGATCTCGACCACGATCCAGGTCCCACCCGGATAGGGCACTTCGAGTTCCACCGGCGTATCGCAGGGTAGCGTCACCGCCTCCCCGCGGCCGCCGCGCCGCGGCGACGTCAGCCAGGTGCAGTCGACGACTTGGGCGTCCTCGAGCCCTTCCATGCTCGCCAGGATGGTGTGGCTCTTGGGCGCGAGATAGTCCGGCCGCTCGCGACAGCTGTACTTGTTTTGCTTGGCATCCCAGCAGGTCTTGTCGAACATGGTGGCGCTCCAACCGTCCGGATGCCGGCCGGCGAGCAGGCGCTCGGCCGCCAGCACGGGTTGGCGTCGCTCGGCATCCGACAGGTGGTCGAAGGTTGCCCGGTGTACCTCGGTATCAACCGGATCCAGGAAAAAGCGAAAGCCGTTCTCGATTCGCCACTGAATGCGGGGCTCCGCCTGGACGGCGGTGGCCCAGCCGATCGTCATGAACCCAATGAGCGCGATGGCGCGCCAACACCCCCTCACAGCCAAATCTCCCCAAAATTGCCTCATGCCGCGCGGGATTGCCATCACCAGCGGCCAAACCAATGTGCACCCCCGATCCTCACTACGCGGGTCAGCGGCGCGACGTAGGGCAGGCGTTGCGGCGGATCTGCCTCTGCGCGCTCGCTTGCCCGCACATAGGACTCGACCAAGGCCAAAGGAAGGACAGCGATCGACGCCTCGCGTGGCAATTTCGTGGCATCGCGACGTGCCTGCACAAGGCTGTCGCGCGCCTGCCGGCCAAGGTCCGCAATCAGGCGGGCGCGCCCGGCCGACGCCCCGGCCATCAAATCGTCGGGGCCAAGCCCCACGGTTGCCAGGCGCGTGCGGGGGATGGGGCAATGGCCGCGTGCCAACTGCGCCTTCAGCCCGAACAGCAGGCGCGCCAAACCGTAAGCTCGGCCGGCCCACACGCTCCAGGCTGGCGCGGAGCCGTTGCCGGCGAGGCCGAGGACGCCGGCCGACAGGGCAAACAAGGCCCCTTCGGTGCCGGTCAGATAGTCCTCGAGCCCAGCGTCGCTGGCGAAGGGGACCGGGTCGAGGTCACGGGCGTGCGCATCGACGAGCCCCATCAGGTCCGCCCGGGCCAGGCCACGCCGCTCCGTCAGCGCCCGCAACCGATCGGCGATCGGATGCCCCGTCTGGGTGGCAGCGGGCAGCGCCACGGCCTCGCGCCACCATTGCCAGCGTATTTCGGCCATCGTCGGCTCGCGCCTCACCGCCGTTGCAACCCTGGCGAGTTCGGCCGAAAAAGCCGCCAGCACCAGCAAATCCCCGCGCGCGGCGCCCGGTGCCAGCAAGGCCGCAAGGTAGCGATCCGGCTCGCCGGCGCGGGCAGATCCTAAGATGGCGGCGTGGAGGGGCTCGAGCCTGCCAGCGCCGGTCGCCACGTCAATAGAGGTGGGCGGCGGCGATCATCCCCAGCGCGACCGGCATGGCGATGATCAAATTGAGCCGAGCGAACAAGATGACGCGGGCGCGGGCTTGGCTCTTGGCCTCGGTATCCCCGGTCCTAAGCCCCAGCACCACCTGCAGATTGGGCCAAATGTACATGTGCACGAACATCCACATGGCAAGCGCGCCCAGGACGGCGGTCCACAACACCACGGCCTTGGCCGGGGGGATGAAGACGCTCGTGCCGTAGATGAGCGACGGCAGCAGGTAGCCGGTCAGCACCAGCAGCACCAGACCGCTCAGCACGGTCAAGGTTGAGGCATGGCGGAACCACCAGGCAACGCGTGGCACGATGGCCCCGTGCAGCACGCCGCGCGCGGCCTCCTCGGCATCTCTCAGGGCAACGAGTTGCACGAAGTTCACGAAAAACACGAGACCGATCCAAATCATGGCGGCCAGCACATGCGTGAAGCGCAGCAGAAAGGCAATGAGGCCCAGCCGATCCGCCTCGCTGGCCAGTAGCGAAACGATCAGCAGCAGAGCCGCGAGCGCCAGACCGACGGTCAGGCAGACCCGCGGATTGTCGATGATGCCATGCATCGCCCGCCCCTTGCTCCCTCACTCCACCGCGATCAGCGCGGCCGCCACCGGCCGCGCCTCGGCCAACAAGACGTTGTAGGTGCGGCAGGCCGCACCCGTATCCATGGCTTCCACGGCCACACCCAGCTCGGCGAAGCCCTGGCGCAGGTCTCGAACCGGCAGCACGCCAGTTCGGCCGCTGCCGATGAGCAAAAGACCAAGCGCGTCCCGTTCGGTCAATGCCGGTTGCAGGGTGTCGAGCGAAATATCCTCAGCCCGCGTCGGCGGCCAGGCGTAGATCCCGCTCGGCAGACACAGAATGGAGCCGCGGTGGCTCATGCCGGCGAAACGGAAGCCGCCGTTGCCGTAGGCATCGATCGGTGCCCGCCCTGGATAGCAAGCGGGTGGCGCGTTCATTTGCTCGCTACATTGAGCCGTTGTGAGGTTGGCGCGGCTTCGCTCTTTGCCGGCTTGGCGGCCGGGCCGCCGCTCCAGTCGCGTCTCACGCCAAGGTAACCCAACAAAGGTGCGGCGATGAAGATCGAGGAGTAGGTGCCGATCACGACGCCCAGCAGCATGGCGAGATTGAAGTTGCGGATCACTTCACCACCGAACGCATACAGCGCAACCAGCACGGCAATGGCGGTGCAGCCCGTCAGAATCGTACGTGACAAGGTCTCGTTGATCGACACGTTGAGCAGCTCATTGAGCTCCATCCGCTTGAACTTGCGCAAATTCTCGCGAATGCGGTCGGACACGACGACCGTGTCGTTCACCGAATACCCGAGAATCGTCAACAGGGCCGCGACGATGGAAAGGTCGAACTCCAGCTGGAATAGCGAAAAGATGCCGGCCGTCACCAGCACGTCGTGCGTCAGCGCCACGATCGCGCCCAAGGCAAACTGCCACTCGAAGCGGAACCACACGTAGGCCACGATCGCCAGCAGTCCGGCAGCGACGGCAATGAACCCCGTCATGCGCAGCTCGCTCGAAACCGCGGGTCCGACGACCTCGACCCGACGCTGCGTATACTGCGTGCCGAGCGCCTCCTGCACCTTCTTGAGCGCGGCCTGCTGCTCGCCCTCGCCTCCCGGCTGCTGCTCGACACGGATGAGCACGTCGGTGGGACCACCGAAGCTCTGGATCTGCACGGCCCCGACACCCAGCCTGTTGAGGCGCTCGCGCAGGTGCGCCACGTCGGCCGGACCCGAGTTCGATTGCACCTCGATCAGCGACCCGCCCTTGAAATCGACACCGTAGTTGAAACCCTTGACGCCGATGATGGCGAGCGAGATCAGCATCGCCGCGATCGACAGGCCGAAGCAGAGCCCCTTGTAACGCATGAAGGGGAGGCGGGTGTTATGTGGGAAAAAATCAAAGCCCTTGAAATTGGGGATCAGCCGCATCATCGCGTGTTCCTAGACCGGGACCTCGGCACCGCGACGGATTCCCCGGTTCGATCTCAACCAGTAGTAAATGAGGAGCCGCACGACGGTAACGGAGGCAAAGATGGAGGTGAGAATGCCGATCGTCAGCGTGACGGCAAACCCGCGGATCGGGCCGGCGCCCAGCCAAAACATGACGAAGGCGCAGGCGAGCGTGGTGAGCTGGGAGTCGGCGATCGTGACAAAGGCGCGCGTGAAACCGGCATCGATGCCGGCAATCGGCGATTTGCCGGCCCGCAACTCCTCGCGGATGCGTTCGTAGATGAGCACGTTGGCATCGACGGCCATGGCGATGCCGAGCACCAGACCGGCAATGCCCGGCAGCGTCAGCGAGGAGCCCGCCAGCGTCATCAGGGCCACGGTCAGCAGGCCGTGCACCAGCAGCCCGACGCAGGCAAAGATGCCAAAGGTGCCATAGACCACAACCGTCAGCACGATGGTGGCAATCCCCCCGACGATGCCGGCGAGCTTGCCCGAACTCGATGGAATCGGCGCCGAGCGAGGGGCCCACCGTGCGCTCTTCCACGATGGTCAACTTGGCGGGCAGCGCGCCCGAACGAAGTTGGATCGCCAGTTGATGCGCCGTCTCCACCGTGAAACTGCCGCTGATTTGCCCGGAGCCGCCAAGGATCGGCTCGCGGATCACGGGCGCGGAGATCACCTGATCGTCGAGGACGATGGCGAACGGCTGATTCACGTGATCCTTGGTGAAATTGCCGAACTTGCGCGCACCGGAGTTATTGAAGCGAAACGAAATCACCGGTTCGTTGGTGCGGCTGTCGAAGGCCGGTTGCGCATCCACCAGCTCATCGCCGCGCACGACCGGGGTTTCGCGCAGCAGCTGGGCTCCCTCCTCGCGGGCACCCCCCTCATAGATGCGGTAACCGGAGGGAACGCGGGTTTGGCGCGCCTCGCTCGCCGAAATCGTCGGATGCACCTCATGAAACGTCAGGCGCGCCGTCTTGCCGATCAACTCCTTCAGGCCGGCGGTGTCCTGCAGCCCCGGCACCTGGACCAAGATACGCTCGCGGCCTTCGCGCACGATCTGCGCCTCCGCGGTGCCCATGCTGTCGACGCGCCGGCGCACCGTCTCAATGGCGGCACCGATAGCGTTGGCGATCCGTTGCTGCAGTCCGGGCTCGGTCGGGCTAATCGTGATGACGCCGCCGTCGCCGCGCTTGATTTCAATGTCGCTGCCGGACGAACCAACCAGCAAATTGCCGATCGGCTGGATCATGCCGCGCAGCTCTTTCAGCGCGGCATCGGTGTCCTCGGGCTTGGCCAGGCGCACCTGCACGGCATTGTTGGCGACGCCCAAACCGGTGACGCCGATCTTGGCCTCCCGCAACCGGCGGCGCGCGTCATCGCGCAGGGTGTCGAGCCAATCCTTGCGCACCTCGCTCGTCTCCATCGACAACAGCAGGTGGGCGCCGCCCCTGAGATCCAGGCCAAGGCTCAGCTGCCTGCTCGGCACCCAGCTCGGCCAGCTTGCCAGCGTTTCCTTGGAAAAGAAGTTGGGCAAGACCATCACGGCGCCGATGAGGCAGATGATGATCACCGCCGCCTGCTTGAAGGGAGTGAAATGCATCGGGCTAACTCACGCTTTCCTGGCGACCGAGCCTGGCTGCCGGAACCGGGTGCTGGGCCTTGGTGCCGCCCTGGGTGTCTTTTTGCAGGTCCGGCCGGCAGGCCAGACCTAGGAGCCTGGCCCGGATCCTGGCCCGGATCCTGGCCCGCATCCAGGCCCGCATCCTGGCCCCGGGCTGGCGCTCGCGGCTCATGCGGTCTCCTTTGCCGGCTCGCCCTTGACGCGAACCTCCGTGACGGTGGCCCTGATCACCCGCACGCGGGTGTTCTCGGCGATCTCGACCTCGATCTCGGCATCATCGCGCACTTTCGTCACCTTGCCGATGATACCACCGGACGTGACCACCGTATCGCCACGCCGCACGTTGGCCACCATCTCCCGGTGCGCCTTGGCGCGCTGCTGCTGCGGCCGCAGCAGCAGCAGGTAGAAGATGACGAACATCAGCAAAATCGGTACGAGCTGAATGATAAAGTCGCTGCCGCCCCCAAGTGACTGGGCATAAGCCGGTGAGATGAGCATTCGGGTCGCTTCCTCGACAACGGGGCGGGGATCGGGGCCAAAGTCCCGGGACGGCTTGCGCTCGGCCTTGGCCTCGGCTCGGGCCCCGGTTCAATTTTGGCCCGGAATATAGTGGTCTCACCCCTGTTTGCAACCAATCTCGGGGGGAGGCGATGACGAACCGCCCGCGCTGCATTATAGAACGCCCGGCGCATGCCGCGCAGGTCCGCACAAGGAAAAAACGGGCGCATGAGCGATAGGAAAAGCCTGATCGTCTACCTGGAGCGACTGGCCGCGGCCCTCGACCGTCTGGCGCCGCTCGCCCCCGCCAAAGCCGACTTCAGCCAGGCCGAGGCTTTCGTGTGGCAAACCTCCCCCGAAGCCTTCCTGCCGGTCGCCCGGGTCAACCGGCAGCCCCTCGCGCTGCTCAAGGGTATCGACCGGGCCGCCGAGCAGCTGCTCGACAATACCCGCCGCTTCGCCGCCGGCCTGCCCGCCAACAACGCGCTGCTGTGGGGGGCCCGCGGCATGGGCAAATCTTCGCTGGTGAAGGCGGCGCAGGCCGAGGTGCGGCGGAGCTTGAGCCTGGGCCGCGGTAAGGGCGGGCCGGATCTCAAGCTTGTCGAGATCCATCGCGAGGATATTGCCGCGCTGCCCCAGTGCCTGGCGCACCTGCGTGCCGCATCGGATCGCTTTATCGTGTTCTGCGACGACCTTTCCTTCGACAAGGACGACACCTCCTACAAGTCCTTGAAGGCCGTGCTGGAGGGTGGCATCGAGGGACGCCCGGACAACGTCGTGTTCTATGCCACCTCGAACCGGCGCCATCTGATGCCGCGCGACATGATGGAGAATGAAAGGTCGACGGCGATCAATCCCTCGGAAGCCGTCGAGGAGAAGGTGTCTCTGTCAGACCGCTTCGGCTTGTGGCTCGGGTTTCACAACGCAACCCAGGACGAATACCTCGCCATGGTTTACGGCTACGCGAGCCACCACAAACTGAAGGTGGCGGCCGACGACCTCAAGCGCGAAGCTCTCGAATGGTCGATCACGCGCGGGGCGCGCTCGGGCCGGGTCGCCTGGCAGTTCATCCAGGATCTCGCCGGCCGCCTCGGCCACAAGCTCAACGCCTAATCCGGTGCGCTCTGGATGGCGCGGGCCCCGAGAGCAGCCCACGCCCGCCCCGGCGGCGGGGTGAGACGCTGGATTTGCTCGCGGCCGCCCCCTTAGCGGCCGTTGCGGGCCTCACGGGCGACGTCATCCATGCGCGCTTGCATGAATTGGGCGGTGTCGTCCGCCAACGACTTGCCGAGCTTGGTCATCTGTTCGAACTCGGACTGATAGTCGGCGACCGCCGTCTGGAAGAACTCGCTGTAGACGCCGTACATGTCCTGCACCGTCTTGCAGCCGGCCAGGTTCTGCGGCATCGCCAGCTCTTCTTTTAAACGGCGATTGAGGAAGCTCACCCAATTGCGGTTGATCGCCGCCAGATTGTCGTAGACCTTGCCGTTCATCTGGGCCATCGCCGTCAGCGCGGGCCGCTGCATCTCCATCAAGGCTTCGAAGCCGAGCGGCATCGGCATCGGCATTAATCCATTTTCCGCTCGCCCACTGTTGGTCCTGTCAGCCATGCACGTTGTCCTCCGCTGCTTGGATGCCCTGCCCATGATTTTAGCTGCCCATTCGGGCGGCGCATCCAGGAATCAAATCAACTCTTCCGGAGAGAATCGAAATCCTGTGGATAAGTCAGGTCGGAACCGCGGCGCCCGGCATCAAGCGGCGTGGGTCGACAAAAAGGCTGCCAATTCGGCCCGGTTGGGCAGGCCCGAGCGTGAGCCGAGCCGCGTGCATTTCATGGCCGCCACCGCGCTCGCCAAGCGCGCGCTGTCGGCCGGCGGGCGGCCTTCGGCCAAAAACAGCGACAGGGCACCGTGAAACGCATCCCCAGCGCCCGTCGTATCGGTGACGGTCACAGGGAAGGCCGAGATCCCATGCGTCTCGTTCTCATCGCGCCATAGATAACCCTCGGGCCCAAGCGTCACCCCCGCATAGCCTGGTCCCAGCGCCCGGACGGTCGCAAGGCGCTCCGCATCGGTGCCGGACGGCACCAGCTCGCGCAGGGCCGGCGCGCTGAAGACGGCATAGTCGGTGAGCCGCAGAATACTCTCCAGGGCTTCGCGTGCCCCGAGATCCGCATCGAGCACGGTCGGGATGTTCTCCTGCTTGGCGCGCGCGAACACCGAGCGTAGCGCCTCGAGCCAGCGCAGGTCGCCTAACACCGCATCGGCCTCCCGCACGCGCTCGAGCGGCAGCCAACTCGTGCCCGATGGCATGCCGGCGTCGCGCTGGCCCACGATCAAACGCTCCCCGCCCCTGTCGACAACGATGGCCGACGTCGAGGTGCGAGCACCCTCGAAGGCTTGTAGATAGCGCACGTCGACGCGCTCGGCTTGCAAGCCGGCGCGCACGCTGGCGCCGACGGCATCATCCCCGGTCCGGCTCCACAGCTCGGCCCTGCCGCCCAGCCGGGCGATCGCCACCGCCGCGTTGGCGGCCATGCCGCCGCCCGCTTCGATGTGCTCCAGGGCTCGCACTTTGGTGGGCTCGGGCGGAAACGCCTCGATCCGATAGATACGGTCGAGCGCCGCGTGCCCCACACAGATAATCCGCTTGGCCGCTGCCATACCTTCGCCCGGCGCCGCGAGGCGCGCGCGCGCGCGCGCCCCGAGACCCTTGGAAAATGCCACCTCAGAACACGATAATGCCCGCTATGGGCGAGGGGAAGGCCGCTGCGTCGGCGAGCCTGATCCAAACCGGGCCCCTGGCCGTATCCTTTGGGCAACGGTGCAGGGATTGGCTATGGTTGGCGATGGGGTGTCCTTGCGGGCCAGGCCCGGGCCCGGGGTTAGCTACAGCGCCATGACAGAACTCTTGGCCCGGATTGCCCAGCGGACCGACCCCGCCGCTTTTCATGAGCTCTATCAGAGCTATGGACCCAGGGTAAAAGTCTATCTTATGCGGCGCGGCGTTGATGCCGCGACGGCGGAGGACCTCGCCCAGGAGACCCTCTTCACGGTCTGGCGCCGGGCGGCGCTGTTTTCCAGCGCAAAGGGCAGTGCCAGCACCTGGATTTTTACCATCGCCCGCAATCTATGGATCGATCGCTTGCGTAGGGAGGTGCCATGGCAGGAGCTCCCCGCGGCCCACGCCGCGGAGACCTCGCCGGAGCCTTTGCCCGATGCCGTCGTCGCCGAAAGCGAGTTGCAGTCGAGGGTGCGGGCGGCATTGGCCGCGTTGCCCGCCGAGCAGCAACGCGTGATCGAACTGGCCTACCTAGAAGGATTGTCGCACGGCGAAATCGCCGCTCGCCTGGGTCTGCCCCTTGGCACCGTCAAATCGCGCGTGCGCATCGCCTATCAACGCATGCGGGCCGCGGTCGAGGATCTCAAATGACGATAACGCATCATCTCGGCACCGAAACCCTCGTGAGCTTCGCCGCAGGCACGCTGCCTAGCGCCTTGTCTGCCGTCGCGGCGGCCCACATCGCCATGTGTCGCCATTGTCGCGACGAACTCGTCTGGTGCGAGCGCATCGGTGCTGGCCTGCTCGAGGGCCTGCCGTCGATGCCGCTCAATGACGCCGAGCCCGCCGTGCCCGCGTTGCCGGAGATCGCGCCGCAAAACCTCGCGCGGCTCGGCGGCAATGCCTTCAATCCCATTCTACGGCTTGCCCGTACCGATTTCGCCGACATTGCCTGGCGCCGCATCGGCATCGGGCTGTGGCACCGTCCACTGCCGCTGCAAGGTCAGGGCGCCTTGCAGCTGATCAAGGCAGCGCCGGGCGCCTCGGTCCCCGAGCATAGCCATGGCGGCGGCGAGCTAACCTTGATCTTGCGCGGCGCCATGAGCGATGCCACCGGGCGCTATGCGGCCGGCGATGTTGCCGACCTTGACGAGGACATCGAGCATACACCCGTCGCCGATGCGGGCGCGGGCTGTGTCTGCGCCATCGCCAACGAAGTGCCGACGCGCTTTCGTGGCCTGCTGGCGCGTCTGCTGCAGCCCTGGCACGGCCTCTAAAGGCTGGGCAGGCGCTTCACCAGCGCATCGATCGCCATCAAATCGCGCAGCAGCCCCTCAAAGGCTTTGAGGGGAACCATGTTGGCCCCGTCGGAGGGCGCCCGATCCGGATCCTGGTGGGTTTCGATGAACAGTCCGGCGATGCCGACGGCCACCGCCGCCCGCGCCAGGGTCGGCACGAAACGGCGTTCCCCGCCCGAGGCCGTCCCCTGCCCACCCGGCTGCTGCACGGCATGCGTGGCATCGAAGATGACCGGGCAGCCGATCTCACGCAGGATCGGCAGCGCGCGCATGTCGACCACCAGCGTGTTGTAGCCGAAGGAGGCACCCCGTTCCGTCACCAACACGTTGGCGTTGCCGCTGCCGGTCACCTTCGCTACGACGTTGCGCATGTCCCAGGGCGCCAGGAACTGACCCTTCTTGACCTTGATCGGTCGGCCGGTCAGGGCCGCCGCCACCAGCAGATCGGTCTGTCGGCACAGGAAGGCCGGGATCTGCAGGACGTCGACCACCTGCGCGACCTCAGCGCATTGGCTGGCGTCGTGCACGTCGGTGACGACGGGCACATTGAGGGAGGCGCGGATTTCGGCAAACACGGCCAGCGCGCCGTCGAGACCGAGGCCGCGTTTGGCCCCGAGGCTCGTGCGGTTGGCCTTGTCGAAGGAGGTCTTGTAAACGAGGCCAATACCGAGCCGGCTCGCGATCTCCTTCAGGGCGGAAGCCATCTCCAAGGCATGCGCGCGGCTCTCCATCTGGCAGGGCCCGGCGAACAGGGCAATCGGCCGGTCGTTGGCGAAGGACACGCTGCCGACGCTGACCGCGGCATTAGGTTTGACGGCCTCTTGCATGGCCCGTGCTATAGCACGCGCGCCAAGCGGTGGCAGCAGCGCATTGATGGCGTCCTCGCCCCTCAGTTGGCGGGAGAGGCCAGCGGTTTTCCCTTTTCCACCCGTTAGACGGCGATCACCTTGGCGCCGCCGGGCCCCGCCTTGGCATCGTGCGGGGTACCGGCGAGGATCATCCACCGACTGCCCCTGAACCATGCGGGCGAGTTCGCCCTCGACCAGGGTACCCTGCTCGGTGCCGGGAGGGATGTGCTTGCCTCCGCCGCCGGAAGCTCCGCCAAACCCAGCACGACCTCATAAGTGCTGCCGGGCACGTCGCTCCTTTGCAGGACGGTGCGCTTGATCGTCGCCTGCTGTGCCTGGGCGGCCCCGACCAGGGCCAGCCCTAGCAACCCAGCAGCAGCCACGTTCGCGTGAGCCGGTGTTGCCTCCCCTTTTGTTCTCGCTATCCGCAGCGCACGCGCTCTGGGGAGCGCCGACGTCTCGGCTAGGGCGTCTCGCCGCCGAGACGGCCCTCACGCCGCATCTGCTCCCACCACTCGGTGGAGCCGATGCGCATCTTGTCCGCCAACAGCTCGCGATAGCGCTCCGGGTGCGGCGCCGCGGCGGCCGGGGCACTCGCGGCATGCTTGTGCGCCTTGCGCTTCTTGTCATCGGTGGCGCCGGCCTCGGCGATGACGGCAAAGGACATGAGCACAGACAAAACCCATAAGATGGCGAGCCGCATCGGTCTTGGTCCTCTCGGGTATGATATCCTCGGTACGATATCCTCGGTACGATATCCTCGGTAAAGTATCCTCGGGCGCATCCTCGGGCACTGCGCCTGGCGCAGGTCGGCGCATACGGGGCAAATGACTGGGCAAATGACTGGGGCAGATCTTGGCCCGAGGCAGATGACTAAAGCACGACTCCCTCATCGCGCGCGCAGCAATCGGTAACCCCGCCTTTCAAAAATACGCGATGAGGCGGCCGCATGCGGCGGTTGCAAACCAGATCGTCAACGACAGCACGGCACACAACCGGGCCGCGGTCGGCAACGGCTCGAAGGCTTGGGCCTGGTCGAGCGCTTCGCCCGGAGACATGGGTGGCGATGGGCGGCGCCGCAACGCCGGCCGGGCAAGCCGGCCGCTCAAGCGCGGGGACCGTTGCGAACCGGCTTGGCGCCCTTGCCGGCCGTCGTCACGTAGCGCGGCAAGTGATCGGCCACATCGAACCAGGCGAGCTGCTCACCGATGAAGGCGTGGCCGGTCGGCGGCCACTGCGCCGGATCCTCGAGCGTGCCGTGCAAGAGGTGGATTTCATCGGGCCAATGCGCACCCGTGTAGGCCATCGGCGTGCCGCAGGCGCGACAAAAATAGCGCTGCACGCCGACCGAGGAGGCGTAGGCGGCGGGCTCGCCCGCGAGATAGCGGAACTGCTCGAGCCAAACGCCGACATAGGTCGCAAGCGGCGAGGACACGGCACGCCGACAGCTTGCACAATGGCAATGCATCACCCACTTCGGCGGACCCTCGAACGCATAGACGATGGCACGGCACTGACAACGGCCCCTGGTGGTGCTCAACAGCGTGAACCCTCGATGGCTGGTAGCGTGACCTCGTGACGTGATGGCACGGCACGATTCTAGCGGCCGCGCCCCCCTTGCGCCAGCAGCGACTTTTGCACAGCATGCGCCGAGGCACGTGGCCAGCGTTGAGGAACCGAGCATGCCGAGGGCAGGCAACGTCAGGGTCGGTATTGGCGGCTGGACCTTTGAGCCCTGGCGCGGCGCCTTCTATCCCAAGGGTCTGGCGCACGCCAAGGAACTCGCCTATGCGAGCTCCAAGCTGACGACCATCGAAATCAATGGCACCTTCTACCGCACGCAAACGCCGGCAACCTTTGCCAAATGGCGCCAGCAAGTGCCCGACGGGTTCGTGTTCGCGATCAAGGGCCCGCGCTATGTGGTGCAGAAGCGTGTGCTGGCCGAGGCCGGCGAGTTCGCTTGAATTTTTTTTCAAGTCCGGCGTCAGTGAATTGGGCGACCGGTTAGGGCCGATCCTGTGGCAGTTTGCTCCGACCAAAAAGTTCGATGCCGCCGACTTTCAAGCCTTCCTTGCACTGCTGCCGGCCAAGCGCGACGGGCTCCACCTGCGCCACGTGGTGGAGGTGCGCCACCCGTCGTTTGCGACGCCGCAATTCATCTCGTTATTGCGCCAGTACAAGACGCCGGTGGTGTTTGCCGAGCACGACACCTACCCCGCCATCGCCGATCTCGCCGGCGACTTTGTTTATGCCCGCCTGCAAAAAGGCAGCGATGCGATCGCGACCGGCTATCCGCCCAAGGAGCTCGATGCCTGGGCCAAGCGCGCCCAAACCTGGGCCGCCGGCGGCGCGCCGGCGGACCTACCGGCGATCGATGCAAAGTCGGCCAAAAAGGCCGCGCGCGACGTCTTCCTCTACGTCATCCACGAAGGCAAGGTCCGCGCCCCCGCGGCCGCCATGGCGCTGCTCGAACGGCTGGGCGGTCGCGGCGGCGGCTCCGACGCCTAGCCACCCACAGCTGGGCCGACCGTCAGGCCCGGAACGGTCAAGGCCTCAAGCGCCCGTTTCCGGCAGCAGCCCGCGCAAGAACGCCGCGCGCCGCGTCGCCGCCTCCAACAACAAACTATGGTCGCTGGCGCCCAGGATCATGCGCGCGCCCAGCGCAATATAGCGGCTCGCCACCTCCTGATCATAGACGCCCCCCATGCCGAGCACCTTGCCGTGCTGGCGGCAGGCAACCGCAACCTGTTCGTAGGCCGCGCGCACGCGCGCATGGCCAACCTGGCCGGGGATCCCCATCTCCAGAGAAAGGTCGTTGCTGCCGATCAGCAGCACGTCGATGCCGCCGATGGCGGCGATCGCCTCGGCATTTTCGACGGCCTCCGGCGTCTCAATCATCGCCACCACGAGGATTTCCGCATTCAAGGTTTTCTGGGCCTCGGCGGCCGGCGGCGGGCGATAACCGAAGCAGGCGTTGGAGCCGCCGGTGCTGCGGTGGCCGAGCGGGCTGAAGCGGAAGGCCTCGACCAGCCGTCGCGCCTGTTCGGGCGTATCGACATGCGGCACGACGATACCGAGCGCCCCATTGTCGAGCGCGCGCGTGCCCTCATCGAGCGCGCCCGTGCAAATGCGCACGATCGGCACCACCCCCAGCGGCAGCGCCGCCATGGCGATTTGTGCGATTTCGGGGGTCGAGATGGCGCCGTGCTCCGCGTCGATGAACAGCCAATCGTAACCGGCGGCCTTGGCGAGCAAGGGGACCGCCGAGCCGCGCAAATGCTGCACGCCGAGCCCGAGCGTCAGCTGGCCGTCGCGTAGGCGCTTGAGTGCTTCGCTGCCGTAAAGAGGCATCTCCTCCCCCACGTTGCCAGGCCGTTGGACCTGCCCAATACTGCCCTTATCGATACCACTTCGGCCTCCCCGTCGAAAGGTGTCGAGGGGGTTGCCGCGCGCTTGGGGCCCTCACCTTGCTTGGCGAGGCGAGGGCATCCGTTGGCGGCGCCGGCGCGCGATATGTCGCTTGCAAGCCGCCGCGGCGGCGCCTGCGAGCTAATCTTTGCCTGCTGGCTTTGCCGACGCACCGCCGGCCAGGCCCTTGCTCCAAGTCGAGGGCGTGCCTTCGAAGCCCGAGTTGGCCCGTTTTGCCAGCCAATAGGCGTAGGCCGGCGGCACCAATCTGAACTGGGGATCGACGCCAAGTTTCTGCGCTGCGTCCATCGGCCAATTCGGGTTGTACATGATCTCGCGCGCCAGCGCGATGAGGTCGGCGCGACCCTGCCTGCAGGATGGCCTCGGCCTGATCGGCGTGCACGATGTGGCCGACGGCCATCGTCATGATATCCGCCTCGCGGCGGATTTTTTCCGCGTAAGGCACCTGATAGCCATACCTGCTTGCGCGCGCGCCATCCATCGGCGAGTGGCCCAAGGTGCCGCCGGACGAACAATCGATGACATCGACGCCGGCGCGCTTCAGCAGGCGCGCCAGCCTGACGCTCTCGTTGGGACCCCAACCGGCATCGTCCTCACAGGACAGGCGCATGAACAACGGCTTGTCGCTGGGCCAGGCGGCGCGCACGCATTCGGCAACCTCTAGGGCAAAGCGCATGCGGTTGGCTTCGCTGCCGCCATAGACGTCGCCGCGCCGGTTGGCGAGCGGGCGACAGGAATTGGTGCACCAGATAGCCGTGCGCGCCATGGATTTCGATAAGATCGAAGCCGGCCTTGGCCGCCCGCAGCGCAGCGTCGCCCCACTTCGTCACCAAGTCACGCACCTCGCTCGTGCGATAGGGCTCGCGGCGTCGGCGAATGCGCGCTGAAGGGCACGGCGCTCGGCGCCACCAGCTCCCAGCCGTCCCAATCGTAAATTTCGGGCTCGCTGCCCGTCAGCGGCTTGCCGCCTTCCCATGGCCGGCGCAGGCGCGCCTTGCGGCCCGAGTGGCCGAGCTGAATGCCGGCAACGGCGCCATGCGCCTTGATGAAATGCGCGCACCGCGCCAGGGCGGGAATGAAGGCGTCGTCCCACAGGCCAACATCACCGACCGTGCCGCAGCCGTTGCGCGCGATCTTGGTCGATTCCATGATGACCAGTCCGGCGCCGCCCTGGGCATAACGTGCCGGCGTTGACGAGATGCCAGTCGGTGGCATGTCCTGCGACCGCTGCGTATTGATGCATCGGCGCGACCACCACCCGGTTCTTGAGGCTGACGCTCTTGATCGAAAGGGGCGTGAAGAGCAGCGGTTCGGCCATCTTTGCCAGTCCATCGAAGAGAGCCCGATGCGGGCCCGGTTTGCGCTCGGGCTCGCAGCCAGCCTGCCGACGGCAGGCTGGCCGCAGCGAGCCCTCTACATGCGAAAGACGCCGAAGCGGGGCGCCGGGATCGGCGCGTTGAGGGCAGCCGATAGCGCCAAGGCCACCACGCGTCGCGTCTCTGCCGGCGTGATGATGCCATCGTCCCACAATCGCGCGGTGGCATAGTAGGGATGCCCCTCGCGCTCGAAATTCTCCAATACCGGCCGCTTGAACGCGGCTTCCTGTTCCGCACTCCAGGCGCCGCCTTCCGCCTCAATGTTGTCGCGCCGCACCGTCGCCAGCACGCCGGCGGCCTGCGGACCGCCCATCACCGAGATGCGCGCGTTGGGCCAGGTGAACAGAAAGCGGGGAGAATAGGCGCGCCCGCACATGGCATAGTTGCCGGCACCATAGGAGCCCCCGATGATCACGGTCACCTTCGGCACTTGCGCACACGCCACCGCGGTGACCATCTTGGCGCCGTCCTTGGCGATGCCGCCCGCCTCCGCCGCCCGGCCCACCATGAACCCCGTGATGTTTTGCAGGAACAGCAGGGGAATGCGGCGCTGACAGGCGAGCTCGATGAAGTGGGTGGCCTTGAGCGCCGTCTCCGAATAGAGAATGCCATTGTTAGCGAGGATTGCCACCGGCAGTCCCTCGATATGGGCGAAGCCCGTCACCAGCGTCTGCGCATAATTGGCCTTGAACTCATCCAACTCCGAGGCATCGACCAGCCGTGCGATCACCTCGCGCGTGTCGTACTGCGTCATCAGCGAAGCCGGCACCACACCGTCGAGCTCGGCAGGATCGTAGGCGGGCGGGCGCGGCTCACGCAGGGTGATGTCCACCTGCTTGACGCTATTCAAGTTGGCGACGATGTTGCGGACGATATCGAGCGCGTGTTCATCATTGAGCGCATAGTGATCGGCCACGCCCGACTGGCGCGTGTGCACCTCGGCACCGCCCAGCTCCTCCGCGCTCACCGTCTCGCCGGTGGCGGCCTTCACCAGCGGCGGACCGCCGAGAAAGATCGTGCCCTGTTTGCGCACGATGATCGATTCATCCGACATGGCTGGAACGTAAGCCCCGCCCGCGGTGCACGAACCCATCACGCAAGCGATCTGCGGAATTCCGAGCGAGGACAGCGTCGCCTGATTATAAAAGATGCGACCGAAGTGCTCGCGATCGGGAAACACTTCGGTGTGCTGCGGCAGGTTGGCACCGCCGCTATCCACCAGATAAATGCACGGCAGTCGATTCTCGCGGGCGATTTCCTGCGCCCGCAAATGCTTCTTGACGGTGATCGGAAAGTACGTACCGCCCTTGATGGTGGCATCGTTGCACACGATCACACACTCGCGTCCCGAGACGCGCCCCACGCCGGTGATGATGCCCGCAGCATGGATGTCCTTGCTGTAAAGGTCGTAGGCCGCCAGCGGCGACAGTTCCAGAAACGGCGAACCCGGATCGATCAGGCGCAACACTCGGTCGCGCGGCAGCAGCTTGCCCCGCGCCGTATGTCGCTCTCGCAACCGTTCTGGCCCGCCCAGCGCCGCCGCGGCCCGTTTGGCGGCAAGGTCCCCGATCAAGGCCTGCATGGCCGCGGCATTGGCCTTGAACTCGTCGGACGCCGTCGCAACGGCGGATTGGACCTTCGGCATCTCTTCCCCTAGCGCTCGCTTTCGCGGTCGACGCACGGCCTCGCCCGGCGGCGAGGACGTAAGGCCAATCGCGAGTGTCCCGACGCGGCATCGCGGCCGCCGCGGACGCCCGCCCGATGGCTCGAGCCGGCGATGGGGTCACGTTCTAGCCCGGCAGGGCGACGCATGCCATCGGCTCGCGGGCCCAAGGCGGCGCAGGCAGGATCACGATCGCCCCGCGCAGGCGCGCCGGGCGGGGGCGAAGGCCGGGGTGGCGAAAGCGCAAAAAAACCAGGCCTTGCCTGGGCGAACGCGTGGATCTGCCGATCGCGCACCGCACCGCTACCCAAGCGCAAGGGAGCTGGCCGCCCGCGTTGCCCACATCGCGGCCCACATCGGGGCAAGCTGGGGGGACCCACTCCGCCTCAGCGTGGTCGGGGTGAGCGGCTAGCCGGCGCGCAGCCGGCGCACGAACGCTGCCACGGCCGCGCCGATCTCGCTGGGACTATCCTCCTGCACGAAGTGCAGACCCTTGATCGTCACCTCGGTCTGGTTCGGCCAGCGGCGGCAGAATTCGCGCTGGCGGCCCACCAGGATCGAACCCGGCTCCGCATTGAGGAAGAGCTTCGGTATGGGCGAGGCCGATAGCCAGCACGCGTAATCCTCGACAATCGCCACCACCTCGGCCGGTGCGCCCGCGATGGGGATCTGACGCGGCCAGCTGAGCGTCGGGCGGCGGTCTTCACCCGGATTGGCGAAGGGGCGGCGATACTCGGCCATCTCCTCCTCGCTGAGCCGGCGCAGAATCGAGCCGGGCAGCACGCGCTCGACGAACATGTTTTTGGCGAGAATGAGATCCTCGCCGGCCGGCGAGCGAAAGCCTTGAAACGCCCGGCGCGCCTGGTCGGGCCAGTCGTCCCAGGTAAGCGGCATCACGATCGCTTCCATGTAGGCGAGCCCGGCCACGCGCTCCGCGTTCAAGCGCGCCCACTCAAAGCCCAGCGCCGAGCCCCAGTCATGCATGACCAGGACAATGTCATCGCCGAGGTCGAGCTTGTCCCAGAGCGCAAACAGGTGCTCGCGCTGCTCGGCATAGCTGTAGCGTTCGGCCCCCGCCGGCGCCAGTTTGTCGCTATCGCCCATGCCGATCAGGTCGCAGGCGACGAGGCGCCCCAGGCCCTGGCAGTGGGGCATGACGTTGCGCCACAGGTAGGAGGACGTGGGATTGCCGTGTTGGAAGACGATGGCCTTTCCCTCGCCCTCATCGATAACGGCCATGCGCCGGCCTTTGACGTCGACAAATCTCTTCTTGGCATAGGGCTGGGCGGCAGCGGGCCGGGCGGTAGGTGGCATTCGCGCGTCTCCGCGTCTTGGCCGGCGCTTATTGGCTTGGCCGGTGGCTCTTAACCGCCGCGCTTTTGTCGGCGCGTTATGGCTCGCAGGCGCGCACAAGGGCCGGCACACAAACTTGGGCGAGCTGGCGCGCTTTGCTGGCGCGCGAGGCGTTCGCACTTGGGCCCGAGCGCAACGCGGGCCGAGCGCAAGGCAAGCCGCGCGCGGCCATCACATGTACAAGTCACCGCGGCTGCAGCGGTCCGCCATCTCGAAGAACACCCCCATGCGCACGGCATCATGGATGACCTTCAGCGAGGTGGCTTTGTCGCCGGCGATGGACCACAACAGGCGCATACTGCCGTCGATTTCCATTCCCGTTTGTCTGTGGCGGTAGTGGTATTGCACGCGACAGGCCAGGCCGTCGTCCCGCTTGGTGATCTGCAGCGGCGTAAACGCCAGCACCTCGTACTTATCCAGGAAGTCCGACAACCGATTGGCGAGGGTGTCCCGACCGCGCCCGGTCCCCACAAACGAGGCCGCCCCGTCGGGTGCGTTGACGGCAAAGTCGATGTCCTCGGCAAAGCAGCGCACGGTCGCCGGCAGGTCGTTGGCCGCCCACGAGACGTGGATGGCTTCCAGAACCGCATAGTCCGTCGCATTCATACGCGCCTCCTCCCGGTGGCAGCGGCGTAGAGTGTTCCTGACCGACAGTCGAGATCTCGGCGCCCCTCTTGTCCCACTTGTGGTAATTTTATGCCAGCTTGCGTGGCCTGAATACAACCCCGCCGCGCCGCCACCGAATCGTGCATGGGACCCCGTCGCTCGTGGCGCCCCGGCGGGCGCCTTTGCAACACCTACGATCGATTGCCCCATCAGCGGGCAGGCAGGCGACCTATAGGGGGCGCCGCCCGTCGGGGCCGGCTTTTACTCGGGCATTACACTCCTGCCGTCAAGGCCTGACCGAAGGCAAGCCTCACCCAGGCGCCGTCCAGCCCGTTTTTTTCTGGGTTTTGAGGGGATTAACCTTGTTGGCGAGGCGGCCTAGCTTGGGCGCGGCACGGCGGCGGGATCCTCCACTCGGCGCGATCTGCCTTCAAAAAAGGCGCCCCTTTCGATCGTCAGCATCCGATGGAAAATATCGCCCTCGACATGGCTGGCGGCTTCCAGTGTCACCTTCTTGCCGCGAATCGATCCAGCGACGGCGCCCCGCACGACGACGTCTTCCGCCAACAGGTTGCCGGTGATGTGCGCCGCCTCCCCGACCACGATGCGCATGGCGTGCACATCGCCGTCGACGGCACCGTCGATTTGCACCTCGCCACGCAACTCCAGGTTCCCCTTGATCGAAAGCTCGCTCCCCACGACGGAGGCTGAGGCTGCCGCCCCTGGCAGCGGCCGTCTGCTGGCAGCTTCCCCCGCCCCGACAACAGGCCTTTGCGTGGTGGTGGTGACGGCGCCGCCTCCTGTGCCCTCCTTTTCCGTGCGTTTTGTGAACATTTTCAACTCAACTCCACTCGCTCTTCACGACAGCTCATAGCACGGACGCACGGCGCGGTCATCGTCGAGAGCCCACGCCGCGGCGGCAGGGACGGCCCTTGGTCGGCCTGCGTGTGGAGTGCTAAGCTTTCGCCGCAACGATTGGGGGAGGCAAAGATGTGGCGATGCGCAGCACTTGCAGTCGCGTTATCGATGGTTGCCGTCGGACCGGCGGCGGCGCAGATTGCGGTGTCGGCTAACGATGCCAAGGTGAAGTTGGTCGACGGCAAGGTGGTGGTTGAGAAGGATCCTCAACCCGACACCGTGTCGATCATCGATTTGCGCGCCAATCCGCCAAAGGTGCTGGCCGAGATCGCGGTCCCCAACAGCGTCGTCGGCCCGCCGCTCAACGTGGCCGTGTCGCCGCGCGAGGACATCGCGCTCATCACCTCCAACCAGAAGATCGATCCTGCCGATCCTAGCAAGACCATCGCCGACGACAAACTGACGGTCGTGGAGCTGCAATCGCTGAAGCCAACCCTTGTCACCCGCGTCAAATCCGCCGTCGGCGTCGGCAAGAACGCAGCGGGCACGCCCAAGGTGCTCGCCACCTTGCAGGCCGGCAAGGGGGCAGCCGGCGTCTCGATCAACAAGGCCGGCACCCTGGCCCTGGTCGCCAACCGCGAGGAAGGAACCGTCTCGGTCTTCACCATCAGCGGCACAACCGTGACACCCGCCGGCAAGGTGACCGTCGGCGGCGAGAAATCGGGCCCGAGCTCGGTGATCTTCGATCCGGACGGAAAAAGCGCACTCGTCACGCGCGACGCCGATAACCGCATCACCCAGCTGAGCATCGAGGGCAGCAAGGTCGAGGTCAGCAAGCGCGAAATTGCCGCCGGCTTGCGTCCTTATGGTCTCGACATCAGTTCGAAGGGCGAGGTGGCGGTGGTGGCCAACATCGGCGTCGGCGGCGGCGATGCCGACACCATCAGCCTGATCGATCTCAAGCTCGAGCCGCCGCGCGTGGTTGCAACCTACACCGTCGGCCAGACCCCCGAAGGCATCAAGCTTTCCCCCGACGGCAAATTCGTCGCCGTCACCGTGATGAACGGCTCGAACAAGCCGGCGAACTCGCCCTTCTTCAACGGCAATGGTCTGTTGCAGATCTGGTCGCGGACCGGCACCCAGCTGACCAAGACCGCCGAGCTCCCGATCGGGCGCTGGTGCCAAGGCATCGCCTGGTCGGCCAATGGTAAGACGCTGTTGGTGCAGTGCATGGTCGAGGAAGAAATCAACGTCATCCGCTTCTCGGGTCTCGCCGGCCGCTCGCTGCAAAAAGTCGGCTCGATCAAGACCAAGGGGGGACCGGCCGGCATTCGCACCGCCGAACCCTAGGCGCGGCGGACTAGCCATCGGGGAGGCCACGGGCGTAAGCACACGCGGGTGGAAGAAACGCTTGCCATTCGCCCCATCGCCGAGCTGAGCCCTGGCAACCCCGCCGGCAACGATCGCGCCCGTTGCTTGGCCGTCGGGGGCCGCGGCGAGCCATCGTTCGCCGCCGCCGAAATCGTCGCCCGCGATCGCAACGGGACAACGCGGCGCCGGCTGTCGGTGCTGGAGCTGCGCGCCGACCCGGACCCTCAGCTGGCGCAACTGCTGGCCCAGCTGGAACGCCCCCGTGCCACCATCGCCGGCCTCAGTTTCGATGTGCCGCGCATCATGGGCATCGTCAATGTGACGCCCGACAGCTTTGCCGATGGTGGGCGCTATTTCGACACCGCCGCCGCGGTCGACCATGCCTTGCGCCTTGAGGCCGAAGGCGCCGACATCCTCGATATCGGCGGCGAGTCGACGCGGCCCGGCGCCGCGAGCATCGATGTCGAGGAGGAATGCCGCCGCGTCCTGCCGGTGATCGACGCACTGCGGGCGCAGGCGCGCGTGCCACTCTCGATCGATACCCGCCATCCCGAGGTCATGCGCCGCGCCGCCGCCGCCGGGGTAGGGCTCATTAACGACGTCTCAGCCCTGCGGCACGATCCCGCGAGCCTGGCGACGGTAGCCCAGACCGGCACGCCGGTCATCCTGATGCATGCGCAGGGCGACCCTGCCACCATGCAGGATGCTCCTTGCTACGCCGATGTGGTGTTCGACGTTTACGACTTTTTCCGCGAGCGCATCGCGGCCAGCGAGGCGGCGGGCATCCCCCGCGGCCGCTTGATCCTCGACCCCGGCATCGGCTTTGGCAAAACGCTGGCGCACAATCTGGCGCTCCTGGCCTCGCTCAGCCTCTTTCATGCCTTGGGATGTGTGGTGATGCTCGGAGCCTCGCGTAAAAGTTTTATCGGCCACCTGACCGGCGCGCCGGCGCCGGACCGGCTGCCCGGATCGCTGGCCGCCGCCCTCATTGGCGCAGCTCAAGGTGTGCAAATCCTGCGCGTGCACGACGTCGCCGCGACCCGGCAGGCCTTGGCGGTCTGGCAGGGGGATAAGGCTCTAGCTCGTGCCGAGGCGGCGCGCGCCTGACCGAGCCCCAAGCGGCCACACCTGCGCGGGCCTGTTGAAAGGCCGATCAGCGGCTCGCAAGCGACTGGGAAATTGGTGTAATCTCGGTTCGACCCAGAACCCTCCCGGCCCGGGCCAGACGGCGCGATCGCGACCCGAGGAGCTTGGCGCTCGTGACCTGCGCGCGGCACGGCGCCTTAGATTTGCAAGCGAGGCAACAGCATGACGCAGCGGTACTTCGGAACGGACGGAATCCGCGGTCAGGCGAACCGCCCCCCCATGACCTCGGAGGTCGCGCTCAAGGTCGGAATGGCAGCGGGCAAGTATATTGCCGACGGCAACTACCGGCATCGCGTCGTCATTGGCAAGGACACGCGCCTGTCCGGCTACATGATCGAATCCGCGCTGATGTCGGGGTTCACGGCGGTCGGCATGGACGTGTTCTTGCTGGGTCCGATGCCGACGCCCGCCGTCGCCATGCTGACGCGCTCGCTGCGCGCCGACCTCGGCGTCATGATCTCGGCATCGCACAATCCCTTCGACGATAACGGCGTCAAGATCTTCGACCGCGACGGCTATAAGCTCTCCGACGAGGCCGAGCGGCAGATCGAAAAGCTGATGGACACGCCGAGCTCGGAGTTACTGGTGGCCCCCGAACGCATTGGCCGCGCCAAACGCATCGACAGTGCCCAGGAGCGTTATGTCGAGTACGCCAAGCGCACCTTACCCCGCAACATCGGCCTCAATGGCTTGCGCGTGGTCATCGACTGCGCCAACGGCGCGGGCTACGAGGTGTCCCCCGAGGCCCTGTGGGAGCTAGGCGCGGAGGTCATCAAGATCGGCGTCGAACCGGACGGCCTCAACATCAATCTGAAGTGCGGCTCAACCTCGCCGGAAGCGCTCGGCGACAAGGTCCGCGAAATGCGCGCCGACATCGGCATCGCACTCGACGGCGATGCCGATCGTGTCGTGATCGTCGATGAAAAGGGGCGCCTTGTCGACGGCGACCAGATCATGTGCGTGATCGCCGAAAGCTGGCACAAAAGCGGTCGCTTGCACGGCGGCGGGGTCGTCGCCACCGTCATGTCGAACCTCGGCATGGAGCGCTACCTCCAGGGTCTGGGCCTGACGCTCGCGCGCACGCCGGTCGGCGACCGCCATGTCGTGGAGTATATGCGCAAGCACGGCTACAACATCGGCGGCGAGCAGTCGGGACACATCGTGCTGTCGGACTTTGGCACCACCGGTGACGGCCTGGTGGCTGCCCTGCAGGTGCTGGCGGTGGTGGTCGGCACCGGCAAACCCGTGGGCGAAGTGTGCACCCGCTTCCAGCGCCTGCCGCAGATCCTGCACAACGTCAAATATGTGAACGGCTCGCCGCTGGAACAGGCCGACGTGCGCAAGGCCATCGCTTCGGGCACGGAGCGCCTCGGCGCCCAGGGACGTCTCGTCATCCGCCCGTCGGGCACCGAACGCGTCATCAGGGTGATGGGCGAAGGCGACGACGAGCGCCTGTTGCAGCAAGTGGTGGCCGAGATTTCCGAGGCCGTGCGCAAGGCCGCCGATCGGCCCTGACCGCCCCGCCAACGCCGCCACCACGCGCGCCCCCCACACACGGGTTGGGCCGGGCTGCGGCCTGCGGCGGCCCCCAAAAGCCATCCCGGGTCGGAGGCTATATCTCCCCCTCTTTAGGGCCGCATCACCCCATCTTTAGGGTCGCCCGGCGGGCCCCACCGCATGATCGCCCGGCGCCCGGCACGCAAAAGCCTAGCGCAGACGCGCCCTCGCCGCGCCGACGCCCGGCGCTTGAGCGCGCCGGCTCGCTCTGGCAAGATCGCCTCGGCCTTAAGAGAAGCGTGATGGCGGTCGGGCAAGCCGCACCAGCTGTGAGCGCCGAGGGACCATGACGGTCGTTCCGTTTCGAGACCGACGCCCGCGGCCGCCCCCCGGGCGGCCCGTCGAACCGCCGCCGGCGCTTGCGCCTGGCTCGATCGTTCTCGCCGCTGGCGAGGAGGACGCCGAGTTCTACCGTATCCGCGCCCGGCAGAATTGGGCCGTGCTGGCGCTCGTCGTCATCCTGGTGGTGGGAGGGGCCTGGCTCATCGACCGCTTGGCAGCCTTTTCACGCGCTCTGGCTTGCTATGAGTTCGGACACCGCAACTGCATGCCGCTCAAGATCGACCGGCCGCCGCGCTGAGCCGGCAAGGTCCGGCGCGCGCTGCCTGGCGGGCCCACCTTTGGGCTAGCGCTGGGCCTAGCCGCCGCTGAGCCCGCCGAGTTGGCCATAAATGCTGCTGGCGAGCTGCATCAGCTCGGTGCGGTCGAGGCGACCGGCGAGCGCATAGGCAAGCGAGCGGTCGATCCAATAGAAGGCGGCGCAGTCGCCGCGCTCGGCAAAGCGGAAGGCAGCGTCCGTGAGACCGGCCTCCTTGCGCACGTAGAGCGTCAGGCGCCGCCCGGTTGCGTCCTCGTACATGAATTGCGCGGCGGCCTGCCCGCGGTCGGGCAATAGCCGGCCGCCGACGAGCTTCCAGCCATGTCCATTGAGTTCGGGGGCCCGCACGTCCGTGCCAAGGCGGCGCGTCAGCCATTGCACCAAATGTTTTTCCTCCGCGGCACCGACCTCGACGGGATGGCGCACTTCGGGGACGAACACCTGGTGCGCGCTGAACGCGTTCGCCACGAAGCTCGGCTGGCGCCAGGCCTCCCCGCGACCAAAGGCTGCCACGGCGTACCCGGCGACGGCGCCGGCGATGAGGAGCGCGACGATGCCGAGCGCCCGCGCCTGGGCGGGCACCCAGCGGCGGCCGCGGCGGGCGGCGCGGGCCGCCAGCGCGGCCATCCCGGCGGGGATGGGCTCGTCAAGCACGTGAGCGTAGTGTTGCGTGAGGCGGCCGTTGAGATCGGCGATGGCACGCGCAAACCGCAAATCCTCGGGGGCCGTCGCCAGCGCCGCCTCGACCTCGGCAGCCTCCTCGCCCACCAGTTCGCCGTCCACGAAGGCGTGCAACTCGACCTCGCTGATGTGTCGCGCGCCGCTCACTTGACCCTCCGCAGGCCGGCATGCTCGGCTTCCGTTTCAAGGCCATAGGCCAGCAAGCTGCGCAACCGGTCGCGTCCACGCGCCAGTCGGGACATCACGGTTCCTATGGGAATCGACAGCACCTCGGCCGTTTCCGCGTAACTTAGGCCTTCAAGGCCCACCAGCAGCACCACCTCGCGCTGATCGGCCGTCAATAGCCGCAGCGCCCGATCGAGATCGCCTCCGCTCGCCCCATCCGCCGCCGGCGCCGACTGTTCGGGACCGAGGCTGTCGAGACCGACGTGTGGCGGCCGGCGCGATCTGCGGCGCAAGCCGTCCACGTGCAGATTATGCAGTATAGAAAACAACCACTTACGCGGACTGTCTCCATCCCGCCATTGCCCCAGACGCGACAGCGCGCGCTCGAGCGTATCCTGGATCAGATCATCGGCCTCACCGCTGTCGCCGACCAGGGCCCGCGCGTAACGCCGCAAGCGTGGAATTTCTGCCGCAACGGCATCCCGGCGAGAGGTCACGCGCACGTCCTTTCCTACTGGCCGGCACCCAGTAGGAGTTATGGCAGCAGACGATTGTGGCCTCCAATTTATTCCGCAAGACGAATCAAAATAATGTGCGGCCCGAGGCGTTGAAACCGCGCGTCGCCTCGTTAATGTTGGCGCTTGCACGAATCCACTTCGTGCGCAACGGGCGGGCTGCGGAGTGTCCTCGAGGGTTGAGGTTGCCGCGCCGGCAATTTCTCGGGAGGAATCTACATGCTACGCGTCGTCGCCGCTGCTGCGGCCCTCGCCATCGGGGCAACCGTGGTGTTTGCCCAGAATGCTGCCGTCATCGACCAGCGCAAACAAGCCATGAAGGCGTTTGGCGGTGCGGCCAAGAGCAACGGTACCATGGCCAAGGGTGATGCTCCCTTCGACCTCGCCAAGGCGCAGGAGTCGCTGAAAACAATTCAGGCCAAGGCCGCCGAGGTCAAGAACCTCTTTCCCGATGACTCCAAGACAGGTGAAACCGACGCCCTGCCGGAGGCTTTCGCCAACAAGTCCGACCTGATGGCGAAGTTCGACAAACTGGCCGCCGACGCCAAGGCCGCCGAGGCCGCGATCAAGGACGAGGCGAGCTTCAAGGCCGAGTGGCCGAAAGTGACGAGCAACTGCGGCGGTTGCCACAAGGCCTACCGCAAACCCCCGCCGCAAAAGTAGCCCGCGGGCCGCCTGTGGTCTTTCACCGTTCGGAAGCCGCCGGCAGCAAGGCTCCAATACCCAAGCGCGCGAGCCGGCCTCGCGCGCTTTTGTGTATGGTGGCGATCGGTATGGTCGCGCCACGGACGGAGGCCACATGCGCCTAAGCAGGATCGTCATGGCGCTGGCGCTTCTGCTCGTTGCCGGCGCCGGCCTGTTCTACGTGCTCACTATGCCGAAGGCGGCCGTGACCGGCGCGCTGCCCCCGCGCACCGCCGATCTCGCGAACGGCGAGACCATGTTCAACGCCGGGGGTTGCGCCTCCTGTCACGCCATTCCCAAGCAGGAGGACACCCGACGGCTCGGCGGCGGGCTCGCCCTCAACACCGCGTTTGGACGCTTTTATGTGCCCAACCTGTCGTCCGACGCCGCGCATGGCATCGGCGCGTGGTCGGAAGAAGCCTTCGTCAATGCCATGCTGCGCGGCATCGGACGCAACGGCGAACACCTCTACCCGGCTTTTCCCTATACCTCCTATCAGCGCATGAAGCTCGACGACGTACGCGACCTGTTTGCCTTTTTGCGCACACTGCCGCCCGACGCGACACCCAGTCGGCCGCACGAGTTGCCGTTCCCCTTCAACGTGCGACGCGGGCTGGGCCTGTGGAAGCTGCTCTATCTCGACGGCAAGATGTTTGTGCCCGATCCGTCCAGAAGCGCCGCGCTCAATCGCGGTGCCTATCTCGTCGAGGGACCATCGCATTGCGCGGAGTGCCACAGCGGCCGCAACATCCTGGGCGGCATCATCCCCGAGCAGCGCTTCGCCGGCGGCCCCGATCCCGAAGGCAAAGGCTTCATTCCCAATATCACGCCCGGCGAAAACGGCCTCAGCGCCTGGTCCGACAAGGATATCGCCTATCTGCTCGAGACGGGGACCACGCCGGACTACGATTCGGTCGGCTCGAGCATGGCCGATGTGGTGATCAACACCGGCAAGCTGCCGGCGCCGGATCGCGAAGCCATGGCGGCCTATCTGAAGACCTTGCCGCCGCGCGCGGGCAAGGCGCGAGCCAAAAAACCTTGAGCGGCGCGCGCGTGGCGCCGCCACACGCGCCACCGCGACAGCGGGCGCGCCCAGGCGCCGTTGCTCGCGAGGGCCAATGACGTCAGGCCGCTGGCCGAGGTCGCGGCAATAGTGCAGGCTCCTTGGCGCGCTTCCCGTCTCGACCCTTTGCCAGCAAGGACCCACGCCATGTTGCTGCAGGCCCAAAGCGCAATTGGCATCCTGGCGCTGCCGCTGATCGCCTGGGCGCTGTCGGAAAAACGCCGGGCCCTGCCACTCCACCGGCTGGCACGGATCGTGCTCGCTGGCACCGCTCTGCAGCTCGCCATCGCCGCGATCATGCTCAACGTGCCGGCCTCGCGCGCCCTGTTCGACTGGGCCGCCGGTCTGGTCGCGGCCCTGCAAGTAGCCACCAATGCCGGCGTGCGGCTGGTGTTCGGTTACGTCGCCGGCGGCCCGGCACCTTTTGCCGTCAGCCAGCCCCAGAACAGTTTCATTCTGGCCTTCCAGGCCTTGCCGCTGATCCTCCTCATCAGTGCGCTGTCGCGCCTGCTCTATCACTGGGGCGTGCTGCAGTGGGTGGTGCGCTGGATCGGCCGCGGCCTGCAATTGATCCTTGGCGTCAGCGCTCCCGTTGGCATCTCGGCGGCCGCCAACATTTTCGTCGGCATGGTCGAGGCACCCCTGCTGGTGCGGCCCTATCTCGCGCACATGAGCCGCGGCGGCCTGTTTGCCACAATGACGGTCGGCATGGCCGGCGTCGCCGGCACCGTCCTCGCCCTCTATGCCTCAGTATTGGAGTCGGTGCTGCCGGGTGCGGCCGGCCATCTGATCGTTGCCTCCGTTATCAGCGTGCCGGCCGCCCTGATGCTCGCGGAGCTGATGGTGCCGCAAGGCATCGACACCGGCGCGGCCGAGCCCGCCGCCGACATCCTCATCGATGACCCGCCGCAGTCGAGCATGGATGCGATCGCGCAAGGTACGCGCGAGGGCGTCGAGCTCCTCGTCAACGTCACGGCGATGCTGATCGTCATCGTCGCCTTGGTGGCGCTCGCCAATCAACTTCTCGCCCTCGTCGGCCGCCCGTTTGGCCTCAGCGTCACGCTCGAACAGATGTTGGGCTGGGCCTGTGCTCCCTTGGCCTGGCTGCTCGGCATTCCGTGGTCGGAGAGCATCACCGCGGGCAGCTTGCTCGGCGTAAAGACCGTCCTCAACGAATTCATCGCCTATCTGCAGCTCGCCGGCAGCGCCGGCGAAGCGCTCTCGCCGCGCTCGCGCCTGATCCTGACCTACGCCCTGTGCGGCTTTGCCAATCTGGGGAGCCTCGGCATCTTGATCGGCGGCATGGTGGCGATGGTCCCGGCGCGCCGCACCGAGATCGTGAGCCTCGGCGCCCGCACGCTGATCTCGGGCACGCTTGCCACCTTGATGACGGCGGCGGTCGTCGGCGCCCTGACGCCGCCCCCCTGAGCAGGAGGTGCGCCTGCCGAATTCGGGGGTGGCATCGGGCCGCGCCGGCCATGAGCCTTTGCATGCCGTCATTGGCCGGCATGGGCAATTGGCGCCCTTCCCACCGGGGCGAAGCGAGGGCACCCTGCAGCCACGATCGATGATTGGAGGAGCGCATCATGACGAAAAAACAGCTGGCCGTGATCACCGGCGGCGCCAGCGGCATCGGCGAGGCAACGGCCCGGCGTTTTGCCGCCGACGGCTATACCGTCGCCATTCTCGACCAAAACCAGGAGGCGGGTGCGGCGGTGGCGGGGTCGCTTGGCGGCAGCGGCAATTTTTACGCCTGCGATGTTACCGATGCCGGGCTGCTGGAGTCCTTGGCGGCCAGGGTCGCGGCCGAGCTCGGCCCCGCCGATGTGCTCGTCACCTCGGCCGGGCTCATTCCCAATAGCGAAGGCATCATGGACATGGACATGGCGGCGCACGACCGCATGTGGCAGGTCAACTACAACGGCACGGTGCACGCCTGCCGGTCCTTCGCCCGCCAGATGATTCCGCGGCAGCGCGGTGCCATCGTCACCCTCGGCTCCATTAACAGCCGCATGCCGCTGCCGATTCCAGCCTACAACATGGGCAAGGCGGCCATCGAGCGGTTGACGCAGCTCTTGGCCGTCGAACTCGGCCGGTACGGCATTCGAGTCAACAGCGTGGGGCCGACCTACGTGATGACGCCGCCGCTGCGCGCCAAGGTCGCATCCGGGCAACGCGACTTGAACAAGATCATGGCGGTGCATGCGCTCAAGCAGTTGCCGGAGCCCAAAGACATTGCCAACGCCATCGCCTTCCTGTGCTCGGACGCCGCCGCCACCATCACGGGCATCCTGCTGCCCGTCGACGCCGGTTGGCTCGCCGGCGTCAGCTACCGCACCTACGCCGGTGGCGTGCCATGGCAGGAGTGACGGCCGACGCGAGCCGCGGGTGGTCGCCGCCCCGACGGCGACAGGGTGCGGCGCTCGGCTCAGGCCGCACTTGGCGCGCACGTCCCAATCGCAAGTCCGCCGCGGCGATCCGGTCTCCGCTATGTCCGCTCACTTGTCTTGGGGCCGCGCAGCCCTAGCGGACGTTGCCGCAAAAGCGCTGAATGCGCTTGCAGGCTTCCTCCAACACGTCGAGCGAGGTGGCGTAGGAAATGCGGAAGAACGGGCTCATGGCAAAGGCCGAACCGTGCACGCAGGCGACGTCCTCCTCCTCCAGCATGGCCAGCACGACGTCCTCATCGGTGCTGAGCTTGCTGCCCTTGCCCGAGGTCTTGCCGATCAGCCCCTCGCAGGAGGGATACACGTAGAAGGCCCCCTGCGGCTTCGGGCACTTCAGGCCCTTGGCTTGGTTGAGCATGGAGACCACCAGGTCGCGCCGCTCCCGGAACGCCTGATTGTTGCGGGCGATGAAGTCCTGCGGGCCGTTGAGGGCCTCGACGGCGGCCCATTGTGTGATCGAGGACGGATTGGATGTCGACTGCGACTGTAGCTTGCACATGGCCTTGATGAGGGGCTCGGGGCCCGCACCGTAGCCAAGTCGCCAACCGGTCATGCAATAGGTCTTGGACAGACCGTTGAGCGTCAGCGTGCGCTCATAGAGGCCAGGCTCGACCTGCGCCGGCGTATAGAACTTGACCTCGTCATAGACGAGGTGCTCGTACATATCGTCGGTCAAAACCCACACGTGCTTGACCTTGGGCTGCATCAGCACGTCGGTCAAGGCTTTGAGCTCGGCCTTGGAATAGGCCGCTCCCGTCGGATTGCACGGCGCATTGAACACGAACCACTTGGTCTTCGGCGTGACGGCGCGCTCGAAGGCCTCCGGCTGCAGCCTGTAGCCGTCCTCGAGCCGGCACGGGACAAACACGGGCTTGCCGCCAGCCAGCAGCACGATGTCGGCATACGACACCCAGCAGGGCGCCGGGATCACCACCTCATCGCCCGGATTGAGCGTGGCCACCAGGGCGTTGTAGAGCACCTGCTTGCCGCCGGTGCCCACCGACACCTGCGAGGGGCGATATTCGAGGCCGTTCTCGCGCTTGAACTTGGCAACGACGGCCGCCTTCAACTCCGGAATCCCGTCGACGTCGGTGTATTTGGTCTTGCCCTCGTGCAAGGCCTTGACGGCGGCCTGCTTGATGTTCTCGGGCGTATCGAAGTCGGGCTCACCGGCAGAGAGCGAAATGACGTCGCGACCTTTGGCCTGCAGCTCGCGCGCTTTGGTCGCCATGCCGATGGTCTGGGACGGCTGGATGCGGTTCAGGCTATCGGCGATGAAGCCCATGGCTGCCTCGTTTGACTGCGATTTTGGCGCCGCGATGCGCAAACGGCGCGCAAACTACGCTGCAATGCCCGCAAAGTCAAGGGATATGTGTCGATCTCCGATCGGCAAGGGTGAATATCCGAAAAAGCCTAGCCTCGTGCTATCACTGCCGCCGAGGAGAAGCCCCTATGCGCCAGCCTGCCAGCCCCGTCACCGTCATCGGCGGACCCGTTTCGCCCTTCGTGCGCAAGGTGCTGGCGGTGTGCGAGGCAAAGGGCGTGCCCTACAGGCTCGATCCGATTGTTCCCTTTTTCGGCGATGACGGCTTCAGCGCCATTTCGCCGCTGCGGCGCATCCCCGTCTATATCGACGATGCGGTCACGCTCTGCGACAGCACCGTCATCTGCGAATATCTCGAGGATCGCTATCCGACGCCACGCCTGTTGCCCTCCGGTCCCGCCGCCCGCGCGCAGGTCCGCTGGGTGGAGGAGTTTGCCGACACGCGGCTTGCCGACGTCTGCATTTGGCGCATCTTCTACCAGGCGGTCATCCTGCCCTTCGTCTTCGGCAAAGAGCGTGACAAGGCGAAGATCGCCACGACGGTGGCCGAGGATCTGCCGCAGGTGCTCAGCTACCTGGAAGGGATGGCGCCGGCCGAAGGGTTCCTGGCCGGTGAGCTGTCGCTCGCGGATATCGCGGTGGCCGTGGTGTTCGCCAATCTCACGTGGGCGCGGGTCTTCCCCGAGGCGAGACGCTGGCCGAAAACGCTGGCGTGGGTCGAACGCACCACCCTCACGCCCGGCCTCGCTAAAATCACCGGGCTCGCCGCGCGGTTGATGCAGACGCCAACGGCCCAGCATCGCAGCACTCTTGCCGACCTGGGCGTTGCCTTGACGGATACCAGTTTCGCTGCGGTCGCACCCCGACCCGGCGTGATGCCGCTGGGCTGAGCGGTGGGCGAGGCTCCCAATCGGGACGGCACGGGCGCGGGCTTGCGCACGCCCTCGACGCTCTCGCCCTCTCGCTTGCCGGGCTTGCTCGCACATTTCGTGCACGTCGAGCGCAATGAGATCGCCGGCCTGCTGTGGTCTTTTGCCTTCTTCTTTTTCGTCTTGTGCGCCTACTACATCATCCGTCCACTGCGCGATGAAATGGGCGTCAGCTTGGGACCGGGACGCCTGCAGTGGTTGTTCTCGGCGGTGTTCGTGGTGATGCTGGCCGCGGTACCGCTGTTCGGCTGGGTCGTCTCCTCGTTCGCGCGTCGGCGTATCGTCCCCATCGTCTACGGCTTCCTGATCGCCAACCTGTTGGGCTTCTGGGGGTTGTTTCATATCAGCGCGCACGGCGCCGTCATCGCCGGCGCCTTCTTCATTTGGGTCAGCGTCTTCAACCTATTCGTGGTCTCCCTGTTCTGGAGCCTGATGTCGGACCTCTACCGCAGCGAGCAGGCTACCCGGCTATACGGCTTCATTGCCGCCGGCGGCAGCACCGGCGCGCTCGCCGGGCCCCTGCTCACCCAAAGCCTGGTCGGCGTCGTCGGGCCGACCAACCTATTGCTGGTGTCGGCGGTGCTGCTGCTCGCCGCCACCCAGTCGGCCCTGGTGCTGCGCGGCCTATTCGCCCGGCACGGCGCGCGGCAAGGCGAAGATCGACCGCTGGGCAAGGGCCTGTTGGCCGGGGCCATCGCCGTGTGGAATTCGCCCTACCTGTTCCGCATTGCGCTTTGGATCTTGATCGCCAACCTGGTGTCGACGCTGTTCTACCTCGAGCAAGCGCGCATCGTCGGGGAAACCCTCGCCGACCGCACGCAACGGGTGCAGCTCTTTGCGCGCCTCGATCTGGCCGTCAGCATTGCCACCATCCTGGCCCAGGTGTTTTTGACCGCGCGCGTGCTGGCTCGCTTCGGCGTTGCCACGGCCATCGCCGTGCTGCCGACCTTCGCCGGCCTCGGCCTGCTCGGCCTGGCCCTGTCGCCGACGCTGGCGGTGATCGTCAGCATTCTGGCCATTGAGCGGGCCTTGGCCTTCGCCATTAGCAATCCCGCCGTCAAGGTGCTCTATACCGTGCTCGAGCCGGAGCAGAAGTACAAGGCGCAGAACTTCAACGACACGGTGGTCTTTCGCGCCGGCGACGCCGCCTCGGGCTGGATCTTCAACAGCCTGGCCAAGAGTTTGGGCCTGAGCCTCGGCGCCGTCGCCGCCCTCAGCCTGCCCCTAGCGCTGCTGTGGCTGGCGCTGAGCCTGCGACTGGGACGCCAGCACGCCGAGCGCACCGCCAAGGACCACTTGAAGGGCACTTGAAGGGCAACCCTGGTTGTGCCGGGCCTCGCCTCAGTGCAGTTCGTAACAATAGACAACCTGGCGCGGGTTGCGCATGACGTCGATCAGGATCGAACATTGCACCAAATAGCTCTGGTTCTTGTTCTTGAACAGGATCAGCGACCGGTTCTCCCAAGCGGCAACGTAGCCGGCGACCTCCCAGCCGTCGGCGACGAGCTTCTCAATGGTGGGAGGCGGCTGGGGAGCCGCCTGGCCAGCCAAGAGCAGCACGGCCAGGCCGGCGCCGGCGAGCCGCATCGGCAGGGTGCAAATTGCCTCAATGCGCATCGGCACAGCTCCCGCAGAAGTGGCAGCGCCGCCGCCGTGCGCGGCCCCTACATCGGCGGCGCCACCCCACCACGGCCGACATTGACCCGCCCGGCTTGCAAGGTGCCATCCGGTTGCTTGTTGGCCGCGGAAACGAAAATTTTTGCGCCAGGCTTGAGCTCGCCGACCTCGCCCGGCACGTAGAGGACGATGGGGATGCCAGCAGGGATGGCAATCTTCTTTTCACCGTCCTTGTACTTGAGGGTCACCGTCTGGCCGTCGCTCGCGGCGGCGGTTGCCTCGACGCTGCCGTTGGT
Organism: uncultured Alphaproteobacteria bacterium; assembly: GCA_963770295.1. Lineage (GTDB taxonomy): Bacteria > Pseudomonadota > Alphaproteobacteria > Rhizobiales > Hyphomicrobiaceae > AWTP1-13. The sequence goes on from CAVYPA010000009.1 coordinate 184,906, forward strand.
CATGGTGCTCGAGGCCTGCAGATCCCAGCCGCGATGGCCGTCGCCGACGCCGCGCATGGATTCGGGAAAAATGTGCACCTCCAGGGCCTTCTGGCTGCCGTCAGCCTGCGGCATGCCGGCGACGCCGATGTAGGAGCCCGGTTTGATGTCGGCGGGCGTTGCCTGCACCAGGGCCACCACGGCAGCGTTGGGGGCAAGCTTCAGCTTCAAGTCGACGCCGTCGCGCGCCTTGACGACATAGGTGTCGCCTTCGACCTTTTCGATGGTTCCGCGGATACGAACCGGCGCGTCCTGGGCCGAGGCCCCGGAAACGGCCCCGGAAATGGCCATGCAAACGGCCATGGATAAGGCCACGCCGAGCCCGAGCGTCGTCGCCGTGAGCAGGCGCAAAAAATGTTGCAGCATCGTCATTCTCCCGAATTCCGAACCGTACACATGCCAGATCAACGCTGCGACCCGAGAATTTAGTCCACTTGCACGAAACATTGATGAGGCGCACGCTTCCCCGCGAGGCACTATGCGTCAGCAAAAAGCGCAAGTAAGAAGCAGCCCAGGCTTCAGACAGAAGCGCAAACCTCATGAGCATGTCTACGACTGAGACGACCAGCCGGGACCTCGGCCCGATCCATCCGCTCTACGTGCGGATCACGCATTGGATCAACGCCATCGCCGTCTTTATTATGCTCGGATCGGGCTGGCAGATCTACAATGCCTCGCCGCTCTTTGCCTTCGCCTTTCCGCCGAGCCTCACGCTTGGTGGCTGGCTCGCGGGGGGACTGCTTTGGCACTTCGCCGGCATGTGGCTGTTCCTCGCCAATGGCCTCCTCTACCTGGCGCTGGGACTGAAGAAAGCCCACTTCCGCCGCAAGTTCCTGCCGATCCGGGCCGCCGAGGTCGTGGGCGATCTCGGCGCCGCGCTCACGGGCCGGCTCAGTCATGCCGATCTCGCCGTCTACAATGCGGTGCAAAAGCTTTTCTACCTCGGCGTGCTCATTGCCGGCGTCGTCATCGTCGCATCGGGCCTCGCCCTGTGGAAACCGGTGCAGTTCAAGGAGCTGGCAGCCCTGTGCGGTGGCTACGAGGGTGCCCGGCTCGTGCATTTTTTTGCCATGGCCAGCATCGTGCTGTTCCTCGTTATCCATGTGTTGATGGCGGTGCTGGTACCGCGCAGCCTGCGCGCCATGATCCGTGGTCGTTAAGGGAGCGATTGATGCGCCAAGCTCGCAAGCGTGTTGCAGGGGTCGATGTCCAGCTCCTCATCAACGACGCCGCGAGGCTGCTGCCCGATCCCTCGCGGCGGCGGTTTCTGCGTCAGGTCGGCAGCCTGGGTGCCCTTGCCATGCTCACGGGCTGCGATATCACCGACGCGCCGTCGGCTGAAAAAGCCCTGCGCAAAATTTCCGAGTTCAACGACTGGGTGCAGGCGCGCCTATTCAACCCCAACCGACTGGCGACCAGCTACCCTGATAGTGCCGTGACGCGACCGTTCCCCTTCAATGCCTACTATGCCGAAACGGAAGCCCCCGATGTCGACGAGGAGCGCTATCGGCTGATCCTCGATGGCCTCATCGCCAACAAGCAGGCGTGGACCTTGCCGCAGCTCGCGGACCTGCCCCAACAGACGCAGATCACCCGCCTCGTCTGCGTGGAGGGCTGGAGTGCCATCGGCAAATGGACCGGCGTGCCTCTGCGCAGCTTCCTTGCACGGATCGGCGCCGATCTCACCGCCAAGTACGTGCACTTCGTGTGTGCCGAAGGCTATTCCAGCTCCATCGATATGCCCACCGCGTTGCATCCGCAGACGCAGATGACGCTGGCCTTCGACGGTGAGACGCTGCCAACGCGGCTCGGATTTCCCATGCGCATCCGCATCCCGACCAAGCTCGGCTTCAAGAACCCCAAGCACGTGATCGGCATGACCGTCCTCAACAATTATACCGGGGGCTATTGGGAGGACCAGGGCTACAACTGGTTCAGCGGGCTTTGATGCCGCACCACGCGGGCCCGGGCCGCAAGCGTCGGGACGCCAGCCCTGGGCGGGCGTGGGCTGCGGCCCGCGCGCAAATTTCACATTGCCGAAGCCGCCGCGGCGCTGTGAAGGTGTCGCCTCTTGCCTCCCTCACACAGGAGCCGATGCGCCGTGCCCAATTTATTCGACCCCCTCAAGCTGGGACCGCTCACCCTACCCAATCGCATTGCCGTCTCGCCGATGTGTCAATATTCGGCCGAGGACGGCAGCGCAACCGATTGGCATCTGCAGCACTTGATGCAGTTCGCCATTGCGCGCGCCGGCATGGTGGTGGTGGAAGCCACGGCCGTTGAGCGCGTCGGCCGGATCACGCACAAATGCCTCGGCATCTATTCCGACGCCAATGAGGCGGCACTCGCCCGCGTGCTCAAGGCGGCGAAGGCGGTCGCCGCGCCGGGCACCTGCTTTGCCATCCAGCTCGCCCATGCCGGTCGCAAGGCCTCGGTCCAACCTCCCTTCGAGGGCGCCCAGCCGCTCAAATCCGGCGAACATCCCTGGGTCACGCTGGCGCCCTCGGCAATCCCCTTCAGTGCCGACTGGCATACACCGCAGGCGCTCGATGCCGCAGGTCTCGAACGCACCCTTGCCGGCTTTCTACAGGCGGCAGAACGATCCGTCCGCGTCGGCTTCGATGCCATTGAGCTCCACGCCGCGCACGGCTACCTGCTGCATCAGTTCCTGTCGCCGCTCGCCAACCAACGCACCGATGCCTTCGGCGGCAGCCTCGAAAACCGCATGCGGTTTCCGTTGCAGGCGGCCGCCGCCCTGCGTGCCGTGGTGCCGCGTTCGATCGCGCTAGGAGCGCGGATCAGCGGCAGCGACTGGGCCGACGGTGGGTTCGGTATCGAGGAGGCGACGACCTTTGCCCGCGCCCTCAAGTCGCACGGCTATGACTACGTGTGTGTTTCGAGCGGCAACGTCGTGCCCAGCAAAATCCCGTTTGCGCCGAGCTTCCAGGTACCGCTGGCACAGGCGATACGCACCGGCTCTGAACTCGTGACGCGCGCCGTCGGCATGATCATCGAGCCGGCACAGGCCCAGGACATCGTCGGCTCCGGAAAAGCGGACATGGTGGCCTTAGCGCGCGCCTTCCTCGACGATCCGCGCTGGGTCTGGCATGCCGCCGAGCGGCTCGGGGCCGCGATTTCCTATCCGCCGCAGTATGCCCGCGTGGCTCCTGCCGTGTGGCCCGGCGCGGCGCAGCGCGCCACGCCGGCGCGCGCCTCCTGAGGCCTCCTCAAGGCGCCGGCGGGGCCTGGAAGGCCGGGGCGTCTTGCTCGGGGACGACGCCGGGCCGCACCAGCGTCGGCCCGGAAGTCAGCTTCGGCGATGACGATGACGGCTTGGCAGCGGCGGCCGTGGCGGCGGCGGTCCGCTGGCGTTGCGTGGCCGAGGCAAAGCAGCGGTCGAGATTGCCGCAGCGGGCGCGGCCGGAGGGATGCGTCGGCGTCGGCGGCGCGTCGTTGAACGAGGCGCAAACCTGCGTCAGACCCTTGCGATCAAGCCAGCCTTCGCGCACGCCCTCGCCAACGGCCCAGCAGTCGGCCTTCAACTCGTTGCCGCCGACATGGTGGTGCCCGCACTCGTGGTAGAAGACAAACAGGCGCACCGTCTGCGGCTGCCGGGTCAGCAGGCGCGGGTTCATGACCAACACGCCCGGCGAGGCGATCCCGAGGTTGGGGAGTCGGTTGTCGAGCACGTTGCGCACCGAGCCGCACTTGAGCGCGCGCCCGGCCATGGTGATGGCCCCGTCGCGTTGCAGACTTACCGGTTCAGCCGATTGCGCCGAAGCGCATTGCAAACCCAAAATCCAAAGCACGGCTGCAACAGCCGAGAGCCTACGCTCAACCCGCATGTGCGATTTCCCTCGCGTTCCCCAAAACTAGCGCGCGCCCCAAGCACGCTCGCGCGACCCCCGCGCCCGGCCATTGGCCATGCGCATCTTGCTAAAATTGCGGCAGCTCGACCTTGGCTTCAAGCCTCAACTGGCAAGCGCCGGCTGCTGGCCATCGTCAAACGGTGGAAAAGCCAAATGCCCGGCACGCAGGCAAAAAGCAAAAGCGCGCCCAAGTCGATGGCCGCCGCCGCGCTGCCCCGCAGGGCCGCGAGCCAGCCGCCAAGCGCCGGCCCCACCACCATGGCGGCGTAAAAAACACTAAAGAACGCGCCCATGCCGATCGCCCGCGAAGGCCGCCGCAACACGCGCGAGGGCAGGCTCATGATCGGCCCCGCCGGCAAACCGGCGACCAGGCCGAGCACGGGGTAGAGGACAACCAGATCCGGCTTCCGGCTGGCCAGCAACAACAGCACGCCCGCGGCCAGACAGCCCGCAATGATAAAAACCGCATGATATCTCAGGCGGTCGGCCAGAAAGCCGCCGAGCGGCACGGAGACGATGGCGAGCCACAGCACTAAGCTGACAGCCGATCCAGCGCTTGTGATGGGCCAGCCATGCTCGACCAGCAACGAGGGGGAGAAGGCAAACACCATCGCCAACCCGGCATTGTAGAGGCCCCAGATGCTGCCGGCGACGATCGCCGCCTTGAGGGCCGCGCGCTCAGGCACCAAAGTCTCTTCGACTGCAACCTCGTTCGGGCGCGCTTGGGCCGTGTAGCGTTGCGCCAGCACCACCAAGCCCAAGAGCACGAGCAGGGCAGAAAACAAGTATGCCGCCTTTAGCCCTTGCATCTCCGCGATCGGCGGCAAGACCACGAGGGCGACGGCAATCCCGACCGGCCAGGAATTCACGAACACGGCCATGGCGGTGGCGATTTCGCGGCCGGCGAACCAGTCGGTTATCATTTTCGACATCAAGACGTTGAGCAGCACGCCGCCAGTGCCCGCCACCAGACGCCCCACGATCTGGCCGGGCCAGCTCGGCACAAAAGCCATGATGGCGCCGCCCACGACCATCAACGCCAAACCGGCAAGCACGACCGGCCGATCGCCGAAACGCCGCCCGATGCCGCCCCCGGGATAGGCGAGCGCCATGCCCGGCGCCAGATAGAGGCCGAACAGCACACCAATGTCCGCCAGCGTCAGCCCCATGTCGCGCGCAATCAGCGGGGCGACCGCGGCCACGCTCTGATACTGGAACCCCATGGTCGCCCGCACGGCAAACAAGAGGGCAAGCACGCTCCAGCGGCCAGCAATCAATGGAAATCTCCGCCCCAAGCAATGATTGGTCGAACGGTCGGTAGCACGAACCTGCAAGTAAGGGCTTATTTCGATTCTCACATGTGGCCAGAGCATGGCGCCGAATGTATCACCGCGGCAACGACAAAAAGTGCTGTCTCCCGGTCCGGAGCCGCTGCCAACGCCCGTGGCCCCGATCGGGCCGGCCGGCCGCGATGCGTTCGGTCCCTCGCCCTGCCGGGGACTGACGGCAGCGACGCCAAAGCGGGCGGCCGCCTTACCAGCAAGCCGACGCGGGGACCCGCCGGCCCGAGGGCTCGCTGGGCAAGGCCACCTCGAGGCGGGCGGTGGTGGGCCCGCGAGGTGGCCATCCGCCCTCCGCATGATGTTGAGGCTCTGCTTGCGCTTAGCCCTATCCTTTTGGCCAGTCCTTTGGCCCCTCCTTACGCGAGCTCGGGGCGTTCGAAGATGCCTTGCGCGGGCTCAGGCGCAGCAACGAGCCTGTGCCCGATCACGTATCAATGGGAAGGCGGCTTACGCCTTGGACCGCTTTCTGCACGCACGACCGGGCCCAAGCCTGGCAGGCCTTCGGCGTGCGCTTCAAATGTCCCGACGCTGGTCCTAACCTCATCCTGACGCGCGGACGGCAGCAACGATCAAGCGCGGCCGCAACGCCGTGCCGCCAAGCGCTGCAACGTCGAGCCCCAACATAGGGCGCCGGCGGCCGTGGCCGAAAGGCTCAAGCTCAACGAGCACCGATCGGCCGACGCGCCGCCCGCTTGCAGGCGGTCAATGCCACGCTTTGGACCATCGCGGCTGAATTCGAGACTGCGAGCGGCGCGGCGCTGACCGAGGCAAAGGCCTACGACGCCGCTTGCTGCCCTGGCCGCGCCACCGCCACGCCGGCAGGGCGCCGCGATGCCGCCGGCGAGGGAGAGCCCCTGCGCCTTGAGGGTTTTGCCCGCAGGTGCGAGGCGACAGTTTATTCCGCCGCCTGCCGATATTTGCGGGCGAACTTGAGGAGGGCATCGTCGGCGCAAGCCTCGATCGGCGCAAAGTCGCGATGCGCAATGAATTCCGGGCGATTGAATTTGGTGATGTGGTTGGAAACCGCACACAGCGTCAGATACACGATCTTGCGCGGGTAGGGCGTGATGTTGGGCGGGGAAGCGTGGGCGAGATTGCCGTGGAACATCAGCACGGTTCCGGGCTTGCCGGTCGGGGCGACGATGCCGCCGTCCTCCACAAGCTTGGTCACCATGGCCTTGTCGAGCGTCCAGAGCGGATAGCTGGTGGTGGCCTTGTCGTGCCCGGCCTCAAGCGTGCCGCGCTTGTGGCTCTTGGGAATGAACATCAGTGGCCCGTTGTAGGGCATGACTTCATCGAGGAAGACCGAGATGTTCATGGCGCGCGCCTCCGGCATGCCGTCGTCGCGCTTCCAGGTGCCGTAGTCCTGATGCCACTGCCAGACCTCACCATCGAAGGCCGCCTTGGCGTTGATTTTGAATTGGTGCATGTAGACCGGTTCGCCGAAGAACTGCTCGAGCGGCTTGATGAGGCGGGGGTGGCGCCCGAGAATGGCGAAGCCCTTGTTGTAGGTGTGGGCCGCAAAGGCCGTGCGCGGCGCTCCCGACTTTTCGCGCCAGACTTCCTGCCGGTCGCTGTCGAAAATGCCCTCGGCCTCGGAACGCAAGACCGCAATCTCCTCGCCGGAAAAACAATTGGGGAGCACGAGGTAGCCGAGCTCGTTGAAATCCTTGAGCTGTTGCGGTGTGAGCTGCATGACCCGCTCCTATGTTGGGTCTCCTTCCCTACAAAAGTTGTAGGCCAATCCGAGCGCCCTCACAACGGATCCGTCAGGCGCCGCGCCTAAGCGTTGGCTCTTCACGCGCGGGTGAGACGCGCGGCTGGCGCCGGCGGCGACGGATTTTTTGCCGCTCGGGCGTTGGTTTTAGGCTGGGAGACGTCGGTCACAAGGGCACTTAATTCCGACACAAGGATCAAACGGATTGGCCATATTGTCGGCGTATCCACGCCCTACTAACCTGGTTGGATACCTTGCGCCAAGGAGCCGGGTCGGGTCGGGGAGCCGGCACCAAGCGCGAGGGAGTGCGGGATGAAAGACATGTACGGGCATGTCAACAGGGCTACGCTCCGCCGTGGGGCGATCGACTTCGCACTAGCGCTGATGCTGTTTTGGCTGCTGACCCTTGCGCTCAGCACCCATGATGGCAAAGCTCACGCCGTGCCGCTCTACGCCACCCCCCAGGGGGCGCAGACCACGCCCGAAAAGGTGAACCGGTTAACGCTGCTCAGCTTCGAGACGCGCGGCAGCCATCCAAACCGTCCCAATGAGCGCCGATCGCTGGGCCTTCTCAGCTTGGCGTTCGCGCTCCTGGTAGCGCTCAACCTTGCCATTTGGCGTCATCTGCGCCGCGCCTATGCCTCCCCGCGGCGTGGTGTGTGGAGGAGGGGATGACAGGTCAGGGTGGTCTTCTCCCCCACCCTCCTCCACACTTTTGCAATGTTGCTGTAGTGTGTACGTGAGAGCGATTGGACCCAGCTGATGAGACAAAGGGCAACAATGCAGCCAACCGTTTGGAAGAGCCGCGTGACGATGCTCACGGCATGCCTGATCGCCGCCGCCGCCGGCGCCGCCGTGCTGCGCACCGACTTGCTGCTTGGCCTTGGTCTCGGCTCGGCGCTGCGGCAATCGGGCTCGGAGCTTTCCTTCGATACGGCCCAGGCGACCTTGAGGGCCGGCGTTGCCGTTGGCGATGAAGGCTATTGGCTAACGCGGGCCAGCACCGACAGTTCGAGCCCGTTCGCCAAGCCGCTGCTGGTCGGAGACCGCATTGCCATTTCCAGCGCCGGCGGCGACAACCGCCAATTCGAGGTCACGGCGATCAAGGCGCTGGGAGCCGAGGCCACGGCCGACGGTAACCTGGTGCCGGGCCGCTTGATGCTCGTCGTCTGCCGCCTGATCGATGCCGCTGGCCACGATCAGCGCACGGTTCGATTCATTGTCGAGATGCCGCCGGCGGACGCTGCGCCTGCCATGCAACCGAAGGCGCTTTAGCGCCCAACCGGACGCCTACCCGGATAAGCGTCCCGACACCTGCCTCGCACCCGGACCTGACCTCCGTCCCCGGCGGCGGCTGCAAACGGCGGCCGGCAAGCCGGCGCACCGAGGCTCCTCGCCCAGATCGCTATTCACGCGCGCCGTGCGAGCACCTACTATTGCGGGAAACCTGATCCCGCTTGCCACTTTTTCCGGAGTGCGCGCCGCATGCGTCTCAACCCGCCATCGATTTTTGTCTTCCTGATCTCCCTGCTGCTGGCGGGCCTGGCGTTGATCTCCAAGTTCGGCGCCATCGGCATCAACGTGCCGCGCTACCTGCCGCATCAGGAATATTGGCTCGCCATGGTGGCCTATTTCGTCTTGATGGTCGGCAACCTCGTGCGCGGGCTTTAGTCGTCGGACATTGTCAGACAGCACTTGCGGCGGACGGCCTCGGCGCCGTGCGCTCGGGAGGGCTCGCTCGCGGCTCGGCCATTCCTAGGGCTCAGGCGCCTCCGGCGGCCGTTGTTTGCGCCTACCAACCGATGGCGCGCGGCAGCCAAGTGGCGAGGCTCGGGTTGAGGTAAAGTACGACGAGGGCGAGAAGCTGCAACCCGATGAACGGCACAACGCCCTTGTAGATGGCAAGCGTAGGCACCTCCGGAGGGGCGACACCGCGCAAGTAAAATAATGCCCAGCCGAAGGGTGGCATCAAAAACGATGTTTGCAGGTTGAGTGCGATCAAGGACGCCACCCACACCAAATCGACGTTGAGATTGAGCAGCAGCGGTAGGAACAAGGGCGCCACGATATTGCTGATTTCGATGCATTTGATGAAAAAGCCTAGAACGAAAATCAGCAGCATCATGAAAATGAGCACGCCATCGACGCCGCCCGGCACGACCCTGAATAGATCGGCAACCAGCTGCTCGCCGTGCAGCCCGCGAAAAGACAGTGCAAAGACTTGCGCGCAGATCAGGATGAACATCATGCCGGCGGTAATGCGCGTCGTCGCCAGCGTGGTTTCGCGCAGCACGTTGAAGTTAAACCGGCCTGCCAGGGCAACCCTTCGAGGGCGGGAATCAGCTCACCCGCCGCAAAGTGCTGGATCTTCAAACGACCCTGCGACATGGCATCGACCATTTTGATGAAGTCGGTCGGGCTGCCAGGGCCCTGTACATAGAAAGGCGCTCCCGGACCATACGCATTGGTCATCTTCCAACTGAAGGTCTTGGCTTGTGCGGACGCCACGTGCGGGGCGGCGACGGTGGCCGCGCCAGTGACGACGCTGGACCTCAAGAATTTGCGACGATTCATGGCTGCATCTCCCGTGTGCCGGCAAGTGTTCTTGCACGCAACGGCTTTGGACAGCATGCCGCGTGCCAGCCGAACCATGCGCCACAGAAGTGCGGCAATTAGACTATGTTGGCACGCGCTTTGCTGCAACGCGTCGGCTGGCAGCGCGGTCACATTGCCCTTTGATCAAGCGTTGAGTTCGTCGCGGGCGCGCGGGGGCTGCAAGGTTTGGCCCTCAGCCCGCGCGTTCCTTGGGCACCGCGACAAAAAATCTGCCTTCTTAATGTACCGCCCGAACGGACATTGCCTCGGTGACCAACCTCGCCATATCACGCCCCCCATGTCACGTTTGCACGCCGACCTGCTTTTACTGTTCACCGCCGCCATCTGGGGCGTGGCGTTCCTGTTCCAGAAGTCGGCCACGGCCCATATCGGACCTTTTGCGTTCCTTGCCATGCGGGGCTTGGTCGCCTTTCTCGCCCTCGCCCCGTTGGCCGCGCGCGAAGGCCGAGGCGCGGCGCCGGCCCGCTCGGACTTTTATCTGACCTCCGTCCTGGGCGGCGCGGCGTTCCTCATCGCCGGCGTGCTGCAGCAAGCCGGACTGGAAACCGCCACCGTTACCAACACCGGCTTTCTCACCGCGCTCTACGTCGTCATCACGCCCCTTATCGTCTTGTGCTGGAGCGGCAAGCTGCCCAACGTGTTGGTGTGGCCCGCGGTGGCAATGTCGGCGATCGGCACGTGGCTGCTCGGCGGCGGCACGCTCAGCGCCTTTTCCGGGGGTGACATCATGGTGGCGATCTCGGCTTTCTTTTGGGCCGTGCAGGTCGTGATCACGGCGAGCGCCACGCACTACCGACGCCCGATTGGCTTCACCGCCCTGCAGTTCGGCGTGGTTGCGCTATTAGCCGGCCTGGCCGCACTGGCCCTCGAGCCGCTTAGCCTTGCCCAACTGCGCGCAGCCGCCGTTGAGATCGCCTTCGTTGGGCTGCTTTCCAGCGCGCTCACGTTTACGCTGCTCACCATCGCCATGCAGCACACCCCACCCTCGGAGGCCGCGATCATCGTCGGCACCGAGACGCTGTTTGCGGCGGCGGCGGCCTATCTGCTGCTGGGTGAGCGGCTGACCGCCTTGGGTTGGCTGGGCGCCGTCCTCATCCTTGGCGCCAGTCTCTTGGTCCAGCTCGGGGTGGCGATCGGGCTCGGACACAAAAGGCGCTAGCAGCGTTGCAGGCTCGCCGCTTCCTCGTCCCCTGGCGAACGTGCTAGCCTGTCAGGTGCATGGGATAACGAAACCAACTTCGCGGTCCTGCCTGCTGGTCCTCGCGCTGGCGACGATCATCGCCTCGCCGTGGTCGCTGGCGCGCGCCGAGGACGCGCACCATGGCGGGCCCGCGCCAGGGTCCGGCCCACCGCCGGCATGGCCGAGCTCTCCCTTCCACGGCGTGATCGATGGCGCCACCGGCCTGCCGATTCCATGCCTGTGCCGCTATCAAGGCTTAGCTTATCGCCTTGGCGACACGGTGTGTATGAACACACATCTCGGTCGGCAGCTGACGCGCTGCGATCTTTTCCTCAACAATACGTCGTGGGTCCCAACCGGGGTGCCCTGCACCACGAGCGCGCTACCGCAGACTTTTGCCGCGCGGCTCGAGCGTCCAGCACTATTTCAATAGCTCCACTACTGCGCTCTGCCCGGACGAGTGGCAATGTCGACGGCCGTCTGCCGTCGCTTGTTCCTGAGCCCGCGATCGGCACCCGCCTCGAGCAGCGCCTTGACGATCTCACCGTGGCCCGCCGCACTGGCAAGCATCAGCGCCGTATAGCCCTGCTCGTTGCGCAGATCGGCGGAGGCACCGCGTGCGCTGAGCGCGCGCACCACCTCGAGCAGACCCCATGGGAGGCCAGCATCAAGGCAGTATTGCCGGCCGAGGAACGCCGATCGAGCTCGGCACCTTTGCCGAGCAACGGCAGGGCTGCCTCTTTTTCCCCGCTTCGATCGCGCGCAGCAGGGGCATGGACCCTTGCTGGTCGGCAAATTGGGCGTCGGCCCCCTTACCGGGCAGAGCTCGCACCGCCGCGCCGTTGCCGCGGTCGGCGGCGTGCCACAGCGCCGTGCGCCCGCGATCGTCCACGGCATTGACGGGTGCGGCGCCGCCGGCGTCGAAGAGCGCAAGGGCCTCGGCGCAAAAAGGCCGCAGCCAGCATCAACATCGTCAACCCGCCCTCCACCGTGCCGGCGACCCGCGCACCCTTGCCAATCAAGGCGTTGGTCACGTCCACCTTGCAGGCGCGAATGGCCTTGCTCAGCGCCGTTTCCCCTCGGGCACTACGGCTGCCGACGGCGGGTTACGCCCCAGCAAGAGCGCGACGCTGTCCGTGTGGCCCTTCCCCGCGACGATCACCACATCGAGCATGTCCGTCGCCACTCCCCCAGCGCACAGGACCTTGATCGAATTCCATCGCATTGCGGATCAGACCCATGCCGCCAAGCGCGCCGGCGATAAACAAGCCGGGCACATTGGTCTGGAAGTCGGGTTTGACGATCGGCAGCTCGACGCCGTGGGTTTCCGTCCCGAACAACCAACGTGATGGCGTCCGTGGGACAGGCAGCCTTGCAGGCGCCATGGCCGATGCAGCTCGCGGGCTCGAACAGCTCGGCCCTAACATCGATAATGCCGAGCATGGGGTGTTCGGAAGCAACCTCCGGACAAGCGCGAACGCAGGCGCCGCAGCCCAAACACTGCAGGGGGTCGATCAGGGGATCTAACGAGGCGGGCTCCGTCAGTCCTGCTTCCTTCGCCTCGCCTGGGTCGAGCGACTGCGCGCATCGACCTGCTTGCGCATGCCGAGATAGACCGTCCACACCACAACCAGCGGGACGGCGTAAAAAGCCAAAATGGGGTGGAAGGCGAGCGGTAAGTCTTACTCAATCCCGCGCGGCAGGCGGCAGCTAGTTGTTGGAGAGGCCCAGTTCCTTGGCGGCGGCGGCAATGCGGCCGCCTGCCGAGGCATCATCGGCAAACACGGCGAGCGCGCGTGCCAGTGCCTCGCGCGCGGCACCTTCCTCGCCGAGTACGACCCGCGACCGGATCAGCCGCATCCAGCCCTCTTCGTCTCGAGGTTTGCTCTCAAGCCGGTCCGCCAGGCGGCTCACCATGCTGCGGATCATGGCCTGCTGCTGATCGGCCGGAAGTGCCTGCGCCAGCTTGATCTCATCCGCGGTCAAGCCACGCGGACCATGGCTCGTCTTGACTTCGAGCTTGCCCGCCGCGGGGCTCGCGGTCTCGCCGCTGGCGTCCGCCGCAAGCAAGGGCTGGGCCGGCAGAGTGACGCCAAGCTCCCGCGCCAGGCTTTGCGCCCGCTGGCGCAGGTCGGCCGCCCACGGTTCATCGGCCATTGGCTCCGCCAGCAGGCCGAGCCAACCATCGAGCGCCTCCTTCTTCTTGCCGGTCTGCTCCAACGCCAGCGCCACAAAGTAGCGCGCCTTGGGGTTTTTCGCCTCGAGGGCCAACGCAGCATTGAAGGTTTCGACGGCTTGCGGCGTCACGGCGCCGTTCTCGGCGGCGACCATGGCCTCCCCATAAGCGCTCTTGAGGGCCGCCGCCTGCGGCTCTAAAGCGACGGCGCGCGCGTAGGCTTCCACGGCTTTGGCTGGCTGTTGGAGGTTGAAATAGGACCAGCCCAGCATGCGCCAGCCCTCGACATCGTCCGGCTTCTTTTGCAAGCGCTGAGCCAGCCGCTCGACCATGGTTGCGACGTCGGGAAGCTCCGCCGCCTTGGCTGCTGCGGCACTCGCCGGCGGGCGCGGCGCTTTCGCCTTGGCGTAGAGCTCCAGGCGCGCCAGGTCGGGATCGGACGGCGGCGAGCCCACGGCTTCAGCGGAGCGCGCCGTGGCCGCCGGCTCACCGGCTAGACCCAAAAGGGTGAGACCACACATCAGCACTGCGAGTAGGCTGGCGGCGACGAGTAGCATCGGCTTGCGACGGCTTGGCCAGCGCCAGGCGCGCGAGGAACGCGCTTCTTCCAACAGTTCACGGAGAAGTTCGATGCGGGCCTCATCGGTTCTGCCGCGCCACGAACGCTCCAGCTCCTTCAGGCGAACGACGCCGAGTTGGGCGAGCGCATGCGACAGCTCGCTGCTCGGACCGCCAGCCGCGCGCACGACGACCAGGACGAGCGCTGCAACAGCGACACTAACGAGAGTGAGGGCAAATGCGAGCGAGGGCGTCATCGTGCCGGCTCCGGAAATGACGATGTTATAGTTAATGCCATCGTCGTCTCGATTGCGATGGTCTTTGTTGTGAACGATTTCGTCAGCAGGCGCATCGATCCGTCTCGTCGCCGCGCGCCGATATCGTCGGCACAACGATATTGCCAAGCGACTATTCCCTAGCATTGCCGCGAAATTGCGGGGATCTGCTCTGTCGCCAAGAATTCGCGAGCGCGTTTAACAAAGCCTGCCGACACGACCGCGCTCGCAGCGGTGCTTTCGCCAAGCTTCGGCCACAAAAGCGCCTGTTTGTGGCAAGTAGTGTTGGGGTCTCGATGGGGCGCGCCACCATCGAGCGAGCCGCCGGAAGTGCTTCCGGACCGACCCTGCTTGGGGAGACCAGTTGCGCGTGGCGCGCGGGGGGGACGATGACCGCTTCAGCCTCCTTACCGATGCCGCGGCGCAGGGAAGCTGCGACCGTTGCTGCGGGCCAAGCGGCAAGACCCACAGCCCGCGGCGCAAAACCGGCAGCGGCCAAAGGCGAAGCTGAGCGCCCCTCGCCACGGCGCTCCCCAGCCAAGACGTCGGGTGATGGGGCCGGGCTTGCCACCCAGCTTCCCGCGCTCGCGTTCGCAGCCGTCGTGGCGGCGGCGTTGATTTACGGCTGGCAGATGCGTGATGAGGGTCACCTGACGCCGGAATCCGGCGTCGGTTACTGGCTTGGCATTGGCGGCGCCAGCACCATGCTGCTATTGCTGGGCTATCCGCTGCGCAAACGCCTGACCGGCCTGAAGATCGTTGGCAGCGTCACCGGCTGGTTCCGGGACCACATGATGCTCGGCGTGATCGGACCGGCGCTCATTCTGCTGCATGCGAATTCCAAACTGGGCTCGCTCAACAGCAATGTTGCCTTGCTGGCGATGCTGACCGTGGCCAGCAGCGGCCTCATCGGTCGCTATCTGTATGGCCGCATCCACCTAGGCCTTTATGGCCGTCGCGCGCAAATTGCCGAACTGCAAGCCGACGTCGCTGCCGGCGGACTTCCTCGCCGCGCTCGACCGACACGCCGAGCGCGCCCGCAGTCGGCGCAGCGGTGCGCTGTGGTCGCTTTTTACCTTACTGCGCCTGCGCTTGACGTCGCTCGGCCTCAAGGCCCGGCTCGGCCGGGTGGTCGAACGACATGTCGGCGCAGAGGCCAGGCGCCTTGGATGGTCGTGCCGCCTGCGGCGTCGGCATGCGAAGGCCGTGCGCGCACGCTCCTGCAGCAGGACCTCGCCGCGGTTAACAAGACCGCCGCCTTCGTGTTCTACGAGCGCCTGTTTGGCTTGTGGCATCTCCTGCACCTGCCGCTGTTTGCCATCCTCCTGTTCGCGGCCGTCATCCACGTGGTTGCCGTTCATCTGTACTGATCGGAACGCCGGTGCAACGGCACGAGACATTGATATTACTAAGTGTTTTGCTGCTGGTGGCGACCCTATCCATGGCACGTGCGCAGGGCATCTTTGAAAAGCTGGTCATGCCTGGACCCTTGATCGGCGGGCACGCGGAGCTGGAGAAGACCTGCAAGAGCTGTCATGAGCCGTTCGCGCAGAAATCCCAATCCGGGCTCTGTTTGGCCTGCCACAAACCAATCGCAGCGGATCGCCAGACCAAGCGCAACTACCACGGCCGCTACCCTGAAGCGCTCCAGGGCGAGTGCAAGTCCTGTCACACCGAACATAAGGGGCGCAACTTCGACATCGTTCAGATCAATCGTGAAACCTTCAACCACGCTTTTGCCAATTTCACCCTGACAGGGTCTCACAAACGCGCAAGCTGCGACGGTTGCCACGTTAAGAACACGAAATACCGCGAGACGCCCGGGCGCTGCTTCGACTGCCACAGGTCTATCGACCCCACAAAGGCCGGTTGGGCGAAAAGTGCGAAGGCTGTCACGGCGAGGAGACCTGGAAGCGCGTGAAACCTTTCGACCATGGCAAGACGAGGTTCGCGCTGGTGGCCGCCCACAAGGAGGTCGCCTGCGCCAAATGCCACGCCGGCGAGCGCTACCAGGCGCTGGCCACCACCTGCAACTCCTGTCACGGCTTGCAGGACAAGCATGCGGGGCGCAATGGCAGCAAGTGCGAGACCTGCCATGCGCCGACCAAGTGGGCAGCCGTCAGCTTCGACCACAACAAGGCGACGCGGTTTCCCTTGCGCGGCGGGCATGCCAAGCTCGCCTGTGAACGCTGCCACACCAGCGAGGCGCGGCGCGACCGGTTGGCCACCAACTGCGCCGCCTGCCACGGCAAGGATGATCCCCACAAGGGCCAGCTCGGGGCGGCCTGCGAGAGTTGCCACAAGGAGACGGGCTGGCGCCAGGCGGTGAGCTTTGACCATGACCTGACGCGCTTTGCCCTCATTGGTCTCGACGCCGCTGTCCCCTGCGAGGCCTGCCATCGCGCCCCCTCCTTCAAGGATGCCTCCCGCGCCTGCGCCAGCTGCCACAAGGACCTGCACCACGCCGGACGCTTGGGTCCCCATTGTGCGACCTGCCACAACCCCAACGGCTGGTCGCGCTGGCGTTTCGACCATGACAAGCAAACCCCCTACCCCCTGACCGGCGCCCGCCGTGCCCTGCAGTGCCATGCCTGCCACAAGACGAGCACGGCCGCGAAGGTCAGTGCCCCCGGCAGGTGTCACGCCTGCCAGGGCCAAGATGACGTGCATGACGGAGCCTACGGCCGGGCGTGCGAAAAATGTCACACCAGCGTTTCTTTTAGGCAAGGACTGGGCAGGCAATGAAATTGACCACGGGCTCAAAGGCTTCGCTTGCCGCTGCGGGCCATGGGGGCGGAACCCGCCAGGGAATAGGGGGGCATCCCGCACGTTATGTGGCAGGCCCGCAAAGTGAAGCCGACGGCGATGATTTTCGCGAGAGAATGATTGCCTTCTTGCCGCGCCTTGCCGGGTTTGCATATGCCCTAACGGGAAATGCAGATCAGCGTGACGATCTAGTGCAGGAGACGTGTGCCCGTGCTTTGGCCAATAGGGACAAATGGCAGCCCGGGACGCGGCTCGACAGTTGGATGTTTCGGATCGCGCAAAACCTGTGGCTCGACCGCAAGCGTGCGGATCGGTTCCGCGGCGAATCCGTCGATGTCGACGCAGTCGACAGCTTGGTCGGAAGCGACGGGCGCGCGGTCGTGGAAAACAGGCTGGAGCTCGCCGCGGTGCTTCGCGGCCTCGAGCAGCTCTCGCCTGAGCATCGGGTGCTGATCGCTTTGGTATGTGTGGACGGCTTAACCTATCAGGAGGCAGCCGAAGTTCTGAAGGTCCCCGTCGGTACGGTCATGAGCCGGTTGGCTCGTGCGCGGCTGGCGATCCACGATGCAATCAATGGGGCGCCTGCCAAGGCGACCACGACAATGGAGACTCGTCGTGTCCGTAGTGTCAGATGAAGTATTGATGGCGTATGCCGATGGTGTCCTTGACCCCGCCGAGCGGCACGCCGTCGAGGCGGCCATGCAAAGGCATCCGGAATGCCGACAGAAAGTAGAAAAGTTCCGCGCGACGCTTTCTCCGCTGCAAAACCTATTTCGTGACTCGATCGGCATCGACCATCTCGAACCCCTGATCGACCGCATTCGCCGTGCCGATTTGGCGCCAAGCCAGACGCCCGCGCGCCCGGCCGAAGTCCGTCAACTGCCGCAAGCCCGGCCCATGCGGGCACGCCGGCAACCCTGGCACCAGCACTATCCCATGGCGATAGCCGCGTCGCTGGCCTTGTTGATCGGCGCCGCCTTGGGCTCGCTGCTCCACCCCAAGGCCGCTTCGTCGGTGCCGACGGCTGGCTTCATCGGGGTCAGCGATGGGCGCCTGACGGCGCAAGGTCCCCTGCAGGACCTGCTCGAGCATACCGCCCGCGGCATACCCGTGCGGGCCGAGCTGGCCGGGGCTGGCAGTTGGGAGCTGGAGGCGGCGTTCACCTTCCGCTCCATCGGCCAGCAGCCCTGCCGTCGCTACGAACTCAGAAGCATGGCACGGGAGCACTTTGCCGGTTTTGCCTGTCGCGACGGCGATGGTCATTGGACCGTCCAGGCACACGCCAAGCTTGACTCAACACCCGTGAACCCGGGTGTGGGCTTCGCCCCGGCGTCGGGGCCAAGCGCCGATGCCGCCGACGTGGTGCTCGAAGCCGCCATTCGCGCCGCCAGCGGCGGTAAACTCTATCGCGACGCGGAAGAAAAGGCCGCACTCGTTGCGGGCTGGACGCGGTAAGCGAAACGCCCGAGACGACCAGAGGAATACTTGGGGGAGACCGGCCCGCCGTGACGGCTTCGACCGTCGGCGGGCCTTTTACGTTGGCAGCCCTAACGTTGCCGCCCAGACGCTCACGCTGGCAGCTGCACCACCGGGTGTCGGCGTCGGCGGTGGCGCCTTGAGGCCAAGCGGTGGCGGGCGGCCTAGCGCCACACGGTCATCCCGCAAGTGAGCATTGGGCGCGGAACTCCGAGGCCCACCCGACGCGGGCGGCTCGATCCTTGGCGCGCTTCGGAAAACCGGCGAACTTCAGTTCGTGTACGGAATAGTCCCCGGTCACCTCCGCCCCTTGCGAACCCTGCCACAAGAGCACCGCATCGTTTGCCGGCGCCCGTCGAACTGGCAGCGCTTGCGTCTCGGCTACCAGGTCAGTGACACCACCGATTTGCGCGAAGTCACAATCCTCCCATCCATCCTGATCAATCACTACTGGACCCGCGACTTGAGTCTGGAACTGGAGATCGGCGCCAAGTGGACGGAACGGCAGCAGGCCGGAGCGACGCAAACCGAGAGCGATCTGTTCTTTACCGCCGGGTTCCGCTACGACTTCTACCCCGATCGGCAAAAGCCGTGCGGCTTGGTCACAACTTGTCGCTAGTCCACTCTTTGCCCGGGGGACTAGAGCGTCGCCGCCGTACCGAGGATGACGGTTGCCTGCGAGGACAGCACGCCACCGTTGCCGTGTGCGATGGCTACCTCGCAATCCTGAACCTGCCGCGCGCCGCATTCGCCGCGCAATTGCCGCACCGCCTCGATCAGCAAAAACAGGCCATACATGCCGGGGTGGCAATAGGAGAGACCCCCGCCGTTGGTGTTGACGGGCACGCTTCCCTTTGGCGCGATCCGCCCATCGCTTACAAACGCACCGCCCTCGCCCTTCTTGCAGAAGCCGAGGTCCTCCAGAAATAAAATTGTGTTGATCGTGAAGGCGTCATAGAGCTCCAGGACGTCGACGTCGGCGGGCCCGAGCTTCGCCATCTGGTAAGCTCTCCGCCCCGACGCTGCGGCCCCCGTCACCGTCAGGTCCGGCATGCTGGAAATGCTCGCGTGCGTAACCGACTGGCCGCAGCCCAGCACGTAGGCCGGAGGCTTCTTCAACGCGCGCGCGCGTTCGGCCGAGGTCACCACGATGGCACCCCCGCCATCGGTGACCAAACAGCAATCGCGCACCGTAAATGGGTAGCTCACCAGGCGTGAGGACAGCACGCCGTCGATGGTCAAGGGTTTCTTTTCCCAGGCCGCCGGATTGAGCAGCGCCCAGTCGCGGGCGGCGACGGCAACGGCGGCGAGTTGCTCGCGCGTGGTGCCAAATTCATGCATATGTCGTGCCGCCGCAAGCGCGTAGGCGCTGGCGGGAAGGAACGGTTTGAACGGCGTCTCATAGGGATTGATTTCGCGCTGGGAGGCCTGCTTGCGGCCGACCGTACGCTGGGTGCTGCCGTAGGCGATCACCGCGACGTTGCAAAGCCCCTGCTCGATCGCGGCCATAGCGTGCGCAACGTGGTACTCGAATGAGGAGCCACCAACGATGGTGGAGCCGAGGAACGGCGGGTCGATGCCCAGATACTCGGCAAACGCCAACACCGATAGACGGCTTTGGGCCGTGGCACAAAACAAGCCGTCGACCGCCTTCAGGTCGAGCCCGCAATCGTCGAGCGCCCGTTTGGTGCCCTGTGCCATCAGATCGATCACCGACATGCCGTCGGCAACCTGGCCGAGATCGGATTCTGCGACCCCGACGATCGCGGCGCTGGCACGCTTAAGACCCTGCATGGCTCAGGCCTCCACCGGAAAGAAAACGGGCATCGGCGGCTCCTCGCCGCCCGGACGATGCGCGCGAAATTGCACGCGCATGCCGATGCGTACCTGCTCCGGGGTAATGCCCTCGACCCGGCTCATCAGGCGGAAGCCCTCATCGACGTCGACGAGGGCGACGTTGTAGGGCGCGGCGTCCTGCGGATGCACCACGGTCGTCGAGTAAACCGTGCCCAAGCCCTTGCTCACCCGCCACTCGAGCTGATCGCTTCCCGTTGATGGACACAGGAGGCGCGGATAAAAGACTGCGCGGCCGGCCACCGAACTCCATTGGTAGGCGAGCTGGTCGCGCTCAAGATGGGCAACATAGGTTTTGAATGGCGAGGTCGCTGGTGCGGACATGAGGCCTTCCCTGGCGTGGGCGGATCCGGAGGACCCTGTTATGCCCCTGCGTGCCGTCGGCGGCAACCGGGGTTTGATTGGCGCGCCATGCCGGCTACAATCGCGCAAGCGAGGGAAACGAGACGAGCGCATGGACCAGGTGCAGGCCACAATGACCCTGTTTGCCTCCTCACGCTCGCCCTTCGTGCGCAAGGTACTGGTCGCGGCGCACGAGACCGGACTAGCCCAACGCCTCAAGACGCGCCGCGTCGTGGTCTCGGCTAACAAGCCAAACCCGGAGGTGATGGCGGCCAATCCGCTCAACAAGATCCCGACGCTGCTGCTGGCGGACGGCACGACGCTCTATGACTTCGCGCGTGATCTGTGAGTTCTTCGACACCTTGCACGCCGGGCCGCCCCTCGTGCCCTCCGATCCATCCTGCCGCTGGCCGGCGCTGCGCCTGCAGGCGCTCGGTGACGGCCTGATGGAGGTGATCATCGCGCGGCTTGGCGAGACGAACCGCCCGCCCGCCATCCAGTCGGCGACGCATCTGTCGAGTTTTCGGCTCAAAATCGCCGCGGTGCTGGATGAGCTGGAAAAACGCTCGACCGATTTCCCTGGAAAGTTGCAAATCGGCCAGATCGCGGTGGCGTGTGCCCTGGCGCACTTGGATTTTAGGTTTGCTGCTGACGACTGGCGCGCTGGCCGGGCACGGCTCGCGGCTTGGTATGAAGATTTTGCCGCCCGCCCATCGATGCGTGCGACCGAGTATGTCGAAGCCTACTGAAAAAGCCTGCTATTGCGTTTGCGAACCGGCGAGGATCCAGCATGAGCAAACTTCCCCAGCAGCAGATTGCGGGCGTCTATCATCACCGCGTCGGCGATATCGTCGTCACCGCGCTCAGCGATGGCTTCCTCGATGGCTCGCTCGATGTGCTGCGCAATATTTCTCAGGACGAGGCCCGACAGATCCTGACGGACAACTTCCGGCCGGCACGACGCACGCCGGTGAACGCCTTCCTGGTGTATTCGGCCGGTCAACTCGCCCTGATCGAAACCGGCTCGGGCAACTATCTGTTGCCCACCGCCGGCAAGTTGCTGGCCAACCTAGGCGCGGCGGGCGTCGCTCCGACCGACATCGAGGCCGTGCTGCTGACGCACATGCATCCCGATCATTCGGCCGGCCTCACCGATATGGAGACCGGCAAACTGAACTACCCCAACGCCGAGCTCGTCGTGCACGAGCACGAGCCGCGTCACTGGTTCGATGACGCCAAGATGGCGAGCGCCACCGAACGCGCCAAGAAGCTTTATTTTCAGGCCGCACGCGAGCAGACCATGCCCTACAAGAAGCGCACGCGCCTATTCACAGCGGGCGAGGTCTTTCCCGGCGTGACCGCGATTCCGCGGCCCGGCCACACGCCGGGTCACACCACCTTTCTGATCAGCTCGGGCAATGATCAGCTGCTGATCTGGGGCGATATCGTGCACGTCCCCGAGGTGCAGACCGCACGGCCCGAAGTCTGCATGGAATTCGATACCGACGCCGACGCCGCTGCCGCGCAGCGACGCAAGGTGTTCGATATGGTCGCCACCGACCGCCTCCTCGTCACAGGCATGCACATGCATTTCCCAGGTTTTGCGCACCTGGTTCGGCGGGGCACTGGCTTTCAATTGATCCCCGCCGCCTGGGAGCAGGAGTTATAACCGCGGCGGTCATTTGATCTTGATGCCGGTGGCGGCGATGACGACACCCCAGCGCTCGATCTCGCTTTTAACGTAGCTGGAGAATTCCGCCGACGAATTGCCGACGGCGAGGGCACCTTGCGCGGCAAGCTTGTCCTTGACTTCGTCGGACCGCAGCGCCTGCGTGGCCGCAGCGTGGATCTTGGCGATGATCGGCTGTGGCGTGGCAATCGGCGCAACCAAGCCATACCAATTGTCGGCTTCGACCTGCGGCATGCCGAGCTCCGCCGTGGTGGCCACCGAGGGCAGGCTCGCAAGGCGCGCTTTGCTCCCAATCGCCAGCGCCCGCAGCTTGCCCGACTGGATGCTGCCGAGCAACACGGGCACGTCGGCGAACATCATCTGGACGTGGCCACCGAGCAAATCGTTCACCGCGGGTGCGGCACCCGTATAGGGAACGTGGACCAGGTCGATTTGTGCGGTCAGCTTGAGCAGCTCCATGGCCAGATGCGGCATGCCGCCGAGGCCCGTCGAGGCGAACACCATCTTGCCCGGCTGCGATTTTGCCAGGCTAACGAGCTCGGCCAGCGAGGTGACCGGGACCTTTTCGTTGACGACCAGGATTTCTGGCACCGAGACGATCTGCGTGATGAGGGCTAGATCCTTGAGCGGTTGAAACGGCATATTCTCGCGAAGGTTGACGTTCATCGCCAAGCCGCTCGAAGGGGCGATGGCAATGGTGTAGCCATCGGGTTCCGCCTTGGCCACCGAGGCGATGCCGGTGAGGCCGCCGGCGCCGGCACGGTTCTCGATCACCATGCTTTGGCCGATTAGGCTCGCCATCTTCTCCGTCAGGATACGGCTGATGGTGTCGGCGGGGCCCCCGGCCGGAAACGGCACGACGAACTTGATGGCGCGATTGGGATAGTCCTGGGCTTGCGCCGGGTAAGCAAAGGCCAATGCTCCGATAACACAGGCAAGTTCGATCCATGAGCGCACGGCGTTCCCACTCCTCGGGCCTGATTGTCCCCCGACGAGTATGGCACAACCGTGCGGCCGTCGCCTGCGAGATGGCGCTGGCGCCCCTTGAGGTTTGCTCCTAGGATGCAAGCTCCCCCGCTCTCGATGGGAGCGCAGCACTGCGGGGTTGCTGCACGGTCCACAGCTCTGGACCTGGGGCGAGGGAGGCTTGCGCTTCCCTCCTCCCTAACCCTAGGCCCAACACCCTTGGTAGGCCCAGCGCCCTGGTAGGCCCAGCACGATTGGGGGCCATACCTATGGGAGCACCATCGAGGCGCGAGCGGGTTGGAGCCGGGCACAAGCGGCGTGCCAGACCTGCCAGCCGCGGCGAACCTTGCCAACGAGAGGGCGCCCGCGATCACCTTTGAGCGTCGACCTCGCGCGCCCTCGCAAACAAACAAGGCTGCGCTTTGGAGCACAGCCCGGAGTTGAATAAGCAAAGGATTGGGGAGCGGTACTGAGCCTGCTGCAGCTGTCGCCTCGATCGCGGTGCGGGAAAGTCGATTAAGGCCAAGGCTGAGCGCCGCTCCAAATCACAGCATACAGAAAAATTTGCTCAGGATCAGCGCGGCCGCACGAGAAAGTGATATTTTGCTCAATTGTACGCTCGTTTACGCGGCGCGTTTCGTTGAAGCGCGGTGGGACGATATCCATTTTTCACCGGACGCGAGGTCGTCCGCCGCCGGCGTGCATAGACCACCAGGGGGCGCAGCCCTAACGTGTCACAAAACCTTCCGAGCGGTCCACACACCCCTTGCAAGAGTGGTCGACCCATCCGGCCATGTCCTCGGACAAGCCCCACCGCTTCCCCTAGAGCCCGCCGCACCAGACGGCGGCCTGTGCGCCCAATGCCGGGCGCACAGGTCTTGGCTCCGTCGGCGCCGCCAGGACTGCGTGGGCTCTTTCCCCCTGCCGCCGCTCTGCTTTAAAGTCCTGGCATGATGGGTGAGGCTGCCATGCCATCGACGATTGATCGCGCGACGAGCCGCCGCCGGTTCCTTGGCTTCCTGGCGGCAAGCCCACTCATCAGCGCCGGCGGTCTATCCGCCTTGGCGCAGACGCCCTCCTCGCCACGCAGGCTACCCGACCCAATGCTGTGGGCGCCGCGCGATTTGGAAAACCTGATCGCCACTCCGAAGGAGGCCCTCAACGTCTTCGATTTCGAGCCCGTGGCGCGCAATCACGTGCCGCCGGCGCACTTCGGCTACATGGTTGCGGGTGTCGACGACGAAGTGACCTTGCGCGCCAATCGCGAGGGCTTTCTCAAGTTCCAGCTTCGCCCGCGGCGGCTCGTCGACGTCAGCAAAATCGACCTGCGCTGCACTATTCTGGGGACGGCGTGCGATAGCCCGATCTTCATTTGCCCGACGGCCAGCAATCGCGCCTTTCATCCAGACGGCGAAGTGGCCGTCGCCAAGGCGGCAAGGAGCGGCAATCATCTGCAAATGCTTTCGACCGTTGCCACGACCTCGATCGAGGAGGCCACCGCGGCGCGCGGCGCGCCCATCTGGTTTCAGCTTTATGCCTCGCCAAGCTGGCAGATCGCCGAGGCTTTGGCGAAGCGGGCGGAGCGCGCGGGCTGCCCGGCGATCGTTGTGACCATTGACGACCTCGGCGGCAGAAACCAAGAAACGCTGCAGCGCCTGCGCCGCACCGACACGCGACAGTGCTCGGCCTGCCACGCCCCGGGCTGGGGCTATGTCGCGCGCAAGCCCAACTATGACGGGCTCGACCTGTCGGGGCTATCGACCGTGCTTTCTCCCAACATGACCTGGGACTTTATCAAACGCTTGCGCGACACGGTCGCAACCAAGCTCCTGCTCAAAGGCATCATGTCGCATGAAGACGCGCGGCTGGCCGCGGCGAGCGGCATCGACGCCATCATCGTGTCCAACCACGGTGGACGCAGCGAGGACAGCGGACGCTCGACTATCGATGCGCTGCCCGAAATCATCGAGGCCGCCGGCGACACCATGCCGGTGCTGGTAGACAGCGGATTCCGCCGCGGCACCGACATCGTCAAGGCGCTCGCACTGGGTGCCAAAGGCGTCGGCATCGGGCGGCCCTGCCTTTGGGGCCTCGGCGCCTTTGGACAGGAGGGCGTGGAGCGCGTGTTGGAGCTTCTGCGTGCCGAGCTGCGCGTCGCCATGCAGCAGGTGGGAGCACCATCGATCCGAGACCTCACCCCGGCCATGGTGCGTCGCGCCTGAGTGGTGGTGAACGTTGCGTCGGAATTCACCATCGCTCCGAGTAGGCTCAAGACGATTCACCACTGTGCCGCAAAACAGCAACGGTTGCGACGGATTGGCCGCCCGCCAGGCTCGAGCGCCAGGTGTCGAAGGGGCAAATGCGTTGTACGTCCGCGCGCGGAAAGCACGCGCCAAAGGCTTGAGGAAAAGGCGCGAGTGCCGCGCTCTCAAGCTCACTGGCTCCCCGCTTACCGCCGGCCCGAGGCGGGCGGCATCGGGCGGGGCCAAGAGCGTGCTCCAGAGCACAGCGTGCCTGCGCACCCTGTGTCAGGAAATTCTCGGTTCGCCACCTCAACTCGGATGGACGTGCTACAATTTCGAAGCGGGCCTACTTACCCGATCTGCCGGCATGCCGACAGATTTTCAAGGTGGACCCCACCGGTGCGGTGATCTTGCCAGCTGCTGAAACCTCACAGGCTCTGTCGCGATAGCGCGCGGCCGGGCTTGGCACGGCCCGCGCCCCGCGCCGACCTCGACATTATGTTGTAACGGCCCAACGCGGCACGCCGCGCGAGCTAGCGCGCTTTGCTCTCAAGCGGTGCCTGCGGCGCCAGGCGTACCTCGCAGCGATTGGCCCGGTGCGCGGGGGTACCACTCACGGGATCGCGTAGGGTGGCATCGACCGTGCCATTGAAATTGGCGCCGTCGGGACTGAAGGGATCGTAGCTCCTAGCACCCAGGGCGTCGCAGCCTTGCCACCAGCCGTGCTCGCCCACCACCACGCGAGGATCGAGTTTCTCGTTCAGTCGCGCCCGCGCCCGCATGGCCCCCGCGGGAGTTTCCAGCGCCACCCAGCTGCCGGCGGTGATCTTGCGCGCCGCCGCCGTCGCGGGATGCAGCTCCAGCTCCGGATCGAGCGCGTGCTTGCGCAAGGCAGGCAAGGCGCGGTGTTGCGTTTGGCAGAATACCATCGGCTTGGCACAGGTCAGCACAAGCGGGTAGCGCTGTGCCAGCTCGGCTCGAGCCAGCTGGCCAACCTCGGGCGCCACGAAATCCGGCAACGCCTGATAGCCGTGTTCGAGGAAGGTCTCCGACCAGAGCTCTACCTTGCGTGACGGCGTGGCAAACCCGCGCGCGCGCCCCTGCTGATCGACTTCGGCATACTTTTGATGCCGCGGCGTGAGCGCCACGCGAACGCCGCGCGGCTCGGCCCGCAGCTGTTCCAGCGTCACACCGCTGGCAGCGAGCTGCTGGCGGTAGGCCGCATCAATCTCGCCTTGCCAGAAATGCTCACCCAGGCCCAGCCGCATGGCAAGGTCGAATATGAAATCGGTATCGGGTCGCGCTTCGCCCGGCGGCGGCACCACGGCGCGGCGGAATTGGACCAAAGACTGTGCTTCGGTATTGATCTCAAAGCCGATCTTCAAGGCTTCGCGCTCGAAGCAGGACGCAATGGGCAAGACAATGTCAGCCAGCGCTGCGGTTGGCGTCATGAAGAGATCGGCATGGGCGTAGAATTCCAAGGCGGACAAGGCGGCGCGCCCGCGTAAGGGATCGGCCTGGGCGAGCAATAGATTGGTGCCAAAACCGATGAGCCCACGTACCGGATAAGGGGTGCCTTCGAGGACGGCACGATAGAAATCGTGGGCAGAGACATGGTTCCAGTGCGCCGGCCCTAGCGGGCGTTCGGCGGCACCGATGGCGGGAGCAAGCGACCGGTCGGCGCAAAGCTCTTCCCCCGTGACCGGCGCACTCGGGACTGAAGGAAATAGCACGTTACCACCGGGCGCATCGAAGCAGCCGGTCAACGCATAGAGCAACGCAATGGCTCGGGCGTTCTCCGTTGTGTTGGCGTGTTGTTCGTGCCCGCTCCAGGCGTAGTAGGAGATCGGGCGGGCGTGCCAGATCAGACGCGCGGCCTCCTCGAGGTCTTTTGGCGCTATCCAGCACGTCGCCTCTACCACCTCTGGCGAATACTTTCGGCACAGGGAGGCATAGTGAGCGAAGACCGGCTGGCAACTGATCGGACCGTTCGCCGCATCGATGCGGTAGTCGCCCTCAAGGGCCAGCGATTGACTGTCGACCAGATAGCGACCGCTGTCGGGGTCGTAGACCGTGGAGCAACACGCCCGCGCATCCCAGGCGATAAACCTGCGTGCATCCCCGCCCGGGACCAGATCGCTCTCGCGCAACAAGCGCCCAGTGTCGGAGCGCACCAGCAGCGGTCCATTGCTCCAGTCGCGAATGAAGTCGCGGTCGTACCAGCCGCGCTGGATCATGAGATTGGCCAATCCCAAGGCCAACGCCCCGTCCGTGCCCGGGCGCAGGCGTAACCAGACGTCGGCCTTGTTGGCGAGGCCGGCGTTGCGCGGGTCGACCACGATCAGTTTCAACCCGCGCTTTAGCGCCGCGACCGTCGCGGTGGCGTGGGTCAGGCGCGAATGGGAGGGATTGTAACCCCAAAGCAGCAGGCAGCCGGAACGCTCGATATCCGGCATGGCGCCGCCGGCACTGCCCGTCCCCACGCTACCGACGCCAAAAGCGTAGCGCGTGGCATAGCCGCGTCCCCAACCGCACAGGTCGAGCGAGGAGACCTGGTTCGGGGTGCCAAAAGCATGCATGAGACGCCGTACGAAGCTGCTGGCGTCACCGATGGCCGTGGTCGACGGTGAACATTGGCTGAAGGCCACGGCCGCCGGCCCGAACTGGTCGGCGATGCGGCGCATGGCTGCGACCGTCTCGGTGAGCGCCAGGTCCCAAGAAATCTCCTCCCAGCCCGGATCGGGATGGCCCTTTGGTTGCCGGCGGCGCAAGGGTCGCGTCAAGCGATCCTTGCTGTAGACAAGGTCGGGTGCGGCACGGCCTTTGGCGCACAGGGCCGCGCCGGTGGGATGGCTTGGATCGGGGTTAAGCCGCGTGAAGCGCCCAGCCTCGACGGTGGCGATCGTGCCGCAGCGCGCGATGCACAGGCCGCAAAATCCGGCAATCTGCTGCGTACCCTCGACATCGGCGGTCATGCATCGTCTCCGCTAGGTAAAGATCGCACGCGACACTCATGCACCGATTGCGGATAAAGGCTAGGGGCGAGGAGGGTTGGCTTCGGCCGAGCCTGGTTTTGCCGGCGCCGGCTTCGGCCGTGTGGCTCGCCCATCAATCGTTGCAACGCCACAACCGGCTTGCTGACGCCCGCGGGCTGGCAACCGACGCTGGGGGCTGGCCCGCGCTTGGTGGGGCTCGACCCGGTAGGGCGTTTCCTCTATGCCGCCAACGAAGGCGGCGACGCGATCGTCACGTTTGCGGTTGGCGCAGCCTCGGGCGGACTGAGGTCGACAGGTCATCAAGATCGCTAGCCCCGTCACGATCGTCTTCACCGCAAATCCCTAACGCCGGCAGGTCGAGGCTGGCCCCCGGGCCGGTTATCGCCCAACTAAGGATAGCCGCACATAGGCACCCTCGTAGGAGGGGAGGTACCGCCGTGCGGCGGCAAGGACGCTGTCGGCGGTTACCGCCTCGAGATTGAGGTCGTGGATCGAGCCGCCTTCCACGGCCCTTTGCACCAGCCGCTCGACGATGCTCTCGTTGCTTTCCGCGTTCTTCCGGCGTTTGAGCTCAACGCGATCGCGAAAGCGCTCGAGCTCGCTGGCATCGATACTCTCCTTCAGGCCGGCTATGCCTTCAAACACTTTGCGCTCAATCCGCTGCGAGGCCTGGGTGCTCGGAATGTTGATTTCAAAAATGCCCGAACATTCGTCCGGCTGGTAGGAGGCCACGGGCGCATAGGCATCCCCGTGGCGCTCCCGCAAGCGATTGAACAGCATCGCATTCAAATACTCGCTGAGCGCGAGCACCACCTTGGCCTCGGCATGGGTCACGCTGACGCCGGTGTTCCAGGCGATCTTGATTTGGGACAAGGGACGGCGTAGCTCCGGCGCTGAAGCGGAAAACGCCCTATGCGCCAGCGTTACCGGCACCTGTGGCACCGCCAGCATCGGACCCTCGGCAAAGGGATAGCTGCCAAAAGACTTGCCCACCATGGCGGCCGTGCTGCTGGCGTCGAAGCCGCCGGCGAGGAAAAGTTGCATGTTCGCCGGCAGCCTAATTTTCTGGGCGTATTCGCGCAGCTCGGCAGCAAGCATCGCCGGCGGCTGCTTCGCGATGGCTATTTCGGCTTCGGTCGTGTCGGCCCCATAGGGATGACGACTGCCAAACAGGGCCGCCTCGAACAATCTTCTGTGCCCGGCCCTGGCGTCATAACGGTCGAGGTAAAGCTCCTGGAGGACCACCCGCGCTTCCTGCCTTACCGTCTCGACATCACATTTCTGATCGAGACTGGTGAGGGCCAGCAGGCCCAACACCTGCTCCAGGTACTTGGGCAAGAACATCGCCTGCCACTGAATCACACCAGGCCCCGTGGTGGCATTGCTCTCCTGAATGTAGTTTTGATGCATTTTCTTGATTTGGCTCGCCTCATGGTCACCGGCGGCGCCAACAAACGAGGTGTGCTCGAGCATGTGCCCAAGCCCGTCGGAAGCGCGGATTTCGCTGCTCCGCAGCACCAACGCGGCCGCGATGTAGCGTGAATCATTAACGACAAAGTGGGCGCGAAAGCCGTTATCGAGGGTCACCGACGAGGGCTCGGTGCCGGCCCGAGCAGATGTTGGAACTTGTGCGGGGAGCGCACTCCCCGCCAACAGACCCTGCAAGACATGCCGACGGTTTAGGACCATGCCCATCACCCCATGAAACGGTTAAAAGCTCTGGCTTATTCGCCGAGTGCCAGTGCGGCGGTGGCGGCTGCGAGAGGCTGATCTTGATGAACCTTCCAGCGGTGGCGACGCACTCGGGCCAAACCCTGATCTGCGAGACGGTGTGTCTGGAGGGCCGAGGGACGACAAGCCTGGCCTACCGGATCATGTCCGCGGTCAGGACCGGACGCCGGACCACAACGCTTGACCGATGCCACAGTGCACTGGCGCGCCCCGGGCGCTCAAGGCGCGCCCGCCGCGACCTTGCCAAGCGAAGGAGCGCAGGAAACAATTCCCCGGTCCTTTACCTCGAGCCATAGGGGGACAGCATGCTGAGGCTATGGGGGCGTCCGACCTCAACGCGAACGCTGAAGGTGCTGTGGACCCTTTCAGAAATCGGCCTCGAGTTCGACTTCATCCTGGCCAGCGCCACCATGGGCGCAAACGGCAGCGTGTACCGAGGCCACCTCCCGCACGGCGTCGTCGGGGAGTTCCGCCTATCGGGCGATGAATCCAAATGGCACCGTGCCGACGCTCGACGACGATGGCTTCATCTTGTGGGAGTCCAATGCCATCGTGCGCTACCTCGCCAGCAAGTACGCGCCGCTGCTGCTGTACGGCGACGACCTCCGGATTTTTGCCCGGGCGGCCCAGTGGATGGACTGGGACAACAATCATCTCATGAGCGGCCAACACACCTTGGTGATGCAGCTCGTCCGCTTACCGGCGCAAGCGCGCGATGCCCGCGAACTCGAGCGCGCGCGCCACGACCTGGTCGCGGCCTTCCGCATCATCGACGAAGCGCTTGGGCGCTCGCGTTTCATCGCCGGGGGCCACTTTAGCATCGGCGACATTCCGATCGGCGTTCACACCCATCGCTGGCACCTCTACGACATCGAGCGTCCGCCAATGGCGAACCTGGCGCGTTGGTACGCGGATATCTGCCAGCGTCGCGCTTTTCGGCAATGGGTGGAAAACCCAAGGCATCATCTTACAGGTTAGCACGCACGCCTGGGTTCTAGCGCAGGGAGCATGGCGCGCAGCGGTTGGTAGCGCGCTTGGCGTCGGCCCGACGCGCTCAACCCTACGCCGGCACGGCCTTGGCGCTGTCGGGAAGCTGGATGATGCTTAGCAGCGCCTCTGGCCTCAGGACCACCACTCCCCCGCGTTCCAACCGCACCCATTTGGCTTGTGCCCAGGAGCGCAACTGTTTGTTGATACTCTCTCGCGACATCCCCGCCATTTGGCTCATTTCCTGCTGTGTCACCAGCACCTTGCGGGGCGGCGGGCCACCGACTTCTTCGGCCAGTCGCAACAACACCTTCGCCACCCGCGCGCGCAGATTGAGAAACATTATGTCCTCGTACTGCTCGCTCGAGCGTCGCAGCCGTGCACACAGGATTTCGATCAACTTGATGGCGACGTCAGGCTGCTCGCGCACCATCGGCAAAAAGTGACGTCGATCAATACTCAATAGCTCGCAGTCGGTAACGGCGATCGCGCTTGCCGTACGCGGGCAACCATCAAACAAGGCGATTTCGCCGAAGACCTCGCCCTCATGCACGACATTGAGGACCGCCTCGCGCCCCTCAGGCGAGGACACGATGATCTTTACGCGGCCGGACAGGACGGCGATCAGCTGCGTGCCAGCATCGCCCTTGGCAAAGATGGTTGCGCCCCGTCGAAGCTTGCGCGTTGTCGCACAGGAGAGGAGGCGCTGGATGCTTGCCCTTGGCAGCTCGCCAAGGATGGGATGGTTGCCTAGGATCTCAAGGTGATTTATCGTGATCGGCACAGACTGCATGGTCGTCCTGGCGCTAGTTTAGCCGCGACGCGGCGGGCCGCGAGAATTGACGAGCGCAAAGCTCACAGCAGGCTTTCGTGTTGCTGACGAACAGCGTGCTCGATTGCCACCTCGGCCGCGTCATCCCAACTCGCAAAACCGACCGTATGCAAATCTTCAAGGAGATGGTGACCTGACAGTAGACATAGCCTTTGTCGCTTGTTTGCCGAAAGGCGAGTTGTCGGCCCCTCGCCAGCCATACCGCCACGTTCATGAAAAGGCTAAGGGTCGTTCTCGTCTCGGCTCCGCATGCCGAAAAATTGTGACACAGCGCCGGGGAAACGAAGTATGAGCGCAGTCACATTGGCCAGCGGGTTCGCCGGATTTTGCCGCGCCCAAGGTGCACGCGGCCCGCAGGGCAACCCCGCGCGGCTCCCCGGCCCAGATCGCGCAAGGCCTGGGCCTGTCCCTTGGATGACCCGACGGCTCGGCAAAACTCCGGCACCTCCCAGCTAGCGTAGTTGCACCTCCGTCAGGCACCAATTGGGTCACCGCCTCGTTGAAAACGCGTGTAGTCTTCGAGCCCCGCGAGATGGAGACCCCAATGCGCATTATTGACCTCAGCCGCGAGCTCTACCATCGCACCCCGAGCTACCCGGGCCAGCCGCCCATCATCCATGGCGTTTGGAAAACACATGAGGAAGCCTTTGCCGATTCCGGCAATGTGCACGGCAACAGCGTCATGTATTTCTCCATGCCCGACCATGGCGGCACGCACATCGATGCACCGCGTCACTTCGGCCGCAGCGGCATACCCATTAACGAGTATCCGCTCGAGAACTGCATCGTGCCAGGCATCTGCCTTGACCTGCGGCACATCGCAGCCAGAGCGGAAATCGCTCCGAGCGACTTGCAGGCGGCCGTGAAAGCGGCAGGCGTTGCGATCCCGCCGCGCGGCACCATCCTGCTCTGCACGGGTCATCATGCCCGCACCTTTCCCCGACCCGCCTATGCCACCGACAACCCCGGTGTCAATGTCGCAGCAACCGAATGGCTGGCGGAGCAAGGCATTGTGCATTTCGGCATCGACTCCATGCGCCCGGGTCCGGAGGGTGACATCAACGCGCTCGTGCACAAGGCGTGCTTAGAGCTCGGCATCACGCACATCGAGAGCCTTTGCAATCTCGAGAGCTTGCTCGGGCAGGGCCTATTCCGTTTCATCGGTCTGCCGCTCAAATGGCGCGACGGCACCGGCTCGCCGATCCGTGCCGTCGCCGTGTTCGACGACTAAGGGCTCAGGCAGAGCTGGACACGAACGGATCGCCGTTTGTGGCTTTGAAAGTTTTGATTGGCTGAGCAGCCATTGGCGCCCAAAATGGCGGGCGCCCCCGGCGTCCTCGGCACGACCAAAGCGGCGCTCGGTTGCCGAATGCGCGGGCTGCGGGCGCGCGCGCTTTTATTTGAGCAAGGAACCCTTGGGAGGAGAGCTGGTATGGCGGCCACGATTGAAAGACTTGCAGCAAAAAGCGTGTTCGATCCACCCACATACACCCAAACGATGAAGGTCACGGGAGCGCAGAGCATTTTGTTTGTTTCCGGCCAGGTGGCCTACGACGACAAGGGCCAGCCCGGGCACCCCGGTGACTTTGCCGCCCAGGCGCGCGCTACCTACGACGCGCTAAAGGCGCAGGTCGAGGCCGCAGGTGGCTCACTCGCGAATATCGTGAAGTTGACGACCTATCTCGTCGACATTCGGCATCGCAACGATCTGGCGTCGATACGCGAGGAATTTTTCGGCAAGAAGGGTCCCGCCTCCACACTGGTTGGCGTCACCGCCTTGGCGCAACCGGGCTGGCTCATCGAAGTGGAAGCAATCGCCGTGATCTAAAGAGGCTCGGCGCCACACCGGCAACTCGAGCTCCGTGAGGCGCCGCTTCCTTCCGCTAGCCGCGGCCCGCCGGCGAGCGCGGCCGAGCCCTACGCCACGGCCGGAGGCGAAGGCAGCGGCGCGCCCCAGGCATTTCCCTTTCCGGGCCCGCATGTCAAGCTAGGGCGAGCCCGCAATCCCCGTATGGCCGGCTCTTGTCATGCTGACGTGGAGGAACCGCCTATGCTCACGAGCAACGCTGCCAGCAAGCCAGCGGCCGGCGCTGACGCATTCACCGTCGAGGACATCGAATATCTGCACCACGACGGCAAGCCGCTCCTCTTGCGCCTGTTTAGACCGAACGGTGCTGGGCCCTTCCCGTTGTTGATCGACCTACACGGTGGCGCCTGGTGCGGCCAGGATCGCACGTCCGATGCCCTTTTCAACGAGGCGCTGGCAAACAGCGGCGTGGTCGTTGCCGCCCTCGACTTTCGCATGCCGCCGATTGCCGGCTATCCGGCTTCACTGGCCGACATCAACTATGCCATCCGCTGGCTGAAGGCACGCGCCGGCGAGCTCAAATCGCGGGCGGACCGCGTCGGTCTGCTCGGCGTCTCGAGCGGTGCCCACCAGGCCATGCTCTCAGCCATGCGGCCGCGCGACCCGCGCTATGCCGCCATCCCTCTGCCGCGTCCCGCCGAGCTCGATGCCAGCGTCGCTGCCGTCGTGCTGATCTGGCCGGTCATCGATCCACTACGCCGTTTCCACCACGCCAAGCGCCTGCAGGCCGCGGGCGGCAAATACCCTGAGCAAATTGATCGCGTTATTCCCCTGCACATCAAGTTTTGGCAGACGGAGGAGGCGATGGAAGAGGGCAATCCTGTTGGTATTTTGGAGCGTGGCGAGGCAGTCGAGATGCCACCAGTACTTTATGTGCAAGGCGGCAACGATGTCGTGCACCCACGCGTCGATCTTGAACGCTTCGTGGCAAGCTACCGCAAGCGCGGCGGCGAGCTTGAGCTTGCCCTCTACGAGGGTGAGGGCGAGGGTTTCATTCGCAATCCGGCCTCCAAGGCGGCCCCGCTGGCCCTGCAACGCATCATCGATTTCGTCCACGCTCGGCTCGACTGAACCGCCACGACCCCATAGCTCGGCACCCCCTAGACGCTGGCGGGCGTGGCGCACTGTCGCCGCTCGCCTGCTGGCGTCTTGGCCTTTGCGGCTCGCGGCATAGGCAGGACGTCCATGACGCCGGGCAGGAATCGGGTTGAAGTCCGCCCGGTGCAGCACAATTTTGGCGATGAGAACCGAGCCCAGGCAAAAAGGCGTGCAATGCCCCCCACCGAGCAGCACTATCTCGTCTTCGAGACGGCGAGCGGCTTTTGCGGTATCGCCTGGACCACCGCCGGCATCACGCGCTTTCAGCTGCCGGCCAAAAGTGCCGAAGCGGCCAACCGCCAGCTGCGGCGCCGCCTGCCGCACGCCCAACCGGGCACGCCGGCGGCGGACGTAGCGCGCGCGGTTAGCGCCGCGAGACGCTACTTTGCCGGTGAACAGACGGATTTTGCCGACCTCAAGCTCGACCTTGGCACCCAGACGGATTTTTTCGACCGGGTCTATGCCGCGGCGCGACGGGTTCAATGGGGCCACACAACCACCTACGGCGCGCTGGCAAAGGAGCTGGGCGCTGGGCCGGAGGCCGCCCGCGATGTCGGCCAGGCCATGGCCCATAACCCGGTACCCCTCATCATCCCCTGCCACCGGGTGTTGGCCGCGGGCGGTAAGCTCGGCGGCTTTTCCGCACCGGGCGGCGTAACCGCCAAACGGCGCATGCTCGAATTGGAGGGCGTCCCCCTCGCGCCTGGACGACCTGCGCAGGCTGCCTTCGAGTTCTAAGCCCCTAACAGGCCGACGCCGGCAGCTCCCTTCTCCTGACACAGGCTGCAATTGGGGGCGCGCGTGGTGTGCCGCCCTAACCGGCCGCCGGAGCCCGAAGCAAAGCCGCCTTGGCCTATGAGGCGGACCGTCGCCGCCGCTTCACCGCCCTCCGCCCGGACGTGGCTTTGTCCTTGGCGCCGCCGGCGCTCGGCCGTTTCGAGCGCGGATTGGCCTCGCGGCGCAGCTCTCGCGCCATCCGCTCGGCGGCCTCGCTCGCCTTTTCAGGGGTGTCGAAGGTCCCGAGATAGAGGATCTTATCGCCACTGCGGATCAATGCCCGATAGCCGCTCCCATTAGGATAGACGAAGCGCGGTAACTCTGGATTGATGGTGCGTCTGCGACTTGCTTGTTGAGCTGTCGTTCGCCTTCGCATTGGTCAATCCTCAACGTCGCCTGGCCAACGTTGGTTCACCAGCCCCCCAACTCATGGCGTTGGCGCAGCATAAAACCTGGAGTTGCTACAGCTGCAAGCCCCGGTCATGCCCACGGTCCCGCGTTGTCGATTGCCGAGGGCAAGCGCGCGTCGTCCTTAGGGTTGACATTTATCCATCGCAGACTCGCGAGGATGGCTCAGACACCTGCGCCCCTCGACGTTGTCGCCCAGAAGCTCGATGCGCCGCACGAGGAGCAGCGCCTGGTCGCGCTTGTGCACGCGGCCGCGCATGGCCATGCCGCGCGCTCGCTTGCGGTCAAGGTGGCGGCGATGCTGGAGGATGAAAGCCGCGCGGTCCAGCACTTAGCTGGCGGCATTTTCCCACGCATCGGCTCTGGAGCCACCGACGCCGTACCCCTCTTGCTGGCGCTCCGCGCGAAGGGCGCGCCGCCTGGCCTGGTCGCTCGCGCGACCGTCTGTCTGGGTTCGATCGGCCCATCGGCCTTGGCGGCGATCCCAGCTCTTAAGGCCGCCTTGCGCCAAACGCCCGGCGACAGCGATGTCCTCAAAGCCCTTTGGCAGATTGCGGGCGATGACCCGGAGGTCCTAGATGCGGTTTTTGCTGGCGCCTTCGCCAGCGATTTTGGCCGTTTTCTTGTTGCCAGCGACCTCATCAGAAACGCCAGCGATGCCGTGATCGACCGTGCCTTTGCGGCGATCGCCGGCCGGGCGCAATCGCCCGATCCGGAGGACCGGCAGCGCGCCGCCAAGCTTCTAATGACCATAGCCGGCAAGCGCCCGGCGCTGGCCAGCGCGCTCGTTCAGGGCCTGCTAAGGGATCCTGCCGCCCCCCAGGCGTGGCACGCCGTAACGGCGGCGCGTGAGTGTCCGCCACCCCGGGGAGCCGATCTCATCGCCGCCGTGACGCGCGTGGCTGCCGAAGACGACGTCGCCGCTTCGCTGCGGGCCTTGCAGGTTCTGGCCGATTTCGGCGCGGAAGCTTCGAGCGCGCAAGCAACCTTTCTTGCCATCATTGCCCGCAACGGCGGCTGTGATCCCCTCCCCGGCCCCGATGGCGCACGCGCAAGTGCCCTGGCGGTCGCCGCCAAGGCCCTCGCCAACGCTTGCCCCACCGACCGCGCCTATGCGCCGCTTTTGGCCTGGCTGCAGCGGGCGATTGCGCGACACGGCACGGGGGCGCATGTGAGCTGGTATCCAGTCGGCAACGTCATTGAGGCTCTGGCGATCCTGGCGCCGGCGTCGACAACCGTCCACGCCGCAAGCCTGGCCGCCGTCGCCGCAGCGCGCGAATGCATCGATGAAAATGAGTTCGAAGTCATGGATTTCGAGCGTTGCGTTCGATCTGCTTTCGAGCGCATGGCCAATCCTGCTCAGATGTTCGACAAGGCAGTGGAGCTCGGCATGCCGCGAACCGATCCGGACGCCTCGGGCGATGAACCGGATCAATCCGACGCCGATGAACCCCTGCCGGACTTTCCGGCCGACGATCGGGCCGAGCCAAGCGCCGCCCTGGCGCCCCTGGATGGGATCGGGCGCGACGAGCTGGCGGCCCTAAGCGCCACCGGACGCGGCATCCTCGGCCTGGGCGAGGCGACCGATCCAGGGCTCGTTGCCCAATCGGTGGATCGCTGGTTGCGCAGCTGCAAGCGTCAAGGCAAAAGCCCCTCCGAGCAGGAGCAGGCCGCCGTCGCCGCGACCTTCGGCGAGGCCGTGGCCCACGTCACGGGCTGGCAGTGGCAGCGATACCTGTGGCAAGGCTGGGAATATTTCGCGCTGACGTCGCCCGATGCAACGCACGTTCACGTCCCCCTTATCTTTGTGGCCAGGCAACTTGCCACCACCTCGGAGGTGACTGCGCTCCTCCTCTTCAACATGCTGGCGGCGGGCGAGCGACCGCAAGCGCCAGCAAGCGGGCCGATGTTGGTTGGCTGATTGAAAAAAATCAAAAGGGCCGCAGCGCAACCCACATTGGCGCTATTTGAAGAGCGAGGACAACGAAAACGAAGACACCCGGACAATGGGCGGCGTTTCGGCAACCTGCGGATAGGGTTCATCGATGTAGACGTTCACGCCACCGGCGCGACCGTCTTTGATGAGCGAGGAGACATAGGCCCAACCATTAGGCCCCAGTCCCAAACAGGCCTCAGACATTTCACCCTTCAAGCGTACGTGAATGGCAATGTTGCCACGCGCCAGGATGGCGGCGGTTTGCGCCGAGGTAAACTTCTCCCGGTTCCACAACTTCGTCAGGTAGATGCCCGCCACCATGCGTTGGGTCTTGGGTCCCCAGCTCACCCTGCTCTCCTTGCCGGACCCGAACGAATATTGTCCCGGTGGCAGAGGCCCGACGGCGCGCGCCGCCAAGCAATCAGGATCGGGATTGTTTCTGCAGGCCTCTCGGCCGGAGATCGCCCAGGCGATGGTTTTGCCGGCGAGCTGAGGATCGTCGGCAATGACAAATAGGCGGCCGGTCCTGATGGTGTAACCGAAGCGGAAGCTTTTGAGCGCCTCAGGCACCTGCCGGACGACATCGTCAAACGGGCTGCAAATTTCACCGTCCGTCAGTTTTCTCTCATATCCCTTGTGCTGGATGGTGACGTAGTCGATGCCAGGAGCGCAATCCCACTGCGGCAGCACCTTCTTGTCGGCGAGCGCAACGCTCGGCGAAGACGCCTCCGTCGCGGGCTTTGGCAAGGCGGCGACGACCGGCGCCTTCTTGGGCGCGGAGGGTGGTGCGACCGTCTTTGGCGCCGCCATCTTTGAGGAACCTCGCATTTGCTCGCACTCAGCCGACAATTTGGGCGGATGGATCTGCTTTACGGCAAGCTGCCGTGCGAGAACGTGGGTCGCACCTTGTTTTATGTAGGCCTCAATCAGCGCCTGCTGCACCTCGACTTGTTCCTGCGATAATTCGAAGATGCAGTCCTCGTAAATCTGATCTCCAACCTGTCCGAAAAAATTAGCGATATCGCCCGCTGCCGATGGAGCGCTGGGTGGCTTGGCGTCCTGCGCCAGACCGTCGCCGACCGAGGAGAAAAGCATCGCCAGTCCAGCCAACAGCAGGCCGCGAATGTTAGCGCCAGTCATATTCCCTGCCACACCCAAAGCCAAACCCTGGTTTTCCTCCGTCATCTCGAGGGCGCGTGCGATCAGCAAGGACCCCCATTGGACTTAGCTCCCACTCCCGTGGGCCCGCTGCGCAATCGCTCCGGATCCCGCGCCCGTCGCGGGCTGTGCGTCGAAGAAAGACGCGCGCTTTGGCCCGGCCAAGCCCCCGCCCGGTGGTCCGACTCGGATGTTAGTTCAGGCGCCCGGCTTCGGCTAGGCGCAATCCCGATCGCAAGAAGGACAACGGTTTTTCGACCTAAAACGCCGCGACAGGGTGCCGTGACCGATCTGACGAGCAAGGCGGCAATTATTCCCTTTTTTTAATCCCGCGACGTCGGGCGGGGAATCATGGCGCGGCCGTTGACCGCAGCTGTGGAACGCGCGCAAGTGACGCGTTGATGCCGCACGCCGCCCCCAACCGGCCGGGGCGCAACTTTGCCTCTCCCACTTACGGGGTGGGCACCACACGGGGCGCAAGCTGCGCATCAACCATGGCGGCATCATGACCTCGGGCGCAGCCCAAAACGGGGCATTGTTCGGGAATGATGATGTTGGTGGCGGTCCAGCGCTGCCGCCGTGCTAAGTCGCGCTGTAACCGGCACGAGGGAGTACGCGTCCGTGGCCCCGTCTAGAACAGCAGCTCAGCCTTGGCGTCGGTCAGCGGAGAGCGCCCGCTTGCACGCCGCACCCAGCTTGACCCTTCAGGTGCGAGAGAGGTCGAGCAAGCGCAAAAAAAGCCGCCCGCGAGGGGCGGCTTTTTCTAGTTAAATTTGGAGCAGGAGACTTATCGGATTACGACCCAATTGCCTCCGCGCCAGTAGCCGTGACCACGGCCTGGCTCGCGCCAGCGGAAGTGCTCATGCCGCGACCACTTCCAGCTGTCGGGATGGATGCTCAGCCGCAGGTCGGGACCATAGGCCGGCCTCCCGTGCACGCGCCAGCAATCGCCTTCATCGTTACAAATCACCGCAGCTGACGCCGCTGTAGCTGTCAACGCCAACGCACCCGCGCCGATAAGAAGCGTTTTACGGAACGCGTTCATGGTCGACTCCACCATTGTTTCACCTGGTATAAAAACGCCCAAGTGCGGCGTTGGTTTCGTGCCGATTTTTCGAGCGTTACCTCGTTGCAACAGGCTATCGTCCGCATTCGGTAGATACCGCCAACGCCTTGCGCGACAACGAATTTGCGCCTTCGCCCGAATGCGCAGAAAACTCGGCCTGCGTTTTTGCGTGGCTATTGGCGGGCCGCTCCGTGCTCGGCAGCTGGGCTCAGCACCAATGCGAAGCCAGATGCATCGCCTTGGCTATTGGTTTGCTCCGTCGCCGGCCGATCTTTTCACTTGGCGCCGATACACCCAGCCTGGGGCAGCGGCCGCTGGTCCCTTGACGGCATTTGCTGCATCCGCCCCGCTCAAGAGGCCCTAGCCATCAGGTGGCGTTGGCTCGCTTGCACCGGCAGGCGCCGGCGCGGGCGGCAACCGCTTTTGCGGTGGAGGCCGAGAGGCGGGCTCGCACTGGCGCGGCGACGGCGCCGCGTGCTGGCGGGCCGAACTGGTCACGACCAGGCTTGCCCCAGCAGCGATCAGCACCCCGAGCACCGTGCCCGCAGCCCACCCAATCATCGCGGCGACAAATTGGCTTGCGCCAGGCCCATGCCCCGCCATGGCCTTTGGCTCCTTGCTGATGTGGTCACAGAAATGGGCGTCGGGAACGCTTTTTGAAATCGGACTTTTGGCGAGGCCAATCGCTATGAAATAGTCGAAGCAAAAAAAAGAGGCGGGTCTTCGCGACGGGTCCAAGCCCTCCGACCGAGCGCCCGGGCGAGCTTGCGCCGAGGCCCTGGTCGCGGCCTGCGCCGGGAAGGGCTCCCGTCGGGGCGCCGGGCGGGCGCGCTCAACAGCATGGTTGCGCGAACGGCTGTTGTATAGACCTTAGGTGTTGGTCGGAGCGGGGAGATTCGAACTCCCGACCCCTTGCTCCGGAAGAAAGTCGCCGATGCGCGGTCCATTGGAAAAGAACGGATTTCGCTGCGATCGCGCCCAGTTTTGTTCGATTTCGGTTCATGAAGTTTTCCGTGAACCTTGGGCAACCTTGGGCGCAGGTCGCCGGTTGCTAGCGCTGGCCGCGACCTTCTGGAAGTCGGGGTGATGGTGCCCGTAGATGTCCCATAGGGTCTCTGGGCTCATGCCAAGGTAGCCCGCAGCCTCATAGAGCGGAGTGCCGGCCTGCATTTGCCAGGTCGCGGCAGTGTGGCGGACGATGTGCGGGGCGTCAGGCTTGGCAGCCTCGGCCAAGCGCGCCACGGTCGGCCAAGAGTTCCGCAGCTTGCGGACTTGCCCGCCCTGATAGTGGACCACGTGCGCAATGCCCAGCGCCAGATCTATCCGCTTCCAGCGGCGCAGATGCGGCAGCAGCCGGGCATGGATGCGCGCGGGCGGCTGTCGCTTGCGGGACTGCCGACCCTCGCCGCTCCTGCGGTGGAGGATCTCGTTCTCAAGGTCGAACCAGCCACCAGTGGCCGATGGTAACCATTGCAGCCCGAGAATTGCACCCGGCCGCGTACCGGTGTAGACGCCGATCAAGAGCAGGCGGGCGACGTGGCGAAGGCGTGGGTTTGAGCGCGCCGCACGAATGCGGTCCGCCGCTTCCTTGCGGGTAAGGTAGTAGTTGGCCCGCTGCGGCTTCTTCTCGGGCAGCGTGACCTTTGGCACACTCGGCAGAGGGCCATGCTCGGCGTTGTACCAGTTAATAGCTGTGCGCAGTGTCTTAAGCTCATGAACTAGCCGCTGCTCCGGCCGCCAAGCAGCGGCCGGCCTCGTCCGCCAGCATGAAGTGCCCGCGTCGCAACCTCGTAGGGCGGACCTTTGCTGATCAGCTCGACCATCGAGCAGCGCAGTGCCTCCGCGCGAACCAATCTGCGGAGCTCCGGTTCATGGCTCCACAATAATCTGGCCATACATCCAAGGGTGCGGTGTGCAGATGTAATAGTGGATACCCGGCTGGGTGAAGGTGATTACCTTCGACTCGCCTTTCGCCAGCGCACCAGTACCCCACTCACCCTGCTTCAACGCAGCGGCATCGTGAGGAAGATCGCCGACGTTGGTGAAGGTCACCGTGGTCCCCGTTTTGATCCGCACGCGGCTCGGTGCGTAGCTGTACTCTACATTATTGCCGCCGATCTTGATGGCGTCGGCCCCTGCAATGATCGGCCCCGTGGGTCCGGCAACCGTCGCGGGCGGCGGAGGCGGCCACAAGGGACCCAATTGGCCCTTGAGAGAGAAGGACCAAACGGCATCACCGTAGGCACTCCCCTGGAGGGAGTTGCCACCCGTTGCAATGACGATGTACTGCTCGCCGCCGACCTCATAGGTCACCGGAGGGGCGTCAGCTCCAAAACCGGTCTGGAACCGCCATAGCTCTTGTCCTGTCTTGGCATCAAGCGCCAAGAAGTTACCATCAGGCTCACCGCGAAAGACCAGGCCACCCGCTGTCGCGGTTGAGCCGCCCCCCCCACCCATGCGGTAAGGTGTCTTGTGCTGCCAGACTATCTTGTTTGTCTTGCTGTCGATCGCCGTAAAAGTTCCTCTCATAGGCGAGCCAATTGGCGCCGATTGCCCGCCACCGACATAGCGCAAACCGCGCACGTATTTGTCGCCGTAGCGTGTAAAGGCGCTATTGCGTACCGTGCCAGGTACATAGAAATAGCCCGTATCGGGGCTATATGGCATCGGCGACCAGTTAGTCCCACCAAGGCCCGACGGCTGAATTAGCACTGGGGTCTCCCAGAAGGG